>NZ_JBHTKL010000005.1:0-1187162 GCF_042675915.1 Thalassobacillus hwangdonensis | reverse complement strand
GACTTGCATGTATTAGGCACGCCGCCAGCGTTCGTCCTGAGCCAGGATCAAACTCTCCATAAAAGTTGAGTTGATTAGCTCATTAAAATGCACTCGAAAGTGCTTGTTGTCGTTCCCTCATAATAATGAAGAAACATAATTGACGTACTGGTTGGTTCGTTCAGTTTTCAAAGATCAATATTTCGCCTACTGCCTTAGCGACAGTAAATAAATTCTAGCACATTTCAGTGAATATTGTCAATATTTCAAAAGAGAAAATATAACTAGAATTTTTTGCCTCGATTGGCACTTTTTTGTTGCTGCTTAAAGAAGCAACGTTGACTATATTACATGGGTTGAAATAGAAAGTCAACACCCTTTTTCATAATCTGATAAATCACTATTCTTATAGATTATCTACGTGCCCCATTGTTTCTTAATTGTATGGATATGATTCTTCCGCATCCATGGCAGAGCCAAACCAACAATTAATGCTGTATATGGAAAACCTGAACTACCGACGATCCACTCGAATAACGAAATCGGTAAATATACACCATAGAAAAATATCATCAAGAAAATGTAAAAGCGTCTCCACCTTTTCTCTTTTCCAGTCATCTTTCATTCCACTCCCAAGCCTCATATTTAAACATGCAGGAAAATTGATTCAAGAAATTCATGTCGAAACTATTCTATATCAAACGGATCTCTATTGTAAATTTGCTTCTAAATTTCTGCATAAACTAGATACGATCTATACGTATAAAAAAGATCACCCAATAATGGATGATCTTTTAATCGTTTAAGAAACAGATGTCTTGTAATAAATCGGTTTATTCTGTTTCTTTCTAATCAATTTAGCTGCCATTCTGGCCCCTCGTTCGTCATCTGTGATGACCAGGATTTCTTTTGGACAGTCGAATCGTTCCTTCAATGCTCGTGACAAATAGCTTAAAGGAATGTTTTCCGCTCCTGGATAAGGGGCACGGTGTGCAGATATATAATCACGAATATCGATGACACAGAAACGATCTTCTTTTTCTACTGTATCATTCAGCTTCTTCAAGTATTTCTTCTTCAAAAGGTATCGATTAATCCCGATAAACAGAATGCTCGCTACGACAACAGCAAACATTTCCATTATTCATAACCCCATTTCTTGTTATTCAGTCTCTCCATCCCAGGCAAGCATGCCGCCGTCCATGTTATAGAGATTTTTGAATCCTTGTTCTTCCATATAGCTGGCCGCTTTCATGCTCCGGCCGCCTGAACGACAGATCATTACGTAAGTTTGATCTTTGTCCAGGTCGTTTACTGCTTCGGGGATATTTCCTAGTGGTATATGCTTTGCATTAGGCACCATCCCTTGGGCTACTTCTTCGTCTTCACGCACATCAATAAATGTTACATCTTTATTTTCCTGCATCATTTTTTCAACTTCAGTTGGTTGGATATCTTTAATGTTACTCATGAAAAATTCCTCCTTTTTTCACTTTCCACTGATTTATTGTATTAGAAATCTTCTCAAAGTCAAGAGATAGGGTTCGGGGTATCGATTATCGTTGCTAGTATATGTTTTTCCTATTTTATCATCCGTAAACATGAAAGGGAGTGCCTTCTATAATCGGCACTCCCACAGTAGTTAATTCGCTACAATATTGACAAGCTTTCCAGGGACTGCAATGACTTTCCTTACAGTTTTTCCTTCGAGCCATTCTTGTACTGTGTCATTTTCTAGCGCCTGCTTTTCCAAATCTTCTTTAGTAGCATCCTTGGAAACATTCATCTTCGCACGTACTTTCCCCATCACCTGAATGACGATTTCCACTTCATCTTCTACAAGTTTAGCTTCGTCATAGACTGGCCATGCTTCGTAGCTGATCGTGCCTTCGTATCCAAGCTTTTCCCAAAGCTCTTCAGCAAGGTGAGGTGCTACCGGTGCAAGAAGTTTCACGAATCCTTCCATATAGGTTTTCGGAAGCTTATCGACTTTGTATCCTTCATTGATGAACACCATCATTTGCGAGATCCCTGTATTGAAACGAAGACCCTCAAAGTTTTCGGTCACTTTTTTGACAGTTTCATGATAAGTCTTTTCAAGTGTGGAATCTTGCTCATCCACTACTTTTTCAGAAAGCTCGCCATTTTCATTGACCATCAGACGGTAGACGCGGTCAAGGAAGCGTCTCGCTCCGTCAAGTCCGTTTGTTGACCATGCAACTGATGCCTCCAGAGGTCCCATGAACATTTCATAAAGACGTAGGGTATCCGCTCCATGGCTATCGACGATATCATCCGGGTTGACGACATTTCCTTTTGATTTACTCATTTTTTCGTTGTTTTCACCAAGAATCATTCCTTGGTTGAACAATTTCTGGAATGGTTCCTTCGTCGGAACGACTCCCACATCGAATAGTACTTTATGCCAGAATCGAGCATACAGCAGATGAAGGACAGCGTGTTCCGCTCCTCCGATATACGTGTCTACCGGCAGCCATTTCTTCATTTTGTCATAATCAGCAAGCTTCTCGTCGTTATTCGGATCGATATAACGAAGGTAATACCAGCAGCTTCCTGCCCATTGAGGCATGGTATTCGTTTCACGACGTCCCTTCATTCCTGTTTCAGGGTCGACGACACTCACCCACTCTTCAATGTTTGCCAGTGGAGACTCCCCTGTACCGGATGGCTTGATTTCCGTCGTTTTCGGGAGTGCAAGTGGCAGCTCTTCTTCAGGCACTGGTGACATCGAGCCATCTTCCCAATGGATCATCGGGATTGGTTCACCCCAGTAGCGCTGACGGCTGAACAGCCAGTCACGCAGGCGATAAGTTGTTTTCTTTTCCCCTTTACCGTTCTCTTCCAGCCATTCGATCGCTTTTTCAATCGCTTCTTCTTTTCCAAGACCATCAAGGAAATCGGAGTTCACATGCTTCCCATCACCTGTGTAAGCTTCTTCTTCAACATTTCCGCCTTCCACTACTTCTACAATTGGAAGGTCGAAAGTTTTGGCGAACTCATAATCGCGTTCATCGTGTGCCGGTACGGCCATGATTGCGCCGCTTCCATAGCTCATCAATACATAATCAGCAACCCAGATCGGCATTTTGCTGCCATTGATCGGATTGATTGCGTAAGCACCTGTGAATACTCCCGTCTTTTCTTTTGCAAGGTCCGTTCGTTCCAAGTCGCTTTTCGCTTTCACTTTATCGATGTAGTTATCGACATCTGCTTTCTGATCGGCTGTGACGATCTTGTTCACCAGTGGGTGTTCAGGCGCAAGGACTGCATAGGTTGCACCGAACAGCGTATCAGGACGAGTCGTAAAGACATCGAATGTATCTTCATGTCCGTCAATACCGAAAACAACCTCGGCTCCTTCGGACTTCCCGATCCAGTTCCGCTGCATATCCTTGATGCTTTCCGGCCAATCAAGTTCTTCCAGGTCGTCAAGCAAACGGTCTGCATATGCAGTGATTTTCAGCATCCACTGCTTCATCGGACGGCGTTCTACCGGGTGATCTCCCCGCTCACTTTTCCCATCGATGACTTCCTCATTCGCCAGCACCGTCCCAAGTGCTGGACACCAGTTGACGGCTACTTCGTCGATATAAGCCAAACCTTTTTCATACAGCTTCAGGAAAATCCATTGTGTCCACTTGTAGTAGTCCGGGTCAGTCGTGTTCACTTCGCGATCCCAATCATAGGAGAAACCTAGCGCCTGGATCTGCCTGCGGAAGTTATCAATATTCTGCTTTGTGAATTCAGCAGGGTCGTTACCTGTATCGAGTGCATATTGCTCGGCGGGAAGACCAAAGGCATCCCAACCCATCGGGTGCAATACTTCATACCCCTGCATCCGCTTCATTCTCGAAAGGATATCCGTTGCAGTAAATCCTTCCGGGTGTCCGACATGCAGTCCTGCTCCTGAAGGATAAGGAAACATATCCAGTGCATAGAACTTCTTTTTCTCAGAATTTGCGTCTGTTTTGAATGTTTTATTCTCCAGCCAGTAATCCTGCCATTTCTTTTCAACTCGCCTATGTTTAAAAGCCATGAAACTTCCTCCTTTATGTCTTAAAACAATATAAAAAGCCCCTCATCCCATGAAATATGGGACGAGAAGCTTGATTCCCGCGGTACCACCCAAACTTGACGCAATCCTGCGTCCGCTTTAGCATCGATATCGGTGATGTGCCGGCGACAGCTACTTGTTTCACAGTCGCAACATCCAAGGCGAGTTCATCCATTTTCAAGATCAGCTTCCACCAGCCGCTGATTCTCTGAGGCTTGAATAAAGGATTACTACTCCTCTTCATACGTCTTGTATAGATTATATCCGTATATTAATGAAACGTGAGGGCTTTGTCAAGCGCTTGATAGCCCTTTCTCACGTTGCAATATCCCTTTTAGTAAAAGTAAAAAAGCTGACTGCTAAGAATATCACTAAATATACAGCCAGAACAGCAACTGAAAATGGTACCGTCAATCCTTCCACAATCAGACGTGGCTGCAGATACTGCGTCATATCCGTATGTGTGAACAGATAATACTTGATCCAATCATAGTCTGACAGCAAGTACACAACCTGTTGACCTGTGAACATAAGGAAGATCGATAACCCGATTGCCAACGCATTGCTGCGTGCAACAGTACCGATCATGAAGGCAAAGGTAGTCATCATCAGTAAATTCACAAATGCGAGTCCGTACGTGAATAGTGAAGCTGTCCAAATCGACCGCTCGACAACTTCCCCATTATCAACAACAAGGTACGCACCTTCAGATGAAGGGAAAATGAATATTCCCGAGATGACCGTGGCAACGTAAGCGATGCCTGCAAAGATCACAGCAGCAATCAGTGTCGTCAAATATTTGGATAGGAGCACTTTATACCTTCTTACTGGCCGGATCATCAACATCTTTATCGTGCCCCAGGTGAACTCACTTGCCACGATCCCCGCACCAATGATAACCGTAAATAAAGTTACAAATGCAAGGACACTTTTTGAGTCCAGCAAATATTGTTCAAAACTATTCAGCTCTAATGGGGGAATGTCCGCATTTAGACGATAGTCCGCAATCGCCAGTTCTTCTTCATAATAATTCCGTTCCCGCTCACTTATTCCATCACTTTCAAGCAGTTGCTGATAGTTTCCTGCTTGCTGCTTCAATTGAGTTTCCCATGGAATCTGCTGACCGGTCCCTGTTCCCTTTGAAAGAATAGCAACTAAAACGATGCCGATAATCAATACTCCCATCATGACCCATGAACTTCTTTTTTTCGCTAATTTCATCGATTCATTCCGTATCAGATTAAATAATCTAGACAATTTGGTCACCTCCAGTCATTTCAAGGAATTGATCTTCCAGCGTTTTCCTGACAGGTACAATTTCATAGACGTCGATATCGTTTTCAACAAGCATACGATTCAACTTTGCAACCTCATCCTTTTCCATCTCTACTGCCAGGTGTTGATCGACGATCTCGAAGGCGTATGCTTTTTCATTTAGTATTTTTGCAGCTTCATCCAAAGATGAAACAGCAATACGATATGCGTGTGCACTCTCACTTTCCTGCTCATGAACGTGCCGGATACTGATCAGCTTCCCTTGCTGGATGATGGCAATTCTGTCACACATAAGTTCGATTTCGGATAAGAGGTGGCTAGATACCAATACTGCAACACCGTCTTCTGCTGCAATCTTTCTAAGGTAAAACCGGAACTCCCTAATACCGGCTGGATCCAGGCCGTTTGTAGGTTCATCAAGTATCAGAAACTTCGGCTTGTGAAGCATCGCCTGTGCAAGCCCTAACCGCTGTCGCATTCCTAATGAATAGGATTGGACTTTTTCATTGATTCTCTTTTCC
The DNA here is from genome assembly GCF_042675915.1 of Thalassobacillus hwangdonensis. NCBI lineage: Bacteria > Bacillati > Bacillota > Bacilli > Caryophanales > Bacillaceae > Thalassobacillus > Thalassobacillus hwangdonensis. Next base: position 1,181,312 of record NZ_JBHTKL010000005.1, on the reverse strand, counting down.
AACCCGACTTGGCGTACCACTTCATTGATCCTGTCTTTTGAAATATTCCCATGCATCCTCGCAAAGTGAACGAGGTTGTCAAACCCCGAAAGGTATTTATACATTTCAGGATTCTCGACGATTGCACCAATATGACTGACACTTTCCTCAAAGTTACTGTCAAGTCGTTTGCCATTGATGATCACTTCTCCTGATGTAGGTTTCATCAACCCAACCATCATCCGTATCGTTGTCGTTTTCCCCGCACCATTCGGACCGAGGAACCCGGTTACTTCCCCTGGATATAAATCAAGAGATAAATCATCGATGATTTTCTTTTTTCTGATTTGCTTCGTTAATTGCTTCAACTGCACAACAGGTTTCTTACGATTCATCTCTACAACTCCTCCCGGTATAGACGTTTCATCCAGTCGGATACATCCAGCCCATAGGATTGCCTGATTTCATCCACTTCGCTGCGGGCAATGACTTTTCCGCTTCGAATGACGATGACTTCATCAAGTAACGGTTCAATATCCTTGATTTCATGTGTCGTAATGATCAAGGTCTGCGTTTCAAGATCGATAAATCGAGCAAGTCCACGAACTATTGAATCCCTGACCATTGGATCCAGTCCCGAGAAGGGTTCATCCAGCATGAGGAAAGAAGCTTTCCTTGCGAAGGTTACGGCAATTTTCACCCTGCCGCGATTCCCCTTGGATAGGTGTTTGATTTTTTTATCCAGATCAATCTTCATGAAGTCCAGGATTTCTTTTGCTTTGTCCGTGTCAAAATCGCCGAATTGACTTTTATAGAATTCCAGCAGTTCCCTAACGTTAAAGTAAGGATAAAAACGATCACTGTCTGACATATAAGCGATTTTCTGGTATGTTCCTTTAGTTGGCCGCTCCCCATTGACCATCACTTCCCCGTCTGTTGGGTGCAACAACCCTGACGCCAATTTCAATAAAGTCGACTTGCCGCTTCCATTCTCTCCAATCACACCGATAATTCTCCCTTGTTGGAAATCCACCGTTAAATCATCGATTGCTCTTGCAGTTATGAATTTCTTCGTCACATGTTTAAGCTCAATCATTGCCTTCACCCTCTTCCCCTTTGAATCGTTGTAACCCTTCTACTGTCTCATCCAAGGAAATGCCTAGATCATTCATATCTCTCACAAAACTACGGATATATGCATCCTTCAATGTTTCCCTCAAAGCAGCGATACGTGCAGGATCATTCGTAACAAATGTTCCCTGCCCCCTTTTAGTTTCCACGAGATCCTGCCCTTCCATTTCCCTGTACACACGCTGCATCGTATTTGCATTGACACCGACTTCAATCGCGAACTCCCTTACGGAGGGTAATTTATCTCCAGGTTTCCGATCGCCACGGACAATTTCACTCGCTATTCGATCAACGACTTGCTGGTAGATTGGTTTATCCGATTGAAATTCCATCACCATTCCTACACCTCAACTTTCCGATCAAGCAGGAAGAGTCCGAGAGCAAACATCGCGATTAAAATGACACTCCAAAACAACGGCACCCCAAGCATGAAGACGAATCCATCCTCCATGCCTATCTCAACTGCAGCTCCAGAGAAAATGAAACTCATATCAGAAGCAGGAATACTCAGTTCGCCCCAAGTGGTGATACGCTGAAATAGTTCGGTTGCAGCAATCCTTTCCTCCAGATACATCATCAGGATGAAGATACCGATAGAAATTGCGATGCTGACACCACCTATATACACCCTCAATATTCCATTCACTACCCATAAGAAGAAAACGATAATGGCCAACGTCAGCCCCTGACCTAAAGCCAACAGTAGAAAGTACATTCCATACAGCAACAGCTGATCAAAATCCAAACCTGCATAGGGCTGCACAGTCAAAATAGTTATCAGGCTGAAGCAGACTCCCAGAAGTCCGACAACTAAACCGGATTGTAAAAACTTCACTCCAATCAGCTTCATTCCGGAAACCGGTGTGTGAAGGAATTGAGCTAGTTGATCCGTTTCTTTGTTCAAGCTGGTCATCAACAATGCCGGAAACATAAACACCAGCAGGGCAATGACGATGCCAGACACTAAATAAATTTCATCAAAGCCTAAGAAAGCCGGTCCGAACAAGACAGCTGCCACACATAATGACAAGGTTACCAAGTAAGTGACCTGCATCATTTTCCATTCTTTGAACCAAAGTCCACTCCACGTACTCATCAATTAACCACCTTTTGTATTAGCGTTCTAGTTAGATAGTACACTAATACGAAATCGTTAGCAATATTGTTTTTAAAAATAATAAAAGTCCGAACCATTTATACGAATGGTTCGGACTTTTGATGGTAGTAAAAAATATATCAATAGTACTTCCAAGCATCCTGATACATCCGCACGAGAACTGGACGATTCAACCGATTGATCGGAAATTCAAAACATTTTCCCTTTTCCTCGATTTTTTCATCGGTATCATTACCGAATGCGAACAAGGTTGGGGCAATTTCCTCATTCAAAAATTTCATAGGAACGGAAAACTCCATACCTTTTAATGAAATCGGTTCACGTGATGCAAGTGTGAATCCCCAGTTTCCAAAGCTCGGGACATCCAAGTGGTAGCTTTTTGAGGAAAGCCCTGTAGATTCAACTGTATTGTGAATGGTCCAGAAAACTTTCGTTGCAAAAACCGGACTGGTGGATTGGATACTCACCTTTCCTCCAGGAGAAAGATGGTTACGCACTAAGGAATAAAACTCCTTTGTATAGAGTTTATTGAGTGCTTCGTTGTTCGGATCAGGCAAATCACTGAGAATGACATCATACATCTCTGTCGTATTGGACAAGTATTGGAAGGCATCCTCATGAACAATCTTCACCCGATCATCCTTAAGAGAACCTTGATTGAGCCGAAGCAGTTCGTGATTGGCATTCGCAAGCTCCGTCATGGCCGGATCCAAATCAACCAGCGTAATGTGCTCCGCCTCCTTATACTTGAGTACTTCCCTCACAGCGAGACCGTCGCCTCCCCCAAGGATGAGCACATTCTTCTTTTGGTTAGCCAGTGCCATGGGGATATGGACTAATGCTTCATGATAGCGATGCTCATCACTTTCCGAAAACTGCAGCTGTCCATTTAGATACAGCCGTACATCATTTGGTTCCTTCGTTAAAATGATCCGCTGGTATTTCGTGTCTTCCGAATAGACAATTGGATCGGAATACACTTTCTGTTCGAATGCGTACGCGTAATTTTCTCCAAATAAAAACCCTGTAATCAATAATATTAAAATTCCTGCACCAGCAAAGTTGTGGAGGATGGGCTTGGCCATCTCCTTATTGAACTTCAGGGTAATGAACAATGCGATAATCGCATTGATTGCCGCGATCAGAAAAGCGGTCTTGATCAGACCGAGCATAGGACGAAGTAAAAGTGCGAAACCGATTGAGCCGATCAGACTTCCTGCGTAATCGAAGAACAGGACTCTCGCCGTACTTTTACTGATATCGTCCCTGATTTCCTGTACTCTACGAATCAGAATCGGCATTTCCAACCCCGTCAGATAACCCGTAAGCGATATGACCAAGTAAAGGTAGATCTGTGCTACCTCTTGTCCAAAGAAGGATGTGAAGAAAAATAAGCCGAAGATGGAAAAGCCTCCGATGACAGCAATAAGATATTCTGCCTGGACAAATCTGGTGATCAGCTGTTTTTTCAATTTCTCGCTGACAGCTGCCCCTATTCCCATTGCCATGAGGAAAAGTCCTATGGTAATACAATAATAGAGGACACTATCTCCGAAAAGATAGCTTCCGGCTGCCCCGTAGAGGACCTGAAAAACGATTCCGCAGACAGAGACGATTCCTGATGATAGATAAAGATATCTTTGGTCGTTCACAAGTAGTCCTCCTTCATGTATTACGTAATGCTTCCCGCTACTGCGAACCCGATGAAAATACTGACAGAAGCCGCGACGATTGCAACAGCTACATTATTCTTACGTATTTCATCTTCCGCTTTGAAAGGGGTAACCCATTCAAACAGGAAGTATCCTGCAACCATAAGAATGAATCCGATAAAAATCCAAATGGATGCCCCCCACACACTCAAGTTGTGGGCAATGGAAGATTCAGTGATGATGCCTAATCCGATGAGCTTACCGGCAAATTGAACACCTACCGCAGTATTTCCTTTCAATAATTCCTCTTTATCATTGTATGGGGTGAACTTTTCAAAAATCGCCATACATACCCCGGCTATCACCAACATGATGATCCAATAGAGTAATGTCATCAACAATTCATACATATCGAGAATTTCACTAAAATCAAATTCAAACACTAATCCTCACTCCTCTACTTTATTTTCCTGCACCAGGTCCACCGCCACGTACACCACTTGATGAATCCGATGACATACGTACTGATGGATTACCGGAGTTCTTTACGTACCCACTCTTACCGATATAACCTGTGTAAATGTAACTGCCTCCGCTTCGATTGTCTAAATCCATATCGAATTCATCTTCTGCTTCGTTTGCGATTCCATATGTAGTAAAGAAAGCAGAATCATAATTATTACGGACGAATTTTTCTCCTGAAATCTCTACGAGGGAGTCATCCGGATTCTCGATATCCTTATAGACCTGCACAAGGTAATCATCATAGATCATCAGGTTTTTACCATCCTTTGATGCTTTGTGTAAAGGTTCACTATCCTCCTGGATGATTGTTGCCGCCTTTTCGACTGAACGACCATAGGCGCGGTAAACTTTGGATGTATTTCCCTGGTCATCATAAACAATATCCTCCATTGGGAAATTATTATCGACAGCTGCATCAATCGTGGAGCAGCCTGTCAAAACAACGCCAATGAAAAGGACGACCCCAGCTAATTTAAGATTCATAGATTTGCACCTCCTTTAAGAGTCTCAGTCATTCATTTCCCGCAGCATCAATGCTCCGAGCGCCCAGTGCGTTTCCTGGATATCAGCGCGCCAGGTCGGAGGGTAGTTGCCAGCTACTTCAAATTTATCTGTGTACGTTTCTCCATCATCTGTCTTAATGTACCTTTCCAGTTCAAATTTGAATTCCACCCAGACATCATAAGGGAAAACGTACCATTCTACCCCGTTAGCCTCGTTCATTCCAATCGGCCTCACTTGCTCCTCATTAAGGAAAGCAGCAAACTGCTTATTGGTCACTTCATATTGGATTTCATCAATCTCGTCAGGATCAACCTCTTTGTTCATATAAACTTCTCTGAGATTCGTCTCCATGACAGCTTCACTCGTGAAGTATTCATCGAGTCTGCCCCATTCGTGTGAATCGATTTTATTCAGGGCGGCCATCGTATGCCTGACAAATTCCTTTTCCTCCGGTTCGTAATTCTCATCCGTAATATAAGTATCCATCATCAACGAGAGGTTATCAGGATGATCCGGGTCTGCACCAACAACATCGACATCACCAGGCATCATCATCCCTATGAGGAAAAGAAGTGCAATAATTCCGATGATAACGGACCCTATGATTTTCAATATTTTTTTCATTCCATTCACCTCCTTATGAATGCCTCCAGTTCGATCAAGGTATTTTTTCCCAATAAATCTTTATCATTATACTAATACCCCTCTTGATAAACAACGAATAACCTTAAAAATAGTCGGATTTTGCCATATCTCTGTTAAAAATTAAAAACCCCACCTTTATTAAGTGGGGTCGTTCTTCTTATAGGTCTCTGGAATGCTCCAAGTCCACACCATCAAGAATCATATCGTTCATACATTGAGATACTTGAAGATGCAGCCTGTGTAATTCATCTTTCTGCTGATGGTTAGCACTGTGCATCAACTTGTCGATCTGCTGCTCAATTTGGGATAACCCTTGCTGTGCTTCTACGTAACTCGCTGTGATCGGGTATCCGTTCTGATCAGCTAATGACATTTCGTATTTTGCCTGGTCGATGCTTGCTTTTGCCTGATGGATCATTTCATCAATGGAAGCTCTAGTTGCCATAGGATCACCTCATGTTTATTTTTCGTTGAGCCGAAGAATAATATTCATCGATTGCTGGGTCATGCTACAATTACGATGATTCTTATATGAAAAAGGAGATGCCATCATGGGTTTTATGAAAATTTTGGAGTATTCCCATCAGTTATTGGCTGAGGTGATCAAACGAGGAGATGTCGTCGTGGATGGCACCTGCGGAAACGGCCATGATACACTTTTTTTAAGTGAACTGGTCGGTCCCAGCGGTGTTGTGTATGGATTTGACATACAGGAGGAAGCAATTGAAAACACAAAGGAAAAGCTGAATAACGCCTCCTTTTCTAATGTGCAGCTGTTTCATGACAGTCATGCAAAGGCAGATACTCTTATAACGGAAGATCACGCCCTGCGCATGAAAGGAGCGATTTTCAACCTTGGATATTTGCCTGGAAGCGATAAGTCCATCGTCACCACTCCTGATTCCACACTCACTGCATTACAGTCACTACTTTACATGCTGCAATCAGGCGGGAGGATTGTACTAGTCGTCTATCACGGGCACGAAGGTGGCACCGAGGAGAAAGACGCGCTGCTTGAAATGGTTGAGAATCTGGATCAGAAGCATTATGACGTATTGCAGTATGGATTCATCAATCAAAGGAATGCGCCACCATTCATCATCGCGATTGAGAAAAAATGAAAAATGCCCGGGTCATGCATGAGAGCGCCCGGGCTTCAATTTGTTATACATTTTCGTGTTGTAGTAGAAGAATTTCGCTTTCCTTCCACTTACCTTCAATAGTTTCCTAACGAACTGCTTTCCGAATTCCAATTGATCCACTTTTTCATCCGCAAGATACATGCCGACCAGCCCTTCATGAATCATTTGATGGAAGGCGGAGTCCGGCAAATTACTCACCCTCCGGTTCGTTTCCTGGACGAAGTGGACGAAACGAGTTTCCATTTGATCGCTGTCATCATAATACGAACAGAAATTCAAGTCGCCTTCGATTTGATCCTCCTGCTGGTCGATATAATAATCGAGCAAAATATGAAGCCCCTGCATGAATGGAAAATAACTTTGTCCCACTTGTTCTGCCAACTCTTTCGACATCGTTCCACCTAGAGAATAGGAAACGAGACAGAAAATCCCCAATGTCGAACCAGTGCATGCAGAAAACTCATACCAACCCATATCCGGACATAGGTGTTTGTTTTCTGCAAACCAATTTTTCAAACGGGGAATCCGTTCTTCCTCCACCACATGCTTATGTACTTGGAGGTCGTTGTACAAGAAGCCCAGCTCTTTCACATGTGTTTGTGCGAATGCATAATCCGGGTATTTCTCCAATACACGCTGGCAAGTTGAAACGAGATCACGTAAATATCCCCCGTCCCCATCATTGTCCCGATAGTGATAATAATCTTTCAGTGCATTCCCGGGAGATAAAGCATCCGTCATCGACTCGTGCAGCATGCGAAAATCAACGGGATCAAGCGAAACACTTCTGTCGCATAAATTATCAAGATAATCACTGATTGTCTGATACGCGACGATGAATCGCACTGCATCTTGCCATTGGTCCTGAGCAAGCAACGCATAGATGGAGCCACCTTCACAGTGGAAGGTTTTGGAATCGATACTGGCAAGCGCCTGCTTCCTTAATTCCTTATCAGGTATGGCTTCTGCCCTTTCCCTCCAACCATTCAGTTCCTTTTTCACTTTTGGAAAAATGTTGACATACACTTGTCCCATCATGGTCCAGGCATTCGATGGTTTTTTAACACGCAACGATTTTCCCTCCTTACTTGTTCGTATGATGCTTCAAAAAGTCGAGCGTATGCTCGAGTACTTCCTGACGTTCTGGTTCATTGAAAATCTCATGGTATAAGCTTTCCCATTTTTTATAACTTTTTTCATTCACCCTCAATTGTTCGTACCATTTTTCCGTACTGCTTACTTTGACCATCTTATCGTCTCCCGCCTGCATGACTAATGTCGGAACATCCGGGAATCGCGAAATGTTTTCGAAACTAGCTTCAATTGCACGTTCAAACTCGGTGTACCACCTGATCGATATCCGCTTCAGCATCTTCGGGTCATTTTCATCTCGATCAATGATCGCTTTGTTCCTTGTGACTGCATCCATCTTTAATGGAGCTTTCACTCTGATTTCAGGTGAAAAACGATCGCCTATCGCTACGAAAGGGCGCAGTGCGATCGAAGGTTTCCCAAATATACCGAGTGCCGGGGAAGATAAAATAACACCTGTTACATCAGGTTGCAGTTCTTCCATTACTCTTACAGTAATCAACCCGCCCATACTGTGTCCCAGCAGAAATACCGGAAGTTCGTATGCGAACGCTTCGTCCAGCCATCCACCTACACTTTCAATATACTCATCAAATTTCTGGATATGGCCTCTTTTACCGGAACAATCTCCATGTGCTGGCAAATCTCCATAGATTACATGGTACCCATGCTCTTGAAAAAAACGTGCTGTTTCATCATACCTGCCCGCATGCTCAAATGCCCCGTGTACAATGACGATGACACCGACTCCTGGCGATTCCGCCTCCATTTTTTTCATCTGTTTCTCCCCTTTACCAGCCATCAGATTTGCTATACTGTTCATAATGATAGTATAAGGGGGAGACTAATGATTTGCGAATATTATGATAAATATCCAAAGATCGATTCATCTGCTTTCATTGCAGAAGACGCAGTGGTGACTGGGGATGTGACCATCGGTAAAAACTCGAGTGTCTGGTTCAAGACTGTGATCAGAGGGGACGTCGCACCAACAGAAATCGGTGATGATGTGAACATTCAGGACTTGAGCCTGCTACACCAAAGCCCAGGGAAAACACTGGTGATTGAAGATGGGGTTACCGTCGGTCATCAAGTGACCCTGCACTCTTCCGTCATTCGGAAAAATGCACTGATCGGCATGGCTTCCATCATCCTTGATGGAGCAGAAATCGGTGAAGACGCTTTTGTCGGTGCAGGCAGCCTTGTCCCACCGGGAAAGAAAATTCCACCACGGACGCTCGCCTTCGGTCGTCCTGCCAAAGTCGTCAGGGAATTGACGGACGATGACTATAAAGAAATGGATCGGATCCGAAAAGAGTATGTCGAAAAAGGACAGTATTATAAAAAGTTATTATCGTCCGATAAATGATGTAGAAGGTATTTTAGGAGGTCTCACATGCTTATAGGCTTATGGGCATTCGCAACTATTTTTGCAGTGGCGCTCTTCCTCTATCGATTTCAGAAGAGGAACCACTACAAAAAGCTTTCTACACGGTACAGCATCTTATTCGGTGTCTGCAGTTTAGTGTTGGCGGTATTGTTATTGAACCAGCACAGCACAACTGTATTGGCCGCATTATCTCCAAAAGAAACAGATCAACAACTCGAAGGCATAAAAGAAATGAAAGAAGCGCCGAAGGATCACCCTTTGATCAATCAGTATAAGTTGAAGAAATCCATCAAACTTGAAGCTCCATTGATCAATCAATACCCTGAGCTTCCACGTGGATGTGAAGTGACGAGTCTCGCAATGCTGCTTAATTATCACGATATCCAAACGGATAAAATGAAGCTTGCGGCTGAAGTGACAAAAAACCCGGCTCCTTATCAAAAGTCAGAAGGAAAAATTACGTATGGTCATCCAAACGAAGGCTTTGTTGGTGATATGTACACTTTGGACAAGCCGGGCCTTGGTGTGTACCATAAACCGATTTTCCAACTTGCGAGCCAGTATGCAGGAGAAAGAGTAGTTGATTTCACCGGCCAGGATTTCAACTATATCCTCAACTACCTGAACGATGGGTTGCCTGTCTGGATCATCACCAACACGACCTATAGGAAATTGCCGGAGAAATATTTTCAAACATGGGAAACACCTCAGGGATCGATCCAGATCACCTATAAGGAACACTCGGTATTAGTTACCGGATATGACGAAAAGTTTATTTACTTCAATGATCCGATTTTAGGTAAAAATAAAAAAGCGCCCATCGATGACTTCAAAGAAGCCTGGGCGCAGATGGGAAAGCAAGCAATCACGATCAAGAATACGTGAGCTTGCTTTCTGTTTTATCTTCATTGATCAATTCTTCAATTGAGTAGCGACGCTCAACAAAAATCTGGTGCCATAGCATGAACATAAGCACAGTCCATATCTTCCTGCTGTAATCACCCTTACCTTGGCAATGCGCCTCCAGAAGGTTCAGCACGTAGTCTTTATGGATCAGATGACCTGTTTCACTTTCATGGATGAGCGTTTTCGCCCAACTGTTCAGTTCATTCTTCAGCCAGTGACGGATTGGTACTGGGAAGCCGAGTTTCTTACGATCAAGCACGTGATCAGGTACGATGCCTCTCGATGCCTGACGGAGGATGCTTTTCGTTGTTCCGTCAGCAATTTTCATATCGACAGGGATTTCACGCGCCACCTGGAATACCTCTTTATCAAGGAAAGGTACACGAAGTTCAAGAGCGTTTGCCATCGTCATTTTGTCTGCTTTCAACAGGATATCTCCACGCAGCCAAGTGTGGATGTCGACATACTGCATTTGATTGACGAGATCGTAATGCTCCGCACGTTTATACAATGGTTTCGTAACCTGCTGATAGGATAATTCACGATAATCCTTGATCAGCTTGCGTTTTTCAGCTTCTTCGAACATTTTCGCGTTTCCGATGTACCGTTCTTCAAGCGGTGTCGTACCACGTTCAAGAAAGCTCTTCCCTTTCACTCCTTCAGGCAGAACTTCTGCCACTTTCGCCAGCAGCTGCTTTGCTGGTTCAGGAATGGACTGGAACATCTTCAACGATTCCGGTTCACGATAAATGTTGTAACCGCCGAACAATTCGTCCGATCCTTCTCCTGATAAAACAACTGTAACGTGTTTACGCGCTTCACGCGCAACAAAATAAAGCGGCACACATGCTGGATCTGCCAATGGATCATCCATATGATACATGATTTTAGGCAGCTTCTGAACGTATTCTTCAGGCGTAATCATATAGGAATGGTTCTCGACATTCAACTTTGCGGCAGTTTCTTTAGCCACATCCACTTCTGAAAAGCCTTCCCGCTCAAAACCTACGGAGAATGTCTTGATATTCGGATTGAATTCCCTAGCCATCGCTACAATGATGGAGGAATCGATGCCACCGGAAAGAAATGAACCTACAGGTACATCACTACGCATATGCTTGCTTACCGAATCGTACATGACATCCTGGATTTTCGTAATCCAGTCATTCTTTTCCATCAGTTTCGGCTGGAACGTAGCATGCCAGTATCGTTCGAAACGAACCGCTTCTCCAGGCTTTTTGACGAAGTAATGCCCCGGCTCCACTTTGTTGATGTTTTTTGTCATTGTATAAGGTTCAGGTACGTATTGGAAGCTGAGGTAATGGTGCAGCGCATCCGTGTCTACCTCTTCGCTCTCTTCATCTGTCATTGTAAGACTCTTCTTTTCAGACGCAAAGTATGTACCTGCTTCTGCCTCAGAATAGAACAAAGGCTTGATTCCGAATTGGTCTCTCGCGCCATACAGTGTTTCTTCTTGTTTATCCCAGATCAGAATCGCAAACATTCCGCGCAATTCCTTGAATGCATGTTCGCGCTTCTTATGGAATAGTGCCGCGATGACTTCCGTATCAGATTCAGTCGCAAAGGTAGCTCCTGAATCGATCAGTTGCTCACGCAGCTCTACATAGTTGTATATTTCTCCATTGAAAATCATCCAGTAACGTTCATCATCATAGCTTAATGGCTGATGACCACTCTCGATATCAATGATACTTAAGCGGCGGAATCCGAAAGAAATGTAATCGTTATGGAAAAATCCCTCATCGTCAGGTCCGCGATGGGTAATCAAATCATTCTGTTGTTTGAATAAGCTTTTTTCCTCTTCACTTGGAAGACCTGGCTTGTTACGTATCAAACCGATAAAACCACACATAGTTAAAGGCCCCTCTTTCTTCAGTGAATCATTTTAACTTTAGCAGTATATCACAAAAACGCACATAAAAATATAGGAAGAACATCCGTAACTATCCAGTTTCAGCTTTCCCATAAAACGCATGTCCAAAACGAAAATCTCAAGAATAAATCCAGTTGGATTTGGTTATCAGAGTATGGAGGTTCAGATAATTACTCACTTTCCCCGGCACTTCCTCGTACTTTGTCCAGCAATAACCTCAGGTGTTAATACAGAGCCGGGATGGAAGGGGAACGATTCGCTTTCCTGCGGGGATGACGGCAAGCCTCCTCGAGCTGTCGCTCTGTGGGGTCTTGCCAGCCAATCCATTCCCGGGGGAGTCTCCTCGTTCCCCTTCCATCCCACCAATTGTTCACTGAAGTCCTTGTTCCCTAATGAGACCCTTCCTATATGTATTTATATTTGACCTCTATAAATAAAAAGAAAGACCCGATCAAATTCGAATGAATTGTCGGGTCATGCTTTTGGTTTAGCCTAGTAATTTTTTCAGGTGTTCTGCTTTATCGGTCTTTTCCCATGGGAATTCGATGTCTGTACGACCGAAGTGACCGTAAGCGGCTGTGTCACGGTAAATCGGACGACGAAGATCAAGCATTTTGATGATGCCTGCTGGGCGCAGGTCGAAAAGTTCGCGGATCTCAGCAACAAGCTTCTCTTCGCTTACTTTGCCGGTACCAAACGTGTTAACAGCAATGGAAACAGGCTGTGCTACTCCGATTGCGTAGGCAAGCTGCACTTCACAGCTGTCCGCAAGACCTGCTGCTACGATGTTTTTCGCTACATAACGAGCTGCATAAGCTGCGGAGCGATCGACCTTCGTCGCATCCTTCCCGCTGAATGCACCTCCACCATGACGAGCAATTCCGCCATACGTATCAACGATGATCTTTCGTCCTGTCAAACCTGCATCACCTTGTGGTCCACCAATGACAAAGCGGCCGGTAGGATTCAGGAAGTACTTCGTTTTGTCATCAATTAACGTTTCAGGAACGACTGCATCAATGACATGGGATTTCAAATCTTTTTTAATCTGGTCGAGTGTGATTTCTTCTGCATGCTGCGTAGAAATGACAATCGTATCCACACGCAATGGCTGATCATTTTCATCGTACTCGATCGTTACCTGTGTTTTTCCATCCGGACGTAAGTATTCCAAAGTTCCGTCTTTACGCACATCAGATAGACGCTTGGATAGCTTATGTGCAAGGGATACCGGCAACGGCATCAATTCATCAGTTTCATTGTTGGCGAATCCGAACATCAAACCCTGGTCCCCGGCGCCGATAGCTTCGATTTCATCATCGGTCATCGTACCTTCACGTGCTTCGAGTGCTTTATCCACTCCACCGGCGATATCCGGCGATTGTTCATCAATTGCAGTCAATACGGCACATGTATCTGCGTCGAAGCCGTATTTCGCACGAGTGTATCCGATATCGCGGATTGTCTGACGGACAATGCTCGGAATATCAACATACGTATTCGTGCTTATTTCTCCCGCTACAAGCACAAGACCAGTGGTAACCGTCGTTTCACAAGCTACCCGTGCATTCGGGTCATTTTTCAAGATTTCGTCTAAAATAGCATCAGAGATCTGGTCACAGATCTTATCCGGATGACCCTCCGTAACTGATTCTGATGTAAATAGTCGGCGATTTGCAGACATTTAACAAACTCCTCCTTTATGAGTTGACAAATATAATAGACGGAACTCTTCTCCAAGTAAGCTTCACGAAAAACTAACCTTCTCCTGCTGTTTTTGAGTATATGTCGCCAACGCAAACACGCTACAGGGCATTTGACATATACATAAGCAGTAGAGTTTTATAGGATATCAGGTGCACAAGGGCACACATTCAGTCATTTCCTTTAATAAAAAGAAAAATCCTTTCCTTCATTGAGGAAAGGGGTCCGTTTCCTTTCGCTCTTATCGTTCAAGGAGTTATCCTTGCTACAGGGTTAGCACCGTTTCACCTCACGTGATGGTTGCTGGGTTTCTTCGGGCCTGTTGTCCCTCCACCAACTCTGGATAAGAGAGTATCCGTTCGCTGTTTATCGTACCCAAATTGTCGTCTGATGTCAACGAAACCTCATCTGTCGTGAATATTGCATGCACCATTTTCGCATTTGTCTTTGAACATCCGATAACGGTTCTTCGCAATAAAGCGATAGAGCGGTTTACCGATCAAGCCTGCACCAGGGATGGAAGCGATCAGACCCAGCGGAAATGTTAGTGGGCATCTGGTCAGCATATAAGCTACCGCACCATAACCTGACAACTCTTTTCCAGAAGGTAAGATCACATGCAGTTCCCGCTTGATTGCAGCGCTTTTTTCTTCACTTATTGGAAATTGTCTTTCATAATGCTGAAGGGAGACCCAGTCGAATTTCCCGATCCAATCCAGCTTCTGAAAGATCCGCTTCGACTGCTGGCATAAATAACAATGACCATCATAAAGTACATGTGATTTCTGCATGTTTTCACCTCTGCTTTGTTTCATTATAATAGAAACGGGTAGTTGTAAAAAAAATATTTCAAAATCTGATATTAGTATGGATTATTGAGTTGAATGTGTTATACTAATAATCAGATTTTAACAGTACATGAATTCGCAAGTTTAAAATATGAATGCAAAGGCGGGTTATCGCAATGAGTACGATCAATCAATTGTCTCAATTATCCGAGCTATTACTACAGAAAAATATAAAAACGAACTTATCCGTTCCTCAATTAATTGAAAGCGTTTTAGAAAGAAATGAAGGCGTTCTCACAGCCACAGGTGCTGTGCGCGCAACTACCGGGACATACACTGGACGTTCTCCTCAGGATAAATTCATCGTCGAAGATGAAGTATCCAAAGATAAAGTAGACTGGGGAACCGTCAACCGATCCATAGATGAAGATGTCTTCTTAAAACTTTACCATAAAGTGGTCGACTACTTAAAAGAAAAAGAGGAAGTTTTCGTATTCAATGGTTTCGCAGGAGCGGATGCCAACTACCGACTTCCGATCAAGGTCGTGAACGAGTTTGCCTGGCATAACCTGTTTGCCCGTCAGATGTTCATCCGTCCTACTGAAGAAGAGCTGAATGAACACCAGTCGGAGTTCACGGTCGTTTCAGCACCGAACTTCAAGGCAGATCCTGAAGTGGATGGTACCCGTTCGGAAGCATTCATCATCGTATCTTTAAAGCATCGAATCGTCCTGATCGGTGGTACGGAGTATGCCGGCGAGATCAAAAAATCGATTTTCTCTGTGATGAACTACATCCTTCCTCAGAAGAACGTCTTGTCCATGCACTGTTCTTCAAACGTTGGAAATGAAGGAGATGTCGCCTTGTTCTTCGGTCTATCCGGCACTGGAAAGACAACCCTTTCCGCAGATCCATACCGTCGTTTGATCGGAGATGACGAACATGCATGGTCCAATAACGGTGTCTTCAATATCGAAGGCGGATGCTATGCAAAAACCATCAACCTGTCTCAGGAAAAAGAACCACAGATTTTTGATGCGATCCGTTTCGGATCTGTATTGGAAAACGTCGTTCTCGATGAAGATACGCGACTGCCTGATTATGATGATACGTCTTTGACTGAAAATACACGTGCCGCTTATCCGATCGATAATATTGATAATATCGTAATTCCTAGTGTAGCTGGTCACCCGAATACGATCATCTTCTTGACTGCTGATGCATTCGGTGTCCTGCCTCCAATCAGCAAATTGACGAAAGAGCAGGCGATGTACCACTTCCTTAGCGGCTATACAAGTAAGCTTGCAGGCACAGAGCGTGGAGTCACTTCACCAGAAGCGACATTCTCAGCATGCTTTGGATCTCCATTCCTGCCGCTTGCTCCTTCTACCTATGCAGAAATGCTCGGGGAGAAGATTGACCAGTTCAATTCGAATGTGTTCCTTGTTAACACAGGATGGACTGGAGGCGCTTATGGCGAAGGCAGCCGTATGAAGCTTTCCTACACGAGAGCCATGATCCACTCAGCTCTTGAGGGCGAGTTGAATAATGCTGAGACAACGCAGGACCCAATCTTCGGGCTTGAAATTCCGATGCACGTTCCAGGGGTACCTGATGATGTACTTGTTCCTCGTAAAACGTGGAACGATCCAGAAGCATATGATAAAAAAGCGAAAGAGCTTGCGATGAAGTTCCACGAGAACTTCGAGAAATTCACAAAAGCAAGTGATGAAATCGCATCTGCCGGCCCATCTTACCGAGGCTAGCACCTGAATATTGTTCCCCATCTCCAATATGAAATAGATGAAAAGCGGATGTTCCCACCAGGGAGCATCCGCTTTTTCTTTTTATGCATTTAAGAAGTTTGCTTGAGATAGGTGTGAAGGTTGGTTTAATTCTATTATGTGTGGGGTGTTAGGAAAACGGTGAGACTCCCGCGGTAATAGACTGGCTGGCAAGACCCCACAGAGCGATAGCTCGAGGAGGCTTGCCGCCATCACCGCAGGAAAGCGAATCGTTTTCCAAACACCCCAACTCCCCCTATCGAAATCCCCTTCTCCCCTTTCCTGATTTAGGCATTCACACATATTTTCCCTCCAACATAAGCTATCTTAGTGATTTGACCTTACTAAACAGGAGGAAGCTTCCGTATGAAAAAACTTAAAGTGATAGGAATTGCACTGTTAACCCTCTTTCTAACCGTTGCATTGAGCGCCTGTGGGCAGCAAACGACAAAATTGAAAGTAGCAGAAGTAACCCGCTCGATTTTTTATGCCCCGCAATATGTAGCGTTGGAGAAAGGTTTTTTTGAAGATGAAGGATTGGAAGTCGAGCTGACAACAACTTGGGGCGGAGATAAGACGATGACGACGCTATTATCTGATGGAGCAGACATTGCCCTTGTCGGTTCTGAAACCTCCATTTATGTGAAAGCAAGAGAAGCGAATGATCCCGTCATCAACTTCGCGCAGCTGACGCAGACAGATGGTACGTTCCTTGTCGCCAGAGAAGAAGTGACAGACTTCAAATGGGAAGACTTGAAGGGCAGCACCTTCCTTGGACAGCGTAAAGGCGGTATGCCACAGATGGTAGGAGAGTACGTGCTTAAACAGAACGGAATCGATCCCCAACAGGATCTAGAATTGATCCAAAATATTGATTTCGCCAATATACCAAGTGCATTTGCTTCAGGTACAGGTGATTACGTCCAGCTATTCGAACCAACTGCGAGTATCTTTGAAAAAGAAGGTGTCGGCCATATCATTGCCAGCTTCGGTGAGGAATCCGGTCATGTCCCATATACGGTATTCATGGCAAAAGCGAGCATGATCGACGAAGATGAGGAAGCGATCAAGAAGTTCACCCGTGCAGTCTATAAAGCTCAGAAATGGGTGGAAGAACAACCGGCTGAAGAGACAGCTAAGCTCATCCAGCCATATTTTGAAGATACGGAATTGGATTTGATCACGACTGTAGTTGACCGTTATAAGAGTCAAGGTTCTTTTGCAACTGATCCGATCCTCGATGAAGAAGAATGGAACAACTTGAAAGCAATCATGGATGAAGCAGGAGAATTGCCTGAGGATGTACCTCATGCTGACCTTGTGAATACAGAGATAGCGGAAGAAATCATCAACGAGTAGGAGGAATTCCAGTGTCCTTGCTGACCGTCAACCAAATTTCCCATCACTATTATACAAAACAGGACTATACAAAAGCGCTGGAAAATATCAGCTTCACCCTTGAGGATGGGGAATTCATCTCCATCCTCGGCCCTAGTGGCTGTGGTAAAACTACACTGCTTTCTATCATAGCCGGGTTGATTCCGCCTACAAGCGGGAAAATCGAGATCGATTCCTCCAATGGTGAAGCTAACACTGTCGACATGGGCTATATGCTCCAGCAGGACTATCTATTTCCATGGAAGACAATTAAAGAAAACGTCATGTTAGGTCCTAAAATTACGCATCAAGTGAATACAAAGATGGAACTGAGGGCGCTTGACTTACTGAAGGAAGTTGGTCTTGAGCCTACCGTCAATCATTATCCAGGAGAATTGTCAGGAGGAATGCGTCAGCGTGCTGCCCTGGCACGTACGCTAATCACTGAGCCAAAAATCCTGTTGCTCGATGAACCTTTCTCCGCCTTGGATTTCCAAACGAAGCTGCGGCTTGAGGATTTCGTCTCGGGATTGCTGAAACAGTATGAAAAGGCAGCGATCCTGGTCACCCATGATATCAGCGAGGCCATTGTCATGAGCGACCGCATCATCCTGCTGAAAGCGAGGCCGGGAGAAATCAAACAGATTTTCACTGTACCGTCCGACCTTCGTGAACTCCCCCCTTTCCAAGCGAGACAGCATCCCTCCTTCCAAGGAATCTTTGATGAAATTTGGAAGGAGATGAGCGCGCTTGAAACAGAAAAAATCTGACTTAGAACTGCATCAGGAATACCTTGGCAGACTGAAGAAAGAAACCTATACGGTCCGTTTTTGGCAGTTGGCGATTCTGTTCATTTTCTTTGTACTGTGGGAGCTTACAAGCAGGTTCAGATTAATTGATCCATTGTTATTCAGTTCTCCTTGGAAGATCGGTCAAATGTTCTTTGATAAAGTCGGAGATGGTTCGTTGTGGGTCCATGTGCAGGTCACTTTATTTGAAACGATTGCAGGATTCATCCTCGGTACGATTGCCGGAATCGTACTGGCAGCGCTTCTTTGGTGGTCTGAACGCTTTTCGAAAATCATGGACCCGTATCTCGTCATATTGAACGCGATGCCTAAAGTTGCATTAGGACCGATCATCATCGTCGCTCTTGGACCTGGGTACCTGTCAATCATTGCAATGGGTGCGATCATTTCTGTGATTATTACGACTTTAGTCGTCTATGCATCTTTCAAAGGCATTGATAGAAATTATCTCAAAGTGCTGCAAAGTTTCGGGGCAACGAAGTGGCAGTGCTTCAGGGAAGTGATTTTCCCGGCCTCCTTCCCAACGATGATTTCCACTTTGAAAGTGAATGTAGGTTTGTCATGGGTTGGGGTCATCGTCGGTGAATTCCTTGTTTCAAAGCAAGGTCTTGGATACTTAATCATCTACGGGTTCCAGGTCTTCGACTTTACACTGGTCCTCTTCAGTCTCATGTTCATCGCAATCTTTGCTGCGATCATGTACCAGCTGGTCGAGCGATTGGAAAAGAAGCTGATCAAGTACTGAGTGATAAGCATGAAAAAAGCAAGCAGGGTGCGTACCTGCTTGCTTTCTTATAACTTCAATTCATTGATTTGAGCGAGACTGTTCGGCAGGACGCCGTCTTTCATCATGAAGCTGTATTTTGCATTTTGCTTCAGATTTTCAGGCAGTTCCTCCAGAAGTACAGGGCCATGCGTTTCAAAGTAGGTCTCCTGCTGCTCCAGTTCTTTGATTCTGGCAAAATAGATGTTTTTTATGATCTTTCCACCTTTGCCATCTACGAAATATTGGCCAATGTACGTGAGGGCTTCAATCGTCGCACCTGTTTCTTCTTTCACTTCTCGAATTGCTGCTTCCCTTGCTGTTTCCCCTTGTTCCACTTTTCCTCCAGGAAACTCCAGTCCCCGGTCCTTATGATGGGTAAGTAACCATTTCCCTTCATATTGGCAAATGATCCAGACATGCTTAGGTGCCTTGGAAAAAGGGTGGTCATCAAATGAAAGCTTGACCACATTGCTATAGTAATCCTTGAATGTTTTCATCTCATTTCAACTGCCTTTTACTCTGCATCGTAGTATTACAAATGTTCAATCCGGGTGATCTTCCACGCTCCATCATATTCAAAGTCGATTTGGATGGTGTATTCACCATAAAGTTCACTTTTATTCGTCTGCTTTATACGGAAATGACGATCATCTAGTTTGATGTTATCATAAGGTGCTTCATTTACAAACCATGGAGGTGTTTCGGTAGGACGGATATACAATCCTTCCTGGTCTTCTTTATAGTAATAATCTACATAGGTTCGGGCAACCTCTATGCTTGAATAAGGTTCAAAATCACTAAGTAACGAGTCTTTAGAATCATAGTTCTTCACTTTATTCGCTTCATCGACAGGTTGAACGAGCTGATTCATGAAGCCTTCTGTAAGCTCCACAATCAGTTCATGGTCAAGTTGTTCGACTTCTTTCGACTCATTTTCCCTTTCCTTATGAACATCACCTTGTAAAGGCTCTTTTTTATCTTGTATAGTTAAGTCAGCCTTAGAATGAAGTGCTATGTCTTGCGGACTTTCCGCATTTATCCCAGTGTCACTATTAATCGTGATGGTTAACATTGCGATCAGGAATAGCATTCCGTAGCGTAGGTGCTTCGTCTTTTTGTCGTAATTTCTCATCTTTATCCCCCTTTGAAGAAGGCTTTCATAAGGTAGTATTCCTTTATGAAAAACCCCATAAACGTCTATCGGCAAAGCGGTTGGAAATGAAACTTTACGACTACAACAATCAAATAGGAGGAAATGCAATGAAGAAATGGACTTTCACTACTTTTATGCTTCTGGCTTTGATCGCTCTATCAGCATGCAGCAAGACAGAATCAGAGGAAGCAGGAGAACTCTTCCAAAAGGCAGTCAAAGCAAGCGAAAAATTGGAAAGCTTCCACATGGAGGCAACGATGGACCAGGAGATCACGATGGAAGGAATGGAAGACTTCCCCGGCATGAACACTACCACAAGCCTGTCCTCTGACATTCAAGTGGAACCCTCAGCGTTTCATCAGACGATGGAGATGATGGGGCAGAAAATAGAGATGTATTATACAGAAGAGGCTCTATACCTCAATGAATCAATGAACGGGGAAACCAAATGGTATAAAGCCCCTGAAAAATTACTGGAAGATCTTAATCAGATGGGGAACATGCAGCAAAATCCCAGTGAACAGATGGAATTGCTTAAGGAATACTCAGAAGACTTCTCCCTAGAGAATAAAGAAGACTCCTACATACTTACCTTTGATGCTGAAGGTGAAAAAGTCAACAAATTGGTCCAGGCAATCATGAAAGAAAATCTCCCTGAAGGTCAGTTCAATGAAGAAATGTTTGAAGGGCTTACGACGAATCAGCTATCTTTCAACTATACGATTGATAAGGAAAAATACTATCCTGAGAAACTTGATATGGAACTCGAAATCGAACTTGAAGAAAATGGTGAACGTACAACCATCAATCAAAAAATCAATGCTGTGTACAGCAAGTTCAATCAAGTGAAGAATATTAAAGTACCAGATGAAGTGATGGAACAGGCCGAGGAACTACCAGGCTTAGGTCATGAGTGAATATCAGGAACACAAAAAAGCGGTGAGGCTGGATGCCTCACCGCTTTTAATCGTCTTGGGTATATTCTTCGAGCACACCCATACTCTCGATATGGTGCTTCGTCGTCTCATCGCCTAGATCATGCAGCATACGAAACGCTCTTTTCATCCCTTCGTCATATTCATCATTCGACTTATCCTTATGATAAGGACGGGCAGGCACATGAGACCTGTAGAAACTCCATTCATCTGCGATATACATTTCATCGAAAACCGTCCTTAATTCGATGATTTCTTCCGGTGTGGCCTGGATGATGAAGTCATCATTATTTGCATCATGGTTGAGGGAAATTTCCTGGGTGCCCAAATTCACATAATACTTCTCTTTTTCCATACAATCACTCCTCACTCTGCCCTTAGGTTATACAGACTGAGGGAAAACCATGCGATATATGAAAAAAATATCCCCACGGCTGCTTTTAGCAACGGTGAGGACATGTTTTGCAGTATCCGCTGGATTCGTTCTTGCGATAGGTGAGACAGCAATACTTCCGTTCTCGTTTGCCTGTCGGTTTCTTCGTTTGATACTGGAAGTAAAAGAATGGATTTTCCTCTTCTCCGAAAACGTCGCCATCAAATTCATTCAGCATCATATGGAAGTCATCACGGATTCTGGCTAATTGCTCACCCTCGAATAGTTTCTGTGCCTCGAGCTCATAGAACCAGTATAAATAAATCGCGAAGTTCTCCCATAACACGTTCATTGATAATCGAGTCATTTGATTCAAATGAAGGAATAGCGGCCTTACATTCTGTTTGAATAACGTTTCTAGACTGTTCTTTACCCATTCTCTTCGCTCACCTTCACCAGGTGTGCTGACAGTCTTATCGATCAATTCGAATTTAGGAAGCCACTTTTTCGCTTCATCCATTCGGACAAATCGAAAATTTTCAAAGCGTACATCAGGGAATTTATCGAAAGCAGACATTAACGCGAGTGGCCCAGTCACCATGTAATAAGCATAACGCTTTGCAAATATAGAAGCTGTCGTCAGCATCAGCTCAGATTCCATAAATACATGTATGCGGTCCAGCACGTGTTGAAGATCCTGTTTCGTTTCTAACTGACTTCCATCTACAATTTCAAGGGGCTGCTGCCCTTGATAAGCCATCGAGAGATAGCGGAAATGATCGTCCAGAAAAGCTTCTTCTGCTGGTGTCAATTTTTGCATCATGCTCACCTCAATATCCATCTATCCTAGTCTATGTTACCGGACAAATTTCTTTCCTATTCAAGTGTAAAAGGATGGATGTACGGTGTCAATGAATATGATAATCATTTTCATTTGTGAAAAGTGAACGACTCGGTAGTAATATAGTCGAGGTATTCATAATCAATATTGAAACCGATACCAGGCTTTTCAGGCACAGCAATACTGCCTTTTTCAACAAACACTTCAGGTTGGATGAGATCTCGCTCCCAAAACCTTGAGGAAGAAGATATATCCCCAGGAATTGAAAAGCCCGGCAGGCTGGCAAGTGCAATGTTGTGAGCCCGTGAAATTCCACTCTCGACCATCCCACCGCACCATACAGGCACGTTCGATTCAACGCAAAGGTCATGGATGGCAATCGCTTCCGAAAGGCCTCCTACCCTGCTTGCTTTAATATTGATAATCCGACAACTATCCATCGAGAGCGCTTGGAATGCATCATCATAACTTGAAATCGATTCATCTAGACAAACCGGAGTGTCCATTTCTTTCTGCAGCGTTTGGTGCAAATAGAAGTCTCCAGGACGGAACGGCTGCTCAATCATTTGTAAATGCAGTTCATCCAAGGCTTTCAGATGAGACAGATCCTCTTGCTGGTAGACTCCATTACCATCAATCATCAAAGGTATTCCCTGGGAAAGTTCCTGAATTTTCAACAGCATCTTTTTTTCATCATATTTGTTCACTTTCACTTTAAACCGTTGGTATCCTTCTTGAAGATAGCCTTCTAGCACATCTTCCAAGTCATCCGTCAGACTGATGACAACTCCTGTCTCCACGGCTTCTCTGGTGCCGCCAATCAGCTTACTCAAACTGACATTTTTCTGTTTAGCATACAAATCCCATAGGCTTGCTTCAAGCCCTGCTTTTGCCATTTGGTTTCCCTGGAAACCGCTTAACCGATCAGGAAGTTCCTTAGGGTGGGAGATGTCCGCCCAATGGACAGCAGGAAGGAATATGTCCGTAAGCATATGCCATGCAGTAGTGATCGTTTCAGCTGTATAAAAAGGGGTGGAGAAGGCTGTTACTTCCCCATACCCCGTTGTTCCCTCACAGTCAGCTGTTTCGATGATAATGAGTTCACGCTCTTTAACAGAACCAGCGTGGGTCACAAACGGTTTTTTCAATGGCATACGGATTCTGCGCAATGTCACCGACTCAACGTTCATTCTTCCCCCTCCATTTCCGAAAGGAGGTCCACTAATTTTCTACGGAGGATTTTCTTCGAAGCATTCCTTGGTACCTCTTCGAGAAAATGGACGGTCGTAGGTACCTTGTATTTCGCGAGCCTCCGTTTACAATGGCTGATGACTTCCTCTTCACCTAAATGGGCATGTTCTTCTTTCACCACGAAAGCAACGGGCACTTGTCCCCATTGAGAATCTGGCTTTCCGATGACCCCAGCCTCCACTACTTCTTTCAACTCCGTAACTACACTTTCGATTTCCGCCGGATAGACATTTTCTCCTCCGGAAATGATCAGATCCTTTCTACGATCCACTACAAAAAGGAACCCATCTTCATCGAGGTATCCGAGGTCTCCAGTAGACAGCCATCCATCGTTGAATGTCTCTAAATTAGCCTCAGGTCTTTTATAATAGCCTTTAGTGACCATTGGTCCCTTCACCTTGATTTCGCCAACCTCACCAACCACACATGCAGTCTGATGATTTTCAATTTTCAACTGAGCGGTGCTCAGTGCTTTGCCTGCTGATCCTGTTTTTTGCAATGCAACCCCTGGTGACAGTGTGGCAACTTGAGATGAGGTCTCGGTCATCCCGTAGGTTTGATAAACAAGTATCTCTTTCTCTTTTGCCTGCTCCAGTAAATGAAGTGGGGCAGGACCTCCACCAAGCAGCATCCCACGAAAATGGTCAGGATACCCGCCACCACCAAGCTCTTTCAACATGCGCTCCATCATGAGGGAAACGACCGAAATCATCGTCACACCTTGATGCTTTATCGCATGATTAACCGCGCGCTCATCGAAATCTTCCACTAGATAGATCGGCATGCCATACAATGCGCTTTTTATAACGGAAGAGAATCCACTTACGTGGAACATCGGTAAACAGACAAGCCACTTATCGTTCGGTGAAAGCCCCAAGTTCAATGCGGAGGAAACCGCACTATGCCAATGATTCCCATAGGTCAGCTGTACACCTTTCGGTTTGCCTGTCGTTCCGGATGTATATAGAATCGTGAACAATTGATCGAGTTCCAATTCAGTTACAACATCAATCGTTTTTTCGAATGGTTGAATTTCATCATAGGTGAGCAGATGATACGGAGGAATACCCGTACCCTCCATGGAATTCCTACCCTTATCCTTTAGTGCAGTATTCGTGATCAGGTAAGTCGCTTCTGAGTCTTTTAACTGGAAGGAGATTTCTGATGGAGTGAGTCGGGTATTCAATAACACAATGACCGTTCCAATATAACTTAATGCATGTATGGTTATGATCATATCCACACAGTTGGAGGATAGGACTCCTACATGGCTCCCCTTCTTAATACCGTGTTCAGCGAAGTAGGAAGCGTACATTCTGCTCTTCTCATTCAGTTCTTGGAAGGTCAGGCTCTGGCCATCAGCTGTCTGTACAGCAATATCTTCCGGTTTTAAAAATGCCTGCTTATCCAGCCAATGTGGAATCACGTCACTCAAAGCTACCCCTCCTTCAAATTTTATTATGTTTTTCTTAATGTGAGGGTGATTGATAGTGATTTCGAGAACACATACGGTATAGGACGTTTGGGAAGGGCGAGACTCCCGTGGGAGAAGGAGCTAGGCTAGACCCCACAAGGCGAAGCCTGAGGAGGCTTGGCAGTTCCCCCACAGGAAAGCGAGTCCTTCCCAAACGTCCTTAACACTTAAACCATCTCGAAATCATAAAAGTCACTTTAGGAAACTCTTTTGGTTAGCAAAACATGAATGTAAAATGAGTAAAGCATCAGGCCTTGCTGGTGGGCATGGCCTGATGCTTCAATAGTTTTATTCAGCTTCAAACGATCAAGGGAACCTTGGGAACTGTTTGAAGTCCGGTTTTCTCTTTTCTTTGAATGCGTCACGGCCTTCTTTAGCTTCATCTGTCGTGTAGTAAAGAAGTGTCGCGTCTCCACCCATTTGCTGCAGGCCGGCAAGTCCGTCTGTATCTGCATTGAAGGATGCTTTCAGGAAGCGAAGAGCAGTCGGTGATTTCTCAAGCATTTCAGAACACCACTGAACCGTTTCTTCTTCCAATTTCTCTAATGGTACAACTGTGTTGACCATTCCCATATCCATCGCTTCTTTAGCCGAATACTGGCGGCATAGGAACCAAATTTCACGAGCTTTCTTGTGCCCTACCATACGTGCAAGCAGTCCAGCACCATATCCGGCATCAAAGCTTCCGACTTTAGGGCCGGTCTGACCGAAGATAGCGTTATCCGCAGCAATCGTCAAGTCACAGACGATATGTAGTACATGTCCGCCACCAATTGCATAACCGGATACCATTGCTACAACCGGTTTAGGGATGACACGGATCAGACGCTGTAAATCAAGTACATTCAGACGTGGAATCTGGTCATCTCCTACGTATCCGCCATGACCACGCACTTTCTGGTCTCCACCAGCACAGAATGCATCATCGCCAGCACCGGCAAGCACGATTACACCAATATTGGAATCATCACGAGCCCATGCAAATGCATCAATCAATTCAGTAACCGTCTTTGGACGGAACGAATTACGTACTTCCGGACGATTGATTGTGATTTTTGCAATTCCATCATACGTTTCATAAAGTATATCTTCGTATTTACGTTCGTTTACCCATTCAATTGCCATGAATGTATCCTCCTTTATAGCGATTTCACTTTCCTATTGTACCATGAATTTGTTGACATGTTCAGCAAAAACTCGTGGGGTTTCTACATGGACCGCATGGCCGACGCCTGGAACGACATGCATTTCAGCTTGTTTCAGTTCATCCAGCATCCTTTTGTTGATACGGACGAACTTATCATCGAGTTCCCCGACGATCAGGCAAGTAGGTAATTCCAGTTCTCCGAGCTTCGACCACCATGAAGGCTGCACGCCCGTTCCTACACTGCGAAGCGATGCTGCTAAACCTGCAGCTGACTGATCGATGCGTTCTTTTCTCACTTTTTCACGCACATCGGGTGGCAGCTGCTTCTGGGTCCGGAAAAGCGGGATGTTTTCCCAGTAACTGACGAATGCTTCGATTCCTTCTTTTTCGATGAACTGCGCAAGTGTCTCATCCTTTGCCTGACGAGCCAGTTGTTCCTCTGTAGAGTCAAGGCCCGGGGAGGCGCTTGCAAGGACAAGCTTATCGACAAGCTCAGGGTGAGTGACTGCAAAGGACAGGGCTGTTCTGCCTCCCATAGAATATCCGACAAGGGAGGTCCGATCGACCCCTAACTGTTGAAGCAATTGGGCCAATTCCTCACACAGCGCTTCCATCGTATCAGGCATTCCATTGTGACTGGTGGTGCAGCCGTGTCCGGGAAGATCGACTACAATTTTGCGATAATCATCACGGATATAGGGCAACACCGTTTCCCAAGTCTTTGAGCTGGAAGTGAAGCCATGCAAAAAGACGATCGGCTCTCCTTCACCGCTCTCCTCAACCCAATAGCTTGTACCATTTACCTCATAGAACAATTCAATCAACCTTCCAGTTGCTGTATAAGCATTTCTTCAATCGTCTTCCATTTAGCTTTATGGAAGGAAACATTATCTGCCTTGTTGGTCCTTACCTCGACGACATGCAGACCTTCCCCATGATAGCTTGCACGGACTGCGTTATCGAATGCATCCCAGTTGTCGACAGAATGATAGCTTCCATCGTAGAGTTCAACTGCTTTTTTGAAATCAAGCCCCATAGGCGTCTCAAAGAGCGACTGGAAATGCTTCGGATGAGCTGCCTGTGGAAGATAGGAGAAGATTCCCCCGCCATCATTGTTAATGAGTACGACAGTAAGATTCAATCCATATTGTTTAGCTGCCATCAACCCGTTCATATCATGAAAAAACGATAAGTCACCGATCAGCAGTGTCACCGGTTTACCGTACACTCCTGCTCCAAGCGCAGCAGATGTTACCCCATCTATTCCATTCCCGCCTCGATTTGCCATGATGGCGATATTCTTAGGAGTTGTCATGAAAAAGGTATCGACATCTCTGATTGGCATGCTGTTACCAGCAAACAGGATCGATTCTTCCGGCATAAGAGACGACAGTTCTGACACGACATGTCCTTCATTCAACTCGCGGTCACTCTTCGTCAGAAGAAAATCTTTTGCCGTACGATTCATCGACTGCCACTTTTCCAGCCATTCTCCAGAGCTTTTATGTTGTTCATCCATTGAAGAGCTCAACATTTCACATAAATTTGTGCTATCCCCGTAGAGGAACGTCGTTTGTGTTCCGGATGGTTCTCGGTAGCCTGCTTCGGATTCGACAACGATTTGGTTCGTTTCATCCAAAGTCTGCAGCCATTGCAAATATGCTTTAGATATAGGCATAGCACCGAAGCGGATGATGAAATCCGGACGGAGAGCCTCTTTCAATCTTTTTGACTTCAGGATGGCATCGTACGTTTCAATGATGTTCGCTTTACCATGTTGCCCCGCACGTATGCCTGACAATGGATCAGCAAGTACCGGAAGATTACACTTTGTAGCAAGTTCATCGACAGAGGCTCCTAAAGCCGGATCGGTTTGCGGTCCAACTACGAGAAGGCCGTTATGTTTACCGTCCAATTGTTTAAGAAGCCATTCAACTTCCTGTTCACCAAGTTTCCGTTTCCCTGTAAGAGGCGGTTCAATCGCCAGCGGCTTCCATAATTCTGAAAGTGTAAAGTCAGGTACTAACGGCTCTCTCAGCGGGATGTTGATGTGAACAGGACCGCTATTCCCATGCTCCGCCTCGTGGACAGCACGAGCAGCGGTTCGTGCAGCATAGTTAAGCATGGATGGCTGTGCCTCAGGTAACGCAAGATCATGAAACCATTTCACATAATCTCCATACAGCTTAATCTGTTCAATTGCCTGAGGTGCTCCAGTATCACGCAATTCATGAGGCCGATCAGCGGTCAGGACAACCAAAGGAATTCTACTGTAATAGGCCTCTACGATTGCAGGATAGTAATTTGCTGCAGCCGTCCCGGACGTACATATCAAGGCAACCGGCAGTTGCTGCTCTTTCGCGATACCTAAGGCAAAGAAACCTGCAGAACGTTCATCGAGATTCACCCAATGATTGACTTCAGGGTGTTCAGCGCATGTCATCGCAAGTGGCGTCGACCTTGATCCTGGTGAAATGACTACATCCTTCAAGCCGGCTTCAACTAGACTTTGAATGAATGCAGCAATATATCGTGTCATTGTTTCAGTGTGGTCCATGGTGCTCCTCCTAAGACTGACAGCATCGGCATGAGCTTGACTGCTGTTTCTTCATATTCATCCTCCGGAATAGAGTCTTTTACGACTCCACAGCCGGAAAATAGGGACGCTCGATCCTTACGTAACAATGCGGAACGGATGGCAACGGCGAACTCACCATTCTGCCTTGAATCGAACCAGCCTACTGGACCAGCGTACCAGCCTCGATCCAACTGTTCTTTTCCCCTGATATAATCGACGGCATCAGCAGACGGCAACCCGCCAAGCGCAGGTGTAGGGTGCAGCCTTGAAACGACATCGAGCAACGTATGCTCTTCGTTCAACTTCGCATGTACAGGCGTGTACAAATGCTGCAAATTTTTCAGAGGATATAAAACCGGATGTTCCGGAATATCCACTTCCTCACTGCAAGCCTCCACGGCGTCGCGTATCATTTGCACAACGTATCCATGCTCTTCAAGGTTCTTTTCATCGTTCAATAACGATTCACCTAAAAGTCGATCTTCCTCGTCCGTAGCTCCTCTTGGCACTGTTCCTGCAAGACATGCTGAAGTGAGCTCACGGTTTTCAACCTTCACGAGCCGTTCAGGTGTGGCACCTACGAAATAATCGCCATCACTCTCGATCGCGAACAGATAACTGTTGGACTGGGAATCCTCCAGGTGCTGCAGAACTTGAGCAGGATCGATTTTTTCATCAAATACCAACTGCAGCTCTCGCGCTAAGACAACTTTGTCCAGCTTACCGTTAAGAATATCTTCAGTAGCCTTCTTTACGGATTGCTTCCACTCTTCCGGATCGATTTCTTCCTTTGCGATTATTTCCGGGGGAATAAAGTCGTGACTTGTCGCAGAAAGGAGACGTTCACGATCCTGGTCCCATTGGAACTTCAGCTGTTCTTTATGATCATCAGGAAACACGAGCGCATTGATTGTAAAATAATGCTCGCTCCCATTTTTAGTCAGCAAATAGGAAGGAACGGTCATCTGGTGGTCAGGAAAGTTCTTCCACAGCTCTGTTCTTTTTTTCTTAGGATCGAAACTGAATCCTCCAAGTGCTACAGGTCCTGTACCTTTCTGATCGTACTGATCATAGACGACTGCTTCTTCCATCAATGATTTCCATTGATTCTCTAATTCTGTGAATCTATCTCCCTTGCTCGCCCGTAGACGCGTGACACTACCGACGCCAGCAATGACAACATCCCCTTCCGCACTTTTCCAAAATGTACGGTGGTCAGCAATCGTTGTTCCTTCTGCATAGAAAAGAAAGGGATCGATCGGATCTATTTTTTCAACGAGGCTGATCAGCTGAGGTTCACTGGTACGCACCGCCTCCGTCAATACCTGTTGAATTACTTCATCGCGTGTTGCATTTTTCGTTAAAATCATAGGGTTCCCTCCTGAAAATCAGGAATGTTATTATTTTGAAATAAAAAGTCACAAGACCATTATAATAAACCCTTTGGAAAAACGACAGTCATAGCCATTCCAAAAGGCTCCTCCTCTATTTTATTCCCTTTTCCGCTCCGACTCAAGAAAGGCTTACTTCCTATTGATTCCAATCACTGATATTGACACGATTTCCCTGTTTCCATACACTTAAGATTGATTAGTATCACTACCGTTACAAGATGAAGGAGAAAAAGATCATGAACCCTGCACAACCTAACATTAAATCATCGCTGAATGAAAAAGAAGGATTCCAGGTTTGGTGGCGACTTTTACGTCCCCATACACTGACGGCCGCATTCGTACCCGTCTTTGTTGGAACCATGCTGGCTGCACTCGATGGAAACGTCGACCTTCCATTGTTTGCTGCAATGCTGCTCGCTTCCTTGCTCATTCAGGCAGCAACCAATATGTTCAATGAATATTATGACTTCAAACGCGGCCTTGATAATGAACAGTCAGTCGGAATAGGTGGCACAATCGTACGTGATGGTATCTCACCTCGAACAGTCCTTGGACTTGCACTAGGATTCTTCGGTATTGCAATGCTTCTAGGAATCTATATTTGTGCATCCTCCAGCTGGTGGATTGCTGGGATCGGCTTGGTCTCCATGCTTTTCGGCTACTTGTACACAGGCGGACCATACCCAATCGCTTATACACCATTCGGAGAAATTGTTGCCGGCTTTTTCATGGGTACAGTCATCATTGGCATCAGCTATTATATCCATTTACTTCAAATCACCGCTACTGTACTCTGGGTATCCATACCTGTAGCCATCTTCGTAGGTGCAATCCTGCTTGCAAATAACATCAGAGATTTGGATGGGGATAAGAAAAACGGGAGAAAGACGATTGCAATCCTGCTTGGAAGAAAAAATGCGATTTATTTTCTGGCGACAATGTTCGTACTTGCTTACGGGCTGACAATTGTATTCATTGCAGTTGGAATGCTGCCATTGTGGAGTCTGCTGACATTGCTGAGCATCAAGAAAGCCATCAAAGCAGTGAAAGGTTTTATAGGAAAGTCGATGCCACTTGAAATGATGCCTGCTATGAAAGCCACTGCACAGACCAACACAATTTACGGAGCTTTGCTCGGCTTATCATTACTGATTCAATTATATTTTCCTCTCTGAGATCAGCGGCACACCGATGCCGCTTTTTTCATATCTGATTACAACGCATACCTCCCCTCACCCATGTTTTAAGATACATATCTGGGGAAATACTTACAAAAGGATGATGAACGATGGAACTATCTTTTTCCAACACGATGATGGAAGCACTGGGAATGGAAGTTGTCACACTAGAAAAGGATAAAGTCGTGATGACGATGCCTGTCAATGCTTCGACCCACCAGCCACTTGGCTATCTGCACGGTGGCGCGAATGTAGCATTGGCTGAATCAGCAGCGAGCATCGGTGCTGTAGCGAATATCGACCTCCAGACCCACCGCGCTTTCGGACTTGAAATCAATGCCAACCACATCAAAAGTAAGCGAGACGGTTTGGTGACCGCAACCGCCTTACCTGTACACATAGGCAGGAATACAATGGTGTGGACGATCGAAATCACGGATGAAGAGAACGTATTGCTTTGCACATCGCGTTGTACGATTGGAGTAGTTCCTGTAAATAATTCCTGAAACAGGGAGGAGACTTCACAATGTTATCCGATAAACAATTGCAGCAATTCAAAGAGAAACTTGTAACCATGAAAAAAGAAACAGAGGCCGAACTAGAGGACTATCACAATGATGAAGCCAAAGAAACTTATCAGAACGATGAAACTGGTGAATTATCCAGTGTTCAGGATCACCCCGCTAATTCCGGTACAGATCAATTCGAACGTGCGAAAGAGCAGACCTTTTATGAACAGGCACGTGAACGAATGATGGATATCGAAGATGCATTGAAGAAAATTGAAGAAGGCACCTATGGTAAAAGTGAAAAATCAGGAAAAGAAATTCCACTTGAGCGTTTGGAGGCAATGCCTACAGCCCGCTATACTGTGGAAGAACAAGAAGAAATGGAAAAAGAGTAAGGAATGTGGCTCAGGCCACTTCCTTACTCTTTTTTATTGGCTTTTTATTAGGTTACGTTCAATCGTTTCTGTCTCATCCATGGCTGGAGTTTCGCAAATAATGGTACGAACAATAGCGCAACAATGATCCCTTTCAATGCATTGAAAGGCAGGATTGCAGCAACTACGGTCACCCATTTCACCTGGGCGCTCATCGTCTCCCAGCCCATGAACCAGCTATACGCAGGCAATATGATGAAATAGTTCAACACTGACATTCCCAGTGCCATGACAACCGTTCCAGTAACAAGCCCGGAAACTAATCCTTTCGTGCTCTTCACT
Source organism: Thalassobacillus hwangdonensis (assembly GCF_042675915.1). NCBI lineage: Bacteria > Bacillati > Bacillota > Bacilli > Caryophanales > Bacillaceae > Thalassobacillus > Thalassobacillus hwangdonensis. Next base: position 1,148,558 of record NZ_JBHTKL010000005.1, on the reverse strand, counting down.
TTATGGTAGAGCATAGCTACTGGTACGACGAATAAGACTCCTGCTGCAAAATTCGCAACAACCCCAACTGGGTCACCCGCACCTGTGTAGATGAGATATAACAAATTCTTCAATCCCTCTACGATTACTCCGGCTGCCGGTGTGAACAGGATGGCAGCAATCAATGCCGGCACTTCACTAAAATCCACTTTTAAATACTGCGGCAGAAACGGCAGTGGGAAGTTCAGGAACATCAGTACCATCGACATTGTTCCGAAAATAGCTAAAACGATCAACTTGAATAACTTTGATGATTGGTTCATCATCGATCTCTCCCTTCATCTTCAGCTCCGATTCACATCCCGATGAAGGTGAGCGAAAAGCTTCCGTCTATTCTTTTTCATTAAAAAACCCGATGCGCTTATTACGCTTCGGGGGAGTTTAATAAATGAAGTCATAGGAAACTAGAGGTACGTTAAGGTACCTTCTTTTCACTCGACATCTTCTCCCATCCAGACTGTAACTGTCGGTCCCGGATTTTCACCAGGTCCACCGCTCGGCAAAGCCTCACGGGTCACGGACTAAGGGCATTACACCCATCACCGTCGGTCGGGAATTTCACCCTGCCCCGAAGATGGAATCGATATTATGCTGTACCACTATTTTATACCTAACTCTATGAATCTACAATACTTTTGCTTGAAAAAATGAATGGTTGTTCATTTTATAGGCATTTCAATAGATGTACTTATCATATGGCTCAAGTGAAAATTGGTTACCGATACCAGCTTTCATTGAATTCCAACTGAAGGAGTTTTCCATATGTAATCGCAAAATCAATGAATGCAGCACCTTTGGCAGTGACGATATTACCATCTTGGACAGTTGGTGCATCGATATAGTTATCCTCCTGGAATGTGCCTAGAAACATTCTCTGTTCTTCGGTCAGTCCTGTCGTATAACGATACCCATCCAAAAGTCCACTCATTGCTAAGAAATAAGGGGCGCTTGAAATTGCCCCGATCGGCATGTTTTCTTTTTGGACATGTTTCAAAAAATCGATCAACCCTTGATGACCGACCAGATGCTGGAAATCTTCCACTCCAGGAAGAACGACACTGTCCAGTTCATCAATAGGTAAGTCAGAGACCTTGGATTGTGTCACACACGTCAATCCAGCTTCCCCCTGCACAGTAGTGCTGTCCAAGCCGATGTATCTTACAGGTTTATTACCTTGGCTCAGAACAGAAAGCAATACAGATAGTTCGTATTCGCTGAATCGTTGATAAAGGATGATTCCTGTGTACATAAAACCCCTCCTACCCCAGGCTTCTTTCAAACAGAATCATATCAAGTGCACGAATGCCATTTTCATAAATCGGTTCGGGGTACTGAAGGAAAAAGTCCTTTATCACACCCGTCATCCGGAAACCTGCCCGCTGGTAGAAAGCTAGATTTTCAATACTTGAATTTGCCGTACCTACCCTCAACGTTTCATAACCGGCATTGTTGTAGTACGTACAAGCGTAATCAATGGCCTTTTTCCCGATACCTTTTCCACGAAATGCTTCCTTGATTGCAATATTCTTAAGTTCTATCGTGTGAGAATCAACAGGTATATAGAGCATAACTCCAGCCACTTCTCTTTGAATGCCGAGCGCGAACAAGTCTCCAAGGTCAATATAGGGCTTGATGATTTCAGGAGATTCGTCTGCCATCAGTAAATAAGGCAAATAAGGTAGCCTTTCTCCCTCAGGTATCTCAGTAAAGTTCAGTTCCACTTGTGCTCCAACTTTCTGTTTATTATTCCTCCGTCTGCCATGTATCATCGATCCGGTCAGCATAGAAAAGCAGCGCCTGCTTGTATTTCAGGATCCACGGGTCAGTGTTATCCTGATTTAATATGACAGAGAATAACAACTGCAGAGACGCTTTATTTTTATGTAAGTTGTACTTCGTCATTGCCATAAACGCCTTCATCGCCGCGTTTTCCGGGTGCTTTTTCAATCCTTCTTCCAATAGCTGCTCCGCCTTCTCATACATACCGATACAACGGTAACTGCTTCCTAACTGTATGTATGCCTGCTGTTCCACTTCATTCTCCAATCCGATTTTCAATGCGTCTGAATAATGGCGAATCGCTTCTCTTTCAAACCCACACGCATCATGGGCAGAAGCGATTTGGAAACGGACATTTGCATCATCAGGATGGGATTCCAGCAAATCAATAATATGTACATGTGCTTGTTCCAAATCGTCTGTTTCCAATATCTCCTTCAGTCGCTTCATCCTTGTTCACCTTCTCGAAATGGACGTTTTTCCAAATCCTGAAACAAACCGAGTCGGTTTCCATAAGGATCCTCAAATGAAAGCCATGCAGCTGGTACTCCTTCTCTTGTGTTGACAGCTTCTAATTCAAGATTCAACTGGTCCATCAATCTGGAACGTTCTTTTTTAATATTCTCGACACCAAGCCTCAACGGACCACTACCTTCCGCTGGTTTCCCTTTTGCGACCTGGAGCCAAGTCCCTTCTACCATTTCCCATTCCGCAAAGTCTTCGTGCGGAATAAAATCCGGTTTCCTGTTGAAAAGCAGCCGATACCATCGAATACCTTCTTCAAAATCTGTTACCCTTACTTGAAAAGTGATTCCCGTCAAGCTTGCCATCTCAATCCCTCTCTTCTTAATAAAAAGTCATATGCGGTTTCGAATCCTTATAATAACTCAGGCGATCCTCAAGAGTTCCAGTATGAAATTCAAACTTATGTCCATCCGGATCGGTGAAATAGATGGATGCTTTATCCCGTTCATCTCTCGTACGACCTTGAAGGATGTTCACTCCCAAAGCATCCAGCTTCTTATGTAGATCAGGAAGATCATAGGCTTCCACAGTAAAAGCCAGATGCGTATAGGACTGATGGATTTCATTCCGCGGGATATCGGTTTCTTCATTCAAAGCAAGCCACATCCCAGCAAGATCGAAATAGGCAGTCGTCCTACCTTTCACCAACAGCCTTGCATCGAATACTTTCCTATAAAAATCGATCGATCTTTCCAAATCTGAGACAGAGAACATCAGATGGTTCAATCCACGCACTTTCATTACCTTCCCTCCTGATCAATCAGTTTCTCGCACCTATATATTTCTGGGTCAATAGGCCAGCATTGAATACCGAAGAAATCATAACAAAATAAAAGATCATCCTGATTGGGAGGAATTCTTCTTTTCCTGAGAATTCCACGTAATAAAATGAGCCTGCAACAAATAATAGTGCTGTAGCAATAGCTAAGGTCATCTGTGTTTTGAGTGAGCGCATGCTTTCCCTCCTCGAATCATCATGCCATACATTATTTCAAATTTCCAAATATTTCACAAGGATCACTTTTCCATCTATTGTTTAAATAAAACTAAAAAAGATCCGAACCATTAGTTCGGACCTCTCTTATGATGGCATCTACCGCTTCATCAGCATACTCCGCTTTCCGCGGGCACGGCCTCAGCCTCCTCGGCAAGCACAGAACGCTTCCCTCCGGGGTCTTCAGACTTGTGCTGTTCCCGCTGGAGTCTGCGTATGTTGACTTCACTTTATACTCTCGTGACTCATCTTTTTTAAAAAATCGTTAGTCTTCTAATGGGTTCAGGCTTTCCGTTCCTGTCATGCCTGCAATCATTTCTACAAGAAGGTCGATTTCTTCGTCGATATCTTTGATGCTTACCGTTTCTACCGGCGAATGCATGTATCGTAATGGCAGCGAAACAAGACTTACCGGGACGCCTTTCCCTGTCAGACGCATTTTATCTGCATCCGTTCCTGTCATGCGAGGTGTCAATTCATATTGGACATCCATTTTCAGCTTCTTGGCCGTCGCTTCGAGCAACCCATTGATTTTTCGGTTGATTGGTGCACCTTTCGCCAACACCGGACCTCCATCCAGACGTACATCTCCATGCTTATTTTTATCGACATTCGGATAGTCGGTCGCAAAGGTGACATCACAGGCAATCGCCATTGTAGGCTCTACACCTGCTGCCGCGAAGTATGCACCGCCCATGTTTGTTTCCTCATTGACGGTACTTGCAGCGTACACTCCGACGTTAATCTCTTTATCTGACAGGCGACGAAGTACTTCACCGACTATGAATGTACCCGTCCTGTTGTCCAATCCACGACCAGCTATGTAACGGTCCATCAGCACTTCCGGCTCCCGTTTATAGACAGCAAGGTCACCGATCTGGACAAGCTCTTCCATTTCCTGCTTTGATTTTGCTCCGCAATCAATGAAAAGATCACCAAGATCAAAGTCACCCTTCAATCCTCCATGATGCTGGGCATTCACCCCGATGACTCCTGTTACCGTTTTTTGATAACCGAGTACAGTCACTTTCATTCCTACAGCCGCTTTCGGATTTACTCCGCCCATTTTATCGATATGGAGATAGCCGTGGTCATCGATCCGATTGATCACTAATGCAATTTCGTCGCAATGGCCGGCAAGCATGATTTTGAACTCAGCCTCCGGGTTCAATACTGCGATTGCATTTCCGGCGTGGTCGGTGCGGATTTCATCCGCATAGCTGTTCATTTCTTGTATCCACTTTTTCTGAATCTCCATTTCCATGCTGGACGGAGAAGGTGTCTGCAATAATTCCAGTAAAAAATCCAAACGTTGTTGTTCCATGGTCATCCTCCTTTTTTCCTCTGCAACCATCATATCAAAACACGCTCCCCGTTGGTAAGCGTTATCCTTCACAAAGTTCCCATCAGGGTATATAATATAATTACATAATAACCGATAAGAAAGGTTGGTTTTAACGATGAACAGTAGGAGTCAAACGATCCCGCGCCCACTTGTCAGGCTGAATCAATGGACGATCGTAACTGCTGTCTTGCTGACCTGGCTGACATCCTGGCATTACTTTTTACTTGTTCCTTTACTGGCTGGAATATCAGGCTTACTCTTCGATCTCCACCCGGTTTTGTATATAGGAAAAAAGTTCCTGAAAAAGCCGCTTCCATCCTATATTCCAGAAGATAAGCAGCAGCAGCAATTCAATCAAATCATCGCTGTCTTCTGTCTGACGATGGCATACATGGCTTATACCGGCGGATGGATGATCATCGGTCATCTCTTCACTGCTATGGTCTTCCTGGCTGCTTCTATTGCTATCATGGGGTTCTGCGTCGGATGCTTCATCCGTTTTCAATGGCAGCAATATCGATATCGCAAATTGCATAGTGGACGATAGTCACAAAGCTCCCTCATTTGATGGAGCTTTTCTTTTTGATGAGCTTGAAACAGGGACTTTTCGGGTATGCACCAAGGGAGGCTTATTTTAGGAGGAGGAGTTCCATGAAACTGGAAGAATGGTACAACAAAGGCATTACTGCACAGGAATATGTGGACGTTATGGAGGTTCACCGGGAAAACCTCATTCATATATATGAGAATTTTCAACTGGAAGAAAAGGATTATGAGTTGTTCGAGAAATTACGCTCGAAAGAACTGAGAGTCCTAGTACTGACAGAAAGCTGGTGCGGGGACGCCATGCTGAATATCCCGATTTTATTGAGGATTGCTGAAGCAACGAATATGGATGTCCATTTCCTTTACAGGGATCAGAATCTGGAACTGATGGATCAGTATCTCACTAATGGAAAGAGCCGATCGATCCCGATTTTCATTTTCATAGATAAAAACGGCAGGGAAGTTGCAGTTTGGGGTCCACGCGCTAAAACAATCCAGCGTTTCATCAACGAATCGAATGCCGCGCTTCCCCCTAAGGAAGCAAATGATTTCAAAGAAAAACAACAGGAAATGTTCACGTTCCTGACAAGAGCATTCCGTGAGAATCGCGATTTTTGGGATGAAGTCTATTCATGCATCCGCTCGCGTTTGAAGTCTATTGCATAAAACCGGCCCTCTGCGGCCGGTTTTCTTATATTTCCATTTGAATTCGTCCATACTGTATCTTAAAAAGGAGTCCTTCCTAATCATGTACAGTTGGACAAGATTTTACTTCCGGCTTCCCATATTCCTGCGACTGTTCCTGACCGTGATTGTATTCATGGTTTTTTTCGGTGCACTCATCCATTTTATCGAACCTCAGCATTTCCCCACTATTTTCGACGGGATTTGGTGGGCGTTCGTGACAGGGTCCACCGTGGGTTACGGTGATTACGTTCCATTGAGCAATGCGGGACGCATCATAGGCATCTTGCTCATTCTGGCTGGTGGGGGACTGGTAACCTTTTATATGGCTACGCTGTCTGCAGGAACAATCAAGCACGAGAAAGATTTATCCACCGGAAAAGTTGCCTTCAAAGGAAAAGGCCACATTATTCTGGTCGGATGGAATGAACGGACACGGCAATTGATTGAGATCATGCAGCAGCATAATGACCCTGAAGATATCGTATTAATTGATCGGACCATGAGGGAACTTCCCTACAATCAATACCCCGTTCACTTCATCCGTGGGGATGTTAGTGATGATGAGACGCTCCATAAAGCGAATATTTCCTATGCCAAAGAAATACTAATCACCGCCGATCCTTCAATGAGAGAGGAACAAGCCGATCAGGTGGTTATACTGGCGATTGTTGCAATGAAAGGCCTTAACCCTGAATTGAAGATCATTGCGGAAATTCTGACGGAAAAACATTCTGTTAATGCGCGGAGGGCAGGTGCCACAACAGTGATCCGTTCCAATGATTTCATGAGCGCATTGTTTTATCATGAATTACATCGGAATGATCCAGTCAAGCCATTCGAGCTGCTGTTGGAAATCATGACTGAACAGCAATTCCATGAACTTGATCCTCCAGATACGTTGGTTGGAAAGCAGTTCAAAGAGGCGTTGATCCATTACGCCTCTGACAAAGAAACATTGGTAGGAATCATCAGAGATGAACAGTTGAAATTGAATTTATACAGTGATGCAATCATCGAGAAATCAGATCGGCTTGTCGTGTTGACTCCTTTAAGCCAATAGCGTAGCTTCCAGTTCCCGGACAAGCTCCTGACCGACTGCGATATACTTCTCGTCGACGGAAGCATCCGGATCCTGTGGCTCAGAAAACTGATCGAAAGAGGCTTTGATATTTCCCACATGTACATTGTCATCAAGACCACGCTGGTATTTGTGTGACAGGAGAAATGGCTCGCCTATTTTTACGGTTGATGTTGGCGCGTCAAGGGAACCATGCTCCACATCAAATGGCACGCGTAAAAATTGATAACCGACATCATCATCAATTTTGTAGTCGAAACTTCCATGGTCGTAATCCCAGTTGCCGCCTATCACATAACCTAAAGGGCTAAGTTTTGATTCAAGGTCGTGCAGTGAAAATACTTCACCAGTGACTTTCGAAGAGATAGGTATCATTCGAACACTCCTTTTTCGTTAGTTTTACCGTTCTCGATGGAAATATGAATTCATTAGAAAAACTTGGCTTGTCGCCATGCAAATATGGCGAAATCCTCCTTTAATAAAATTAGACTTTCTTAAAGTATAAAAAATGAGGGTGCCCGCAACGGACACCCTCATTTTTTAATTATTTCAAGCGTTTTTCAAGTTCTTCTTTCAAGTCTTCAAATCCTGGTTTACCAAGCAGAGCGAACATATTTTTCTTGTACGCTTCCACACCAGGCTGATCGAATGGATTGACTCCAAGGATGTACCCACTGATGGCACAAGCTTTTTCGAAGAAATACACAAGCTGGCCGAATGTATAAGCGTCAAGCTTCGGCACTTCGATGATCAAGTTAGGAACTTGGCCATCTGTATGCGCAAGCAACGTTCCTTCATATGCTTTTTCATTCACTTCGTCGACAGTCTTTCCAGCGAGGTAGTTCAAGCCATCAAGGTTCTGTGCATCCTCTTCAATCGTCACATCCGATTTAGGTTCATTCACTTTAAGTACAGTTTCGAACAAATCGCGACGACCATCCTGTACATACTGCCCCATTGAATGGAGGTCTGTGGAGAAGTTTGCAGACGCAGGGAAGATTCCTTTTTGGTCTTTCCCTTCACTTTCACCGAACAATTGCTTCCACCACTCTGAGAAGTATTGCAATGCAGGTTCATAGTTCACAAGCATTTCAATTGATTTCCCTTTGTTGTAGAGGACGTTTCTCACAGCAGCGTATTGGTACGCCGGGTTTTCTTCCAATTTTTCTGCACTTAACTCGTGGCTTGCATCTTTCGCACCAGCCATCATCTGATCGATATCGATGCCGCTAGCTGCGATTGGCAGCAGTCCGACAGCTGTCAGTACAGAAAAACGGCCCCCTACATCGTCTGGTACAACAAAGCTTTCGTACCCTTCTTCATCTGCCAGTGTTTTCAGTGCACCCTTCGCTTTATCCGTCGTCGCGTAAATACGTTTACGCGCCTCTTCCACTCCGTATTTTTCTTCAAGGAATTTACGGAAAATGCGGAACGCAATCGCAGGCTCCGTTGTCGTACCACTCTTTGAAATGACGTTGATGGAGACGTCTTTATCTTTCAGTACGTCGAACAGATCATTCAAATAAGGAGCACTGATACTGTTTCCTACGAAGAACACTTGTGGTGTCTTGCGCTGCTCCTTGGAAAGCTCATTGTAGAAGCTATGGTTCAGCATCTCTAGTGCAGCACGCGCTCCAAGATAAGAACCGCCGATACCGACTACTAGCAGAACATCAGAATCATTTTTGATTTTTTCAGCAGATTGTTTGATCCGTGAGAATTCCTCTTTATCGTAATTCTCAGGAAGGTCTAGCCAGCCTAGGAAGTCATTCCCTGGTCCAGTTTTCTGGCGCAATGCTTCGTGAGCAAGCTGCACTGCATCTTCCATGTAAGTAAGTTCATGCTCGCCGAAAAACGGCAGCGCCTTTTTATAGTCAAAGCGAATATGTGTCATCGTATTTCCTCCACTTCCGTACTTAATTTTTCTATAAGCCATTTTCACTTTATCGAAACCGGACGGACAAATCAAGCAAGCGGATGAATGTAAACGGATACATCTGAAATTCGATTGTTATGGGGGTTATTACGGGGTGCGTGGGATTTGTGAGCGGAATTCTGGATTTATGGGCGATTTTCGTACGTTTGTGAGCGGAATTTCGAATTTATGAGCGATAACTGAGATTTATAAGCGAAAATCAGATTTTATGAGCGAACACACAAAAAGACCACCCCAGAATCCAGGGCGGTCATCCAATCATTTAGACATGTGCAGGATTTTTTCAACATCAATGGAGTCAAGCTGGCGGAAATTACCGAATTTACCACGGCGCATCGCACGGTCGACGATCACATCAAATTTATCCAATCCAATGTTGTAGTCATTCAGTCGTTCCGGCGCTCCTATTGAAGACCAGAAGCTGCGAAGGGCAGCGATCCCTTCCTGGGCGACTTCCTCATCTGATTTACCAGCTGCATCCACACCGAACACCTTTACAGCGAAGCGCTTGAATCTCGCTGCATCTTGCTCGACATTGTACTTCATCCAGTTAGGGAACAGAATAGCAAGACCTCCTGCGTGTGGGATATCATAAACTGCTGATACCGCATGCTCGATATTGTGGGAAGCCCAGTCTCCACGATAGCCCATTTGCAGCATCCCATTCAACGCAATTGTTCCTGCATACAGGATTGTTTCACGATGTTCAAAGGATGCTAGGTCATCCAGCAGTTTCGGAGCCGTTTCAATGACGCTGCGCAACACACCTTCAATCATTTCATCCTGGACAGGCGAATTCGTAGGATTATGGAAATACTGTTCCATCAAATGCGTCATCATGTCTACGATGCCGTACACCGTCTGATCTCTTGGCACTGACACCGTGTGTGCAGGATCCAGGATGGAAAATGCAGGATAAGTGTATGGTGAATAGCCCCAGCCATACTTCTCATTCGTCTCCCAATTCGTGATGACCGCACCTGCGTTCATTTCTGAACCTGTAGCAGCCAATGTCAATACAGTTCCAAATGGAAGTACTCCATCCGGTGTAGCTTTCTTCGTTACCAGGTCCCAGGGATCTCCGTCATACTTCGCTGCTGCTGCAATTGTTTTTGTGGCATCGATGACGCTTCCGCCACCAACCGCTAAGATGAAGTCGACCTGTTCTTCTTTGCATATTTTCGCTCCTTCTTTCACTGTGGAAAGTTTAGGGTTCGGTTCGACACCACCAAGTTCAAAGACTTCTACACCGGCTTTCTCGAACTGAGCCAGTACACGGTCATAAATGCCGTTCTTCTTAATACTTCCGCCTCCATACACCATCAAGGCACGCTTCGTACCCGCCGGGATTTCTTCTGGAAGTTTCGTCAATGTATCTTTTCCAAAAATAAGTTTAGTCGGATTTTGAAAAGTAAATGTGTCCATTCGTCGTCTCTCCTTTCGATGCAATACATCACTTATTATGGATGAAATCAGCTGCTCACTCAAAACATCAGCTTCATGTATATTATTTGGAAAATGTGTGATGCTAAACGCGAACATCATCTTACTATTAATGGAGGTAATCACACATGAACCTGATTCAACGGATTGCTTTGACACTAGTCATCATCGGCGCTGTGAACTGGGGCTTGATCGGACTATTCCAGTACGATCTAGTCGCAGGACTATTCGGCGGCGGAGAGCAAAGCGGCGCATTCGCACGAATCATCTATACACTGGTTGGAATCAGTGGAGTCATTGCCATTTCCCTGCTATTCAAACCAGATAGAGAATACGCTGACCGCACAGAACCAACCACATAAGCTTCACCGCTGTAAAGCAATGAGGGACAGTCCCCCACCGCTTTAACGCGATGGAGTGCTGTCCCTCTATAGAACACAGAAAAGCCCGGGCCTATGCAGGCTCGGGCTTTTCTTTAGGATCAAATTAGTTGTTACGGTAAGTGCTCGCGCGGTCTTCAGACTGCTCGATCCACTCTTCAAGCTTATCTTTCAAAGTGTTGAAGCCAGCACTGTTATCTTGCTGAACCTGCTGCTTTTGAGCTTGTGGCTTGCGTGGACGGCGAGCTTCTTTCTTCGGTGCTTCCTGAGTCGCACGGATAGAAAGGGAATACTTGTTGCTTTTCTCGTCGATGTTAAGGATCTTGACCTTAACTTCATCTCCTTCAGAAAGGTGCTCATTGATATCTTTAACGAATCCGTGAGTGACTTCTGAAATATGAACCAAGCCTTGGACTTGATCATCAAGGGCAACGAATGCACCGTATGGTTGAATACCAGTAACTTTACCTTCTAGAACTTGACCTACTTCGAACTTCTCTGCCATGCTATACAACTCCTGATTTATATTATTCGTAACTTTTTACGCAATTATTGATTCTACCATAAAAGTTGTATTATAGCAAAGATATTTAAGGTTACTGCATGGACATATGGGGAACTTTCCACACCCCATCTTCGCGCTGGACCATGCGGAAAGCAAGGCCACCTGTCACCACTTCTCCGTTCTCATTGAGGAAAGTAAATCTTTTTTCCGGATTATTCGGCTCTACATCTTCCGGCCCTTCATCTATATATTCGAGCACATAACCAGTGTCGTGCTCCAAATTTAAATATTTATGCGCATTGTCAAAGCCAAGGAACTCTTCACGCCATTGCTCTTTGTCTTCAGGGTATCCATAATTGTCCTGTTTCATCGTCAGCGCATATACCGTTTCAAAATCATCTTCGTCGGATGCCATCATGTAAAGGCGCATAACGTCGTATGCTGACAATCCTTCCAGAAGAAGGTCGTTTTGTGACTGGCTATAGTTCTCATAAACGTCTTGCAACTCCCCCTGAGGAATCAACGCTATATTATCACGGATTCTATCGTACGGGAACTGTGGCTGGTTTTCAGGATCATAATCACGGTACATCATATCAATAAGTTGACCGTAAATTTCAAAACCTTCTCTTCGCCAGTCATTTTCTTCATACGTCTGTAACGCTGTATTGACCAGTCCGTAGAATTTAGACGTCTGATTTTCATCCAGAAAGTCCTCGAAAACCCCTTCCGCTTCTGCAGGAATTTCTTCTCCCACATTCACACCAGCACTTACAAAGATACTAAGCACCCTTCCAGCTTCACCCGTCAGAATCGCTTGCTGATGATAGGGGTCATCCTTGTTGTATTTCTCCAAGTGCTCTTCAATTTGAAGAAGCACGAACTGACTATCCATCCATGAATGAGATTCATCAGCATCCTGTGAGGCATATAGTACCTCAAGTTCATCTTGAATATCGTAATAAGATTTGAGTTCTTCAGTAATCAACGAGTCATCAAGCTTCTCCAATATCCAGTCGTGGTTGATCATCACCAAGAGCTTAATATCCTTTCCAAGGCTCGGAACTAGTGTGTACCCTTGCTTTTCCAGAACATTCAATGCATGGTTGATTTCCTTTGAAGGCCTGTAGTCTTCACCATTATTTAAAGCTTCAATGATGGTTTCGCTCTCCTGCTGACTAAGCCCTCCCTCACTGCTTACTACCCGCTCCCAATAAGCTTGCATCGAAGGTTTGAAAATTTCCAGCTTGCTAGTGACATCCCTCAGACTGAATGCAAATGAGGTATCTGACCGCCCATCTGCGTTATCCACTGCAATCTTCAGTTCCATTTCAGGCGTCTGGAACCATTCGATGATCGCAAGCTGAGCGTCTTCTATTTTCTCCGGGTCCTCTTCACCCTTATTCACTTCTACTATCCGCTTCGCCTGCTTCACCTCTTCAAACTCAGAGGCATCGCCAACACCTAAAGACTTCTCGAAACGCTCCTTATTCTTATCAAAGGTCTCAATCAGACTTCCTGGAACTTCTTGATTTTGCACTTCATCACCCTGTTTACTGGCATCCTCATTTATATATCCAAGTGAAAGAATGATAAACAAAGCTGCCGCCGCTGCAAGTGCACTCCCATAAGATAGGGCTCTAATCCATGTTGGCCGTTTTCTTTTCGATGGGAGACGATCCATAATTTTATCTTCATCGGTCTCGATTGACACATTGTCATAATCGCATTTCATCGATTTCATCAGTTCTTCGAATTTCTTCTCAGCCATGATTTCGTACCTCCTCTACTGGAGAATTTTCATAAGCTGTTTTCAATTTCGCCTTTGCTCGATGAATCCTTGATTTCACTGCGGACAAGCTTACTTTTGTCGCCTCCGCAATCTCTTCATAGCTCATCTCGTGAAAGTAATACAGTATGATCGGCGTACGATATTTTTCATTCAGTCCTCTTATGAACCCATGCATCTCTGCTTTTTCTTCGCTGGAAAAGTATTTTGCAGTCTCTTCCCGAAAGGTGACTTCGGCATCACGTTGAGCTTTTTTCCATTTTCGACGTTCACGCTGCTGTTTTCGGAAATAATCCCGCGTTACGTTCAGACAGATTTGATAGATCCACGTCGAAAACTTCCCACCTTCATATTTGGAGATATTATTATATACTTTCAGAAAAACTTCCTGTGTGACATCCTGTACTTCATCCGGAAGCAGACCAAATTGGAAAGCGAACTTTTCTACTGTCGATTTATATCGCTGCATTAGAAAACGGAACGCTTCATGGTCGCCATCCTTGACTCGCTTGATCATATTCACCTCATCCATCCCTTGCCCTCCTGTACTTGAACCGGTTCTGCATATGTAACGCACTGTTTTACTGTTTTGTTTCAGAATAAAGAAAAAAACATTTTCTAACAATCCCACTTCCCGTGTTTTATCATCTTTTTTGACAAAAAGAATTTTTTTCTAAAAAAAGTGGTTTATTTTATATCCAAAGTGGCAATATGTAGTATCGTAAGACTTTCTCGTATTCCCCCTGTTAAGCAAAGCGAACGTCCGCTTTGCTTTTTTTATGTGGAAAATAAGTAGATTTGATTTGAATATCCTTATATTTAAGCAGTAATCGAGAGATTTTAATTAGAAAAGCAGCCCAATCAATCAGAAAACGCCAAACTTTAATCAGAATCAGCAATCTACAAACAGCTTATTTCTCATTTTGAAATGCTTTCGATATGATACTTGTAAAGTGAAATTATTGTCAGGAGTGATTCGATGAGTCGTTTTGAAGAAGTGACGGACCGTACAGGAACACGCTCCGTCAAGTGGGATCGAAGCAAATTGTTGTTCACAGGGGAGGATATCCTTCCGATGTGGGTGGCGGATATGGATTTCAAATCGCCACAGCCTGTGCTCGATGCCATCTCTGAACGAGCGCAGCATGGAATTTTCGGTTACACCCTGCCGGATGATGAAGTCCATACTACGATTCAGAACTGGCTGAATCGAAGACATGGCTGGGACATCGACACAGAATGGATTTCCTATAGTCCGGGGGTCGTGCCAAGCCTGTACATGATGATCCAGGCATTTACTGAGGAAAACGATGGCGTACTCATCCAGACACCCGTTTATGCGCCATTTTTCGATGTGATCAAGCGCCACAACCGTAAACTGGTCACAAACGAATTGAAGCGGAATGATACAAGCTATGAAATCGACTTTGAAGATTTTGAGGAGAAAATCGTATCCAACGATGTGAAAGCATTCATTCTATGTAATCCGCATAATCCGGTAGGAAGAGTGTGGACAGAAGAAGAATTGCAGCGGATGGCAGATATTTGTCTCAAGCATGATGTAGTCATCTTTTCAGATGAGATCCATGCTGATATCATCCTGCCTGGCCATAAGCACGTACCGATCGCTACGTTATCCGATCGCATCAACAAACAGACAATTACATGCCTATCTCCGACGAAAACATTTAATTTGGCAGGTCTGCAGGCTTCCTATATCGTCACCGCTGATGCTGAAAAGAAAAAGCAGCTTGATGAGCAGTTCAAGAACAATGGTATGGGAATGCTCAACATCTTCGGTTTGACAGCGTTGGAAGCTGCTTATCAGCATGGTGAGGCGTGGCTGGAAGAGCTCAACGAAACTCTTGAGAGCCATAGAGACTATGTGACGGAACGTTTCCATAAAGAACTGGAAGGTGTCACGGTGATTCGGCAGGAAGGTACCTACTTGATGTGGATCGATTTCAGCGGTACAGGCCTCAGCCATCAAAAGCTGAAGGATTACATGGAGACAGAAGCACGTGTCGGGTTGAATGACGGCAAATGGTTCGGAGAAGGCGGAGAAGGCTTTCTTCGCATGAATCTTGCCTGTCCCCGCAAGACATTAGAAGATGGTGTAGAACGCATCGTACAAGCGTTCAAACGTCTATAATGAACAAGAGCAGCCATATGGCTGCTCTTGTTTATTTTTCTTTCTTTTTGTTTTGTTCCGTCGGGTCAGTAGGCAGTTCTCCATCTTTGTTCAATTGGATCACACCACAGGCAATCCTCTCTCCTGAATCCCCGGAAGGCTGTGACATCCCATCATCAGGTCCAGCATGGATGACGATCGATGTTCCTTCCCCCTTCACAAGTGAATTCTTACCATCTTTCAAAGTCGCTTCTGCCACCATCAGTTCGGCTTCAGCGAGACCTGTTTCACCAGGTTCTACGTTCGGCATATCACCAATATGAGCTCCCTCTGCATTCATCAACCCATGCATTTTTCCAGTCGGATTAAAATGGTTCCCTGCACTTGTAAAGTCAGGTCCTTCACATTTCGGGTACTCGTGGATGTGGATTCCGTGTGGACCAGGTTCCAATCCTTCGACACTAAGCTTCACTTGAACACCTTCCGGCTTTTCGGTAAGCTTTGCAGTCCCGATCATGTCCCCGTCGGGATTATACATTCCTACCTCAATAAAGGAACGGCTTTCATTCTGACATGCAGCCAGAAGCAGGAATAAGCCGCAAATCATCAATAGTCTAGGGTGCATGACATTCGTCCTTTCTCCGTTTCCCCCTAGCTTATCCAAAAATCTCCCTTTTTATATTAGTAAAGTAAAAAAATGCCAGGGTCATTCCCCTGGCACGTTGGACTGTTCTTTATTCTGTTGTTCCTTGATTTTCCTGACTTGTTCATCCGCCTGTTTTTCCTGCTTTTTGGATACTTTCACAAAAAAGTACATCGCTATTGCTGCAAGTGCTACAAACAGGATCAACGATAATACTGCAGGGATATATTCCGTCTTATCCTCCGGAAAATACAGAAATTCCATCATAAATGGCATCACTTCCTTCTTTTCATACATGCCCATTATAACAGAATCCCGCTCACCTAAAAATCTGTTGATGCAGAATCCTTCGACAGTTTTGTTACAATGGTAGCAAAAGGAGGTTCAGCTATGTCCAACATTCAAATCGGTGACCACGTCATCGCTCATTACAAATCAGGCAGCTACATAGCGAAAGTCATAGAGGACCGCGACCCGAACTACCTGGTCGAAGTGCATGCGGTCGAAAAGCATCCGATGCAAGGAGATCTGCATAATCCGGGAAAAACCGAGGGGGTCTTCTTCCATCAGCGTAAAGCACTCAGCCATCGAGAAAAGGCGAACGTTTCCAAGCAGGCGGTCAAAGCCTTCGATGGAGAAGTACCAGCGTATGAAGACTCATTACAGGCTTCCATCGATAAGCTTAAAGAAAAACTAAAGCGGCGCGATTCCGAATTCAATGATCAGGCACTGGATCAACTGGAATCACTGGAAGCACAGTATTTCCCTAATAAATAAATTCAAAAAAGCGGATGCTCACCAATGCATCCGCTTTTGCTTATGATCCTGGAACTTTCAAGTTTTTCTTTTTCCGTTCGGGTTTTCCATAAATCTTCGTAGTGATGGCCGGTGCTTTCTCAAACAGCAGCATTCCGATGAATGCAGCAACTACGATATAGATTCCGCTGAATATCTTGATACTGCCGACTGCCACACTGGCGATGACGACAGAGAACTCTCCTCTTGCACACATCGACAGGCCCGCTCTTAGTGATGCTCGTTTTGACAAGCCGTAAATCGGACCACCAAGTATCCCGAGCAGCACCTTGGCAATAATGGACCAGATAATCAGCAGCACGAGGAACAGTCCCATCGGCACCCCGTCACCGAATTTGATGGTCGTACCGAAATAAACGAAAAAGGTAGGCAGCATCAAATCCCTGATCGGTAATACTGTATGTTCCACCCGCTCGATTTTACCAATCTCAGCGAGCATCATCCCTGCCAGGAAGGCTCCAAGCACTTCTGACAGTCCTAAGTATAATGCAAGACCGCCATAAGATAAGGCGATTCCCACTAGTAACGCAATCTTGAAATCTTCATCCTCGATTCTAGCAAGGAATTTTTCGAAACGTTTGAACACCGTTTTGCCTAATAAGATCGCTCCAGCTGTCAGACCGACAATCTTACCAATCAGAATCAGGAAGGATGCAGTTGTGAAGGTTTCACCTGAACTGACTCCGATAAGGATTGCAACGACGATGGGAGCTACCAGGTCTTCAAAAATGAGGATCGCGAGCATGAATTCCGTTTCCGTATTCGCCATCCTGCCGCGATCATCAAGCAATTTTGCTGTGATTGAGGAGCTGGTTGCATAAGCAATCCCCCCGATTAGAAACGAGTCGAACAGACTCATCCCGAAGGCCATTGCCATCAACATCGAAACACCAAGACTCAGTCCGACATCCAGCAGTCCGGATGGCCAGATCTTTTTGGCGATTCCTCCAAGCCGCTTGACATTGAATTCCAGGCCAAGCAGGAAAAACAATAATACGATTCCGATTTCACTCGCAAAATAGAGCAGCTCATTGTCAGTCAATACATCCGCTAGAACAATTCCAAGCAGAATATATAAGATAACATTCGGAAACTTGATTTTCAGACTGAGATAGCCAAGGTAAAAGATGAAGAGAAGGACAATACCCGCTCCGAGCAATGAAGGAAATTCTCCATGCACGATATCATCCCTCTCCTTTACATAGATCCGTTAACGTATCCAACTGGTCCTGCTTTCCGATGATCATCAGTACATTACCGGACTTCAGCTTGGTATCCGCTTCTGGTATCGCTATGGTCTCGTCACCTTGGATGATACCGATGACGGTTGCACCTGTTCGGTTCCTGATTTCAGACTCTTCAATGGTCAAATTGACAAGTGGGGATTGAGCTTTCAATTCCACCCAGTCGATTACAATCTGATTCTTGAATACTTTCAGCTTATCTGCATCGACCGGCTGATAAGTAGCGCCAAGCAATTGAGCACCTAATTCCCTCGTTTCATCTGAAGTAAGATCCATCGCGAAATCAGCTTCTTCACTATCATGATGTTCGAAGAAGTACAGCTCACGTTTTCCCGTATGATGGACAATCAATACAAGCATGCTGTCCTCTGCGGTTCTCAAAGAAATCTTCTGCCCGATTCCTGGTAGTTGCGAAATGGAAATATTCATGGAATGACTCCTTTCTACTTTTTTATCCGGGGACATGCTCCCCTATGAAAAAAAGCCAGAGCCTGAACCTTCTCCAGCTTTTATTTACATTAGTTTATACAATCATTTACTTAAGTGTTCGTTCATGACTGCCTTGATTCCTTCTATTGCGTCTGACTCGTCATTTCCTTCAACGATGATGGTCACTTCTTCACCCTGAGGTACACCTAGGGACATGACGCCCATGATGGATTTCAAATTGACCTTCTTCCCTTTGTACTCGAGTTCAACCTCGGAAGAATATTGACCTGCTTTATTCACAAGCAACGTCGCTGGTCTTGCATGAATTCCGGTATCATTCGTAATCGTAAATGTTTCTTTCACCATTTGTCCATTTCCCTTCTTCATATAATTCTACATGTATATTACATGAAAAAACATTCGAATACTACAAATATCAATCATAACCTAACCAGCCAGTACCTACTATACTATTTGAGTTCTTATCGGGGTTGTGATAATTTAAGTTTACGCGACAGGATAATTTTTGAGGAGGTAACAGCCAATGAGTGTACATATTGGTGCTAAACAAGGAGATATCGCAGAAACGATTTTACTACCAGGAGATCCGTTACGTGCAAAGTACATTGCCGAAAATTTCCTGGAGGATGCAACATGTTATAACGAAGTTCGAGGAATGTATGGATATACAGGAACATATAAAGGCGAACGCATTTCTGTCCAAGGTACGGGAATGGGAGTACCGTCCATTTCCATCTATGTCAATGAGCTGATGGAAAGCTACGGTGTACAGAAGCTGATCCGTGTTGGATCTTGTGGTGCTTTACAAAAGGATGTAAAGGTGCGTGACGTCATTCTTGCATCGACTTCTTCTACAGATTCACAGATGAACCGGATGGAGTTCGGTGGCATCGATTATGCGCCGACTGCAGACTTCGATCTGTTGAAAAAAGCATATGATGCAGGAACAGAGAAAGGGTTGAAGCTTCGCGTAGGAAATGTATTCACAAGTGACAGCTTCTATCGTGACAATGCAATGGATCTGTTCAATAAGCTGGCAAAGTATAACGTGCTTGCTGTTGAAATGGAAACGACGGCACTTTACACACTGGCTGCCAAATATGACCGTCAGGCACTTTCTGTACTGACTGTCAGCGATCACATCCTGACTGGTGAAGAAACGACTTCTGAAGAGCGTCAGAATACGTTCAATGACATGATCGTCATTGCCCTGGATGCAGCGATTCAGAAATAATCTTTTACTAATGAAAAAAGGACGAGCGATTCCGCTCGTCCTTTTTTGAGTTGCTGTTTAAAATAAAGGAGGCCAACGTACGGCTCATAACCCCAGTCGGTCCTTTTGGTCCGAGGTCATGTGCTTTTTCAGACACAGAGGTCCCTGCAATGTCCAAATGCACCCATGGAGTATCCTCTGCGAATTCTCCGACAAATGCTCCACCCATGATCGGGTGTGCTTTCCTTGTCGGGGAGTTGTTCAGATCAGCCATCTCACTTGCTCGAACCTGAGCCTGATAGTCTTCGTTATAAGGCAATTGCCAAATCGGTTCCCCTACCCGTTTACCATTTTCAATGACAGCAGAAAGCAGCGATTCATCATTCGTCATAGCGCCAGTCATCCAGGACCCAAGCGCCGTCACTACCCCGCCCGTCAATGTCGCAACATCAATCAATGTAGTAGCCTGGTTCATTTTTGCATAAGTGATTCCATCTGCAAGTGCCAGCCTTCCTTCCGCATCGGTATTCAACACTTCGATGGTCTTACCACTTAGAGAGGTAATTACGTCGTCAGGCTTAAATGCCGCTCCTGAAATCATATTGTCCGACGATGGAATGACTGCCAAAACATTTTTCTTCGGCTTCAACCTTCCGATTGTATCCATTGCACCGAGCACTGCTGCGGCACCACCCATATCGCCTTTCATACCCGGCATTCCTGCCTTGGACTTGATCGAATAGCCACCTGTATCATAAGTGATCCCTTTACCGACAAGTCCGACTGCATCCTTCCATTCGTCCAGTCCCTGATATTTAAGAACAATCATCTTAGGAGGTTCATGTGATCCTTGATTGACTGCCAGCAGGGCTCCCATTCCCAATTGTTCCATTTCCGCTTTATCGAGGATGTGCGCCTCAAAACCATGTTCTTTCGCCAGTGAAAGCGCAAATTCAGCCATGTCTGTCGATGTGAGCAGATTAGCAGGCAATTGTACAAGGTGTCTTGCGGTGTTCACTCCAATGCCAAAAGAATAACCTTTTTTCAGAGAAGCATTCAGTTCTTCCTGATCAGAATCGGTTACAAGGGTGAGCGTATCCACTACTTTTGCAGGAGTGGCAGGTCTCGTCTTGTAATCCGCAAACTGGTAGGAGGCTGTAATCATCGCTTCCGAAATCACCTCTGCAAGTTCGCCATCATGGATCTCAGCGGTACGAAAGCTCTCTATTGCCACTGAAGCCTGTGTGAGGCCATCTTTTTGCAATTGCTTGAAGAGCTTCCCAAATGCCTGCTTCATTTTCACTGAAGTAAGCTTGTCCCTTTTTCCTAATCCGACAAAATAGATTCGTTTGACTTCTGCTCTGCCAAGTGTGTACACCTTCGAAATCTGCTTGAATCCATGGGACAGATCACCGTCTTTTATGTAGTCATCTAAGCTTCCATCGAGTTTCTGATTGATTTGCTGGTAAATCGATTGCTCTTGACCGTTTTCCTGAAAAAGACCGACAACTAACGCGTCTTCTTCTGCAAATAAAGTTTTTCTGAATAAAAACATCGTTCCACCTCCAACATAATTCCAACATCCACTCACTCCTCTTCGATGTTCAAATACAAAACAGGGAGTTCAGGCAATTCTCCAGCGGGTCGGGTTTGTGGTATAATATTCAGACAATCATGGATATGATCCCGCACTCCAATGATGGAGATTCCCCAGTGTTTTCCTGAATATTTCGAAAGGTAAGTGTCTGCGGATTCGAACATTGACCTGGCACCTTTTATGTTACCATAGCTGTAATGGTAATGGGCCACACTTAACTGAAGCAGCCCTTTGATAAAGTGATTGCTTCTGTCTTCAAGCCATACTTCTTCTAATAAATCATGGCATTCGTAGTAATCTCCCATGTTGAAAGAGACAAAGAATTGGTAATAATTCAGCGGGTATTCAAAAGACATCAGCAACCTCCTGAACGGATGCGTTTATATCCATCATAACAAAGGAAACCTATAATAAAGAGGGAATCATAGTGAAAGGATGACTGGACTGGATGGATCTACTCTACAATTTTCCACTGCTCGCATCACTGATCGCAATATTTTTTGCACAAGCAGTAAAAGTACCGATTCGAATGATTGCTACACGCGATTTCCGACCTGGGCTTGCGTTCAGTACAGGCGGAATGCCAAGCAGCCACTCGGCAGCAGTAACAGCATTGGCAACAGCCGTAGGGCTTGAAGAAGGCTTCGACTCGACCATATTCGGCGTAGCCTGTGTGTTCAGTATCATCGTCATGTTCGACTCGACTGGAGTACGAAGACAGACAGGTGAACAGGCTATTGTATTGAATATGCTCATCAATGACTTCCACCGTTTCGTAAATGAAGCCAAAGGCTGGAATAAGAAACAGCAGTTCGAGAAGCGTCAGGAACTGAAGGAACTGTTGGGACATCAGCCCATCGAAGTGTTTTTCGGAGGGTTGACAGGTATTCTGCTGAGTATAGGACTATATTATTGGTGGTTCTGATTCCACGAATGAGAAAAGAGGATGTCGCGTTGACATCCTCTTTTCTTATTGTGCTATTTTATTCCTGAAAACCTGCAGGGCTTCATTACTGTTCAGGCCATCCAGTTCTTCCTGTGTCAATGTTCCATCACCTTTTTTGATGAGGAAAACTTCCAGTGTCTTCTTCCCCCATTGTTCATAAACATCATCTACCGTGTCATAGTACAAGTCGATTTTATTGCCTTGAATGGCGGATCCCTTATCGGCTACGACACCAAATCCGTAATCCGGGATATATAGAATCGTGCCGATCGGATGCACAGTCAAGTCTGCTGCAATCGTCGAATATAGGTCACGCTTCACTTTCAGACCAGAAAATGTAATCCCATACTGGGGATGTCCTGGAGATTTTCCCGTGGACTCCACTCCAGCCGTGTAACCTGTCGCTTCTACTGTCACTGTCGGATATTCTCCCAGGTTCATCGCTTCTTCAATTGTTGCAGGTGCATCAATGGTGGAACTGCTGATGTAACGTTGAGCTGATTCACGGGATAACAAAGATTTCCCAACTAATGCTGTATTCCTGTAATCTAGTAAATTACTTACTTTCGATTCCGAATGGTCATCATCCATAAACATACGCTTCAATTCCATTGCTGACACATGCGATATGTTTGCCGCTGCCAAGTACAATGCCCCCACAAAACACAGATTGAATCCAATCCGCCATACCCATTTTTTCATATTCATCATAAACACCTCTCTCGGTGTTCATGGTTTCCATATTAATCTGATTTTATACAAAAAAATCATAGGAGAAGGTCCCGCTGATGAGAAAAACGAGGATCCATCCCTATGATTTCAACAATTATGAATGATAAATCAAAACATCTGATATCCGCTTTTCCGCAACAGGCGGATGACGATTCCAGATACGATCGTACCTGCAAATCCACTGGAAAGAATCAGAATATCTACAAGCTTCAAATTCAATATCATTTCAAACACGGCAGGGAATGATGTTCCAGGCTGTGTAAAATAATGGCTGAACGGAAAATCGTCGACGATCAATAATACGACGACCGGATAGACGAATGCCATGAACCACGTTGAACGTAATAGCATATTAAGCAGGAATGCGATTCCAAAAAAGAGTACGAAAAACAAAATCATCCCGATGACTAACTGCACAATATCCAAAGGTGTTCCCCCTCTAATCTATGTAACCAAACTAGCTAAAAAAGATTTCCAAACCTCATTCTATTATGGATGAGCACAAAGCGCAAGCACCCCCACTCCACCGCGTTAAAGCAAGTGGGGACAAGCAAGTGGGGACAGTCCCTCAGCGCTTTAACGCGATAGAGGACTGTCCCAAAAATAAAAGCAAAGGCTCGGCGCCTTTGCTTCAATGGATCAATGGAAAATGTTGAACTTTCCTTTTTTCATTAGCAGTCCGAAACCACCAAGCTTCAACAGGTAGCGGTTATCGATGACTTTCTTCATGACAGATGCGGACCATCCGAACAGTTTCTTGCTTCCAACGACACCAATAGCATCGTCGTGACCAAGTGATGCAACCGTACCCTGGATCTTAGGTGTGAACCCTTCAAGGTCCTTTCCTCCACGTACAAGTGTCTTCAGGTTGTGCGCGACATTTTCAGCCTGCTGAATTGCAATCTGTGCTGTCGGCGGGTAAGGACGGTCTGTTTCTTCATTGATGATCAATGCGCTGTCCCCAACGATGAACACATCGTCATATTCGTTCGTACGCATGTCTTCACGAACTTTGACACGTCCACGCATCGTTTCAAAACCAGAAGCTTCAACGATAGAATTACCGCGTACTCCTGCAGCCCAAACGACAGTGTTCGTTGGAATCTCTTCACGCTGCTCATCCTTTTCAAAGACAAGGCTGTTCGGAGTGACTTCCTTGATCATTGCACCTATTTTGAATTCTACGCCTTTCGCTTCAAGCGAGTTCATCGCATATTCAACCAGTGCAGGATCGAAACCTGGAAGTGCAGTCGGAGCAGCTTCTACGTTGATGATGCGTACTTGTTCACGAGGAATATCATATTCTTTACATAACTCAGGAACACGGTTCGCCAGTTCACCTACAAATTCGATACCAGTGAAACCAGCTCCACCTACAACAATGTTCAGACGCTCTTGATTCTTTTCTCTTTCATTGTTGTATTTAGCAAAGTTATATTCGATATGCTGACGAATCAAACGGGCACTATTGATGCTGCTGATTGTGAATGCATGCTCTTTCAAACCGGAAATTCCAAATGTTTCCGCTTCGAAACCAAGTCCGATGACCAGGTAATCGTACTCGATGTCTCCGTTTGCCATTTTCACTTTCTTCTCTTCCGGGTGAATGGAAACTACTGTATCCTGCACGAAGTTGACTTTACCGGAGTTCAACACTTCGTTGATCTTGATGCGCGTGCGATCGTGGTGAAGCGTACCTGCTGCATTTTCATGTAACCATGTTGTCTGATAATGGTAACTGTGCTTATTCACCAATGTTACATGTGCTTCATTTACGCCAAGGCTCTTTTGCAGATTCACTGCTGTCATCATTCCGCCGTACCCAGCTCCAAGGATGACAATGTTCGGTTTTTTCATCATGATCACTTCCAATTAGTTATAGTTATCCTATGCTTAGAACTTCCCCTATTAACCGAGGATTAATCCTTTGTGACTTCTTTCACACACGAATCCATAAAAAAAGCCTGTCGAACCGCATGCAAAAATGTCACAAAATCGTAATAACTTTTTCTAGTAACCATCTTAGGCTTTTTCCATACAATTTTCAACCCTTAAATAAGTAAATTGAATCTTGATAATTTTTAAATAAATTAAAAAGTCTTGACTGCTTATACTCCACAGACGGAATTCATTTATGATAAACTAGTTATGGATTGCCATTTTAGTTGGAATAGGGGGAGAAGATATGAGCAAAGAAGTACACGATATAACAGTCATCGGTGGAGGACCGGTCGGTCTATTCACTGCATTCTATGGCGGAATGAGACAAGCCAGTGTCAACATCATTGAAAGTCTGCCTCAATTGGGTGGCCAGCTGTCTGCGCTGTACCCTGAAAAATATATTTACGACGTTGCAGGTTTCCCTAAGGTCAAAGCACAGGATCTTGTCGATAATTTGAAGGAGCAGGCACTTGCCTTCAATCCTACAATCTCTTTGGAGCAAGCTGTCGAGAAGATTGAGCGTTTGGAAGACAACACTTTCAAAATGACCACGACCAAAGGAGAACACTATACAAAAGCAATTATCATCACGGCAGGAAACGGTGCATTCCAGCCACGGAAGCTGAACCTTCCTGGATGTGGCGATTATGAAGGAATCAACCTTCACTACCACGTGGAAGATATGAACCAGTTCGCTGGCAAACGTGTCCTGTTATGTGGCGGTGGTGACTCCGCAGTCGATTGGGCATTAATGCTTGAGCCGATTGCCAAAGAGGTCACGCTTGTTCACCGCAGAGACAAATTCCGCGCCCACGAACATAGTGTGGAATTATTGAAAAATTCATCCGTAAACGTGATGACTCCATATAATCCGGAAGAAATGATCGGAAAAGATTGCATCGATCAAGTCGTCTTGAAAGAGACAAAAGGCGATGATATCAAAACGATCGATGTCGATGACGTCATCATCAACTACGGATTCATTTCATCTCTCGGACCGATCAAAGAGTGGGACCTTGAGATTGAAAAGAACAGCATTGTCGTCAATTCCAAAATGGAAACGAACATTCCTGGCATCTATGCTGCAGGGGATATTTGTACATATCCTGGTAAGGTCAAGCTGATTGCTTCCGGCTTCGGCGAAGGGCCGACAGCAGTAAACAATGCTAAGGCTTATATCGATCCAGATGCACGTGTACAACCGAAACACTCCACAAGCTTGTTTGGAGGGTAAATAATGACAGCCATCGATTTTCGGTGGCTGTTTTTTTGTGTAATTGGTTATTGTATTACGTAAATGTTCTGTACAAAAGATTCCATTAAAGCTTAATTAGTGGCAATCTTTATTTATCGATTTCGATAAATATATGTGGCAAGATGCGGTGGGAAAGGGGGAGACTCCCGCGGGAGAAGGAGCTAGGCGAGACCCCGGAAGGCGTAGCCTGAGGAGGCTTGCCAGTTCCCCGCAGGAAAGCGACTCCTTCCCCACCGCCTCTTATTACATTTGACCATATCGAAATCATCGCTATTATATAAAAATACATACAGCATATAAAAAACCTTCTCAAGTTGAGAAGGTTTTTGGTGATCTATCAACAATTTTCATCTGGTGTTCCAGCGTTCGTCGCTGTCTTGAAGGAAGAGCCACACCCACAGGAAACAATGGCATTCGGATTATCGATTGTAAATCCTCCACCCATCATATTCTGCTTGAAGTCGATCTTCGTTCCTTCTACGATCGCAATGTCCTGACTGCTCATCACGACTGGAATTCCATTTGATTCGAATACTTTATCCAATTCTTCATTGACTTCTTCATCAAACCCCATTGCGTAGGATAGTCCGCTGCATCCTCCGCCTTTAACACCGAAACGAAGACGAATACGATCTGATTCTTCCTCTTTCATCATCTCCTGGATTTGCAGACTGGCTTGATCCGTTATATTGAGAATCATCCGTGTCTCCCCTTTCTATCTGTTATCGTCAGTATACTAAGGATCTGCAGTTCAATCAAACGTTGCGTTCGAAGTGATACACACCTTCTGCAATCACTTCCGCAGGTCCTGTCATCCATACACGGTCGTGAAGATCCCATTTAATTATAAGATCGCCACCGCTCAAGTGAACGACAATATCAGAATCTTTTTTAGCATAACCGTTCAGCACACTGGCTACTCCTGCTGCACACGCACCTGTTCCGCAGGCTTGGGTAATTCCTGATCCTCGCTCCCAGACCCTGAAGTGAAGTTCTGTTGGAGAAACTACTTCAACAAACTCCACATTCACCCCATCCGGGAATCTGGGATCATTTGTAATTACCGGTCCCAGCGTTTTCAATGGCGCTTGTGCAATATCATCCACAAAAAAGATCGCATGTGGATTTCCCATCGAAAGCGCAGTCACCTCGAGAGGGTGATGGCTCACATCAAAGGCTTCCCCAACTACCTGATCTACTTCTGCTCCAACCATCGGTATCTCGGATCGCTTCAACCATGGTGTACCCATATCAATAGTCACTTGGTCAACTTTTCCATCCTCAAGCCTCACGGTAGCATCTACAACACCGGATTTCGCTTCGATTTGAAACTGTTCGATGGAAACGATACCTTTTTCATAAGCGTATTTCGCCACACAGCGCAGACCGTTCCCACAGTTTTTCCCTTCAGAACCATCATTATTGAATATGCGCATGCCAACCGGCGCTTTATCACTTGGAGTAATCAGTATCAATCCATCCGATCCGATGCCTGTATGCACATCTGCCACATTTCTGGCAATCTCAGGTAACTGTCGTTCTTCCAATGGATGGTCAAATGTATCAACAAATACGTAATTATTTCCGAGTCCGTGCATTTTCACAAAAGGTATCTTCATTTGGATTCCTCTCTTCATCCTTTATAAAAAGAAGCCGTGCCAGCTTGCACGACTTCACCATTTTTGCTCTATATCCAAAAGCGTGTCGATCAGAATAGGGGATTCTCTTCCAGGTGCTGATAAATATTTTCCACTAGCTCTTCAGCACTGTCAGCCATGACCCGCTCTCCATTAACTAAAGCAAACAATCCTTGGGCACAAATCCCACAATGACTTAAACATCCATACTCTATTACATCAAGGTCCGGATCTTTCTCCAGCTCCTCTTTCGCTTTTTCTGCTCCACTTGCTAAATTGTTCACGCAAAATTCGATAATCGGATTCATCTTTTTTCACCTCATTCAATCACCCAGATGAATCCCCCACTAAGCCAAAATGGTACCATATTTTCTGTCATTTTAACACCATTAATACTTATGTGCAGCTATTTAAACTGCAGGATTCAAGCCGCGCTCTTCCAATGCTTTATAAATCGTTTTCAGCCTGGGGTTGCCTTCGCCGACAATTTCATCTTCAATGACGACGACGGGATAGAATAGATCTTCATCAAAAACCCGCTGTACGAAAGCTTGACTCTGTTCGTCTTCCGGTGGTTGAAAAATATCTACGTATTTGTAGTGTACCCCTGTCTCGCCGAATTTCCTTGAAATTGCAGCTTGCAGCCATTCGTAAGTTTCCTTGGAGCCAGGTGAGTTGATGCAGCTCGGACAAATCTGGTCCGCGCCATAAACGACCAGCTCGATTTTCTTATCACTCATGTAAAACGCCTCCACCCTTGGTGTGTTCTACTATCCATTTTACAAAATCCCGGAAAAAAGATAAAATGAAAATGATTCTCAATCATTATTTGAAATCCTTGCAGAACAATAGATTTTTTTTCCGATAGGTTTTATAATGGAAGCATACGAAAGGGGAAGATGGAGCATGCAAGAACAAGTTCAGGAAGTGCTGAATAAGCTTCGACCATTTTTGCTTCGTGACGGCGGTGACGTAGAATTGGTGGACGTCGATGAAGGTATTGTACGCCTTCGCCTTATGGGAGCTTGCGGAAGCTGCCCGAGTTCGACCATCACATTGAAAGCCGGAATCGAACGTGCTTTAGTAGAAGAAGTACCGGGGATTCGCGAAGTAGAACAAGTATTTTAAATGAAACGATGTAAGCCAGAGACCCGACATACGGTCTCTGGCTTTTTTGTTGGGTAGGTATTTGCTTCGGTAAATTAATCACAGCTTATTCCACAGGTGTCTTAGGTTCGCTGCCACTCAATACCAGCTTGATGTTCTCCAAAGCCAGCTCCATCATCTTATATCTCGTTTCTTTTGTCGCAGAACCGATATGCGGAAGACAGACGACATTATCCATTTGGAGCAGTGGATGGTCTGCATCGATCGGTTCCTCAGCAAACACATCCAATCCTGCCGCTGCAATTTCTCCTGTCTTCAATGCCTGGATCAGCGCATCCTCGTCAACGGTCATTCCACGTGAAGCATTAATGAAGATAGCATCCTTTTTCATCCTGGCAAACGCCTCTGCATCGAACATTTTTTCCGTTTCAGGAGTGTGGGGCGTAAGACAGACGACATAATCCGCTTCCTCGAGCAAAGCCTCCAATGATCGATAGGTTGCACCGAGCTCATCCTCTGCTTCTTTCTTTCTCGATCGATTGTGATAAAGGATGTCCATACTGAACCCGCTTGCTCTTCGTGCCACTGCTTCTCCGATTCTTCCCATCCCGACGATGCCGATTTTCTTATGATGAATGTCCGTACCTGCCAACAATAGGGGCGACCAGTTCTGCCATTTCCCCTCTTTGACATAGGAACTGGCTTCCACTAACCTTCTCGCCGTAGCCATCATTAACGCAAACGTCAAGTCTGCGGTCGTTTCTGTCAGGACGTCCGGTGTATTCGTAACTGATATGTTCCGTTTGGAGGCAGCATCAACATCGATATTGTCAAAACCGACAGCCATATTTGCAACGATCTTCAAATTTTTGCATTGTTCCAGCAACTCATCATCCACCTGCTCTGTCAGAACGGTGAGCAGCCCATCTGCCTGTGCTGCTTTTTCCCTCAATGTATTTCGGTCGACAGGTCTGTCTTCATACTCCCACATGTCGATTTGGAAATGCTTCCGGTATGGTTCTACAACATCTTCCGGGAGGCATCTCGTTATATATACGATTGGTTTGGACATGGTCATTCCCCTTTCCTATCGCGTCGTCTCTTCAAGTTTAGCATAACGATAGGAAAGAAAATGATTCGCACACCCTGTTACCAGTCCAGTACAGGGAGCTGCATATCCCTCGCGGATAATTGCAGCCATTCATAAAACATCTTCAAATGAAGCTCGTATCTCTTCTGATTTTCAAAAATCTGCCTAGTTTCTTCCATCAAACCGCGCTCATCGGCCTGTGCGTTTCTGAACTGATCGAGTAAATGCACTGGGAAAAGCAGGCGGGCATACAATAAACGAATACCGAAGAACGAAAGTGGAGATCTTGCTTGATAGTTTTGTAAAAAAGAAGTCATTTCCTGTGCACCATTTTCACGAAGCAGCATCGGCCTTATGGCTTCAGCCAAATCTCTTGATGGATGATCCTGACGCAATTCATTGAACCAGATCAGGGTCTGGGATTGCGTTGGATAGCGGTCGAAGGTGATGGTTGGCTGATCCGCTTCATGGTGCCTCGATTCCTGTTCGCTTTCCTGCAAATATTGGATTGCGTTTTCTCCAAGACCGATCACATATGGGGCTGCATCAATCCACGCTCGATGCCAGTCAGCCACAGGTCTCTCTTGATAGAGCCGGCTCACTTCCGCTTCAAATCGATCGATCCGATTCGCCCACAGCGTGCGCCAACCACCATAACTTGAGAAAGTGGTCGGTTGATATGGATAGGAAGCTCCCACCCGGTGAAAATCAGCTAATTGCTGTGCAGAAAACGGCAGCACTTTTCCAGATGGCGGAAACCCCTGACAAATCACATAGCTTCCGTCTCTTGCGGAAATACTATACTGATCATTCCTGATACGGACCGGAAACGTCATACCTTCGATACCTGAACGGGATAGAAACTCGCATACATCCTGAAGTTCCAAATAAGCTCGTTCGTTTCCGATTGAGCGTTCAACAAAGTAGAGCACACCTTCATGAAGATAGCCGGTTTGATGATCGACCTGGACTGCAGATGCATGATCCAAGTTTATGAAGTCACGCAATAATTCTTCCACCTTCGTTTCACTCCTTCTCATGCTATAATGAAAGTAGACAATCTACGACCACGACACAATAAGTTTTACAATGGTATCAGCAGGGAAGCACTAATCGAAAGCTTATTTTTAGAGGAGGTCAATAGAGTATATATGGAACAGAGCCGAAAAATGAGTAAACTAGAGAAAAAAGCCCGCGAATGGTTAGAGGAACGTGGAGTCACGATCAATGATATTGCAGAACTTGTGTATTACCTTCAATCGAAATACCATGATGAATTGACGATAGAGTCATGCCGCTTCAATGTAGAAAAGGTATTGACGAAACGGGAAGTGCAAAATGCCATCCTTACGGGGATCCAAATGGATATCCTCGCAGAAAAGAACATGCTGGATGAACCACTTCAGGATACGATCAGTAAAGATGAGGGGTTGTATGGCGTCGATGAGATCATCGCCCTTTCCATCGTCAATGTATATGGCTCCATCGGCTTTACCAACTATGGCTATATCGATAAACAGAAGCCGGGAATCCTGCAAAAATTGAATGATAAATCCACTGGGGAATGCCATACCTTCCTGGATGATATAGTCGGTGCTATCGCAGCCGCTGCATCAAGCAGACTTGCACATAGTGCGGTAGGAGAAGAAGAGGAAGATGACATCGAATAAACAAAAGCGCAAGCGCCTTGCTCACCCCCGACAAGCTTAAGTCAAGCGTCGTCGTGACGGTCTTTGTCACAGAGAGGATTGACTTAAGACCTCGAGGGGGTAGGCGCTGGAGCTGGAGTAGACCTACCGGCTATGATCCTAAACCAACACAAAGCAAAAGAGGTGACCATTACGGTCACCTCTTTTTCAAATTCGATCCATCCAGTGTTCAAGTGTAGGAATCGTGTATGTCGGCTTTTTTTCATACGTTTCAAGCTGTTCTTGTGACGTCACTCCTGTGAAGACCATGACCGTATCCAGACCGGCATTCATCCCTGCGAGTATGTCAGTATGGTAGTTATCCCCGACCATCACCACATCCTCGCGCTCGAAGCCAATCTTTTTGATGGCCTGATCCATGATCACTGCTTCCGGCTTACCAATGAACGTCGGCTTTACTCCAGTACTTACCGTAATTACGGAAGTCATCGCACCATTACCCGGCACCATCCCGCGTTCAGTGGGAATGGCAATATCTCCGTTGGTGGAAATGAACCTTGCCCCGTTTCTGACATTCAGACAAGCTTTCGCAAGTTTTTCGTAAGTGATCTCCCGGTCGATTCCGATGATCACATAGTCAGCGTCGTCCTGTACAAGCGTCAACCCTTCCGCTTCCAGCGCATCATACAGCCCTTCTTCTCCAATAGCGAAAATTTTTGCATCCGGATTTTCAGCTTTGATGAATTGAGCGGTTGCCATGCTGGTTGTGTACACTTGCTCGGTGTCAGCTGGAATCTCCATCGACTGCAATTTTTCCGCAACCTGCTCCGGTCGCTTGGAAGAATTATTGGTCACAAATAAATGTGGCACACCTTTTTCCCTTAATCGTTTGACGAAATGTTCCGCTTCCTCAATCCGTTCAGCACCGCGGTACATTGTTCCATCCAGGTCAATCAAATAAGCTTTGTATGTTTTCATGCTGTTCACTCACTTTTTCATTCATTTTGAAAGGCAGATACTGGACCAAGCTCATTGTCCAGGTAGTCCCTGATCCGTGTTGAAAACTGCTCGATGGCAGGTAACGTAGCCTTCCAGGTGTCCATCAATGTTGTATGCTCGATCTCTGTGTAGGACTGGACTAGTGGTTTCCTTAACTGGATAAAAGATTTATAAGCCTTTTCCTCTTCTTCAGGAATCACTTTTTCATCAACCAGAATATCAATGATATCCTCATAACTTCCAGGATCGCGCATGATGAATCCATCGATCATCATGTTCCCGGCATCGATTACGGATTCAATCGTCATCTGTGTCAGACGTTCGAGACTCAGCTTTTCTAAAAAGGATGTATAGTCATGATGAGGATACTCCTGAATGAGCCCCTCCATGTATAATAAGGTGTTTTCAATTTTTTTTCGATCGACAAAATACATGTTCTATCCCTCCACACATATTGAATGGCTTTATTCCTCCACCATGATATCATATTTCATTATTATTAAGGAAAAGGATGCATACTTACGTTTTATCAAGAATTCTGCTATCATATACATGGACTTTATAGTATCGGAGGAGAAATGATTGGATAGAGAACTCGCATTAGAAATTGTACGTGTTACAGAAGCAGCAGCCATTGCATCTGCTCAATGGATGGGTCGTGGGGACAAAATCTCAGCAGATGATGCAGCAACATCAGCCATGCGAGCGATGTTCGACTCAGTTTCGATGGACGGTGTCGTCGTCATCGGAGAAGGAGAGCTGGACGAAGCGCCTATGCTTTATATTGGTGAAGAATTAGGGAATAAGAATGGCCCTTCGGTCGACATTGCCGTCGATCCACTGGAAGGTACAAGCATCGTAGCAAAAGGGCACAACAATGCGATGGCTGTCATCGCAGCAGCAGAACGCGGTGCCTTGCTGCACGCACCGGATATGTACATGGACAAAATCGCTGTCGGAAAAAATGCCAAGGGCCTTGTGCACTTGGATGACCCGATTGAACGTACGATTGATATCGTAGCCCGTGCTAATAATAAGCGTGTCCGTGATTTGACCGTGATCATCCAGGAACGTGACCGCCATGCTGATATCATTCAGCGCGTGATCGACAAAGGTGCAAGAGTCAAGCTGTTCGGAGACGGTGATGTAGGAGCATCGATTGCAACATGTCTTCCACACACTGGTGTTGACTTGTTCGTTGGTAAAGGCGGTGCACCGGAAGGCGTCATTTCCGCGGCTGCAATCAAAAGTCTGGGTGGAGATATGCAAGCCCGACTATCACCACAAAATGAAGAAGAAACAGAACGCTGTAAGACGATGGGATTGAAAGATCCATTACAGCTTTTACAGCTAGATGACCTTGTGAAAAGTGACGACGCCATTTTCGCAGCCACAGGCGTAACAGAAGGTGAACTATTGAATGGTGTGAAATTCCTTGGTGGCGATTTGACGGAAACCGACTCGATCGTGATGCGAGCAAAAACAAAGACTGTCCGTTTCATCAAAGCGCACCACCACTTGGATCATAAACCGCACCTCGTCATGGGGGAAAAATAAGGAGGCAGCTGTATGTCTGAAGAACAGTTTTTTCTTTACGATGAAAAAGAAAGTTCGGATACTCGCTTTGTAAGCTTCATGGGGGAAGCCCATCGTTATGACCTCGCCCTTGTCAAAACATCCCGTTATTATGGAAAGACGCTGGTCCTTGATCTTCAAGGAAACAGGTTTGCCATCATGGGGCAGGACGATGTTGAAGAGCCCGGTAACATCGAACATGCATTCAACCTGAATGAAATCGAAGCTGAAGAACTTAGAGAATTTTTACGTCAGGCAATCTGAATCCTTCATAATGAATAACAGACCCTCCAGAGGCTATCCTAAGCCAAAGGAGGGTTTTTATTATGGCTGACAAAAAGAATGAAGACCGTTATTCGGATTTCGCCAATGTAGAAGCACAGCGGAATTACCTGACACCGGAGCAGTTACCGGAAGGCCCTTATGGAGCGCCGCGAAATAAAAACGAACCTGTTTCCAACAGGAAGAGTGCCCCGTGGACAGAGAAGCAACGTTATTATAGTGCATTCAACTATGAAAACAAAGGATTGCATGAGGATCTCCCAAGACAAATGGATGGAGCACATCCCCCTCATGATGAACCGGGTGTCGATATGAAACCGGGTGAAGAAAAACATTAACCGGCTATTTTAAAAAAGATGGAGCCAGCTTCACATTTACTTTTCAAAAGTGAATGTGGCCTGCTCCATCCTTTTATTTATCGATTTTTTTTAATACACAATACGCACACCCGAAGTTACAGTATTCATACAAATAATCTTCCAGTGTACTGATTTTGGAATCGAACGTGGACTTTGGATTCTGATCATCGTAAAAGCCCCTTAATCGTAATTGTCCGTATCCCCAGTCTCCGACGATGAAATCATATTTGCTGAGGATATCACTGAATCTTTGCTCAAGTGCTTCCGGCTGGAATCCATCTCTATGATTTTCGATCACTTCATATTGTTTTCCAAACAATTCAATCATTTCCATCACCTCATACGTTACTTCAATTTTATCATACTTAACCGGCTTCATTACAATTGCAGGTAATATTTTTTTCGTATGTTTCGGGTTGGATGGCTGAAAACTATCCTAAGGGAGAGTATTTCAACCACATGGGAGGCAATCCAATGAATAAGACATTTGCAACATCGATCCTGCTTTCTGCAGGGCTATTGATGACAGCATGTAATGCTGGAAATGATGATGATAATGCATTGAATAATGGCAATGGCGATGGCAACCTAAACGGTAATGCCATGGACAGCTATAACGGACCGGATACGACCGAGAATAACGACCAGCTTGGTTATGTCCGCTACACGAAAGATCAGGTGGATCCTGAGGGGAATTATGAAACACAAGTGGACCGTGAAGCAATGTCCGACATGATCACGAAAATGATCCTGAGCTATGAACAATTTGAGGATGCAGCAACGCTTGTAAGTGATGACGAAGTGTTAGTCGCTTACCAGAAGCCCGATGAAATGGACCGGGACCAGGCAGCTGATATGGTCAAAAAGACTGCTGCCAGTTTGGTACCAAGGTATTTCGAAATCTACGTTTCAGATCAGGCATCAGCATTCGATGATATCCAATCCTTGAACAATACAAGTACAACTGACCGTAACTATGATCAGGTCATTGAAGAGATCATCAAACGTATGCGTCAGGCACCTCAAGGTGAACCGCTTTATAACGATGAAACAGAATCGATGGATGACCCTAGGGATGTCAAAGACCGCGGAATGGATAGAGATAAATAATTAGAAGGAGGATCAGATGGGCTTTCCATCTGATCTTTCCCATTTATCCCCACTTATAGAAGAACGCTTCTGTCACAAGCTAATGACATCAATGATATGGAGTGACCAATGATGAAGAGATTCGTTTTTATACTTATATTCATGACCATGACTTCCCTCTGTCTTCCATCCTTGATTGAGGCAAAAACACAGGAAGATAATTTCAAGGAGCGGATGGAGCTTTATAAAAAAACAGCGACAGTCGTCAAGCTTCCTTGGTATTACTTGGCAGCAATCGATCAATATGAACGTCAAATCCATAAAGAGATGCAAAAAGGAAGGATTACTGCTATTCAGCCGGAAATGGTCTTTTGGAACGGTTTAGGGAATCCTGAAAGTGGAGAAAAACTGAAGCCTCAAATGGCTGAAATGTTCGAGGGCTGGGCGGAAGATGGTAATGGCGACGGCTTTGCGGATCGCACCAATGATGAAGACGTGCTTTACTCCATTGCTCAGTATCTGACGTCTTATGGATATAACGAAGATGATATTAAAATCGCCTTGTGGAATTATTATAACAGGGATCTTTCTGTACAGACGATCATGAACAATGCAAGGGTATTCAAGAAGTTCAAAACCATTGAACTGACAGATCGTGATTTTCCGCTTCCGTTAGGTGCTAACTACAGTTATCGAAGCACCTGGGGAGATGCTCGTGGATTCGGTGGTCGGCGGATTCATGAAGGGACAGATATTTTTGCCAACTATGGTGTTCCAGTCAAATCAGTTACGTATGGGGTAATTGAAATGAAAGGGTGGAACCGGTTCGGCGGATGGCGGATCGGAATCCGAGACATCTTCAATATTTACCACTACTATGCGCATTTGAACGGTTTTGAAAAAGGAGTCAAAGTCGGGGATGTCGTCAAGCCTGGGGATGTAATCGGTTCGGTAGGTGCTTCTGGTTATGGTCCTCCTGGAACTTCAGGGAAGTTTCCGCCGCATCTGCATTATGGAATGTACAAAGATAACGGGTATAGTGAGTGGTCGTTTGATCCTTATTCTTACCTTAGGAAATGGGAGCGCATGGCAAGGGATTAATGAACCAAACATGATTTAGGGACGATGGGGAAGGACTCGCTTTCCTGCAGGGATGGTGCCAAGCTCCTCGAGCAAAGCTCTGTGGGGTCTTGCCTACCATGGCATTCCTGCGGGAGTCTCCTCCTTCCCCATCGCCCCTTACCGTATAAAGCTATCCATAATTACTAAATAACCAATACACTTCGATATTTTAAAATGATAATAACGATTACATCATTGCGAAATGAAAAAAAGCGTCGTACAGTGTGTACGACGCTTTTGTGTGTTTATTGTTGTTTGGATTTTCGGGAAGCGTTGACAAGACTTGCTGTGAGTCCTCCCCAGATCACTACTATACCTACAATCATAGTAACGATTGCGCCTGCTGTCATATCAGCTTACCTCCCTTTTCACTTCTTCCAACGCGCTGCTATTCCACTTTTTGAATGAAAGCAGTATTCCGACTACGATGGCAAATGCAGCAACTGACCATCCTCCGAATAGGATGAACGTATCACTGTAGCCTTCATAGTTTCCTGTTGGAGTGTCAAACTCTTTAAGAAGGTTTGTTTTGAACAAATCAAACATCATCCACCCTAGCACTAGTGGTGTAATCAAACCTAAACATACTTTCCACCAGACACCCAGGCGAATATCGGAAATTCCATTTGCATGGTTCTGGAAATCACCAAGCTTACGCACAAACCAGGCGATAACGATAACTTCAACAAGTCCGACGAATGCTACTCCAAACTGGTTAATGAAATAATCAGCCGCATCTAGGAAGAACAGTCCACCCTGTGTTGCAAAAAGGATGGAAATTAAAGCTGCAGCTCCACCACCAAACCCGACAGCTTGATTACGTGTAAGACCGAATTTTTCTTTCAGACCTGCTACATAAGTTTCTGATATAGAAATCAATGAAGATAATCCTGCCAAAACCAATGAAGCAAAGAACAGGAATCCGAATAACCCGTTCAATGCCGGGAACTCATTGATGATCTGTGGAAATACGATGAATGCTAAGCCAACTCCACTTTCAACTACCTCGTTGACACCTAACCCTTGTTGCTGAGCCATGAATCCTAGTGCACCGAATACCCCGATACCAGCAAGCAACTCAAAGCTTGAGTTCCCGAAGCCTGTTATGAAGGCATTGTTTGTGATATCCGATTTCTTCGGAAGATAGCTGGAGTACGTAATCATGATCGCAAATGCGATGGATAAACTGAAGAAAATCTGTCCATATGCTGCAACCCATACACTACTGTCAGTAATTGCACTGAAATCAGGTTGGAAGAAAGCCTGTAGACCTTCAACTGCTCCTGGCAGTGTAATAGCTCGGATAACAATGATAAGGAATAACACGATAAGTGTAGGAATGAAAATTTTGTTTGCTACTTCAATCCCTTTCTTAACTCCCTTGAAGAGGACTCCCAATGTAATCAGCCATACAGCCAATAGTGGGAAGAATACGCCTGGAACCAGGCTTCCTGTTTGACCAGGATCTACTGATAATTTCAAATAATCTTCAAAAAGGAAACCTTGTGTCTCTTCTCCCCATGACAGGTTAAACGAGAACCAGCTGTAAGACATTGCCCAGGCAATAATGACAGCGTAATAAGTTGAAATGACAAATGATACGAGTACTGCCCACCAACCGAGCCATTCCGTCTTCTTATTCATACGGAAAAATGATAGCGGTGCGGAACCTCGGTACTTATGGCCTAGTGTGAATTCCATGACCAATAGTGGGATACCTGCTGTCAGAAGGGCGAATAAGTAAGGAATGAAGAATGCCCCTCCTCCATTTTCATAAGCTACTGCCGGGAAACGCCAGATGTTACCAAGCCCGATGGCTGAACCTACGGCTGCCAGAATAAAACCGGCTCTTGTTCCCCATTGCGCGCGATTTTCCATGTGTAAACCTCCCCTGTTTTTCATTCTCCTCTCTATTCCTATATGCTTGTTCGAAGAGAAGAATGTTAAAAATTTCGTATTTTTCAGATTATTTATCTGTGCTTGTATTATAGCCATTTAGTCAGGGGTTGTCAAAAAGATATTTAAATTTTCAGTAATTTCAATTTATGGAAAAAGCACACGAAAACGTGTGCTTTAGATGAAAAGACTCAATTTTCCTGGGTAGAAGGCAGGATGAAGTGCAATGCCACTCCAATTCCAACCAATAGCCCCAACGATATAAGCAGTGCTAACGCCACCTGTCCTGTGAAGCCGATGAGGATATATCCAACAACGGAAACGAGTGCAGCAATCAATGCATACGGCAATTGCGTCAACACGTGGTCGATATGGTTCGAACCAGCTCCGGTAGATGACAGGATCGTGGTGTCTGAGATCGGTGAACAGTGATCACCGAATACGGACCCTGCCAGTACTGCAGCCAGTGCTGGAAGAATGAGAGTTACATCTGTAACAGCTGCAAGTTCACCAGCAATCGGCAGCATGATTCCGAACGTTCCCCACGATGTACCAGTTGCAAGTGCCATGAATCCTGCTACCAGGAATAAGATCAATGGCAGCCATGCTGTATCGATAGATGATTGTTCTACAAGCGCAGCCAGGTATTCACCAGTTTGAAGCTGGTCGATGACCGCACCGATCATCCATGCGAATACAAGGATGTAGATGGCCGGAAGCATTGCCTTCGTACCTTCCCAAAGGACTTTTCCTGGGGAAGATTTAGGCTGTGGCTGGGTTACGTACATCCCACCAGCAACCAACACCGTTGCAAGTCCGCCAAAGAACAAGGAAATATTCACATTCGTATTTGCAAATATAGATAGAATATCAGCTTGTCCTTCTGTTCCTTGGATACCAGTGATGATCATGGACAATACTGTACCTGCAATCAATACGACAATCGGCAATACTAGGTGATAAATCCGTCCGTTCTTATGCTCTTTGAACTCATCATCCAAATCACCAGGGATGTCGTCCCTTGATGGATCGACGAGCTCACCAGTCTGCATCGCACGACGCTCGTGCTTACGCATCGCACCTAAATCCAGGCGGAAGTAAGCAGTCATGAATACAAGCAGTAAGGCAGAAAATGCATACAGGTTGGCTGGAATCATTTTTATGAATGCTTCAAGCGCCCCGTAATCCGCGATTTCATTGGTAGCAAGAATCGTACCAATGGTACCGATGATATAGGCACCCCAGCTTGAAATAGGTGAAATGACCGTGACTGGAGCTGATGTGGAATCGATCATGTAAGCAAGCTTCGCTCTTGAGACTTTATAACGGTCGGTCAATGGTCGGGCTACTTGTCCGACTGCAAGGGCATTGAAATAATCGTCAATGAAAATGATGATTCCAAGGAATGCCGTTGTCAGTTGCGAACCTCGTCGCGTCTTTACACGATGGATCGCCCAGTCACCGAAAGCTCTGCTCCCTCCTGAGGCAGTCATCAATGCAGTCGCCATTCCTAGAAAGATAAGAAAAGCAAAAAGATAGATGTTCCCCATGCTCCAGCCTTCCAGAGATGTAAGATTGGCTGGATCAGCAATGAAGATTTCATAGAATAACGTCCAGATGGCTCCTGCTGTTTCCACGATACTGAAATCATGGAGCATCAGCGCTCCGACGATGATTCCTGCTCCGAGTGACAGGATGACTTTTCTAGTAAGTACAACCAGAATAAGCATTAGAATTGCGGGAATTAATGAGTAAATTGTTCCTTCCATGTGTTTGTCCCCTCCGTCGTTTGTGGATCTTGAAGTGTTACAATCAGGCCTGATTGCAGGGATGACATGGATATGGGAAACTACTGCAGATTAAAATTGAGGAAATAAAAAAAGCAGCGATAGAAAATAATCCATCACTGCTTGTACGTAGCAAAAGTTGATTATCCTCCATTTCGATCAGTAGCGCACCATGCATCCATTATTATGCATGACAGTACATATCCTATTCAGACATGCACCAGCACGGAAGTGTATGACTGCACTCCATACTTCGGCGAATGATCCTTTCATTGGCGATCTTCGTTGTCATCCTCCTGCCAATTACTTATACCTTTCGCTCCTCTACCTCACCGATCTGATAAGGTCACGCAATATGAAATTTCAAAAACATTTTATCAGCTTCTTGTTATCATTGCAAGCCTGACATGCCACCAACATCTGGATCAATATTCATCGGAATAGAGAAAGATGGCGCATTTTCTCCGTTCATCCCATTATAGAATTCCGGCACAGGTCCAGATAAAGTGTTCATCGCTACAGGAATATCGGTATAGACGACGGTCGTTTTTGTGGAAAATGGAATGACGAGCCGTACGTTGACTTCGATATGGATAAGTACTTCAAATAATGCGGAGTTAATCCCATATTCCGTAACCCTCATATCAACATTCGACTGCACATCACCAATCACCGTAAATTTCACTGGTACTTTTGGTCCCAGGTTGGCAAGCACAGCATTGTTGGTTGCCTGCCCGATCGGAATCTCAATCAACGCATCATCTTTCACGCGATTCTGGCCTTCTTCTCCCTCATCTTCCTCCATCGGGACGTCTAGTGTCGTGCCTCCATCAGGTATTTCTCCCCGCTCCATATGCCTAAGGAAGTTCTGTACTCGATAGGTGGTATTCCGCAGAACTCGGTTGACGACTACGGAATTCCAAGCCATATATGTGATGTATCCTTCATCATTCTTCTCCATCGTAATCATGTCTTCGAAAGTCAGATCGTCTGCGATCCGCTTACTCACCGCATCCAATAATGCATCCCGGCCATACTGCTGCGTTTTCGTTTCGGCAATTTCAATCAATGTAGGCGTGATTCCCTTGTTGATTACCCATAAACTCAGGAAGGTAAAGAAGATGAAAAAGATGAAAGTAATTACGAAGATTTTCCCCATCGAGGGAGGAGTCCTGTAGTTGTTGGAAAATCGATTCATGAAAAAACCCCCTTGGAACATGATATGTTCACTTAAGGGGGTTTAGTATCAGCTTGTTCATTCAACTTGCAAATGTTGTATGACACTTCGTGATGACAACGTTCAACTGTTCGGACAGGTCCAATTCGAAAGGTTTTCCATCACTTAATACACGAACGATAGGTCGATCACATAAATGCTTATTTTGCCTGGACACGACTCCATGCTGACCGTTGCTCAATTCTACGGTCAGACCATTTGGATACACAGCGACACACCTGCGGAAAGCTTCCAGCATCGGCTTTGCAAAAAGATGATCTGAGCCTGAATATAAAACCTCAAGTCCTTCGTGAGGAAGCATGGCGTTTCTGTATACGCGATTACTTGTAACTGCATCGAAGACATCAGCAATCGCCAACACTTTAGCGTATCGGTGGATTTCATGCTCTTTAATGCCTCGTGGATAGCCTGAGCCATCCAGACGTTCATGATGCTGGTATGCAC
This sequence comes from Thalassobacillus hwangdonensis, assembly GCF_042675915.1. NCBI lineage: Bacteria > Bacillati > Bacillota > Bacilli > Caryophanales > Bacillaceae > Thalassobacillus > Thalassobacillus hwangdonensis. The sequence continues at coordinate 1,106,271 of NZ_JBHTKL010000005.1, read as the reverse complement.
AATGTGCGGCGACCAGAGGGATCGTTGCAGATTTGCGAAGGATATTGAACCCTTCCTCGCAATGATGCTTGATCTTTTCAAACTCATCGTTGGAAAGTTTACCAGGCTTCAACAGAATATCTTTCGGCACGCCTAATTTACCGACATCATGCAGGATGGCGCCGATTCCGATTTCCTCAAGCTCTTTCTGACTGTACCCGAGTTCTCTTGCCAAAGCTAACGCATAGATCGTTACATTCATCGAATGCGTCAATATGTAATCGTCATAGGTAAATACATCAGATAACAAGGAAATCACTTCCCTATTCTGCTGCAGCTCGCTAAGTATATCACGTACGACACTTCTCATTTTAAACCCGACTTTTTCATGGATGAAAGGTTCGTGCTTATTCGTCAATCCTTTCACTTCTTCGAACGTACGCTTGATTTTCTTTCTTGCATCATTCCGCAGTTCTTCGGATATAGGGGAATCGACCAGGATATCCTCTGTATCGTTATCCTGAATATAGACATAGGTGATCTCCATTTCGCCCAGGCGCTGGATCATTCTGTCTGACAGCTCTACACCATGATTGATGAGAACTTTTCCATTTTCATTCAGCACGGACTTACCAAGCTTGTGGCCAGCCTTCAATGCGGTTCGTTCAACAAGTCTCATCTCGACACACCCCGACTATTCTTCGACATTTCTCTTAGTACCATTATACAAGAATCCAACGATTCTTCTAGGAAAAATTATATATAAATAGTAAAAAGCCACCCTGAAGGGCGGCTTTATTTATTCCTCTGCGATTTTCAATAAGGCTTCTTTCCCAGTCAAGCCAGGGTACCAGCCTTTCTTTTCACTCGCCAACGTTACTTTCTCCAAAGGTGCCTCAAGCAGTTGTTCGATCGTCTTCACACCAACTGCTCTTCCTGCGATGATGTTTCGATCTGCAAGCTTTTCATTAAGCAAATCGACATCCAATGCACCGCACATGATATAACCGATCTCGTTGGAAACGACTAGCAGGTTCGTTTTCGGCAATTGCACACTGATCGCCGTGAACACCTTATCTTCTATTTTAATCGGATTTACGTTGAAAATGATCCCCACATCCTTTTTGCTTTAACCTATGCAATGGGTGTGGAGGAGGTGCCGTGAAACTCACTTGGCATTCTTTTGCAGGGTAACTACTAATAGATCCCTGAGCAGTTCAGGCATATAGAACGTCTTTTTCTTAGAATAGGCAACTTCCGGCAGCAGTCTTCCAAAAGTAAAGGTGTCTGCAGTTGCTATTTCATAGGTGCGATCTGGATCGATGTTTTCCCCGTTGAAGCGTACTTTTCTTACGTGTTCTTCTCCAGCCTTATCCAGATACGTCTCAATTTCCACCCCTGCGAAAATCATCCTTCCAATCACTTCACCTCTGAAACCGAATCCTTTAAGCTTGATTTGCGTAAAGGATTTTGAGAGCGAAGCCCGAATGACTTCCAGTAACTCATCTCCGTCCAATTCAACCTTGCACGGATTCATCGGGTGCGGACATATCCGATGGACATCTGAATAGGATACTTTCCCTGCTTCAAGATTATCCAGAAGAACTCCGGCGTTCAACATTGCGATATCTGCATTTGTCCATTCCTTCAAGGTTTGAACCAATTGCTTCATCAAAGGTTTTTCCCTGAACCATGCAACCTCCATAGCCTCGTCCAGATAACTGATCGGCTCCAACAGGTTGTTGTGCGCTTCTTCACTCAGCGCTTTCAGCTTTTCCTCTGTTATAAGGTCACCAGGTTGTTTCTCTGTCGAAACAGCGTAGGCTTCCTTTCGCACGAGTGACTGTTTATCATGGTCCCATTCAAGCATGATTTCTCCGAGATGGGTGCCATGCTTCCCTACAGCTGTTAATAGCGTCCCATTACGATCTTCTCCATTTTGGAACAAGTGATGGGTATGCCCACCGATAATGACATCGATGAATGGATAACGTTCTGCAATTGCTTCGTCATCGTTTATACCCAAGTGGGATAACAGTACAAGTACATCCACCTGATCCCTCAACATGGAAAGTTCACGGTCAAGGGTGCTGTATGGCAGTTCAATGTCCCAGCCAAGCAGCCCATAAAACGTTTCAAAGGGTGCTGTTACGCCAAGTATCCCTACTTTCACCCCATGCTTTGATTCCACTATCGTAGACGTACTGAGCCATTCCGGCTTTCCTTCACCTTTATATGAAAGATTGGCACAGACAACATCAAATGCGGCATCTTCATAAAGTTGATCCAAGTCTTCATGGGACAAGGTGATCCCTTCATTGTTACCTAAATTGACCACATCGTAGCCTGCTTCATTCAACAACTGAACGTTTCCTTTTCCCATCAATCCTTCTGTGATGGGATGGAACCGATCAACATGATCACCATTGTCGACAATCCAGTAACTTTCGTTCGCTCGTTTCCGTTTTTCTTTTTCTTTATTAAAATACCCCGTAATTTTGGACCATTGATCAAAGTGACTATGGAGATCGCTTGTATAATACATGTACATTTTTTCTTTCATAAGTCATCCCCTTACACAATTCCTTGCCAGATCATCCGAATCGCAATAAGTAATAGTAACCCTCTGAGCACCCACTCAACCGCGTTTCCTTTAAGCTTCTGATTGATTTTAGCTCCGAGAGTACCTCCAATATAGGCACCCGGGATGAATGCCAGCGTATAAATCCAATCCACATGCCCTAAAAGAATATGAGTTGCTGAACTCGAAATACTTGCAAAAAAGATCATGAACATCGAAGTCGCTGTGGCGATATGAGCCGGGAATCCAAATAACAGGATCATTGCCGGAACCATCAGGGAACCGCCTCCTATCCCGAATAAACCGGACAACATACCAACAACGAACGAAAGAAGCAGACCTGTAACGATGGAAATACGATAATGAAACATCTTCCCATCAATCTCTGCTGTACGCGCTAAACCATTCTCGCTTTTCAATAACGCTCGATTATCCTTCGTACGGATAAAAAATACACTGAAGACAAGCAGCATGACAATACCGAAGAATAATGAGAAATGATCAGTAGAGAAAAACTGATTCAGGTAGGAACCGAAAATTCCTCCTGGAATGCTTCCACCGATAAAAATCGATCCGCTTTTAAAATCAATCCGCTTGCTTTTCATATAGGAAAGCATCGAAGAAAGTCCTGTGAAAATCATGACCACAAGAGAAATGCCGACTACTTTCTGGGGAGTTGCCCACGCGAACGCGTCCCACACTTCATGTAAAAAAAGCACAACAGGTACAAGGATGACTCCTCCACCAAGTCCTGCAATACTCCCTGCGATTGCAGTAATCAAACCTATGATGAATGATACGATGATGACCACATTTATCCCTTCAATCTTATCAAGATAGTATTAGGTTACCCTCAAAATTATGTATGCACAATAAAAAGAAGCCACATGGCTTATTGTAACACCATGTGGCTTGTTTGAGTAAAGATTACCCGATGGAACCTTCCATCTCGAACTTGATCAGACGGTTCATTTCTACGGCATATTCCATAGGAAGCTCTTTCGTGAATGGCTCGATGAAGCCCATTACGATCATTTCTGTAGCTTCTTCTTCGGAAATTCCGCGGCTCATCAAGTAGAATAGTTGTTCTTCAGATACTTTGGAGACTTTCGCCTCGTGCTCAAGCGAAATGTTCTCATTCATGATTTCGTTGTAAGGAATCGTATCTGATGTGGACTCGTTATCCATGATCAGCGTATCGCACTCGATGTTGGAACGTGCACCTTCAGCTTTACGGCCGAATTGTACGATTCCACGGTACGTCACTTTCCCGCCATGCTTCGCAATTGACTTGGAAACGATGGTGGACGATGTGTTCGGTGCAAGGTGAATCATTTTTGCACCTGCATCCTGGTGCTGACCTTTACCGGCAAGTGCGATGGAAAGTGTCAATCCACGTGCACCCTCGCCTTTAAGGATGACTGCAGGATATTTCATCGTCAGTTTGGAACCAATGTTACCATCGATCCATTCCATCGTGGCATTTTCATCCGCAACGGCACGCTTTGTAACAAGGTTATAGACGTTGTTTGCCCAGTTCTGAATTGTCGTGTAACGACAGTAAGCGTTTTTCTTAACGTAAATTTCTACTACCGCACTATGCAGGGAATTCGTCGTGAAGACCGGTGCTGTACAACCTTCTACATAGTGTACAGAAGCATCTTCATCCACGATAATCAACGTACGCTCGAACTGTCCCATGTTCTCGGAGTTGATTCGGAAGTATGCCTGAAGTGGCATTTCCGTTTTGACACCCTTCGGAACATAGATGAATGATCCACCTGACCAAACTGCTGAGTTCAACGCAGCGAACTTGTTATCAGATGGAGGAATCACTTTACCAAAGTATTCCTTGAACAAGTCTTCATTTTCTTTCAATGCGGAATCGGTATCCTTGAAGACGATTCCCATATTCTCAAGGTCTTCCTGCATGTTGTGATAAACTACTTCGGATTCGTACTGTGCAGATACACCTGCAAGGTACTTCTGCTCCGCTTCAGGAATTCCCAATTTGTCGAATGTATTCTTGATTTCTTCCGGAACCTCATCCCAGGAACGTTCGGAACGCTCGGATGGTTTCACATAGTACGTGATCTCATCGAAATTAAGTTCTGCAAGATCTCCGCCCCACTGAGGCATCGGCATTTTATAGAAATGCTCCAATGACTTCAAGCGGAAGTCAAGCATCCATTGCGGCTCTTCTTTATAATTGGAAATCTGTTCTACGACTTCTTTCGTCAGACCTTTTCCAGTACGGAAAATGGAAACGTCCTTCTCATGGAACCCGTATTTGTATTCCCCGATTTCTGGCGCTTTTTTAGCCATCATCAATTACCTCCTTTAGGTGTTTGCCTAAGCCTGATCTTCGTCGACACCTTTTTCCATTGCTTTCCAAGCTAACGTTGCACATTTGATACGTGCAGGGAACTTGGCAACACCCTGCAATGCTTCGATATCTCCCAAATCCAGTTCTTCGACATCGACGTCCTTACCTAGCATCATATCAGAAAACAGCTCAGACATCTTCATTGCGTCCTCAATCTTTTTACCTTTAATAGCCTGGGTCATCATAGAAGCGGAAGACATACTGATCGAACAGCCTTCCCCATCGAATTTAGCATCTTTTACAATGCCGTCTTCGACTTGCAATTGCAGTTGGATTCGATCACCACATGTCGGATTGTTCATATCGACAGTCAGGTGATCCCCTTCTGCTAGCGATCCTTTGTTACGAGGATTTTTATAATGGTCCATGATGACTTGCCTGTATAGTGTATCTAAATTATTAAAAGACATCGCCGAAATACTCCTTTGTTTTTTGTAATCCTTCGACTAGTCGATCTATATCTTCTTCTGTGTTGTATAAATAGAAGCTTGCACGTGCGGTTGCAGTTACATCCAACCATCTCATCAATGGCTGTGCACAGTGATGACCTGCACGAACTGCAATACCTTCAGCATCCAATACCGTCGCAACATCATGCGGGTGGACGTCATCCAGGTTGAAGGTAATCAACCCAGCACGCTCTTCTGGTCCGTAGATGCTCATGCCGTCGATTTGCTTCATCTTATCCATCGCGTAAGCTGCCAGTTTGTGTTCGTGCGCTTCAATCGCTTCCAACCCGACTTCGTTAAGGAAATCAATCGCAGCTCCAAGTCCAACAGCACCAGCGATAATCGGTGTTCCGCCTTCAAATTTCCAAGGAAGCTCTTTCCATGTGGAATCGTACAAGTTGACGAAGTCGATCATTTCCCCACCGAATTCCACAGGCTCCATGTCATTGAGAAGTGCTTTCTTTCCATAAAGGACACCGATTCCCGTCGGGCCACACATCTTATGGCCGGAAAATGCGTAAAAGTCACAATCAAGGTCCTGCACATCGACTTTCATATGTGGTGCAGCCTGCGCTCCATCCACAAGCATAAGCGCTCCGTTACGATGTGCAATCTGTGCTAGTTCCTTCACTGGATTGATGGTACCAAGCACATTCGAAACATGCATGACTGAAACAATTTTAGTGTTTTCAGTAATCGTTTCCTCAGCATCCTTCAAAGCGATCGTCCCATCAGCCTGCAATGGCATATACTTCAAAGTAGCGCCTGTTGCTTTAGCCACCTGTTGCCAAGGGATGATGTTACTGTGGTGCTCCATCGGAGTAATGACGATTTCATCACCTTCCCCAAGGTTGTTGCGACCGTAACTGTATGCAACCGTATTGATCGCAGTCGTCGTTCCCCTAGTGAATATGACCTCCTGGGTACTGCTCGCATTGATGAAGCGGCGTACCTTTTCGCGTGCACCTTCATATTCATCAGTTGCCTTCGTGCCAAGAGTGTGGACCCCACGATGGACATTCGAGTTATAGCCTCGATAGTATTCATCCAACTTCTCAATCACCTTGAGCGGCTTTTGAGAAGTTGCTGATGAGTCCAAGTATACCAATGGGTGTCCGTTGACTTCCTGATCCAGAATCGGGAATGCGTTACGGACTGCCTTGATATCCATCAATATACTTTCCTTTCGATAACCTCAGTCAATTGTGCTTTGACTGCTTCGATCGGCAGCTGGTTCACGACAGGTGCAAGGAAGCCGTGAATGATCAGACGTTCTGCTTCTGTCTTGGAAATACCCCTGCTCATCAAGTAGTATAGCTGCATCGGATCGACACGACCTACAGAAGCCGCGTGTCCCGCAGTTACATCGTCTTCGTCGATAAGAAGGATCGGGTTGGCATCGCCACGAGCATGTTTGCTCAGCATCAGTACACGAGACTCCTGCTCAGCATTAGATTTGGAAGCACCGTGCTCGATTTTTCCGATACCATTGAAGATGGAGCTTGATTTATCCTTCATTACTCCGTGCTGAAGGATGTACCCTTCGGAACCTTTTCCGAAGTGGACGATTTTAGCTGTGAAGTTCTGTTTCTGGTCACCACGACCGACAGATACGGTTTTAGCATCTGCATAGCCATTGTCGCCTAACAAGTAAGTGATGTTTTCAGAAACTGTGTTACCGTCATTCATCTGGCCAAGCGCCCATTCGATCTTAGCGTCACGATCGACCATACCACGGCGGTTGACGTATGCCGTCGTTCCAGCCGCAAAATTATCTACTGCTCCGAAGGAAACTTTCGCTCCATCGTGTGCAAATACTTCCGTGATGATGTTCGCTACGGTTTCTTCTTCTTTATTATTGGAAATATAGTTTTCTACATACGTCACAGAGCTGTGTTTGTCTGCTACGACGATGGCATGATTGAACATTGCTGCTTCAGGGTCTTCCTGCCAGTAGATTGCCTGCAACGGTTCTTCGAGCTGGACGTCCTTCGGCACATAGACGAAGATGCCTCCACTCATAAGCGCTGCATGCAGTGCTGTCAGGCGATGTTCATTCACCTGAACACCATCCGTCATGTAATACTTCTCAACAAGGTCACTGTGCTCTTTCAGTGCTGTAATGATGTCTGTGAAAATCACACCTTTGTTCTTCAGGTCATCGGAAATAGATGCATAAGCAACACTTTGATTACGCTGAATCACAAGGTTCTGATTCTTTTCTTTATCAAGGAAATCCTGGATTTCTGCAGGAAGTTCATCGAAAGAATTGATTTTTTCGCCTTTTGCATCATGCTTGAACTTCGTGAAGTTCCATTTATCTATTTTAGTTTTATCAGGCTTCGGCATTGGCAAGTGCTCGACTTTATCCAATGCTTCCAGACGAAGGGTCTTCATCCATTCAGGTTCATTCAAGCCTGCTGAGTAGTTGCTGATATAATCTTTTTCGTATGGTAGTGAGATTTCTACGGTCATGCTATCCCTCCTATCTGTTTACGCTTTTTGGCTGATGGTTTCGTCTTCGATGCCAAGCTCCTGCTTGATCCAGTCGTAACCTTCGTCTTCTAGACGCTGAGCAAGCTCAGGTCCTCCTGATTTCACTACACGACCTTGCATCATGACGTGGACTTTATCTGGAGTGATATAGTTCAACAAGCGCTGATAGTGGGTAATGATCAAGCAGCCGAAGCTTTCATTACGCATTTGGTTGATTCCTTTGGAAACAACTTTCAACGCATCGATATCCAAACCGGAGTCAATCTCATCAAGGATAGCGATTGCAGGCTTCACCATCATCAGTTGAAGGATCTCGTTACGTTTCTTCTCTCCACCAGAGAATCCTTCGTTCAGATAACGCTGTGCCATATTTTTGTCCATTTCAAGTGTATCCATTGTACCGTCCATTTCTTTAATGAATTTCATCAAAGAAATTTCGTCGCCTTCTTCACGGCGTGCATTGATGGAAGAACGTAGGAAGTCAGAGTTTGTCACTCCGCTGATTTCACTTGGATACTGCATTGCAAGGAAAAGACCTGCAAGTGCACGCTCATCCACTTCCATTTCAAGTACGTCTTTACCATCAAGAAGAATTTCTCCTTGTGTAACTTCATACTTAGGGTGCCCCATGATTGCGGAAGCCAATGTTGACTTACCAGTTCCGTTCGGTCCCATTACTGCATGGAATTCGCCACCTTTAATTGTAAGGTCGACACCTTTAAGAATCTCTTCACCTTCGATTGCTACGTGAAGATCTTTGATTTCTAGAGTAGATCCTGCCATAACTAATACCTCCAATATCTATTGTTGTTCATTTTTTCTTTGATTAAGATCCAGCATCCATTCTCAATCTATTCTCATTACAATCTTATATCATATAGCAATTGATATCAACTCTTTTCCCCTATGCAGACAGTGGTAAAGGGGCAGTGAAATCACTAAGTTCTTTCCTTATTATATATAAAAGGAACATAAAAAATCAGGTGGTTGATTCCACCTGATTCCTTTGTGTTTATTTATGGATTTGACGTCCTGCTTCTGATACCATTCTTCGGCTTGCTTCATATTCTTTCTGACGACGCTTTTCAACTTTCAGCAGCTGATCCACTCCTCTACTGTACTCCGCATAACCCATTCCATGAGATTGTTGCATCGCTTTTTCCATTTCGGAAGTGTAATTCAGCTTCAGTTGGTCGTTGATAATGAATCAATCCTTTCAGAATTTTTACGATATTAAGCGTAACACGGGTATGATACCCGTTACAAAGTGGATATAAACCAATAAATGGTGTTTCCACCTGCGCTATAATATCTATAAATTATATAGCGAAAGCATTGATAGTATTCATGGCATATCTTACGATTTACTCGGAATTGCTACGAATTCACTTAATGAGTCGCGTCATTCAGCTCTTCATATGCTTCTTGAACTAGTGTTACCGCCTGGCTCATAGCTGCGCCACCACCGAAAGCTGCTGCTACTCCACATGCTTCCATGATTTCTCTTTCACTCGCGCCCTGGTCGATACATCCTCTTGTATGGTAGATCATGCAGTATTCATCCTGAGCAACAACACTGATTCCGAGCGCAATCAATTGCTTTTCCTTCTTAGACAGTTCACCTGCATCAAAGCATGCTTCTGTGAAAGAATTAAAATGATGGGCAATATCAGGCATCTTCTCGGTGAAGGTGCCGATTCCATGTTTATATTCTTGCAAGTAGGCTTCTGTAAACGACATTCTTTGTTCTTCCATAAATAAAAAACCTCCCAAGATAATAGATGACTACTGCTAGTATGAGCAATACGTTTCATCTTATCCCGGGAGGAAAGTAAATTATTCTTCAGATCCGCCAGCTGGAACGACAGCTCCGTTATATTCTTCTTTGATGAAATTCTGGATTTTTTCAGATCTCAGCACTTCCACCAATTTTTTCAGTTGTTCATTATCTTCATCTTCACTTCTTGCTGCAATTACATTGACATATGGAGATTCAGGCCCTTCCAGGATCAAGGAATCTTCGGTCGGATTCAGATCGGCTTCGATGGCATAGTTGGTGTTGATCGCTACCAGTGCATTCTCTTCACGCTCATAATTGGAAGGAAGAAGTGCAGCATCGATTCCTGCATCGAACTTCAGGTTCTTAGGATTCTCGACGATATCGTCAACCGTAGCGGTGACTTTATCGACTCCTTCTTCGAGCTTGATAATTCCTTCTCTTTCTAATAATGAAAGAACACGTCCATGGTCTGCTACAGAACGGCTCATCAATACAGTTGTACCTTCTGGAATTTCCTCAAGACTTTTAATGTTTTTGGAGTAGATCCCCATCGGTTCGATATGGATTCCACCCAGGTTGACGAAATCGAAGTCGTTTTGCGCCTTTTGTTCCTCCAAATAAGGGATGTGCTGGAAGTAGTTCGCATCAATTTCACCAGAATCCAAGTCTTTGTTGGGCAGGACATAATCCTGGTATGTTTCGATTTTCAGGTTGATGCCTTCTTCTTCAAGCAATGGTTTTGCCTCTTCCAATACCTCGGAGTGAGGAACACTTGTCGCACCTACGACAAGTTCATCTGAATCGCCATCGGAACTTCCACAAGCAGCCAATACTAAAATCAACAGACTTCCTACAATCAAGCTTAACGTTTTTTTCATTTCTAACTCCCCTTTATAAATATGATTTATCTTTTATCCAATTTTCTGGAGATGAAATCCCCGATGAATTGGAAAATGAATACGATGATTACAATGAGTACCGTTGCAACAAACACGATATCGAAGTCGCTCCGTTGGAATCCATAGAAATAAGCGAAATCTCCTAACCCCCCGGCACCGATAATTCCTGCAACAGCGGTATATCCGATTAATGCAATGGCTGTTACTGTAAGACCAGAAACGAGTGCAGGCATCGATTCCTTCAATAACACCTTGAAAATGATTGTGGATGTCTTAGCACCCATTGCTTTGGCAGCTTCTAATACTCCTTTATCGATTTCCTTCAAGGCGATTTCAACCAATCGTCCGTAAAAAGGAGCTGCACCAATGATCAGGGCAGGTATAGCTCCTTTTGGCCCTCGGATCGTACCCATCAGAAAATCGGTGAACGGAAACAAAAGAAGGATCAGGATAATAAACGGGATGGCACGGAATACATTGACAATGGATGCTGTAATACCATTGATGACTTTGTTCTGCCAAAGCCCACCTGGTGAGGACAGATATAGAGTAAGACCAAGCAAGATTCCGAATATCAGTGTTCCCAGAAGTGAAACAAGTGTCATGTACATTGTTTCATTCGTCGCTGTAATGAGATCCTCGACCTTCACGTTTGGGAATAGGTTTTCAAGCATTCGGGTTCACCTCTACTTCTACAGATGTTTCTTTGATGTATGCGATGGCACGGTCGGTTTCCTCTGAATCTCCGGTAACATGGACGATTAATGTGCCATACGCTCCTTTTTGTGTCTGGGTGATCTTCCCGTGAAGAATATTGATATCGACCGTGAAGTTCCTGGCAAGCTCGGTGATCAGCGCCTGGTTCGTGTTTTCACCGACAAAATGAAGCTTGAGAATTTTGCCGGAAGCATAGTTCTGATGAATCAACTCCAGTGAATGCGCTTGCTCTGTATCTCCCATCACCTGATCTACGAATTTTCGTGTGACGGGCTTTTCCGGATGGAGAAAAACATCCAGCACATCTCCTTGCTCCACAACTTTCCCATCTTCCATTACTGCCACGCGGTGACATATCTTCCGTATGACATGCATTTCATGGGTAATCAGGATAATCGTCAATCCTAATTTCTTATTGATATCCACCAGCAAATCCAGAATGGAATCGGTGGTTTCGGGATCAAGCGCAGATGTCGCTTCATCGCATAACAATACTTTCGGATTATTTGCCAGTGCTCTCGCTATCCCCACGCGCTGCTTTTGTCCGCCACTCAACTGAGAAGGGTAGGCATTTTCCCTGCCACTTAAGCCGACGAGTTCAATCAGTTCCTGTACTCGTGCATGTCGTTCCTCTTTGGGCATCCCTGCTATTTCCAATGGAAAGGCGATATTATCTTTTACTGTTCTTGACCATAGCAAGTGAAAGTGCTGAAAGATCATCCCTATTTCCTGTCTTGTAAGTCTAAGTGCTTTCTTACTCAGCCCGGTAATTTCCTGATTTTCAATGGTCACTTGACCACCGCTCGGTTCTTCCAGACGGTTCAATAGGCGGATGAATGTACTTTTTCCGGCACCACTATAACCGATCACACCGAATATTTCTCCTTTTTCAATGGTCAGGTCCAAGTTGTCGACTGCTTTCACCTGGTGATCCCGACTTTGAAAAACCTTTGATAACCCTTTGATGGTAATCATGTTCGAATGACCTCCTAAAACTAAAAAATGCCTTTCTGTTCAGGAGAACAGAAAGGCATCGTAAAACATAAGGTTCTGTTCTCTCATCTGTCAGAGTCTTTTATACTCTGCAGGATTTGGCACCTTTCCAAGCTGTAACAGCTTGTCGGTTGCCGGGCTTCATCGGGCCAGTCCCTCCGCCTCTCTGGATAAGAGATTTTATTCAATTATCGTATTAACTCGTTAATGCTTTATCTCACTTAAGTGACTAAATTGAATTGTAGCATCGTTTTAAATCTTCTGTCAATAATTTTTGCAAATAAATATTGTTTTGAGATATTACTGGTGGGTGAAAGAACGTCTCGCTTTCCGCGGGGAAGACGGCAAGCCTCCTCGGGCTATGCCCTGTGGGGTCTAGCCAGTCTTGCAATTCCCGCAGGAGTCTCAACGTTCTTTCATCCACCATATGATTAGGTGATTTCTCAAAACCTCCAAATCAATTTTAATTACGAATTTCTTTGATGAGAGTTGATTAAATTAGTTATTTCGAGAAATAAGTTAATCGTGCATAGGTGGGCGGGAAAGGACGAGACTCCAGTGGGAGAAGGAGCTAGGCAAGACCCCGGAAGGCGTAGCCTGAGGAGGCTTGCCAGTTCCCCCACAGGAAAGCGAGTCCTTCCCTGTCGCCCAAACTCTTACAAACGTCTCGAAATTTCCCACGCAAATGATATGAAAGCATTAAAAAAATCTCTTCAAAGAGAAGAGATTCGGGTTCCGTCACTGCTTCTCTCATCTTCCAAAGCTGATCACTTTATGATCGCTTTGCTGGAATTAGCACCGTGTTTGTTTCCAAACCGGTTGCTGGGCTTCGTAGGGCCAGTCCCTCCGCCTCTCTGGATAAGTTCAGATGTCGCTATTCGATTAAGAAATATGTTAGCATGGGATGAAACAACCGTCAACTACTTCTTGTAAGGGGAGAATTAAGATGAAAAAAGCACCGTCATTTTGTTTACCTGAAATAGAGTCAGGACAGCCTCACTGTCTGGACGATTACGCCGGCAAGGTTGTCGTGCTGACATTTTGGGCTTCCTGGTGCCCTGATTGTTCCAGAGACCTTCCCCAAAAAGAACAACTTCATGGTTCGATGGATTCAAACAAGGTTAAATTGATTGCCATCAATGCGGCTTCAAGAGAAAGAGCAATGGAGGAAGGCAGCAAATTTTCTCAGAAATTCCTTAATCAACTTAGTCTCGTAGATAACGATGGCACCTTCTATAAAGCATATGAATGTGAAGGAGTTCCTAGCACGATCATTATCGATCAAGCTGGTAACATCGCCGGACAATTTGGTGATAAAGCAGATTTTCTTTCGATTGTTAGTAAAATCGGTGAATTGATCGACTGAAACTATTTCGCAAGCAATAACAGGGACTCCACAAATAGTACATCTCTGAATGTACCTTTAATCTGTATAATCTGCTTCGGAATACTTGTAAGCTTGCGCCTGCCCTGAAAGATATCAGAAAGAACATCCAGATCCCCTCTCAGAAATATCTTATGGGAAGATGGGAAAGGACATGCATTGATGATAATTTCATTTCGATGAAAACAAACATTCACCGTATCTCTTTTATCACTGATCATCATGGTCAGTGATTTTCCTTTCCATATCGAATTCAATTCCACTTTGTCCAATAATTCCGACTGCCAGCTTTTCACATGTTCCATCAACATAAAAAAACCTCCTGACAGCTTATGAATTCGCTGCCAGGAGATAGGACACCTTTATTCTTCGTACAGAATCGTTCGTTATTTCTCGGGAAATAATCCAAGATTCATACATATTTTGACATCAGCTCATAGAGGTAAGGTACAGAGTGAAAGGCGTAGATCTTTTCTTTTATCGTTCCGTTATGGATAACTAATAGACACGGTACACTCTCTATTTCATATTGCTGCATCAAATCGGGGTGTAAAGAAGCATTCAAATCGTAAAATAAATTTCGATTATAAGTGCGCTCGACAGTTTCCAGCATCTTCGACGCCAATTGACATGTGCCGCAAAAAGGACTTTGGATAAAAATGTACATCCAGTCGTTATCTAAGAGTGTATGGTCATTGGATTCAAGCGTTAATTGTCTCATGCTCCACTCCTAAATTAAATAAATAGGTTTGACGGTAAAATTCTGACTAAGCAATGCTCGAGCAAGTTCGGGTTCAGGTGTAGTGGCCACTTCACGAAACATACGGTCGATATAAATATGCCTGGCGTGAGGGAGTTCGTGGGTCAATTGTTTACGAAGTTTACCTCCGGAGTAATCTTCATCAACAAGAATGTAGACAGTACGATCATCAAGTTGATGTTCATCAATCATCCGCTCCATCTTCTCAACGCCAAGCGTACCATGAGTACATATGACTTCCACTGGTTCATCAAGAATCTTAAGTACATGCTTTTTATCTGTGATTCCCTCAACGATCAAGACTGCTTTTTCTTCATCCATCATACCAACCACCTATTCAAAGATGATGTGATTCCAATCATTTATATAGAAAATGCGTTGCTACCTTAAGATAGCAACGCATGATCCAAAGTGTGCTTGTGCCATAGCAGAAATCACACGTATTTAACAATATTTACTCAAGGGTCAAATGATCGGTGTCAGCACCAACCATTTTCGTCGCAGTCCACATATTGGGTAACCTTCGGTGCTTCGATCATATTTTGTGCGGATTGTTGCTTTGCACCGTTGGACCGCTTATCCTGCTGGTAAGTCTGGTTCGCAGTTTTCTGTGGTTCACGTCTGCGGTCTTGTTCCATGATATCACCCCTTGAATATAGGGTGCCTCATGGCGAAGGAATTAATCTTCCTGAATCATCTCTGCATACTGATCTGCATCCATCAATTCATCCATCTCTGAATCATCAGATGGCTCAACGACAATCATCCAGGCTTTTTCATATGGAGATTCATTGACGAATTCTGGGCTATCTTCCAGATCTTCGTTCACTTCAACGACTTTACCACTTAATGGTGCATAAAGTTCGGAAACGGTCTTTACTGATTCGACGCTGCCGAATGGCTCATCCGCTTCAATCTCTTCTCCAACCTCAGGAAGTTCAACGAAGACGATGTCGCCAAGTTCGGATTGTGCAAAGTCTGTAATACCGATTCGTACTTTTTCTCCCTCAACTTTTACCCATTCGTGCTCTTCTGAATAACGAAAATCTTTTGGTAAACTCATGTTCACAAACCTCCACATTAAAATGATTATGAATTAGACACTCTATAAACATAAAAGCATTATGCTTTTACTTCCATTATTCTGCTCAAATTGCTTATCATTTCCAAGCTTGCTCAAAATCCGCTTCTTTAAACCCAACGGTAACGTTATTTCCGTCTGTGACAATCGGACGCTTGATCAGCATTCCATCGGAAGCTAGCCACTCGATCATCTGATTCTGGTCCGCATCTTTCAGCTTGTCCTTCATGCCAAGTTCTCGATACTTTTTACCAGAGGTATTGAAAAACTTTTTAGCATTGAGTTCGCTTTTTTCGATCATTTCTTTCAATTGTGCTTTGGATGGCGGCTGTTCGACAATATGTATTTCTTCATAGCTCTTGTCATGCTCGTCCAACCATTTCTTTGCTTTACGACATGTGCCACATTTAGGGTACCAGTAAAACTGCAAAGCCAAAGTCGATTCCCTCCTTCATCTTCCATTTCATTTTATCATAATTGATGATGATATGCGCAAGTCTAAGGTCAGGATTTCAGGTCCATTCTACTTATGATAGCTAGGGACGGCTGGAAAACAACTCGCTTTCCCGTGGGGGAACTGGCAAGCCTCCTCAGGCTCTGCCTTCCGGGGTCTCACCTAGGTCCATCTCCCACGGGAGTCTCGCCGTTATCCAGCCGCCCCACCGATTATTATCGAACATACCTGCAGGAAAACCGCCTTCTTTTTAAAAACACTTGCATATATCATACAAATAAACAGCCGCTTGCTGGTTGGCAAGCGGCTGTTTATTTAGATTATAGTGCGTATTTTTCTTCGGATAGTAGTTTCTTGGCGATTTCGCGTTTTTTAGCGATGACGTTAATTGGTGTGTGGCGTGTAAGTTTACGCATTGCACCAAGCATCATGCGAAGTGTATCGCCTGTTTCTGAAGCGATCAATGTTTCTTTAGCATGCGCTTCGATACGGTTGAATGCTTCCTGAACGTACACTTGAGTGTAAAGAAGTTTTTGAGCGGCTTTCTCCTCACCCAATTTCGCAATCGCTTTTTCTGTACGAAGGATGGCAGATTCCATGTTATAGATTTCTGCTACCATGTCAGCAATGTTGACGAGCAATTCCTGTTCTTTATCAAGCTTCTGACCATACTTCTGAGCAGCAAGACCAGCGCCTAGCAATGCAATCTTCTTCGCATTCTTTAACAAGTATTTTTCCTGCTCCAATGCTTCTGTTCCTGGCTCTTCAGGCATCATCATCATGAGCTCTTCTTGTAGAGCCTGTGCTTTTTGCAGCAATGGAAGTTCACCTTTCATCGCCTTTTTCAGAAGCGTACCAGGAACGATCATGCGATTGATTTCATTCGTACCTTCAAAGATTCTGTTGATACGGGAATCACGGTACATACGCTCTACTTCATATTCCTGCATGAATCCATATCCACCATGGATCTGGACTGCTTCATCAACAGTGAAGTCAAGGAGCTCTGTACAGAATACTTTGTTCAATGAACATTCGATTGCATATTCTGCAATGACTTTCGCTACTGCTTTTCCATCCTTCAATTGTTCGTCAGTCAGTTTACCCATGCTTTGTTCAAAAAGACCGACGGTACGATATACAGAGCTTTCATTGGCATACGTATTGGCTGCCATCGATGCAAGTTTTTCCTGGATCAATGAGAAGCTGGAAATCGGTGTTCCGAACTGCTTACGCTCGTTTGCGTATTTGGAAGCAAGCTCAATGGAACGCTTCGCCCCACCGACACCACCGATTGCGAGCTTGTAACGTCCAACGTTCAAAATGTTGAATGCGATGATGTGACCGCGGCCGATTTCTCCAAGTACATTTTCGACAGGTACTTCAGCATCTTCCAGGATCAATGTACGTGTGGACGAGCTTTTGATACCCATCTTCTTCTCTTCAGGGCCTGTAGAAACACCATTGTAGTCACGTTCTACGATGAACGCAGTGAATTTGTCACCATCAATTTTTGCGTACACGACGAATACATCTGCGAACGCTGAGTTAGTAATCCACTGTTTTTCTCCGTTCAATACATAATGAGTACCAGCCTCATTAAGTTTCGCAGTCGTTTTGGCTCCAAGAGCATCTGAACCAGAACCAGGTTCTGTCAATGCATAAGCAGCCAGCAATTCACCGGAAGCCAGTTTCGGGAGGTATTTCTGCTTTTGATCTTCGTTACCGAAAAAGACGATTGGAAGGGATCCGATTCCTACATGAGCACCATGTGTGACAGAAAAACCGCCAGCACGGGAGAACTTCTCCGTAATCAAGGATGAACTGATTTTATCCAGACCAAGTCCACCGTACTCTTCAGGGACATCTGCGCCAAGCAGGCCAAGTTCACCAGCTTGTTTCAGCAAAGCTACAGAATGTTCGAATTCATGATTTTCGAGGTTATCGATTTTAGGAACTACTTCCCCTAACACGAAATCCTCTGTCGTTTTTGCAATCATCAAATGTTCATCTGAAAAATCTTCCGGGGTGATGATGTCTTCCGCTGACAAATCCTCTACTAAAAATCCGCCACCTTTGAACACTTTTTCCGTCGTTTCACTCATTTCTTTCTCCTCCTTATAATAGCTCGAATACTCCAGCTGCTCCCATTCCGCCACCGATACACATGGTCACTACACCAAACTGTTCGTTTCGACGTTTCATTTCATGCATCAGGCTCAATGTCAGTTTCGTACCTGAACAGCCTAATGGGTGTCCTAATGCGATTGCTCCACCATTTACATTGACGATCTCTTCATTCAGACCAAGTTCCTGGATGACACGAAGTGACTGAGATGCAAATGCTTCATTCAATTCGAATAACCCAATATCAGAAAGTTCAAGACCTGCCAATTTCAATGCTTTAGGAATCGCTTCAATTGGACCGACTCCCATGATTTCCGGTTCCACACCCGCTACGGCAAAGGAACGGAATTTCAATAGTGGCTTAAGACCTTCTGCTTCCGCCTTTTCTTTATCCATTACGAGTACAGATGCAGCACCATCACTCATTTGTGAAGAGTTCCCAGCTGTTACAGATCCTTTGATGTTGAAAGCAGGCTTCAGTTTTGCCAAAACTTCCTGAGTCGTTCCTGGACGTACTCCTTCATCTGTTGTGAACAGCTTAGTGGCTTCCTTAACTTTGTTGTCCGCGCCAAGCGTTCGTTCAATCACTTCTACCGGAACGATTTCATCTTCGAACCTACCTTCAGCAATCGCTCTTGCTGCACGTTCATGACTGCGTACTGCGAAAGCATCCTGTTCTTCACGGGAGATGTTGAAACGGTTTGCTACTTCTTCCGCTGTATGCCCCATTCCCATGTAATAGCCAGGTGCATTCTCTACAATTTTTATATTCGGCTTGATGACATGACCAGGTACAGGTACCATACTCATGGATTCTGCTCCACCAGCAATGATTGTGTCGCTTTGACCCAGCATGATACGTTCCGCTCCATAAGCGATACTCTGCAAACCTGAAGAACAATAACGATTGATTGTAATACCTGGGATTGTATGGGACAGTCCAGCTAGTGCGGAAATATTCCTTGCCATGTTCATCCCTTGTTCTGCCTCAGGGATGGCACATCCGATGATGACATCATCAATGTTCCCTTCATAGTTCCCTGCACGTTTCAATGTTTCTTTTATCGTCAACGCAGCTAAATCGTCTGGTCTTGTATGTGCTAGTGTACCTTTTTTCGCTTTGCCAACAGGTGTACGAGCACCTGCGACAATGACTGCTTCCTTCACATTCCTTCCCCCTTCATTAAGTAGAAGTGTACCGCTTAGTTACGTAGCGGCTTACCTTTCATGAGCATATGCTGCATGCGTTGTTGAGTCTTCGGTTCAGCCACAAGGCTTAAAAATGCTTCGCGCTCTAGATCCAGCAAATACTGCTCATCTACGAGCGTGCCTTCTTTCACCCGTCCGCCAGCTAAGACGAAGGCGAGTTTTTCTGCAATCTTCAAATCATGTTCAGAAGCATATCCTCCGAAACCGAGGGTCTTCGCTCCAAGCAGCATTGCTGCATAACCAGGCTCTCCTACGACAGGTATTTTCGTACGCTTAGGTGCCTGATAACCAGACCTTGCAAGTCCGAGTACCTTCTGTTTCGCATCATGCAATAAGTGATCCCCATTGAAGCTGATGGCATCCTGCTGATCAAGGAAGCCATTCTCTCTTGCTTCATCACCGGAAGTGGACACTTTTGCCATTGCGATTTTTTCAAATACTGCATTCGCAACTTCCATAAGGTTCACTTTTACGCCTTGTGGGATATTACGAAGTTGCTTCATATAAAGCTCTTTATTTCCTCCGCCTCCCGGGATAAGTCCTACACCAGCTTCAACCAGACCCATATAGGTTTCTGAAGATGCCTGGATTGCATCCGATGGGAGACAAACTTCTGCTCCACCACCCAAGGTCATACCGAATGGTGCAGCCACCACAGGTTTATCGGAATATTTAATATTCATCATTGCATTCTGGAATTGTTTTACGACCATTTCGATTTCAAAGAAATTGAAATCCTGGGCTTCCATCAGGATCATGCCGATATTGGCACCGACACAGAAATTCTTTCCTTGGTTCCCGATCACAAGACCTTCATAGTTTTTATCTACTTCATCAATTGCGTAATTGATCATCTGGATGATATCCAGACCGATCGCATTGCTTTGAGAGTGGAATTCCAGCCCGGCAACACCATCACCAAGGTCGATCAGACTCGCGCCTGCATTCTTCTTAATGACATCCTTCGTTTCTTTCGTACGTTTCAGGTTGATGACTTTTTCATTGAATGACTTCTGTTTGTAGTCACCATCATGGTAGAAATACACGTTTCCATTTTCCTGCTTATAGAAGGTTTCGTTCCCTTGCTCAAGCATTGCTTCCACCCAGCTCGGAACGGCTACACCTTCTTCCTTCATGCGTTCGACTGACTTTTTCACTCCGATGGCGTCCCACATTTCGAATGGTCCTAGTTCCCAACCGAAGCCCCAGCGCATCGCTTCATCGATCGCTGTAAAGTCATCAGCGATTTCTCCAAGCAATTCTGCAGAATAGACGAGTACAGGCGCTACTAAGGACCAGATCAGGTCACCAGCACGATCGCCTTTTGCAGAAACAAGCGCTTTCATTTTGCGCTTTGGTCCTTTTTCCTGCTTTGCCATTTCTGTGGCCGCAGTTTTCAATTTCTTACGAGGACCGTATTCCAGCGTTGAAGGATCAAGTTCTAAAATTTCGCTTCCCTTTTCTCCTTTTTTCTTCAAGAAGAATCCTTGACCGCTCTTCGCACCAAGCCATCCTTTTTCCTGCATCTGTTTCATGAAGGCAGGTATATCGAAGACATCCTTCTCTTCACCTTCCACCTGCTCATAGACGTTGTTTGCCACATGGATGAACGTATCCAGGCCGACAACATCCAATGTGCGGAAAGTCGCACTCTTCGGACGTCCGATCAAAGGACCAGTTACGGAATCGATTTCACCGATACTGTATCCTTTTTTCAACATTTCCTGAACGGTCACGAGTAGCCCGTAAGTACCAATCCGGTTTGCGATAAAGTTCGGTGTGTCTTTTGCTTCGACGACACCTTTGCCTAACACATCTTCACCAAATACTTTCATGAAATTGAAGACTTCAGGATCCGTATCTTGCGTCGGAATCACTTCAAGCAGCTTCAGGTAACGAGGCGGATTGAAGAAATGCGTTCCTAGGAAGTGTTTCCGGAAATCTTCTGAACGTCCTTCTGCCATTGCTTCAATGGAGATCCCAGAAGTATTCGAACTTACAATCGTTCCTTCTGTTCGGTACTTATCCACCTCAGCGTACACTTTTTTCTTGATATCAAGGTTCTCAACGACGACTTCAATGATCCAGTCTACATCTGCCAACTGGTCCATATGATCATTCATATTACCTGTAGTGATCAAGTCCATGTTCTTTTTGCTCGTTAATGGTGATGGTTTTTGTTTCAGTAATAATTGTTTATTTGCAGCTGCGATTTTGTTTCGTACAGCAGCGTCCTCCAAGGTAAGTCCTTGCTTCTTTTCCTTTTCATTTACATCACGAGGTACAATGTCCAACATCAATGTCGGGATCCCCACATTGGCCAAGTGAGCAGCGATTCCAGCTCCCATGACACCGGAGCCGAGGACAGCCGCGCGCTTGATTTTACGATTCATTCCAGTTCCCCCTATCTCTTTTGAATGAATACTCATTCATTTTGTTGCTAAAAAAATATGATAGTGCTCCTATCAATACCTATTCTTACTATAAAATATTTTCAGATATTTCGCAATCGTTTAACGAAAAAATATGCTAATTTTTACTAAAGCAAATGGTTAATAACTTAGAAAAACTTGGCTTGTCGCCAAGTACTTATGGCGAAAGCCTTAGTATTTTCTTATACTTTATTCCTTTAATAAAGTTAAACTTTCTTAAAGTAAAAAAAGAAGCAGCGATGACTGCTCCTTAGATAATTATTTTCCAAATACACCTTTCAGTACGAATGCGACATTTGCCGGGCGTTCTGCCAGGCGGCGCATGAAATAGCCGTACCAGTCGTTGCCATATGGAACATAGACGCGCATATGGTATCCTTCCTTAATCAGTTCTTCCTGACGCTCTACCCTGATTCCATAAAGCATCTGGAATTCAAACTGATCGTTGGGGATGTTGTGTTCCTCGACGATCTTTTTCGTATATTCAATCATGGCATCATCATGTGTCGCCACTGCTGTGTAATTCCCGTTCAGCAAGTGCATCTTGATGATTTTCTTAAAGTTATCATCGACATCCTTCTTCTCCGGAAATGCTACTTTAGGTGATTCTTTATACGCACCTTTGACCAATCTCAAATTCGGATTATACTGATCGAGTTCTTCCATATCTTCTACCGTGCGGTATAGGTATGCCTGGACGACTGTGCCGATGTTATCATATTCAGAACGCAATTCCTTGAAGATTTCCAGGGTTTTTTGACAGCGTTCATAGTCCTCCATATCGATGGTGACGAATACGCCATATTCCTTCCCTGCATCGAGGATATTCCGCATATTTTCCATGACAAGCTCAGGAGATATATCCAAGCCCATTGATGTCATCTTCAATGACAACTGGGAATCAAGGTTGTTTTCAGAAATAGCTTTGATTGCTTCAATACACTCTTCTGCAGCGTATCTTGCTTCCGCTTCACTATCGATGAATTCACCGAGGTGATCGATCGTGACGGACATACCTTTTTCATTCAGTTCCCGAATCGTTTTCACCGCATTCGGAATCGTCTCTCCCGCTACGAATCGACCTGCACCAAATCGAAGACCATATTTTTTGGCCAGTTTAGTGAAGAACTTGTTTTTTGACAGAAACAGAAAGAAATTACGTAGTACTTTCTCCATGATGAATAGACCCCCTAAATCACTTCCGGACAAAATGTCTGAAAATTTGATCTTGTAAACGATATCACATTAGTATTCTATCATTTATTCTCACAAATGGGTATATAATCGCAAAATTAATCAATATATTAAGAAAAGTGTCGCTTTTTGCTGAAATGCATGCATATGTTCCCTTTTTCATGATAAAAATACGATTTTCGGAAAGACTACTTCCTGAATAAGAAAAGGAGGGTAACCTATGCAACAGCAGAATCAATCAGGTATGCAGCAGGCACAATCGATGACTCAGCCACCCAATATGGTAAGTACGAAAGACCACCTTTATATCACAGACATGCTTTCCTGGAACTTGAATGCATGCAAGAAAGCTCATTCATATGCGCAGCAATGCCAGGATCAGGAGCTGAAAGCTGCACTCGATCAGGCAGGACAAATGCATCAACGTCACTACAATAAAATTCTGGAACACTTGAATAAACAGAATCCACCATTGAATTAAAAGGAGGGAATCCCATTGAACCAGCAAAATCAGCAAAGTCAGAAAATCCAGAACCCTGAAACGATGGTTCCGAAAACAACTGAGCTCAATGAGCGAGATCTTGTCAATGATCTGTTAGCAACAGAAAAATATATGACAGGAGCCTATAGTACTGCACTGAATGAAGCCAGCTGTGAAAACCTTTATACGGATATCGCGACGATATTTAAAGAAACACAGGATTGCCAACGAAATCTATACAATATGATGTTCAAAAATGGCTGGTATGCACTCGAGCAGGCTGACCAGCAAAAGATGCAGCAATCCTATACCCAATTTGACGGATATAAGAACCAATTACCTTATGGCGGTTAGGTTAAACATCACAATATAAAAAGAAGGTGCACCGCATTTGGACTGCGGTGCACCTTCTCATGTTTTTATCCTACGACGTCATAACCTTGATCTTCAATTGCATCTTTCATTTTATCTTTCGAAACGAATGATTCATCGTAGGTAACGTCTACTTTTCCTGCTGAAAGGTGAACCTCTACACCTTCTACTCCCTGCAGTTCTTCGAGGGCTCCTTTTACCGCTTTTTCACAATGCCCACAAGTCATTCCATTTACTTCAAGTGTCAATTGCATCCTAACCACTCCTTTTAAGTTGTATAATACCTTTATATTTTTACCCGCTTCAAACGAAGCGAATTGGTAACGACGCTTACGGAACTGAATGCCATTGCAGCTCCGGCGATCCATGGTGCGAGAAGTCCGATGGCAGCTACGGGTATCCCAGCTGAGTTATAGGCTAGTGCCCAAAACAGATTTTGACGGATATTTTTCATTGTTTTCTTACTCATTAGGATGCCTTTGTGAATCAACGCAAGGTCTCCACCTAAAATAGTCAGATCTGCTGCTTCAATGGCAACGTCCGTACCAGTACCAATTGCAATGCCTACGTCCGCTACGACAAGTGCCGGAGCATCATTGACTCCATCGCCGACCATCGCAACCTTTTTCCCTCGTTGCTGGATTTCTTTTATTTTGTCAGCTTTCTGTTCTGGGACGACTTGAGCCACTACTTGATCGAGGCCAAGCTGGGAAGCAATTGCGTTTGCAGTCCTTTCATTGTCTCCTGTCAGCATGATCAGCTCATAGCCGGCATCACTTAACTGCTTCAATGCCTCGGGAGCGGAGTCTTTGATCGTATCCGCAACAGCGATTACACCTTTGACTGTTCGATCGACTGCAATCAGCATCGCTGTTTTCCCTTCGTTTTCCCATTGCTCCATCTTAAGCTCATAGTTGCCATATTCCACGCTATGTTTTTCTAGAAACATACGGGTTCCAACCAGAACTTCCGAATTATTCGCCATCGCTTTGATTCCATGTCCAGGTACTGCTTCAAAGTCGGTAACCTCATGGAGCTCATTCCCTGCATTTTGAGCATAGGATACGATTGCTTCTGCTAATGGATGCTCTGAATTTCGTTCAGCACTTGCTGCGAGCATTAATGCCTGTTCATCGCCTTCAAAATCTGTCACTTCAGGAGTTCCATTCGTCAATGTGCCTGTTTTATCAAATACGATTGTATCTACTTTATGCGTGTTCTCCAGGTGCTCGCCACCTTTAAAGAGAATGCCGAGTTCCGCAGCTTTTCCTGTTCCGACCATGATTGAAGTCGGAGTGGCGAGGCCAAGCGCACACGGACAAGCAATAACGAGAACAGCAATTGCGACTTCAAGTGCTTGTGTGAAGTTTCCAGGTGCAACGAACAACATCCAGCTTGCAAAAGTGATGACTGCAATAGCTACGACTATCGGTACGAAATAACCTGAAATGATATCCGCCATCCGTTGTATCGGTGCTTTGGAGCCTTGTGCTTCTTCCACCACTTTGATGATTCCGGCAAGGGCTGTGTCTTTACCAACCTTCGTCGCTTTCACCTGTATGTGTCCGTTTTTATTGATTGTTGAGCCGATGACTGCATCCCCAGTCTGTTTCTCGATAGGAATGGATTCCCCTGTAATCATCGATTCATCAATGGCAGTATTTCCTCTGATGACCTCTCCGTCCACGGGTACTTTTTCACCCGGTTTGACAATCAGGATGTCGCCCGCCTTCACTTGATCGACAGGAACTTTCACTTCTTCTCCGTCCCGGAGCAGGGTAGCTTCTTTTGCCTGTAAATTCAACAGACTTGAGATTGCCTGGGTTGTTCTTCCCTTTGCTACGGCTTCGAAATATTTCCCTAACAGGATCAACGTAATCAGTATTGCACTGGTCTCATAATACAGATGCATTTCTCTGCCCGGATTAATCATTGCCCGGATGCTTTCGGCCAAACTGTAGAAGTAGGCTGCACTCGTCCCCAATGCAACAAGGACATCCATATTGGCACTCTTATTCTTAAGGCTCTTGTACGCCCCTACATAAAACTGCTTACCGATGATGAATTGTACAGGCGTTGCCAACAGGAATTGCACCCATGGATTCATCAGCAGATGTGGTACAGGCAGCCCGAAAAGATGGTCGATCATCGTCAATAGTAACGGGAAAGATAATAATGCTGCTGCATAGAGCTGGATTCGCTTCTTCTTCAGTTCCTCTTCTTTTCTTGTTGCTTTCGATTCACGATCGACATGCACCGATGCGTCATATCCCAGTTTACGAATCCTTTCAATGATTGCTTCCCTGTCAACCATCCCGTTCTGATATTCGACCACGGCAGATTCGTCGGTCAGATTGACAGAGGCAGTCGATACTCCCTCCATTTTATTGAGGACTTTTTCAATACGGGTGGAACAGGCAGCACATGTCATTCCCGTAATGTCGAAGTCTGCCCGCTCCATCTGTACGCCATAACCGAGCTTTTCAATCTTGGCCATGATTTGGTCGGAGGCAACATGCTCAGGATCATAGTCAACTGACGCACTTTCCATTGCAAGGTTGACTTTAGCATCGACACCATCCATTTTATTCAAAACTTTTTCAATACGATTGGAACACGCCGCACAAGTCATTCCAGTGATATTCAAGGACATATGTTTCATTTCGCTCATGCAGGCACCTCCTCTTTCATCATTTTGCGAACTGCTTCATCACTTTCATCAATTCTTCGATCGACTCATCACCATTACCGGATTTGATTGCGTCACTGACGCAATGTTTCGTATGTCGTTCCATTAAAGAGAAGCCGGCCTGTTTCAGAGCTGAATCGATTGCTGATATTTGCACGAGAATATCCACGCAATAGCGGTCTTCTTCCACCATCTTCTGGATGCCTCTAACTTGCCCTTCTATTCTTTTCAAACGGTCAAGAACTTTCTGTTTCTCATCTTTCGTTCTTGGTTTAACTGGTTTCTTTCCACTGTTTTCCGGAAGTTTATTTTCATCCATCTTATTCACCTTCCCTTGATTATTACTATACCCCCGTATAGTATATAAAGTCAATCGTTATACATCATATATTTTCCATACAAAGGAAAAGGTCCATTCCTCAGTTCAGGAACAGACCTCCAAAGCGAAGAAGGCGAACAATGCCTCCCATATACAAATAAAGTTTAGGAACAATCATTTTACTGAATCAATCGTTGCAATCATACGTTGCTCAATATCTTCCGCGATTCCGTTCAATTTAGCATCATCAAGGAAGCGGATAAGCTCTGTCGGTTTAGGCATCCCTATTTTTGTCTTCCCATCACTTTCATAAACAACTACTTTACAAGGTAAAAAGTAGCTGACTAATTCGTTTTCAGCTAATACCTTGTTAGCTTCTTCAGGATTGCATACTTCTAAGATACGCATGGATTGATTAAAATCAAATCCTTTACCATTCAAAGTCTCTTTTACATTGAAATCCCACAGCACTCCGAATTTCTCGCTCTTAAGAGCATCTTCCAAAGCTTCAACCGCTGCCTGGACACTACGTGAAGTTTCTACCGTATAATGAAACATAGCTAATCCTCCCTTAATAATTGTCTTCACAAATTTATATACCCTATAAAGTATATCCAAAACGATGAAAACAATTATTTTCGGGGAAGCTAATGACATGCAGGACACTTGAAGCAACATACCATATGACGTATGATGAAGTTAGATAAAGGAGTGAGCGACCAATGCAGATTACAGATGAAGCGAAGCATGAAATCCAACAGATTCTGACTGAAAATGATGCAGAGGGCATTCGGTTGTTTCTTGCTGGCATTGGCTGAGGGGGTCCACAATTAGGACTGACCCTGGATGGGCCAGAAGAAGATGATCGAATCGAATCCATCAATGACATCCAAGTAGCGATTGATCCTAATGTCCAACAGATGGTGAGTCAACTGCGCTTGGAAAAAAGAGAACATGGCTTAGTCCTGGCAGGTATTCCTGCGGACGAATGCTGAGTACACAAAACCCGTGATTCTGTTGATAACAGGAAACACGGGTTTTTATTTGCAGTATTTTTGGAGTGCCTGATGAAGTGAAGTCAAATACGTGATGTCGAACTTCATTTTCATATGATGCATATGCTGCGCCTGTTTCGGCTGTATCCCTACAAATGCTACTTCGCATCCCATATAAAAAAGCGATTGGATCAGATTCTGCAGCACAAGGAAGCCTTCTTTCTCCATTTCCCCTACTGCGGTAAAATCGAATAACAGACGATCCACATCATTCTCCTGCACTTCAAACAATAAATGGGACTCGATCGCATGTAACTTTTCCACACTGATTTCACCGAAAATAGGTACAAGTGCTGTCTCATTTGTCAACGTAATGAAAGGAGCAGATAAGCGATTGTTCTCGATGATTGCCTGTTCAAGCTTCTCTTTTTCTTCCAGCAGTTCAAAATTGGTATCATTCAATCGATACTGAAGTTGATTCAAGGAATCTGTTACTCTTATCAGCTTTTCATCACGCTTGATCACCATGATATCCGCTTGAAGGTCATTATGCCACCGTGCATGGATATCAGCTACGATCGGATCGGCGTCTGCCTGGAGAGGCTTCACATTCACTTCAACTTTCACCTTTTTCATCGAAGGTGTCAGCCATTTTTGAACTTTTTCTCTGCTTTCATCATCCAGCATATCAAGGAAATTATCTTTTAAAACGGTCAGCTGTTCCACTTCGCTGGAAAAGTATTGAATTTGAAAGTATTTATTGATACCCAAGTAGGGTATAGCAAAAAAGTGCTCAACTCGTTCCATCCTTGATGCCCTCTTTCCTATCTACAAGCCATTTATCTAAATCATTCAGTCCTCGAATGAAGTGAACATGATCATCATACATGTCAGTCAGGTCATATTTTCGGGTGATTCGTCCGCCAACTAAAATATCCGGTTGCCATTCCAACTTTGAGAATCTTTCGATAAAAACTTTCAGCACTGGCAGTCGATAGGACAATGCTGCAGACAATCCTATGACGTCAGGCTTCCATTTATCAATCTGCTTGATGGCATGGTCGATCGGAAGGTCAGGGCCCAAATACCTTACCCTCCAATTCTTTTCTTTGAAGTAGCTGGAAACCATTTTCAGACCGATATAGTGACGCTCATTTTCAATGCCGAGCAGCATCACTTTCCGATCCCCAAGCTTTTTCGTGCTCATTGGATACGAAGTATTTTCAATTTTCGATAAAACGAAATCACATACAGCAGTTGCCAAATGTTCATCAGCCACAGAAATCTCATTGTTCTCCCACAGCTCTCCGATATGGTACATAGCTGGGGTAATGATATCTTCGTATAAATACATTCGTGGATGTTCATTCAGATGCTTCTCTATAAAATCAACAGCAGTTTCTTCTTCTCCGGATAGGAAAAGTTCCGCTAATCGGATATGCATTTCACTCAACTTGTTCACCTCTCAATGGAACGGTTAGGACAAAACTGTGATCCCCTGTTTCAAATACTCGATGTATGCCTGTTTTTCTGCTTCTTCTTCCATTTCGCAATCATCTAGGATTTGAATCAACCGTTGGTAATTATCAATGATCAGTTCGGTGCCTACTCCCCTGGATGTCAGCACATTGTTCAACCACATGGTATAGTCGAGGAAAAATGTGACATTATCCATTTGAAAAGCAGTTTCCAAGTGGTCCAGGTGATGGTAGTTATCTTCGTATGTCCGTTCTCTTCCGTTCTCCCCGAACCTTTCCACAAGGTCAGGGTACGCTCGGTAAATATCTTCTACAATAAGGGATACGAGGCGGTTCTTCGTGGAGGCTTTCATTCCGCCACCACCTTATATTTATTGACTTTAGGTACAATATTCGCCAGTTCCTGATCAGGATATTTCTTCTCCAGTTCATGGATACGTTTGAAATCCTCACTGCGAACCCACTTCAAGTAGTCGTCTTTAGTGAGCCATTCCATATGCACCGTAAGTTCTCCTGGTTTCTTATCATTCTGCAGGAGCTGGAATGAGTGGAATCCGTCCGCTTTATCGACGGATCTGCTCCTGTTGCGATAAACTTCTATTAGTTCGTCTGCCTTATGTTCAGGCACTGTGACGATTGAATCAACAATGTACATAATATCACCTTGCAATCTATGAATATTTCTTAAAAGATTGATGCTGGTTTGTAATTATTCTCAAATAATAGTTTAACACACAGCGTGCAGGAGTGTATAACAATCCGCGCAGGTACAGGTTTTTTAACAAAATTATACGAAGAAAATTTTATGATGAAATTTTTTTATCCCTATGAGAATGGGATAAATCGGTATAAAGCTTTTACACTCCATCAGATCTCCATCCATAAAAAGGCAAATTAAAATTTCCTAGCAAATAAAAAAGGAGAGCAGCCTCCACATTCGGAGGCTGCTCTCCTGAGTCTTTTCTGCTTATTTAAGCACAACTTCCTCAATGACATCCATTTCGGTATGATCAAGCAGATTTTTATTTACAAAAGCTGTCACTTCTTTATTCATATTGCTATCGAGATCTTTCGTTTCTTCTTTATCGCCGACCATATAGATGCGTTCCCATCCGTTATCTTTGGCAAGCTTGTCCAGCTTTGATGCAAGACTCTTATACCAGCGGTGGCGATTGGCATCGAAACGTTCCTCGAATTGATCCTGCTTCGTGCTTTTACCGCCGGAACCCATCGATGGCTGTGCACGGTGTGGACCGGTGTGCTGACGCCAATCTTCTGTATCCAGGTCCAGTTCATAAAGATTGGTATCTTTCAGTCGACCAAGCTCTGCATCGATCGTTTTAACTTGGGTTTTCTGAGTCAGAATCAACCCTGTTTTCGGAAATGTTTCATACATTGTACGCAGTTGATCAAGTTTTGCTGTTTCCTCCCAGAAGAACTCGGTCTTAACCGGCATCTGCAAGCGCTCCGCAAACCAGATCGAATCATCAGATGCTGCAATGATGACCAGGCTTTTAGCGAACTGCTGTTCATTTTCTTCTACGTACTTTTCCACTTTCTCTTTAATGGCCCAGAAGTTACGCTTCTCATCAGAATCTCCATCTTCCTGTAGGTAACTTTCGAAGTTGTTCAAACCATTCTTCAAGTGGATTTTCCATTCTCCGCCTTGCTGATCAGGATCAGAAGGATCTGTATTCAGATACATCGTAAAAACTCGGTGCGGTTTTTCTAAATATACACTTTCCATTTTTTTCAGTTCTTTGTTCATATCCATAAGCTTCAATCTACCCCTTTGCGTAAAATTTTTACGTCTAGTCTTTATGTTTCCGCAAATGAGTTCACTCAAACTTAGAATTATCGATGGATATTTCCTTTATCATCCAAGTACACGGAAGTGACCACTGTCCTGTTGAACAAGTTGCCTTTTGGCGTTTTTCCTGTCACATCGATGGTAAGGTTATACACGCCCTCACCACTGTACTTCAAAGTCACTTTACTGTTCTTCTCTCTTTTAAATAGAATGCTTGTTGCTTCCGGTTTGCCTTTTTTCAAGTGATTCACTCTGATCGTCGCCTTGATCTCTTTCAGATGAGAAGAAGCGAAAGCAACGGATGAATGTGTTCCGTCCTCCACCGCAACATCGATTTGACGATTCGCAGCACTATCAAAGTTCACCTGAAAAAAGTAATCTTCCCCTTGGTCATTGGATGCAGATAACTTCCAACATCCAGGTACAGGGTTTTCAATTGTCAGTTCGTGACGATAAGCACCTTTGAATACGTCACTTTCATCAGAAGCCACTTTAAAATTACTGTACATTTGGTTACCTGCTGGTTCAATAAGTTCTAAGTCCGTATCCTTCCTGTTGCTGATCCACTCAACCGTGATTTCTTCCACTCCGTCCTCTACAAAGAAACCTTCAATCGCTTTCCTTTTGTGGCTTCCACCGTGCTGGTAATTCCCATATGCCAAAGATGCTTCCTCCTCCACGAATGGCACAGATTCGAAGGAACTTAATGGAGCTGCTTCATATAAATAAGGTTCAAAGTAAGTAAAAGTGGCATTTCCCTCTTTGATTTCATAATGGTCCCAGTCATCTACTTTTATTTCCTGTGCATAGGACAGACGGGAGCTCGCAACTGTAACAGCCCCATCATTCGATCCGAACTGATTCAAGTACATCCCACCATAGAAAAGCGACCCCCAGAACGGTCCCCATCCTGTCCCGCCAAAGGTATAGATCGGATTGGCAGAAACAAGTTCATGGTTGTCTGTTTCATCTCGGAAGTAGCTCATATAGCCAGTCTGTAACGCGTAAGTAGCTTCACTCCGGTTACCAAGAATATCTGCAAGCCATCCTGCCCAAGAGCTGTGAGCAAGATTCGCCAGCTCAGAACCTTTGTGAGGGGAAGATAATGTAATGACGCGCTCAACATAAGGATGAGCCCCGTAATGAACCAAAGCAGCCTGTGCATCGACCCCACCTTTGCTATGTGCTACTATGACGACCTTCTCCCCAAAATGCTGATAGATTTCCTGAAGTTTCTCCGCCAGCAATTGGCCATTCGTCCACATGTCTTTGTCTGGATTCAAGTCGATGAATGCAGTCTCGAAACCTTGGGAACGGACGGTTTCATACATGTCATTGTCTTCGTACCATGTGCTTGATGAACTGTTCAACCCATGAATGAATAGGACAGGTGATTTATTTGGATCAACTTCCCCTGCGTCTGCCTGGTTTGGAAGTACCACCATTGCGAATACAATCATTACAAATAAAATCCCCCTCATTTGTTTCTCCTTCCTATAGTAGAATGTTGTGTTACTTACAGTATATTGGAAAAGGAGTGGTTCTCTTAGTTACAAAAGGACCGTTTCCCAGGGAGGATTGTACTATTCTCATTTCCTACAAAAAGAAAGCCCCAGCCATATTTGTGAATTGGCTGGGGCTTACACAGTTTACTGATTCGTGTTTTTCTTTTTTGATGCTTTTTGTTTAATTTCTTGTTTGAGTTGTTCGATTTGGGTGTATGCTTGTTGGGTTTCTTTTTCGCTCAGGGTCTGTTCACCGTATCGCACTACTTGATAGATCTCTGCTCCCGCTGAGGCAATTCCCAGTCTTGCGAACCAATCCTCGATCGATTCATAAAGCTGTCGTCCCATTTTCTTTTTGGCAGCATACTGCTCTAACTCGAAAAACTTCTTTCTGACAGGATCATCGGGTTTGTTTTGCCACTGTTTCCATAACGAACGCCGTGGTCCATCAGGATATTCAGCGTACTCATAGGAAACTCCCTCATGTTTATCAGATGGGACATTTCGATACTTCCTCAATTTATAGACAATAAAGGCACCAATGATCATCGCAACCAGAATAATAGTTATTGTCGTCCAGAATACTGTGGAATTAACCATCTCCACCAATTTTTCCGAATCATTATCCTGACCATCGAACATCATTCCCTCTTCATTCATCTCTCCAAATCCACCCTCGGTTTCATTCCCTTGCTCAGGTGGGGGTTCCAAGTTGATACGGAAATCAAGCCCTAACACATTGACGACATACATAAAACCATCAATCAAAAGCAGCACTCCAGCTAGGATGACCTGATAGATCATTGAGATGATTGACCGGAAAAGGTCGTCCAATAAAGCGACCGCAACTGCCAGTAAAGCGAGTCCCGCAGTCCAGCCAGCTATGACTCCTGCTCCATCGCTTCTTTCTTTTTTAGACAATTTCATGTAGTTGGATGCTAAATGACCTAGGACGACAACCGTGAATTGAATACTCCACATCCATACGACTGTCGATGTTTCCAATAAGAAAAACTCGATCATAGCAACGAACAGAGAGAAGAATAAGATAAAGGTCTCATTGCTTCGATCCGGATCTTTTTCATGGATAAGAAATCTCCAGCTAAGCAGCACCGGTATCCCTAACGCAAGGTAGATCGGAAAACCCAACAGGAACATGACAATCATCAATAAAGGCGCCAGAAAAATGAAGGGCATGTAGGTGGAAGTCTTGGAAGTTCCTAACGCAAATGCCAGATACGAAAGAAATACGACACCCAAATAGGGTAGAAATGGATATCCACCCTGGAAAGCGTAGATGGCAACGATCAGATAATAGAACAACAATGCATCACCGAGATAATGATATCCCTTCACAATGCCTGTTTTTCCTTCATTCATCCCATTACCTCCTTTTGCCTTCCAAGTGTCATGACCGCATGATCCTCTTTAGGGATGACATGGAAGACGCGCATACCTTTCGCTTTCCATTTTGCGGCGTAGAAGGAGGTTTCCTCAGTCCATTCACCCATGATGATGATCGACATCGGTTTATGGATATGGTGATCGAATCGATGGAGCATTTCTTTGAAATTCATATACGCATGGTCATTTCTTACTCGCGCCAGCAATTCAAGTGAGTGTTTCAGATGCTGGTTTCCCTCTCCTGCGGGCAAATGAAAGTAAGGGACTTTACCAGGGCGTCTAGAGGACAGGTGAAGCTCTGAAGCATACCCTTTCTTAGCAGCTACATGACAGAGGTAAGTAGCATAAGAAAGCAGATCCTCAAGCTTCGTACTGACAAAAGTATTTCCGAGCCTCGTAGTTTCTGTCGTGTTGAGCAGGATTGCCCACGTGTAATCCACTTTCTTTTCCAACACTTTCGTTTGAAGCTGCTGTTGTTTGGCAGAAGCTTTCCAATGAATCCGATGGAATGGATCAGACGATACATAATCCCTTGTACCTGTAGGAGTCAATACGTCTTCAAAAGGTGAAAATACCGCAGTTTGGTTTCCTTCCGCTAAGTAATTCGCTTCTTCCAGGCCATGGACGGTTTTAGGTTGTGGATAGACGATGAATTCCGTTCTCATCCAAGGGGTGAACTTCATGAAAATAGTATGGAAGTTCACCAAATGAGGAAATTCGTATGTAACATGCTGGATATTCACAGTACCTCGGCTCGTTGCATGAAAAGGAATACGGATGGTGGACTCGCCTTTCTTCAAAAGATGGAGGGGATATCGGTATCGCCCATTCCGGTCGGACTCCAGTCCTTTTTCCAACGGTTTCACCACAGAACCGCAACTGAAATTGATTTTTCCATTCAGAATTGGAACAGAGGAGTTATTTTTGAAGGTCAAGCTTAAATCAGCCTGATCTCCCGGAAACATACGAATCGTCCGTTTCGGATTGAGAAGCTCCAGTCCTTCCCCTGCAAAGCGATCATAGAGTTTGTTGAAGATGACGAAAGCTGAAAGAATCCCTGTCAATACAAACATTACCGGTGCAGCCATTATTATTGCCAGGATGGCTGAGATGGCAATTCCAGTGTAGTAGGTGTCATAATTCTTTCTATGTTGAAGGGGAAGCTCCTTTTTCCACTGCTTCACCTTCCCTCGCCCACTTCCACTGGCACTTCGGTTTTCTCCAGTATTTCACGGACAACTTCTTCTACCGTTTTTCTAATTGACCCATCCATGGAGAGCACAATCCGATGCTCCATTACATATGGTGCAATGAATTTCACATCCTGAGGGGTGACGTACGTTCTCCCCTTGATCAAAGCCGAAGCCTGACAAGCCCTCATGAATGCCAATGCACCACGAGTACTTACTCCTAAGTCAATATCCAAATGATCTCGCGTAGCGCGCACTAATGTTAGCAGGTAATCGACGACAGGCTCCGCAAGTGTTACGTGTTTCACTTGCTCCTGCAGCTTCATGATCGTATCGTGTGTAAGCTTACTTGTGAGCTGGTCCATCGGTTCATCTACCCTGTAAGTTGCCAGGATATTCTTTTCTTCATCATAGACAGGGTAGCCCATGTCGACTTTGAATAAAAATCGGTCCAATTGTGCTTCCGGCAACGGAAATGTACCTTGATTGCTTTCGACCGGGTTTTGAGTAGCAATGACAAGGAATGGCAATTCTACCGGCAGCGTTTCCCCATCAATCGTTGTCTGGTATTCTTCCATCACTTCCAATAGGCTTGATTGAGTTTTTGGAGTGGCGCGGTTGATTTCGTCTGCCAGCAATACATTTGTCATCACCGGCCCTACCCTCAGTTCGAACTCCTGCGTTTTAGGATTGAAAAACTGGATGCCTGTAACGTCACTCGGCAGTACATCAGGCGTGAATTGTACCCGTTTGAAGGTACCTCCAGTGACTTTTGCAAAACTTTTCGCCAATTTTGTCTTACCGGATCCTGGTACACTCTCCAGCAACACGTGTCCTTTAGCGAGTAGTGCTGTGAAAAGCAGTTCTATTTCCTGTGGTTTACCTAAGATTACACGTTCTAATTCGGCTTTCGCCTGTTTGATTGTATGTACGTTTTCTCCCATAATTCCCGCCCCATTTTTATATATTTTTCCATATGACTATTATTAGCAGAAAGATTCGTAACATTCAATATATTATATAGGAAGAAAACAAGCAACAAGTGATAAAGTCTAAAGCTCAGGAATTCGAGATTTAACCACTGGATCTTTGCCGATTATTGAAAAGAAGGGCGCCTGGGAAACTACTCGCTTTCCTGTGGGGGAACTGGCGAGCCTCCTCGCTCGTTTCACTCCCTGTGGGGTCTCGCCTAGGTCCTTCTCCCATCGGAGTCTCGCAGTTTCCCAGCCACCCTCTGTGTGTTTGTGAAAGACTCTGGCTCTGCGTGACTTTCAAATAGGTTCATTTATAATGAATTTACATAAAAAAAGCATGGTCCAATTACGAACCATGCTTTCGTCCCGTTATTTCGTCCATTCATCAATGGCATCCTGGTTTTCGTCAATCCAGTTCTGAGCACCCTCTTCAGGTGAATCCGCTTCATTCAAGGAAGCCATCAAGCTTCCAAGCTGGTCATCACTCATTTTAAAGCTGTCGAACCACTTCACTACTTCAGGTTGGTCTTCTTCAAGACCCTTACGTGCGGCATAAGAAATATCTTCTGAATCTCCGTATACGTTCTTAGGGTCCTCCAGGAACTTCAAATCCATTTCTGCGAACGCCCAGTGTGGCTTCCATAGTGTTACGACAATCGGCTCTTCCGCTTTCATCGCATTTTGCAGTTCGGCTGTCATGGTCGGACCGGATGAAGCTGCTAATGTATAATCGAGATCGTATTCCTTGATTGCATCTTCTGTCAATGCCATGATGCTTGCCCCAGCATCAATTCCAACGATTCTTCCATCAGGGAATTGATCCTTATTCGCATTCAAGTCTTCAATCGAGTTGATCTCTTCCATATAACTAGGAACAACGAGCCCAAGGTTTGTGCCTTCATACCAGGTCTCTCTCCAGTCGATATCCTCTTTATATTTCTCATAGAAAGCTTTATCCGTATTCGGAAGCCAGATTTCCATTCCGATATCAAGATCACCATTAGCTAATGCTTCGTAAAGAAAACCTTTTTCCACGTTCTTCAGTTCAACATCGTATCCCTTTTCTTCGAGGATGAGTTTCCACATATTCGAAACAGCGACGTTCTCAGCCCAGTTGTTCATACCAATCTGAATCGTACCATTTCCTTCTGCTTCATTACCTTCATCATTGTTTCCACCTTCGTCATTCCCACCGCAGGCAGCAAGAACAAGAACAAGTGTAAGCGCCAATAAAGTCAACACATTACGAAATTTACCCATATGAATTCCTCCTATTTTACTTTTCTTATAAATTTTTCACTTAATTAGGGAAACCTATGTACAGAAAGTTTCTCACGATTACCGATTGTAACATGAACAAAAACAGTTTATACAGTAAAAACTGTACAAATTTATCATAATTTTAATTTAACTGTAACCTACCACTCCTTCTTACTTGTTAGAATGGTGGGACGGCATACCCTGTCAAAATGATTCCTTAGGTGGAGTTTGAAACGACAAATTTCGTGAAATACACAATTAAATGGAGTTAAAAAGGAGACCCACCCATGAACGTGCGTACATTACTTAAATCACTGACAATTCAATCATCAAACTGCCGTCTTGATGATATCGATATAACACATATTGCCTGCGATTCCAGAAAAGTGGACAAAGGGTCCCTTTTCATAGCGATCCGGGGTCACGAGGCGGATGGTCATACTTATATAAAAGAAGCTGTTGAAAATGGGGCTTCCTTGGTCATCGGCGAGCATGAGGCAGATGATTACTTCGACATGCCTTATATCCAAGTAGGTGACAGCAGGAGGGCATTGGCAGTAATATCCAAAAATTACTATATGAAAGATAAACCGTACCCGATTATGATCGGCATTACCGGGACGAACGGAAAGACGACAACATCCTTTATGATCCGCCACATCCTGGAACAGTCCGGTTATTCCTGTGCCTTATTCGGTACAGTGTCTTACATGATCAACAAGAAGGATCACCCTTCCACTCACTCCACTCCTGATCCAATGACATTACACAAGTTCCTTGCAGATTCAGAAGACGATGTGGCAATTCTTGAAGTTTCCTCACACGGCATCAAGCAAGGAAGGATTCATGGAGTCCCGTTCGATCATTTAGTGTTTACCAATCTTGGTCATGATCATTTGGATTATCACTCAAGTATGGAAGACTACTTTGAAACGAAGGCAAGTTTATTCGATCAATTGACAGAGGATGGAACAGCTGTCATCTATACAGGACAAGACTGGGGAAAGACTCTGGCACAGCGGCTGAAGCAAAGGAATCATCATGTCTGGACAGTTGATTCCAACGAAACTGACGATGCCATTTTTGACTTTGAACAGCAGCTATTGCATACAAAAGACCGGAAAGTACCAATTAACCTGCAGCTGCCCGGCATTCACAATTTCCATAATGCCTCCTTTGCAGCAGTGACTTCAAACCGTGTCGGTGTCGAGTGGGAAAATATCAGCCGATCCCTTTCCCAAAGGATCCATGTACCAGGCAGATTCGAAAGATACTCGCATCCGAATGGCGCAACAATTGTAGTCGACTATGCACACACATCCGATGCCATAGAAAATATCCTTGCAACAGCAAAACGAGAAGGCGCGGGGAACATCATCCACGTTTTCGGATTCCGTGGAAAAAGAGACAAATCGAAGCAAAAGGAAATGCTGCATGCAAGTAAAGCGCATGCAACCGAATACGTGCTTACAAGAGATGACTTGAATGGAATTGACCCTTCCGAAATGGACGCGGAGCTTGAGGACTTGCATTTCACAGACGGCTCCATCAAGGGTACGGTCCTCCCCGACCGGACTAAAGCCATCAAATATGCATGGGATAAAGCAAAAGCAGATGATTGGATCATCATTACAGGAAAAGGCCATGAAGAATATAAGGACGCCTACCACTATCCTGTAAATTCAGATATCGAAAGTGTTGAATGGTTCAATCGTCAATCAGAGTGCTGCGATCCAATCTTAAAACAGGGCTGAGCCATCAGCTCTGTTTTTTCATGGTCTCATGGTATAATTGCATTTATCTCTCTAAACAAAGGATGACTTTCATGGAACGAATACAAGTAGCAGAAGAACTGTCTTTCTCCCGTATCATTCACGGATTATGGCGGCTTGCAGATTGGAATTATTCAGATGATAAAGTTCTGGAGCTTATTGAACATAATTTGGATAAAGGAATAACAACCTTCGACCACGCTGATATCTATGGGGATTATACATGTGAAGCTTTATTCGGTAGGGCTTTAGCTAAGAAACCTGAATTAAGGAACAAGATGGAGATCGTCACGAAGTGCGGCATTGTCCTCCCTTCAAAAAATCGCCCTGAGAACCACACCCATCATTACAATACAAGCCAACAACACATCATACAGTCAGTTGAACAATCGTTGATCAATTTGCAGACGGATTACCTTGATACGCTGTTGATTCATCGCCCTGACCCAATGATGGACCCGGCAGAAGTGGCAGCGGCTTTTTCCCGATTACATAAGGATGGGAAGGTAAGAACCTTTGGTGTATCCAATTTTAAACGCCATCATTTTGAAATGCTCCAATCTTACCTGGAGGTCCCATTGGTTACAAATCAAGTAGAAGTATCCACTTACCATTTGGAGAATATCCAGGATGGCACGTTGGACTTCTGCCTCGAAAAAAGAATAGCCCCAATGGCTTGGTCACCATTGGCAGGAGGAAAAGTATTTCAAGGAAAAGAAGAAAAAGCTGTCCGTGTAAGAAATACACTGGAGAAGGTCCGCAGGGAAATAGGTGCAGAGGACATTGATGAAGTGATGTATGCGTGGCTATTGAAGCATCCATCGAGAATCATGCCTATCGTAGGTTCCGGTAACGTTGAAAGAATCGATCGCGCAGTTCGTTCACTAGACTACACGTTGAACCATGATCAATGGTTCGAAATCCTTCAATCGTCCATGGGACACGATATCCCTTAATACAAACGAATAACTTCCTAGACAATAGAAAAAGTGATTCCGCTAATGGGAATCA
Organism: Thalassobacillus hwangdonensis; assembly: GCF_042675915.1. Taxonomy (NCBI): domain Bacteria; kingdom Bacillati; phylum Bacillota; class Bacilli; order Caryophanales; family Bacillaceae; genus Thalassobacillus; species Thalassobacillus hwangdonensis. The sequence goes on along the minus strand of NZ_JBHTKL010000005.1, from coordinate 1,066,090 downwards.
CTTTTTTCTATTTATTGATTGTTGCGCTTTTGACGAGCATCAGCCTGGCGCGCTCTTTCCTGCGCCTGCTTATCTTCCTGATCAGCGAATTCTTGTGCGAATTCCACATCACGTGCTCCAGCAGCATCCTTTTCGCGTTTCGGAGTTTGCGGTAAGCCTGCATCGTTTTTACCGTTAGCTTTACGACGGTCATCTCTACCCATGGTTTTCACCTCTTTCCTTTCACGATTCGCTATTAGTATTTCTCACCAGACCTGAAACTATGTAAAAATGGAACTCGATTGATTACATCTAAAAAACATCAGAGGGTTCATTCAAAAATAGGCACGAAAAGTCGGGACACTCTCCCTGAAGACTCAGTATCGAGATAAGTTGCATCCCTTGCTAGGGATGAGACTTAGGAGGTCCGGGAAATTACTCGCTTTCCATGTCCATGGGAATGGGCTGAGCTTCCTCAGGCTTCGCCTTCTGAGATCTCACCGCTCATTTTCACCCCATAGGACTTTGAAAAAGCATACTGAATAAACACCGCACGAAGGAAATGCGTAGCATTTTCGAGGAGTCTCCCAATTTCCCGGACCTCCTTGCGTTGTCAGACTAGAGAAACATGGATTCAAAGATCTTGAAACCTAAGAAAAGTTTCTTTAGACGTTCACTTAACCTACACCCGATTTCTAACATCATACATTGTGAGGGTCGTTCACCAAACACACATAGGGCGACGGGGAAAATGCGAGACTCCCGTGGGTGAAGGGCCTAGGCGAGACCCCACAGAGAGTGAAACGAACGAGGAGGCTCGCCAGCTCCCCACAGGAAAGCGAGTATTTTCCCCAGCGCCCTTTCCGCTTATTCGGCAAACGATTCCTACATAACTAAAGATTAAAAAAAGCCAAAAGAAAAAGGAAGCTTGGAAAGTTACCTCCAAGCTTCCTTTTGGGTTCAATAACCGACTTCTACGGATGCATTGACAATATACATTAGATCGTTGCGATCCTCTTTGTCTTCGAGTACGATACCGCTTGTTGTCAGCATTCCGCCTTTTTGAACTTCAACGGTCACGGTACCATATGGGATTGCCTTTTTGATCTCATCAAAGTCCAGTTGGTCTTCATCACAAGGAACTGCTAGTTTGATATTCACCCTCATGTTGTCCAATGATTCTTCAGGCAGACTTTTTCTGATACCTGGCATGGAATTCGTGTGGATGGCATTTTTAATTGCACGTACAGAAGCTTTTGTTACGTTCTGTCCATGCACATCCACGCCCATTCCTGTCTGAATAAAGATTAGTTGATCCATTTCGCTGCCTCCTTCTATACTTGTTATCACCTTTATTTTCCTCATTCCACATCACCTTCTACATAAAACCAACGATTCTTAGATAGGCAGCAGGTTGGAACGGTAAAGGTAAATGATCAGTTCAATCAATGTTCTAGGATATTTCTTCGGAAAAAACCGTTTTTGATAATAAAGATAGTAAGCTTTCTTGATGTCCGGCCACTGCTCGCACACTTCTTTTTGCGTGAACCTTACCACATCAATCACTTTGATCGTGCCATCCTTTGTAAGGATGATATTTTTCAAGTGGGTATCAGAGGGATTGAGTCCCTTGGAGACTGCATACTCCAGAATGTCATCCACACGCCTGATCATGTCGGGAGTAATGGTAACTCCTTCAACGAGGCAGTCATATAGGGTTTTCCCTTCGATGTATTCCATTACGAGATAGTTATCGCCAACTTCATAAATCTGAGGAAAGTAGATGGGGTTGGATAATTGCTCATAGATGGCAGCTTCCTGCTCTGCTAAATGTTCGTACGATGGAAAATAAACTTTCACCGCTTTTTGTTCCACATGGTCAAAAAACACCGCAGCACTTCTGCCGGCAGCTACATAACGGAAGGCAGCCGGATAACCGATCACTGTATCCCTCTCAATGACGACTTCTTGTATCAGTTCTTCCATGTGTCTCATCATGATCCCCTCAATCATAAGAACTTGGACGAAGAACGAGTGACTTGTTCCTTCTATTATATCAGAATTTTATAGATACGATGACGCTACTTGTCTGTACCCCTCTTAAAAATGTACGAATAAAAAATAGAAAAATGACCGGTGAATGTAACATTCACCGGTCATTCGTCACTTATTTCTCTTCAAGCAAGTATTGTTCCAATTCGTCTACCATCTGGTTCGCTGCCATGACACCGCCTGCAGTGTTCCAAATTGCATCGCTCACTTCATGGACATTGCCTTCTTGTACAACCTCAAGGTTGTTCCAAAGCTTGTCGTTCGTCCACTCTTCTTCAGTAGAATTCCCTTCACCATCACCAGTTTCATAGGTGAAATAGAACAGGACATCGCCGTCCATATCCGGAATACGTTCTTTCGTTACTTCCTCTGCAAATTCAGGCTTATCCTGTGATTCCGGACGAGCTAGACCAATCTGCTCCAAGATCACACCTGAGAAAGAATCTTTATAGTAGATACGGGAGCTTCCTGGAAGGAAACGGACTACAGATACTTTCGTGTCCAGTTTCTCCTGTTCTTCAAGATCAGACTTCAAGCTTTCGATACGTTCATCGAACGCGGACAGAACCTCTTGTCCTTTTTCTTCTTTATTCAATGCTTTTGAATATAGTTCAAAGTTGATTTTCCAATCGCCACGGAGTTCTTCAGCAAACACGGTAGGAGCAATTTTGTTCAATTGATCGAACCATTTCTCCTGACGCTGTTTATTACCAATAATAAGATCAGGTTTCAAGCCAGCGATCGCTTCAAGGTTGATGTCACTCTCGGTACCTACGACTTCTACACCTTCCATGTCTTCACTGATATGGTCATACCAAGGATCACCTAACCAGGACTGTACTGCTCCTACAGGCTTTACTCCCATTGCAAGCAAAGCTTCTGTTCCTTCATTTGTCAAAATGACCACTTTTTCCGGTGTTTCAGGAATTTCAGCAGTTCCCATTGCGTGTTCTACTTCATAGGAAGAGTCCGATGTTTTCTCTTCCCCTTCACTTGCATTGTCGCTTTCTTCTGTATCATCAGAAGATCCACATGCAGCAAGTACCAACATTAAAGAAAATAATAGCAGAAATAAACCAAATCCTTTTTTCTTGAACATATGTAGTGCCTCCTAATTAATTGATAATGATTTTCATTCACAACTAGTAGTTTAAGTGAGTGGAGGTTCCTTGTCAATACCTAATTGATAATGATAATCATTGACAGTATCCGTCTGACTCGATAAACTTATACATGGAAACCTATATATAAGAAGCAGAAAGGTCCTTGTAATGAATGAACTATTCAAAACGACCAGAATAAAAACAGTCGGTATCATTATAGGAGTGCTCCTTGTTCTGATTTTCATGTGTGGAAGCGTCATCTATGGTTATACAAACGTCACATGGAAAATGGCCCTGGAAGCATTCAATCATTTTGACGGATCCAATGAGCATATCATCATAAGAGAGAGCAGGCTGCCGAGGGCATTGATCGGGGCTGCTGTCGGAGCTAGTCTAGCCGTTGCCGGCGCTTTGATGCAGGGAATTACAAGAAATCCACTCGCATCGCCGAGTATTTTCGGAATCAATGCAGGTGCAGGGTTTTTCATCGTTGTTGCAGTCAGTTTCTTTTCCGTTTCTTCGATTCAGCAATTCGCCTGGATCAGCTTTTTCGGAGCAGCATTGACTGCAAGTATTGTCTATCTTTTAGGTTCTGTGGGAAGAGATGGACTATCACCAATCAAACTTACATTAGCCGGGGCGGCGATGGCAGCTATGTTTGCCTCGCTTACTCAAGGGATGCTTGCATTGAACGAAAAAGCGCTCGATGAAGTGTTGTTCTGGCTGACAGGTTCGGTGCAAGGACGGGATTTGGATATCCTTCTCGGTGTACTTCCCTATTTAACCATCGGCTTGATCGGAGCTCACATCCTTTCCAAACAAATCAACATCCTGGCAATGGGAGATGACGTAGCTGTCAGTTTGGGTCAGCGGACGATACTTGTTAAAATCATGATTGGAATCGTTGTCATCCTATTAGCGGGTGGAGCAGTATCCATCGCTGGACCAGTAGGATTCGTAGGAATCGTCATCCCTCATATTGCGAGAAGCCTTGTCGGGATGGACTATCGATGGGTTGTACCATACAGTGCAATTCTCGGAGCAATCCTGCTTTTGGCCGCTGATATCGGAGCCCGCTACATTATCATGCCCAGCGAAGTCCCTGTCGGAGTAATGACTGCACTGATCGGTACTCCTTTCTTCGTTTATATTGCACGAAGGGGGCTGAACAACTTATGAGTAAATACAGCTCCTATCGGAATAAATGGCTTTCTTTTCTACTCGATAAAAAAGCAATTACAGTAACCACTTTACTATTCATCGTCACCGTCGCATTACTAATCATCAGCGTCGGTACAGGCGACTTACAAATCGCACCGCTTGATGTAGTGAAAAGTTTCTTTGGTGCAGGAAATGAAATGAATGAACTAGTCATCAAGGAGTTTCGCCTGCCGCGAGTGCTGCTCGCATTCTTATCAGGAATTGCGCTGGCGGTAGCAGGAGCCATCCTGCAGGGAATCATCCGAAACCCTTTGGCTTCTCCGGATATCATCGGAATTACAGGTGGTGCTTCATTCGCTGCAGTGTTGTTCCTGACGATTTTTGCGGATAACGCTACTTCCATCACAGTGGGAATTGAGTGGCTGCCATTCGCTGCATTCCTTGGTGCACTTGGTACAGGGTTACTTGTCTATCTATTATCATGGAACAATGGCGTCACACCTATCCGCCTGGTTTTGATAGGGATCGGATTGGCTGCTGCCATGCAGGCACTGACGAATATGATGATCATCCTTGGTCCACTTTACCTTGCCTCACAGGCACATATTTGGATCACGGGAAGCATCAATGGTGCCAACTGGAATCAAGTATTAACACTTGCCCCTTGGGTTTTTACGATTTTAATCTTAGTTTTCATTTATATAAGGAATTTGAACATACAGGAGTTAGGTGAAGAAATCGCCAAAGGGTTCGGGAGCTGGGTTCAGAAAGACCGATTGATCCTGCTGCTTTTCAGTACTGCTCTCGCAGGTGGTGCTGTAGCATTCGTAGGTGGTATCGGATTTGTCGGCTTGATGGCCCCTCATATGGCCAGAAAGCTTGTCGGTTCCTCCTTCGGCGCACTTATTCCAACTGCTGCATTGATCGGCGCGATCGTCGTCATGGCAGCTGACCTTGTTGCAAGAACAGTCATTGCTCCATTGGAGATTCCTGCTGGTGTATTCACCGCAGCAATCGGAGCACCTTATTTCATCTATCTGCTTTATCGAACTCGAAATCAGTGAGGAGAGATCACATGAAGGCATTGGAAACGAAATCACTGACATTAGGATATGGAGATACAGTCATCATCGATGAACTGAATCACTTCTTCCCAAAAGGAGAAATCAGTGTGCTTATTGGAGGGAATGGCTGTGGTAAATCTACATTGCTCCGTTCAATGGCACGACTTTTGAAACCTAAACAGGGAGGCGTCATACTGAATGGTCAGGATATTGCGAATATGTCGACCAAGGCTGTAGCAAGGAAGCTTTCCATCCTTCCTCAGTCACCTTCACATCCTGAAGGCCTCACGGTACTGCAGCTGGTCAAACAAGGGCGTTACCCCTATCAGAGCTGGTTCCAGCAGTGGTCGAAAGAAGATGAAGCCGCAGTTACCCGTGCATTGAAATCAACCAATATGGAGGAATTTGCCGAACGTACGGTAGACTCTTTATCGGGTGGTCAGCGTCAACGTGCATGGATTGCAATGACATTGGCACAGGAAACGGATACGATTCTTCTTGACGAACCGACGACATACCTGGATATGGCACACCAAGTCGAAATCCTCGACCTTTTATATGATTTGAATCAGCAGGAGCAACGGACGATCATCATGGTGCTGCATGATTTGAATCTTGCTTGCCGTTATGCCGATAATGTAGTCGCGATTCAGGATAAGAAAGTTTATGCTCATGGAAAGCCTGAATCTGTCATTGAACCGAAACTCGTCGAAGATGTCTTCGGTATGAAATGCCAGGTCATCGAAGATCCGATGTTCGGTACGCCACTTTGCCTGCCTCACGGAAAAGGCCGAAGAGTAAAAGGAGCAAGCCTGCAGGCAGTTGAGGGATAAACGATAGAAAACGATTCGTCCTCGGATCGTTTTCTTTTTTTACGAAATGCTATATAACAAAGGAGAAACTTCATGAATATATTACTTACCGGTGCAACTGGATTTGTCGGAAAGCGATTGATGCGCGGGTTACTGGACCAGGGACACGTAATTTACCCGATTGTACGCAGTCAAGCCAAACTGAATCATTTTTTAGATACATTAGCTGAAGGAGAGACCGAGCGCATCCACCCGATCCAAGGTGACCTCTCCCTCCCACATTTCGGAATTTCAGAAACGAAGATCGGTCAGTTGAAGAACAACATTGACCTGTTCTATCATACTGCTGCTTTCTTATCCTTCAAACAGGAAGATAAAGAAAAGACATTCAATATCAACGTTGATGGCACGAAGCATGCACTCGAGCTTGCCAGATCCTTGAATGTCCAACGCTTTTTCCATGTCAGCACCGCCTATACGCTTGGTATGGAAAGCTATGGATTAGAAACGTTGCATGATTCCAATCGAACGTTCGTCAATTATTATGAAGAAAGTAAAAGTCATGCAGAACACCTTGTATGGTCTTATCGCGAGAGCATGGACGTCAGTATTTTCCGACCAGCAATCATCATTGGTGATTCCGATACCGGGGAAGCAGAAACGACATTTGCATTATACGGACTCATGAAGGCAGTCTCGCTGCTGAAAAAAATGACTGAGAAGCAACGACTGGACGCGGCTACTACTATCCGCCTTTACAGTGACGCAGCGGCAAGGACAAACCTTGTGCCCGTCAATTACGTTGTCGATGTACTGACTGCAGGTGCTGCACATGCAAAGAAAAACCAGATCTACCACATCGCTAACAATGAAACATTGACGAACGGGGAGATCATTAATTTGATCAAGGAAGTCAGCCAAATGGACAATCTGACACTAACCAGCTCTGAAACCGAACTAACAAGATCAGATGAGTTGATCAATGAGCCGATGAAAGTGTTTCATTCCTATTTGAACCGTACCATCACATTTGATGATACAAATACGAGACGACTGCTTGCAAAAGCAGGGCTTGATCCCCTTCGCTTGAATGAAAGTCATTATCGGATGATGATGGAGACCTATTTTAATCAACAATGATAGAACAAAGCCCGAACAATTGAATGTTCGGGCTTTCTTTGGATTCACTTCAGTAATTTTTTCGCTTCAAGAAACCGTTGACCGGCTGTGAAGAGTTCTACTGCAAAAAAGAGCAGGGTAGTCCAAAATAGGATAGACGGAAAAAGGAGCATGATGCTGAACAGGATGAATCCTTCTGATCGCTCTGCAAGTCCTGCCTGGTAATGAAAAGACTTGATTCCCTTATTGTCCGACACATTTCCCACCGTCAGGAAAATCGTCATCGAAATGATGATGGAAACACTTAAAAGTAATAATGGCCACATGATTTCAGGATGCACATAAGCAATGGCAAGAATGATTCCGATTTCCACAATTCTGTCGAAAGTTACATCCATTACTGTACCGAACGGTGAAGGTTTCGTCTTCCGCGCCATTGAACCGTCCACCGCATCAAGAAACCCTGAAACCCATAAAATCGCTACACTCAGTATGGGATGCCCCATTATATAGAAGGCACCAGCCATCATACCTACTGCAAAAGCGATGATCGTTACCTGGTTCGCACTTAACCCAATTTTTAAAAGGAAGTCCGCCGTTTTAGATATGAACGGTTGGACATACTTCCTTGCATGTGTATCTATCATAACCTCACCTTATTCCACTTATCATTTCGTCCACTATACCATTTACCTCCATAGCCGGAAATCATTAACGCTCCAATACAGTATAAATCCGATCCGCTGTTCAAAAATATAGTGAGGAGGTGCTGCAAGATGGAAAAAGAAAAACGTAGCAAACGAAACCGTACCAAGTCGGTGAACCGCCAAGGTATCACTGAGGATACACGGGATCAGCAGCCGCAATCACAATTAGAACAACGTTCTGAAAAGCGCCAAACGAAAATCTGAGACATTTTGTAAAAGCAAAGGATTCTTCCTTTGCTTTTCGTACATATCACGAAAGCGCTTTTTTGTTTCAACAAGACTTATGATAAGATGAATAAGGATTGTCTGAATTTTTGTGAAGGTCTTTGTCACGTAAAAAGGAGAATAAAATGATGGAACCAACGAAGAAAATGTACGATATGATCGGAGTCGGAATCGGGCCATTCAACCTCAGCCTTGCTGCATTGCTGGATGATCAGCCAGAGGTGGATTCCTTATTTTTCGAACAGACACCAAAGTTCGACTGGCATCCTGGAATGCTGATCGAAGGGACAAAAATGCAAGTTCCTTTCATTGCTGACTTGGTTACGATGGCTGACCCGAAAAGCCCATATAGTTTTTTGAATTACATCAATGAAAATGATCGGATGTACCAATTCTACTTCCTGCAGCGATTGGATATTCCACGCCGTGAATATAATGACTATTGCCAATGGGTAGCTGAACAACTGGAGAGCTGTCAATTCGGTAAACGGGTAATGAACACGAAGCATATAAAAGACGAAGAAGAATACTTCGAAGTGGAAGTTCTTGATTTAGAAACAGAAACTACTGATGTGTACTACACGCGCAACCTTGTGCTTGGTACTGGTACGAGGCCTACTATGCCAAGATCATTCCAGGACCTGCCCGAGGAAGATGTCTTCCATACGGCAGACTTCCTGAAAAATGAGGAGCGCTGTAAGAAGGCTTCTTCCATTACTGTCGTTGGGTCAGGTCAAAGTGCTGCTGAAGCATTCCGCGAACTGCTGAAAGAACAGCGTGAACATAAGTTCCGTCTGGACTGGATCACCCGCTCCCCTGGTTTTGCATCGATGGAAGAATCGAAATTGAGCCTGGAGCATTTCTCACCGGATTATGTGAATTATTTCTACGGTCTGCCTCAACAGCAGAAGGACGAAATATTCGCGTCTCAAGGTTTATACTATAAAGGAATCAGCAATCATACGATTACAGACATTTATGATCTCTTATATGAATTTTCAGTTGGACGCGAAGAATTGGATGTCGGTCTTCAAGTACTCTCTGAAGTGAAAGCGATAAAAAAGAAAACAGATGGATCGGGTTATGAAATCACCTGTCAGCATCTTCAGACAGGAGAAACGTTCGTTCATGAAAGTGAAGTGGTCATCACAGCGACAGGTTACACGCCATATGTACCGCCTTTCATCGAAGACCACCTCTCCTCCCTGCTTCATTGGGATGAGAAAGGCCGGTATGAAGTGGAAGCAGATTACCGCTTGAAATTGACTGAAGCTACTTCTAACCAGATTTATGTGCACAGTGGTATTTCTCATACGCACGGTGTCGGGTCGACGAACCTTGGGCTTGCCGTGCATCGGAACAAAGTGATCATCAATCACCTGATGGACCAGGAAGTATATCGTATCCCTGAAAAATCGATCTTCCAGAAATTCAATGTGTGAAAAGACATAAAAAAGCTTGCAGGGAACAATTAAGTTCTCTGCAAGCTTTTTTAATTAGGAGTTCGTTGTTCCGACCTTTTCAGTGAACTGATCGGCTTCTGTTGAACCTTTCAAGGCAGTAGTGGAAGAAGTTCCTCCAGTTACGACCTGGGCTACTTCGTCAAAGTAACCTGTACCGACCTCACGCTGATGGCGTGTGGCAGTATAACCGAAGGCTTCGCTTGCAAATTCAGCCTGCTGAAGTTCCGAATACGCAGCCATCCCTCGATCTTTGTACTCCCGGGCAAGCTCGAACATTCCGTGATTCAAAGCATGGAAGCCAGCGAGTGTGACGAACTGGAATTTGTAGCCCATCTCACCGAGAGCCTGCTGGAAATTAGCGATCGTGGCATCATCCAGCTTCTGCTTCCAATTGAATGAAGGAGAACAGTTGTAAGCCAAAAGCTTTCCAGGGAATTTTTCATGGATGGCTTCTGCGAACTGCTTCGCTTCCTCCAAATTAGGCTCGGATGTTTCACACCAGATCAAATCTGCATATGGCGCATATGCCAGGCCGCGAGCGATTGCCTGATCGATTCCAGCGTGTGTTTTGAAGAATCCTTCCGGGGTACGCTCTCCAGTTAAGAACGGTGCATCATAAGGATCTACATCACTGGTGATCAGTTCTGCTGCATTGGCATCCGTCCGCGCAATCAAGACGGTCGGCGTTCCCATCACGTCGGCAGCAAATCTAGCTGAAATCAAATTCCTTACAGCGGTCTGGGTAGGTAACAACACTTTCCCTCCAAGATGACCACATTTCTTCTCTGACGATAGCTGATCTTCGAAGTGGACGCCAGATGCACCCGCTTCAATCATCCCTTTCATCAGTTCAAATACGTTCAATTGTCCGCCAAAACCTGCTTCAGCATCAGCTACGATCGGCGCAAACCAATCCACATCTTCTTTTCCTTCCAAATAATGAATCTGATCTGCGCGCTGCAGTGCCTGATTGATGCGCTTGACGACCTGTGGCACACTGTTTGCCGGATAAAGGCTCTGATCCGGATACATATGACCTGACAAGTTGGCATCCGCCGCTACCTGCCACCCGCTTAAGTAAATGGCTTTCAGACCTGCTTTCACTTGCTGCATCGCCTGATTCCCTGTAAGGGCGCCAAGTGCATTTACATAGTCCTCTTCGTTAAGCAGTTTCCACAGTTTCTCTGAACCTTTCTTCGCCAGTGTATGTTCGATGTCCAACGACCCTCTCAGCCGAATCACATCTTCTGCTTCATAGGGGCGCGTCACGCCTCCCCACCTTGCATCATCATGCCACTGCTCTTGTAATTCACTGATTCGTTCCTGTCTCATTAACTTCTCCCCCTTTTAAGTTAAGCGCTCATACGCTGGTATCGTCAAAAATTCTGCGAAATCATCATTCCGGATCAACTGCTCGAACAGAGATGCAGCTTCTTCATAACGACCTTCTACAAATGCTTCTGTTCCCAGTTGGTCCTTCAGTTTCTTCATTTCAAGCTCCTTGATCAGGACAAACAAATTGAGCGTAACCTTCCTGCCATCATCAAGCCTACCCTCCGGATGCCTTAACCATTGCCATACCTGTGCTCTTGAGATTTCAGCGGTTGCAGCATCTTCCATCAGATTGTCGATCGGTGCTGCCCCTCTCCCTTGCAGCCAGGAAGCAATGTAGCGGATGCCAACGTTGATATTGGTGCGCAAGCCCTGCTCGGTAATGGTACCCTTTGGCACTTCCAGGAGCTGATCTGCAGTAATGGACACATCTTCTCGCATATTAGTTATTTGGTTCGCTGTCGGCATTCCGTTATCGAATACTTCCATTGCAGTCTGGACCATACCTGGGTGTGCGACCCAAGTTCCATCGTGGCCGTCCTTCACTTCCCGTTGTTTATCTGCCTTTACTTTGTTGAAAGCTTCTTCATTTTTCAATGGCTCATTTTTGACTGGGATTTGTGCTGCCATTCCGCCGATTGCGGGTGCATTCCGTTTATGGCAGGTTTGAATTGCCAGGAGAGAATACGCATGCATGAATGGAACCTCCATCGTCACTTCAGAACGATCGGGAAAAATGACATCAGGGTCATTCCTGAACTTTTTAATATAACTGAAAATATAATCCCAACGTCCGCAGTTCAGCCCTGCAGAATGCTCCTTCAATTCATACAGAATTTCATCCATCTCAAAAGCAGCCAGGATCGTTTCCAGTAACACAGTCGCTTTGATCGTCCCATGCGGAATATTCAATTGATCCTGCGCAAATCGGAAAACATCATTCCACAAGCGAGCTTCCTGATGATTCTCCAGTTTTGGCAGATAGAAATATGGACCCGTGTTCCGCTTCAGCAGTTCATGTGCATTATGAAAAAAATAAAGTCCAAAATCGACTAAACTGGCCGATAATCGCTCACCTTCAATGGTCAAATGCTTTTCTTCCAGATGCCATCCCCTGGGACGAACCATCAATACTGCTGGGTTTTCTCCCAATTGATACGTTTTCCCTTTTTCATTCGTGAACGAGATCGTTCTGCGAATCGCATCTTTTAAGTTTATTTGGCCATCGATGGTGTTTTCCCATGTAGGAGCATTCGCATCTTCAAAATCAGCCATAAAAACTTTAGCACCTGAATTTAATGCATTGATGAGCATCTTCCGTTCGACAGGGCCTGTAATTTCCACACGACGGTCCTGTAAATCTTCTGGGAGGGATTCGATACGCCAATCACCGTTGCGAATATGTTCCGTCTCCTTAAGGAAATCCGGTTTGATCCCTCGATCAAGTTCCTGTTGTCGTTTTATTCTATTTTGAAGCAGCTGCTTTCTAATCGGATTGAAATTCTCGTGTAGTTTCTGGATGAATGCCAGCGCTTCCTTGGTCAGTATCTGTTCGTACCCCGGTTTCATTTTCCCTTGAACCTGAATGCTGAGATCTTTTGTCTGCATGACTCTACATCACCCCACATTGTTATATATCAAACTTAAAATATTTAACTTTTATATAACAGTAACTGCAAAAAAAATTATTCTTCCTTCTTCGATAAGCAGCGTTCACACTCCAGAATGAAATGATGCGCTTTACCATCCATGTTGGATCCACACTCTGGGCATGCGTGTGCGTTTACTTTGATTGAATTCATGACTTCAACCTCCTTTTATATACCAGTTTTATGTCTGTTTAATCTGTTATAGTACAGTCTATGGGGTAATGGAATAATTTGCAACTGTTTTTTTAGAAAATAATTCAATTTAAATTAAAATCTTCCCTTGAAAAGTTTGTCGAATGCAGGAATATCAAGTATTGACGGAGAATGTAAAACCTAGGAATTTTTTAACATCATAATAATCTATTTCGATTTGAAAGGAATGATTCGATGCTTGTTTGTCCATCATGCGGACACCAGCAGGAAGAAGGAAAGCATTGCGGAGTGTGCGGAAGCGAAATGAAAAAAGAGACTGTGACGGAAGAAAAAGAAACTTCAACTCTTAATCATGAAGAGACTGCAGCCACCTCAGAGCCTGTAAAACACCAAAATGATAATCTGGGGAAAGCAAAGGAAGCTTCACAAACGTACGGGAAAGATGCGTTAGCGCTTTTGAAGCGTCCATCTTCAGCATTTCAGCTGTCAAAAGATAATTGGATTACAGGACTCGTGACAATCGTGATCTTTGCCTTGAGTGTAACGATCAGTTACTACATATTGGCGAATAAGTTATTCCAAGCAATGGCAGGCATATTCGGTGGCGGGGAAGCTCTTCCATTCTTCGAAGTATTCATCCCGTTCTTCTTTGTAACAATCCTGTCAGTGGCAGCAGCGATTTTCAGTGTGTTCGTGATTATGAAGATTATCGGCAGTAAGGTTGACTTCAAACAAATGGTTGCGCAGTATGGTTCGCTTATGGTTCCATTTGCAGCATTGAGTGTCACCGGAATCCTTTTCGCACTGATGGGTTCTGGGCAAGGAACCCTGCTATTTGTAGGTGTTCCATCCCTCTTTGTCATGATGATCTTTCCAGGTTATATCGTACTAGAGTTCACGAAGGAAGGTACCAGCAAATATGACCGGATTTATCTTGCGGTCGGTGCATCCTTCATAGCGATGGTACTTATTTATATCATCACACGTATTTTCGTATCGGATACGATGAATTCCTTACCGTTCTTCAACATGTTCTAAAGTTTACTTCACAAATAAAAGCAGTCAGCATCCCTTATGGGTGCTGACCGCTTTTCATTATGGTGTCATTTTAGTAATTCTGTTTCCATCAAGTGATTGCTCAATCGACTGGAACTTCGGCACATCTTTTGAGGCGATGAAGGTGATTGCCATGCCTTTTTCACCAGCTCTGCCTGTCCGGCCGATCCGGTGGATATAGCTGTCTGTATCCAGTGGAACATCATAGTTATAGACGTGCGTTACACCCTCCACATCCAGTCCCCGGGCAGCAACATCTGTCGCAATCAACAACTGGATGCGCGCATCTCTGAAGCGCTGCATGACTTTTTCCCTCTTTGCCTGTGATAGTCCACCATGTAATTCATCGGTGAGATATCCTTTGGCCTGAAGCTTTTCATGAAGCTTCGTCACCCGGCGTTGTGTTCGGCAGAAAATGATTGCAAGAAAAGGCTGCGTCTGCTTGATGACTTTCCTTAACGACTCTTCCTTCTTTCGATCGGTCGTTTCAACCACATATTGCTCGATTGCTTCTAAACGCGTTTCCTTAACGTCTACTTTGATCGTCGTCGGATTTTGTAAATGCTTTTCAGTGATTGCCTTCAGCTCATCTGGTAGTGTAGCTGAAAAAAGAGCCGTTTGCCTTTTAGAAGGCGTCTGTTCCAGAATCGCTTCCACTTCATCTAAAAATCCGATATGCAGCATCTCATCCGCTTCATCCAATACGAGAAAGGAAACGGAGGATAAATCGATCGTTCCTCTTCTCAAATGATCCAGTAACCGTCCAGGTGTTGCAACGGCCATACGGATGTCCCCTTCCAACCGATGGATCTGAGCGTTCACATCCTGTCCTCCGTAGACAGCGAGTACGTGCTCTTTGCCAATAAGCTTTTCTGCTTCCCTGGTCAATTGGATGGCCAGTTCTCTTGTAGGCGCAAGGACAAGCCCTTGAATTTCTTCTTTAGTGTAGTCCACTTTCTCCAGCATTGGCAGCAGAAACGCTAAAGTTTTTCCTGATCCTGTCCTTGCCTGGCCGATTACATCCTGACCGTTCAGTAATAACGGAATTGTTCGCTGTTGAATCTCGGTTTGTGTAGTGATTTTAAGTCTATTCAATTTTTCGTTTATAGTATTATTGAGGTTGAAATGGGAGAAATCCCTCATAGTTAAGCCACCTTTATATTCGTTCATATCTTCAGTTATTATCTTATAGTGAGAATCAAATGTAAACAAACACGAACAAAAGTTCTAGTTTTAACGAATAGCTGTTACATAATAACAATGTAAGCTTTATTATTTGATGGGAGTGGATTGAATGAAGCATCAGGTAACGCCTTACTTGACGTTCGCCGGTAATGCTCGGGAAGCACTTGCTTTTTATTCCGAAGTATTCGGAGGAGAAGTGCTGGGCATCCAAACATTCGGAGAGGCACAGTTTGAAACGCCACCTGAACTGGACGACAACGTCATGCACGCTCAGTTCAAAGCAGGGGAACTTTTCTTCATGGTATCAGACAGCTTCAGCAATAATGACATTACTAAAGGTAATCGGATCTCTTTGGCGCTGGAAATGGAAAGTGAAGAAGAAATCCAGTCCATCTATGAGATGTTGAAAAAAGAAGGACTCGTAAAAATGGAACTTCAGGACACATTCTGGGGAGCAATCTTTGCCAAAGTAGAGGACAAGTTCGGCATTACGTGGGATTTGAACTTTACGAAGGAAGCATAGAATAAACCCTGGACATCTGTCCAGGGTCTTCTAAATGAGGGGATTACATATCACCTGGTTTGAAGGTCTTACAGTCCGTTTCTTCACTGTTATGGGCTTTTTTACCCTGGTGACTGACTACATAAATCTTGTCAGCTCCACATTTCTCACCTTCACGGTTATACACACAGTTGACAACTTCACAAAGTACATCCAATGCCACTACGCTTCACCTCCTCTAGTTTAGATTCAGCTTAAATCCCTCTCCTATACGAGCGATATAATGGTAACCTGAATCTGTTCAGAAGAGATGGATGAGTATTCACTGTCTGTTTTCTAAATCTTTGACTGTCGTACTTGTATCTACCTCACGCCCATCTTTCAAGGTTCTGAAAAGCACATCAACGAACGGAGTAGAAACCCCATACCAGTAATTTTCATTTTTGAAATGATGAAGGATATGCATCCGCTTCACCCATCTTCCGAATTTCGTACGCGGTTTGATAGGACGATGTGCTACGTAATGCTTCCATTCATAAGTAAGCAGCATCATGACGACTCCAGCAGCGTATGCAATTGTTGAAAACATATCATTTGTAATGGAGAAGAAAATCAGTACCAATAACACCAGACTGGGAATGCTGTACCACAATGGTAAGAATAACAGGTTGAAATCATTAGGATATTTATGATGGTCGTAATGCAGCCGCTTCATCAATTTCAGGAGAAATCGGTTTTTGGGTGATTTCAAGTGAAAAATGAATCGGTGGGTGAAATACTCACTGAACATGAAAACCACCATACCTAATCCATAATAAAGTAAAGAACTCCATTGAAGTGCAAAAACGATTGCGACACTTACCAGCAGAAGCCATAGCAGCGCCATGACCGCTATATCCTTATGGAGAAAAAACTCACGATAAACCCGCTTTCCTTTCAAGCTTTCCCCTCCTTCAATCCTTAGGAATCAGGCTGTCTTTACACGCTTCCCCTTTTTATTGAACTTGCGATCATAATACATAGACATCCCTATGATTACCGGGGTCAGAACAATCGTCGGCAGAAACCAAAGCAGCATGCTTACGGATTCGATTTGAAGCAAGCGAGGGGCACCGAATACAGTGAACGCAGTGATCGTTGCAATCGAACAGCCCAGCATCCCTGCAAGATGCTCGAACCACCAGTGTACCTTCCTCTTAGTAGAGCGTAGCCAGTAATTCAGTTGCGTTCCAGCAAGAAAAACCCCAACAAGCGGAAACCAGATCAACAATGGAAAGTCCTGGATCGATCCATACATACTCATACCAATCGCTGATGAAAGCAAAAGAAAAGGAAAACTCAAATCCATTAGGTTTCTGTGCGGGCGGTTCCTCTTTTTAAATCGAAGCACCCTAATGCCATAATACGCAGTTGAAGAACTGAGTATCGCAATGAAAATCAAAAACAGTGAAAATGAAATCAATTCCTGTGAGCTATTCGGGTCTGCCAACCGATACAGTCCCATGTAGAAAGCAGAAGCCGCCACGATGATCATTCCCCACACATAGGTCCATCCGGCTTTAACATGAATACTGCCACCTTTTTTCGTCACAATCGGTATCCAAAATGTCAATAGGGCAGTAAACCCGCCAATGATATGTAAAATACGTACTACATCAAAAATGATCGTCATCAACCTCCAAAATTTAGTCCGACAAGTACAATTCGATAAATGGAAGAAAGATTCCTCCACATATAAAAAAAGACGTCCTGTTTTTCAGGACGCCTTTACTTTTATTATTTGATTTTTGCTACGATTTTACCTTTTACATGTCTTTGGGACAGCTTTTCCAGTGCACTTGGAACTTCTTCCAACGTTATCGTATGTTCCAACATCGAAGACACTTTACCGGCATCTAATAACCGCAATAGATCGTCACCACGTGTTGAATATGAAACAACAGAAATGGGAAAGCGGCTTTAGCCCACTCTTTTTGAAATGTGTAAATGGGGAGACATGTACGCAGAGGAAAATGAGGTCTTGATGAATCGCTGCTGGTCGTCTTATGATTTTATGAGTAAGAAAGAGACCACGGACGATTAGAAGCATGAAGTTCTTACTAATCAGACGAACAGCTTTCCACATGGGAAGCTGTTCTTTTTTGTAAATAGTTATATAATTTGGTATTTTTATGCATTTTTATAACGAATTGAAATTGGTAATTTTTATGTCATAACTTAGAAAATCGCTTTGATAACAAGTCTTAGTAGTCTTTTTCATTGATGTTACACTTTGTCGAAACATGTTGAAATAATGTCGACGTTATGTATAATAATACATGTGAGTAATTTTCAGAAAAAATAAAAAAATCTAAAAAAGAGAGAGGCGACTAGGAACATGGAGGAATTCATTACGACGATTGTCGATTTTTCAAACAACATTTTATGGAGTTATGTTTTAATTGCCGGACTCCTCGGTTTAGGAATTTATTTCACGATTGCATCACGCTTCGTACAATTCCGATTCATCGGCGAGATGATACGGGTATTGGCTGAAAAACCTCAATTCAAAGATGGACAAAAGAACATCTCCCCTTTCAAATCCTTTTGTGTAGGAGCTGCAACCAGAATCGGAACTGGTAACCTTGCAGGTGTTGCTGTGGCAATCACTTTAGGTGGACCAGGAGCGGTCTTTTGGATGTGGATTGTGGCACTTCTTGGTGGAGCTACCGCATTCATCGAGAGTACATTGGCACAAGTATATAAAATCAGGGACTCCAAAGCATTCCGAGGTGGACCTGCTTATTACATTGAAAAAGGCTTGAAAAAGCGTTGGCTTGGAATTGTCTTTGCTGTATTGATTGCAGTGACATTCGGATTGATCTTCAACTCAGTTCAAAGTAATACAATTGCATTAGCTTTTGAAAACGCTTTCGGAGTGAATCGTTGGGTAGTAGGTTTGATCATCACAGCGATTACCGGGCTTGTCATATTCGGAGGAGTGCACCGGATTGCCAATCTGTCCAGTGTCATCGTCCCGATCATGGCAGTACTTTACCTCTTGATTGCATTCATCGTTCTGGTCATT
Source organism: Thalassobacillus hwangdonensis (assembly GCF_042675915.1). Lineage (NCBI taxonomy): Bacteria > Bacillati > Bacillota > Bacilli > Caryophanales > Bacillaceae > Thalassobacillus > Thalassobacillus hwangdonensis. Next base: position 1,047,461 of record NZ_JBHTKL010000005.1, on the reverse strand, counting down.
AATATTGGAGAATTGCCATCAATCATTGGAATCATTGTCGGACATGCCTTCGGATTTGAGCAGGCATTCGGCGGGGCTATCGGTGCTGCTATCATGAACGGTGTTAAACGAGGACTATTCTCTAATGAAGCTGGTATGGGTAGTGCACCGAACGCAGCCGCTACTTCCACTACGTCACATCCAGCAAAACAAGGTTTAATCCAATCACTTGGAGTTTTTGTCGATACGATCTTCGTTTGTTCTGCTACAGCGTTCATCATTCTGCTTGCACCAGTTTTCCGAACTGGTGAGGTTTCAGGGATCGAACTGCTCCAGAACTCACTGGATTCTCATATCGGAGGATGGGCAGCTATCTTCATCTCGCTTGCAATCCTGTTGTTCGCATTCAGTTCAATTATCGGATCCTATTACTATGGCGAAACTAACATTGAATTCATTAAAGAAAGTAAACCTGCTCTGTTGATTTTCCGGATAGCGACCATGGCGTTCGTCATGATCGGATCTGTTTCCAGTCTGAGCCTTGTCTGGAAAATGGCCGACTTGTTCATGGCATTGATGACAGTAATCAACTTGATCGCTATCGGATTATTAGGAAAAGTAGCTTTCAAAGTGCTGAAGGATTACGAAATGCAGCGTAAAGCTGGAAAGGATCCCGTTTTCTGTCCAAAGAAACTGGGAATCGAAAATACAGAAGCATGGGAAGATGATGAATACGAAGAGAGACGACAAAAAGAAGCGGTATAATCAAAACCCCCAGCAGCGTATGAGCACCTGCTGGGGGTTTTCTCAATCATATAACATCAAGTAATCACATTCGAATTCAAAAGAAAACTTACTATAGAAATACCCTAAATGCTCGAGGCGAGCTTCGTAGAATAAATATGGGGTAATGTCCTGATCATGGAGGTGCTGGGTCAAGGCAGAGACACATTCATATGCGTACCCATTCCCCTCATAACCTTCTTCCGTGTACACACCGCCAATCAATGCGTATTCATCCGTTTCCGAATGAGACAATGCTGCGGACACAATCTCATCTTCGTCTTTCACGATAAAAATGTTTCCTTTTTCAACGATCGATTCAATCAACTCCGGTACTTCGATCATGATATCTTTTCCATCATAAAACTCACGGATAGCCGGAATATCGTCTTTTTTTGCTTTTTCCACGTTCGTCGGCTGATCCAACATCTCATCCTCAATCGGCAGCGATCCGTAAATATAAGGATGCGGTCGACGTCCAGGAAAACGATCGAGCTTTTCCAATAACTCTTTCGGCCCATAGATATACATGGATGGCAGAACTCCAAGCAAGTCATTCACTTCAGAAAGGTAGCAATCATCCACCAATGTGAATCCCATATTGAACGGACTGAAGTACACCGCACTGACCAGTTCTCCATTCACATATCTCCCATAAAACCCGAATCGATCATCTTCATTCGACAGATATGGCAAATACTCATAAAACTGCAACGTATTCTTTTTATCCTTTTCCAATAATGCAAGTAATGCTTGTTTGTCTTGTAGATTCAACAGCTGCACAACGACGTTTCAACTCCTCTTCCTGTTTCATACACTTATTAATTTTAGCAAAAATTCAAACAATTTTCATGTTTTATGCAGTTTAATCCTTGAGGCATAGGGTAAGCTTTGCATAGAATAGATCAGTCTGAAGGATGATTGGAATGGAAAAACTGTCGAATGCATTTTACCAGCAGCCTACATTGGAACTGGCGAAACAACTGCTGGGTTGCAAATTAGTAAAAGAAACACCTGAAGGAACAGCTGCGGGATATATCGTGGAAACAGAAGCATACATGGGCCCCATGGATCAAGCCGCTCACAGCTATCAGAATAAGCGGACAAAGCGGACGGAGGTAATGTTCGGACCAGCCGGGATCACCTATACCTATGTCATGCATACGCATTGTCTGGTCAATGTGGTCAGCGGATTAGAAGGCGTACCAGAAGCGATTTTGATTCGAGCCGTCGAGCCTGTCGAAGGATTGGAATTGATGGCGGAGCGGAGAAAAGGAAGAAAGCAACGAGATTGGACAAATGGCCCAGGTAAGCTCACAAAAGCCATGGGAATTACCCAGCAGGATTACGGACACCCTCTCGATCGCTCTCCTCTTTACATTGAGTATGGTTACACACCTGATGGGATTTCAGAAGGGAAACGAATAGGAATCGATAATTCTGGCGAAGCGCGGGATTACCCTTGGCGCTTTTGGGTGACTGGTAATCGTTATGTGTCTCGTTAATAAATTAAAGTGATGAAGGTAGAAGGTTTAGTTATATTCATCACTACATCAAATGAATTTCATTCACAAAAAAGCTGTGAAAGTAGAAATCATACGAATTTCCACTTTCACAGTAATTAAAATTATTCTAAATATATTTTAGCTATAAGGAGCTGTACTTTTATTGTATATTCACTTCAATTGAATCTAATTTATACTTCTCTTCCTCTGATTTACTGTTCTTTGAACGAGATTCACTTATGATATTACCTTCATTATCATACTGAACTTCATCATTATCTGAGAGTTGAACTATAGGAGTAATGGTTAAGGATTTCGCTTCTGAATCAATCCTTTCAAAAGTAGCTGTCCAGTTGCGATCATAGAAATCTAATCCATTACCAAAAAGCTGCATATTTTTATACTCATTTCCTAAGTCGTCTTGTACTTCAAGTTCAATAAAGGTAAAGTCCCAATTTGATCTGACTTCGTCGGTTACTTCATTTGAATAGTTAATAACAAAAGATATCGGAGTAAGCTCCATGTCCTTTAAATTTACCCGGACATCATCTGACACATTCTGTTTATCAATAACTACTTTACCACTATCTATTCTTTCTAAATCAAATTCAAAATACCAATCTCCATTTATCGCCTCTTTATTTCCATCAGGTTGGACATTCCCTACATCCCATTCAACATGAACCTCATTCGTTTTGATTCTCAAACTATTATTCAACGTCACCATTCCAACATATTTATTGTCTTCAACCCTAGTTATTTTTTCATCTCCATTAAGAGCAACTTTTTCGTTGTTTATTGATAAATCAGGTATGGTGTTTAAAGTAGGACTTTCTCCTAAATCATGTTCACTCTCAAGTGTGAATGTAATAAAGACTGTGTCACCAGCAAATACCGCTTCATTCACAGTCATAATCAAACCATTATATTTTTCCTCTAATTCTAATACAGTGGAGTTTTCTTCATGATGATCATAAAGCCCCTGATTATTAAAGTGTTTAAATATACTCCCAAGAAAAGGGATATCATCAGCATAAGAGGTATAAGAAACCCCAACCATAGTTGAAGAAAGTAAGGCAAAAGCAATTGAGGCAGCAGCTAATTTATTTCTCCATCCCCTTTTCTTTTTAGCTTTCACTTCTTTTCTTAGTCGCATCTTTACTTTCCTTTTCTCAAGTTCACTAACATTTGAATCTTCATACTCTGTTACATCAATCTCTATATCATTTAAAAGATCATAAATACCTTTATCTTTCAAATCAAACTACCTCCAATATTCAGATTTTCAATTCTTTTTGATAGCTCTCTTTTCCCTCTGTACAATCGGTTTCCAATACTTCCTTTAGTCATAGAAAGCTTTGCAGCAATTTCATCTGTTGAGTAGCCAAGGAAATATTTCATTATGAAAATCTTTTGATCAACAGGTTTCATTCCTCTAATTAAAATCAATAATTCTTTTTTGTTCTCTAATTGGATTATTTCATCTTCTAAAGATTTTTCATTTGATTTTTCCAACTGATCGACTGTAATTTCAAAGTTTTTCACTGTTTTTCGGTAATAATCTATAGCTTTGTATCTCGCAATCGAACATAACCAACTCTTGAAGTTGTCCCTGTCCCCTTTGAACTTCTTAGCATTCTCCCATACGGAAAGAAAAACATCATTAACACACTCTTCGATAATTCCTTCACGATTCAGTGGAGACAGTACCTTAGAAATAACAACTTGCACCAAAGACAGGTATTGATCAACAATATAATCTAATGCATCTTCCTTCCCCGATTGGAGACGCTTAATAAAATTCTCTTTATTTGACTTCATCCAAAATATTCCCTTCAATTTTTTGTAAAAGCCTTTACATTTTATATAACGTATTAAAGTAAATTAAATCCCATTTTTTAGAGTATCAATTTAAAAAATGATTACCAACATCATAGCAAACCAAAATTTCAAATTATTATTCAAAAACAAAAAAGCATAAGCTTCCGAAGTGGAAAGTTTATGCTTTAAGTAAAATTACCCAAATAAAAAACCACCAATAGTATGTATTGGTGGAGACGGTGGGACGTGCTGTTCCATGCTTTCGACATGGCACTGACTATATCTTGAACCTTTCAAAGGTCCTCTGGCGTCTTATGCGAACTCTATATTTTCCTCTTCAAGGAAGCAGTTCACATCCTAGTACTACCACAATGGGCAGCCTATAAGTCGATACACGGCTGTTGGATCTCTCCACATACCGCTCGGCATTGCCTTATCACTTAATGTGACTTAGGTTTCACCGATAAAGCCAGATTATCACTTATGTGTTGCCACATAAGGCGACTATTCACTAATCGAACCCACGTCCAGAGATATCGGCACTCAGGCTTCTACGAGCGTAGTTGGTATATTGTCATTCGCTACCTGTTCAGCCTACCAACAGGCTTACCAGGAGCTAGCCTGATTAGTCTCTTCGTTTCTCCTCAGGCGGTGGAGAAACGCGTAGTCCGCTTAAGTTTGAGACCCTTCGATCTGGCACACGGACAATGCCAGGAAGGATCAGCTCAAGTCAGCTTACGCTGCTAGAGCTAGGTTATCGTTAGATTCGCCAGTTATATTTAGGCAAATGACGTTTATCGAGTCGTCGCCTCGACTCGCTACCTGAGCTCGACCTACCCCTGTCGAATCCGTAACGTCCCCGTTAGGATGAAAGAGTAAAGCCTAGCGCTTTATTCAATTAGCGTCGTCTGTTTCAACGACATATACATTATATCACATCAGCGCTTCTTTGCAAAAGCAAGCTATGCCACATGAACCAGATATTAGTAACGTTCCTTCATGGCACGATCGATATCTCGCTTCATCTGCTTCTGCTTCAGATCTTCACGCTTGTCGTACTTTTTCTTACCTTTACCAAGGCCGATCAACACTTTTGCTACACCGTTTTTAATGTACATTTTCAATGGCACAAGCGAATAGCCCTGTTGCTGGGTCGCCCCGATCAGCTTATCAATTTCCTTCTTATGAAGGAGCAGCTTTCTCGACCTCGTCGGTTCATGATTGAATCGGTTGCCCTGTTCATACGGCGAAATATGCATGTTGTGTATGAACACTTCACCTTTTCTAACGAGTGCGAAGCTGTCTTTGAAGTTGACGCGTTTGGCACGAACAGATTTGATTTCAGTGCCCTTCAGGACAATGCCTGCTTCATAGGTTTCTTCAATGAAAAAGTCGTGACCTGCTTTTCTGTTTTGTGCAATAAGATTTCCTTGTCCTTTTGGCATCAGTGGTTCCTCCTCCGTTCGCCGTAAACATTATTGTATCAAAAAAGCCCCTTCTTTCCAATTCAAAACGATGGACACCAGAATTCCAGTGTGAGAATATATGTTTGAAAATTACGAATCATCCAAAGGGGATCAGGATGTATGACAATCGAGATTAAAAAACTAATCAAAAATGACTTTGATGCTGTAATCAATATGGATACAGGAATTGAAAACGACTATGTAATCCGCATATTCTACCGTCTAGCCACATCGGATACACAGGGACTATTTGGTTTATATGAACATGGACAGCTCGCTTCCATCGCAGGCTACACACTTTTCCACGATACATTCGCCATGCTTGGCAGACTGCGTACAGATCGCAACTACTTTTCAAAAGGATACTCTACACAACTGATGAATGAAATGTGCAGCTATCTCCAGCAGTTCCCTTCCATCAAATGGATAGGTGCAAACACTCAGACACATAACAGTTCTGCACGGCGTGTCATTGAAAAAGCAGGTATGAAAGAAGTTTCCCTGCATCACAGTCTGGCTTTGAAGCGACCGGAATTGCTCAGCTATGCAAAAGGGGATGTATGGAATGAAGTGACTTCACCTGATGAAAAGCTGGATCTGCTTCATTCTATCAAGGATAACCCATTACATATGTTCCCTTATGAATGTTACTATCCACTGCCTTTTGATGATGTTCTGTTCACGCTTGAATATTTGGCTGAAAGTGCGTTTTTCTTAAGCCCGGATAAAAGCCGCTTCGTCATCCTGAGAAATGATCAGAAAGGCGAAGACTATGCGCACGTTAAATACTTTTGGAATGATCATTATAAACAGCCTGGCCTTTTTGATACCCTACTATCTTATTGGGGAAGACACCCAGACCTCGATGCTGTCTGGATCGATTTCACACAGGAAGCTTTCCAACGAGTACCAAACCTTGAAGCGTATGATGTCCAGGAACCGTGGCTGTTATATGGAAAAACGAAGTAAGGCTGCCGTGATTGGCAGCCTTACTTTCTTGTTAACGCTTCTTCTTTTTCTTCCCTTTTTTCGGAAGCCCTTTATTATTATAAAAAGGTTTCTTATCTTTCTTTTTCTTCTTTTTCCCGTCATCTTTCTTATTGGAAAAACCTTTGGATCGATCACTTTTGGCCTTGATCATTTCCGGTCTTGCTGATCGTTCACGAGGCTTCCGAGGTTTCATCCCGACAATTTCAAAATCAACGACTCGCTCTTCGATGTTGACGTTCGCCACTCGGACGGTGAGTTCATCACCGATACGGAACACGTTTCCTGTACGTTCTCCGATCATGGCATAGTTTTTATCATCGAAGCGGTAGTAATCGTCGGTCAGATAACTGACGTGAACGAGACCTTCTACTGTATTATCGAGTTCTACGAACAGCCCGAAGCTTGTTACCGAACTGATGACACCTTCGTACTCTTCCCCGATTTTATCAAGCATGTATTCCGCTTTCTTCAGATCATCCGTTTCGCGCTCAGCATCAACAGCTGCACGTTCCATTTCCGATGAATGGCGGGCAATTTCAGGCATGTTATCTTTCCAGTGATTACGCGTTTTCGGATCCAATTTCTTTTCGACTAGATACGTCCGGATCAGACGGTGGACGATCAAGTCTGGATAACGTCTGATCGGAGACGTGAAGTGAGTATAGAAATCGGTAGCAAGACCGAAGTGCCCCAGACTCTGAGGATCATATTTCGCCTGCTGCATCGAACGAAGCATCAGCTTGTTGATGATCATTTCCTCTTGGGTACCTTCCACTCGATCCAGCACCTTTTGCAACGCCTGAGGGTGGATGTCATTCTCTGTCCCTTTGACTGCATAACCAAGGTTCGCAATGAACTCGAAGAAATGCTGAAGCTTCGCTGGATCAGGATCCTGGTGGACACGATGGATGAACGGTACTTCCATCCAGTGGAAATGCTCGGCCACCGTTTCGTTTGCTGCCAGCATGAACTCCTCGATCAAACGTTCTGCAATGGATCGTTCACGGATGACGACATCATTCGCTTTTCCTTCTTCATCCACAAGCACTTTCGCTTCTTTGAAATCGAAGTCGATCGCTCCGCGCCCCATCCGCTTCTTCCTTAACGTAGCGGCTAATTTGCCCATGTTGACGAACATCGGAATCAGGTCGCTGTAGCGCTCCATCAGTTCCGGATCCTGGTCTTCCAGAATCTTACGGACATCGGAGTAGGTCATTCGTTCATTTGTTCGAATCACACTCTGGAAAATTTCATGATTGACGATTTCCCCACTCGAATCGATCTCCATTTCACAGGATAGCGTAAGTCGATCGACCTGAGGATTCAAGGAACAGATTCCATTCGATAGACGGTGAGGAATCATCGGAATTACCCGGTCAACCAAGTAGACACTTGTTGCCCGTTCTCTTGCTTCCTGATCGATCGGTGATCCTTCTTCCACATAGTAACTGACATCCGCAATATGGACGCTCAATTTGTAGTTCCCATTGTCCAATTCTTTGACGGAGACTGCATCATCCAAGTCCTTGGCATCCGCCCCGTCGATAGTGACAATTGTCTCCTCACGCAGATCGCGTCGGTTTTTGATTTCCTCTTCCGAAATCGTCTCAGGCGTCTGTTTCGCCTGCTCCAGAACTTCATCCGGGAAATCGATTTTGATGCCATGTTTATAGATGATGGAAAGGATATCGATGCCCGGGTCATTTTTATGCCCGAGGATTTCAACGATCTCCCCTTCTGCACTCATTCGTTCTTCAGGGAACTTCGTGATGTTGACGATGACCTTATGTCCATCGACCGCACCGTTGGTTGCACTCTTCGGTATGAAAATATCATTCGGTATCCGTTTGTCATCAGCAACGACGAAGCCAAAGTTCTGACTCCCCTGGTACGTTCCCACAACTCGCCCTGTCGCACGTTCAAGGATACGAATGACCGTCCCCTCCGGGCGTTGGCCGGATTCATCCCGCTTCTCGACACGGACCATGACCTTATCATTGTTCATTGCCGAATGAAGGTCCGAATGATGGATGTAGATATCATCTTTTCCCTCTTCATCAGGGATCAGAAATGCAAAACCTTTCGCATGCATCTGGATACGTCCCCGGATGAGGTTCATTTTCTCTGGTAAACCGAACCGATTCTTCCTCGTCCTTACCAGCTCGCCCTCTTCTTCCAATTCATTCAATGATTTCATCAGGTCAGTGAAGTCCCCGGCTTCATCGAGTTCTAGCGTTTCTTCCAATTCTTGTACAGATAAAGGCTTCGATGCATTCTCTTGGAAAAAATTCTTGATTTGGTTCTTCAATTCGTTACTCAAAACGCTTCCTCCTCCTTCATACAATCCGGCTTCCCCTGACCTTGTTCCTTAAAATACTCAAGACCAGTCCAGTGATTCCAGGAATTCGAGCACATCTTCATGCAGCTGCTCTTTTTCCTTATCCATCGTAATCACGTGGCCGGAGTTTTTATACCATTTAAGATCCTTTTGATCTGCTTCCACTTTTTCATAAATGTAGGTTGCACTTTCTGTATTGATCATTTCATCATTCTCAGCCTGTACGACGAAGGTCGGGGCGTAGATGTGATCGATCTTGTCATGCACTTCCTTGATGAAGCCACCCAGTTGCTTGAACATATCTTCAGACTGCGCAAGCAGCTCCTTGACTTCTTTTTCGATAGTTTCTTTATCTTTTCCTTCCAATTGCTTATATTGTTTCGCTTTGTACTGGAAACCTTGCGTCAATTGTTCTTCATTATCGAAAAACATTGGAGAACACATCGGAATGATCCCTTTGACAGGCTCTGAATAAGCAAGCTTCAATCCGAGTACTCCACCTAATGAAAGACCAGCAATAGCAATTTTTTCATAACCCAGCTCTCTCAGATGGTTCATTGCTTCATTTACATCTTCCCACCATTGGTCCGGATTTGCCTTGATCAATTCTTCAGGCGGCAGGCCATGCCCCCGGTAAATCGGTGCATGACTCGTGTACCCATGCTTTTGCAGAAAACGCCCAAGCATTCTCACATCCGCAGAATGTCCTGTGAATCCGTGTAGTAATAATACCGCGCGCTCTCCCTCTTCAAACGTAAATGGTTGTGGTTGTTTGATTTTCATGTTCGTCTCTCCTTATCCATGTATTTCCCTTTTATGCATGTTTTCATTCTGAATTCGTCTATGTTTTTTACACCATTCGACCCATATCATCATATCATAGCCTTTTTCAAAATGAGAAAAGCCGCGCTTTCATCAGCGCGGCTTCTTTCAATAATTCATTTGATTATGCGATATAACCTACAAAGAATGCGAATACGAAGAACAATACTCCTGTAACTACTGTTGCACGATGAAGTACAGCATCGATTCCACGTGCCTTCTGTTTACCGAATAATTGCTCAGCCCCACCGGAAATCGCTCCGGCTAGACCAGCGCTTTTTCCTGATTGAAGTAGTACGAGAACAATCATTACGATCGTATCAATCGCCAATAACGTAATTGCGAGTGTTTCCATGTGTGACCCACACCTCCTAAAAAAACGCACAAGTGCATAGTGATAATTTAGCATAACTCGACCCATTCATCAAGAAGATTCAGATAATGTGAGGATAAATGTTAAGCATATTCCTCTGTTGAGAATAGATGATTGATTGTGAAAGATTATTATGATAGTTTTTGATTGAAAATGATTGTTTTTGATTGATTTATGAAAAGGCTTCATTTAAGATGGAAGTAGTTCATGAAAGGGGGCAATCTGATTGCTCACACCTGATCGTCATCAAATCATACTTGAATTATTGAATCAAAAAAATACGGTTAAAATACAAGAACTGGTGGAAGCAACCAATGCCTCAGAGTCTACGATCCGTCGTGATCTCGACCAGCTCGAGAATAACCGGATGCTGACCAGGATTCATGGAGGTGCTTCACTTAGAGTACCGACAAATGAAGAGCTTACAATGCAGGAGAAATCGACGAAGCATTTGAAAGAAAAGCTCGCAGTTGCAACGTATGCAGCAGACCTAGTTGAAGATGGAGACTGCATTTACCTTGATGCAGGCTCGACAACTTTTGAAATGATTCCCCATTTAATCAATAAAGATATCATCGTCGTCACAAACGGCCTCGATCATATGAACTTGTTGACGGAGCTGGACATCCGCACTTATGTACTGGGGGGTCAGATTAAGACAGTAACACGAGCCATTATCGGTAGAGAAGCAGAACACAGTCTTAAAGGCTATCACTTTGATAAATGCTTCCTTGGTATAAATGGTGTGCACGCAACCAACGGTCTTACCACACCGGACCCAGAAGAAGCAGCCATCAAAACGGCAGCACTTCTCCGGTCAGAAGGACGATGGGTACTCGCTGATCGTTCCAAATTCCATCGAACGACGTTTGCGAAAGTGGCTGACCTTGAAGAAGCAGCAGTCATTACGAACGATTCGATCGATGCAATCGAACAATTCAAAGAAAAAACTGAAATAAAGGTTGTGACATCATGATCTATACATGCACCCTCAACCCATCGATCGACTACATTATGCACGTCGATCATTTTGAAAATGGTGGGTTGAACCGAGCGACAAATGCATTCTATTACCCTGGTGGAAAAGGTATCAATGTTTCCCGTGTGATGAATCGGCTTGGCACAACGACCACTGCCCTGGGATTCACAGGGCAATTCACTGGTGAATTCATTAAAAACTTCCTCGATCAGGAAGGCGTTGCTCATCAGTTCATTGATACGGAACAGTACACAAGAATCAATGTCAAACTGAAATCAGACGTTGAATCTGAAATCAACGGTCCAGGACCGGAGCTGTCAAATAACCATCAGTCGCAGCTGCTGAACCAGATCGAGCAGCTGACGTCTGAAGATATCCTTGTAGTTGCAGGAAGCGTGCCATCCTCTTTGCCAGAGGATTTTTATAACCGAATCGCGGCGATTTGTACAGAGAAAGACATTTCACTTGCAGCAGATACATCTGGAAAAGCATTGAAGCAGCTGATTGGTGAAAAAGTATTGCTTTTGAAGCCGAATCATCACGAACTTGGACAACTGTTCGATACTCAAATTGAATCACCTGAAAAGGCAGCTTACTTTGCAAAGAAACTCGTAGATCAAGGTGCACAGCATGTCATTGTTTCCATGGGCGGTAATGGTGCAGTATTCGTCGATCAGACGCATGCCTGGTTTGCCAATGTACCAACAGGATCTGTCAAGAATTCAGTCGGTGCCGGTGACTCGGTCGTCTCCGGTTTCCTTACCGCCTATACGAATGGACGTACATTGGAAGAGGCATTCAAATATGGAGTTGCATCAGGAAGTGCCACAGCTTTTCAGGATGACTTATGTGAAAAAGAAGATGTTGAACGTCTTTTGCCAGAAATAAAGGTTGTACCGATTACTTAAAGGAGGGGAATAACAATGAGAATTACAGACTTGTTGAAGAAAGACACGATCCTGTTGAACCTTTCTTCAACGAATAAAGAAGACGTCATCGATGAGCTTGTTACGAAGCTGGATGACGCAGGACGTCTTAACGATAAAGAAGGCTTCAAACAGGCGATTTTGAACCGTGAAGAACAAAGTACGACCGGAATCGGCGAGGGAATTGCCATCCCTCACGCCAAAACCAATGCGGTGAAAGAACCGGCGATTGCCTTCGGCCGCTCAAGCGATGGATTGGATTATGAATCCCTGGACGGACAACCGACCAACCTGTTCTTCATGATCGCTGCTTCTGAAGGCGCGAATCAGACACACTTGGAGACATTATCCCGTTTATCTTCATTCTTAATGGATACGAATTTCCGAACTAAACTGGAAGAAGCGCAAACTGAAGATGATGTGATGGAAGCGATTAATGCAAAAGAAGCAGAAGATGCTGACGAGGAAGAAGAAAGCTCTTCCGATTCGGAAAGCAGAATCCTTGCCGTAACTGCTTGCCCGACAGGAATCGCGCACACCTATATGGCTGCTGATAAATTGAAAGAAACGGCAAAAGAGATGGGTATCAATTTGAAAGTCCAGACGAATGGCTCAAGCGGTGTTAAGAACCGTCTCACCGAACAGGACATTGCAGAAGCAGATGCAATCATTGTTGCAGCAGATACGAAGGTTGACACTTCAGGCTTCAAAGGAAAACCTGTAATTGAAGTGCCGGTCGCAAAAGCGATCCACGAACCGAAAAATTTACTGGAGCGCGCAGCGAAAAAAGATGCACCGATCCATCAAGGTGACGGAGGATCGAAAGAAAGCTCCGGCAGTGAAGAGAAAGGCCGTACAGGCGTGTACAAACATTTGATGAACGGTGTTTCCAACATGCTTCCATTCGTTGTCGGTGGTGGTATCCTGCTTGCGATATCCTTCATGTTCGGCATCGATTCGGATAACCGATTTGCAGAGATGCTTGGGATTATTGGCGGTGACAACGCCTTCTTCCTGCTCGTTCCCGTACTCGCTGGTTTCATTGCATCCAGTATCGCAGATCGTCCAGGCTTCGCTCCTGGTATGGTCGGTGGTCTGATCGCGATAACGACTGGTGTTGAAGATGCAGCAAACGGATCTGGTTTTCTAGGTGGTCTGATTGCAGGTTTTCTTGCTGGTTACTTGACGCTTGGAGTTAAGAAAGCTTTGGAAGGCCTACCTGCAATCCTGGACGGTTTGAAGACGGTATTGTTCTATCCGGTACTTGCGATCTTCGGAACAGGAATGATTATGCAGTTGATTAACCCTCCACTGACACAGCTCTACACAGGTGTGCTGGGCTGGTTAGAAGGATTGGGTGGAACGAACCTTGCAATCCTCGGATTGTTGCTTGGAGGAATGATGGCTGTCGATATGGGTGGCCCAATCAATAAAGCTGCCTATACATTTGGACTTGCAATGATTGATGCCGGCAACTATGAATTCATCGCTGCAATCATGGCCGGTGGAATGGTTCCTCCACTCGCAATGGGAATTGCCACTTTAATGTTCAAGAACAAATTCACGAAACAGGAACGTGAAACAGGTAAAACTGCTTTGCCGCTTGGTGCATTTTTCATTACAGAAGGAGCAATTCCATTTGCAGCAGCTGATCCAGTACGTGTCATCCCATCGATGGTAGTCGGTTCTGCGATTGCTGGTTCACTCTCTATGGTGTTCGGAATCGGTTTACAGGCCCCCCACGGTGGTGCAATTGTATTCCCGCTTGTAACCGGAGGTTGGTACTTGTACACCTTGGCGATTCTAATCGGTTCATTTATCAGTGCAATCATTGTTGGATTCTTGAAAAAAGACCTTAGAAAAGCTTAAAATAGACTAGTTAGTGGAATTGTATAAAGACAAGAACTTTTGAGGAGGAATTACTATGACTGAACAGACATTTACAATAACTTCAAACGATGGTGTACACGCTCGTCCAGCTACTGTACTTGTACAGAAAGCAGGAAACTTCGAATCTGACATCAACCTTCACTACAAAGAGAAGGCGGTCAATTTGAAATCCATCATGGGAATCATGAGCCTTGGTATCCCTGCTGGAGCAGAAGTGAAAATCACTGCAGAAGGTAAGGATGAAGAAGAAGCAATCCAAACACTTACAGATACAATGAAAAACGAAGGCCTGGGGGAATAACAACATGAGTAACATTCAAGGTATTGCAGCTTCTAGCGGAATCGCGATCGCAAAGGTGTATCCTCTGGAAGCTCCAGACCTATCCTACAACAAGAGTAAAATTGACAATCCAACAGATGAGGTCACTCGCCTGCATGAAGCACTGGACGTTTCCAAAGGTGAATTGGAGAAGATCAAAGCACATACGAAAAAGACGCTTGGTGATGAGCATGCCGAGATTTTTTCCGCACACCTGCTTGTATTGAGTGATCCAGAGCTGATCCAGCCGATCGAAGACAAGATCAAATCCGAAAACGTCAATGCAGAAGCAGCACTTGATGAAACGGCAAATATGTTCATCGACATGTTCAAAAATATGGACAATGAATACATGCGCGAACGTGCTGCAGACATCCAGGACGTAACTAAACGTGTCATGGCACACTTGCTTGGCGTGACCTTCCCTGATCCTGCGTTGATCAATGAAGAGGTTGTCATCGTAGCTGACGATCTGACTCCTTCAGACACTGCACAGTTGAATAAGCAGTACGTCAAAGGGTTCACGACGGATATCGGTGGACGTACGTCCCACTCTGCGATCATGGCCCGTTCACTCGAGATTCCTGCAGTTGTAGGAACAAAAGAGATTACGAAAACTGCTAAGAAAAACGATATGATCATCGTAGATGGCATCGATGGTGACGTCATCATCAACCCTACGGAAGAACAAATCGCTTCCTATAAAGAGAAAATGGAGAACTTCGAGAAGCAGAAGCAAGAGTGGGCGAAATTGAAAGATGAACCTACGAAGACTGCTGAAGGTGAACATGTGGAGCTTGTAGCTAACATCGGTACACCAGATGATGTCGAAGGTGTCCTGAACAATGGCGGCGAAGGTGTCGGCCTTTACCGTACAGAGTTCCTTTACATGGGTAAAAGCCAGCTTCCAACCGAAGAAGAGCAGTTTGAAGCATACAAGAGTGTGCTGGAACAAATGGGAGACAAGCCTGTCGTTGTCCGTACATTGGATATCGGTGGCGATAAAGAGCTTGACTACCTTGACCTTCCTCATGAAATGAACCCGTTCCTAGGCTACCGTGCGATCCGCCTGTGCCTGGAGCGTGACGATATTTTCCGTACCCAGCTTCGCGCCCTACTTCGCGCAAGTGTCTATGGTAATTTGAAAATCATGTTCCCGATGATAGCGACGTTGGAAGAATTCCGTGAAGCTAAGAACATGCTTGAAGAAGAAAAAGTGAAGTTGGCGGAAGCAGGTACGGACGTATCTGATGAAATCGAAGTCGGTATGATGGTAGAAATCCCTGCCACTGCCGTATTGGCTCGCCAATTTGCTAAAGAAGTCGACTTTTTCAGCATCGGTACAAATGACCTGATCCAATATACGATGGCTGCAGACCGTATGAACGAACGCGTTTCATACTTGTACCAGCCATACAACCCGGCAATTCTGAACTTGATCAACAATGTCATTGAAGCTGCTCACGCAGAAGGCAAATGGGCTGGTATGTGTGGCGAGATGGCTGGAGACGAAATCGCCATTCCAATCCTTCTTGGACTTGGACTCGACGAATTCAGCATGAGCGCAACCTCCATCCTGCCTGCTCGTACGCAGATCAAGGACCTTTCCAAGAAAGAATTGGCTTCGTTCAAGGAAGAGATCCTTTCCATGGGAACAGCAGATGAAGTAGTCGCTTTCGTAAAGGAAAAAACTAAATAACAGTAGTTTTATTTCACGATTTGTGGCAAACTAATGATGAAAAAAGAAGGGATATTTTATCCCTTCTTTTTTTGAAATTATTTTATTAAGGTGTGATGACATGACTACAAGTACAGTCATTTTAATCGTATGTATTCTTATTGTTCTAGGTATTGCAGCAGCATTCGGAATCGCCATCAACTCCGGTTATAACTACAAACACAAAGTCGATCCGCTACCGGATGAGAAAGAGGATCAGAATAAGTAGGTTGCCGGTAAATTGGGTGAAGTCGCCGGTAAATCGGCATTGTCGCCGGAAAAATTGAAAACTCGCCGGTATTTCCGAAAACTCGCCGGAAACCGCCCCATCAATCCATCAATCAATAAAAGATAGTTTGTGATGCATCGGTGTACGAGCCTTTGCACGCGGGATTTTATCCGGATAACCCATTTGAAGGATCGCTACAACTTTGTCCTGATTATGGTCCAATCCAATTGTACGCAAAAATTCCGGATCATTGATGAGTGGTGGCGATGTCCACAGTACGCCTACCCCTTTTTCCCAAGCAGCCAGCTGGACGTTTTGGATGAATGCACAAACAGCAGCATAATCTTCTTCATAAAAATGAGGGTTCTCTTTATTCCGCTTCATATGGATCACAGCATGATGCGGTATGGACGTAATGTATTTCTTTATACCTTCAATCACCTGTCTTTCCTTCGCAGCATCCGTATAGGTTTCAAAATACCCCATCCGTCTATAGCTTTCGATCGTCGCATCTGCGATTTCAGCAATTCCATTCTCCTGGTACATGAAAACATTCCAAGGCACCACCATCCTATGGGTGGGTGCCCACGATGCCGTTTCAACTATATCCATCAAAGTTGACCTGTCGACAAGCTCAGGTTTGAAAGTATGAATCGATCGCCTGCTTTTTATCGCTTCTTCCACGTTCACTGGAACCTCTCCCCTTTGTACTCATTCCCACCGGAACGGTCCTGCCAAGTCATAACCGATATAGAACGCTAATTCCCGTGCAAAAAACGGCACTTTCGTATCCATCGATTGATATTGTGTATATGGCGTAGGACTGCCATCTGCATTCATCCCAAGGTGCTGTGCCATCATCGCGCCTCGTTTGGCATGGAATGGATCACTCACAATCAGAAAATCATCCAATCCAAGCTTCTCAGCAACTTGCTTGGCATTCTCCAGATTCTGTTCGGTCACTTGGGAGGTGTTTTCTATGAGGACGTCTTCCTCTGGAATCCCTCGCTCAACCATGAAAGCTCGCCCTACTTCTGCTTCTGAGAAACGGGATCGTGTCCCTTTTCCACCAGTGACAATCAGCTTGTCTACTTTTTCATCTTTATACAGGTCGATAGCATGCTGAAGTCTACCTTCAAATACAGGCGATGGTTTTCCGTTCCATTGTGCCGCTCCAAGGACGATTGCTGCATCTGCATGCTCCCCATTTTTATGGTCTTCATATGTCCACATCGAATAGCCTGTAAATCCCACATATACGAGAAATACTAAAAAAATGATCCCCATCAATTTCTTAATCATTGCTCTCACCTTTACTTTTATCTATAAAAAGAAAAACCTCTCTGAAATATATCAGAGAGGTTCAAGTTTGTGCAACCTTATTTGTTCAGGTTGTAGAATGCCATGTCGCCAGCATAGACAGCTGTACCAAGCAGCTGATCTTCGATACGAAGAAGCTGGTTGTACTTCGCTACGCGGTCTGTACGGGATGGTGCACCAGTCTTGATTTGACCAGCATTTGTCGCAACTGCGATGTCTGCGATTGTCGCATCTTCCGTTTCACCGGAGCGGTGGGAGATGACTGCAGTGTAGCCTGCCTGCTTCGCCATTTCGATCGCTTCGAACGTTTCTGTAAGTGTACCGATCTGGTTCACTTTGATCAGGATGGAATTACCGATACCTTCTTCGATTCCGCGGCTAAGCTTCTTCGTGTTTGTAACGAACAGGTCGTCACCAACAAGCTGCACGCGGTCGCCGATGCGCTCTGTAAGCTTCTTGAATCCGTCCCAGTCGTTTTCATCCAAGCCATCTTCAATGGATACGATTGGATATTTATCAACCATCTGTTCATACCAGTCGACCATTTCTTCTGAAGTACGTACGACACCTTCACCTTTCAAGTTGTACTTGCCATCTTCAAAGATTTCAGATGCAGCAACGTCCATCGCAAGCTGTACTTCTGTTCCCGGCTTGTAGCCAGCAGCTTCGATCGCTTCGATGATTGTGGACAATGCTTCCTCGTTAGACTGAAGGTTCGGAGCGAATCCACCTTCATCACCAACAGCTGTGTTGTAGCCTTTGGATTTCAATACTTTCTTCAAGGAATGGAAGATTTCCGCACCCATGCGAAGCGCTTCACGGAAATCAGGCGCACCAACTGGCATGATCATGAATTCCTGAATGTCAACGTTGTTGTCCGCGTGTTCCCCACCATTTACGATGTTCATCATCGGTGTTGGAAGTGTCTTCGCGTTGAAGCCTCCAAGGTATTTGTACAATGGAAGACCTACAAAGTCAGCTGCAGCGTGAGCAACTGCCATGGATACACCAAGAATTGCGTTAGCACCCAACTTACCTTTGTTTTCTGTACCATCAAGTTCCATCATCAAGTAGTCGATGACAACTTGCTGTGTAACATCTAGACCTAGAAGCTCTGGTCCTATTTTTTCATTTACGTTTTCAACAGCCTGCTGAACACCTTTTCCAAGGTAACGGTCTTTGTCTCCGTCACGAAGTTCTACCGCTTCGTATTCACCTGTAGAAGCTCCACTTGGTACTAGTGCAGTACCGAATGCGCCGCTCTCTGTATAAACTTCTACTTCAATTGTTGGGTTACCACGGGAGTCAAGTACTTCACGTGCGTAAACATCAGTAATATATGGCATTCAAAATCTCTCCTTTTAATGAAAAGTTATTTTTTGATCAGGGTTTTCCCTGTCATTTCTTTTGGCTGTGCAACTTCAAGCAATTCGAGTAACGTCGGGGCAAGGTCGCCAAGGATGCCACCATCTCGAAGCTCAATGCCTTCCTTCGTTACGATTACCGGAACAGGGTTTGTCGTATGCGCAGTCATCGGATTGCCTTCTGGCGTGATGACTTCATCAGAGTTACCGTGATCGGCAGTAATGATGGCATGTCCACCCTTTTCTTCGATTTTATCAATGATTTTACCGAGACATTCATCAACCGTTTCAATCGCTTTAATCGTAGGTTCCAGCATACCTGAATGTCCGACCATATCCGGATTGGCAAAATTGAGGATGATTGCATTGTGCTTGTCTGCGTCCAGTTCCTGCAGCAATGCGTCCGTTACCTCATAAGCACTCATCTCCGGTTGCAGATCATACGTCGCCACTTTCGGAGAATCGATGAGGATGCGCTCTTCCCCAGGAAACTCCTGTTCACGACCGCCACTCATGAAGAAGGTGACGTGCGGATACTTCTCTGTCTCTGCAATCCGCAATTGTTTCATATCATTCTGGGCCAATACTTCACCCAACGTATTGTCGAGATTCACTGGTTCATAGGCAACAAATCCATCCACCGTCTCACTGAATTGCGTCAGGCAGACGAAACGGATATCTTTTGGTGCTTTTTCACCGCGATCGAAATCACGGAAGTCTTCGTTCGCGAACGTACGGGAAATCTGGATCGCACGGTCCGGACGGAAGTTATAGAAAATGATCGAGTCTTCATCTTCGATTTTTGCTGTCGGATTCCCTTCGCCATCGGTAATAACGGACGGCAGGACGAACTCATCATAGATTTCGTTTGCATAGGAATCTTCGACGACTTCCATCGCAGTTGTGTACTTAGGTCCATCACCATACACCATCGCGTCATAAGACTTTTTCACACGGTCCCAGCGTTTATCGCGGTCCATGGAATAGTAACGGCCGGAAATGGTAGCGAACTGACCGACGCCAAGTTCCTGCATTTTCTCTTCTGTCTGCTTGATGAATGTTTTCGCAGACTGCTGTCCGACGTCACGCCCATCAAGGAAGCCATGTACATATACCTTCTTAAGCTCAAGCTTAGCGGCCATTTCCAACAAGGCGAACAGGTGCTCAATATGACTGTGTACGCCACCGTTGGATAACAAACCGAACAGGTGTAATGCCTTATCATTATCTTTCGCATGCTTCATCGCTTTCAGGAAGGATTCATTTTCATAGAAATCCCCTTCACGGATGGACATGTTCACTCTCGTCAAGCTTTGATAAACGATGCGACCTGCACCGATATTCAAGTGTCCGACTTCAGAGTTCCCCATTTGCCCTTCCGGCAGACCTACGGCTTCACCACAGGCAGTCAGCTCGGAATGCGGGTACTTGTTCCAAAGACGATCGAAGTTCGGTGTATTCGCCTGCTTAACCGCGTTCCCTTTTTCTTCATCACGCAGCGCATAACCATCAAGGATGATCAGTGCTGCAAGCTTGTTGTTACTCATGCTTTACCTGCCTCCACAAGTTTCAAGAAAGAATCTGCCTCAAGGCTTGCTCCGCCTACCAATGCTCCGTCGATATCGGATTGCGCCAACAGTTCTTCAACGTTCGCAGGTTTCACGCTGCCACCGTACTGGATACGTACCGCTTCAGCTGCATCAGCAGAAGCAAAATCCTTCACAACGCTGCGGATGTGTGTGCATACTTCGTTAGCATCTTCAGAAGAAGCTGTTTTTCCAGTTCCGATTGCCCAGATTGGTTCGTAGGCAATGATTACTTGCTTGATCTGATCTTCACTTAACCCTTCCAAAGCTTTCTTCACTTGTGCTTTGACGTGATCCATCGTCTCATTCGCTTCACGCTGGTCAAGCGTTTCACCGACACAGACGATCGGAGTCAGGTCATGCTTGAATGCAGCATGTACTTTCTTGTTTACATCTTCGTCCGTTTCACCGAAAATTTCACGGCGCTCGGAGTGGCCTAGTACAACATAAGAAACGCCAAGGTCCTTCAGCATACCTGGGCTGACTTCACCTGTAAATGCGCCGCTCTCTTCGAAGTGCATGTTCTGTGCACCGACTTTAAGCGCTGTCCCTTCCGTTTCCTTCACTAACGTATGAAGGAATGGGAACGGCGCACAAACGACGGATTCGACTTGCTCTTTAGAAGGTACTTCACCTTTAGCTGTTTGAACGAAGTCGACTGCTTCTCCGTGCAATTTGTTCATTTTCCAGTTACCTGCAATCACATTCTTACGCATATACATTCACCTCTTCGAATTATTTATCATTCAGTAATGTTACGCCAGGAAGTTCTTTCCCTTCCATGAATTCAAGGGAAGCTCCTCCACCAGTGGATACGTGATCCATCTTCGCTGCATAGCCGAATTTCTCGACTGCTGCTGCAGAGTCTCCACCGCCGATGACGGAATAGCCCTCTGTTTCAGCAAGTGCAGCTGCTACAGCTTTCGTTCCATTTGCAAAAATCTCGTATTCGAACACACCCATCGGTCCGTTCCAGATGATAAGCTTGGAGTCTTTTACAACCTCCGCGTACTTGTCACGCGTAGCAGGTCCGATATCCAACGCTTCCCAATCTGCCGGAATGCTGTCGATTGCGACTTTCTCGGTGTTCGCTTCACGGGAAAAGTCGTCTGCTACGATGACATCTTCCGGCATCAGGAAGTTGACACCATTGGCTTCTGCCTTTTCCATGAACTGTTTCGCAAGGTCGATTTTATCTTCTTCAAGAAGGGATTTCCCAACTTCATAGCCTTTCGCTTTAAGGAAAGTGTAGGCAAGTCCTCCACCGATGATCAGGTTATCGACTTTATCAAGCAGGTGATCGATGACGCCAATTTTATCTTTGACCTTCGCGCCACCAATGATTGCAGTGAACGGACGCTCCGGATCAGAAAGAGCTTTACCTAATACGTTAATTTCCTTTTCCATCAAAAGTCCAGCTACTGCCGGCAGGTGTTCTGCAACTCCTGCAGTAGACGCATGCGCACGGTGGGCCGCACCGAATGCATCGTTTACGTAAACATCTGCCATGTCAGCGAATGCTTTCGCAAGCTCTGGATCATTCTTTTCCTCTCCCGGATGGAAGCGGACGTTTTCAATTAACAGCACATCGCCATTTTCCATTTCAGAGATAGCCTGGTTGACTTCATCTCCAAATACTTCATCTGTCTTGGTCACAGTCTGTCCAAGCAGGTCGCTTAGACGCTTTGCTACGGCATCAAGACGAAGCTCCTCGTTCACTTCCCCTTTTGGACGGCCAAGGTGGCTCGCCAAAATCACTTTCGCGCCATCTTTGACAAGATGAGCAATTGTAGGAATTGCCGCTTTGATCCGAGTATCGTCAGTAACTTCGCCACCGCTCATCGGAACGTTGAAATCTACACGGCAGAAAACTTTCTTCCCTTGTACTTCCACGTCTTTGATCGTTTGTTTATTCACGGGATGAGGACCTCCTTTTGTATTGTCAGCTTCATGAAAGCTGAATAATCTTTTCCACAACTTCCATTATATAAAAGAAAGCTACTAAAGAAAAAGAATCTCTTAAATTGTCAGCTGATTGTTAAGTAATAGTCATTTGGACAGTGAGAAAGGAGGAGGATTTATGGACCTCCTCCTTTTTCATTGTCTTCTATGAGTCCTTTAATATACTCAGATATTAAAGTCCTTTTTCTTTAAGGAATACAGCTAGGTCGACACAACGGTTGGAGTAACCGAACTCGTTGTCGTACCAGGAAACGACTTTCACCATGTTGTCTTCCAAAGTCATTGTAGAAATCGCATCAACGATGGAAGAGTGCGTGTTTCCATTGTAGTCGCTGGATACAAGTGGTTCTTCACTGTAGCCAAGGATTCCTTTCAATTCACCTTCAGCAGCTTCTTTGAATGCTGCGTTAACGTCTTCTGCTGTAACGGTCTTATCCAACTCAGCAACAAGGTCGACGATGGATACGTTCGCTGTTGGTACACGCATTGCCATACCGTTCAACTTGCCATCCAACTCTGGAAGTACTTTAGCAACTGCTTTTGCAGCTCCAGTAGTTGTCGGGATGATGTTCTGTGCTGCTGCACGTGCACGACGGTAGTCTTTGTGCGGCAGGTCAAGGATCTGCTGGTCGTTCGTGTAAGAGTGTACAGTAGTCATCATACCGCGCTTAAGACCGAACTTGTCGTTCAATACTTTTGCGAATGGTGCAAGACAGTTCGTTGTACAAGAAGCGTTGGAAATTACGTGGTGGCTTCCAGCATCATACTTGTCTTCGTTTACACCCATTACTACTGTGAAGTCTTCTTCTTGTGCAGGTGCAGAAATGACAACTTTCTTCGCTCCAGCATCAAGGTGTTTCTTAGCGTCTGCACGCTTTGTGAAGCGGCCAGTGGATTCGATGACGATTTCTACACCAAGATCTCCCCAACCAAGCTGCGCAGGATCTTTTTCGGATAGTACTTTGATTTCTTTGCCGCCAACAACAAGGTTGGAGCCGTTCACTGTCACTTCTTCTTCCAAAGTACCGTGAACTGTATCATATTGTAAAAGGTGAGCTAGCATATTAGCATCTGTCAAGTCGTTTACAGCCACTACCTCAACGTCTTCATTTTTTAAAGATGCACGGAATACGTTACGTCCAATACGTCCAAATCCGTTAATACCAATTTTTACAGTCATTCTGAATTCCTCCTTGGATTGTGTTACTAAAATTTATTTAAAGGGAAGTATCCCTTAAAAGCTGTTGTGCAGCACCTTCATCGGTGATCAGGACGTTGCTTTGCCCTGGTTTGAAATACGAGGCGATCGCCTGAGCTTTAGACTTTCCGCCTGCGACTGCGATGACGTGCTTTGAGCTCGACAGGTCTTCCAATTGAAGGCCGACCGTACGAACCTTATGGACAATTTCTCCCTGCTGATCGAAGTAATAGCCGAAAGCTTCGCCTACTGCATGTCCGTCAGCAATCTTTTCTATCTGCTCTTGCGGGGTCTTTCTTCGTTCTGCCATCGTCAGCGCCTCTCCAATTCCATGGATGACGACTTCAGCACTTTTGATATAATCCAGCACTTCCCTGACAGATGGTTCTTCTGTGATGATATGATAGGATTCCTCACTCAATGGATCAGGTACATATAATAGACGGTATTCGCCTCTGGCTTTGTTCGCCATTTCCGCACAGATGGTATTTGCCTGGTTCTCTACTCTTTCTCCAAGCCCGCCTCGTGCAGGAACGAATAAGCAATGTTCCGCTTCAGGCAACGGCTTCATCATCTTGGCAACAGCAGCCATGGTGGAACCACCAGTGATTGCTACAGTTTGCCCCGAATGAAGCACACCATTCAAATAATGGACACATGCTTTTCCCATTTCTTGTTTTACCCAATCCAGCTCATCACTATCACCAGGAACGATCAGAACATAATCTAGCTTTAATTTATCCTTTAATTGATTTTCTAAAACCCTGACACCTGACACTTCTTTAATGAATGCCGCAAGCTGCTCGAGTACGGCATGTCCTTCCAAAGTCAGTTTCATTCCTTTTGATGTGATATCGATGAATCCCTGCTGATTGAAAAAATCCACTTCCGTTCGGATCGTGCGCTCTGCCATTTCTATATTCTCGGCAAGCCCTCTTCTTCCGATCGGCTCCATCAGCTGGATATAATGTAAGATTTGATATCTGCGCTGCATCACATCTAGCAGTTCAGGGAACAATTTTTTTTGCAGGTCCACTAAAGCTCTCACGGAAAAAAGCTCCTTTACTGAATGAATCTCACTCATGCGGGATAACTTCTGTCCCGGTGCGTCATATTCCGTCCCACGAAGAGCAAAAAAATATTTTCTACAGTTCACATATTAACAGTACCCGTTTACCCGCACAAGTAAAACCTATGATTTTTCTAATGTAAACGCTCTCTTAATGAAATCAAGTCAATTTCCTTGTAATAGAGCAGTTCACCGTCGATTTCTACGACAGGGATTTCAATCATGAATCGCTGCAGCAATGCTTCGTCTGATTCGATATCCTTTTCTATCATCTCAAATTCATGGTCGGATTGCAGTAGATCCAGCAACACTTTCACTTCATCGCATAGACAGCAATTTTCCCTCATATAAAGAATGACTTCTTTCATTGCGAACATTCCTCTCTTAACGTGTGTCATCTTCCTCTATATTATACAAAATAAAAAAACGGCTTGTCACCAAACACTTATGGCGAAAGCCGGGCTTCTTCTATACTTTACTTTATTATTAGGGTACAAAAAAGGGCGTCATGATGCACGCCCCTTGTTATCATAAAAACCTCGATCGATTTTTTTACTTTTCGTTTCCAGAAAACGTGACAGCTCCTCGCCGGCCCGTTGGACAGAACTTCTTTTGATCGATGCGTAATTGAATGAAATTTTGCGTTGTTCAGCCATATCGAATATATGGATGCGTCGATCTCCTGATACTTTCTCTGTCCCCATGATCGTGTAACGAAGTATTTTCGTAGTAACACCCCATTATTTTAAAGTACAGATGCTTTCTTATCTGTTCTCTAATCATAACATGTATTACCAGTAATAGAAACAACCGTTCGATATGTAATGCTATTTTAATATATGTTTTTCTAATAATCCCCACTCCAAGTTATACAGGGGTTTTACAGGAGTTGAGCAATGATTAGTCGATGGATAGTAGCTTTCCTGTGAGACTCTCTCCAATTCCCCACGACCCCATTTAATTAATAATAGCACTCCTATCATTATTATAAGAAAGGAAAGTATCCGCAGCTTGATCAAAATCTATCAATAATAGAAACAAAAAACCCCCACGTGCTCTCAATAGCACGTGGGGGTTTTTATGAGCGCACCCGAGAGGATTCGAACCTCCGACTGACGTAGAACCGGAATCTACCGCTCTATCCAGCTGAGCTACGGGCGCAAGATGACATGCATTACATATTATAAGCACTCCACCATAAAAACGCAAGATGTTTTCTTTTCTCTATTTATTTTTGAGAAAAAAGAGAAAAAACTCTTAATTTTCAGAAATTATGTATAATGTTACACAAATGTTAATTAAGATTCATGTTTGTTACAGGAGGTTCCCTATGAATGGTCAAGAACCAATACTGGAAGTAAAAGATGTACATACCCATTTCTTCACGAAAAACGGGACCGTCAAGGCGGTCGATGGTGTCAGCTTCAGTGTAAAACCAGGAGAAACATTAGGCATAGTCGGGGAATCCGGTTCAGGAAAAAGTATCACAGCAATGTCGATTATGAACTTGATCCCTTCTCCACCAGGAAAAATCGTATCAGGAGATATTCTGTATAACGGTGAGAGCCTGTTAGCCAAATCACAGAAACAGATGCGGAAGATTCGCGGAAAGGAAATCTCGATGATTTTCCAGGATCCGATGACCTCTCTGAATCCGGTTTTCACGGTCGAGAAACAGATGGTTGAAACGATTCGCACCCATGAAAAGAAAACGAAGGAACAGGCACGAGCGAGAGCAGTCGAGCTGCTTGATCTTGTAGGAATTCCAAGCCCTAAGGAGCGTCTGAGAAACTACCCACATGAATTCAGTGGTGGAATGAGACAACGGGTGATGATAGCGATGGCGCTCGCTTGTAACCCGAAGGTGCTGATTGCGGACGAACCGACCACTGCACTGGACGTTACCATCCAGGCACAGATTCTGGATTTGTTGAACAAGCTTCAAAAAGAACTCGGAATGGCGATCATCATGATCACCCACGACCTTGGGGTCGTTGCAGAAGTATGTGACAGGGTGATGGTAATGTATGCAGGAAAACCTGTCGAGTTTTCCGAAGTGAATGAACTGTTCAGCGAACCGAAGCATCCATACACATGGGGATTATTATCTTCCATCCCGCAAATCAAGGAAAGGAAAGACAGACTGGAAGCGATTCCTGGTCTTCCACCTGATTTACGGAATTTACCGACAGGGTGCAGCTTTGCACCACGGTGTGCCCATGTCAAAGAGGAATGCCTGCAGGTCGATCCTGCATTGACCGAAGAACAGCAGAACCATTTTGTTCGATGCCTGCTGTATGAGCAAGGAGAGAAGGTGAGCATCCATGAGTGAACTGTTACGTGTAAAAGGATTGAAAAAACACTTTCCTATTTATAAAGGGGCGCTTTTCCCTAAACAAGTCGGAGCAGTAAAAGCAGTCGATGGCGTGTCTTTCTCCGTGAAAAAGGGTGAGACACTGGCGCTTGTAGGTGAAAGTGGGTGCGGAAAGTCGACGACAGGCCGTACCATCCTTAAGCTGTTGGATCCTACGGAAGGGCAAGTGTTCTATAAAGGAAAAGACATCACCAACGTCAAAGGTGAGGAACTACGCCAGCTACGAAAAGAGATGCAATTGATCTTCCAGGATCCATATGCATCGCTGAACCCACGTAAAACGATTGAAAAAACAGTGACCGAACCGATGAAGATTTTCGGTATCGATAAGGAAGAAAGACAGAAGCGGCTCGATCGGCTGATGAATGTCGTCGGCCTCGATACGTATCACAAGTCGCGTTACCCACATGAATTCAGTGGCGGTCAACGTCAGCGGATCGGAATTGCCCGGGCGTTAGCATTGAATCCGGAACTGATCATCTGCGATGAGCCTGTTTCCGCGCTTGACGTATCCATTCAGGCCCAGGTCATCAATTTGCTGGAGGATCTACAGAAGGAATTCGATTTGACGTATGTTTTCATCGCTCATGATTTGAGTGTCGTTCATCATATCAGTGACCGGGTTGCAGTCATGTACCTTGGTGAAATCGTAGAAACAGGTGAAGTGGAGGAGTTGTACAACGATCCGAAGCACCCATATACACAGGCTCTGCTTTCATCGATTCCTGAGGCGAAACCGAATCAGGAAACAGATCGAATCATCTTACAAGGTGACCTTCCTTCCCCTTCCAATCCACCTCAAGGGTGTAAATTCCATACGAGGTGTCCGATTGCGGAGGAAGTATGTAAGCATAAACGCCCTGTCTTGAAGCAGATTCCTGGTCAGGAACATGAAGTAGCTTGCCATTTAGTTAAGGAGGTGGTTGAAGACATAGAACCAACGCATGTCTGATACTTAGTTCCAAAAAATTTAAAGGGGGATTCAACCTTGAAGAAGAAAGCATTTTGGATGTTATTATTAAGTGTTTTTGCAATGATGCTTGTCCTTGCTGCATGTCAAGGTGAGCAAGTCAACTCCGATGATGACAATTCTGAAGATACCAATGATTCTGAGGAAACTGCTGATTCTGGAGAAACTGCAGATTCCGGCGATGATGGCGGTGAAAAGACATTCGTATTCGGCCGTGGTGCGGATGCAGTGGAACTTGATCCGTCAAAAGTTACTGATGGTGAGTCCATCTATGTAACAAATCAGCTTTATGACACATTGGTCCGCTATGAGCAGGAAGGAACAGAAGTAGTACCTGCTTTGGCAACAAAATGGGAAACAAGCGATGATGGTAAGGAGTGGACCTTCCAGCTTCGTGACGATGTTACATTCCACGATGGAACTGACTTCACAGCAGAAGATGTCGTGTTCAACTTTGAACGCTGGGCAAGCGGTGGAGACTACGTCTACTACGGTTACATGTTCGGCGCTTCCGAAGATGACCTTGGTGGAATCATTGAAAAAGTGGAAGCAACAGGCGACTACGAAGTCAAATTCACACTTTCCGAGCCTAATGCTCCATTCCTGAACACCCTTGCGATGCCTCCATTCGGAATTGCAAGCCCGGATGCAGTAGAAGAGCATGGCGATGACTACTTCAAAAATCCTGTTGGTACAGGTCCATTCAAATTTGTCGAGTGGAAACAGGATGATCAGATCACTGTAGAAAAGAACGAAGATTACTTCGGCGAAGTTGCTAAAGTCGATAAAGTCATCTTCCGTGTCATCCCGGATAACGGTGCTCGTTTCATGGAACTTCAGTCCGGATCCATTGATGCAATGAACGGAATGAACCCACAGGACATCGCACAAGCAGAAGATAATGAAGACTTGAAAGTCATTCGCCGTCCTTCCATGAACGTAGGATACATGGCATTGAACACTGATAAAGAAGGAAGTCCGATGCAAAGCAAAGAAGTACGTCAGGCTGTCAACCTTGCTATTGATAAAGAAAAACTGGTTTCCTTGTTCGAAGGGATTGGTAAACCAGCGAAAAACCCGATGCCTCCATCCCTATGGGGCTACAATGACAACATTGAAGATTATGGTTACGACGTAGAAGAAGCTAAATCCCTATTGGCCGAAGCTGGCTATCCGGATGGGTTCGATGTGACACTTTATACAATGTCCAACCCACGCCCATACCTGCCACAGCCTAAATTCGCTGCACAAGCGATCCAGGAAATGCTGAAAGAAATCAATGTCAACGTCGAAATCGTTGAAAACGAGTGGGACTCCCACCTTGTAGCAACAGAAAATGGCGAACATGACATGGCTTTCCTAGGGTGGACTGGTGACAACGGTGACCCGGATAACTTCTTGTATGTATTGCTTGATAAAGACAATGCAAAAGTCGGATCTGCTGGTAACATCGCATTCTATAAGAGCGATGAAGTCCATGACCTGTTGAAAAAAGCACAGACTGAACTCGATCAAGATAAGCGTGTCGAGTACTATATGGAAGCTCAAGAGCTGATTCATGAGGATGCTCCTTGGTTCCCGATTGCTCATACGACACCACCACTTGCAGTTAAGCAGGGTGTAGAGAACTACATCCCTCACCCAACTGGAAGTGAGCCATTCAACTATCTTGATATTAATTGATAGAGGTAATTGAAGGGGCATGTCCCCTTCCTACCCTCCCCTTATAATATGAAGTGGCCGTGGAGCCTCAGGATGCATCATTGAATACCTGAAGGGCTCCCTGCCATTATTTTTTGGAGGAATGTATCATGCTGAATTACATCATCAGACGACTCGTTTCATTGATCCCTGTCATCATAGGTGTTTCGATTTTAGCTTTTTCATTGATGCACCTCGTGCCTGGTGATCCCGCAAAAAGCATTCTAGGTGAAAAAGCGACGGAAGCACAGCTTGAGCTGCTTCGTGAGGAACTTCATCTTAATGATCCATTGATTGTCCAATACGGACGATTCATGGGAAATATCGCCCAGGGTGACTTGGGTACATCCATCAAATCAAAAGAAGCTGTCATTGTTGAAATTGGCGGGAAACTGCCTGCTACGATCGAACTCACATTATTTGCAATGACAATCGCCATTGTTGTAGGGGTACTAGCTGGAGTCATAGCTGCCGTCAAGCAGTATTCCTGGTTTGATAATATCAGTATGACCGGCGCTTTGTTCGGAGTATCGATGCCGATATTCTGGTTAGGTTTGATGATGATTTGGTTATTCTCTGTCGAATTGAATTGGCTGCCACCATCCGGAAGGTTATCCAATGATATTGAGATGACGGCATACACCAATTTATACTTGCTTGATAGTCTCCTAACATTGAACTTCACTGCTTTTGCAGATGTATTCATGCATTTATTGATGCCAGGACTGGCATTAGCAACCATTCCGATGGCAATCATTGCAAGGATGACGCGTTCAAGCATGCTGGAAGTGATGAAACAGGACTACATAAGGACGGCAAATGCGAAAGGTCTGGCAAGCAAGCTTGTCATTTTCCAACACGCATTGAAAAATGCCTCCCTGCCGGTCCTCACTGTCATTGGATTGCAATTTGGATTCTTACTTGGCGGGGCAGTATTGACAGAAACGATTTTTTCATGGCCGGGTGTGGGGCGCTATGTCGTTGATGCCATCCTGGCTAGGGATTACCCAGTCGTTCAGACTACAATCCTGATCGTCGCGATTATCTTCGTGCTCGTCAACCTATTGACCGACATACTATACAAGTACTTCGATCCGCGGATCAAACTGGATTAGGAAAGGACGTGACATAGGTGGCTGTTGAAGCAAATGTGAATCAAGTTGAACCCAAAGTGAAAAGACAACGATCAAGTCTGTGGCTGGATTCCTTTTCCAGAATCATAAAAAGTAAGACATCGCTTGTTGGATTGATCATTATTCTGCTGTTGTTCACTGTGGCAATCCTAGCACCAGTGATTGCACCTTATACACCTGATGAACAGGACATCATCAACCGTTATCAAGCTCCTTCTGCTGAGCATATTTTAGGAACGGATGAATTAGGAAGGGATATTTTATCCAGGATCATCTATGGCTCCAGGATTACAATTCAAATCGGTGTCATTTCTGTCGGCATTTCAATGATCGTCGGAGTTCTGCTTGGGGCGGTAGCCGGATTCTTTGGCCGCTGGGTCGACCAGATCATCATGCGGATCATCGATATCATGATGGCATTCCCAAGCATCCTGCTGGCAATCGCTTTAATTGCAGTTCTTGGTAAAAGTCTCACAAACGCAATGATTGCGGTAGGGATCGTAGGGATCCCGCACTTTGCCAGAATCGTTCGCTCTACCGTACTTTCCGTCAAAGAGACGGAGTATATTGAGGCTTCACGGATAATTGGAGCAAAGAATGGAAGAATTCTTTTCTCGCACGTTCTGCCGAATTGTGCTGCTCCGATCATTGTACAGGCGACACTTACTGTAGGTACTGCCATTCTTGATGCTGCAGGACTGAGCTTCCTTGGTCTTGGTGCCCAGCCGCCAAAGCCTGAATGGGGAGCAATGCTGAGTGATGGACGTTCCGCCTTACAGACTGCTCCATGGGTCGTCATGTTTCCAGGGCTCGCCATTTTCCTTGTAGTACTTGGTTTCAACCTGTTCGGAGATGGATTGAGAGATGCACTGGATCCACGATTGAAGCAATAGACCCTTTAAAAATCTGAATATTTAGGTAGAATAAAAGAAAGCCTCTATGCTAGGCTTTCTTTTTTCCGTTTGTTGCGAGAATATCAGCTGAACTCGCGAAATCCCCGCCTCACCATACATAACCAAGGAGGAGAAGCGTTGAAGAAATATATCGTCGTCATGATCTGTCTCATCATCAGTTTCATCATCATGGGAATGAATGCCTACCAGACCTCGAGTCAGCCGATGCATATGTACCCTAACCTCCCTTCTCCTATTGGAAAAGAACCTATTCTGATCACTTCAGCAGGTCAGTCAGTCGAGGGTGGAATGGTGGAGAACATTGCAAGGCAGTTACACCTTGATGCTGATTACCGCCCAAGAGCACTTGCCACCGACTTATATGAATATGACACCATCATAATCATACTTGGATACAGCTACAATGGCTTGTTACACAAACAAAGGCAATTCGAACAGGAAAGGAAACGGATCCGGAAACTTGCACAGCAAGCAGAACACTCGGGCAAGCCGATCGTATTGATCGATCTGGATGTAGAATACCGGGATAACCAAGAAACGTGGAAGCTGACAGAAGAAGTCTTATCTTATGCGGATTACTTCATTGGCAGAAGACATGAAAAGCCGCTCGATACCTTACTTGAAAACCTTGAACACTATCATATTCCATCCACATTCGTTGACCAGCTGGAAGATTTGAAAACCCCATTCAACTCTGTATTCCGATGACAGGAGAGGATCGGCATGAATAGAAAGATGAATGGTGCCTGGGGCATTTCCGGGTTCGTCCTGCTTTTCTACGGGATGCTCTTCCCCGCTCTAAGTACGGAATGGTCCGGCTTCATTTTTGAAAAAATCGAAATCAGTATGCAAGGCGAAGACAGTGGCCAGCTGCTCGTCGTCACTTTTTCCTATATCGCACGAAACGCAATTACGTTCACGATGATCTACTTCGGCATCATGCTACTGACAAAATACATGACCAATACAGCGCGGGATCTGCTTTTTCAATCGGTCTTCCTTGTGCAGGCTGTCATCGCCATCTACACGCTGAACATTCTTTATAGCGAGTATTACGCATACCTGCCACATCTGCTGACGGTCGTATGCATATTATTATTTAACAGGCAACTGCATGCCGAACGCTATCACAGCCTATTGTTCTTCATTCTGCTGCTGCTTACGATCGGTGCCATGCAATGGCTGAATCTCACGCCGTCGCTCAGTAGATACGGGTTCGGTCAAAATGATTTTGCGGTCAGTCTGAAAGCAGTGGATGAATATTTGACGGGGCAAAGCTTATTGAATTCCATGTCGATCATCTTCTTTCTCGCTTTCATCTTCATCGCCTTGATTTTCACGATGCTGATCCGGCTTTTCTCCAATCAACTCGAGACACAACGTCTCTTTCATGAACAGGGAATCGAGCTTCAGAAAACGAAGGATGACCTGATCGAATCGAAAGTGTATCAGGAGATGCACACCTTGGTGCATGACCTGAAGACTCCACTTGTCTCAGTGGAAGGACTCATCTCACTTATGGAAATGAAAGCCGACGCTTCTGACACCAAAACAATGAACTACTACGAACGCATTCATCAGTCCATATCGAAAATGAAGGATATGATCGCAGATATGCTTTCTGAGGATGTAAGAAATGAAATCGAAATTGAAGAACTGATGGATTATGTACTGAGTCACCTGTCAATGGATGAGCAATCCATCGAATTTGAACTGATCACCGAAGATCCGGTTCCAACCATTCAGGTCAACAAAATCCGAATGGCAAGAGCCATATCGAACATCATTGAAAATTCACTGATTTACCTTCACGAAACAGGAGGGAAAATCACCGTTACGGTGCGTGCCACGGAAGCGCATGTTTCCATTGAAGTGATCGATGACGGGCCCGGCATCGACAAAGAGGACCTCCTCCATATATGGAAGGAAGGATTCAGTACGAAGAATTCATCTGGAATCGGCCTGCCTTTTGTGAAACGGGTCATCGAAAACCACCAGGGAACCATCAACGTAGCAAGCATACCAGGATCACATACAAAAACGACGATCACCTTACCACACCAACAAGGAAAGGAAGCTGTATCATGATTTTGATCATTGATGATAATGAAACCATCCGTTTCACCTTGAAAGAAATCTGCGAATTTTCTGAGTGGACAGCAGTCGAAGCAACCAATGGAAAGCAAGGTGTCTCCCTGTTCGAAAAATTACAACCGGATCTTGTGCTGGTCGATTACCATATGCCGGAGTGGGATGGATTGAAGACGGTCAAAGAAATCCGCAAACGGGATAAGCATACACCGATCATCATCCTCACCGTCGAAGAACGACAGGAAATCGCCAACAAGTTCATCGAAGCAGGTGCAACCGACTTCGCACTGAAACCGATCAAAGCACCTGATCTCATTTCACGGATCCGATTGAATTTGAAAGTTGCAAAACTATCAAATGCGGACAAAGATGCATTTGTGGACAAAGGTATCAACCCTGATACGATGAAAAAAATCAGGCATTACCTGTTCAGCCAGGACAATGCCGTCACCATCAATTCAATCCAGTCCTCCCTCCCGATCGCCTATCAGACCGTTCATCGGTACTTGCACTATATGGTGGAAAAAGGAGAAGTCGAAGTCCTCTGCGACTACGGCTCAAGAGGCCGCCCCAAAAACAAATACCAGCTTATATAAATAAGTTTCGTTATCCATCATTAGAGTATCGTGGTGAGGGAAATGGCTCGCTTTCCGCGGGCAAGACGTCGAGCCTCCTCGGTCGTACCTCCCTGTGGGGTCTCGTCAGTCTTTTCTTCCCGCTGGACTTTGAAATACATCTTGAAATAACACCGCACGAAGAAAATACGAACTTATTTTCGAGGAGTCTCACCATTTTCCTCACCACTCTTCCATTTATAGAAAGAACGAAACTAAATTACATGAGAATTTTTTTGTCGTCCTACTGTAATTAACCATAGCGTTGATGGGACTGGAACGGGTGACACTCCTGCGGAAAAACGAGCGCGTCTAGACCCCGCAACGAAGTGAGGAGGCTTGACCGTTCGTCCGCGGAAAGGGAATCCGTTCCAGTCCCATCAACAACCCCACTACCAGTTCAGGAAAAACAGAGAAAAAGCCGTGTTTATTCTCTTTAAAATAGGGAATCATGGTAGAAGGATTTCGACCATCGGAGGTCAGGGGGTTTTGTTTGACCTTAATTGACCATCGATGTATGATAAACATATCACATCATCAAAAAGATAAAAGTGATGAAGGAGGAACCTATTATGAATCTAGTCCCAACAGTTATTGAACAGACAAACCGCGGAGAACGTGCATACGATATCTATTCACGCTTACTTAAAGACCGCATCATCATGCTTGGAAGCCCGATCGACGATAACATCTCCAACTCTATCGTAGCGCAGCTGCTTTTCCTTGCTGCAGATGATCCGGAAAAAGACATCTCGTTATACATCAACTCACCTGGTGGTTCCATCACTGCAGGTATGGCCATCTACGATACGATGCAATTCATCAAGCCGAATGTATCCACAATCTGTATCGGTATGGCTGCATCCATGGGAGCATTCCTGCTTGCAGCAGGTGAAAAAGGAAAACGTTATGCGCTTCCGAACAGTGAAGTGATGATTCACCAGCCACTTGGCGGTACACAAGGTCAGGCTGCAGATATCGAAATTCACGCGAAGCGTATTCTTGAAATGCGTGATAAACTGAACCACATCCTAGCAGACCGTACTGGTCAGCCACTTGAAGTAATCGAGCGCGACACGGATCGTGACAACTTCATGCCGGCGCACAAAGCGAAGGAATATGGCTTGATCGACAAAGTAATGGAAAAGAAACCAACTGAATAACATTAATTAAAAAAGCGTTGCTAACAAATTAGCAACGCTTTTCTTATTCTTTTACGAAGGCGCTTAGCTCCTCCATTGCTTCTTCCTCATCCTTACCTTCTGCGACCAGGAGAATTTCCTCTCCGGATCCGACTGCAAGACTCATCAGGCCCATGATACTTTTCGCATTGACCCGTTTCTTATCCTTTTCAATAAAAAGGTTGGACGAAAAGCTATTCGCCCTTTGGACAAACTGTGCTGCCGGTCTCGCCTGAAGACCTGCTTCCAGTTCTACTGTTATCGACCGTTCAATCACCCTCATTCTCCTCTCTCCGTCACTCAATTCTTCGTAAGCGCTATCACTATAAGGGAAGAAAAAACGCTTCCCTTATGAAAGCGTTTTTTGATTGCATCCATTATAGCATGAATGTTTTTTCAGGTGCATCATTTTTGGCTGTTTTCAATAAATTCTCCTCGACGGACTTTGTCAGCAAATTCATCAATTTTGCGTAAGCGATGATTGATGCCTGACTTACTGATGTTGCCTGTCGAGACAAGTTCTCCAAGCTCCTTAAGAGAGACCTCCTGATGGAGGAGACGCAGCATTGCAATTTCC
Source organism: Thalassobacillus hwangdonensis (assembly GCF_042675915.1). Classification (NCBI taxonomy): domain Bacteria; kingdom Bacillati; phylum Bacillota; class Bacilli; order Caryophanales; family Bacillaceae; genus Thalassobacillus; species Thalassobacillus hwangdonensis. Next base: position 1,011,270 of record NZ_JBHTKL010000005.1, on the reverse strand, counting down.
TGAAGCTTCTCAGGTAGTGCTTCAATCCCTACTGTCTTCTTGATGAACTTGATGTTTTCCACCTGCCTGAATGCAGCGCCGATCGTTTTGTTGAGATTGGCTGTTTCACAATTGACGAGACGGTTGACGGAGTTCCTCATATCACGTACGATCCGCACATCTTCAAACTTGAATAAAGCCTGATGCGCGCCGATATTGCTAAGGAATTCAGTGATTTTCTCAGCCTCTTTTATATAGGTGATGAACCCTTTTTTCCGTTCCAACGTCCTTGCATGAAGGGAGAACTCATTCATCAGTTCACACAACGCCTCGTTGTGTTCGTTATAGGAATTATAGATCTCCAAATGGTACGAGGATGTTTCCGGATTGTTGACTGAACCGCCAGCCAGAAACGCACCTCTCAAGTATGCACGCTTGCAGCACGTATCCTGCTTATATCGATCGGAAATCGTCCTATTGAATGAGAATGGACCTTTAAGAATATCCAAATCTTCAAGAATCGTATTGACCTTTTCTTTCAGCCGTACAATGTAGACATTGTTTTTCTTAAGGCGCATTTTCTTCCTTACAAGCAATTCTACAGGATATGGATAAAGACTTTTGATCAGCTTATAGATTCTCCTTGCAATCGCTGCGTTCTCCGTCTGTACGTCCAGCATATATTGCTTTTCCGATGTCAAAGACACCGTTCCATTCATTCGGATCAATGCAGCAAGCTCCGACTGGGCACAGCAATCACCGATTTCAGCATTGGTAAGTTCCTTCTTTATCTCTGATGCAAATGACAAGACTTCCACACCTCCCCATAAAAACAACCTGGACTCTATATCATCGAATAGAGCAGGTTGGCGATTTTATCTGTATTATGACGCAGTTCCAAGCGCTGGTGATCGACAATGTCTTCTTCGATGATCTCAAGACCCATCGTATCAATACGCTCTTTATCGTAGATGACCGGTTCCGCGTTTTCTTCCGCATAGATTTTCTTTACGTCCTGTTCAATCGGCAGGTTGTGAACGATGACCGATTGGACACAGCCTTCACCGATGTGATCATAGATTGCCTGGACGTGATCGCCTGCAGTGTACCCTTTCGTTTCTCCCTGCTGGGTCATGACGTTGCATACATACGTGACCTTCCCGTTTGTTTCTCTTAATGCCTGGGAAATCTGAGGTACAATCAGATTTGGCAAGGTACTCGTATAAAGACTGCCAGGTGCGATGACGACAAGATCCGCTTCCTTGATCGCCTTTACTGCTTCAGGTAAAGGCTGGACCGGATCAGGTCGTAGAAAGACACGCTTGATTCGCTTGTTCTGTTTCGGAATATTCGATTCGCCGGAAACAAACGTACCATCTGCCATCTCGGCGTGTAAAGACATATTCTGATTTGCAATCGGGTAAATTTTCCCTTTGACATTCAACACCCGGGAAATCTCCTTGATTCCAGTGAAGAAATCTCCTGTCATTGATGTCAATGCAGCTAATAATAGGTTTCCCATCGAGTGCCCGGATAATCCATTTCCATTTTTGAATCGGTGTTGAAAAAGGTCCAGAAGCATCGGCTCGGCATCCGACAATGCTGCGATGACATTTCGGATATCCCCAGGTGCAGGGATGGCCATCTCATTGATTAATCTGCCCGAACTTCCTCCATCATCTGCGACCGTGACGATGGCTGACAAATCGATCGGGTAATTTTTCAGTCCACGAAGAAGGACAGGCATACCTGTTCCTCCTCCAAGGACCACGACTTTAGGCAATGATTCATTTCCCATGTTCAATGACCCTTTCTTTTTTCAATGTCACGGTGAGTCACATGGGTCACAAAATCTGTCGAGAAATGTTTTGCCAAGTGTTCAGCGATAGCAACAGAACGATGCTGACCGCCTGTACAGCCGATTGCGATAATCAGCTGACTTTTTCCTTCACGCTTATATTGCGGCAGCATGAATTGCAGCAGATCCATCAGCTTTTCCAGGAATTTCTGAGAATCCGACCACTTGAATACGTACGATGATACTTCTGTGTTCAGACCGGTCAATGGACGCATATGCTCGACATAATGCGGGTTCGGAAGGAAACGGACATCGAAGACGAGGTCTGCGTCGATCGGAATTCCGTATTTGAAGCCGAATGAAACCATCTGTACAGAGAAAATTTCCTGTTTCCGCTTCGTATCAGCATACGTCTCGATGATCTGCTCTCTCAATTCTCTTGGTTTCAGACTGGTTGTATCGATGATTGTCTGCGCCCTTCCGCGAAGTTCATCCAGCAGTCTTCTTTCCTGTCTGATTCCTTCCAGAGGAAGCCCTTCCTTCGCAAGTGGATGGGACCTTCTTGTTTCTTTATATCTCGAAACAAGAGACTGATCCTGTGCATCCAAAAACAGGATGTGGGCATGCAGCCAGCTTTCTTCTCCCAGTTTGTCCAATGCTTCAAATAACGCTTCGAAGAATTCTCTTCCGCGAAGATCCATCACAAGTGCGACATTTTGGATGTCATTGGAGGAGTCTTTCATCAGTTCCAGAAACTTCGGTAACAATGCAGGTGGAAGATTATCGACACAAAAGAAACCGAGATCTTCAAAACTTTGGACTGCGACTGTCTTTCCTGCACCGGACATCCCGGTAATGATGACCAGCTGTGTTTCTTTATCAAGTACCTTTTCCGTCATGATCCATCCACTCTCCCTATATCCTCAATCTCTACTCTTACTCAGGCTTCGTCGGATCAAGGTCCATTTCCAGCAATTGAAAATCTGGAGTATAGACGAATGTTCCATACACCTGTTCGTTTGTTGAAAGTATATGATGTAAAAAATGGCGATCTCCTTCCGCCATCGGTTTATTCAGTACTTCATCGACAGGAACCCATTCTAGCTCCCCTTCTTCGCTTTCTTCCAGCATCGTACCTGTATAGGATTCTGAGTAAAAAGTAAACATCATCCATTCATCTACAGTGCGATCGCCTTCGCGAATGATAAAAGTAAATGACCCTTTCAATTCCGGGGTCTGTACGGTCAATCCTGTTTCTTCCTGAAATTCACGGACGACGGATTCCTTAATCGACTCACCTGGCTCCATTTTCCCGCCGGGCGCTACATACCAGCCACGTCTCGGCTTCTTCAGCATCAGCATCTGATCGCCGGATTTCAGGATACAATTGGTTACGCGTTGCATCACTTTTCACCTCGTTCTTATGTGAGGACACCTTTTATCATTATACAATGAATCAGATTCCACCTACAATGTTATGTTTTCCGATGGTTTGTCGGAACATGGAGGTTCGGCTGTTTTTGCACAAAAAAAGAACACAGGCGAACGTTCACCTGTGCTTAATAGATATATCTATTAAAAGGGGGTCAATTAATTACTTTTATTGTACCCCATCAATGTTTCAGGCGTGTTACAAGAGGGTTAAGATGCAGTTACTTTGTCACAGAGGAAATTCGACCCTCCTCGACAAAGCCATTGCAGCTTATTTTACCGCCTTCAATTCTTCCATTAGATTTTCGATATAATGCTGGGCGGATTGAGCCGCAATACTTCCGTCTCCGGTAGCTGTCACAATTTGACGAAGCTCTTTCTCACGGATATCTCCAGCAGCGAAGATTCCTGGGACTTTTGTCTCCATGCGTTCATCTGTTTCGATATACCCTTGTTCGTTGGTGATCCCAAGGTCGCTGAATGGACCACTCAAAGGAATCATACCGATATAGATGAATACCCCATTCGTGTCGAAATCTTGATCTTCACCTGTTTTGTTGTTGTGCATCGTAACGCTTCCGACTTTTCCATCCTTTTCATTGATGGTCTTCACTTCGGTATTCCAAATGAAATCGATCTTATCGTTATCGAACGCTCGCTGTTGAAGGATCGGCTGTGCACGAAGCTCATCACGACGGTGGACGATCGTCACTTTGCTGGCAAACTTCGTAAGGTAGACACCTTCTTCTACCGCAGAGTCACCTCCGCCGACAACTACCAGTTCCTTGTCACGGAAAAAGGCACCATCACAAACCGCACAATAGGAAACACCGCGGCCGCTGAGCTCTTTTTCACCTGGTACACCAAGTTCTTTATACTCCGCGCCAGTACCGATGATGACAGAACGTGCTTTGTACTCTTTATTACCTGCTACGACTGTCTTATATTCTTTTCCATCGATGATTTTCTTAATATCGCCATACGCATATTCAGCCCCGAATTTCTTGGCATGTTCAAACATCTTGTTGGAAAGATCCGGACCCAGAATATTTTCAAAGCCTGGATAGTTTTCAACATCTTCTGTGTTTGCCATCTGGCCACCAGGGATTCCACGTTCGATCATCAGTGTATCCAGATTACCACGGGAGGTATATACAGCTGCAGTCATACCTGCAGGACCTGCTCCTGCGATAATCACATCATAAATGTGTTCTTCAGACATTCATATCAACTCCTTAACGCTTTTGACTCTGAGACGATTCTATACTTTATACATTACCCATCTTATTAAACAGTAGTCCCAGCGTCTATCGATATGCTCAGAAAGAACGATTGGAGCGCATTGGAGCAATCAGTTGCTCCATGGGCCTCCTTCATTCGATAATGCGGGGTACTTTCTGCATCCTTGTTCCCAAAGCTGCAATGCTTTCGACGGGTATCCATTATGGTAGCAAGCTACGCTGTGCCATTTATAAAATGCTTTTGCCTGCTTGATATCTCTGGAGCGAATCATCTTGAAGCGCTGATAGGCTTCTTCATAATAACCTGCAACCGTCAACGTCTGTGCAATATACAGCTTCTGCTGATCATGGATCGGGTAGATATTCCGTAATATCTGTACATGATATTCACATTGCTCGGTTTCGTTGCGTTCCTTGAAGAAGATCGCGAGGTTCACATGGCTGTTCAAGTTCTCAGGATCCTTCTCCAGCCATCTCTGTTCCAGTTCAATCGCGCCTTTCTGATCGCCCTGGTAAAAGAGAGCGAATGTGTACTCGTGCTTGGCAGTAGTGTAATCCGGGAAGAGCTGCATCATTTCTTCAAGCACGACAAGCGCTTTATCCCATTCTTGATGCTGGATATGATAAAAAGCTGTTTCCTGATAGATCAGCAGGTCATCTTCATCATCAAGCGCCCACTCATCATCTTCTTCATCACTCAACGTATGGATCAGCTCAAGCAGCTGGTCCGCCGCCTCTTTGAACTCACCTTCGTCTTCAGATTTCTCAAGATACTTCTCTGCATATTTTTTCGCGTCATTGAATAACCCTAAATGCGCGTAATTATTAGCAATCAGATAATAGCAATCGATATACTCAGTCCCGTGCTGGGATAGAACTTCCGTCAGCACTTGATTTGCCGCATGATAGGAACCCTGCTCTGTGTAAATGACCGAAAGCTGGCAAGCATAGAGGGCTTCCTCCGGGGATTTCTCCAACGCCATCTTAAGCCACTTTTCTGCCAGGTCAAACTTTCGCTTCTGAAAGGCCTGTACACCATATGAGAAGTAGAGATCTCCATTCGGTACAAAAGTGATGACTTTATTATTCACTTGTTCTACTGTAGCATTCTCAGAAGTTCGCATTACTGTCCTCCTATCACCTTGTCAATACTTTAGAAGTATATCATAAATTGACATGCGGATATAGAGGATTTTGTCAAATCTGCTCGTTCTATAGTCTATTTGGCATGTCTTTTTTCTAACACTTGGATGACGTTGTCGAATGGTACCCCACGATCGGTCAATAGAAGCAGTAAATGGAACAGGAGATCCGCCGATTCCATCGCCAGTTCTTCCGGATCATCGTTTTTCGCAGCGATGATGACTTCCCCCGCCTCTTCACCGATTTTCTTGGCAATCCGATCGACACCCTCCTGGAACAACGTACTAGTGTACGAACCTTCCGGGAGCGTAGTCTTACGTTCTGCCAGTAAAGATTCGAGCTGGTCGAGCATCTCGAAACGATTCAGCTTCGGTTTCTCTGATTCTTCAGTGAGATTCTCAGAAAAACAGCTGTAATCCCCTTTATGACAGGCAGGTCCGCTTGGGATTACTTGGACAAGCAGTGCATCTTTATCACAGTCATAGCGGATCGCTGTGACTTTCTGGGTGTTCCCGGACGTTTCACCTTTATGCCATAGCTCCTGTCGTGAACGGCTGAAAAATACCGTCTCTCCGATTTCAAGCGTCTTTTCCAATGCTTCTTTATTCATATAAGCCAACGTGAGTACTTCTCTGCTTCTTGCATCCTGGACGATAGCCGGGACAAGCCCTTTTTCATCAAATTGTATCGTATCTACGTTCATCGGACGATCACCCCTTTTTCAGCCAAAGCTTCTTTCACTTTTTGTACAGATGTTTCCTTGTAGTGAAAAATGGAAGCAGCAAGTGCCGCATCTGCATCTGCTTCCTTGAATACTTCGTAAAAATGGTCGCTGTTCCCAGCACCGCCTGAAGCAATTACAGGAACGGACACCACTTCCTGGACGGCCTTCAGTAATGGAAGATCGAAACCTGTCTTCGCTCCGTCCTGATCCATCGAGGTGAGCAGGATTTCTCCCGCACCTTGACGGACCGCTTCCTTTACCCAATCCAGCACGGTCCATTCCGTCGCTTTTCTTCCGCCATGGGTATAGACGCGCCACGTCCCAATGCTTTCCTCATATTTAGCATCGATGGCCACGACGATGCACTGAGTGCCGAAGTAATCCGCACCTTCACGAATCAGCTCAGGACGACGGATCGCTGCTGAATTCAAGGAAACTTTATCTGCCCCGTTGCGGAGTATTTCTTTCATATCCTCCAGTGAGCCGATCCCCCCACCGACCGTAAATGGGATGGCTAGTTCCGCGGCTACTTTACGAACGACGTCGACCATCGTTTTCCTACCTTCGTGTGTTGCAGAAATATCAAGAAAGACTAGTTCGTCAGCTCCCTGCTCATCATACACTTTCGAAAGTTCAACCGGGTCACCTGCATCACGTATATCTACGAACTGTATGCCTTTCACGACTCTGCCCTCTTTTACATCGAGGCATGGGATGATCCGTTTGGATAGCATCACATTTCCTCCTTCAGCGCATCTTCTAATGTGAACTGGTTTGTGTACAGTGCTTTTCCGATGATCGTACCCGCAACTCCCTGATCCTTGTATAATTTCAGTGTCCGAATATCATCCAAATCTTTTATGCCACCGGAAGCGATGACATCAGCACCGGTTTCTTTCGCCAGGCGGACGATTTCTTTCGTATTTGGTCCGGAAAGCATGCCGTCTTTCGCAATATCGGTATAGATGAACGTCTCGGCTCCGGCTGCTGTCAGCTCTTTTCCGAGATCGACCGCCTTCACTTCTGACTTTTCCAGCCAGCCTTCTGTGGCAACGAACCCATCACGAGCATCAAGACCGATGGCGATTTTATTTCCATACGTGCGGATCAGCTGCTTCGTCAATTCAAGATCGCGTACAGCAAGGGATCCTAGGATGACGCGGTCGACTCCATTGTCCAAATAATAACGGACATCTTCTTCCGAACGGATGCCGCCACCGATTTGAACGTTGCAGTCGAGTTCATTTGCAACACGCAGGACGAATGCTCCATTCATTTTCGACCCTTGCTTCGCACCATCAAGGTCGACCATGTGGATCCAGCTTGCGCCTGCTTCTACGAAACCCTTCGCAACTTCAAATGGATCATCTCCATAAACGGTTTCTTTTGCAAAATCCCCTTGTTCGAGGCGGACGCACTTACCACCACGCATATCGATTGCAGGATATAATGTAAAACTCATCGTCTTCCTCCCTTGCTCTGCTCTACTTGGTCACAGAAGTTCCTCAATAACTTCATGCCAGCTTCCCCGCTCTTTTCAGGGTGGAACTGACTTGCATATAACGAACCTTTGCCAACGATAGCAGGTACTTCGACATCATACGTACTCGATGCCAGTAAAATCGAACGATCTGTCGTATCCACATAGAAGGAATGAACAAAATAAACGTAATCCTCTTCGATTCCCCGCATCAGTTGATTGTAGGGCTGGTACACCTCAAGCTTGTTCCAGCCCATATGTGGAACTTTATATTTCTTCCCTTCTTTGTCATGACCGACAAACCGGATCACACTGCCTGGAAGCAAGCCCAGTCCTTTATTGCTGCCGTTTTCTTCGCTTTTCTCAAACAGCAGCTGCATGCCGAGACAGATTCCATATAGCGGGATGCTTTCATCGACGAGTGTTTTGACAAAATCGGTGAATCCATGCTGATCTAGTGCTTTCATCGCATCCGGGAAAGCCCCTACACCTGGCAGGATATAGCCATCACAGCCTTCCAGCTTTTCCGGCCTGTCACCGATGACATAAGGGACGTCCAACCGTTCCAACGCCTTCGAAACGCTGAACAGATTGCCCATCCCATAATCGATAATTCCAATCATGTTACAAGCTTCCTTTCGTACTTGGGACGCCTTGGACACGCGGATCCTTTAGTGTAGCTTCATCGAGTGCACGTGCAAACGCTTTGAACATCGCTTCAATGATATGGTGGGTATTCTCACCATGGTGCACAACAATATGCAGGTTCATCCTAGCTTCCAATGCAAGCTTCCAGAAAAATTCGTGGACATTCTCCGTATCGAATGTACCGACTTTGGCTTTCGGCAACTCTGCTCTCCACTCTAAGTGTGGGCGATCACTTAAATCGACCGCTACCGTGACAAGCGTCTCATCCATCGGTAGCGTCATAGATCCGTACCGTTTGATTCCGGATTTATCTCCAAGTGCCTGGCGAATCGTCTGACCGAGACAGATTCCGATATCCTCCGTCAGATGATGGTCATCGACCTCGATATCCCCGTAGCCTTTCACATTCAGGTCGAAAAATCCGTGCTTCGCAAATAACTCCAGCATATGTGCAAGAAAAGGAACTTGTACATCAAGATCCACTTTTCCTGTTCCATCCAGATTTATGTTCAAATCTATATCTGTTTCTCTCGTTTTTCGTTCAATCGCGGCTGTCCTTGCTTCACTCATTTTCTTTCCCCTTCCTGCTCTCCACTGCTCTTGCGTGTGCTTCCAGTCCTTCCAACCGGGCAAAGGCTGCAATTTTCTGATGGTTTTCCTCCCACGCCTTCCGACTATAAGAGATAATGCTCGACTTCTTCACGAAATCGCCAACATTCAACGGACTGGAAAACCGCGCAGTCCCGTTGGTAGGTAACACATGATTCGGTCCTGCAAAATAATCGCCGATCGGTTCACTGCTGTATTTTCCTAGAAAAATTGCGCCCGCATGCTTGATCTGCGGAAGCAGTTGGAATGGCTCGGCAGTCAGCACTTCCAAGTGTTCCGGTGCCAGTCGATTAACCACAGCTACTGCCTGATCCATCGACTCACAAACGATAATTGCACCATGATCGTCGATACTTGTTGACGCGATTTCCTTACGTGGAAGTGTGGACAGTTGATCATCAACTTCCTTTTGCACTTCAGTTGCAAGCTTCTCACTTGTCGTTACGAACATACAGGAAGACCGCTGATCATGTTCTGCCTGTGACAACAGATCTGCAGCAATTTCGTAAGCATCGGCTGTGTCATCCGCTAATACGACGATTTCACTCGGACCCGCAATCATATCGATCGCAACGTCGCCGAACACTTCCCGCTTTGCAAGTGCGACAAAAATATTGCCGGGACCGACGATTTTGTCCACTGGATTGATGGAAGAGGTCCCATATGCTAGAGCAGCTACCGCCTGGGCACCACCAATTTTGTAGATTTCCTCTACACCAAGAATGTCGGCTGCGACAAGAACCCCAGCCGGAACAGTGCCATCCACACTAGGAGGCGTAACCATCGCTATCCGTTCCACCCCTGCTACTTGGGCAGGGATGACATTCATGAACACGGAAGAAGGATAGGCAGCAGTCCCTCCAGGTACATAAACTCCAACAGCATCAAGTGGGGTGATTTTCTGACCGAGGATACTGCCATCTGCACTTGTATCGAACCAGGAATGCGTGCGTTGTTTTTCATGAAAATTTCTGATGTTTTCGGCAGCTTCTTTGAGTACAGCGACCATTTCCGCATCTAGTGCATGATAGGCACGCTCGATTTCTTGCGGTTGAATTCGGAACGTGTCCAATTCTACTCCATCAAACTTAGAAGTGTAACGGCGTACAGCTTCGTCACCATCCGTCTTAACCCCTTCGATAATTACCTGGACCGCTTTCCGCTGTTCTTCCGTTCCGGTATCGACCGTACGTTTCAGCGATTCAATCGATTCCTCTGTTACTATTTTCATACCGCATTCTCCTCAATCACCCTGCTTAAGCTTCGTACCATCTCATCAATCCGGGCACTTTTAAGCCGATAGCTGACAGGATTGACGATCAATCTCGATGTGACATCAACGATTTTTTCATATTCAACAAGGCCATTTTCCTTCAATGTCCGACCAGTGGAAACGATATCGACGATCCTGTCCGCAAGTCCGATCAAAGGAGCAAGCTCGATTGACCCGTTTAATGAAATGATTTCGATCTGCTCACCTTGTTCACGGAAATAATCCGAAGCAATCTGCGGATACTTTGTCGCGATCTTTGGTGCGATTTTTCCCATTTGTGTATCCGGCAAACCTGCGACCGCCAGATAACAAGGGCTGATTCCAAGATCAAGTACTTCATAGACATCGCGGTCCTGTTCCAAAAGCACGTCTTTCCCTGCAATCCCGATATCTGCAGCACCATGCTCTACATAAGTGACGACATCCATCGGCTTAGCCATCATGATCTGAATGTTCTGGTCAGGGAATTGGAGAATCAGTTTCCTCGTTTCCTCCATATTTTCCAAAAGGTCGTATCCAGCAGCTTTCATCAGTTCGGCCGCTTCTTCAAAAATACGCCCTTTCGGCATTGCGATCGTAAGCGATTCATTCATCAAAGAAACCTCCCGTCTGCGTTACATCTACGACTTCCTCAAGCGCAGCCTGGAATTGTTCCAAGTCGATGATCTGATCGACATGCTGCATCAGCACCTTTTTCCCTTCAGCTCTCAATGCCCTTGCAGCGTCCAATGCTGCTTTGAAGCTATCATCGTCGAAAAGGACTCCGACCCGCTGGTCTTGACCATTTGATGCCCCGATTGCTTCGACCAATCGTTCCAAGTGCACCGCAAAACCTGTAGCGGAGGCATTTAATTGAAAGGACGGAAGCAGTTTATCGTACCTTCCACCATTACAAAGCAATGAGCCTAAGTTAGGCGCATACCCTTCGAACAGCACCCCTGTGTAATAATGCATGTGGCTGATCAGATTGAGGTCAAAGCTGACATAATCGCCCACTTGATAATTTTTCAACAGCTTGTGGAGCTGTTTCAATTCATTGATTGCCTGCAGACAACCCTGATTGCGGGCAAGTGATTTACTTTCACTGAAAATCTCATCACTCCCACGCAGTTTCAGTAACTCCTTCAAAGCCCTCTTGTTTTCTTCATTCAATGGCAACGAGTCAACTGCTTCACGATAGCCGACATAATTCTTTCTGTACAAATATCCCATCAACTCATCGGTAGCATCCTGGTCCTCCCCTAAAAACTCCTGGAAAAAGGCACGAACATAACCGATATGTCCGACTGTGATCTGGAAATCTTCCAACCCTGCCTCACGTAAGGACTCTACTAGCAATGCAATCACTTCTGCATCGCCATAGATGGAATGGTCACCGATCAGTTCTGTTCCAACCTGTTCGAATTGTGCAGGCTTCCCGCCTTCCTTCTGCTGTGCACGGAAAACTGGACCATCATAAGCCAGACGCAATGGGAATTGAGCTTCTTTCATCTGTGAAGCGGCAACCCGAGCGATTGGGGCTGTCAAATCAGGACGCAGCACAAGCGAATGCCCTTGCTGATCGAGCAGTTTGAACAATTGCTGATTGGAAGTCGCACTCACTTCACCGACAGTCTCGTAATATTCCAGTAGCGGTGTGTCCATGAAAGAATAACCGTAAGCATCGATCGCTTCGGTCAATTTGTTCCGGATCGTCTTTTTCTGTTTATAAAAAAACGGGAGCGTATCCCGCATTCCTAATGGTTTTTCGAACATTAGTCGCTTCGCCAATGGTGTGCACCCCTTTATCCATTGAATACTCTTTAATCCTTTACCTCGCTAATATGTTACCATGCTACCAAAACAGAGCAATACCGTCAACAGTGTAGTTCCTGTAATCCAGTTTTCCCTTTTGCTCAAAAAGAAAACAGAGAAGCACGTGCGCCTCTCTGTTTAGTCCGTGATCGTCGTATCCCATTTCTGATAGATGATTGCATCGAAATACTTCAATGTAAGGGGATCGGTTTCGAGTTCTTCATGAATGAATGTCTGATGAAAATAGATTTCAGCCACTTTCTGTTTGCGCTCATCCCCTTTAGCAGCATCCTCCAACGCGATCAGCCCTTCGAAGATAGCTGCCATTCTCTCCGCAAGTTTCTTACTATGGAAGGTTTGAATCGACTCTTCCTGTTCGAGAATGTGTTGACAGTCATCAGTCAGAGATGTGACAGCAACCCGGAGCTGTTTTCGCAACGGTTGAAGTTTGTCAGGTACGTGATCAAGCCGCTCGAGGACCTCGGATTCAAACAACTTGTGTGCCTCATATTTACGAAGTAGCCTCAGCACCTCAAGGCCGAGGATGTTTGCCGTCCCTTCCCAGACCGTCAGCACTTGTGCATCCCTTAATAGTCTAGGTGTCACGAAATCTTCAATATAGCCGTTCCCACCGTGCATCTCGATCGCTTCATGTGAGAAATGAATCGCCTGCTCCGCGCTTTCCTTCTTCAGAATCGCAATCAGCAGGCGGTTCAGAACTGTTTTCACCTCGTTCTGATTTCCTTTATTCCAATCATCAAACGAAGCGACAAGATCGAAGATGGCCGATGTCTCCACTTCCTGTTTCACTGCCATTTTTGCAAGACTATCCTGAATCATCGGATAATCGATGAGCTTGTTTCCAAAAGCATCCCGCTTTTTCGCGTACTCTCTTGCTTCCAGATAAGCCCGCCTCATAATACCAATAGATGCGACAGCATTACATATTCGTGAAAGGTTCAAAGCTTCCATCATATAATAGAAACCCCGTTCCGCTTCACCGACCAGAAACGCCTTTGCACCTTCGAATTCCACTTCTGCAGATGGAACCGCCCTCACTCCAAGCTTATCCTTCAGCCTTCTGATTTTTATATGATTGTTCTTTCCGTCTTCTTTCTTCCACGGTACTAAAAATAGACTCAGCCCCTTTGAACCCTTCGGTGCCCCATCAAGTCTCGCCAGCACCATCGCTACCCCGCATGCACCAGCATTGCTTGCAAAATATTTTTCTCCATAGATCCGGTACTCCGAGCCTTTCTTGACTGCCAGCACTTCGTTCGCACCGACATCCGAGCCTCCTTGCCGTTCTGTTAAAAATGTTGCTCCTTCATATAATTCCGTCTCCCCGGTTGAGAGTACATGAGGAAGGTAGGCTTCCTTCAATTGTTCGTCTGCATAGCGGTCCAGCAAGTAGGCAGTCGCCATCGTCAGCGTGACTGGGCAGTAAAAGCCAGGTTCTGCATGGGACAGAAGGTATCCTTGCGCGTAAGAATAGAGGTAATTTCCTTTCTGTCCGAGCTCGGGGATATCTTTATGGACATAGCCGACAATCCCTCGGTCATACGTTTCTTTTACTGTTTTCTTATAGCCCTCATTGAGCCATACTTCCGAAACATCGTCACCCATCCGATCATACTTGATCAATTTTGGCTGGCCTTCCCGGTCGGTATGAACGGCACGCTGGTCGATTTCTCCAGCACACAAAGCTCCGAATGCATGCAATTCACGATCTGCCCATACGAAAAAAGCAGCCGGTAACCGATGCTTCAGCTGGAACGCCAGATTTGGATCCTGTTCGTAAAAATTCAACACGACCACCTCGTTTATACAGAATTTTCTGATATATAAATTTTATCACAAATTCTCTGATCCTGGATGGTTAGATGAAATCATTTTGGTGTTGCATGATCAGTAATTCATGAACCGACGAAGATGTAGCGTAAAAGTGAACACGAGCAGTTCATCGGTAACATCTTTCGCATCGTGCCATTCCAATAAGAAACCTGAGGATGAACCGAAGCGATCGACAGCTTCTACAGGAATGGCATCCCGCTTCATTTCAACAAGCATTTTCCCACTTGTATCGTATATTTTTACAAAATCACCATAGGAATCCGTTTCCGCTTTCCAGATAAGCTGATCTCCTTTTAGGTAATGAAGCACTTTCCCTTTATTTCCTGATGGTTCTTCAATATATGCAATTGGATGGCCTGATTCATCTTCAATATAGCTTCGCCAGCGCAATCCTCCCTTTTTATCTAATGAATAGATCAAGTTAGCATCCTGGTCATAGAAAGCATACGTCCCCGGCAAGAATGGGGTAGCATGAACTGCTCCTCCCAAAAATTTCACTGCTCTATTTAGACGCCCCTGCTCTTTTACCTCACCGTATGTGTTTCCATCCATGTCGTATAGCCGTGTCCTCGTATCAAACCCTGAATGAAAGCCAAGATACATACGCTTAGGTAAAGATTCATGTGCAACCGACTCGACTCCATCTGTGAAATTTTTCGTACCAGAACGTGACTGCCTTAGATCCCTTGCTCCCGCTGAAAGTTGAGTGAGACCGATGAAAAGGAAGATGAAAATGAAAAATCCAGTGACCAGATAGCTAACCCCATCAACCTCTACAACGAACAGTCCAAAGATGAACAACGCACCAATCAAAGCACTGATGATACCAATGATCAACTGCTTTCTCCCGTCCTGTTCCAGCAATTGTGCCATATCCTTCATAATACGCACTCCTTTTTTATGTATAGTACAACTACGTACTTTTTGGATAAATGTTTCAGAAAAAGGTTGCAATTCCCCTTCTATGTTATATATTTATAACATAAGGTTAATTATTTCTAACATTAAGGAGGGAAAAGTTTATGAATTCGAAGTTGTTCTTGATTGTCATCACTTTATTAGGTGCATCGCTTGTGATAGGATTAATCCTCCAAGCCCAAACACTATTGGAAGCGGACGCAGCGATTACTTCAATTCTTCTACTCTCTATTTCAATTATCCTGGTCGGCCTCATCCTTATCCCGGTCATAATCAGGCTATTCAAGGATGTGAGTGCGGGCTATCCTCATGACGATGAGCGCTCGAAGAAAGTGAAGCTGTTTGCAGCAGGCTATTCCTACTTCATCTCTCTGATCATTTGGCTTACATTGTTCGCATTCCATCAACACTTCCAACAGGATGACCTTTTAATGCTTGGGCTTGCTGGCATGTTCTTCAGTTTCGCAATCAGCTGGCTGATTGTAAGAAAAAGAAAGGATTTCATCCATGATCACTAGAATTAAAGAACTTCGCGCTCGATTCCAAATGACCCAAGCGGACCTTGCCAAACAAGTTGGCGTCCGACGAGAAACAATCGTCTTCTTGGAAAAAGGCGAATACAACCCATCATTGAAATTAGCAGCTAAAATCGCACGCCAATTAGAGACACCGATTGAAGAAGTGTTTCTGCTTGATGAAAAAGATCTTTCATAGATATTCAAAAAGCTCGCCATTCTTGAAGGCGAGCTTTCTTTGTTTCTGTTGTTATTCATCAAGCAATGAAGCAGCTTTCTCAAATTCAATCTGGCTCTCTTGAAATTTCTTTTCTTTAGGAGGAAATGATTGATCAAAAGCTTCCACATCTTCTTCGTTAACCTCCAGTGCATCTGAAAAAACCACATGACCTGAAATGTCATCCAACGCATTTTCGTAAAGCGGTAATACAAGCAACCCTTTATAGAACTTCTTATCGGGCATGGATATGCTGTACTTTTTCCCACCTCGAAATCCATAAGGTTCATAATGATATGGATAACCTAATGTAAGGATCGCACGGTAGCCCATTTCTTTCGCTGCTTGGATAGAATGAGTGATCAGCTTTCTCCCGAGTCCTTTCCTACGGTGTTCAGGAGAAATAAACACAGGACCAAAACTGATCGTTTTATATTCTTTTCCATCTTCAGCTACAATTTTTGATTGAGTATAGAAGATACCACCGACAATCTTACCTTCCACTTCGATAACAAATGAAAGATCCTTGATAAAATCCTCATGTTCTCTCATTTTGTGAATTACGTAATGTTCATGACATCCTGGAAAATATAAATTCCAAAATGCTTCTCTGGCAACTTCTTCAACCACTTTATAATCTTCAGGACGTTCATTTCTTATCTTAATTTGCATAAGTACACCACTCTCCATTTCATCAATGGTTACCAAGTATCCGTGTCATACCCGCCTCTTTCAACGGTGAACGTTTGATTATTATCTACAATCGCATAGGTGAGCATGCTGTTTCTGACAAGCAGCTTTCCTTCGGAGAGTTCATCTACTTTTTCAAACTGGTGCATCGGCCAGCTGTTTTCATATCCATAGACCAGTTTCGAGGATGAATCCAGTTGGATTGAACCTGAACCTAGTTCACCCAGTCCAATGAATTCGGAAGTAAACTCCTTAAGTTGCCACGCGACATCTGTATCCCTTTCGTACAATGCCAATCCAATTCCCTTCTTATCACCTTTCTGTACCTGGTAAAATACAATCTTTCTTTCATGCCCATTTTCTTCATGGAGGATATGGGTGAAATGTTCCTCTGCTTCAATCAGTTCAGTCAGATATGGTGCTATTTGAGAATTCGATTGATGTTCAATCATGGAGAATACCTGACTATAATACTCTTTTTCTGCAGCTTTTTTATCCACTTCTCCTATTTGCCAAAAGTTGCTCGTCCCATCCCTGTTGGAGTGATAACCAATAATGAAGTATTCATTTTCCGGAGCGTTCTCATAGGACTGCTTTTCGAGAGTATAGGTGAAATACATTTTTTCTGATTCAATGAAAAAGAATGGAAGGTTCGATTGCTTATATGTAAGAGCAGCTCCAGGCTCAGCAGCCCTCTCATGATGGTCCTTCATGATAAATGCTGCATCGTAGCTGCTTTCGTCCAACTCAGTGAGCTTATCGAATTCCATTTCTTCAAAGGTGATGAGTGCCTCTTCTTTGATATCTGGTGCCTGGCCTACCACGGCAATTGTCAACGGCTCTCCTTCATAAGGTAGGATTTCAGGGGGTTCGACAGGCGGAGGTGTCGGTTGCGTCATCTCTTCCCGCTCTTCTACTGTATCTTCTCCTTCCCAGTATAAGAGACCAATGAATCCAAAAATGACCAGGCCGATAATTAAAACAATAGATTTGTACTTCATATGTAAATCTCCTTTTACAAATACATCCATTCTCAACTGTACCACAAATAAAAAAGTATGGAACCCAGTGGGATTCCATACTTTCTCAATGTTAAACGTGCTCCGTAGGTTTTACCGCTTCTTCCAGCAGCTGGTCCAATTCTGCCTCATAAGTCTGTTTCTGTTCATCTGTCCAGCCAAGTTCCCTATGCATGTAGTTGATGACAGCCTCTTTGTGCTCGTGCACCCAGTCGATTTGGAAGAACAATGCTCCTGTTCTTCGGACAAAGAAGTCGACCGGTTTATAGGTCAATTCTTGCTCTAGACCATAGCGGAGCATCGCGAAAACGACAGGGTCGAAAGCAGTATCCGCATTCTTATAATAGTCAAACACTTTAGTTACATTTGAACCATATAATTTGACCAGCATTCTTGCGTCGGCTTCTGTGAGACCAAGTTTGATTCCCTCGATCGCCTTTTCGTGGGAAAACTTTTCAAACCCTTTCGATCCACCGACTTCTCCACCCGAAATCGGCATGTGCTTCGTTTCCGTATCCGAATATTTGATTTCATATTCTTCGACGAACTGGTCACGGATAAGGTCGACTGCGGTTTCTGCCATTTTACGATAACCTGTCAGTTTGCCTCCTGCCATTGAAATCAAACCGGAATCAGAAACGAAGATCTCATCTCTTCTTGAAATTTCAGAAGGGTCTTTATCTTCTTCATGAATCAACGGTCGTAATCCAGCCCAGCTCGACTCCACGTCTTCCTCCGTGATGTTCAGTGAAGGGAACATATAATGAATAGACTCAAGCAGATAATCACGATCCGCTTCCGTCATGGTTGGATGAGCAATATCAGCATCATAAGCTGTATCCGTCGTGCCGACATAAGTTTTACCATCCCGAGGGATTGCGAAAATCATCCTGCCATCAGGAGAATCAAAGTAAATTGCTTGTCTTAGAGGAAAACTTCCCTCATCAAAAACAAGGTGGACACCCTTCGTCAGCTGAAGCGTCTTTCCTCGTTTCGATCCATCAATTTCCCTCAGTTCATCGACCCACGGCCCACCTGCATTGATGACTTTTTTCGCAAGAATCTTATGTTGAGAGTTATCAATCTGATCCTCTACGATCGCACCATTCACTTTGCCGTTTTCATCGTAAAGGAAATCGACCACTTTCATATAGTTGGCAGCAAGTGCACCATGTTCGACGCCTTTCTTCAGTACCTCCAAGGTCAGTCTTGCATCATCCGTCTTATATTCCACGTAATAGCCTGCACCTTTGAGACCATCATGCTTGATCAGTGGTTCATATTCAAGCGCTTGTTTCCTTGAGAGGATGGTTCTGCGTTCCGATTTTTTAACACCGGCAAGGTAATCATATACACGCAAACCGATACTGGAAAGGAACGGACCGAAGTTACCGCCTTCATAGAATGGAAGCATCATCCACTCTGGTGTCGTGACATGTGGCCCATTTTCATAAACGATTTCACGCTCTTTCCCAACTTCGGAAACCATCCGCACTTCAAACTGTTTCAAATATCTCAATCCGCCGTGGACGAGTTTCGTCGAACGGCTGGATGTACCTGCAGCGAAATCCTGCATCTCAACGACAGCCGTCTTCATTCCTCTTGAAGCAGCATCCAATGTGATCCCTGCACCAGTGATTCCTCCACCGATGACGAGGACATCCAATTGCTGGGCTGTCATTTCCTCAATTGTTTGTTTTCTTTCAAAGCTCGATAAGCTCCCCATGTTTCCACTCCTTTTTCCGTAGAACAATATTCGTGTCCTTTTTTCTATTCCCATATCTGCTGCATTTCATGTATGAGGGTTGGCTGCTCTGGAATACTTGATTAATAAAAAAGAGACCACAAGTAGCGCTTATTGCACAATAAGCTACTGTGGTCTCTCTTCATCTCCAACCGGTCACATGCATTTGTACACTCAGTCTATCAATAGAGGGGACGGATATCAATGTTTGAATATCCGGGTAGCTTCAACCGCTGTCTGCCAGCCTTTATACAATGTCGCACTCTTCTCTTCATCCATATCAGGAGTGAACGTCTTTTCAATGTCCCACTGTCTTGCAATTTCTTCTTTACTTTCCCAGAATCCAACAGCAAGTCCTGCCAGATAAGCTGCGCCAAGTGCAGTCGTTTCATTGATTTTCGGACGCTCAACTTCGACATCCAGCAGATCACTTTGGAATTGCATCAGCAGGTTATTTTTAACGGCACCGCCATCCACCCGCAATTTTTTCAGTTCAATCCCGGAATCCTCGACCATCGATCTGACGACATCCTTCGTCTGATAAGCAAGCGACTCAAGCGTTGCGCGGATGAAATGGGCTTTTGTAGTCCCTCGTGTCAAACCGAACACAGCACCGCGGGCATCACTATCCCAATACGGCGTCCCCAGACCAACAAAAGCAGGCACCACATACACGCCGTCTGTAGAATCGACCGTCTTCGCGTAAACTTCACTTTCCGCAGAATCACGGATCATCTCCAAGCCGTCCCGAAGCCACTGGATTGCAGAACCTGCTACAAAAATGCTGCCTTCAAGTGCATATTCCACTTTCCCGTCTACACCCCAAGCTAGGGTCGTGAGCAGGCCATTCTCTGAAGGCACCGCCTCTTCACCAGTATTCAACAGCATGAAACCACCAGTTCCATACGTATTTTTCGCCATTCCTTTCTCAAAGCATGTCTGTCCGAATAATGCCGCCTGCTGATCCCCAGCAATTCCTGCAATCGGAACTTCTTTTCCAAAGAAATGATAATCTACGGTATTTGCGTAAACTTCAGAAGAAGGCTTCACCTCCGGCAGCATCGATTTCGGGACTCCAAGGATTTCAAGCAACTCATCATCCCACTTTAAATCATAAATATTGTACATAAGTGTCCTGGAGGCATTCGAGTAATCTGTTACATGGGCATTGCCGCCTGACAGCTTATAGACAAGCCACGTGTCGATCGTGCCGAACATCAGATCACCATTATCCGCTTTGTCTCGTGCTCCTTCAACATTGTCGAGGATCCATTTGACTTTCGTACCGGAAAAATATGGATCTAGCAATAACCCGGTTTTATCGCGGAACGTGTCGTTGTAGCCTTTTTCACGGAGCTCATTGCAAATATCCTGTGTTTGACGAGACTGCCACACTATCGCCTTATAAACCGGCTTTCCGGTATGACGATCCCAAACAACGGTTGTCTCCCGTTGATTGGTGATGCCTAGACCTGCTACCTGTGCAGGTTCAACATCCGCTTTTCGGAGCACGTCCGCGATACATGCCAGCATCGATGTCCAGATTTGATTGGCATCATGCTCGACCCATCCAGGTTTCTGAAAAAATTGCTCGAACTCCTTTTGAGCAGTTTCCACGATATCACCATCGTGATTGAAAAGAATCGCCCTCGAACTGGTTGTCCCTTGATCAAGTGCCATGATGAATTTTTCCATTATCCTTCCTCCTCATCTCAACTATGTATTATGTGTTACTTTCCCTATGAATCAAATAATTGAAACGTATTATATGAATTCTCTTTCATTGTATCTAATCCTGCATAATTCATTCATGTAACCACTTTAAAATGTGCACGTGCAGAAGGGGAACTTACAAATCTCAAGGTTTATTAAACAAATGGTGGATTTTATTTAACAAATTCGGGTGTTATTAATACAAGCCCGAAGGCTATTTATACAAATGATGGATATTATTATACAAATGAAAAAACCATACCTGCCTTAATGACAGATATGGCTCAACTATTGAAAAAATCATCCTCTGATGCTCGTTCTTCCATCTCTTCCTTCGTATAGATGACACGCATCGGATTTCCGCCGGCAAAACAACCTGGAGGTACATCTTTATGTACAAGTGTTCCTGCAGACACGATCGCTCTATCTCCGATTGTCACACCTGGCAGGATTGTCGTGTTGGCGCCGATCATCACTTCATCTCCGATTTTCACATCACCGAGGCGATACTCTTTGATCAAATACTCATGAGCGAGAATGGTCGTGTTATAGCCGATGACCGTATTTCGCCCGACCGAAATACGCTCCGGAAACATAACATCGAGCATCACCATCAGTGCAAAAGCAGTTTCATCCCCGATCTTCATCCGTAAGAATGTACGGTACAGCCAATTTTTCATCCCTAAAAAAGGAGTGTAGCGTGCCATTTGGATGAAAATGAAGTTTTTCACGACTTTCCAAAAAGGAACAGTCTTATAGATATGCCAAAGGGAATTCGCACTTTCCACACGGTAACGCTCGGTATTACGCATCGGTCATCCTCCCACAATTTCCAGTAAGTCACTCATCTCTTCCAGCATATGATCCGGCTCAAGGGCATCGAGCACTTCTCTTCCTTTTACTGTCCAGGCAACGCCAGCAGTAGCGGTGCCGGCATTTTTCCCAGCCATAATATCATGTGTGTTGTCACCGACCATCATGGACTCGGAGGTTTTTGCGCCTAATGCATCTAGCGCTTTCACAATCGGTTCAGGGTGCGGTTTGGCATTCGTGACATCATCCAACGTGACGACGACATCGAACAATCCATCCAATTCCGTCAATTCCAGTCCCATGTTCACAGTCTTCCGCATTTTCGTCGTTACAATTCCCAGCTTGAATCCACGTTCTTTCAACGTTCGGATCGTTTCAACAACGCCTTCATATGCTTCAACATAATCATCGTGATGCTTGATATTATGCTCACGGTAAGTAGCAAGCATTTCATTCACACGATCAGGATCGATCGTTGCCAGACTATCTTTTAATGGCGGGCCGATGAAGTCCAGGATTTCCTCCCGTGTATAGGGGCGGTCTGCATATGCTTCAGTTGTATGGAAGAAGGAAGCGATGATCAGTTCATTCGTGTCGATCAATGTCCCATCTAAATCAAAAAGTATTGTATTTATGCTCATAGGTGGCATCCTTTCTCTCCTGTTGTTTATTCTTCTTATTCCAGATGAAACCGATCGCTGCTGTCAGTACAATTGCAGTGACCAGACGAATGGCTAGCAGTGGCCAAACTGGAATCCCGAGAGGAATGAAGATCAGCGTATCTTCTACAACCGCGTGACAGGAAACGAGGAAGATCAAAGCAAGATACATATCCTTCTTCGACACGCCGTCCTCTTTGACAGCCTGGATCATCAGACCAGCACCGTATGCCAGCCCGATTGTCAATCCCGCCACCAACGTCATTGATGTATTCGGCTTCATTCCAAGGAATTTAGTGAACGGGGCAACCCATTTTGAAAAAATGTCGAGCCAGCCCTTTTCGCGCATATACTGCATGACGACCATCAGCGGGATGACGATCAATGCAAGCTGTATGACGCCTAATAGCGCAGTTTGGACACCCTGCAGAAGGATTTCTATCCAGCCTTCAGGGATTGTGTCTCTCGATGGAGCCATCCCGTACTTGGCGATTTCCTGGCCGCCGTCCCATAACCAGTTGATTAATATTGCCGAAACAAATGCCAGCGAAAGTCGAATGCCGGCGATGAACCACCAGTTGACACCGACTTTTGACGCTACGGAAGATTCGATCAGTAAGTTATGGGAAAACGACATCATCACTGCAAGGATGAACACTTCTTTGACCGTAAATTCAAATGAAATAATCGCCGCAATACCTGCGTACAGATTGAGAAAGTTCCCTAATACGAGCGGTACAGCGGCTTCTCCGGATAAGCCGATCCATTTCATCAATGGTGAGATCTTTTCCACAATCCAAGGGAGAACCGGCGTGAACTGAAGGATGGTGACAATCAGTGTGACCGGAAAAATGACTTTCCCCAATGTCCATGTCAGTTGTAGTCCCTGCTTCAAGCCTCTCTGGATGATTCCAAGCACTGCTGCTCCCCCTTGCTACTTCGCTATCTTCGCTTTCTTTCCATTGTAATGCTTATCGGCAAGCCCTTTTTTCCGACGGTAGATGATGATTGCGATACTCGCAATGACCAATACGATGGAAATGACTTGAGCCGTACGAAGCGGTCCGAACAGATAAAGACTATCTGTACGCATGCCTTCGATGAAGAATCTGCCTACTGAATACCAGATGACATAGCTTAAGAACAACTCGCCTCGAAGCGGATTGTACCTGCGTAGAACTAGAAGCAGGATGAATCCAATGATGTTCCAAACTGATTCATATAGGAATGTCGGATGGTAAAGCGTGCCATCAATACACATTTGCTGATTGATGAAGTTCGGTAAGTATTGCATGAAATTATTATAGAAGCTTTCGGATACCGGCCCACCATGCGCTTCCTGGTTCATGAAGTTTCCCCAGCGCCCGATTGCCTGTCCGAGAATCAAACTTGGTGCCACGATATCGATCAGCATCCAAGTGGATACTCCTTTGACCCTTGCATAAACGATTGCGGTAATGACGGATCCGATCAGCGCTCCGTGGATGGCGATGCCACCTTCCCAGATTGCGAAGACATCCCACCAAGGTCCGCCGATATAACGATCCCATTCAAAAATGACATAATAGATTCTCGCAGATAGAATCGCAACCGGAATTGCAATAACCACTGCATCAATAATCAGATCTTTTTTCAAGCCTAACCGCTCAGTTTCACGGATAGCGAGCCATAGTCCAAGGTAGGCACCAAAAGCGATGATGACACCATACCAGTAGATTGGCAGCGGTCCTAACTGTAAAAATACACGGTCCAGCTGTTCTGCACTACATGACACTTTGATTTCCCCCTAACTCTCACGATGACGATCTTTTTCGATTACACTTGTAAGCCGATCGGAAAATTCTTCTGCAGCGTTGACACCCATCCGCTTCAGACGGAAGTTCATCGCAGCCACTTCAATGATGACTGCCAAGTTCCGACCAGGACGTACAGGAATCGTTGCTTTCGGAATTTCCACATCCATGATTTTCATCGTATCTTCATCAAGACCGAGGCGATCATACTGTTTCTTCTGATCCCAAATTTCAAGATTCATCACCATTGAAATCCGCTTGTAACTCCTGACGGCTCCTGCTCCGAACAACGTCATGACATTAATGATGCCAAGGCCACGGATTTCCAGAAGGTGTTCGATCAACGGTGGGCTATTACCGATCAATGTGTCATAATCCTCCTGCCTGATTTCCACACTGTCGTCAGCCACAAGCCGGTGCCCCCGCTTTACAAGCTCTAATGCAGTTTCACTTTTACCGACTCCACTCTGACCTGTAATAAGTACGCCGATTCCATAGATGTCGACAAGGACGCCATGGATGGCGGTGAATGGAGCGAACTTCCCTTCCAGAAAGTTTGTCAGCCTGCTGATGACGCGTGTCGTTTTATAAGGTGAGCGCATCAATGGTACCCCTGCTTCTGTAGCTGCCGTGACAAGCTCAGGTGGAATATCCATCCCCCTGGTGATGACGATGCCAGGCGTTACATCGGTGCATAATCGTTCAACGCGATCGACACGTTCCTCCGATGTAAGCTCATTGAAGTAGGACAATTCTGTCTTGCCTAATAATTGCAGGCGTTCTTTTGGATAGAATTTGAAATAACCCGTCATTTCTACGCCTGGACGGGAGATATCACTTGTATGTATTTCACGATGGGTGCCGTCTTGCCCGGCAACCAGTTCGAGTTTGAACCGCTCCAACAAATCCTGTGTGCGAACTTTCGCCATTTTGCTGATCCTCCATTCTTTCTGAATCACTGTCTCCTATTGTAGCATTTTTTCCAAATGCTTTGGTAATAAACCGTCTACCTTTGTTTCTTATATGATTCCGCTATGTTAGGAAGATGAGCGGGTTCTGGGAAACGGCTCGCTTTCCGCGGGGAAGACGTCGAGCTTCCTCGGTCGTCCCTCCCTGCGGGATCTCGTCTGTCATTCTTTTCCCGCAGGAGTCTCACCGTTTCCCTCCACCCTTTACTTTGAACTTAATAACGGAACTATATAAGAACTAATGAATTTAATTAACACAAAGCGTTGGAATGTGGACTTATAAAGAATGACGATACCACTAGAAATTTCTAGTATGCAATGAAGCAAGGTTCGTTGGGGAAGGTTAAGACTCCCATGCGTGAAGGAGCTTGGCGAGATCTCGCAGGGCGATAGCCCAAGAAAGCTCTCGAGTTCCCCACAGGAAAGCGAATCCTTCCCAAACGAACCTAAACTCTTTCAACCACCTCGAAAACTTGAACTTGTTCTTGAAGCCAATAAAAAAGCCTCTATGCAACACGGCATAAAGGCTTTTTGGCTCATTTTTTTATGAAGCTGTTCAACACGAGGTTGATGAGTGCGATGATGATGGCGGCCAGGATGGCGACGAAAAATCCATTCACCTCGAAGCTGCTTCCCATCAGTGCATCCGTCAGTAGTAATGTAATGGCATTGATGACCAGTAAAAACAATCCTAGTGTTACGATAGTGATCGGCAGTGTCAGCACGACCAGGATCGGTCGGACGATCGCGTTAAGGACAGATAGAATCAATGCAGCAATCAGCGCTGCGACCACTCCACTTACTACCACCGCATCAAATATGGATGCCACTATGAAAATTGCAAGAGCATTGACTACAATATGCAACAGCCATGATTTCATTGGGTTTTGCCTCTCCTTTCATTCGGTACGATGAAGATTGCTGCTAAATAGACGAGGATCAGTGGAGAGACCGGGATGCATAGAATCAAAAAGACAATTCGAAGCAGGTTGGCGTCCATTCCTATATAATCGGAAAGTCCACCGAGGACCCCGGCGACCATCCTGTCTGACTTAGAGCGTTTCAAATTACCTGCCATCAAGAATCACTTCCTTTTTATTCGACTTTGACAGAGCCGGTTTTCGTTTCCGCCTCCAAATGATATGCCTGCTCGTAATTTTCATTAATGACGAAGTACAGTTCTTTCCGGATCATTTCCTTCTTCTCTTTGTAGATTTTAGCATCATCAATATCACATTTGATGCTTCCCATACTCGTCTGCAGCTTTCCATCAACCCGGACGTTTTCCGGCACCTTGACTCGGACGCTTCCTGTCGTTGTCTGGAAAAATCCTGTATGAGCTTTTTTCCCGTAATACTCACACGATACACTTCCGGTTACTGCTGAAGCATCAACTTTTCCAAAATCACCGGACAGCTTTACAGAACCATTGACCGTATCTGCTTCAAAGTCATCAAATGCACTTTGTTTCGCACGAATGGACCCATTTGATGTTTCAGCATCACATTCATCTCCGCGGAGTCCTTCCATCGTAATCGATCCGTTTGTCGTTTTCAGATTGAACTCCCTGCAGTTCAACTCACTTGCTGTGATCGATCCATTGAAAAGCTTGCTGTGAATTTCTTCATAATCCCCTTTAGGCACGTAAATAACCACATCAGTCTTGAGTTTTTTTGATGGGCTGGCAAAGAGAAGCGTTCCGTCTTCCAATTTGAAATCCGTTTCCTTCAAAAATCGTTTTCTTGCTTCATCCTGATCATCGGTCTGATAGACTTTCGCTTCGCACTCGAGTCTTACAGAGGCTTCGTTCCACGACTTCAGCTCGAGCCCACCATTGGAAATCTGGATGTCCATCTGCTTGAATGTATCCTCCGTATGATAGATATGTGACACGCTCACGTGATCGCCAAAGTTCAAGTCCAGATCAACATTCTTTATTTTGTGGAATGCATCCTCAACATATGTCATGATGCTTTTCTTTTTCTTCGTTTTTTCTTTCGTTTTCTGCTGTGCTCCTTGGTCCCAGTCGACTTTGGTGGAAACTGATCCATCCTGTTTTTCATGACGGGACTGAGCATCTGCTGCTTCAAGAAGCTCTGCACCTTCTTCTGCAGATAAGCTTCCTTCCTCAATCTTTTTCAAAATCCTGATTCTTTTTTCATCCATATAAGCTTTCCCCTTTCTGAAAAGTTCTATAGTCTCTGACACGCTGCTTTTTCAAATCATACCATTGTATGTGGTTTCCCGGGTGATTATGTGAGTGCAGGTAGCAGAAAAGCACCTGCATGATTCGATTTCATGAGGTGCTTCTCGTGGTGTTGTATCAATCATTGAATGTCCATTTGTAAAAACGCTCGTACCGGAGTCTTGCTAATTGTTCATCCATATTCTCGTTGAAGGCTTTGCTGTTCTTCATCAGAGTCATCATACCATGTGCCTGGGAGAGATGTGTTTCGATGGCTGCCATTTTCTTTTCCCAGTACGGCTTGATGTCATTGGTGATATCAGGTTTGCCCAGTTCCTCTTCGTGGTGATTGGAAATCGCCTGTGCCCAAAGTTCCGGACGGTTCTCAGGCTCCATCAAACGAACCGCCTCTACAGCTGCAGCCCCTAAAGCATCATGATCCGGATGGACCGCATAGCCAGGGTAGTGGGTAATCACTAGATGAGGCTGGATCTCCTCCAGCAGCTCTCTTAAGTGAGCGGCCACTTCATGCATTGGCTCGAATTCCAATGTCTTGTCGCGATACCCGAGCATTTTCACCTGGATATCGAGTTTTTCGCAGGCTTCCAGCAACTCTTTTTTTCTGAATGTGGACAAC
Source organism: Thalassobacillus hwangdonensis (assembly GCF_042675915.1). Lineage (NCBI taxonomy): Bacteria > Bacillati > Bacillota > Bacilli > Caryophanales > Bacillaceae > Thalassobacillus > Thalassobacillus hwangdonensis. The sequence continues at coordinate 983,425 of NZ_JBHTKL010000005.1, read as the reverse complement.
GTTTCTCGATTGGCGAAGGTGGGGTTGCCCATGTTCCTCCCCATTTCTCCAAGTGTGCCGCACAAATAGGTTACCGGAATTCCTTCTTCGCGATGTTTGGATATCGTCCCGGATGCCCCGAAGGATTCATCATCGGGGTGCGGATAGATAACGACGAGGTGTTTATTCATCGTTCATCCATTTCCTTTCGATTCATGGGAAAAAGGTGTTTCACTAATTTCAAGTGCGACCATCAGTCTACCTTCCCGATCATGACCTGCCATCAGCAAGCGGTCCTTGTCATCGATTTCATAATCAGTGACACCTTCAGCATAAACCCAGCCAAGTTCAAGCTTCAGACCGACGCGATAGGAACCCCCGGTTTCGACTATTTTACCATGCTCATAACGAACATTGGCATTACGGATGAACGCACCTACGTTATATGCTTTTTCATCAAAGTGGCTAGCGTAGGCTCCGTTCGTCGTTTCCAAATGGACATAGACATCTTTATTTGCAAATGCATCGATTTTGGCTTGTACTTTTTCCATATCGATCGCTTCCATCGAATAAATCCCCTCTCATCAACAGTTGTTTCTGAATGCAACCTGCATCCGATTCTTATAGATTCATCCTATAGTAAAGTGCAGGATCGATAAAGCGATATGCTGTCATTACTTCGCTACGCGTTCTGTGTTATTCAATCGTTCTTCCATACGCTTCACGTCACGTTCCAATACCGGCTTCAAATAATGTCCTGTATAGGAATCTTCATGTACAGCGATATCTTCAGGTGTGCCGGATGCGATGATTTGTCCACCTTTTTCTCCACCTTCAGGACCTAGATCAAGAATATGATCGGCCGCTTTGATAACATCCAGGTTGTGCTCGATGATCAGTACGGAGTCTCCATTATCGACAAGGCGCTGCAATACTTTCAGCAATCGTGAAATATCATCAACGTGCAGACCTGTGGTAGGTTCGTCAAGAATGTACAACGATTTCCCATTGGAACGGCGATGCAATTCACTGGCAAGCTTCACGCGCTGCGCCTCCCCTCCGGAAAGTGTTGTCGCAGGCTGACCGAGCTTGATGTAACCCAGTCCGACATCGAACATCGTCTGAAGCTTACGCTTGATTTTCGGGATGTTCGCAAAAAATTCAAGTGACTCTTCGATCGTCATTTGCAATACATCAGCAATGTTCTTCCCTTTATATTTCACTTCGAGTGTTTCTCGGTTGTAGCGTTTCCCATGACACACTTCACATGGAACATATACATCCGGCAGGAAGTGCATTTCGATCTTGATGATTCCATCTCCACGGCATGCCTCACAGCGTCCGCCTTTTACGTTGAAACTGAACCGGCCTTTTTTGTAGCCACGGATTTTCGCTTCATTCGTCTGAGCGAAAACATCGCGGACATCATCAAATACACTCGTGTAGGTCGCCGGGTTGGAACGCGGAGTACGCCCGATTGGTGACTGGTCGATATCGATGACTTTTTCCAGCTGATCGATTCCTTTGATTTCCTTATGTTTACCTGGCTTCTTCTTGCCCTTATGAAGCTTCATAGATAAGGACTTATAAAGGATCTCGTTGATCAGCGTACTTTTCCCTGAACCGGACACACCTGTAACAGCGGTCAACAATCCAAGCGGAATCTTCGCGTTGACTTTCTTCAGGTTATTTTCTTCTGCCTGTTTGATTTCCAGGTAACGTCCATCCGGCTTGCGGCGTTCAGTCGGTAACGGGATGAACTTTTTCCCGGACAGGTACTGCCCTGTCAATGATTTGCGGTCTTTCATGACCTGCTTCGGTGTTCCCTGGGAGATGATTTCGCCTCCGTGCGCACCAGCACCAGGGCCGATATCGATCAGGTGATCGGCCGCTAGCATCGTATCTTCATCATGCTCGACGACGATCAACGTATTATCTAAGTCACGCATGCGTTGCAGCGTCTGAATCAGACGATCATTATCACGCTGATGAAGTCCAATCGAAGGTTCATCAAGGACATACAGCACGCCGGTGAGCGCAGAACCGATCTGTGTAGCAAGCCGGATCCGCTGTGCTTCCCCACCCGACAACGTTCCTGCTGATCGGGAAAGCGTCAGGTAATCCAATCCTACGTTAATCAGGAACGTCAATCGCTCACAAATTTCCTTCAAAATCATTCGAGCGATTTTTTCTTCTTTTTCGGTAAGCTCGATGTTTTCGAAAAATTCTTTTGCATCGGTAACGGAATACTCAGTTGTATGACCAATATGCTTCCCGTTGATCCGTACGGAAAGCGATTCTTCTTTCAGGCGGTAGCCTTTACATTTCGGACACGCCTTCTGGGACATGTACTTCTCCATCTGTTCACGGATGTAATCAGACGAAGTCTCCCGGTATCGTCTCGAAATGTTCGATACGACCCCTTCAAAATAAATCTCGTTTTCACGTACTCTGCCAAAATCATTTTCATAACGGAAATAGACCTTATCCTTACCGCTTCCATGAAGGATTTTGTCCATCTGGCTCTTAGGAATATCTTTGACCGGGATATCCATGTCGATGCCGTAGTGATCACAGACACTTTTCAGCAGCTGTGGATAATATTGTGAGCTGTTCGGCTCCCACGCTACAATCGCGTGCTCGTTAAGTGACCTTGTCCAATCCGGAATGACGAGATCCAGGTCGACTTCAAGCTGTGTACCCAGTCCATCACAACGGCCACATGCACCATACGGGCTGTTGAACGAGAACATCCTCGGCTCCAGTTCACTGATGGAAAAGCCACAAATCGGACATGCATGATGTTCACTGAACAACAGCTCTTCTTCTCCAATGACATCGACAATCACCTGTCCATCCCCAAGGTGAAGGGCAGATTCAAGTGAATCAGACAAACGTCCTTCAATGCTGTCTTTTACGACAATTCGATCGATTACGACTTCAATCGAGTGTTTTTGGTTCTTATTCAATTTTATTTCCTCGGAAATTTCCCTCATTTCGCCATCGACGCGAAGACGGACGTAACCTTCCTGCTGAAGCTTTTCAAAAACTTTGACGTGCTCACCTTTACGACCAGATACCACTGGTGCCAGGATCTGCAGTTTCGTCCGCTCCGGATATTCCATGATGCGGTCGACCATCTGCTGCACCGTCTGTGAGCTGATCTCGATTCCGTGATTCGGACACGTCGGCCGCCCAACACGTGCAAACAATAGGCGCAGATAATCAAAGATTTCAGTTACAGTTCCCACTGTGGAACGTGGGTTCTTGCTGGTCGTTTTCTGGTCGATGGAGATTGCCGGGGACAATCCTTCAATCGAATCGACATCCGGTTTATCCATTTGACCGAGGAACTGACGGGCATAGGCAGAAAGCGATTCGACATAACGTCGCTGCCCCTCTGCATAGACGGTATCGAAGGCAAGGGAAGATTTCCCTGAACCAGATAGCCCGGTCAGCACCACCAGTTTATTTTTCGGAATCTCCACATCTATGTTTTTCAAATTATGGGCTCTAGCCCCTTTTATGCTGATTGATTTGCTGGGCATCTCGCCATCATCCTTCCGCTTTTAGTTCCAATAGTACGTCACGAAGCTCGGCAGCTTTTTCGAAGTTGAGTTCGCGGGCCGCTTTCTTCATTTCCTGTTCCATCTGTTCGATCATCTTCTGACGTTCTTTCTTGCTCATCTCTGAAGGTTTCGGTGCAGTAGTCTCGTATTCCTCTGCATTCTCTGCAGCAACTGTCGCACGAATGACGTCCCTGATTTCCTTCTTGATGGTTGTAGGCGTAATTCCATGTTCTTCGTTATAGGCAATCTGCTTCTCGCGTCTCCGGTTCGTCTCATCAATCGCAAACTGCATCGAATCGGTAATCTTGTCCGCATACATGATGACGCGGCCGTTTTCGTTACGTGCAGCACGCCCGATCGTCTGAACGAGGGATCGAGAAGAACGAAGGAAGCCTTCTTTATCTGCATCAAGTATGGTAACGAGTGATACCTCTGGTATGTCAATTCCCTCACGAAGCAAGTTGATTCCGACCAGCACATCGTATTTACCTAGACGTAGATCACGAATGATTTCAATCCGCTCAAGCGTCTTGATTTCAGAGTGGAGGTACGCGACTTTTATGCCGAGTTCCTTCAAGTAATCGGTAAGGTCCTCGGACATCTTCTTCGTGAGAGTCGTAACAAGGACACGCTCATTTTTCTCCTTGCGAATATTGATTTCACCAATCAGGTCATCAATCTGTCCTTTGATCGGACGAATGTCGATTTCCGGATCAAGCAGCCCTGTCGGACGGATGATCTGTTCGGTCATATATGGAGTATGCTCCAGCTCATATGGTCCAGGCGTCGCTGATACATACATGATCTGGTTGATATGTTTCTCGAATTCCTCAAATTTGAGTGGACGGTTATCCAATGCAGACGGTAGACGGAAGCCATGGTCGACAAGCACTTGTTTACGCGCTTTGTCACCATTGAACATTCCCCGAACCTGCGGCAACGTAACGTGCGATTCATCCACCATGATCAGGAAATCATCCGGAAAATAATCAATCAATGTATAAGGAGTCGCACCCGCTTCTCGAAGTGTCAGATGACGGGAATAGTTCTCAATTCCTGAACAGAATCCCATTTCATTCATCATTTCAAGGTCATAATTCGTACGCTGTTCGAGGCGCTGGGCTTCCAGCAATTTATTTTGGTCACGAAGCTTTTTCAGCTGTTCTTCCAGTTCTTTTTCAATATTTTTAATGGCGACCTTCATCTTTTCTTCACGGGTTACGAAGTGGGATGCCGGGAAAATCGCAACATGATCGCGATCGCCGACAATCTCGCCGGTCAATACATCGATTTCACGGATGCGATCGATTTCGTCACCGAAAAATTCGACCCGCATCGCATGCTCTTCTCGCGAAGCAGGAATGACCTCGACTGAGTCACCGCGGACACGGAATGTTCCACGCTGAAAGTCGATGTCATTCCTGGCATATTGGATATCGACGAGTTCCCGCAGCAGCTGGTCGCGGTCTTTTTCCATGCCGACCCGGACAGAGAGCACCTGACTCTTGTATTCTTCCGGATTACCCAAGCCGTAGATACAGGAAACACTGGCTACGATGATAACGTCATTCCGTTCAAATAAAGACGACGTTGCGGAGTGCCTCAGCTTATCGATTTCATCATTGATACTTGCGTCCTTCTCAATGAATGTGTCCGTCTGTGGGACATACGCCTCCGGCTGATAATAATCGTAATAGCTGACGAAATATTCGACTGCATTATTAGGGAAAAACTCTTTGAACTCACTGTATAATTGTCCAGCCAACGTCTTGTTGTGCGCAATGATCAACGTCGGCTTATTCACTTGCTGAATGACATTCGACATGGTGAATGTTTTACCGGTACCAGTCGCACCAAGCAATGTCTGGTGTTTTTCTCCCTTATTGATCTTGCTCACAAGTTCCTCGATCGCCCGTGGCTGATCTCCTTGTGGTTCAAACTGGGAAACTAGCTCGAATTTGTTCTCCACAACGCATCCTCCGTTCAGATAAATATACAACATTAGTTTACCACAATATCTAACAATTCTAACATGGATGCGAACAAATATTCGATAGATATGCTTGAGGGGAAAATATTGGTGAGGGCTTGACCGATAATCTGGGATTATGACCGATTTTCGTGTTTTATGACCGACTTTTCAGGATTATGACCGAAAATCCAGAATTATGACCGACTTTCTCAATTTTTGACCGAAACACAAAAAAACCGCCTACCTCCATAAGGTAGACGGCTTCCATAATTAGTATTGCTGGTCATACTGATTGACTTCGAACAAGTCGATCAACTCGATGTCAGGATTATTATCTTTGAACCATTTCAATGAAAAATCATTTTTGAACAGTACGAGCGGATTACCCTCACGGTCCTGGACGAGCATATTGCGCTCATCGAACAAAGCTTCATTGACCTGTTCAGGATTCAACCAACGCGGGATCCGTTCTCCAAGCGTCTGCAGATCAACTTCGACGTTGTACTCGTTTTTCATCCGGTATTCGAAAACGTCGTACTGCAGCTGACCGACTGCACCAAGGATGTAATCCTCAAAGCGGTAGCGCTTGAACAGCTGGATCGCACCTTCCTGCACGAGCTGTTCGATCCCTTTTTTGAACTGCTTCGATTTCATAACGTTCTTGGCAGTAACTTTTTTAAATTCCTCAGGCGGGAATTGCGGCAGTTCATCATATTCGAACACGCTTTTGCCAGTCAGAATCGTATCACCGATGCGGTAGACGTTCGGATCATAAATACCGATGATGTCTCCTGCATATGCTTCTTCGACAGTACCGCGTGAAGATGCTACGAACTGCTGGGATTGTGCAAGCTTGAACGTCTTTCCTGTCCGGCCAAGCGTCACGTTCATGCCCCGTTCGAATTTGCCGGAACAAATCCGTACGAATGCTACACGGTCACGGTGCTGTGGGTTCATGTTCGCCTGAATTTTGAAAATGAAACCAGAGAATTCCGGGTCATCCGGTGAAACGACACCTTCAGTAGAACGACGTGGTGCAGGCTCCGGTGCCATATCGATGAATGTATCGAAAAATGCTTCGACACCGAATGGCGCAAGCGCACTTCCGAAGAATACCGGCGTCTGCTCTCCACGCATCACTTTTTCACGATCGAAGTTTTCTCCAGCTTCGTCCAGCAGCATCAGTTGTTCTTCCGATTCCTGGTAAGTAGCATCGTCTGTCAGTTCTGCATACTGACTATTCTCTAATTCTTTATAAGGGATGACGTCTTCCGTTTCGTTTCCAGTATAGCGGACGAACGTTTCATGGTTGCGGTCAAAGACACCTAGGAACCGTTTCCCCATGCCAGCCGGCCATGTCATCGGATAGGTTTCGATTTCCAATACGTCTTCGATTTCCTCCATCAATTCGAATGGATCGCGTCCTTCACGGTCCATCTTGTTGATGAACGTAAAGATTGGAATACCGCGCATTTTACAGACTTTGAACAACTTCAATGTCTGTGCCTCGATCCCTTTGGTCGCATCGATGATCATGACAACACTGTCCACCGCAGTCAATGTGCGGTACGTATCCTCACTGAAATCTTCGTGCCCAGGTGTATCAAGGATGTTCACCTGATAATCGCGGTAAGGGAAGTTCATCACACTGGACGTGACGGAAATTCCACGCTGCTTCTCGATTTCCATCCAGTCGGAAGTGGCGAACTTTCCGGATTTCTTACCTTTTACCGTACCAGCCGATCGAATCAGATTCCCGGTCAACAACAACTTCTCCGTCAACGTCGTTTTCCCCGCATCCGGGTGGGAAATGATCGCGAATGTCCGGCGTTTACTCATTTCTTCTTTAATACTCATATTTATATCCTCCAGTATTCAATTAATATCCGCTTCACTTTTCAAGGCAGGATATAAAAATCACATTGGACCGTTCAACTCCGTTCACTTAATAAAATCATCCTTACAAAAACTAGCACAAACCCACCCAAAAATCAATCCAACAAAGCCCCCATCAAAAGCAATGGAAACCAGCTGATTTGTCTATAATGTAGAGAAAGACCGATTCTTTTATAATATTAAATTCAGAAAGAGGCTCTTGCATACTCTCGTTAACGGGCAGGGAAACCGTCTGACTCCTGCGGGAAATGCAAGATTGACAAGACCCCACAGGGCGAATAGCCCGAGGAGGCTTGGCATCTTCCCCGCGGAAAGCAGACGGTTTCCCTGAACCGATACACTTAATAAGGTTTGACCAAAAGTTAATAATATTTTCATAAGAAAAGATTTGATTTCCTTGCTATAATAAAGAGATAAACTTTTAAAGTTAGGATGGCTCCGTATGCACTCTTATCTACTGGAACCTTCAGATATCAAAAAAGTGACAGGCGCTGCGTTTTCAGAGCGCGGAAAAGAATATTACAAGAACGGTCGCGTGTATGGATTATCCCATAATACCTCGATCAATTCTTGGCGTGCCGTCGTTACCGGCACCTATGACTACGAGGTTCGTATCTTCTTTTTCGAAGATGACGATCTCGAAGCAAGCTGCGAATGTCCTGCTTATGAAAGCTACTATTCCTGCAAGCACATCGCTGCAGTTCTCTGGGCGATCCGCGGTCAGGCGATTGCAGAAACGTCACGCCCCACAAAGCGCGAGGAAACCTATGAATCCCGTTTCTTCACGATAGGAAAAGATGACTTCTCCAGACGGTTGACGGAAACGTTCCTGCAGGAGAATACAACCTTTAGCAACCAGGAACGAACACCGCTTGATGTGGAATATATCCTCCACATGCAGTCCAAAGTCGGCAAAACGACCTTCCGTCTTGAAATGAAGTTTGGCGCGAAGCGGACGTATGTGATCAAAGATATCGGTGAATTGCTCGAGCATGTCGTAAAGCAGAGAGAGTACGATATTACGAGCAAGTTTACGTTTTTGCCTGATGAGCATGTGCTCACTCCAGAAGACGATGAGATTTTCAAGCAGCTGCATAAAATCGCGCAGCAGGAAGAGTTTTACCACGACCCTTTCTTTCATCCTAAAAGAGATGAGCGATACCTTTCTATCCCACCAGCAGATGCTGCTTCGTTATTGAGCAGACTTGCTGAACGGAACTGTACGTTGGTAGATGGAAAACATACGTATCAACAGTGGGAATGGTATGGTGAGATGCCGGAAATGAATCTCCATGTGACGAAAGAGCAGGGCACCTATCAGCTGCTGATGTCAGATTTGAAGAAGTATCAATATATCTCCAATTACGGACTGCTTTACCGGAATGGTCAGTTCTATCATATACCGGAAGAAAAGGTCCCGGTTTATGAGGCGCTACTTGGGACACTTCCTTACCGCTCTAATGGAAACCATACGATTTCAAAGGAGTATATGGAGACGATTGTATCCGAGGTTGTGCCCGCTTTATCCTCGATTGCGGACGTCCATTATGCATCCGATGTCCAGCAGGATTTGATTCAGCAGCCGCTTAAAGCCCAGGTGTACCTCGATTTTCATTACGATATGCTTACAGCGGATATCCAGTTCCATTATGGAGAGGTGACGATCCATCCGTTCCAGCCGACCGTTATAAATGAAGAAAAAATCATCCAGCGGCAATCGGCACAGGAACAGGCGATCATGGATGTAATTGAACAGGCTGAATTCAAATACGATGGCGAAGTCGTTTATCTGGATGACGAAGAGGCAATCTACTTGTTTTTAGTTCAAGCTTTACCCGAATTGAAACAGGTTTCCGATGTCTACCTTTCTTCTGCCGTGAAAGGAATGCTGCAATTTTCCAAAACGGAATTGACGCCTACGATCGATATGAACGCAGAGGGCAGCTGGCTCGATATTGCGTTTCAAATGGATGGCATTACCGAAGATGAAATCTCCGAAGTTATGCGGGCGATCATTGAGAAGAGGCGGTATTATAAGCTTTCCGATGGAGGAGTGCTGGCACTCGATTCGGACTCCTTCGACCGGTTCAGGCTGTTGACCGATGAATTCGACCTCCAGGCGAACGATATCCAGGACAATCACATTCAAGTATCGCAGGCGCGCAGTATGCAGGTCGAAGAAGCGTTGCAACCTGGAATAACCGAGCGGAGCAGCAGTTACGATACGCTCGTTAATCGTCTGAAAGAGCCTGACACGTTCGAAGTATCCGTACCTGAAAGCCTTGATGCAGACTTGCGCGAGTATCAGCTTACCGGGTTCCGCTGGTTGAAGACACTGGCGCACTATCGCTTCGGCGGCATCCTTGCAGATGATATGGGACTTGGGAAAACGCTGCAAAGCATCGCTTTCATCCTTTCAGAAAAGGAAATGCACAACCCTGAGCACCCTTCTCTTGTCGTTGCACCTGCATCGCTCGTATATAACTGGAAAAAGGAAATCGAACGTTTCGCGCCTACCCTGACCGTCAGAGTGATCTCCGGAGACAAAGAGACTCGTGAAGCAATTTGGAACGAAGATACAGACGCAGATGTCTGGATTACGTCCTATCCATTATTGCGTCAGGACAATGAAAATTATAAGGACTATAAGTTCCATGCGTTGTTCCTTGATGAAGCACAGGCAATCAAAAATGAAGCGACGAAAACCGCCAAGGCGACAAGAGCGATTCAGGCTGAACACCGCTTCGCGTTGAGTGGAACACCAATCGAAAATGCCTTGACGGAACTATGGTCGATCTTCCGTACGATCATGCCTGGCTTCTACACGAACAAGAAAAAGTTCCTTGCGATGAAACCTGAGAAGATTTCACGAATGACGCGTCCTTTCATACTGAGACGTTTGAAGAAAGATGTATTGGGTGAGTTGCCGGATAAAATCGAGACGACTCAATACTCTGAGCTGACAAAAGATCAGAAGCAAGTCTACCTTGCCTATCTTGAAAAAATCCAGCGCGACGTCAACGACACGATAGCAACTAAAGGGTTCCAACGTGGGAAGCTGGAAATTCTTGCAGGACTTACAAGGCTGCGACAGATTTGCTGTCATCCAGGACTCTTCTTAGAAAATTACGAAGGAGAATCCGGAAAGCTGAATCAACTGAAGGAACTCGCCCTGGAAATGAAGGAAGGCGGGCATCGCATGCTGATCTTCTCTCAATTTTCCAGCATGCTGAAGGTGCTCTATGAAGAACTCACGAAACTAGGAATTGAAGGTTTCTACCTTGATGGAAGCACGAAGTCGGAGGACCGTATCGATCAGGTCGAGCGCTTCAATGAAGGAGAGAAAGATGTTTTCTTCATTTCCTTGAAAGCGGGTGGTACAGGATTGAACCTTACGGGAGCCGACACTGTATTGCTATACGACCTATGGTGGAACCCAGCTATCGAAGAGCAGGCAGCTGGACGTGCTCACAGAATTGGTCAGAAGAAAGTCGTCCAAGTCATCCGCATGCTCGCTGAAGGAACGATTGAAGAACGTATCCACCAACTTCAGCAGAAGAAACGTGACCTCGTCGACCAAATTATCCAGCCAGGTGAAACGATGCTCACCAGCCTGGACCAGGAAGAAATCAAAAGCCTACTGAACATGTAGAATTTTTCTCGTGAGTAGGTAAAAACACAAAAAAAGGAACTTCCAGCTCGATTGGAAGTTCCTTTTTTCTATATATGGCGTTTTTGCATTTTGAACCAGTAGCCTCCAAGAATACTTCCGCCGATGATCATCGTAATCGTTGACACAAGCATGTGCATGGAAGACAGGAACACGACATTTTTCGTAACGACGATGGCAATCCCGACTCCAGCATTCAAAAGAATCGAAGCGAAGTAAAGCCATGCCAGCGAAAAATGGTACTTGAACTTGGAGTTATAAATGACGAACCACAGTGCACTGACAAAGATGATGACAGTTCCTACCCAGTGCAGGAAGTAGACGACGTTGGCCGCCTGGTACGTCTCAATCAAGTATTCTGCTGCCGGGATATCCAATACTACATTCGATGCACGGCTGTGCTTGAAGAATGCTCCTAATGCAGTTTGTGCAATATAAACGATGAAGCCGATCGCGAACGTGCGATAGCTCATTTTCACTGCTTCCCGGTGTGCTGCTTCGACCGGCACCTTGTTTTCGTGCAGGCTGTAACTCAACAGAACCATGACCAGTAAAAGCAACTGGCTGAACAGGACGTCAAACGTCGAGAATCCAGGTGGTGTACCGAGCAGGACATTCAGTCCGCCGATCATCGACTGGAAAAGCAACAGACCGATACTTGCAAACGCAAGGTTACGGACCGCTTTCGTTTTATGCTCGCTGACCAGTGCACCAATCGCATTAATCAGAATGACAAGTCCTAGCAAGGTTGTAAATATACGATGTGAATATTCGATGACTACATGATAATCTGTAAAGTCCGGAATCAGGCTGCCATTACAAAATGGCCAATCCGTACCACAGGCATCCCCAGAATGTGTGGCAACGACGAGATTACCAAGAATCAGCGCAATAAATGTGAATATAACGGTAAAGATTGAAAATTTACGCATCCTCTTACCCTCTCTATATCGGTTGCGCGAACCTCGTATTAGTATGAAAAAACATAGTAAATCGTTCAACGTATTTTATCACAACATCCAAAATCAAAACATGGACATTTTGTGAAAGAAAGCCTAATTCCTCCTCCGCTTCCTTAAATCCAGCAGCTTTTTTCCTATTAAATACAGTATAGTGCTCGCAATCAACACACCATTTACGATCGAAAAGATATCTCCGTAATGATCGTCATCCCAGTAGGAAACCGGACCTCTGATCACCAGACTGCTGACTGGATAAAAGACTGGAACAGCATCTTCCACATGCGTCAGTAGGTCCACGATGATATGGCCGAACCATCCATAAAGTAACGCATGCCAGGCAGTTAGTTTTCTCCCTTTCCAAATAAGTATAATCAAGAAGACTACGCCCCACACGAATATCGAATGCCCAGCCTGTCTCAGGATGATGACCGCATGATTGTCGAACATTTCATGTACAAGCTGATGCAGAACATATCCTGGTGGTGCATCTGCTAACAGCTCCCACGCCTTTCTTTTGAAAAATATAAAGAAGAACATCACATAATAAACGAGATCGGGAAAGACGCTGCCAACTATGAAATACTTAACGAACTGCTTTTTTCGAATAAAAAAATATGTCCAGAACCCGTGATGGAGTGTGTTCATGTACTCCCCCTTTTCACTGCTCCCTTTCAAGTGTATCGGTAAACGTAGAAAAAGTCATGCACGGAGCCGTTTTACAAACGATACCGTAGGGAAAGTTTCTAACAGAGGAGTTGATCGAATTGAAAGCATACGTATTTGATGCTTACGGTACTTTGTTTGATGTGCATTCAGTCATGCAAAAAATAGAAGAAAAGTTCCCGCAGAAAAGTGACACAATCAGTAAGGAATGGCGGACTCGCCAAGTAAAATACTTCATGATCCGTCAACTGATTGATGGCTACCTTCCGTTTGACCAGCTTACTAAAGGAGCATTGATCGATGCACTGGAAGCAAGCGAGGTAGCTTACGAGGATAAAGATATCGAGGATTTGATGGAAGCTTATCAGCACCTTCAACCATATGAAGAAGTGGCGACGGTAACGGATCAATTGCAGGATAAAGCTCTTACTATTTTTTCAAATGGAACGGAAGGTATGCTCCAGCCGCTCCTGAAAAACAACCAACTAGAAAACAAATTCTCATTATTAAGTGCGGATGATGCCAAAGTATATAAGCCGAGGCCTGAAGCCTATCAATATGCACAGAATAAACTTGAAATCGAAAACAAAAGCGACATCCTGTTCATGTCGAGCAACCCTTGGGATATTGCTGGAGCGGCGAGCTACGGCTTCCAAACGGCATGGATCAACCGACAAGGCGTCAAATGGCCGGAGCTAGGTATCAAACCGACGTACACATTCAAAGACTTACACGGAATTATAAATTTGTAATCAGATGAAGAGGTGAAAAGATGAAATTCATCATAATCGGAGGCGATGCTGCCGGCATGAGTGCCGCCATGCAAATCGTCAGAAACAGTACAGGAAATGAAGTAATCACCTTCGAAAGAGGCTCGATCTACTCGTATGGGCAATGTGGACTGCCATATGCTATCAATGGAGAAGTGAAATCCACCGAAGATCTCATCGCTCGAAAACCGGAAACGTTTGAAGAAAAGTACGGCATCAGGACAAATACCTATCATGAAGTCACAAAGGTTGATTGCGAGAAAAAAATAGTATTCGGAACCAACCTCCAAACAGGTGAAGCTTTCGAGGAAAGCTATGACCGCCTGCTCATTGCATCAGGAGCAAGTCCAGTGCTTCCCCCTTGGGAGAACAAGGACTTGGACGGGATTTTCAGTTTGAAGACCATCCCCGATGCAGAAGCGATTATGGAATACATGAACGATGACACCAAGGACGTCACACTAATTGGCGGAGGATATATCAGCCTTGAGATGGCTGAAAGCTTAGTTTCTATAGGTAAGCGTGTTTCCTTGATTGAACGAGGGGATCAGCTCGCCAAGATTTTCGATTGGGATATGGCAGCACTGATCCATACACATGCAGAAGAAAAAGGTGTACAGCTTCATTTTGGTGAATCGGTCGAAGGATTCGAAGGGGATACAACAGTGGAAACCGTTCTTACCGATAAAGGGTCCCATGAAACTGACCTTGTCATTGCAGCCATCGGCGTTGTTCCGAATACTGCTTTCATGGATGGGACAGGCGTGTCAAAAAGTATTAACGGAGCAATAAGTGTCAATCGTTTCATGGAAACAAGCATCAAAGACATCTACGCAGCAGGAGACTGCGCCACCCAGTACCATCGTATCAAACAGCGTGATGACCATATCCCGCTGGGTACACATGCCAATAAGCAGGGTCAGATTGCAGGCTTGAACATGATCGATCAGCCGAAAGCATTCCAGGGAATTGTCGGTACATCGATTCTGAAATTTTTCGATTTGACACTTGGAAAAACGGGGCTTTCCGAGCGAGAGGCAGCATCCCTGCATCTTCCTTATGATTCGGTCACAATCGAGTCCACCCATGCAGCCGGTTATTATGCTGATTCCAGGAAAGACACCATGACCTTGAAACTTGTCTATAATCCAGAAACGCTGCAGTTGCTCGGGGGACAGATTATTGGAAAGAAAGGCATTGATAAACGGATCGATGTACTCGCTACGGCCCTCTATCATGAAATGACAACGGAACAACTGCTTGATCTTGATTTGTCTTATGCTCCTCCATATAACAGTGTGTGGGATCCACTTCAGCAGGCAGCAAGAAAAGCGAAGCGGAGAAAGGCCTGACACGATCACTGTTCCAGCTACTGTTGATTATTTTTATAAAGTCTCCAAATCCCTATTCTTTCTATTAAATATGTCCATATAAACAGCCATGCAGAGAAGAACTCTGCATGGCTGTTTTTCCTTGTCTTTATTGCGCCTGAACTAGTGTAGTTTACCTATGAAAAGGGAATGGGGTTAGAAGTCCGGCAGGTTGTCGAGATTGTTCGATTTGATGCCGTCCGGCTCACTGCGGAGAATGTCCCTTCCATACTTATGAAAGACATCGACATTGGCCAAGGTTCCATTCTTCGCTTCCTGTAAGGCAGTGACGTAATCGAGCTCCCTGCCTTGATTTGTTTTGAATGCGATCAAGTCACCCTCGTCATTTTTCCGGACAGCAACGATCTGTTCCTTATTCGGATCGATTTCATTGTCGGCGACTTCTGCTAGTTCTTTATATTCCTGGTACACTTCTTCAAAGTTATCTGCCATGTGTTTGGCCTCCTTTTTCACTTAGCATGCCCTTTGAGAGGTGGTTATCACAGGAATCATTTTCCTGAAGTATCAACTTTTGCCCGAATCGTGAACAAAATGTGTCTAAATTTCCACAGAAAATTGAACATTATATTACGATTTTGTAATAGATGACTCAGCTTTGAAATCCTCTGCTATAATCTACTCCATAACTAGCAATGCTTTTCACTATTTTCGCTTTGTTAATATTTTTAACTGTAAAGGAGTGTACCGCTCATGAAAAATAAATGGCAGCCGATCAAAAAATGGCTCGCATTGATGCCACTAGGACTTGTACTTATCTTAAGCGGCTGTTCAGAGATGGCCGTCATGGATCCGAAAGGGCCGGTCGGGCAGATCCAGAAAGATCTGATCGTCTATTCCTTATGGTTCATGCTCGGAATCATTATCGTCGTGTTCAGCGTATTCGCCTACGTCGTCATCAAATACAGGGACCGTCCTGGACGTAAAGCAAGCGACTATGCACCACATATGCACGGCAGCACGAAGCTCGAAATCATCTGGACGATCATTCCATTCGTGATTGTCGGACTTCTATCTGTCGCTACTGTTGAAGCCCTTTATGACCTGGAGAAACCACCAGAATCCTCACAGGATAAAGAGCCGCTTGTCGTTTATGCTACATCCGCAGACTGGAAATGGTTCTTCAGTTATCCGGAGCAGGGAATTGAAACGGTCGATTATCTTCATATTCCGACCGATCGAGCAATCGAATTCAGACTTACTTCTGCCGATTCGATGGCAGCATTATGGATTCCACGCTTAGGCGGACAGAAATACGGCATGGCAGGTATGGAGAATAAGCTGTACCTACAGGCCGATGAAGAGGGCGTCTATGACGGACGTAACTCCAACTTCAATGGAGAAGGCTTCGCGATGCAGACCTTCAAGGTACATGCAGAGAGCGAAGATGAATTCAATGACTGGGTTACCGAAGTTCAGCAGGAAGCTCCTGAACTTACAAAAGAAAAATACCATGAACTGCTTACTCCTGGACTGGTAGACACAATGGAGTTTTCCAATACACACTTGGATTACGTCGACCATGGTACGAATGATGGTCGAGGCTATTCCATTGAACTGCACAGAGATGGCTATCAAGAAAACAAACACTACGAAAATCACGGAGAAAAAGGAATACAAGAAGGTCACTAATAGATAGAAAGAAAGCAGGTGAACAATCGATGAAATTAGATGAATTTTTCGTAACGGGCGAACCACTGATCTACGGTGGAATGGTTTCCATCGCACTCGTATCCTCCGCTGCCATTTTCCTTTTGACGTATTTCAAACGTTGGGGATGGCTTTGGCGCGAGTGGTTGACGACCGTTGACCATAAAAAAATCGGAATCATGTACATCCTGAGTGCACTTGCCATGCTGTTCCGCGGTGGGATGGATGCACTGATGATGCGTGTGCAATTAGCCTTTCCAAATATGAATTTCTTGAACGCACAGCACTACGATGAAATTTTCACGACACACGGAACGGTCATGATCATCTTCATGGCGATGCCGTTCCTGATCGGATTAATGAATATCATTGTTCCATTACAGATCGGGGCGAGAGACTTTGCGTTTCCGTTCCTGAACGCGTTGAGTTTCTGGGCGTTCCTATTCGGAGCTTTACTGTTCAACATTTCCTTCGTCATCGGAGGATCACCAGACGCAGGATGGACCAGCTACACACCACTTGCAGGTGCCGCAATGAGTCCTGGACCAGGTCAGAACTTCTACCTAATGGGACTGCAGCTGTCCGGTATCGGTACACTTGCAACTGGAATCAACCTGATGGTAACGATTTTGAAAATGCGTGCACCAGGAATGAGACTTTTCCAAATGCCGATCTTCACATGGTCTACACTTGTAACTGCATTCATCATCGTGTTCGCATTCCCGATTTTGACTGTAGCACTTGCGTTGATGACAATCGACCGTATCTTCGGTTCCCAATTCTTCACCCTGACAGGGGAAGGAATGCCGATGATGTGGGCGAACTTGTTCTGGATGTGGGGACACCCTGAAGTATATATCGTCATCCTGCCGGCGTTCGGTATATTTTCTGAAATCATCGCCACTTTCGCTCGTAAGCAGCTATTCGGTTACAAAGCGATGGTATGGTCGATGATCCTGATCGCAGGATTAAGTTTCCTAGTCTGGGTCCACCACTTCTTCACGATGGGGCAAGGCGCATTCGTCAACTCAGTATTCTCTGTTTCGACGATGCTTATCGCCGTCCCTACAGGAGTGAAGATCTTCAACTGGCTCGGAACACTCTATAAATCGAAAATACAGTTTACGGTACCGATGATGTGGTCACTGGCCTTCATCCCGAGTTTCATTCTCGGCGGTGTTACAGGGGTCATGCTCGGTATGGCAGCAGCGGACTTCCAGTTCCATAACTCCTACTTCCTGATCGCACACTTCCACTACGTGCTGATCGCCGGAACAGTCTTCGCTTGTTTCGCAGGACTTGTGTACTGGTATCCGAAAATGTTTGGTCATAAGATGAACGAACGTATTGGTAGATGGTCATTCTGGCTATTCCTGATCGGCTTCCACGTCTGCTTCTTCCCGCAGTACTTCGTGGGTCTGGACGGAATGCCACGCCGTGTATTCTATATCCTTCCAGAATGGATGCCGTTGAACGTCATTTCAACAATCGGCGCATTCGGAATGGGAGCAGGTTTTGCAGTATTCGTATTCAATATCTATTACAGCTACCGTAACAGCGAGCGTGAGAAAGACGGTGACGCTTGGGAGAATGGTCGTACACTTGAATGGGCTACTACGACCCCGGTGCCGTTCTATAACTTCGCTACGGTACCGACAGTAGATAATACAGATGCATTCCTTGCAATGAAGGAAAAAGGAGAAACGACTTTTGATGAAGAGATGCTCGAGCCGATTCATATGCCGAGCAACTCAGGAAAACCATTCATCATGATGGGAATCCTGTTCTTCGCAAGTTTCTTCCTTGTATTCGAATGGATTACCCTAGCCGTAATCGCATTGATTGCTGGAGTAGTAATGATGGTGATCCGCTCGTTCGATTATGACGATGGGTATTATGTGGAAGTTGATGAAATCAAGCGCATCGAACGCTCAGCGAGGAGGTTGTGACCATGGGTGCACATGAATTGAAAACCGGACCATTGGAATATCGCACACAGGAAAACCAGATGGGAATCATGGGCTTCTGGATTTTCCTTGCAGCTGAAATCGTGTTGTTTGCAACACTTTTCGCAACGTATGCTGTGCTGTTCGGTCGTACAGCAGATGCCCCGACGCCGGGTGAATTGTTCGAACCCGGCATCGTCCTGGTCATGACCTTCCTTCTATTGACCAGTAGTTTCACTTGTGGACTTGCGATTCATAACATGCGTCGCGGCTCAGTGAACGGCGTCCTGATTTGGATGGGCATCACCTTAGCACTTGGACTTGGGTTCCTTGGCTTTGAGATATATGAGTTCTATCACTATGCACATGAAGGTGCGACATTGCAGTCCAGTGCATTCTGGTCAGGGTTCTACACGTTGGCCGGAACGCACGGATTACACGTCACACTCGGAATCGGCTGGGCGATCCTTCTTATGATCCAGATCGCTCAACGCGGATTGACGAATGTGACAAGCAGGAAGTTTTTCATCATCAGCCTATACTGGCACTTCCTTGATGTCGTATGGATCTTCATTTTCACTGGAGTTTACTTGATTGGGATGGTGATATAGTATGGCAAATCACTCAAAACGTATTCCGACCAATCATGTTGTTGGATTCCTATTATCAATCGTGCTGACACTCGTAGCAGCGTGGGCAGCACTGAAATCTGACCTGCCGCTTGTATGGGTCATCTCTGGAATTATGATTCTGGCAGTCATCCAGGCAGGAATCCAATTGTTCATGTTCATGCACGTTACAGAGTCAGAAAGCCGCAATGGCCATGTGCCATGGAATATGATGTTCCACGGTGCTGTGCTGGCAGCAATTGTCGTTGCTGGTTCCCTGTTCACGATGTCCTTCGGATTCACTCATGATCACGATGGTCATGATAGTGACGGACATCAACAGCATCAGGAAGAGCAGCATGAGGGAAATAATCATTCCGGACATTAAGAAAGTTGGATGGTGAACAAACATGAATTTTCAACCCACGCAAAAGAATGAAGCTGTAAGTCAGTGGAAGCCGATGATCGGTTTCGTCCTATGTATTGTTTTGACCGCATTCACCCTTTGGGTGGCATTCTACTCAGAATACTCACCAAAGACCCTGCTTGTCGGGATAGCAGTACTCGCATTTTCTCAAGCAGTCATCCAACTCGTCCAATTGAAGCAACTGACTGATCAGACATGAATAAGCATAAGCGTCCTAGTTGGTCACTACTCATCAGAGTAAACTTCCTCTGGACGATAAAAAATCCCTCTTCCGACGATGGAAGAGGGATTTATTTTTATTCAGAAATCATGTTTTGGAATGCTTCGGAAGACTTTACGGCAGCGATGATGAACATCACCCAAGCCACTTCAGCCAACACCAGGCTCAAATAGAATGTTGTCCAAGTGAGTGAAAATGCCGCTGGTGCTGTTTGGAAAACCGCTGCAAAATAGTACAGCCACATTCCTACAAGCAATACCGTCTGTGCAATTGCCAGTGACAGCTTTTTCATTTGGACGAATATGAATGGAGTCACTGATGCAAGCAGCATGAACATTAATATGATCCCCATTAGATTCATCTCCTTCTTTGTGTAAATTCCGTGTAAGCGTATTCTTACTAATAATTGTAACAAATCGTTCGCAGTTTTGACACAAAAAGTTCACAAATTAGGCAAAAAGTTTTAATGCTGGAAAAAGATATGCTCAGCTTTCAACTCTTCTCCTAGATGGAGGATGCCGAACGAGTAGTATGGAAGTGCCCGTTTATCCGTAGGCGATCCAGGATTGAACAACAGCGTCTTTTTGAAATACCTCGTTACTGGGATATGGGAGTGTCCGTAAACGATGATATCTACCTCAGTGTCCTCAAAGGCTTCGATTGCCCGTTTTTCCGTCGTTTTCTTTTCACCGTGACCATGCACAAGTCCAATCCTGTACTTTCCCACTTCAATGATTTGTTGTTCAGGGAACTTCTCCTTCATATCATTCCCGTCAACATTACCTGTTACACCCTTCACTTCAGCAAATGTGCTTAATGTATCGTAGACATTCAAAGACTGCCAATCACCGGCATGTAGGATCAGCTCCGCAGTTTTCAATTCTTCAAGCAGCCTGACAGGCAGCTGTTTCGCTTTTGTTGGCATATGCGTGTCGGATAGGACGACGACCTTCATGCAATCACCTCTGCTCCTTGTATTCCCTTATTTTGTTAAAATAAGACGTTTATCTAGACAGGTTTGTGGAATTATACAAACTGTAACCAAAACCTTAGGAGGTATTCAATTATGAGTCATGAACAGTACGCTGGAGTCATTAAGTCGTTACACGAATGCATGGAAGCCTGCAACCACTGTTATACATCATGTTTGCAAGAAGAAGATTTGAAACATATGGCAGAATGTGTCCGTCTCGATCGCGAATGTGCAGATATCTGCTCTGAGTTTGAAAAAGCATTGACCCTTGGTACTCAATTCGTTAAAGAATACGCTCAGTTATGTGTGGCAGCTTGTCGTGCATGTGGAGATGAATGTGCGAAGCATGATCATGACCACTGCCAGAAATGTGCCGATGCTTGCCGTAAGTGTGCAGATGAATGTGAAAAGCTTATTGCATAAAACAGCAAAGCTCCAGCCCTTTTTGGCTGGAGCTCTTTTTTTACTTCTACCAGGGTTTCCATCATCCCCAATATGCCAGTGTATCCAAAATACCGATTATAATCAGAATCCACCCTGCAAGTTTCTGAATGACCCTTCCGACATTTCTGCTTTTCTTCATAAACGTACCACCTAAACCGAAATACCAAATCAGGAAAATAAAAAGAAGCAACGGCACTGAAGTCCCTATTCCGAATATTCCAGGCAACACCATCCCATAGGATGTGCTCACAACAATCGGCATAAGAGTCAGAAAAAACAATACAAACATGGTCGGACAAAAAGCAAGGGTAAAACTGACCCCCATTAAAAAACTTCCCCATCTGCCCTCCTTCAAATATTTCTCAGGAACTTTCCAAATGGTAATGTTTTTATGAAATTTTATAAATCCTGCAAGAAAAACACCAATCAAAATGATTAAAGGGCCAATACTTTTCCTTAAAAAAGGTATGTATGTCGTAAACTGCTTTTCTATTCCGCTTCCAATCAACCACACCATTAAACCTAATAAGGAGAATACAACAATCTTTCCAAGGATGAAAAGTAGTATGTGTGACCAAGGAAAATTTCTTTGTAACGAGCGATTGCCATATAAAGTGATTGCTCCGATGTTTCCGGTCAATTGACAGGGTGCCACCGATCCGACTACTCCTAATAAAAGCGCAAATAGAATCGGTATGCTTTCCCATTGATTTGCCAAGCTGAAAAAAGGTTCACTGAAAAGGTTGCTGATTTGACTGAACCACTGGTACAACATGCTTTCAACTCCTATTAATAAGTACTTCCCTCATTATAACGGGTAAGTGTGAAGAAACTGTGAAGAGGATCAAGTGATGAACGGGGTGCGTAAGTTATTGTGTTTGCGAAGTGAACTTTTTCAATAAAAATCTCAGTCCTGCAAAATTTCTTCAAATAATTCTGCTATGTTAGATTCAATACTAAGAGAAGGGTGAAAATCATGCACATGATTCATGGATACGGAAATTCAGGGTGGATGATTTTTGTTTTCATGATCGGGATTATTATCCTTTCTTTGGTGGGGATTGTGTTAATGAGAAGTTATCTGAGTACCGACACCCCTATCGAAATTTTAGAAGAAAGATTCAAAAATGGAGAAATAAGTGAAGAGGAATTCTATCGGATAAAGTATAGAATTACAAGAAGCTGAAGTGAACACACTCACAATTGAATCAGCACAGGATCCTTGTAGAAATGATTCTGTAAGCACACTACATGGAGGATATGAACATGAAGAAAACAGTATTGATCAGCAGCTTGGCTTTAGGAGTGTTCCTGGCAGGTTGTAATGATTCATCAGACGAGACAGAAACGGACACACAAGCACCAGCACAGGAAGAAAGCCAGGATCAAACAAAACAAGAAGACAAAAGCAGTACAACTGCCTCTGAATCATCCATTTCGAATGATGATTTTTATCAAGCCTTCGATGGAGCAGTCGAGCACGTCCATGGCATCGGTTACGATAAAACCAATAACCTCATGGTAGCATCACACTCGGGATTGAAACTTTACGATGGGCAATCATGGTATAGCACAAAAGAGATGAATAACGATTATATGGGTTTCAATGCGGTCAATGAAGGGTTTTACACATCTGGTCACCCTGGACCGGAGTCAGACCTGCCTAATCCAATCGGATTACAGAAAAGTTCAGATGGAGGAAAGTCCTTGGAGGCATTGGCTTTTGAAGGGGAAACAGACTTTCATCTGATGGGAGTTGGGTATGAAAGTCATGCCATCTATGTGTACAACCAACATGAAAACTCTGAGATCGGTACAGGACTATACAAAAGCTTCGATGACGGACAGTCATGGGAGCAAGCCAAAGCCGAAGGACTTGGAAAAGAGCTGTATACGATTGCAGTCCACCCTCAAAACAAAGAAGTCGTAGCAGCCGCTGCAAAAAGTGGGGTCTATTTAAGCACAGATGGCGGTAACACATTCGAATTGATTTCTGCAGAAGACAGACAAGGGACTGCCGTCCATTTCACTGACACTCACTTGTACTTTGCAACCTATTATCAAAACCCTGAGTTGGTCCAATATGATTTGGAAAACGAATCCAAGGAAACCGTCGAACTTCCTGAAATGAAACAGGATGGCGTTATGTATATGGCACAAAATCCTAATGACTCTGAAGCATTTACGATACTCACCTTTAATGGCAAGGCTTTTGTCAACAAAGGCAAGGGTACGGAGTGGAAATCGATCATTGAAAATGGAAAAACTGTGAATGAGTAAATGCACACAAAACCCCTGCTGCCGATGAGAAGGCAGCAGGGGTTTTCACTATGCTTATCAAGCTTTCAGTAATTTTGCATTGATCGCTACAATGACAGTACTCAGACTCATCAGTACAGCACCCACTGCAGGGCTCAGAACGATCCCCATGAAAGCAAGTGCGCCAGCTGCTAATGGAATGGCAAAGATGTTATAACCGGCCGCCCACCAAAGGTTCTGTACCATTTTGCGATACGTCTTCTTGGAGAGCTCCATGATGCTGACGACATCTTTTGGGTTACTTTTGACTAGTACGACATCCGCTGTTTCCATTGCGACATCTGTTCCACTTCCGATCGCGATACCCAGATCTGCTGTAGCTAGCGCTGGTGCATCATTGACACCGTCTCCAGTCATCGCAACCTTCCAACCTTTTTCTTTTATCTTCTTGATCTGGTCGGACTTATCATGCGGGAGTACTTCCGCATATACCTCTTCTATACCGAGCTGGTTCGCTACCCAGTCAGCTACTTTTTGATGATCACCAGTAAGCATGATCGGATGGATTCCCATTTCCTTCAGTTCACTGATCGCTTCTTTTGCAGAGTCACGAACCATATCTGCCATTGCAATCATCCCGATCAAATCTCCGTCTAGTAAAACAAATACGACCGTCTTTCCTTCTTCAGCCAGGCGTTGGAATTCTTCTTTATCGTATTCATAAGACTGTGCTTGCACATAGCCTGGACTTACAACCAACACTTCTTTGCCTTCCACTGTACCTTTCAAGCCTTTTCCAGTCATCGATTCAAAATCGGACACTTTTTTCAACTTGATTTCCCGCTTTTCAGCCTCATTCAACACTCCTGCAGCTAGAGGATGTTCTGAATTCTGCTCGGCACTTGCAGCCCAGCGCAGTACTTCATTCTCTTCATTGCTGCCAAGTGGAATGATATTGGTGACGCCAAATTCACCTTCGGTCAGCGTTCCTGTTTTATCAAATACTACTGCATTCAATTGTCTCGCGCCTTCAAAGTTGGTGCGGTTCCTGATCAATAGACCTTTCTTAGCTGAGATAGCTGTAGATACCGCAGTTACCAATGGAGCAGCAAGTCCCAAGGCGTGTGGACAAGTAATGACCATCACCGTCACCATTCGCTCTAGCGCCACATCGAACGCATAGCCTAATGCGAGCCAGATGACCAAAGTGGTAATTCCGGCAGTCAATGCTAAGTAAAATAACCATTTAGCGGCCCGGTTAGCCAAATCCTGTGTCTTTGACTTGGATTCCTGTGCTTCTTTTACTAATGTTACTACCTTCGAGAGATAGGTATCATCCCCTGTATTTTTCACTTCGATCGTCAAGGATCCTTCCTGATTGACGGAACCTCCGATCACTTCGTCTTGTTCATTTTTTTCTACAGGCAAGGACTCACCTGTCAGCATCGATTCATCAATGGCTGATTTACCCTCTGTAATAATTCCATCAACTGGGATCTTCTCTCCTGGTTTTACAAGTACCTTATCACCAGATGATAACTCAGACACCTCTACATCTTCTGTTTCCCCGTTTTCTTTGAGTCGATGTGCTTCATTCGGCATCAGTTTGACCAGTTCATCCAATGCATTGGATGCGCCCATTACGGACTTCATTTCGATCCAATGACCGAGCAGCATGATATCAATCAGGGTAGCAAGTTCCCAGAAGAAGTTCTTACCGGACCACCCGAAAACAACTAGCGAGCTGTATCCATAAGCGACTAATATTGCAAGCCCGATCAGAGTCATCATCCCTGGATTCTTCTGTTTCAATTCATCTTTAGCACCAGTGAGGAAAGGCCAGCCACCATAGAAAAACACAATGGTAGATAAGCCAAACAGAATGTACATATCATAAGGGAAACGCCAATCGACCCCGATGAAGTCCTGGATCATTGGCGACAATATCAAAATAGGTATAGTTAGAATCAACGAAATATAGAAACGTTTCTTAAAATCATTCAGCATATCTCCATGGTCGTGGCCATGATGACTATGATCGTGACCGGAATGATCATGATCGCTATGGTCATGTCCATGATCTTCATGGTCTTCATGGTCACCATGGTCATGATGATGTTCATGATCATTATTGCCGTCATTGGACTGTGAATGGTTATGTTCGTTTTCATGTTCATGATCAGACGTGTGATTATGATTGTGTTTGTCGTTCATCGCTATTCTCCTTTCTTTTTATTCGTCCATTTTCCTTTTCAGACGATCATACTCTTCTTCTGAAATTTCCCCTCTTGCCAGGCGCTCTTTCAATGTATCAATCGAAGAACTGCCTGATTTTCCATTTCGATTTGAACCCGAATTATTCATCATCCAAAACCCGATAAAAATGATTGCAATGATAATCAGTATTCCAATGAACCCGAATCCAAAAAAGCCGCCCATTCCTCCGCCGCCATTCATCATCATTATCATCTCCTATTTGATAATTTTTATATGTTATACCCATTCCCGGTATGGTATTTAATTAAACGAAAGGACAGCTATTCAACTGCTCCTTATTTCCTCATGAACCTTATTGGTGTTTAGGCTGGTTCAGCCATTTATAGCCGACTCCCCATACTGTAGTGAAATAGCTATCGATCGGGAAGCCAGATTTTCTTATCTTCTCTCTCATATTTCGGACATGAGAGTCGATCGTCCTTCCTTCTGTCTCCGCTTCGAATCCCCAAATCAATTCAATCAGCTGTTCCCTTTCATATACACGGCCGGGATGACGCATCACATATCCAAGGATGGAAAACTCTTTAGGCGTGAGCCTTATATCTTTTTTCTGATAGGATACGTTGTGATTGGTTTCATCCCATATCAATCCATCCACTTCGAGCATTGTTTCCACACCCGTTCGACGAAGAAGCGCTTCTATCCTGGCGATCAATTCTTCTGAATCGAATGGCTTAGTGATATAATCATCCGCGCCTAGTCTCAAGCCTTTGATGATGTCCTCTTTCTGTTCTCTGGCAGTGATCATGATGATGGGAATTCGGGAATTCAGGCGAACCTTCCTACATACTTCCCACCCGCTTGTTCCTGGCATCATGATGTCCAGCAGAACCAGGTCATAATGATTGGCATCCAATTTCCGAAGTGCTTCATCTCCATTTGTAGCAACATCACAGTAGAATCCTGCTGGTTCTAAATACAGCTGCAATAAATCCACCATTCGCTGTTCATCATCGACAATCAGTAATTTATTCATCATCTTTCCCCCTTGGCAACTCTATGATGAATGTTGTGCCTTTTCCCATTTGGCTTTCTACAAAAATGGAACCTCCATGTAACCGGATGATTTCTTGTACAATCGCTAGACCAAGACCAGTACCTCCGCTTGCCCTGGAACGAGACTTATCCACACGATAGAGTCTGTCGAACACATATGGAAGGTCCTCATCAGGGATCCCTTCCCCTTCATCCTGAATCTTCAATTGGACATGTTTTTGTTTTTCACTAGCGGTAATATTCACATTCGATTCAGGCGGACTATGCTTCAATACATTGTCCAAAAGGTTCAGTATCACTTGTTGGATTCGTTCTTCATCGATGTACACTTCCAGTTCATCAGGACAGTCCATATGAATCTGGATTTTATGCTGTTCAAAAACAGGAGCTACACGTTCTGTCACCTTTTTTAGTGGCTGACACAGTGGTGTGCATGCCTGTTCAATGGCAAATTCATTTTGATCCATTTTAGCTAAATCAAATAGATTTTTAACGAGCATCGTCAGGTGAGTGGCCTCTTCCTTCAATATTTGCAAGTATTTTTCCCTGTCCTGCTGAGAGAGATTCTCACGAGCTGCTATATCAGCGTAACCTTTGACATAGGTCAGAGGGGTACGCAGCTCATGTGCAATGCTCGCAAGGAATTCATTTCTCTCTTGTTTCAAATGATCCAGATCACTGGCTAATGTCTGTATCGCCCGTGATAATTCCCCTAACTCATCATTACGTAATGTCGGTAAAGAAACACTCGTCTTACCTGTACTGATTTTTTCAGTAACCTTTTTCATATTGATCAATGGTCTCGTAATGAAGCGTGTCAGAATGAAAATCGTGATGACCGTCAGGATGATGGTGACCAGACTGATATATAAAAATTGTGTAGATAGTTCCGTCACTACATTCTCAACTGAACTGGAAGGTGAAAACATGTAAAGATATCCCCGTAGTTCCCCTTCTACCACAATCGGAGCAAGGGTTGCGATATACGGCTCAGTCTTCCATCTCTCTTCAATCACCCTTCCCTGATGCGAGTCATGATGATCATGCGCTTTGATTAACTTGTCCTTTTCTAGGCTGATAGGTGCCGATGTTGCAAGGACCTCTCCATTCATATCGATGATGACTACATCTGTAGAGGCTTCTGTTTCCATCAATGCAACATGGTTGAGAGTGGCCACATCAAAATTCTTTTCTAATACATCCCTGTGACTGTTTCCCCTTGCCTGCAGTCCTTCCAGCACTTCCTCGATCCGATTGGATGCCAATCCGGAATACAAAACAAAGAACAACAACAATTCAATGATGGTGATAAAAATGAAAAACAACAAGGCTATTCTGAATGATAATTTATTCCACATAGAGTGATCCTCTTCTCTTATTTGTACTGAGTACTTTCTATCTTACCAATGAAAAAGATCACCATAAAGAATGTGATAGAAAAGGTCAAAATCTCTCTACATTACAGTTTAAGGCTAAGTGATGCAGAAATAATGGAGATTATATGATCAATTCGGCTGATTGTCTGCCTTACCATCCAGACCGAATGGAGAATAAACGCCTTCATAGTCCAAGACCGTCACCATTCCTCTGTCCGCATGGTTGTTATCATGACAATGGAAGAGCCATTCCCCTTTATTATCAGCTTTGAAGTAGATGACATAGGTTTCACCCGGTTTAACATTCAGCAGGTCTTTGACAATCGGAGAATCATACTTCTCACCATTTTTGGATGCCACTTGAAAACGATGACCATGCAGGTGCATCGGATGATTCAATCTCCCCGAATTCTTTATGTCAACCTTCACCACGTCACCTTCTTCCACCCGGATCGGTGGTGTATCAGGGAATGTATCGTTGTTGATCTGGAAGACCATCCCTTCCCCCATGTTCATCCCCATATTCAAATCCATTGTGTAGGACACATCCACTTTCTCCGGCTCCTCATTGAAAATCAGTTCTTCACTTCCTGCAGAGGTACCTTCCATAATAGCTTCAGATTGATTCGTTGTCGCATTCTTAAGCTCAGTAACATCAACTCCCTTTTTCGGACTTACGGGAATTGTAATTCCAGGTGAATTCTCAGGAGAATCAACACCACTGATGACCCATGGTTCTGCTTTCTTTTGAGTGATTTCCACATCCATTCTTTCTCCAGGGGCGATTTCCAGGACATTGGAAGAGTTTGCTGTGCCTTTTACTGCTTCTCCATCCACTTCAATTACTTTCATTGTACCCTCTGGAAAAACGAGTCGATGCTGCTGATAACCTGCATTCACTAATCTCACCCTTGCCTTTTCTCCTTTTTCAAGCACAAGGGCTTCCACTTCAGATGCTGTCTTTCCGTTTACTGTATACGTATCATACATTTCTTTCGTATCCGCTTCTCCATCCCCTTGCATGCTGCCGCTCATCATACCAGCCATGTTGGACATGCTCTCTTTTTCCGAGTTGACTGCCCATTCATCCAAAATAAATGACTGATCGACTGCATAGGTCTTTTCTTTCTCTTCTACGATAAACATGCCATATAATCCCTTGTCCACCTGTTCTGAGCTATGCTGATGGGAATGATACCAGTAAGTACCTGCGTCACCAGCAACGAATTCATACATGAAGGTTTCACCAGGCTGAACTGCATCCTGGGTCAATCCTGGTACTCCATCCATTTTGTTAGGTAAGATGACGCCGTGCCAATGAATGGTCACAGGTACATCCAACTCATTCTTCAAATCGACTTTGATATAATCGCCTTCCTGTACCCTCAATTCTTTACCAGGGACAGTTCCGTTATATGTCCATGCCTGTACTCTATTTTCCGCATCGAATTTCCAATCTGACTCTTTTGCGGTCAACTTGAACTCTTTAATTGGGCGATCCCCTGACGCTTCAGCTTTCAGATTCAATATACTTTCCCCATCCTCTTTCACTCCATTTGGAAGTGTTTGGTTGTCGCTCCTCGAAGACGAGAGGAAATACATTGCAACCAAAACACTTAATAGGAAAATGATCAAAATGGATCCAATCACTTTTCTGTTCATATTAAGTACACTCCTATCCTGATTTTCATATACCAGTATGGGTGTTCCCGATAATTTTGCAGATACTATGCAGTTCACTGAAAAAATCCAGGAATAGAAGCTGCTATCCTTTTCATACCATTAGAAAAAGGACAAGGGGGGACAGGTTTGACTATTGCACTGTTGATCATAATTGTTGCAACTTTTATGTTGACTGTAACAAGTGGATTGTTTCTTTATAAAAATAGAGAGGCTGTTACGGAGATGTACAGGATGGCAGGAACAATGGCGATCAGCATGAATGTAAGTATGCTTGGAGGCACGATTGCAGGAATCGTTTTATCTGGTAATCTGTTCATACCTACTTTCTCCGGCATGATGATTGGATTTATCATTGGTGGATTGCTGGGTGGGGCCATCAGTGAATCAGCTGTATTGGAAGGGATATCGTCCGGAGTGATGGGTGGGATGATGGGAGCGATGCTTGGTGTAATGATTGTTCCTCCTTACGATGATGTAATCGTAAAACTGTTGTTTTTCATGTACACCCTCCTCATCATTTACAATCTTCTTATATTGAGGGGAACCCAACGATTGAATCATCCCCTTCTCTATCTTGCTGTTTTTTTGTGTCTGTTTTTCGCATTGGAATACTCAGGTTCTGTTTTTCCTGAGAATCATGGACATTCTGGACATGGATCACATTCCATGTAAATGCATATAACAAAAGGGACTTCTCAATGAGGAGTCCCCTTTTGAATTATTTTTCAATATATTCAATTGAAGTCATCATCCCTCCATGACCTTCTGTATGATTATTAGCCATGTGGTGGGGCGTATGGCAATGAAATGGCCATGAACCTGGATTATTGGCATGAATCTTCACTTCGAAGGTTTCCCCTGATGATAATGAAACACTATTGCGCTTCATTTTCATCGTTTCAGGAAGTGGATTACCGTCCTGATTTTCGATTGTGAACTGATGCCCGTGGACATGCATCGGGTGCAGACTATGACCAAGTGCCCCCATCCGGATCCGTAAATCTTTCCCTTCCTCGGCTTTCATCGGTGTAGTAGCAGGAAAGCATTTACCGTTGATCGTATAGAAATTGAAATCATGAGAATGAGCATCCACCTTATACGTCCCCTTTTCTAAGGTCATGTGTTCTAAATCCTCGACCGCGAACTCCTGCAGTAAAAGAAAGTAGTCATAATCCACTTCATCATTCTCGTCTTTTATGATGAACCCACCTCCTAATCCCATCATTTGCTGCACCTGCGTATTAAGATGGGTATGATACATATGTGTGCCTGGTGGATTGACCACTTTGAATCGATATTCATAGAAGTCACCCTGCTCTATAGTTGGAGATGGCTGAAGTTGTGCCGCTCCATCCATTTTCTGCGGAATATCCATCCCGTGCCAGTGGATGCTCGTTTTTTCCGGCAATTCATTATATACCTTTATACAAACTTCATCACCAGGATTCACTATGATGGTTGGTCCGGGAATGGAGCCATTATAGCCCCACCCTTCAATGAATATCCCATCCAGCACTTCCTGCCGAACTGGTTCAGCTCTCAATTCAAAATATTTGACCCCATCCTCGATCTCTCCAAACAACTGGTTAAGGTTTGGTGTATGCATCGTTGTTCCCTCCCAATGAAATTTGTAGACAATGGTAAATTTAAACTTTATATCATCGAAAAGTGCTGCTTATCAGTGGTCATGACCGTGTTCTTCCTCTTCTACTGGATTCGATTTTAAAAACAGATATTCACCTACGAAAATAAGCAGGATGAATACTACGGACACAGCAACAATGAGCCAATCGTTGACTGCTTTCACCCATATGAATGCAGCTAGCACGATCGCGTCCAAAATAAGCGCAGTTATGACAATGGCAGGCTTGGCGTCCACTTTGTTCCGTAAATGTTTCAACACACCCCAATGAACGATCATGTCCATGACCAAATACAAAATAGCTCCAACAGAAGCGATTCTGCTCAAATCAAACACTACAGCCAGTACCATTGCCAGGACTATGGTATAAACCAGAGTATGTTTCTGGATACGACCAGGCATACCGAAGTGTTTATGAGGAATCAGCTTCATATTCGTCAACATCGCAAGCATCCTGGATACAGCGAACACACTTGCGATAATTCCGGAAATGGTAGCAATGATCGCTATGATTACCGTGAACCAGACGCCAAGATCACCAAATGCCGGTCTTGCAGCTTCAGCAAGGGAGTAATCCTTTGCCTTGATAATCTCACCAAGTGGGAGATTGCTGGAAACTGCCCATGCGATCAGTAAGTAAACAATCAAGCTGATGGAAATGGAAGCTACGATCGCCCGCCCAACATTTTTCTTCGGCTTGACGATTTCAGAACCACTGTTTGTAATTGTCGTAAACCCCTTGAATGATAGGATGGTAAGGGCAACCGCAGCAACAATACTTGCGATTGTAGAATCCGCTGTTCCACCACCACCTTCAGCTGGTGTAATGGAAAACCCGGCTACCCAAAGTCCACCCAAGGCGAATATGACCAATCCGATAATTTTCAATAAAGATACGATTGATGTAAACGTCTGAATGAACGCGTTTCCTGAAATATTCACTAAAAAAGCGAAAATCAGTAGACCAACGCCCAATATAGGAACCAGGTAACCTAGTTCATCTCCTCCAAAAAGCTGCAATGTATACGTTCCGAATGTCCGCGCAACCAGACTTTGGTTGATGACCATCGAGATCGCCATCAGCATAGCGGCAGATGCTGTAATCGTTCCTTTTCCATAAGCCTTCATAAGGAACATACCAATACCACCAGCAGATGGATATTCATTACTCATTTTCACATAGGAATAGGCGCTGAACCCGGTAACGATGCCCCCTACGATGAAGATAAGGGGAAACCATGTCCCCGCTAACTCAGCAACCTGTCCAAGCAGGGCAAAAATGCCGGCACTGATCATGACTCCAGTCCCTAAACCTATTGCTCCTATCAATGACAGGCTGTTTTCTTTATACTCACCCATAAGACCCACCTCTTTCACTTGCTTATTATGCTTCTGTACCCATGGAATTTGCAGATTTTATGCAGAGAATAGGATGCTTCGAAAAGGAGAGCAAATGGATTGGAGATAAAAAATAGACTATTCACATTGAATAGTCTAAGGGTTGGTCAATATAGTTTTAATTCATCTTCACTAACCCACTTGTGATTTTTCACTTCTTCTCCACCGTCTGTCGGTGTAAAATCTATCATGTACACTGTAGCAGCTTCTGCTGAATCAATCGTTGCTGCTGCTCCGCTCATACCATCCATGTGGTCAGCTTCAAGAATCACTTCGTCCCCGACACCATACGCAACCTCACTAGGGTTCTTCAGTTCTTCATGAATGACCCATTTATGGTCGGTCACTGTCTCTCCACCGTTTACAGGATCGTATGAGACAGTATAAACTGTCGTATCAAAGGCACCTACAACTGTCGCTTCCGCCCCTTTCATTCCTTCCATATGACTATCCTCGATGATGGCTTTATCACCAACCGCGAATTTTGGGCTTTCTGCTTCTTTTAACCCTTCAGGTATATTTCCAGAACCTGAATGACTCATTCCACTATGGTCGGACTCGTTCTTTTCTACTTGTTGTTCGTTTGAGTTCTCGTTGCTTGCATTGTTCTCACTATTGTCTGAACATGCAGCCAACAAAAAGATAAAAATCACCAGAATGAAAGAATACTTTTTCAACATTGGACATTCTCCTCTAATATGGTATGAGCAAAAGTATATTTCGATTGCGTGCAGTTTTTATCGAGAAAAGATAGGTGCTTTGTACCAAAAAAAAGCCGCTTACAATGTAAGCAGCTTCAATCGTTTAGCAGGGTTCATTCTATTAGGTGTTCAACCATAACTCTTCTGTTGCTTTCGGGCTCCGTCTTCTTTTACTAGAATGATCCCTAAGCCATGATGTTCTCCTTCATAAATAGCCCTTTGAGCAAAGCGCACCTGTCCTTTATGATTCCGTACTTCGACTTTGCAAAACGCACGGTTGATTTGGATCGCTTCATAGAATTCACGTTCATTCGTTACGCGTCGCTGATTGATGCGCTCGATCTGTTCTCCCTCAAGCAAGCCCATCTTATCTGCAGGACTTCCTTGGATGATACCGAGAATCTTGAGACTATGACCTGTAGCTGAAAAGTATTGCTGTTTTTTATCACGGATCCGATGGAATAGATGGATGAACTCTCTGCCAATCAGAGCAGTAACAAGCCCAACGATGACAAGAGCTTCCAACCAGTAGCTTCCAACTGCCATACCGATTACGATAAAACTTAGGAAAAATTGACCTCTGCCGATATGTTTGGCAGCTGAAACAGGGTTCTGGCCCCGCGCGATGAATTCGTAACCACTGATCAAAGGTACAAGCATCAGACCATAACTTTCTCCTCCAATGTCCAACAGTGGCCACCAAGGAGCGAAGGATAGGATGGCACCACCTGGAATGAACAGGAAGAAAGGAATGACCATCAACTTTTTCAATCGGTGTTGACCTACCCATTTCCCTCTCGTACCAGGGACCAGTTCAGGGAAGGTTTCACGGTAACCAGTTCGCAACATGATCAGAGATTCGACGAGCAGTAATGCTCCCATCATCAATGCCACTCCAGTCAATGAAACATCAGAGAGTGCGTCGTTCCAATATTCAGGGAGAAGGTCACGTTCATTAATAATAATTAACGCGATAAGTGCAATAGGAAACGTATAGGCAGCAGATGCCCATTTCAATTTCAACGGCAATGTAAAAAGGATGATTGCCAAGGAAATCAGTAAGATGACCGGGAAGGAAACAACGAACCCGCCAACAAGGAAAAGTGCTGAGAGAATCAGCCCAGTAATCAAACTCACTCCAATTGTCCGTTTACTTTCAGCAAATACATCAAAAATACGGGTCCCGAATAGCCTTCGTTCTTTCTTTATTCGTTTATAGGATAAGACGAGTGCAAGCATAATCGCCCAATAAAACAATGGCTGTAAAAACAGTCGCCCTGTTCCTTTCAACAACTCGATTAACCAGTCCCCCAAGATGATTCCTCCTAATATGTATCCAGCTTTCTCTTTTTAAAAAAACAGGAAATCCGCAGCCGTTATCGACTACGGATATATTTCGCTATCTGTCAGCAAATTCCTGCTTACGCACCGAATAATACTTCGAGTGCTTTGTCCATTTGCTTATCATTTTTATCATCACGGACACTTTCAATCACTTTTTCTTCGATTTTTCCACCGGTTTCCTGATCAAGCTTACCGCTTGCAGTCAGATCATTTTCACTCTGGAATTTTTTGACTGCCTGTTCAGTAGCTTTACTGAAATAACCATCTGTTCGTCCTGGATCATACCCCAATCCTTCAAGCATGACCTGGAGGTTTTTGATCTTTTCATGATTGTCATCGTACTCGAAAGGTTCTTCGATGCTGACCGGATTCGTGTAGAAGTGTTCCGGCTGCTTCGTCTCTATGGTCGGCTTGACACCTTTTTCATGGATCCAGTTACCTTCAGGAGTCAGCCACTTGAAGAGGGTAAGCTTGATCGTGCTACCATCCTCCAGCGGAATCGCCTGTTGCACCGTACCTTTTCCAAAACTCTTCGTACCAACGACTTCGTACTTTCCAGCTTCTTTCATAGCAGCTGAGAGGATTTCAGATGCAGACGCACTGCCTTCATCCTGCAGTACAGTGATCGGGTAGTCTTTCTTCTTATCAATTGTTGATTTGTATCGTGTTTTCTTACCGTTACGATCTTCCACCTGTACATAAGGAGTATCCTGCGGAATGAACTCTTTCAAAATTTCCTGAACATCTGTGAAGAGGCCACCAGGGTTCCCTCTCACGTCGATGACGAGTCCATCGATTCCTTTACCTTCCAATTCCTTCAATGCTTTTGAGAAGTCCTCTGCTGTCTGCTCAGCGAACGACGTGATTTCAATCACACCTGCTTTTTTGCCATCGACTTCTTTAATGTCAGAGTAGACCGTTTCCAATGGAATTTCGTCCCGGGTAATATCCACCTTCAGTGGCTCGGAAGCACTTGGACGTTGAATCGTCAACGTTACTTTACTTCCTTTTTCCCCACGAATTTTCAAAACGGCATCGTAAAGGTCCAGTCCCTCTACACTTTCTCCATCGACTTCTAAAATCTGATCATTCGGTTTCAGACCAGCTTTTTCAGCAGGCGATCCTTTGATAGGTGCGACAACCGTCACTTTTCCATTCACCATACTTACTTCTGCACCGATTCCTTCGAATGAGGATTCGATCGAATCGTTGAACTGCGCCATCGTTTCTTTATCCATGTAGACGCTGTATGGATCTTCCAATGTGCCAAGCATCCCCTGGATAGCGCCT
The DNA here is from genome assembly GCF_042675915.1 of Thalassobacillus hwangdonensis. Classification (NCBI taxonomy): domain Bacteria; kingdom Bacillati; phylum Bacillota; class Bacilli; order Caryophanales; family Bacillaceae; genus Thalassobacillus; species Thalassobacillus hwangdonensis. The sequence continues at coordinate 947,322 of NZ_JBHTKL010000005.1, read as the reverse complement.
TCAATCAGCTGATCCTTGTCCACATTCTGGACATAATTTTCTTCGATGATATCGTAAGCTTTCTCGATTTTCTCAAGTTCTGACGCATCTTTATCATCAGAGCCTTTGCCTGCTATGCTTTCAAAAAGACTTTTTCTTTCTTCTTCATCCAGCTCGGCAAAATTCTTCGTTTCTTTATCCGCATTGGCCGTCTGGCCCTCATCTGTTGTTTCCGTCTTCGGTGTTTCCGATTGAGCAATCTTGATTCCTGCATACGAACCGGCAGCTCCCAAAAGCAGCGCCAAGACCATAAGTATAGCGACATAACGCATTCTAAGATTCATCGTATTCACCCTTCTGTAGTTAGAATTCAAGAGGTGTATGTTTCAGATGTAACAAAAAGGCATCACACCGAAATTGTGCGATGCCTTTATTCTATGTTATGCCATAAAACCCCTATGCATGTCCAGTATAAATTTTATGGAAGATACGGTAGCGGGTTTACTGCATTTGATTTAGATGCATTCCATGTTCCTTTATGAAGCTCGAAGTGCAAGTGCTGTCCGTAGGATTGACCGGTGTTCCCCATGTTACCTAACAACTGTCCTTGTTTAACAGTCTGTCCTTCGCTTACTGTCCTAGAGCTCATGTGTGCATAAATAGTTGTATATACCTGCCCATCGACATAATGCGTTAGCCATACCGTGTTACCATATGTGCCTGAGTAGTAAGAACGGAATACCGTTCCTCCTGCCGCAGCTCTGATCGGTACTGTGCCTGCTTTTGCGATATCGATTCCATAATGCTGACCTAGAGAACGTCCTCCGAAACCGGAAGAAACATATCCTGCTGCTGGCCAGATGAAGTTCGATGAACCGCCTCCTGTGGATACTGGTTCAGGGGTTGATTCATTAGAACTGCTCGAGGATGAATTGTTCTTCTTGGCAGCTTCTCTTGCTTTACGGGCTTCTTCTTCCTTACGCTTGATCTCTGCCTGGATTTCAGCCTCCTGCTCTTTCGCTGCCTGCATAGCTGCTTGGATGGAAGCCTGCTGCTTACGGATTGCTTCCTGCTCTTCCTGCAACTCAAGTTTATGATCATGCAAGTGCTCTTCTTCTTCTTCAAGCTGAGCCATCAATTTCTCTTTTTCAGCTTTTTGATTATCCAAATCAGCTTTCAAGTTTTCCAGCTGAGCTTTTTGATCTTCTAGTTCTGCTTTTTGATTTTCAAGATTTTTCATCTTTTCTTCGACTTGAACCTTTTTAGCTTGCAATTCTTTTTTGTCAGCAAGGTGAGTATCAAGGATATTCTTATCTTGATCCATGATTGTCGTTACAGCGTTCGCACGATCAAGGAAATCACCGAAGTTCTGAGCTCCCATCAATACTTCAAGGTAGCTGACATCTCCGCCATTTTCCTGAAGAGAACGGAGACGATCGACTAAGATTTCTTCACGCTTTTTGATACGTTCCTGCAATGCTTTGATCTCTTTTTTCAGCTGTTCGATTTCAGCCTGGGTCTTTTCGATTTCTGCTTTTGTTTTTTCAATTTCTGATTCTTTCGCTTTCAACTTTGAGGAAGTTTCAGAAAGCTTGCGGTCCAATGCTGCAATTTTGTCCTTTGTTTGTTGCTGTTTGGATTTGTTGGCAGCAATCTTATCTTCTGTTTCACTTTTCTTATCTTCAATGCTTCCTTCTTTGCTCTTAAGCTCGCCTTGTTGGCCTTCCAAATCTTTCATCTCTTTTCGGACACTATCCAAATTACTATTGGCTGCAACTTCTGTAGAGTATAGTACAGTTGATGCTACCATCACTAAGGTAATAATTGACGTCAATAGCCTCTTCATCCTGATCCATGCTCCCCCTTCTCCATCTCCAGAAAATCCGTTTCCGTCACTTTTTTATACTTTCAAGAATTTACGTACGCTCATCACACTGCCCCATACTCCGATAAATGCTCCGATTCCAAGAATCAACAATGATAATTGGAGTGCAAACGGATTGAATGGTAGCAGTTGAATGAATTCAAACTGAATTCGATCTCTCAAATTGTAGTACACGTAGTAATAACCGCTCACTACCGCTGCAATCGGGATAATTGAACCAAGAACACCCAAAATCAAACCTTCAATGAAAAATGGCCAGCGAATGAAGTTGTTCGTCGCACCGACCAGCTTCATGATTCCAATTTCGCGCTTTCTCGCAATGATTGTAATCTTGATTGTGTTTGAAATAAGGAAAATGGCTGTGAATACAAGTCCAACGATCAATGCCAACCCGATATTTCTGGCATACTCATTGAATTTGAACAACCTTTGGACGATCTCCTCTCCGTAATTGACCTTATGGATCCCTTCAAATCCTTCAATTTCAGCCGCGATATCCAATGTATCCAACGGATCTGCCGGTTTGATGACATAAGCGTCATTCAGCGGATTGGTCTGTTCGAACATTTCGAAAGCCTTACCTTCGTCACCCATACTGTCGATCAAGTTCTTAAGTTCTTCTTCTTTGGGTGAGAATGTGACCGTTCCAATTCCTGAAATGTCTTTGATTTTATCACCAATTGCCTCGACTTCGGAGTCCTTTTCAACGGTACGATCGACTAATACTTTTATTTCGACATCTTTCTCAACTTTTTCTGCGATTTCATTCAAGTTGAGCATCAGTGCAAGAAAGATCCCTACAAGTAAAAGTGTGGTCGTGACCGCTCCTATAGATGAAATCGTCATCCATCCATTTCGCCACACGTTCTTTCCACCTTCACGAATGTGCCTTCCGACTGTTCTAAGCTTCATAGCCGTAGTCACCTCGCTTCTCGTCACGAGCAATCTGTCCATCTTCAATTGCGATGACACGTTTGCGGATCGTGTTGACAATTTCTTTGCTGTGCGTAGCCATGACAACTGTCGTACCTGTCGCGTTTATTTCCTCTAAAATCTGCATGATTTCCCATGAAGTATCTGGATCCAAGTTTCCAGTAGGTTCATCGGCAATCAGTAGTTGAGGATGGTTGACGATGGCACGTGCAATCGACACACGCTGCTGCTCTCCACCTGACAATTCATCAGGGATGAAGCGCGCTTTATTTTTTAAACGGACTTGATCCAAAACATCCATCACACGGCGTTTGATATTTTTAGGGGACTCTTCGATCACTTCAAGTGCGAAAGCGACATTTTCATAGACTGATAGTTTTGGCAGCAGTCTGAAGTCCTGATACACGACACCGATGTTTCTGCGGAAATTCGGAATCTTCCGTTCTTTTACTTTATTAAGATTCGTGCTATTTACCATGATCGAACCTTTGGTCGGCTTCTCTTCACGGAACATCAGACGGATAAATGTCGATTTTCCTGCGCCACTTGGTCCGACGACATAGACGAATTCTCCTTGCTCAATATGTACATCCAACCCATTCAATGCGGTTACGCCATTTGGATAGGTTTTATAAATTCCTTGCATATCAATCATATATTTATCACCTTTATTTCCAATTGTTGTTAATTCTTAGGATGTTATCTCCTCTATTGCCAAATCTTCCTACTTTACTTCGACAATTCTTTTACATTATAACATCTCATGTTTGGTTTATTAGACAAATTTATGTTACAGTTTCTTTTCAATTTATGGATTATTTTTAATATTTCTGCAAAATGCGCCTAAATCCCTCTTTATTTTTCGACATTGTTTTGAAATACTTTTCGACAAATTTTCACAGAACTCCTACTTGGATGTTGAGGGAGAAAAAATGGACCGCTTTCCGCGGGGAAGATGACGAGCCTCCTCGGCTAACGCCCTGTGGGGTCTCGTCTTTCTTCATTTCCCGCAGGAGTCGGCCCATTTTCACCTCCTCAACGCCATAGATCATCAACAATATCTTTACATCCATTCCCATACAAAAAAGCCCGGACCTTTGGCGGTCGGGCTTTTTTGGGTAAGTACGTTTTTTACTTTTGAGTTGCTAGCCAGCTTGCAATCAAGTCTACGTCATCGCCTGTTGCTTGTCCTTTTGGCATGCTTCCTTTACCATTCTTGATAATGTCAGCAATTTCATCCTTGGAGTACTTGGATCCTACATCTTTCAATGATGGTCCAGCTCCTCCGGATAAGTCTGCACCGTGACAGCTCGCACAGCTTTGCTTGTATGCTTTTTCAGCAGCTGCTGCGTCAACGTCACCGCCAGCAGATTCTTCTGTGCCAGTGTCGCCACCGTTATCTGCAGGCTCTTCGGCACCTTCGTCATTTCCGCCACAAGCACCTAGTACAAGTGCTGAGCCGAAAAGGACAGCTAATAATTTCTTTTTCATCTGTTACTCCCCCTAACGAAGTAAAGTATGATAGCAGAGCACTATCAAGGATATTATATCCCACTTATGAAGATTTAAAACCCTCTCCAAGTACCTCTGTAGCGTTCATAGCGACCACGAACGCATGGGGGTCAATCATCTTGACAGTTTGTGTCAATTTGATGAATTCGTTCTGTTGGACGACGCACATGACGATCCGTCGTTCTTGATCGGTAAATCCACCTGAACCGTTCAGTACGGTTACTCCTCGATCGATTTCATTCAATACCGCTTCACGGATGTCATCCACATAATCACTAATGATCATCACATTTTTGGATGTGTTCAATCCTACCTGGACAAAATCAATCGTACGACTTGTCGCGAACAGTCCGATCAGTGCATACAGACCTTCTTCTAGGGAAAAGACCATCGCTGATGTGATGACGATCATTCCGTCCAATAGCGCGACCGAGATGCCTAGTGGCAGGTGCGTGTATTTGTGGAGCACTTGGGCGGCAAGGTCGATGCCACCGGTAGATGCTCTCCCTCTGAACACGATTCCTAATCCTAAACCGACACCCATTCCGCCGAAAATGGCAGCGAGTAATGGGTTCGGAGTTACCGATTCTAATCCACTCGTCAACAAGACGAACAGGGGCAGAACCATTGTGCCGACGAACGATTTCGCACCGAAATTTTTCCCAAGGATGACCACGCCCATGATGAATAATGGTACGTTCAACACCCACTGGACAATTCCAGGTTCCCAGCCGAAGACACCTTTAGTGATCGTACTGATCCCCGAAACGCCTCCGGATGCAATGTTATTCGGTAATAAAAATACGTTGAATGCCAATGCTACGAAAAACGATCCTAAGATGACAAGGCTGTATTCTAGGATGTTTCGTGTCAGTGTCGGCATCGGTTTTCTGCGGTATTTCTGAGACATCATCATCGTTGCTCACCTCAAGCTGTAAAATTTATGAATGAATGCTTGCTTTAGCTTCCGTTGCTGTGTTGTTTTTATGCTCACAAGAGAGGAGTATATCACTTGGGGTACAAGGTGTAAACGCGATCAGGATAACGCATTAACGAGGTAAAGCAGCATAGAAAAAACGGTGCCCATCGTTTTAGATGGGCACCGCTTGGATTAAAGTTGTTCATTTAATATTTCTCGGAGCATTAACATGACTTCTTCACGCATATCGTCACGCTCCAGTGCCATTTCAATCGTAGTTTGGATGAAACCGAGCTGGTCACCGACATCATAGCGTTTCCCTTCAAATTCATAAGCATAGACACGCTGGTACTGATTGAGCCGCTGAATGGCATCTGTAAGTTGTATCTCACCTTGGGCGCCGGTGTCCTGGTCATCAAGCAACGTCATAATTTCAGGCGTTAGAATATACCTGCCCATAATAGCAAGGTTGGACGGCGCTTCTTCTATAGAAGGTTTCTCAATAAAATTCCTGACTTTGTAGAGATTAGCATCCTGTGATTCAGGTTCGATGATCCCGTAGCGGTGTGTTTCGTTTTCTGGAACCTGTTTGACACCGATGACCGAGGACGCTGTCTGCTCGAACTGTTCAATCATCTGCTTTAGACAAGGCTTATCTGCACGGACGATATCATCACCTAAGAGAATAGCGAATGGCTCATCTCCGATGAATTTCCGAGCGCACCAGACGGCATGTCCGAGTCCTTTCGGTTCTTTCTGCCGGATGTAATGGATGTCGACGTCAGAGGACTGCTTCACTTTTTCCAGTAAATCAAACTTCTCTTTTTTCAAAAGGTTGTCCTCGAGTTCGACCGCATGATCGAAGTGGTCTTCGATGGCGCGTTTCCCTTTTCCGGTGACGATGATGATGTCTTCGATGCCGGAATCGATCGCTTCTTCGACGATGTACTGGATGGTCGGGGTGTCGACGATCGGGAGCATTTCTTTCGGCATTGCTTTTGTCGCTGGGAGGAAGCGTGTGCCTAGTCCTGCTGCGGGTATGATTGCTTTTCTTACTCTCATGGAATGCTGACCCCTTTCTGAATAAAAGGAATCCATTACCTAATGACAAGATACCGTTTCAGGGAAACTACTCGCTTGCCTGCGGGGATGTGGGCAAGCCTCCTCAGGCTTCGCCTGGTGGGGTCTTGCCGCCCATCTATTCCCGCTGGAGTCTCGCAGTTTTCCTTCCACTTTACCCAGTAGTATCAATGGATTCATTTATATAATTTAAGCAAAGCTCTCCAAATCCCTTTTTGTTAGTAAGCTTACAGTAATGAAGGCCACCAGAGATAGGAGGACTGGGATGACTACGGTGTGCATGCCCAGGGCTGATGGGAACTGGTAGTGGAACAGAATGTAGCTTCCAATTCCAGTCAGCATGGAAGCGAGCGCGCCTTGGCTGTTACCTCTGCTCCAGTAAAGTCCAAGTACCACCGGCCAGATGAAGGCTGCTTCAAGTCCACCAAATGCGAATAGGTTCAGCCAGATCAGCAGGTTCGGCGGGTCGAGCGCCATCAGGAAGACAGCGATTCCTAAGATAGCTGTGACACCGATGCTAAGTCGCTTCACTTTTTTATGGGATGCTTTCGGTTCGACATAGTTGAGATAAACGTCCTTCACGACTGCAGAGCTTACAAGTAAGAGCAGCGAATCGACGGTTGACATGATTGCCGCCATCGGAGCGGCCAGAACGACTCCTGCAAGCCATGCCGGCAGCACTTCTAATGCAATCAGTGGCATGACCTTATCCCCAACTTCGATGCCTGGCAAAATCGGACGTGCGAACACACCGATTAAATGCATATTTAACATAATAAACCCTACGACAATCGTACCAACGATCAATGCGCGATGCATCGCTCTCGAATTTTTATAGGACATTGCGCGGACGGTCACTTGCGGTAGACCGACAACGCCAACACCAACTAGAATCCAGAACGAGGATACATAGGTAGCGGATAAAGAACCATCGTGACCATATGGCGTGATTAAGTTTGGATTCTCCGCTTGCAGGTCCGTCATGATGTTGCTGATTCCTCCACCGGCAACAATCGTAGCAATCAGTAAAATCAATGTGCCAAGCAGCATAATGATCCCCTGGACCGTATCGGTCAAAGCGACCGCACGGAATCCACCGATGATGACGTAGATGATGACTGAGATTGCAAAAATGAACAGCGCACCGAGATAAGACAGGCCAGTCAGCGATTCAATCAATCTTGCTCCTCCGACCCACTGGGCTGCCATTGCTGAAAATAGGAAAATGATGATACTGAAGGCAGAAATGAGCACAACCCATTTGCTATTGTAACGACCTTTCAAAAAGTCGATCAGCGTTACAGCATTGTATTTCCTCGCCATGATGGCGAACTTTTTCCCAAGGATCATCAGGACGAAATAGCCGGTAGCAACCTGGGACATGGCAAGGAGTACCCAACCTAGTCCTTGCGTGTACGCGACTCCTGGCCCGCCGATGAAGCTGCTGGCGCTTCCATATGTAGCAATCATCGTCATGGCGAGGATGAACCCACCTAATTGACGGCCGCCAAGAAAATACTCTGATAAGAAATTATCGGTGGTTCGGAGCGACTTGCTCGCCCAAAAACCGATTGCGAAAATGATAATAAGAAAAATGACTAACGGTAAAATGACTGCCCAGTTCACGGTTCGCTCCTCCCTTCCTCATCAAATGGGACTTCGACGAACCATTTCTTTACGATGATAGTAACGAGTAGCACCATCACGAGAAAGCCTACGACACAGCTGTAGAAAAACCAGGCTGGTAGTCCGAAGATGAATGTATATTCTTCCGGTGGTTTGGATCCGAGTCCATAAGCGAAGGCGTACCACCAGATGAAGTTGAAAATGACGAGCGCCACGCCGATGAGTGCTTCACGGTTGGCGATTTTAAATCGAGGATCTGATTTTTTTCTTTCCATTATGTACGTCCTCCTTTTACATGTATTTTAACAGAACAATAGTGTAAACGTTATTAATGAATCAGTAACAAGAAAAGAGGATGTCCTGGTGTGGGCATCCTCTCTGTTTGTCTTAATTCATTTGTGAGCGGAGGTATGCGTCGATGAATGGATCGAGATCTCCGTCCATGACGCCTTGGGTGTTTCCGATTTCCTTATTCGTACGGTGGTCCTTCACCATGGAGTATGGGTGGAACACGTAGGAACGGATTTGGCTTCCCCAGCCGATTTCGCTCTTTTCTCCTCGGATTTCATCCAGTTCCTGCTGCTGTCGTTCAATTTCAAGCTGATAAAGCTTTGCCTTCAGCATCTTCATCGCTTTTTCACGGTTCTTGATCTGTGAACGCTCGGATTGACAGGTTACTACCGTGTTTGTTGGTGTGTGGGTAATACGAACAGCGGAATCCGTCGTGTTGACGTGCTGTCCACCTGCACCACTGGAACGGTACGTGTCGATCTTCAAGTCCTCGGTGCGAATGTCGATTTCGATATCGTCATCAAATTCCGGCATGACATCACATGATACAAATGAGGTGTGACGACGGCCTGAAGAGTCAAATGGTGAAATACGGACGAGGCGGTGTACCCCTTTTTCCGCTTTCAAATATCCGTATGCGTTATGACCTTTGATCAGAAGTGTAACGCTTTTCACACCGGCTTCATCACCAGGGAGATAATCCATCGTTTCCACTTTGAAACCTTTATCCTCAGCCCAACGCGTGTACATACGCAGAAGCATGCTCGCCCAGTCCTGGGACTCTGTTCCGCCTGCACCTGGGTGAAGTTCAAGAATTGCGTTGTTCTTGTCATGCGGTTCACTTAACAGCATGTTCAATTCGAACTGACTCAGGTCAGCAGAAAGCTGCTGGACTTCTTCGACAAGCTCTTCCGCCAGTTCCTCATCGCCTTCTTCTTTGACTAGCTCATAGGAAACTTCAAGATTTTCATGGGTTTCCTCATGTTTTTCAAGAATTACGACCATGTCTTTCAGTGCATTTGTTTCGTTGATGACCTTCTGCGCTGCATTCTGGTCGTTCCAGAAATCAGGTGCGGTCATTTCATTTTCTAGTTCTGCAATGCGGGCCTTCTTCTCATCGACGTCAAAGAGACCCCCTGAAGTCCGCTAATAACTTAGCCATTTTATCCAATTCATGACGAATTTCTGCCATATCCATAATGATCACCTCAAAAAGTAGTATGTTGCGTTTACATTGGAAAACACTCTCTCCAGATTGAGAGAGTGTCCTCCTCTATCACTTACCATGACAATTTTTATATTTTTTACCGCTACCGCATGGGCAAGGGTCGTTGCGTCCGACACTGTCTTTCTTGACGAATGGCTGACGTTTCTTCTTAGCAGACTGATCCTGACCGCCGGAAACAGCTGTAGCACCTTTGGCGACTTCCTGACGCTCCAGGTTACTGCGAATCTGTGCTTTCATGACATATCGGGCAACTTCTTCTTCGATGTTTGCAATCATTTCTTCGAACATCGCGAAGCCTTCCATCTGATATTCACGAAGCGGATCGTTTTGTCCGTAAGCTCTCAAGTGGATTCCCTGACGCAGCTGATCCATCTGGTCGATATGATCCATCCACTTCTGGTCAACTGTACGAAGCAGGATGACTTTTTCGAACTCACGCATCTGCTCTGCTGTAAGCTCTTCTTCCTTCTCATTGTAGCGCTGCTTGATTTTATCAATGATCAGATTAATCATTTCTTCTGGGTCTTTACCTTGTAGATCCGATGTAGTCACATCGCCTTCTTCCAGCAGGTTAGCTCGAAGGTAATCTACAATCTTATCAAGCTCCCAGTTTTCATCAAGCTCCTCGGAAGTGTGCGCCTCTACCGTGCGAGTCACCGTTGTTTGAATCATTTCCTCAATTATATTGCGCAGGTTTTCGGAATCAAGTACTTCAAAACGCTGTTTGTAGATGATTTCACGCTGCTGACGAAGTACATCATCATAGGAAAGGATCGTTTTACGAGAGTCGAAGTTATTACCCTCGACACGCTTCTGAGCAGATTCTACAGCACGGGAAACCATTTTACTTTCGATTGGCTGGCTGTCGTCCATTCCGAAGCGGTCCATCATTGCACGCATGTTATCGGAGCCGAAGCGGCGCATCAATTCATCTTCCATGGAAAGATAGAACTGGGATACACCAGGGTCTCCCTGACGTCCGGAACGACCACGCAGCTGATTATCAATACGGCGGGATTCGTGACGCTCGGTTCCGATGACCGCAAGACCGCCAAGATCTTTGACGCCTTCACCAAGCTTGATGTCCGTACCACGACCGGCCATGTTTGTCGCAATTGTAATTGCACCTTGTTGACCGGCGTTTTCAATGATTTCTGCTTCACGGAAGTGGTTTTTCGCGTTCAAAACGTTGTGCTTGATTCCGGCTTTCGTCAAATACCTTGAAATCAGCTCGGAAGTTTCAACGGCAACCGTACCGACAAGTACCGGCTGGCCGCGGTCATATTTTTCCTTGATATCTTCAACAACCGCACGGAACTTCCCATCCATCGATTTGTAGACGAGATCCGCTCTGTCATCACGGATGACCGGCTTGTTCGTCGGAATTGCGATAACGCGCATATTGTAGATGTTGATGAATTCCTCTTCTTCCGTCTTCGCTGTACCAGTCATACCGGCAAGCTTGTCATACATACGGAAAAAGTTCTGGAATGTGATCGACGCAAGCGTCATGCTTTCGTTCTGGATTTCCAGGCCTTCCTTCGCTTCGATAGCCTGGTGCAGACCGTCACTGTAGCGACGACCTTTCATCAGACGACCGGTGAATTGGTCAACGATGACCACTTCACCCTCTTCGACCACATAATCCGTATCTTTGTGCATCGCAGCGTGTGCTTTCAGCGCCTGGTTGATGTGGTGAGTAAGCGAAACGTTGGAAAGGTCGAACAGGTTATCAATTTTGAAAAATTCTTCTGCCCGGTTGATCCCTTCTTCTGTAAGCTGTACACCCTTTGTTTTCACATCATAAGTGAAGTGCTCTTCATTATCGAGCAATCGAACGAACGCATTTGCCCGCTGGTACATATCAGCGGATTTCGATGCAGACCCTGAAATGATCAACGGCGTACGCGCCTCATCGATCAATGCAGAGTCGACCTCATCAATAATTGCAAATGGCAGGCTACGCTGAACCATCTGCTCTTTGTAAAGGACCATATTGTCACGCAGATAGTCGAACCCGAATTCGTTGTTCGTACCGTACGTAATATCTGCAGCATATGCTTCACGTTTCTCGTCCTTGGACATGCCGTTCAGGTTAAGACCGACAGTAAGACCAAGGAAGCTATAAAGCTCACCCATTTCACGCGCATCACGCGTCGCCAAGTAGTCGTTGACCGTGATGATATGGACGCCGTTACCAGAGATTGCGTTCAAGTAAGCCGGCATCGTGGAAGCTAGCGTTTTACCTTCACCGGTTTTCATCTCAGCGATATTTCCGTCATGAAGTGCGATCGCACCAAGCAGCTGGACATTGAATGGACGCATGCCAAGTGCACGCTTCGCCGCTTCACGAACTACTGCGTATGCCTCTACCTGCAAATCTTCCAGCGATTCGCCATTCTGATAACGTTGTTTGAATTCTTCTGTCTTGTTTCGAAGTTCGTCGTCTGACAGCTTTTCCATGTCAGGCTCCATTGCTTCGATATCGTCAGCAATTTTCTGCATCCGGTTGACGTGGCGTTGGTTGCCATCACCGAAAATCTTTTTTAAGGCCTCAAGCATGATAACCGCTCCTCATAAAAAATCTATATGCTTAAATCTTCTTATAATAATAGTTTCGTCCTAAACTATAATAACACTTCCACAAACATCCTGCCAATATGGGAAAAGCTTACGGGATGGCTTGTTCCATTCTGGGTTTTGGATAACGGCTCGGGGAAACTACTCGCTTTCCGCGGGGATGAAGGCAAGCCTCCTCGAGCTATCGCTCTGTGGGGTCTTGCCATCCATCTATTCCCGCAGGAGTCTCGGAGTTTCCCAGACCCTTTATGATTGTTAGTGGAATGGAACAACACTTATATAAAGCTTTAGAAAAAGGATACTTTGATACTAGCTTACTTAATTTAGGATGTTAAGCGGTTCTCTCATTAGGTGAAAATGGGAATTTGCGAGACTCCAGCGGAAAAACGAATGAGTCGAGACCCCGCAGCGAAGCAAGGAGGCTTGACCGTTCGTCCGCGGAAAGCGAGTGAATTCACTGACCATTTTTTTATCTACATCAAGTACCGTTTAACTATTTATAAAGAAAAGAAGCAGTCCTGGGGATGGGCTGCTTCTGATCTGGAGACGTATGGGAGTGTATTGCGGGGAGGCTTGCGTGGTACGCTTAGGGTTTAGCGTTTGGAAGTGAGAGTTACAAGCGTGCCAGGGGTGATGAACGGTACGCAACCTTGGCTTCTTGAGTGAGGAGGAGGTGTTCCACTCCAGATTGCCTGCGATCCAGTTCAAAGACACGCTTGTTTGTAGCAGCAACGATTTCAACCAGCTGAGCAATCGTCTGTTCCTGTTGCTTCAGCCTATGTTGCAGGTCTTGATAGGATTGTTTACAAGTCATGATCATACGTCTCCTTTCGCCTGTGGTTGATGACTACAACTAAAGTTATACCATGGACATTGTCGGGTGAACCAATTGCAGGAATTGAAGAATGGAGGTGATTTGAGGAGATAAAACGCGGTTATTGACGGATTCAGGTTCACTTTCTACATCATTCGACATCCAATATCGAAAAACACCTACTTTTTCTAAATGCTTTCGACAAATTATGCGATACCAGACCTCGCTTCCTTTTCAGCGCATTTAAAAAGGCGACCCCTGTTTCAGGATCGCCTTCGTTTCATTTAATTTTACTGTGGTTCGATTAAACCGTAGCGTCCATCACGACGACGGTAGACCACATTCGTTTCATTTGTTTCAGAATTCGTATAAACGTAGAAATTGTGACCCAGCATATCCATTTGGAGGATAGCTTCTTCAGAGTCCATCGGTTTCAGATCGAAGCGTTTTTGTTTCACAATCTCGAGATCAGAGTCATCCTCTTCCACCGGCAGATTGTTCGCTTCTTTTTCAAGTTCTGCAAATACATATTTCGGAGCTCCGTCCTGACGGAATTTACGGTTGACTTTCGTCTTGTGCTTACGGATTTGTCGCTCCAATTTATCAACCACAAGGTCGATGGCAGCATACAGGTCTGTGTGTTGCTCCTCAGCTCGGAGCAAAAGGTTCTTCATTGGAATGGTGACCTCGATTTCCTGCTCATCATTATAGACACTTAAATTAACATGAACCTCGGAAGTGACTGGCTCATCGAAGTATCTTTCAAGTTTGCCAACTTTCTTCTCGACATAGTCCTTGATTGCTTCGGTCACTTCTAGATTTTCACCACGAATGTTGTATTTCATAATAGAAGTGTCCTCCTTTCATCCTTATGTGATTATTATTCTATCATACCCTGCTCCATTCCTGCATAAACTTTCGGAATTATTTGAATAATTTGTGTCGGAATTTGTTGGGTGGTGTAGAAATGTTTAACAGGGTCTACTTTTACTTTACCCGTTTTGACACAATTATACGATGGACATTGTGTGAACATGAGGGTGAAAAGTCGAATAATTATATGTACTTAATAGCCTGAATTTGCAAAGCCAAACACTAATACCCAGAACAGAATTTTCAATCCGAGTGTGATGAAGCCTGTCACCACTCCGGTAATGGAGAAACCTTTTTTAACAGAACGATTCATTGAAATAAATCCAAAAACGACCGCAAGAATGGCCAATATATAAGGAATAATCGGGATGATGACCAACACAAGACCTACAATTCCTAATACCATTGATGCAATTGCCAGTCCGTTCACTTGTTCTGGTGCAGTTTGCTGTTCATGTTTCGTTTCCATTGATTCATACCTCCTTTCTAATAAATATGGACATCCGCTAAGCTATATTCGCTTCACATAAAAACAGCCTGATTCCGTTCAGGATTCAGGCTGTTTATAATCAGTGGGCTACGTATGGATGGATCAATGCTTGCATCCGCTGCTTCCAGCTTTTGAATGATGGGGACACTTCCTTGATCAACAAGTCGCGTTTTTCATCATTGGTTGGCTGGTCGAACCATTTCGCCAATGAGCGGATGATGTCGCTGAAGTCGGCAAGGAGCGGTTCAAGTCCGTCCTCTTCAAGCAGCTGTTCCATCTGGTTATGTATTTTGCTCAACTGGTCGAACGCGTTCAGTGTGTCGACAAAAACCTGCTGCACCTGTGGTGGAGCTTCGTCTTCAAGGTTGTTCTCCAAGTAGTCAAAACCTTCACTTAGCACATTCAACATCTGATTGTATTCGACTAGCATTTCACTTTGCGTAACACTTATGACTGACAAAGAATCACCTACTTTTTCTTATCCAGGAACATCCCGTCATAGTTGGATACGTTCTGGTAAGGATTTGTGTATTTCTGATTGGAATTTCGCTGTTTCTTCGTATTGCGCATTTCCGTCTTCAGGTCTGTGAAAATGATCTGGAAACGCTTTTGAAGAGCAGGATCCAGTTTTAGAACCGCTTTGATCTGCTGCTTCTCTTCTTCTGTTTCCAAAGCCTCCGGAAGTTTCTGCATCTTCAGCTCCCGTTGATCAAGAATTCGGTTCGCTTCCTGTAGCACTTCTTCCCGATTGCTGTTGGTCACCTTTTGCTGTAGCAGCTCTTTCAGCTCCATCGTCAGTTTGTAGTAAGCTGTCACCTCACTCACTACGCATTCCCACCTTGGCCATATTGCTGAATGCGAGTCTGTTTGATGACTTCCTTCCAAGTATCACGGAAATCAGCTACAAGACTATAAGCTTCGTCCAAGATCTCCTGTTCGTTTTTCAAGTTCGCATCCATCAGACGACGGTTAATATAATCATAGAGCGGCATAATTTCATTCGTGATCGGTGCGTCCGGATCCATCGTCACCATCAGCTCACGAATGATGTTCTGTGCTTTTTGAATGCTTGTATTTTTTTGTTCAAAATTACCTGTTTCCATCGCCTTTTTTGCCTGGGTGATGAACTTTAGGCAACCGTTGTAGAGCATCAACGTCAGTTCCCCTGGTGATGCGGTCTCAACGGAATTATTCTGGTAAGCGGTAATGGACATGCAGCAACACTCCTTATCCTGCTAAATTTTATGATCGACAATGAAGCCAAGCTTTTCAGCCATAGCAGCATAGATATCCAACAGTTTCTTCGGCGGAATTTCCTTGACGACTTCATTTGTAACAGAATCGACGACGGTCACATAGTACTCTTCCAGTTTATCATGAAAGACGAACTGCAAGGATGTATCCGTTCCGTCAATAAAATCGTTCAGGCCTTCGACAACCTCTTCTGCTTTTTCCTTCGTCAAGGGTTCTTTTTCTTCAGTTTTCTTAGATTCGTTCTCTACCTTCTCGTGGATGATTGGTTCTGTTTGGTTCACTCGTTGTAAGGATTGAGAATCAGACACATTAGTCACATTCACAACCACGCAACTCCTTATTCAATTTACCTTTTATATCGGACAAAAGCATCAAAATTGAAGTATTTTCTAATAGAAAAAGCCCAAACCTGTGAGATTTGAGCTTTGAGAGTTTTACATGCCTCCACCGAAGTAGTTCATCAACTGTGACGATTGGGAGTTCATCCGTTGGATCGCTTTCTCCATCTCGGTGAACTGACGCCAGTAACGATCTTCGATTTGAACTAACCTATCCTGGAAACGATCAATTTGGTCGTTCATATCCTTTAGATTTCTTCCCATCGTAAACTGTTCATTCGTGTATGTCGTTCTACCTGCACGTTCATAGATACGATCCATTGTACCCTTCAAGGAGTCCTGCATACGACGAAGAATGCCTTTCTCCTGATAAGTATCTCCATTTGCAGTAAACAATTCCTTCACTGCTTCTGGGTCATCCTGGATTGCCTTTTTCAAATCAGCCTCATTAATTTCTAATTTACCGCCTTCCCGGTAATTAGAAGAAGTAGTAATTCCAATTTGAGCAAGCTGGCTGAACTGAGTAGAAATATTTGAGATTGGGGAGTAGAAATCAGTCCGTAACTGACTTAATCCCCCTGAGAGAAGAGGGTCTCTCTTTAACAGCCCACTCTGAGCTTTTTCGTCCCAAAGCTCTGCCTGTTTCTCAGTCATCGCTTCTCGTTCTTCATCTGTCAGAGGCTTATAATCACGATAATATTCTTCATTCAGTTTTTCATTGATTTTACCTATTGTCTCATTGTACTTTTCAATGAAACCTTTGATATTCTCAAACACTTTCTCGCTATCGGTACTGACGCCGATTGTAGCGGGAGCATGCCCAGATCCAGCTACAGTAGAATCAAATGTGTTTTTCAAAGTGAAAGTTACATCATTAATCTCAAAGGTGTTAGAGAAACGTTCAGTGCTCAAACCGTTTATAGTGAAAGATGCGTTTTGACCACCATCTTCAGTAACTCCAGCAAAACCCAGGACATTATTCAAAAAAGTGCCTGATGTAATGATTTCATCACCAGAGTCATTCAAGTTACCAGTTTGATCCCGAGTCAGTGTTAATTTATCAGAAAAAGAATCGTAGAATGCATTTACACCAATATCTGAATTGTTGATGTCATTGATCACATTATTTAATGATTTAGAACCATCAAAAGCAAAATTCAGCTTTGAAGCATTTCCTTCTTCATCATAGGTTTCCAGTCCGAACGTTCCATACTTCTGCTGGAAGGATACAGAAAAACTTTCCCCATCAGCAATAGCGTCCTTAAAAACCAGATTCCCTGCTGTTTCATCGAGGAGCACTATGTTTGCATCAGCTGCTTGACTTTCGAAAACATCCGGCTCGGTAGTTATAGTGTACGGGGTAGTACCTACGGTAATAGTAGTTCCACCATTAAACGTACTTTCCTCAATCCCGCGCTTACCAAGGCTGAAAACTTTTTGTGTGCCGTTACCAGTGAAGTCAGCAATCTTTTGATCCAGGTAATAATCAACTTCTACATTGTTGTTTTTTGAAAGCGGATCTTTAAAGGTAAGTACACCTGTGGAAGTGTTCAACCATACCTCGCCTTCAGCTAAATCCGCTTCAGAAGTGGCAGTAGTATTGACTGTATAGTTTTTTCCGTCGACTAATACATTCATATTCTGCGAATTGGTAAAATTACCGTAAGTATGGGTTAAGGCTATATCATTTCTTTCTTCAGTCACTTTGATCGTTTCCGATTCCATTACACCATAATTCCAAGTAATAGGTGTAGCAAAGTTGTTTTCTGCATGCATCAACCCTAAGGATGGATCAATTTTATTGGTATTAGATATGGAACCGTTACTTATTTTAGTAGCAGCTGTGGCAAGCTGATCTACTTTGGAAATCGTGTAGGAATTGTCTCCAGAAGCTGGAGTAGCAGTAGCACTTACATTTTGTTCATTGGAAGAAGTAACACTTTTACTTTTATAATTTTTCGAAAGAGTCATATCAATAGAAAGATTTCTTAATTCAAAAAGCAAGGTGTTCATCTCGCGGTATGCATCACGCTTCCATTCGAGTGATTGCTTTTCCTTAGTAAGTTTATCTAAAGGCATACGTTCCACTTTCATTAGATCTTTGACGATGGAGTCTGTGTCAATTCCACTCGCTAAACCACCTATGCGCATATTGTTCATAGCTTTCACCGTCCAATTTAAAGTCTTACTCTATGTATCGGTTAAGAATGTGTACATTTAATGCATTTAATAGAAATAGGTCTTTTCTACTCCAAAATGCTAAATATACCATTAAAACCTGATAAACACGTTAGAAATCTTTTGAATTAAGTGTATGAGAAGTTGACAGGATTTGATACTTTCTTATAGTGTAATCCATTACACTATGAAAAAAATTCTCATTACCCAACATATATTGTAGAGCCTAAAAAAGAGACCCTAGAAAACTAGAGCCCCTTCAAAAATAATTAACGAAGAAGTTGTAAAACACCTTGTGGTTGTTGATTAGCTTGAGCAAGCATTGCCTGAGCTGCTTGTGAAAGTATTGAATTTTTTGTCTGATTCATCATTTCTTTTGCCATATCTACATCACGGATACGCGATTCTGCAGCAGTCAAATTTTCTGAAGATGTACCTAGGTTGTTAATCGTGTGCTCTAATCGGTTTTGGTAAGCCCCCAATTTTGAGCGTTCCGCCGATACGGTAGTAATTGCGCTATCAATTGCACTAATAGCACTATCTGCAGTTCCTTGACTTGAAATATCAAGACCTGCAATTGAAAAAGAATCTGCCGCAGCTAAGGTTGCATTGTTAATTAATGTAGTACCACCAGCATCTTGAAAATCACCACTACCCGCATCAGTTGCAACTACATTTCCGTTAGCGTCTTGAATTTCTAGAGTGCCAGCGTTACTTACAACTGAGTAATCTCCTGCTTCTAATTTATGAGTTGCATCAGTAGCAGTGGTAGAAGCGCCACCAATGGTTCCTACAAGGTCTTGTGATGCCATTCCAAGTGTATTCCCTCTCATATCATCAATGGCTAAACTTAAGTTTTGTCCATTATTAGATCCAATTTGGAATTTACCTGAAAATGAACCGTCTAATAAGTTCTGCGTGTTAAATTCAGTATTATTACCAATTCGTGACAATTCTTTAGAAAGTTGATTAACTTCTTTTTGAAGTTCTGTTCGATCTGAATCAGTATTAGTATCGTTAGAAGATTGAACCGCTAGTTCTCGCATACGCTGTAGTATAGAATGAGATTCATTTAATGCCCCTTCGGCTGTTTGAATTAAAGAAATCCCATCTTGAGCATTTCTAGATGCTTGATCCAAACCACGAATTTGGCCACGCATTTTTTCAGAGATTGCCAGACCTGCAGCATCATCACCAGCTCTGTTAATACGTAATCCTGATGATAACTTTTCCATTGACTTTGACTGGGCATTATTTGCAGCACCCAACTGTCTATAAGTGTTTAAAGCTGCAATATTATGATTAATTCTCATTTTTAAACTTAATCCTCCTTGATTATATTAGGATACATCCTTGTATTCCTTATAAAGTTACCTTAGAAGTTGAAGCACCCCTTGAGGTTGTTGATTAGCTTGAGCAAGCATAGCTTGAGCTGCTTGGCCAAGAATTGAGTTCTTTGTTTGATTCATCATTTCTTTAGCCATGTCAACATCACGAATACGGGATTCAGCAGCAGTTAAATTCTCTGATGAAGTACCAAGGTTATTAATAGTGTGTTCTAGACGATTTTGGTATGCTCCTAGTTTCGAGCGCTCAGCAGATACTTGCTTTATTGCATCATCCACTACTGTGATAGCTGAATCTGCATCACTCTGAGTCTGTATTCCACCAGATCCTGTTAAAGTTGCATCTTTTAATGCATTAACCTGAGTACCTGAATTTGTTCCTATTGCTGTACTTCTCATGTCATTTATTGTTAGTGAAATTGACTGAGTAGCATTTGCACCAACATGAAACTTCATATTCGTGGCATCACCTTGACCATCTAATAAATTTTTAGTATTAAATTGAGTTTGGTTGCCAATTCGGTCTATTTCATCAATTAACTCATTGACTTCTTTCTGAAGTTCCTTACGATCATCAGCAGTGTTAGTATCGTTAGAAGATTGTACTGATAATTCTCGCATCCGCTGAAGGATAGAATGTGTTTCATTCAATGCACCTTCCGCAGTTTGAATTAATGAAATGCCATCTTGTGCATTACTTTGTGCTTGATCTAAACCACGGATTTGCCCCCGCATTTTTTCAGAAATTGCAAGACCTGCTGCGTCATCTCCAGCACGATTAATACGAAGCCCTGACGATAGCTTTTCCATAGAATTTGATTGAGCATTGTTTGCAGCTCCTAGTTGACGGTAAGTATTTAAAGCAGCAATGTTGTGATTAATTCTCATTATTAATTTCCTCCTTGAATATATGTTTGTTTCACATCCTTGTGAAACACAGTCACAAATGGCTAAAGTCGGCCGCCTTTAGTTTCATTTGATCTACTACTTATATCGGCTTGACCTGAAATTGTTTAATCTTTTTCAGTACTTTTTTCAGTACTTTTTTTCAACAAATCCATCCAATTATCCGGAGTATGAGCTGCTTGTTTATTTTCTTCTTGTATTTTGATATAAATTTCCTGGCGATGGATTTCAATATGCCTTGGCGCACTGATTCCAATTTTAACTTGATCTCCATCAACAGAAATCACTTTCACTTCGATATCATCAGCGATTTTAATCGATTCATTTGGCTTCCGATTTAATACGAGCATGTTTCTCTTCCTCCTTTTCTATAAGGAGGTGTTTTGTTTTATAGGACGAATCATTCAGTATTACCTGTTTTCCTGTACCCTTCTTGTAATTCACAATGATTGGCGCTTGAAGATTTGCTGTAGTTTTTTCAAAAGGGTCATGTATTGTAAGTACAGCGAGCACCATCACGTCAGAAGAGGATTGAATTTCAATCGCTTCCCTTGTATTGACGTTAAGAGTAAATTCATAGTTACTAAAGAATAAGTAGGGATTGGTAACAATTAAAGCGACTTGTTCATTATGTATAGATTGAAGCACGTGGTAGATATTTTCTTCATTTAACGGGAGAACAACAAATTCCTTTTCATTTTCAAATGCAGGCAGTCCTTGTACAAAGTGAATCACTTGATTTGAGTCAATACTTGTTTCACCAAAATATTTCGTGTTGATCTTCATTGAATACCCTCCATTATATTTCTGTTTCAAAACGGTAGCCTACATATTTCAATCCATCAAAATCAATGTTCAACTCAGGATACTGCTCTATGTAAATAGAAACATCACCTTTTGTGTAATTAATTTGAGGTTTTTGAGGAATAACGTCAATTACCGGCTTATTTGGTCTTACGTCTATTTCCGCTCCCCCAACTTCATAGGAAAGATTAACGAGGTCATAAGTTGGCATGCCTCCATGCTGGACGAAAAATTCATACCTTGCATTTCTTTCCGCCTGTGCTGCAATAGGATTTCCGTCATTTTCAATTCGCATCAGTTCGTCCCCTTCTTGCGATATCCTAGCAATGCCTTCAAGAAGCGCTTGCCTTGCATGATCAGCTGTTTCCCTTGTACGTACAAAACTGCTTTTTAATCCAATGTTGTTCCAGGCATTTGTCTGGTCAATCGAAAGCTTTCCTTTTTTCTGTTTAATAGAAAGGTCAGCTTTTGGTTGTTGAATACTAACTTGCGCATTTGGTTGCTGCATAGTTAACTCTGCATCTTTACTATCCATTCCAATCCGTGCCGACTGAGATTGGATTCTTATTTGTGGAAAATTCATACGCTGACCCCCTATCAACTTTTTCACTAAAAGAAAAGCCATCTGATAGACAGATAGCTTATCTTAGAAAATCCATAAGACTAGGTTGTATAATACGCGCACCTACTCCCAGTGCTGCACGATGTACACTTTCCTGGGTCTTCAAGTCTGTGATCAATTTATCTATATCTGCATCTTCATTATCAGACAACATTTTCGTCGCATTATATTCTTGGTTTGCCAGACGATCTTCGACCAGTTCCACTCGATTCATCCGTGCTCCCAGATCAGCTCGTTCATTTACAATATCATCAATTCGCTGATCCAGGTTTCCTAGGAAGTCGCCAATTTCCTCATCCCTGCCACTATCAAGTGCAGTCTCCAGTTTTTCCAGATCGGTAAAGAGCCCTTCCGAAAAGACTTCCCGCGGATCAATATTCGCTTTCAGCTTCACACCTTTAGAAATTTCAATCTCTACCGGTAGGTTATTTTCACTGAATTGCTTAGGTGTGGTACCTAAATCAACTGGCTTGTTTTGTGTGTCACTTCCGTTGAAGATATACTTACCATTTACCTTTGTATTTGCAATATCCTCTAAGTGTTCTTTCAGCTGACCAACTTCTTCAGCAATATTTTTACGCTGTCCATCCTCATATGTTCCGTTACTCGCCTGAACAGTCAATTCACGGATGCGTTGCATTGCCTGGGTCGCTTTATCCAATGCACTATCAGAGTTATCCATCCAGTTGTACATTTCCCCAAGGTTTCTCTGGAACTGTTTCACTTCTGTAAGCTGCGTGCGATAGTTCATGCCCTTCATAGCTACCACTGGATCATCGGAAGGACGACTGATTTTCTTACCAGTTGATAACTGTTCCTGGTACTTCCCCATCCGCTCATAGCTGTTGCTTAAATTACGTAGCATGTTGTTACTAAGCATTCCTTGTGTTACTCGCATGTTCAGTCACCTACCTTCCTACTAATCCCATTTGGTTGATGATACGGTCAATCATTTCATCGACTGCTGTGATATTTCGGGCCGATGCATTGTATGCATGCTGAAATTTGATCATATTGGTCATTTCTTCATCAAGCGATACGGCACTTACTGACTGCCTGCGTTCATCGACAGATTGACGTAGAGTCAATGAGTTGTGATTCATACGCTGCGCTTCCTGGGAGGCCACCGCCATTTTTCCGATTACACCTTCGTAATAGGTTTTTACAGTGGCATTGTTGCCTAAATCGCTCAAGGTCGCGTCTTTTACATTTGCCAGGTTTAACGCATTTTCACCATTACCGGAAAAAGCTTCTCCTGTGTCCGGGTCAACTTCAGCCGCTGCAATATAATTGCTATCTTCCTGAATCAATTGATTTACTTCAAGTGATCCTGCCAGCCCAGTATAATCCATTCCTTCTGAGGTAAGATCATCCGCCCCAGAAACGAAAAAGGAAATCGGTGTTATTGACCCGGCTTCGATATCTTTTAGGCTCGCTCCGCTTCGATGCACGTCATTGAATTCTTTCGCAAAAGCGTACGCCATTTTATCAAGATTACCTAGCATTTTAGGGTATTCCCCTTTAAGGTTGCCGGATCCATCTGTGTACCCCAACGTTTCTTTCAATGCCAACAGCTTACCTTGTGATTGAAAATCCGATACAGTTGTACCGGTACCTGCAACTAGTGTTCCATCATCATTGACTTCTCCACCGACAGTCATCGTTCCCATCACTTTTTGACCATCAACTGTCGGGTAATCGATATGTATCTGTTTCACTCGGTCTTCGACATTTTGCTCACTCGGGTCAATCAGCGTATGGCGCTCACCACCATTGATCATGACAATGCTAGCCTGTCCCATTTGATCGGCCTGCTCTTTGCCATCATACTGCACTTCGATATCCATCATTCCGGACAGTTTATCTACTAGGCGGTCACGTGCATCATACAGATCATTAGGCAAATAACCATGTGGTTCGATTGCTGCGATTTTTTTGTTAAGTTCATCGATTTGATTGAGTGTAGAGTTTACGTCTGTTACGGTGACATCCAATTCATGCTGAAGGTCTGACTGAACACCTTTCAGGGAAGTGGATAGGTAATTGAATGTTTCTGCTACAGCGATGCCTCGTTCGACAACTACAGATCGCGCACCTTCATCCGGATTTGATGCAAGGTCCTGAAGCGACTGCCAGAAGCTGTCCATTGTATTGGATAAACCATGTTCACTCGGCTCATTCATGATTTCTTCCATTTTTCCAATACTATCCGCCATTGTCTCCCAATACCCGACTTTATTCTGTTCTCCACGGTATTGAGCATCCAGGAATTTCTCCCGTACACGTTCAATTGCACCAGCCATGACACCACTGCCGACCTGTCCAGGGATTTCTGGACGGTTACGTGAAGCTGGTGGAAATGGGCCAGTCTGTTCAAAATTGACACGCTGCCTTGTATATCCTTCTGTATTCGCATTGGAAATGTTGTGTCCAGTCGTGTAAAGGGCGGATTGCTGTGCATACAGACCGCGCTTCGCTACTTCCAAACCATGAAATGTTGAAACCATGAATAGACCCCTTTCTTACGCCTTCGAATCAAACACAGACCGCTTCTCTGCAGAAGGGGTCGATGCATTGGTATTCGTATAGTTTAAATTTTTCATCTGCGGCTGAAGCATGTCCATCGATAGCTGGACGAACTGCATCGACTGTTGCGTCAACTCTGCATTCAATTGTTCCTGTTGTCTGAGATCGGATAACACGTAAATCATCTGTTCAAACAGAAACTGCAGCTGATTCTTTTCTTCACTGTCATCCAGTACCTCCAGCATTTTAGATACTGTAGGTTCTTCATCGTTAATGTTATGTTCCGCGAAAAACACCTTCACCGTTTCCATACGCTGTTTTTCAATCTTATCGATCGCCTGGATATGCTTTCGTTCTTTTGCCATCAATGATTGGAGGGCAGTGATATCGTTCTTTTTCAAAGCCGCTGTTTTTTCGATGGAATGGTTCAGCAAACTCTGATGCAATTGATGGAGGTGTTCCATTTGGTTGATGATTGTTGAAAGGCACACGTTGACGTCCTCCTTGTTACTGCTTCGACCAGAAGTCGATCATTTTCTTAGCTGTTGCTTGTGCGTCTACCTTGTATTCTCCGTTATCGACAGACTGCTTGATTTGGTTCACATAGTTCTGTCGTGCAGGATCCACCTTCGCACCTTCCTGCATCTGCTTCGCCTGACTGGAAATCTCGATACGATCCTGGTTTCCCGCTCCCTTTTTCAACTCCGTCTGATTATTCAACTGCTTCTGATACGGGTTGAAATTGGGTTGATTCGGTCCATTGATTTTCATCCGTTACACCTCGCTTTACAAACTTCCGAAACTTCTTCTGACCTTTATATCGGACATTTCAATGAAATGTTGAATGCTACTATTTTCCTTTATTAACTGAATAATACGTATTCGTTTGCTGTTCTTCTCGTTCTTTCTGCTTAGAAGCGAGTTCGTTCACTCTATCCAGCTCTTTTCGAAAATGTGAGGTACATTTATCACACAAGTTTCCCTCAGTAATTGGCCCCCCACATTTTTCACAACCGTAATTCATATTTAGAAAATGTGTTGATCTAATCCGCTTGCTCTTGATGAACTTTATAATCAAGTCTTCTTTCACACCAGTCGCTTCCACTACTTCAGGAATCGTAGCCGATCGATTCTCTCTTTTTCTGATGAATGTATAAACGATTTCGAAGGCTTCTTCTTCTTTTTTGAAGCAGTCCCTGCAGACAGCTTGAGGTCCACTCACAAAAAGTGCCCCACATTGAGGGCAGTTCGCTAATTCTCCCACGTCTCGTTCCTCCCTGTACTCTCTCTTTCCATTATATCGGCATGGTTTTGAAAATAAAAAGGCTTTCTTATTATTTATTCGACAGGTAGCTTGCTTTAGGTTGGTTTGGGGTAGATGGGAACCCACCCCCCTATCTAATTAATAATCAAAGAACCTACCAATTAACTTCTTATTAGAGACAACGAATAGACCTTAGGACAGCCGTTTTCTTTTAGGAGTTTTGCTGCGTGTCTCAGGGTGATTCCGGTGGTGTATATGTCGTCTACTAAAACGACAGGTTTCGACACTTTCTCATTTAGAGAGAATGGGTTAGCTGAGGTTATCCGTTCCTGACGTTTCTTTTTCGACTGCTTTTCACTGTGTGCACGTGATAATAGATTTCGGGGAGGGGAAGGTAGAAACCTTGCCAGTGCCTCTGCCTGGTTAAATCCTCTTTCCTGAAGTCTTTCTTCACTTAGGGGGATTGGTACATAAATGCATTCCTGCTGAGAGAAGTGTGCCATTGTTCTTGCTTTCCACATCTCTTCGAAAGCATGTACCAACATATAATCACCACGATACTTCCATTTAGCGATCAACTCTTGCATCCACGGAGTGTAACTGTAGATAGAGACGTTCCTCTCTAAGATCCCATTCCATTTCGAATCGTTCTCCCACCTATTGCAATCCGTGCATATATCGTCTTTATCCATATGTCGGTGACACTTCTGACAAATCGGTTCTTCTATAATAGGCAACTGGTCTTTACAAGTGACACACAGAAATTCTTCTTCTGAAGGGATAAACAAATTTGACCAGGTCACTTCCGGCATTATCAGCTCATGACAGATGACACAATGCATTACAGTTTACTCGCTAACCGGTTCATTCGTTTGATAGATTCCACGGCGTCCACCATCGCATTCGTTACCCCTTGATGGAAAAAGACAACGTCCCCATCCGGATCATCAGGACTTCTTCCAGCCCTCCCAGCAATCTGAACAAGTGCTGCCTGATCGAATACCGTGTGCCCGCTATCCAATATAGCCACGTCAACAGATGGAAAAGTTACTCCGCGTTCAAGGATTGTAGTCGTCACAAGAACCAACCATTCCTTCATACGAAACGCTTGGACTTTTTTTGATCTATTAGAATCTGCTGCATGTACGGAGGTTACGGAATTGAATTTCTGTTGAAGAATCTTTTCGATTTTTGATGCATTTTCAATGGTCGGGACAAATACAAGTAATTGTCTGTTCGGTTTTTTCCGAGTATCCAACCATCGATAAAACTCGGGCGAGAGTTTGTTATTATTAAGGTTTTTAGTTAAGGAGAAACTAGATTGAAGCTTAGGAACAGGAAGGGGATGACCATGAAATCGCTGCGGAACAAAGACAGTTGGAAGTTTTTTAGAATGGATTTCCTGCAGTTGTTTTGGACGAGGGGTTGCGGTTAGATAAACCTGAACTCCGTTAGTCTTGGTTGCGCGATTGGTTGCGTACGGGAGCGAATTATCAGCATGATAGGGAAAAGCATCGACCTCATCGACGATCATTACATCAAACGCTTGGGAATAGCGCAGCAATTGGTGTGTGGTGGCAAGGATAAATGAAGTATCTCCTGTCTTATCAGGACTATCTCCATATAGCGCCTGAACTGAAACGCTCGGAAAACTGGCTTGAAAACGCGGCAGCAGTTCCTGCACAACATCCGCTCGAGGTGTTGCTAGACAAACCCGCTTTCCTGATTCAAAAGCTTTTGTCAAAGCAGGAAATAACATCTCAGTCTTCCCGGCTCCACATACCGCCCATACCAACAGCCGCTCACCTGGCTTCTGAATAACTTCCACGAGCTGTTGTGCTGCTTTGTTTTGAAAAGGTGTCAATTCACCTTCCCAGGTACATGGATCAGGGTATTCAGTTGAGGGTGCAGGGCCTGCCCAATAATAGAGTTTAGTGCATGCATTCACCCTGCCCATCATGATACATTTCCTGCAATACAGACAGTCCTTGTTACATGAGGCATGGGGCATCACTCCAAAAAGGTGCTTCTTTTCATTTCCACACCGAAGACAAATCGCTTTCGATCCCCTGACGCTCACCGCATCTATTGTTTGGATGAGGCGCTTTGAGATATAGGTGTTTAATTGGTCATCAATAAGAGGGATTTCATGTCGGAGAAGTAGTTTTCCTGAAAGATATTGCTGGAGTTTGGGATCGAATTCTGAAGATATTTCCGGGGAAATAATTGGAGATTGGAAGGTGTGGTCGAAAGGCGGAATGGGTTCAGAAGAGAAAAAATGTTGTAAGAGTTTCAACTTATAGATCAGCTCCTTTACTAGAAAAGGAGGGTGTAACCCTCCTCTAGTTTACTTTTTATACCAGCCTAGGCCGAGTGAACCTTCGCCTAAGTGAGTACCGATTACCGGACCGAAATAGCTGATGATCACTTCAACATCATCGTACTTCGCTTCCAATTCTGCTTTAAGCTCTTTTGCATCTTCAGGTCGATTTGCATGGATTACAGAACAGGCATAGTTTTCGCCTGCCACTTTTTCTTTATCAAAAAGCTGAACTAAGCGCTTGACTGCTTTTTTACGTGTGCGGATTTTTTCATAAGGTACAATCTTTTTATCAACAAAGTGAAGCAGAGGTTTCACTTGCAGCAGACTACCGACAAATGCCTGCGCTCCGCTCAAACGCCCTCCACGTTGAAGGTGACTGAGGTCATCCACCATAAAGTAGGCATTGATTGATTGTTTCATTTCTTCCAATCGAGCAAGGATTTGTTCTGGTGTAGCACCGTTATCCGCCATCTCAGCCGCTTCCAGAACATAAAACCCTTGGATATAACAGCTGATTTCAGAATCAAAGGCATGGACATCAATTCCCTGGACCATCTCCGAAGCCGCCTGTGTACCATTGAACGTGCCGCTGATTCCACTTGAAAGATGGATCGCGACCACCGCATCATAATCCTTTGACAGTTCTTCGAGCTTCTCGGCTACCAGACCGACCGAAGGCTGAGATGTTTTCGGTAATTGATCTGCATTTCTGACCATTTCATAAAATTCATCCGCTTCAATGTCCACTTCTTCTTTATATGCTTCATTGCCGAAGATGACATTAAGCGGCACCATATGTATATGCTTGCTCGATCGGACGTCTTCAGGTATATAGGCCGTACTATCCGTCAACACCGCCGTTTTCATAAGTTATCATTCTCCCTCGTATTGATTTCCTTTTTCTCTGTCTGTATGTCCCTATTTTACATGAATTCCAACTGTAAATCACCACAAACTTCTCTTCCATCATCGGAAGTTCAAGGATTCTCCTGCCCTCCTACTACTTATCTGGCGACGGACATGTGTAAAATAAAAAGAGCTCTGAGCATAAGCCCAGAGCAAACATTTCTATTAAAGTACTTCAACCCAACCATTCTTGATTGCCGTAACAACTGCCTGCGTACGATCGTTCACACTCATCTTTTGAAGAATGTTACTCACATGGTTCTTGACCGTCTTTTCACTGATATAAAGTGATTCAGCAACACCACGGTTACTTTTCCCATCAGCCAACAATTGCAGCACTTCACACTCACGACGAGTCAACAAGTGCAGTGGCTTGCGGTATTCGATCGCTTTAAGAGTTTGTCCACTTTCACTCGATTCAGCCAGGCGGCGGTATTCTGCCACTAGGTTGTGAGTGACTTTCGGGTGAAGGTAGGAACCTCCATCGCTGACCACCTTGATCGCATCGATCAATGCATCGGAATCCATCTCTTTCAACAGGTACCCCTGGGCGCCAGTCTTCAGCGCGTGTGTCACATAGTTTTCATCATCGTGGATGGACAGGATGATGACTTTCAGGTCTGGGTAGCGCTTGATGATTTCAGCAGTCGCTTCCACACCGTTCATGTTCGGCATGTTGATATCCATCAATACGATATC
The DNA here is from genome assembly GCF_042675915.1 of Thalassobacillus hwangdonensis. Classification (NCBI taxonomy): domain Bacteria; kingdom Bacillati; phylum Bacillota; class Bacilli; order Caryophanales; family Bacillaceae; genus Thalassobacillus; species Thalassobacillus hwangdonensis. The sequence goes on along the minus strand of NZ_JBHTKL010000005.1, from coordinate 917,946 downwards.
AGGATCGTGCTGCTCGATCAGGTCGATGGCCGTGTCCCCGTCATCGCCTTCAGCAACTACCTCAAATGAGGATTCGAAATCAAGAATTCGTTTTACGCCTTCGCGGAATAATTTATGGTCATCAATCAAAACAATCTTCGTGGTCATGGTAATTCCTCCCATATCCGGTTCTCTATATTTTTTAGTACTACGTTTTCCCCTAATCGGTTAAAGGGAAACCACTTGTTGGTCAAATGTATACTAGCCGATTTCCCTAGAGTTACATTTCATTATAAAACATTTCCATAAGTTTAGGTAGTGTTACCTGAAATTACCGGTTCAGCGGCATCTGTATCATGACCAGAGTCCCTTTTCCAAGCTTGGAGTCGATGGTCAGCTCTCCCTCAAGCATGTCAACGCGTTCACGCATGCCGACGAGGCCAAATGACTTGTCTTTTTTCACAGATGTATCGAAACCTTTCCCGTTATCCTTAATGATCAGGATGGCAGCATCATGTTTAAGTTCTGCTTTCACCTGGATTTCAGTCGCTTCCGCATGTTTCACCGCGTTCTGCACTGCTTCCTGGACAAGACGGAACAGCGCGACCTCGAATTTATTTTCAAGTCGGCGCTCACGGCCAAGTGGTGTGAATGTAATATCGATTCCGTCGTACTCCTTGACGGTAGCTAAATATTTTTTCAGTGTCGGGATCAGACCAAGGTCATCCAGTGCCATCGGACGCAAATCATAAATGATGCGGCGCACTTCATATAAGGCGCTGCGAACCATCATCTTCACATCCTTGATTTCCTGCAACGCTTCCTGAACACCACGTTCACGGAACGTGCGGTCGATCAAGTCGGAACGAATCATCACATTTGCAAGCATCTGTGCAGGACCGTCATGGATTTCACGTGACAGCTTCCGGCGTTCCTCTTCCTGCGCCTCGATGATCTGCAAGCCGAACTCCTGCTTTTCCTTAGCGTCTTCAAGAGCTTCGGTAACTTGACGGAAGTCGTCATTCAGGTAATTCAATACGACGGAGATTTTTCCAACGAGCCCTTCTGCGCGTTCAACCGTCTTCTCGAGGTTCGTCAACCGGCGCTCGAGATCATCCCGTCGTTCTCTTAGCTGCTTTTCTTTTTCTCTTTTTACAGAGAGTTTCATTTGCAGTTCATGGGTTTGTTCATACACTTCGCGGATTTCCTCTTCGGAATATTTCTTGAAGTGTTTACTGACTTCAGAGAGTCTTCTCCGGGAAAATCGGACCTGCTGTTCCAACTTGTCCCCTTCATCAATCAGGGAAATGACCTGCTGTTTCGTTTCCAGCAGTTCGTTATGAAGTTTTTCAAATTCATTGCGTGAATCTTCGCCGATATGAAAAATTTCATCTTTACTGTTGGATACGGTATCGACCATCTCTTTGATGATATGATCAAGTGCTTTTTCCCCAGTTTTCAATTCACTCATCCTAACTCTCCTCCATCAATTTTCACATACTCATTCGATTTTCCTATGTCGTTTTGTGGGGGTCTTCGTAAGAAAAAATACATTTATTCCATCCTTGAAATTTCATTTGCAGGGATGTTTTAACAGCCTTATAATTAAAGCTTAGGAGGTTTTCTAAAACCATGTTAGAAAGTTATTATACCGTAAAAAAAGAAGGATACACAGAGATAACGATACAAAAGTCACGCTTCATCGGCTATGTACGCCGATGTGATACCGAGGAAGAAGCACAGACGTTCATTAAGGAAATCAAGAAAAAACATAACGATGCCAACCATAATTGCTCGGCATATATGATCGGGGAACATGACCTGATCCAGAAGGCGAATGATGATGGGGAACCAAGCGGAACTGCCGGAGTACCTATGCTTGAAGTACTAAAACGAAAAGGGCTGAAGGATACTGCAGTCGTCGTTACAAGGTATTTTGGAGGAATAAAACTTGGTGCAGGCGGTCTGATCCGTGCTTATTCGAGTACTACCTCGGAAGCGATCAAAGCGACTGGAATCGTAAAACGACAATTGATGCGGGAAATGACAGTAAAGGCGGATTACTCACTTCTTGGTAAATTGGAAAATGAAATTCGAAACTCAAGTTTCCATCTGGAGACGATCAACTATCTCGAAATTGTGGAATTGGTTGTCTACGTAGAAAGTGGACGTGAAGACGAATTCTCGAATTGGATCACCGATTTAACAAGTGGCCAGGCAGAGCTCATTCATGGAGATGTCAACTATGCAGAGATTGAGGTAACTGATGACGAGATAGAATAATCCCGCGACAATGTTATGTCACGGGATTATTCTTTACTTCCATCATTATTTGTTTGCAGCAATCGTTCAACATCTTGAATCGACAACCCTAACCCTTTCGCTTCCTTCATCAGCATGATCCACTCTTCATCCAGTACTTTCGTTTCCACCGCGTTCACCATCTCCATTCATTAACTGCTTTTTTCGTCCTTTGAGGCAAACTTCCAGGCAACAAGCTGCTCAATCGTAACGTCCAGCGTCTTCGATAGCTTTCTCAGTACAATCAATGATGGATTTTTTTGGACCCCGCGCTCGATATTGCTGATATAGGATTTAGACACCCCCGACCTTCTCGAGAGCTCACTCAGAGATATACCTTTGTCCAATCGCAGTTCTTTCAATCGTCGTCCAATCAATGTACAAACCTCCACTCAGTAAGGTCGTTCTTTAAAAAGAACTGCAAATCAAAAAAATAATTAGTACGTCAGCGTTCTGAACGTTCTTAATAAAGAATTATTAATTTCATTATAAAGAACAATACTATGCTTGAAAACCCCTATATCCTTTCATATTATGCAGGTTATCGTTCATCTTATGCCATTTTCTCATTTTTTCGCCATCCTGCACACTTTTTCACCTTTTCCCACAAAAATGGATGCCTGAATTTAGGCACCCACTAGTCATCAACTTCTTATCGTTTGGTTCAGCTTCTGGGTCAATTGATTGAAAAGCACTTCATCCCCATTATCAATGGCTTTGTCAATCAACCTGCGAAGGTTCCCTTTTTCCAATTCTTCGAACAAGCCAATGGACTCTGAGGGATCTTCTTCTTTTTCTTCGATTCGGTCATGCGTTTTTAAAATCGACTGGATCTGAGTCATGAATTCCGGCAGCACGAGCAGATCCGCAACTGCCACATAAATCACTTTTTTACCTCTTTGGAAAACAAAAATATCATAGACGTTATGAATCCGGTTTTTCTTGCGATCGATGATAATCTCTTTCGATTCTTTCGGAATGAAGTGATACAACTGTCCGTCCACCAATACAGAAAAGTACTGATATGCAAGCACGATGCGCGTGTAGTGGCTGTCTTCTTTCACATAATAGGGCTTGAGCATCTTAACGGTCAACAACTTGTCCACCCCCATAGAATTCTGAATATTCAGTATTCATAATTATAGTATGTGACAGATCGTTGAAAAAGAAAAGCTTTTTTTCTCTGTAAAAATTAACAAAGCCGTATTTGCTCCTTAGGTCCCAGGGCAACGTACGGCTTGCGTCTTATCTTTCTATACAAGATCTCAGTCGTCTAAATGCCGGCAGATTTGCTCTGCAGTGTCGGCTTTCTCTCTGCTCTTTCTTTTAAAAATGCTTCAACTTCTTGTTTCGATAAACCTAAGGCTTTGGCTTCTGACATCAATACTACCCACTCGACATCGATTGCTTCCTTGCGCCAATTCGTTTGCATGAATGATCATCCTCCATCATCCATCACCTTAGGCAGCTCGGCCATCTTCGCTCTTTTTTATGTATGGATCCCGGGAAGAGCAGCATTAGATCCGAAGCTTTGCGTCCTTACCTTTCGATAAGTTTGCCTTTGACTAGCGACTTATTTTTAATTTTCTGATAAATACAGTCTACTATACTATCTGACAAATTACTAGTCCTTTTATAACATTTACATAGGTATAAAGTTGCGTTTTAGCATACTCAAAATGCAGGATTTGTCGATGTATGGTAATAGAATAATTTTGACCAAAAAAGGCCACCATTCAGGCGGCCTTTCGGATTAAACGAGTGCATGCAATTTTTCATTCACATAGGTTTTCAGTTGTTCGAGGCGATCCAGACTTTCGTTGAAGGAATCCGACTTCACCCCATAATAGAATTTAATTTTCGGCTCCGTACCTGATGGACGAAGGCAGAACCAGCAATCCTCTTCCAAGATGAATTTAAGTACGTTCGATTTCGGCAGTGTAATTTCACTCTCTTTACCTTCTGCCACGTGGTGGCGCTTGGAGGATGCATAGTCTTCGACAGCGACGACCTTCAACGATCCTACTTGATCGATTTCCATGCCACGGAAGGCTTCCATAATTGATTGGATTTTTTCAGTACCTTCTTTTCCATCAAGCTTGATGGATTGCAGGTCCTCCACGTAATAGCCATAACGCTGATAAAGTTCGTCCAGCGCTTCCAGCAGCGTCTTCCCTTTCGACTTCCAGAACAAGGCCAGTTCTGCAGCAAGGATAGCAGCCTGGACTGCATCCTTGTCACGAGCGAATTCTTTTACGAGGAAACCGTAGCTTTCTTCATAACCGAATAAAAATTCATATTCTCCGGTGCGTTCGAATTCACGAATTTTTTCTCCGATGAATTTAAAGCCTGTCAAGGTGTCGAGGGTCGCGACATCATAGTAGTCTGCGACTTTGCGGCCGAACTCGGACGTTACGATCGTCTTGATAAGTAGTCCATTATCCGGAAGATCCGAATGCTGGGAAAGGATGTAATCCAGCATCAGCGCGCCGAGCTGGTTTCCGGATAGTACCGTATAATCATCATCTGCATCCGGTACAGCTACACCGAGGCGATCTGCGTCAGGATCCGTGCCGATCAGAATATCCGCGCCTACCTGCTTCCCTTTTTTAATCGCAAGTTCGAATGCCTGATGCTCCTCAGGATTCGGAGATTCCACTGACGGAAATTCAGGGTCAGGCTGTGCCTGTTCTTCGACGGTATGCACGTGTTTCAAGCCCATCTGCTTCAGGCCTTCTTCGACCAGGAACTTCGCTGTACCGTGAAGCGGTGTGAAGACGACTTGCAATTCGTCAGCCATGTCGTGATTCATATGCGGATTGAAGCTTACCGAACGAAGCTCTTTCAAATAAGCATCATCCACTTTCTTATCGATCCATTCCAGCAAGCCTTGTTCTTCCAACTCAACTTGGTCAGCTACATCGACAGTGAGTTCGTTTTCGACCTGATTGACGTAATCGATGACTTCAGCTGCCTGCTCCAATGGCAGTTGTCCGCCATCTTCGTTGTACACTTTGAAGCCGTTATATTCGGGCGGGTTGTGGCTCGCTGTGATGACAATACCACCTGCCGTGTGCAGGTAACGTACCGCAAACGAAAGTTCAGGAGTCGGGCGCAAGGAAGTGAACACATAGGTTTTGATGCCGTGTGCACCAAGGACGCGAGCCGCTTCGACAGCGAATTCCTTTGACATATGACGAGAATCATAGGCAATCGCAATTCCTTTTTCTTTCCACTCCTGCCCACGATTTTCTATGTACTTCGCTAAACCTTCAACTGCACGGCGGATCGTGTAGAGGTTCATTCGGTTCGTTCCAGGGCCAAGCTTACCGCGCATGCCTCCTGTACCGAATTCAAGGTTTTTATAGAAAGCATCCTCCAAAGAGGTTTCATCCTCCTGCAGCTGCTGTAATTGAGTTGTAAGTTCCGCATCCAATGATGCAGCATTTTTCCATCTGAGGTGGTTTGTCTTCCAGTCCATCCTACCCCTACCTTCCTCTATTGTTAATATGTATGATTTTGTAGAAACAACCTCATTATAACAAAATTCGTTCTGCTGATGCGCGCATATGTCTAAATAGTTTTCGACATAATCGGGTGGTATATGATTTTATTATACAAGTTTCAATTTCGATTAACATTTCTTGAATATTGCATACTCTAGTGGTTCATAATAGTGAAAATTACAATTTTTAACTGAAAAAGGATAATTATTTTTCAAAATTATTTGTCGGAATTTTTGATATGACAAATAAAAGTATATCGCTTATGATAAATAAGTATTCTTTTTTTATTATTCTATTGTAAAGGAGCATTTCAATGGCACACGCAAATAAGAAATATGATTACGATCTTAGCCAAGTCAAACAACTATTAGAAGAGTCCGATAAAAACTATCGCCAGATTGCTCAGGAAACGGGCTGCCCATACTCGAACGTCGTCTATCACGGACGGAAAATCAGAGGGAAACGGTACAAAACGAATGATGTAACAGAAACAACACCTTCCGTGGAAAGAGAGCAGGTCGTGAAAGTCAAACCCGCGGAAACCCCGGTACTTCAGCCTGATGAAAAAGTACTTTCTAATAACGCGACTGACGGCTTAGAAACGCCATCATTTGAAATCACCAATGAAAATATCAATATTTCCCAAGCGGAAGAAACAATTAAAAAAATGGTGGAAGCAGTCAAAGTTCTTGGTGTGGAAAATGTATCCATCAAGTTGAGCAGTAAAAACTAAATCATAGTCTTAAACAGCCCCATGCAAATGCTGGGGCTGTTTCTATATTTATATTACAAATGCATGACAAACTCTCCACTTTCATTGTTCGTCAGTTTTCGACTTGTATAATAGTGAACTGTACGAATAAGAAATGGAGGGTTTTATTATCAAATTCAACAAGAATCTACTGATTCTATCGGTGATCACTACTCTGGCAATCTGTCTTTATATTTTTCTACCTTTCCAAAACACAGGGAGTGCTACCGGCAAAGAATCTCAACAATCCCAGACAAATCAATTGCAATTACAAGAGAATCAGGAAGTTGTAGAAACACAGGTGCTTCAAGAAGAAGTTCCAACCGAAACCGAACAACCCATACATACAAGTGTGAATTTAAACGAATTCGAAGAGGTGGAGGAAACAGAGGTTTACATACATGGAGAACCTAAACCTGAGCTTACAATCCACGAATACAAAGAAAATATTTACACACCTCTAGAAGAAGTAGCTGAAGCGATGGGGCATGAGCTGGAACAGGCAGAAGAAGGACACTTCGAACTGCATACCGAAGAGGAGACGGCTTACACAATCGTTTCAGGAAGTTCAGTTGTACATAAGAACGGCATACCGATTATGATCGAGGAAGGGGATTTTGAAGGAAATCATCCCGCTTTCGAAAAGGAAGACAAGCTGTACATACCATTGGATTTCGCCGAATCCGAACTTGATTATGATGTACAAACTCTGGAAAACGGAGATATCAATTTAGGGAAGGCCATCGTGGAAAAGCCTGATTTCCCATTGGACGTGCCTTTGATCAATCAAATGGCCGATCCACAGTTGTACAACGGATGTGAAGTTACGAGTATGGCGATGATCCTTAATTATCACGACGTACACGTTACAAAAACCGAGCTCGCCAATGCGGTACCTCGCGTTCCATTGAACTACTCTAATGGACAAAAAGGTAATCCGAACGATGGGTTCGTCGGAGACATGGAGAACGGTCCTGGACTTTCCATTTACCATGCGCCATTGGCAGAGACGACCCGGAACTATGTAGGCGATCGTGTCATCGACTTTTCAGGAAGCGAACCTGAGAAGCTGTTTGAGTACTTGGATAAGGGATTGCCTGTATGGGTGATCGTCACTTCTCCATTCGCGCCGGTCAATGAATGGGAAACATGGAGCACCCCTCGCGGACAGCTCGATGTAACCTTCCGCCTTCACAGCGTAGTGCTGACCGGATATGACGAGACACACTTCTATATCAATAACCCGTTCGGCCATAAAAACCAACGTGTCGCAATCGATTCGTTCATAGGTGGGTGGCAGCAGTTAGGCAGCCAGGCAATTACAATTACAGAATAAGTATGGCAGGCACCCGTTAATTTGGGTGCCTTTTTTAATGGACGGGCTGATCCAGTTCCATGCGAAGCTTCTTTCTCGCCTGCTTTCCCCAGCCTTTTACGGCATCGATGGTCGTTCCCTCTTTTTCTGCCAATCTAGTTAGCGGCTGGTCGAGGATGATGTAATGCTCGACCCATTTCCACTGGTTTTCCGTTAGCAGACGTCGGATTTGATTCCAGAACAGGAAATCGTCCATTTCTTCAATATTGATCATCAATTCCGGATTGCGGTGGTTTTCCAGATAGTCATGCTCGCGTTTCATCGCAGTGGAATGCTTACGGATGAGGTCGATGAGACGGTTGCGGATCATGTAGTTAGCCAACTGTCGAAAAGAACCTTTCTCGGGATCATACCTTGTGTAGGCTTTCCACAGGGCGATACATCCCTCCTGGAAAAATTCGCTTTCAGGATCGCGGATGCCAAGCTTGTAAATATGGTGGTGGATCATCGGTTCGTAGTCTGTTGCAATTTGTTCGAAGGATTCTTGCGTGGCTTTCATGTTTCACTCTTTCTTGAGTTCGCGAATTCAGCAGGATTTGCATGCTTCTACTTCTATAATCGAAAGAAGTATCAAGAAAGGTGTCAAAAAAATACAACTACTGAACAATTCAGCAGTTGCATCAGGACTGGCTAGTCAATGTAAGTGTCGTATGATCGATTTCAATCAGGTCCCAAGAAGTGACGATGCCGGCGGGTTTCTGGTCGCGCATCCCGCTCTCGGTAAGGATCACCGCTTCAAGCTTCTGATTTTTATCGGAAAAGGTTTCGAATAATTCTTCCAGTTCGAAGATGGTGCTTGTAATCGGAAGGAATTCAACGTTATGCGCAGGTTCCATTTTGAGAACATCTTCAACTGTGACAGCTTCCAATGAAACAAGGTCGTGCTGCATGTTATTTGCCATCCACTTGATGATTCCACCTTCCGTCAAAAGACCGACAAAATTGCGTTCACGGTAGACAGGGAACTGGGAAACCTTCTGTTCACTGAAAAATTTGAGGACAGCACGAATCGGTGACGCCGGCTGAAAATGGATGACCGGACTCGTCGCAAGCGCCATCGCTTGTGGAGGATCAACAAGCGTCTGATGGATATGTTCCAAATCTTCAACTACTTCCTGATGAGGGATAGCAACATAATAATCATCTTTGATTCGTTCGTGGACAAGCGCGTTACGAAGCTTAGCGTATTGCTTCAGTTTGTGAAAATGGAAACGAACGGCACTATTTCTGTCTCTCGATGTATGCAGAAGGTGGATGAAGGCGTCTTTACTTGGAAACTCGTTCATCTGCTTCAATCGTTGATGGATTTGGTTGAAAATCCGCTCGAATCGCTCTGCGCGTTCTTTTTCTAACATTGATAGTTACTCCTCTTTGTCCGTTGTTTCTTCATTGGAAGATTCATCGCTTGTGGATGTAGTAGAAGCTTCTGTTTCTTCTTCTGGCTGTGTGGCTTCCTCTTCATCGTCTCCTTCACCTGCAGGATCATCCTCCTCTGCCGGCTCCTCAGGATCCTCTTCTTCATCTTTCTTTTCTTCATCTACATCATCTGCGGGGTCATTAACTTCTTCTGTATCGTTCTCATTTTTTTCTTCTGATTCATTTTCATCTTTCTTAGAGTTGTCTTTTTTTGTACCTTCAGTAGAAGTTTGTTTCTCATCGTCTTTCTTTTTTGTTGTAGTAGTTTCTTTGCCCCCATCCTTTGCAGGTGCCGAATCATTTTCTTTTGCTGGTTCAGGACTTGAACTTTCTGTTTTTGCAGTAGTCGAGCTTGTTGATGAGGAGGAGCCAGTGTTCAGATTGATACTTTCAGTAGTATCAACGAAGGTAGTATCTTCCTCTACTTCCTCGAGTTCAACTTCTTCCGTTTCTTCTTCCAGTTCGTCAAGACCTTCATCCTCTTCCTCTACTACGAAAAAAGAGTCCGACGGTGCTTCAGTTTCATTTGATATGTAATAGTTGTTCAGATCATGATCTTCAGCAGTTTGTATTTTTTGATAAGAAGCTTTTGCTGTGAACACTGTATTTCCGTTCACGATCGCTTTAACAAAAATGAATCCCGTTGCGGCTAAAGCGATAACAAGTACTGCTGTTGCTGCAATAGCGACTGTTTCTTTGTTGACTTCCATTACGTGTCCTCCATTTCATATGTCCGTGTATGTAATTCCGTCCACGATGCATGTATCATAAAGTTACCATAAAATAGAATAGATTAGTAGTTTCCGGAAGGAGTTATGTAATAAATGAAGAAAAGATTTGTCACTGCAGATAACTAAAGGGGGATCTTTTATGAAGAAATTTTTAGTCGTGTTGGTATTAATGTTTATTGCAGCAGGGTGCAGTAGTGCAGGTGCACACCATAAAGAATTGGAAAAAACGCTGGATTCGGAATTACAGAATGAGCAGCTGAAGGAAATGGACTTGAATGACTATACAGAGTTTGAGTGGGATGAGGCGTATATATTCCCACCTTATACAACTGAAGCATCGATGGAAAAGCAAACAGGGATCAAACTTGAAGATCCAAGTGGAATGGAAAGCAGAGATGACATCAATCTGATCGTCTTCACTCATGAAGGAGCGTTCACGAATTACGTGGAAATATCAAGGAAGCACGCAGATATTTCCTCAGGGGGAAAGAAACATCTCACCCCCCACTCCCCGACAATTACCATAACCCACCATTAAAAAAGAGAACCTGATTTCAGGTTCTCTTTTACTTATTAACGCATTGAGGGACAGTCCCCCGCTACGGTGATGCGGTGAAGCGGTGGGGGACTGTCCCTCACTACGCTAAAGTGTGTCATGTTTTCTTTTGTGTTGCGTATAATTTGTTGATTGGTTCTGTACCGGGAGGGAGGTTCATCACGAAGTTTTCAACAGAGGCAGGTCAATAAATTGTACAAGGAGTGGTAACTTTGCAATATTGCGCCCATTGTCAGGCACCCTACCAAGGCGGGAAGTTTTGCGGAAATTGTGGAAATGTTTTCGAACCATTAGAAGTCAATGAAGACCAGCAACCTGTGGCAAGCGATTCCCCAACTAAACGTGAACCAGAACCTGGAATAGAGACCAGTGATCTTGGATCATCTGCTGATCATAACCATCAGCAGCAACCATACAACCAAGTGCCGCCTCATCAACCATCCTATGCGGCAGCCTCTACTGTAAACAACAACTATCAACGGTCTTCTACAAGCATTCAGGAGTCGGGGAAGAACTATTTCAACAACCTCAAGGATGTATGCAAACGCCCAATGGAAGCTGTACGTAAAGCATCCGATCAGAACTACTTCAATGCTAAAGTCACATTTGCCCTATTCGTCATTCTTTCTGGCCTGCTCGTCTACTTGGCTGCACAAAAGATGGAAGATATATTCAGTATCTTGAGCTTTGGATTTGATGTTCCTTTCTGGTCTGTATTCATTCCGGTCGCCATTGTTTCCATCATTACATTACTAGCAATCTGCTTAACTCTGTTTCTGATACTGAAAATCAATAATCCTGCAGCTCCAGCTTTCAAAGATGTAGCCGGAAGATTTGCTACTCTACTGGCATACCCAATGATCGCGATGGCATTATCGTGTTTGTTTCTATTGATCGAAGTAACATCGATCGCCTTCTACACAAACGTACTCACCTTTTTCGGCATCGTAGCCGCTATCCCTTTCACAATTGTCTCGTTCCATCAAGGAACCAGAGGCGGATTGGATGCATTTCTACAGACGATTCTTTCTTATTTCATACTTTTCTTAGTTCTTCGGATGGTGATACTACATATCATCTCCAGCATCACAGACATGTTCATGCCATTTTGATACACGAACCAGCCCATGCAGAGGGCTGGTTCTTTTATTTTCAAAAAAAAAGAGATGCTACGTGAGCACCTCAATCTCTTACTGTATCTAAAATATCAATCTTCCATATTTTATAGTTTCCTGCATCATCCAACCGAAGATGGTACAGCTTCTCACGGTCATAATCCGTACGTTCTCCGTCGTGGGTGAAGATGAATTGTTCACGCATCCATACCCTCGCACCATCAGAAGTCATTTCCACATCGAGCGGTTCGTTTAGCGTGAAATTAAAATTGAATGCATCAATGACATCCGTCTCGATATATTTTTTCAATTCATGATAAGCATGACTGTCAAAATCCAAATAGTCCTCAGCAACGGAGAAGTCAACAGTATTCAGCGCATTCTCATAAGCTATACGAAAGGCAACCACAGTATCTTGAGGCGCTGAATCACTCACGGATTCACTGGCTTCCGATTCTTCATCAGCAGTTTCACTGGCTTCCGGTTCTTCTTTTGGAACCGAAAATTCGGCTACCTCAGTTTCAGAAAGAATAGGCATCGTATCTGTGAAATTTTCTTCGTTATAGGCAACGAATTGCAAATCCCCGACCAACCAGCCGCCTTCATGATAGATGATCTTATAATATAATGCGATAGGCTCCACCGGCTCTTCTTCCGGTCCTACTTCTGTTTCAAAAATCTCGGAAATACTTTCTTCCTTCACAAGCACTTTTGCGGCATAGGCTCCATTCGACTCAAGCGTCACTCCTTTTTGCATTTCCATTGAAAGGAACTGCAACCGGTACGTGTACCCCTCTTTTATATCCTGCGTAAACCATCCGAGCAACTCCTCTTCCAGCTCCGGAACTGCATTCTCCAACGTTCCACTTCCCTGGTTTTTGTAAGCTTCGAGATAGGAATAATTAAAATCAGCAATCAATTGCGCAAAAGCAGCTTCCATTTCAGAAGAAAAAACGAATTCTACATTCATAGAAGGATCGGTAAGTGGTATGGGTTCTGACACCATTGTCCCCCAGGGGAATTCCGCTTCAACCACAGCTGTAGTAGAACCATCCAGAACCACCGGGCCATAAGCCTCTTCAAAAGGATTGATCTCTGTCTTTTTATCATTGATAAATAAGTTCGCCTGTTGTGGTTGAGGAGTAACAGTCTCGAAAGTGACCATTTCAGCATCCAGGTTGAATCCCATCTCATAGTCCGTCTTGCGCCACAATTCTGTCTCGTTTGTTGTAGTCAAATCCGCTTCTCCAGTTTTGTATCGTGCAGTAAATGCATAGATTCCTGGAATCAAAGGGCCGTATTCGTAGCTTTGCGCATCTTCGTCTGAAGTAAAAATTTCTTTGTCTGCATAAAGTACCTCGGTGCCTTTGTAGTCGGTGTAAAAAGTGAGATAAATCGGTTCGATTGAAAGAAAACTCTGTTTGAAAAGGAGAAATCTATCCTGTTCTACAATTTCAATAAAAAAATCGTCTTCCCCGAGTAAAGCGTCCCACATTTCATCTTCCTTCGACTTCACTGTATCAAGCTGCGCTTCCAACTCATCCAGTACCTCTTCATGATTTTCAGGGTACCGGTCGATCAAACTCAAATAAGCTGCTGCGTCCTGTTCGTTTATCGCCGCTTCTTCTCCATCAAAAACGAATAGATCAGCCAGTGCGTTGGCATCCTTTTCCTTCACTGCATCTTTGTAACGCTCTACAAGGTTGGTTGCTGAGTAGTAATCCGAAATGACTATGTAGCCTGTAACTAGAAGCAGCATCGCAATAAGGGCGATGCCAAGTCCGACCTTTTTCTTTTTTGACATTTTCTTGGCCGGAAAATTACCGGCAGGCGGGGATGTCTGGTTAGTTCTTGATGGCTTCACACGCTGACCGCAGGATAGGCAAAAGCTATTCCCTTCCATAAGCTTCTCACCGCAGTTATTGCAATAGTTCATAAAACCCTCCTTCAAAGTCATGGTGGGGACCTCACCCCTCAAACCATCCTATGAGTAAGGGATAGTAATCATACTTGAGATTCATTTCAATATAGCTAAATAAGGAGGGACCTTTGGCGTGGTTGGCGTAGACAATCTTAAACCATTGTTCTTTAGACAAGCAGTCGGACGATACAATTTAGAAATTAGGGATATTGAGGAGGGTAAAATTGAATAGATTTGCTATGGTGATTTTTGTCCTTTTGATTGCTCTACTGGGAGGCTGTTCAGAGGATTCTCTTTTGGATAGTGAGAATGCTGAATTAAAGGAGAATCCCGATATTGTATCTGCCGAAGATTTCAACCTATATAAATCTGCTGATTTTCATGCAACTTATCACCTTTATTATGAAGATGATCCCATGATAAAGATGACGATGAAACCAATGTTAGCAGAGAACGGTTACCTTCAATATGAGCTGAACTACCGGGACTCTGCAATGACGAGGAGAATTCATGCCTATCATGCGTCGGATGCAGGGTACTCGATCAATTACGGAATTGAGGTTGGTAGAGGTGAGCAGCCAGATCCGATCATTCCTTTTCCAGCCCAGGAAGGGGAACTATTTTTATCGTTTCCTGCTTCATTAGGAAAAGAGTGGACCGTTGAAGGGGACGGATGGGAAGTATTCTATGAAATAACTGACATGAATGCGACAGTCCAGACCTCGTTCCAAACGTTCACAAACGCAATTGTCGTCGAAAGCTACGATCCTGATTATGACGAACAAATCCAAAGCTACATCGTAAATGGCTACGGGGTAGTCTACGAAAAGTTCACTTACTTCGACGACACCACCCAAATCATTGAACTAGCAGACATCACCTTCAAGTAAACGCGTTAAAGCACTGAGGGACAGTCCCCCGCCACGGTGATGCGGTGAAGTGGTGGGGGACTGTCCCTCAGTGCGGTGAAGTGAAAAAGGATGCCGCTTTTGGCATCCTTTTCTCAATTCTTCTTTATTTATTTGAGTGGGAGGCAATCAAGGTTGCTTTCCCTTTCAAGCCATAAGTATCCACTGTTGCTGGGATGATGATGTGGTCGCCTTTTCGGAAACTATAACTACTCCCATCAACGACAATCTCACCTTCCCCTTCGATCACACTAACCAGTTTATAAGAGCGATCAGAAAGCCCTTCTACTGCTCCATCCAGTTCCCAATGCTCAACGGTAAAGTAATTCTCTTCGACCAGCTGCTCACGCACGAGCCCCTGCTCAACGGATTTTTTTCGATCAACGGCAGGATCTTCATGAGGCACGGTCGTCACTTCTTTCGATTTTTCCAAATGAAGTTCGCGTTTCTTCCCGTCCTGGCCGACACGGTCATAATCGTACACACGATACGTAATATCGGAACTCTGCTGTGTCTCGAGAATCTGGATACCTGCACCGATTGCGTGGATGGTTCCGCTTGGCACGTAGAAAAAGTCGCCCGGTTTCACTTTCACTGTACGTAGCAAGTCGTCCCATTGACCATCATCGATCATCTGCTCTAGCTCTTCACGCGTCGATGCATGATGACCGAAGATGATTTCTGCTCCTTCTTCACAGTCGATCACATACCAGCATTCTGTTTTTCCGTAATTTTCACCTTCGACTTCACGTGCATAAGTATCATCCGGGTGCACCTGCACGGATAAATCCTTTTTCGAATCAAGGATTTTCACAAGCAGTGGAAATTCGTCGCCTTCTTCTCCCCCGAACAATTCGCGATTTGTTTCCCATGCTTCCGCCAGAGTCTTACCTTCCAACGAGCCATTTTTTATTACGGACGGTCCATTCGCATGTCCGGAAATCCCCCAGCATTCTCCTGTATAGTCGGACGGAATCTCATAACCGAACAGTTCCTTCAGTTTCGTTCCGCCCCATAGTCGTTCTTTGAATTCAGGTGCTAAAAAAATCGGTTCGTTATACATCGTCTACTCCTCTTCTCCATCTTCCGCTACCATCTTCAGCAAGTACTCGAAAATCAAATCGCACAGCATGACGAGCGTCGATCTTGCCGACACATCGTACCCCGCATACGTCACTTTCTGCACCGGTGCACTCACGCCATAATCCGTCAGCTCATGCAACGCACTGTCTGGATTGTTTGTAACCGCAACGCTTGGCACGTTCAAATGCGCAAGTTTATCAGCCGCCTTCAACAACGTATCGGTTTCCCCGCTAGAGGAAATGAATATGACAAGGTCGTCGCGGCCGATCCAGTTGCTGATCAGATCAATCATGTGCGATTCATAAATATAGGTGGATGTCTGGTTCAGCTGCATCAGCCGCTTGCTCAAGTATTCTCCTGCCATTTTCGTCAACCCGACTGACAGCACGACAAGCCGGTTGGCTTTGTTCATTTCCCCGGCAATACGCTCCAAGTCCTCATGCGCGATTGTACCGAGACTTTTCGTAATATCTTCCACATAACGCTGGATCGGGTGCTGATCGGTCGGCAGGATGGTAGCATCGATCGTTTTCAATATATACTTCAACTCAGCGAAGCCTTCAAGACCGAGCTTATGGCACATGCGCACGATCGTCGTCGTACTGACATTGTTCGCTGCTGCCATTTTCGTCAAGGCCATCGTCTTCGCTTCATCGAGATGATCTTCAATGTAATATAAAACATGCTTTTCGGAATGTGTCAATTCCGTCAAATGTCCGGAGAACCGTTCCAGAACTTTTCCCATAAAGGCATACTCCTTCTGTTATCAGTACATTTCCGAGTATACTCTTTCATGAATCAATGTACAAATGTACATTTCCTGTACAACCATTACGGTTAATCCTGTGTTACAACTGTAGTAGAACGTTATGAAAACACTTACAAAAACATCAAGGCGGTGACTTACTATGGAACTTAAACAAATGACACAACCGTCTCTTATTCGTTTCGATTTGAGCGAGACAACCAAAGAAGACGTCATTTGGAAATTGACTGAAACATTATATGAACAAGGATGCCTTTCCTCTAAAGAGGCGTATTATGAAACCGTTTTAGAACGGGAAAAGGTTTCCCCGACAGGGCTTGAAGCAGGTCTTGCTATTCCGCATGGTAAATCGAATGCAGTCAAAAAAGCAGCATTCGCTGTAGCACGACTGGAAAAACCGATTACCGACTGGGAAAGTATCGACCCGACAAACCAGGTAGAGCTTGTCTTCCTTCTGGCAATTCCTGAAGGAGAAGCAGGGTCGACCCACTTGAACTTATTATCTGAACTAAGTACACGTTTGATGGATAAAACGTATTACCAAAACCTGATGGCTGCCAAAAATCCGGATCAATTCCTTACAGCTCTTGACGCAACAAGTGAAGAATCTGCAGAGGAGCCTGGTGAATATTCAAAAACCGTACTTGCCATTACAGCATGTGCTGCTGGAATCGCCCACACTTACATGGCAGCTGAGGCGTTGGAGCAGGCTGGTAAGAAACGTGGCGTCCGCGTCCTTTCTGAAAAACAAGGTGCGAACGGCCTTGAAGACGAACATACGGCTGAAATGATCGCAGAAGCCGACGCTGTCATTTTTGCAACGGATATTTCCCCAAAAGGAAAAGAGCGATTCGAAGGACTTCCTTATGTACAAGTCCGCGTTGCTGAACCACTTGCAAAAGGAGACGAGCTGATTGACCGCGCGTTGAACAACCCGGATGGTGTTGTCGAAGCAGGAGATCCTGCTGAATCTTCTACGTCCTTAAATGGCAACGGTTCCAATAAGAAAACAGGTTTCCTTGGTGAAATGGCCCAGGCGATCCTGACGGGTATCTCTTACATGATCCCGGTCATCGTCGCTGCCGGTCTGATGATGGGTATCGCGAAGCTTGGTGCAATTCCATTCGGTCTTGTAAATGAAATCAATGATATTTCCTATGCAACTCATGACAATGAGCTTTACGTTATCCTGCACCACCTGGATAAATTCGGATTTATGATCTTCCAGTTCATGTACCCGATCTTCGCTGCCTTCACTGCGTATGCACTTGCTGATCGTGTTGGTATCGTCGCTGGTTTCATCGGTGGTCTGTTTGCTGCCGGAATCCACTTCCGCTTCTGGGGAATCGAAGATGGCATTCCATCCGGTTTCTTCGGCGCGTTGATCCTTGGTCTTGCTGCAGGTTACATTGCACGTTTCCTGAATCAGAAAATCAAACTAGGTAAGAACTTCCAGGCAATGAAGCCGATGTTGATCATTCCGGCAATCAGTGTCCTGTCGATTTTCTTCCTTAACTTCTATATCGTCGATCCAGTATTCGGCGGATTGAACGAACTTTTACGTAATACGATTGAAGCTTCACAGGAATCCGGAGACATCATCCTCTCCACAATCATTGCTGCTGCTACAGCATTCGACCTTGGTGGCCCGATCAACAAAGCTGCAGGTGCGATCGCTATCGGACTTGCTGCCGATCAGATTTTCCCATTAACGGCGCGTGTACTGGCAATCGTCATTCCGCCAATCGGACTTGGCCTTGCAACTGTACTTGACCGTTTCATAGTAGGTCGTCGCGTATTCGACGCGAACCTTCGCGTCACAGGTAACACGTCGATTTTGCTTGGATTGATCGCCATCAGTGAAGGTGCGATTCCATTCATGCTTCGTAACCCGCTGATCACGATTCCGATCAACATCCTGGGAGCGATCATTGGTGCAGTAACCGCTGTGTTGCTAGGCGCTGTCCAATGGTATCCACTGCCTGCCTTCTGGGGCTGGCCGCTCGTTGAAAATATCTTTGCCTACTTGATCGGTCTGACTGTCGGTGCAATGTTCATCGCACTAGCGAACATCTTCATCCGCTATGCACTCATCAAACGCGGCCGTATGACAATCTAAGTACTAGAATAAAAAATCAAAACCCAGCAGCATGCCTGAACGGATCTTTTGTCCGACGGGCATGCTGATTCACTATTGGAGGATCACATCATGACTAAAAAACGCGTATATGTCGTCCCTCATTCTCACTGGGACAGAGAATGGTATTTCACAATCGAAGACTCCAACCTGCTGTTGGCTGAAAATATGGATCACCTGATCGACCTTTTGGAAAATAACGATGACTACCATGGCTATGTGTTCGATGCACAAATGTCAATTGTCGATGAGTATTTGAAAGTACGTCCGGAAAACTTTGATCGCCTGAAACTCATGATCGAAGCCAAGCGTATTTTCGTCGGACCTTGGTACACCCAGGCAGATTCCCTGCTAGTTCATAAAGAATCACTTGTCCGTAACCTTTTGTACGGTGTTAAAGGTACAGAGAAAATGGGGCATTCGATGGGAATCGGCTACCTGCCGGATATCTTCGGACAGAACCAGTACCTCCCTTCCCTTTTCAAAGGCTTCGGTATCGACTATGCCGTGCTACAGCGTGGAATTTATTCGGATCAGCTAAATGGAAACTTGAATTTCACTTGGAAATCTCCAGATGGTGAAACGGTGAAAGCGAACATGCAGGCGCTCGGTTATGGCCCTGGGAAGTTCCTAACTGCAGATGACGAATTCGTCGAAGAACGCCTTGAGCCGATGCTGGCAAAATTAGCAGGGATGAACCGCGACAGTGATAACCTGCTGCTTCCATCCGGTGGTGATCAGGTATTGGTGCGCGAGCATTTCCCTGAAACGGTGAAGAAATTGAATGAAAAAGATGGACAGTACGAGTATGTCCTTTCCGATTATGAACAGTTCATGGAAGATACGTGGAACGAGAACGATTTTCCGAACACGATCGAAGGTGAATTGATCGGGACAGAGCGTTCCCGTATCCACAATACGATTCGTTCACAGCGGTACGACATCAAAAAACTGAACGCTATTGTCGAGCATAAGATCATCAACCAGCTCGAGCCTTTGGCAGTCATCGGCCAGTCTCTCGGCCTGCGTTACCCTCAGGCAAGGCTTGATGAGATGTGGAAGAACCTGTTCGACGTACATGCCCACGACAGCATCGGAGGCTGTAACTCCGACGATACGAACAACGATATCATGCATCGCCTTGAAAAAATCGACCGTCAGGCAGATGGATTGATGAACTTGATCAAGCGTCAGGTTACACACGCCATTGCCGCTAAAAATGGTCAGGACAACATTTTCATTCTTTTCCATACGGATGCGAAAAATTACCACGGCACAGTAGAAACAGTACTTTTCACGAAAGATGCGAAGTTTGCCGTGCAGACCCTTGATGGTACGAAGATTGACTTTTCCATCACCGAACAGGAGTATTTGAGCGGCGGGAAGAAAATCGTTGTTACTGCTGAGGGCGATAAGGAAGTGGAAATTCCAGGTTATTACCGGACGGAGCTTGTGTTGAACAACGTTTCTTCGCCAGCGCTTGGCTACACGACGCTGCAAGTGGTGGAAGGTGCAGATACTGTCGATCAGCCGACTTCTACTGACACTAACACCATCGAAAACGATGCGTATGCATTGGCGTTTGAAGCAGGCACTTTGGAACTGACGGAAAAAGCTACTGGCGTAAGCGTCGCGGACTTCCTGCAATTCGAAGATTCAGCAGATGCTGGAGATTCCTATGACTACTCACCGCTTCCAGGTGACGAAGCGCTGATTTTAACCGATGCAGAGCTTGTTAATGTTGAAAAAGCCGGACAGGTCGAACGGATGACCGTCCGTCATACGAAGATTGTACCTGCTGATTTGGAAAATCGTCTTGACCCGAAAGAAGAAAAACCTCTGACGATTGAGACGACATTCGAGTTGCGTCGCAATGAGGAACTTGTCCGTGTCAAGCACGATATCGATAACGAGGTGAAGGATCACCGCGTCCGCGCATTGATTCAGACTCCTGTTACACAACCCGAGGAGTCATTCGGAGACCAGGGATACAGTGTCATTAACCGTCCAGTCGAGAATCCTCGGATGGAAAATTGGAAAGAAAACGGCTTTAAAGAAGCGCCGGTTCCGATTTACACGGTGGAACAATTTGCAGGTGTGGAAAATGCCGATGCGCACCTTTCCGCTTTTACAAAAGGTCTGAAAGAATATGAAGTGCTGAAAGAAAACGGAAAGTTTGCACTGACGTTGTTCCGCAGCGTCGGACTGCTTGGACGTGATGACCTTGCTTGGCGTCCGGGACGTGCTTCCGGCATCAACAACAAAGTCGTCGTCACGCCTGATGCGCAGATGATCGAGGAAATGACCTTCGAATACGCAATTCATATGAAAGGCGGACGCGTTGAAACTGCCGGACTTTTCGAGCTGGCGGATACGTATAACAGCCGCTATGTGACGTATCAGAACCAGAGTCTGAATACGTTTGAAGAGCGTCTCGACCGTTTCGAAATTCCTTATCCGATTGCTGACCTTCCTGGCGATTTTTCATTGGCAAATGTCGAAGGTGCCTTCATCAGTTCAATCAAAAAGGCGCATGATGGAAAGGACGTCATTATCCGTCTGTTCAACCCGACTTGTGAGGAAGTACAAGCTGGAATTGCCAGCGAAACACTCAAAGACATCAGCCTCACGAACTTAGCGGAGGAAGACGAAGCGGCAACAGATACAATCACACTTGCACCATACAGCTACCAAACGATCCGACTTAAAGGAGAATCTTCATGAATAAAGAAGCATTGTTATCCAAGATTGAACAGCATTTGAAAGACATCTATCAGGATGCGTATGCTCCCTCCTATTTAGAGCAGTTCCAGACATTTATCGAGAAGTGGTCCGGCAAAAGCTGGACTGCTCCTCAACCCTTAACGGAGAAAAATGTCTACTTGATTACCTACGGTGACAGCATTTATCAGGAAGGCAAAGAAACGCTTCCGATTTTGCATCGATTTTTGAAAGAAGAAGTCGGTCAGACAATCACTGACGTCCACCTTCTTCCGATGTTCCCTTACACGTCAGATGACGGTTTTTCAGTGACGAACTACCGTGAAATTGATCCTGTTCTAGGAACGTGGGAGCACATCCGCACGTTTTCAAAAGACTACCGGATGATGTTCGATTTCGTTGCAAACCACATTTCCCAGTCAAGCAACTGGTTCCAGCGCTATTTGAACGATGAACCGAAATTCCGTGAATTTTTCACACCGAAAGAAGAAGGTTTCGATACGAGTAATGTCGTGCGCCCGCGTACGTCGCCACTCATCCATGAATATGAAGGAGAAAATGGCACGAAAACGGCATGGACGACATTCAGTAAAGATCAGGTCGACATCAACTTCAAGCATTTCCCGGCATTACTTGAAATGACGGAAATCCTGATGGAGTATGCGCATCAGGGTGGGACGAGCATTCGTCTTGATGCAATCGGATTCATTTGGAAAGAGTCCGGTACGACTTGTATTCACCTTCCGCAGGCTCATGCAATCATTCAGCTTTGGCAGACGGTGATGAGCCAGTTTAAACCGAACGTACAGATCATTACCGAAACGAATGTGCCTCATAAGGAAAACATCAGCTATTTTGGAAACGGTACGAACGAAGCGAACATGGTCTACCAGTTCACGCTGCCACCATTAGTGTTGCATAGTTTTACGACACACGATGCGACGAAGCTTTCCGAATGGGCGAAAACGATTGATAAAGTTTCGGATTCTGCGACGTACTTCAACTTCCTGGCAAGTCATGACGGTATCGGCATGCGCCCGACCGAAGGGATTTTGACCGAGGAAGAAAAGCAGGTCCTTGTCGACAAAGTGAAGGAAAACGGTGGCGAAGTTTCTTATAAAAGTAATCCGGACGGCAGCAAATCCGTCTATGAGCTGAACATTAATTATTCGGAAGCATTGGTGAACAAAGGCGAAGATACGACTGAAGCAGATACCATTGCAAAAATGCTTGCGGCCCATTCGATTCTTTTGTCCGTCATCGGCGTACCAGCGATCTACTATCACTCGTTGCTTGGTTCGCAAAATGATTATGAAGGACTGGAAGCTTCCGGTATCCCGCGTAGGATCAACCGTGAAAAACTAGAGTATGACGTAATCAAACAGGAACTGCAGACCGACTCCCGCCGCAAAGGGATTTTTGAAGGAATGCAGCGAATGGTTGAGCTTCGCCAGCAGGAAAGCGCCTTTTCTCCTTATGCTGATCAAAAGGTAGTTGATGTCGATCCTCGTGCATTTGCACTGACACGTTATAATGAAGAAACAGGAGAAAAAGTATTCTTCGCGGTCAACACGTCTCGTGAAAATATAGAGGTGTTGCTGCCATTTGCAGGTGTGAATTTGATGGATGATGCGCAGGCTTCCGGAACGGTGACGCTTGACGCTTATGATTTCATCTGGGTTCGCAAAGCTTAAAGGAAGGTGTCGGAAATGAACATTTTAATCGCACCGGATTCATTTAAAGGTTCTTTGTCAGCAGAAGCAGTCGGAAAGGCTGCTTCTGTTGGCGTGAAAAAAGTGTTGGTAGATGCCGAGGTTGTTGTCGTGCCGATGGCCGACGGCGGCGAAGGCTCGATCGATGCATTGCGTTCTTTTTTGAAGGAAGAGATTGCAGTCCGGGTCAAGGGCCCATCAGGTCGCCCGGTTGAAACGAGCTATGGGGTGATCGATTATGAAGGGCAACGTGCTGCGTTTGTGGAATGCGCGCGCAGTACTGGCTTGACGCTGATCGAAGATGACGAACGCGATCCTTATCGCCTGACTTCCTACGGATTGGGAGAGGAGATCCGTGATGCAGTTGAGCGCGGCTATCGTGATATCATCGTGTCACTTGGTGGCAGTGCAACGACCGACGGTGGTACCGGGATGCTGCAGGCGTTGGGGTACACGTTTATTGATTTCGAGGGGAAGCCTCTAGAAGTGGGGAAGAATCCGTTAGGAAACATTAGCTCGATTGATGATTCGGGAAGGGTAGCTGCGCTAGATGACTGCCGGATTACGATCGCCAGTGATGTAACGAATCCATTTTACGGAGTTGAAGGTGCTGCCCATGTCTATGGTCCGCAAAAAGGCGCGAGTCATGAAGAGGTGCTTGAGCTAGATGAAGGTTTGCAACAGTTCGCTACAATTGTTGAAGCAAAATATGGCGTGGCACTGCAGGACATACCGGGTGCGGGTGCTGCCGGTGGGTTAGGTGGCGCACTGGCTGGAGTGCTAGGTGCGGAAATGAAGCCAGGATTCGAAATCATTGCAGCATTGACTGGGCTGGAGAAAAAAGTGAAGACCGCTGATCTCGTCATTACCGGAGAAGGCAGCCTCGACACACAGTCCGCACACGGGAAGGTCCCGGTAAGTGTCGGACTGATGGCGAAAAGATACGATAAGCCGGTGATTGCAATCGCAGGAAAAGTCGATGCATCCGATTTCCGTCCAGCCATTGATGCAGCCTTCTCGATCCAACGGGGACCGGTTACATTGGATGAAGCACTCGATGCAGAAGCCGCTTCCAACAACATCACATTCACAATCGAAAACATCATGCGCACCATCACACTGTAGTGCATTAACGCATGTGGGGACAGTCCCTCAACGCACTAAAGCGTTGAGGGACTGTCCCCACTTCCTTTAAAGCAGTGGTGCGTAGAAGAGGTTGGTTAGGGTGAAGATGAGTGCGCCAGCGATGGCTCCTACGATGGATCCGTTGATGCGGATCCACTCGAGATCATCTGCGACTTTATCATAGATGAACTGATTCAGTGCGTCACCGTCCAGCTTCTTAAGCGCCTGCTCCGCAATCTCTCCAACAATATACTTCTCACTCTCTATCACCTGTATAGCTGCCTGCTTCACATAGTCATCCAGCCATTCCTGCATTTCTTCATCCTGCTTCAACCGATCAATGAAACGCTCCACCTGACTCTCCAGCCAGTCGACAACAGAAGAACCTCTCATTGCGCCTTTTTCATCTGTTTCAAATCCGAATTGAATCATCGCGTCGAGCAATGCTTCAATCGTATCCTGGAATTGCATCCGATCGATGATGCCGTCTTTCCATCCTTCAATCGCAGCCTGCCAGCTTTTTCTGCGCCCGATGTTCTTGACAACATTCCAAATCATCCGATGCAACCTTTTACGAAGTTCGTGATCAGGGTCTTTCAAATCACTCAATAACTCAATCAGTTCTTCCTGAGCTGCATCAGCTGCAGCACTCGTGTTTAGACTATCCGTCGATCTTCCGAGCTTGACTGCTCCGCGCTTGAATAACCGTTTAAAGAATCCACCAGAACCTTGGAATTCTTCGACCTGCTCCTCTAGCAAAGCATAAATCGCATCCCTGGTGCTTCTCTTTTCACACATAACCTGCAATTCGTCAATCAACACGTCCAGCCATTTATCCACCTGGCCGGATTTCATCGCCTCTTTCATAAGATGATGGAGCGGCTGACTGATGCCCCATTTCCCCGAATTGTTTTTCAATACCGTTTCCAAATAGGCAGCTACTTTCCTTCGGTCCATCTGCTCGATTGATTTCCTCGCGTAGTTAGAAAGAAAAGGACTGACGCTGACCTGTGCACGATTCTTATCCAGCCAAGTCAGAATGCTGCTGACGATGTTCACTTTTCCAAGCAGCTTTTTGACAGAGTCCATATTCAAAAATTCGTGCTCTACCATGTCTGAAACGGAATCAATGACTTTTTCCCGGTTCCGTGAAATGAGGTTCGTATGAAATCCGATTCCAAGCGGTTTTGTGAATAAAGCCCTTACCGCAAACCAGTCTGCAATTGCTCCGACCAGTGCAGCTTCTGAAACGAATAAAAGCATTTTCACCATTACGGGTTCAGGAAAATTGAATTTTAAAATTAATGAACCGATAAATATTGCAAAAACGATCCAAAACGCAACATTCGCCTGTTGTTTATATTGCATGCCTCTCCACCTCCTACACCCACCAGAACGTTGTCAGATAAATGACCAGTCCAGCGAGCCCACCAATAACTGAGCCATTGATCCGGATCATCTGCAGGTCATTCCCGGCTTTTTCTTCAATGAATCTTACAAGATCATCATCGTTGTAAGCGCCAAGATTCATTCGAACGAGCTTCCCGATGCGAGGCTGATACGTATCCACCAGCTGATAAATGACCTTTTTCACACGATTATCGAGCGCTTTACGTTGTTTACGGTCTTTTTCAAAACGGTCAATGAATTGATTGATTTGACTGTCCAATTGCTTTTGCCACTCCTGCACGTTGCCTTCTGCCATTGTGACGGCAGTCGTCTGTTGGAACGATTGGATCCAGTGCGCTATCGGGCTGCTGATATTCATCCGTTGAAGCGCTTCATTCTTGAAATGCTCCACTTTTTGCTGAAGCTTCTCATCTGATCGTAATTGGCCGGGCAAATCATGAACGTAATGCATCAAACGACTATGTACTGGATGAGAAGGGTGCTTCATAGCCTCCAAAAAGTTGACGATTGCATCCTGGATTCTGTCAGCAATCTCAGATGTGTCCAACCCGCTCAAATTACCGATGATGGAATTCGCCATCTTCCTTCGCTTCATTCCACTTTCATAGGAATCAATCACATTTTCCACCGAATCGACAATCAGTGCATGCATGTTCTCATGGCTGATCAGACGTTTCAGTTCATTTAAGATAAACGTAAGTATGCTGAGGTCATAACCATTTTTAATCGACCAATCCAATGCATTGGCAAGCAGAGGGGAAATGTTGATATGCTCTCCATTTTCTTTGATCAGTGTTTCGATCAGTTCGCCGATTTCTTCCGGCTCTAGTTTCATGATGATGTCCTGCAGGATTTGCTGGATGATCGCCTGGATATCTTCTTTACCACCATGGTTTTGCAAATAATCGACCAGTACCGCATCCACCTCGTATCTCTCCAGGTGTTCACGGATGTTCGCTTTCGTAAGCAGGTCCTCTTCCACCATTTCAGTTATTGTCTGCATCAGACGTTCGCGGTTTTTCGGAATGACTTGTGTACGCAGCCAATTCGGCCATTTGATTCCGAGCGGTTGCCTGAATAATCCGGTTACAGCAAACCAGTCGGCAACTCCGCCGATCATCGCAGCACTGAACATGCTTGTAAGTGCACCACCGACAGTATTCTGATGGAACGGATAGGCAACAAGGTATCCTAGAGTTGCGCATCCGAGTACAATTGTGGCTTTATGTTTATTGTTTTTCTGCATGATATCACCTCATCTCTCTTCCATTATTCCCTCTTGAATGAAATAAAAAAACCTGCAGGAAGCTCGTGCCTCCTTCAGGTTCTGCTTACTCAGCTGAGCTGTATTCTTTGATCATGTTCTGCGTTTTCTGCACTTCCGAATCCGGGACGATCAAATACCAGATGTCACCGATGAACTGACCGCTGCCTGTCATCTGATACGTTTCCATGCTCTTTCTCGTGCCGCGATAATCGGTAGCAAGCTTGCGCATATCTTCAAACTTCATGTTCGTACTCATATTGTTGCCGAGCACATCAAGAATGTCGTTGATTTTTCCGACGCCGTTGAAGCTTGCGCCTTTTTCAAGGATGCCTTGGATGACCTGACGCTGACGTTCGTTACGTCCAGCATCGCCTTGAGGGTCCTGCTTACGCATCCGAACATAGGCAAGCGCTTCTCTTCCGTTTAGTTCCTGCTGTCCTTTTTCAAAATGGTAACTCCCTTGATCGAAAGCACGTCCATTGTTTACGGTCACTCCTCCTACAGCATCAACGAGCTGCTCGAGACCTTCCATATTCATTCGCACATAATAATCCAGCTCGATATCAAGGAAATTCTCAACCGTGTCGACTGCCATCTCACTGCCGCCGAATGCATAGGAATGGTTGATTTTATCTTCAAAACCTTTTCCGACAATCGTTGTACGTGTGTCACGCGGAATGCTGACCATCTGCATACGATCCTGCTTCGGATCGAGTGTCATCACGATCATCGTATCCGAACGGCCTTTATCATAGGAACGTTCATCTACTCCAAGCAGAAGGATGTTGAGCGGCTCCTTTGCTTTAACCTTTTTCTCTGTAAGAGCCGTGTCGATGGATGAAATCGGTGCGTGGAGCTTTTTGTCGACGGTCTGTTTCACATTATTATAAATGGAAAACGCGTACGCGCCTCCCCCGATAAGTAACAGTGCCAATACGATCAGGACAATCTTCCAGCCCTTGCGTTTCTTTTTAGTCTGTTTCATTTCTCTTCTAGTAGCCATGTTGCCACCTCATCATTTTACAAATTTAAACACTATTACTCTATTATAAATAAATCGACCTACTTTGGAAATACCTTTTATCACATTAACGCAAGTGGGGACGGTCCCCCACCGCTTTAAAGCGTTGATGGACTCCTTCTACCATGAGTATAGTTTTGCAATATTAAATTCTACAAATCTTCAACATTGAAAACCCTTACAAACTTGCAATTATGGTGTTATAATTCAGTCATAAGGTGAACATCACCTCCCATTAACGTATACTTTTGCAAAAGGATGATTCTACCAAGGGGGTTACCAACCATGGTACTGGATAACCGGCGCGCACATTTGTTATCCATCATAAAAGATTCACAGAATCCCGTTCCGACTGACGAGTTGGTTCGACAAATGAATGTATCTCAACGCACAATCTATTACGATATGCAACAGATCAACAACTGGCTTTCATCGAAAAGCCTGGAAACGATACAAAACCAGCATGGGAAAGGTTTTTTCCTAAACGAAAGTGTAAAAAATGTGCTGGAGTCGGAGCATCAACTAACAACCGACAGCTGGTACTATCATTATTCCACTGAAGAAAGAAGACTACTGATTACTGTCATTCTTCTAACGGACGAACAAGGAGCCTCCATGGAATCCTTCATGCAGGCTACCCAGATGAGTAGAGGCACCGTTGCAAAAGACTTGAATCATGTAAAGGAAGATTTCAAGAATCGAGGGTTCCCGATCACCTATCATAAGGGGTCCGGCTACCATATCGATGCAACGGAAGAAGACAAAAGACAATTGCTCGCGGATACCCTTGCTAACGTATTTGCAGATTCCAAATGGTCCACGGTCAGGAATGACATCTATAAACTGATTCAATCAGAGAAGGCATTCCCAGCAGAAAAAATGGAACAGCAGCAATTAGTCAAAACTTTGCTTTTCCAAGCGGAGAAAGAACTTGGGTTAACGCTCACCGATGAAATGATCGAGATGTTGACAATTCAGATTCTTATCGTGATCAAACGCACCAACAACAACCAATCGATCACGGTGGACGAGGAAGAAAAAATCGTCCTGCAACAAACGAGGGCGTATGAAGCTGCAAAAGCAATTACAGAGAAAATAGAAGAAATATGGAATCTGACGCTGCCGGATAGTGAAACATGCTTCCTGGCCATGTACCTGCTTGGTTCCAAGGTGCAGCATGATGATTTTTCCCAGCATAAAAGGAACGAGCTGGCTGGCCTGGAGCAAGTAGTCCAGCGGATGATCAAGGATTTCCAGTCGTATGCCTGCGTCATTTTCCAAGACCAGGAAGGGCTCGAACGAAACTTGATCACCCATATCAAACCGGCCTACTACAGGTTGAAATATGGCGTGAAAATTGCAAATCAGCTTACTGAGCAGATTCTCAAAAACTATCAAGATGTCTTTCATTTAACCAAAAAGGTCATCTATCACCTGGAATACTTCGTTGGGCAGCCCATATCCGATGAAGAAATCGCCTACATCACCCTCCACTTCGGAGGATGGCTTACAAAAGAAGAAAAACAAGTCGAAACGAAATTCCGCGCCATCATCGTCTGTGAAAACGGAATTGGCACATCGAATATGTTGAAAACACAGCTGGAGAACATGATTGTCGGAATGGAAATCGTCGCTACTTTGTCGATGCGAGAATACTATCAATTCGATCAACCGACGGATGTGATTTTTTCAACGAATTACATCAAACCGAAGGACATTCCGGTCATCCACGTCCCGGCAATTTTGACAAACGACGATAAAGAGCTTGTGATGACGCGAATGAATGAGCTCTTCAAAGGAGAATCCGGTCTGACTAAAGTAGACCTGGCACTCCGCACCATTGAAAAATACGCAACTGTTCACGATCACAATAATTTGAAGCAAGAATTGACGTCCATCCTGGAGCAGAATTCTTCTCAAGTAAAGGAGTTAAGGAAACCGATGCTCAATGAATTACTGACACACGAAACCATCCGTTTCAAAGATAGTGTGGGGGATTGGGAAGAAGCGATCCGCGAAGCATCTGCCCCGCTATTAGAACAGCAATCAATCCAACCGAAGTATGTCGAGGCGATGATCAATAATGTCAAAGAACTTGGACCTTACATCGTCATCGCACCTAAGATCGCGATTCCCCACGCACGACCTGAAGCAGGTGTCGAACGCCTGGGAATGAGCTTTTTGAGAGTGAAGGAAGAAGTGCATTTTTCCGAAAAAGAAAAGCATCGCGCACAGCTGATCATCGTGCTTGCAGCGATTGACAACGAAACGCACCTGAAAGCACTCGCACAATTGACCGATGTGCTCTCCAATGAGGAGAATATCGACCGACTGATTGAAGCGAACGAAAGTGAAGAAGTCATCGAATTAATCAACCAGCATGTGAATGCATAACAACCACTTAGGAGGAATTTAAAATGAAAAAAGTATTAGTAGTATGTGGAAATGGACTTGGAAGCAGCATGATCGTGGAGATGAATGTAAAAGCGATCCTTAAAGATATGGGGAAAGACGCTGAAGTTTCCCACACCGACCTTACAACTGCAAAAACAGAACAGGCAGATCTTTTCCTAGGATCTGAAGATATCGTGGGCAGCCTTGACGATGGCAGCAAGAACGTTGTTAAATTGAAAAACCTTATGGACAAAAATGAACTCCGCACAGCTCTTGAAAACAACATCTAAGATCACATAAGGAGGAAAACTCATGATCGATTTAATTATGAAAGATATTCTCGGTACTCCGGCGATTCTGGTTGGTCTGTTTGCGCTGATCGGCCTGATCGCCCAGCGCCGGAATATTGCAGACGTCATTTCAGGAACACTGAAAACGGTAATGGGATTCGTCATCCTGAACGCAGGTGCAACGGTACTTGTCCAATCACTCGGACAGTTCAGCAGCATGTTCAACGAAGCATTTGCAGTTGACGGAGTAATTCCTAATAACGAAGCAATTGTGGCATTGGCCCAGGCAAGCTTCGGAACAGAAACAGCAATGATCATGTTGTTCGGTATGGTTGTCAATATCATCCTGGCGCGCTTCACGCCATTCAAGTACATCTTCCTGACTGGACACCATACGATGTTCATGGCTTGTATGATTGCCGTCATTTTGACAACTGGAGGCATCGAAGGAACGTCCATGGTCATTATCGGTTCTATCATTCTAGGATCCTTGATGGTGCTTTCTCCAGCAATGCTGCAGCCATTCACTAGAAAAGTCACAGGCTCTGATGACTTCGCAGTCGGACACTTCGGCTCCATCGGCTATCTTGTTTCCGCAGGAGTTGGAAAATTAGTCGGAAAAGGATCCAAGTCTACAGAAGAAATCAAAGTACCGAAATCACTCGGATTCCTGCGTGATACATCGGTGTCGGTTTCATTGACGATGGTCATCCTGTTCTTCATCGTAGCTGGATTTGCAGGTCCTGGATTCATCGAATCAGAATTGAGCGACGGACAGAACTTCCTGGTCTTCGCGTTCATGCAGGGTCTTGTATTCGCTGCAGGGGTTTACATCATCCTTGCCGGTGTACGTATGCTACTAGGTGAAATTGTCCCAGCATTCAAAGGATTCGCGGACAAAGTGGTTCCGAACGCCAAGCCTGCACTAGATTGCCCGGCAATCTTCCCATTCGCAGGAAACGCAGTAATCATCGGATTCCTTACAAGTTTCATCGCTGGACTTGCAAGTATGTTCTTCCTTCCGTTGTTCGGTTTGAAAGTTATCGTTCCAGGACTGGTGCCTCACTTCTTTACAGGAGCAGCAGCAGGAGTATTCGGTAATGCAACCGGCGGACGCCGCGGTGCTATCTTTGGATCGGCGGCAAACGGTGTGATGATCAGCTTCCTACCAGCGCTATTGCTTCCGGTACTCGGATCGCTCGGGTTTGAAGGAACGACATTCGGAGATGCAGACTTCGGAATGGTCGGAATCGTACTAGGTAACATCATGAACTTGATCGATTCCAGCGTAGTAGCTGTAGGTGTCATCTTCGCTATCCTGGCCGGACTCTTCCTACTAGGATGGAAAACAAAAGCAAACACAAACAAACAAGAAGACGCAGCATAACGAAAAAAGGGACAGTCCCTCACCGCTTTAAAGCGGTGGGGGACTGTCCCCGTTTATGCATCGTTTATACAAATAGTGAGACGACGACGAGCATGATGAGTGCGGTTAACCATGCAAGCGTTGTCGGGATCGACCATACCATGATTTGTTCTTTCGTGTTGCGGATACCTAGCATACGGTTTACAACCCAGTAGAAACTATCATTGAAATAAGAGAATAATAGAGAACCAGTTGTCGCACCGATTGCTGCAAGCGGCATGTAGACACCATCAACACTAGCAAGA
Source organism: Thalassobacillus hwangdonensis (assembly GCF_042675915.1). Taxonomy (NCBI): domain Bacteria; kingdom Bacillati; phylum Bacillota; class Bacilli; order Caryophanales; family Bacillaceae; genus Thalassobacillus; species Thalassobacillus hwangdonensis. The sequence continues at coordinate 885,790 of NZ_JBHTKL010000005.1, read as the reverse complement.
ATAGGCGCAGTGATGGATGCAGCTGTAATCATTGCAACCGTACCACTACCTTGTACCAAACGCACGAAGCTCGATACGAAGAATGGTAACAGCACCAATGGCACTGACAAGTTGACGATTTGCTCAGCTACATAGTCCCCTGAACCACTTTCACGAAGGACATTACCTAGTGCACCACCTGCACCAGTTACAAGCAGGATGATACCAGCTGCTTTGATTCCTTCTTCCATACGATCCAACGATTCCTCACGGCTCATACGAGTCGTAAGCGTGTAAATCGCAAATACAAGACCGATTCCGACTGCAATGACCGGGTTACCTAGGAACTTCAAGTATCCGTAGAATCCGCCAGTCAACTCTTGTGCAGTTACTACCGTGTTTGCAAAAATCAACAAGATTGGAATCAGGATCGGAGCCATCGATAGGAACAAAGATGGCAGGTTTTTATTTTCCTGCTGCTGAATGAATTCTTCATATGTTTCTGCAGGCTGATCTGGACGGATCCAGCCAAGGCCATCTTCATCAGGAATCTGATGAATTTTCTTACCAATCCATTTCGCATACAATACACCGACGATAATCAACGGTACGGAGAAGATCAGACCCCATAGGATCATGACACCGACGCTGACACCGAAGATTCCAGCTACTCCTAAAGGACCTGGAGTCGGTGGTACAAGTGAGTGTGTGACAACAAGACCGATTGCCAGCGCAACACCAAGGGTTACGACTGAGCGTTTCGTTTTTCGAGAAATCGCTTTCACTAATGGCGTTAAAATAACGAATGCAGAGTCTACGAAAATAGGAATCGATACGACGTAACCTGTCAAGGCCATCGCCCAGTCTTCCCTTTTCTTCCCTAACATCCGTACGAAGGAATACGCTAGACGTTCAGACGCGCCAGCTACTTCCATGACTCGTCCAAGCATGACACCAAAACCGATGACAATACCGATCGATCCGAGTGTGCCTCCAAATCCTGATGTAATCGCATCAGCCACGGTAGGCGGGGTCATCCCCGCTACCAGACCGATGACAGATGCAGATGCGATCAATGCGATGAACGCATGGATCTTCGTTTTCATGACTAAGAATACAAGAAGTGCAATACCAATGACCAAGCCTAAAATAATTTGACCACCTGGTGCTTCCATGTTGTTTCCTCCCCTTTGTGAAAATGTTATCTATTTATTTTTGTTGGAAAAACGGTGTATATTTTGCTGCAGCCTTGATCGCTTCGACCATGCTGACAGAACTTGCAATGCCTTTTCCTGCAATGTCGAACGCGGTTCCGTGGTCGACGGATGTACGCAAGTACGGTAGTCCGTTCGTTACGGAAACGGTACGCTCGAAGTCATACATTTTCGCTGCGATGTGCCCTTGATCGTGGTAAAGCGATAGGACGGCATCATATTTTCCATTCGCTGCCTGGTGGAATACAGAGTCAGCAGGTACTGGACCATTGACCGTTACACCTTTTGCACGCGCAGCTTCCATACCTGGAGTCAATTCATCCATCTCTTCCGTTCCGAAAAGTCCACCTTCACCGGAGTGCGGGTTCAAGCCAGCCAGCGCAAGCTTCGGCTCTTCAATACCGAGCAGCTCCAATGCCTCTTTACAGCGGACAAGGTAATCCTCAACGCGCTCTTTTGTCATCATCGGGATCGAATCTTTCAATGACACGTGACGTGTAAGGAAGAAAATACGCAATCCTTTTACTTCAAACATCGTCATCGGATCGTGGGAATCCGTGAATGCGGATAGCATTGCAGTGTGATCGATGTAAGGAACATCGCTCGCCTGCAGGGATTCTTTGTTGATTGGTGGTGTACAGATCGAATCCGCTTCGCCTGCTTCAACGAGTTCGTGCGCCTTTTTGATATATTCATAGGAAGCCTGTCCACACATTCCGGAAACGACACCCATTTCATACTCATTGATGTCGACGTTGTCGAGATTGATCAGATCCAACGTGCCAGCTTCGTATTTTGCTTCAGCTGGACCAGATACGACGTTGATATGCAGGTGCGTGTCGATGGATTTCATAATTGCTTCAAGGACATCTTTGTCACCGATGACGATCGGTTTACAAATGTCATAGATTTCGCTTTCTTTCAGGGATTTGATAACGATTTCCGGACCAATTCCAGCCGGGTCTCCGATAGGGATAGCAATGACAGATTGATTTTTACTCATGATGATCATCCTTTTCTATGAATTTGTAGTAGTTGAAATTAAATAATTGATACATGTTTGCAGTGCTTTCTTATCACCGATCATGCCACCTTTGGTCACGACCTTCATGCCATCGAGGTAACCGCCGATGAATTTTCCAAACGCAGCAAGCGGAATTACTTCATCTTCAAGTTCGATGCCGTGTGCCCTGGTGATCGAGCAGACGGAAGCAGTAACGTCGCCACCACTGAGGTAGCAGCCTTTGAAATCATCTTTATGCCCTTCCATCACGCGGCGACTGATTGAGGCCAGCCCATCGGTAATCCGCTTCGCCAAACCTTCTTCTGTTGTACCTTCTTGTTCGGCGATGCTGGAGAGGTCGAGCCGCTCCTGCCCAGGGTGGTAGGTCGTGATCAGGATGATGTTGCTTTTGGCGATGGACCCTTCCGCCTCACTTACCACTCTATCGACTTCCTCCTGCCACTTGTCCGTGAACGTTGCCAGTCGCTCAGGCTTAGCGTAAATCGGCGTGATGTTCGATTTCTGGATGAAATAGTCCAGTTGAAGGCCAGTCTGTGATGTGACACTGCCGATGGTGACCAGGTACTTGTTGTCTTTTTTCGCCTGGTTCATTTTTTTGCTTGCATAAGCAGCCGTGAATGGACCGGGATCGACAGATAGCACCGGCTGCGGGGTGTCCTTCACCACTTCTGCGATCAGATCGATATGTTCATCAGTGACGGCATCGATACAGATGATTCGATTGGAACTTGCCGCTTCTTCCAGTGCGTTTCGGAGTTTTTCCTTGCCGTCGAGCACTGTTGATAAGCCGATTGTTGTAATCGGAAGTTTGGTTTGTTTCGCAACAATTTCTTCGACTTTCGAAGTCGTCAGCGGGCTTACCGGGTCCTTAGCAACATCCGTTTCCTGGAGCGGGATGTCTTCTACGAGTAGGTAGCCCCCGATCGTCGTGCGTCCTGATTCAGGAAAAGAAGAAACGACGACTGCAATTGCATCTTCACCTAAAAAGTCGAGCATCGCTTCGATTTCTGATCCGATATTGCCTCGGAGAGTACTGTCGACGCGCTTACTGTATATGCTGGCTCTCCCATTCTTTTCACTGTCTTCCAATGCACTCGTGACCCGGCTGCGCGCCTGACTTTCAGTTACATAACGGCTGTCGGTGTCGAGACAGAATGCATCGTAGCCGGTTTCCGGAACGGGAAGGCCGTGAATGACCGTTGCGGTCTTGAAGCCTTTTTTCGATAATTTGACGCCGGTAGCATTCGCGCCGGTCAAATCATCACATACAACGACTACGTCCATGGTGTGCACCTCTTTCTGCTGTGATGTCTAGTCAATAAATGTTGGTTTCCTGCTCCAGCTGTCTGCGAGTTTCTGCATTAATCTGGTCATCGGTGATGATGCCGTTCACTTCAGAAAAATTGCAGACATGAGCGAAGGAGCGCTTGTTGAATTTGCTATGATCCGCAACGATCCATTTCGACCTTGCGCTATCGAGCATCAATTTCTTGATGTAGGCTTTCTCCATTGAAGGTGTGGTGATCCCATCATGAAGATCGATGGCATTCGCACCTAGAAAAACGACATCGACGCGGATGTTCCGGAGCAGTTCCTGGACGAGTGGGCCGATGAAAGCGCCAACATCTTTTTGCAGCTCGCCGCCGGTGGAAATGACCTGTGACTCAGAATGGAGCAGTTCCATCGAAATCTTCGCATCATTGGTGATGATGGTCAGGTCGCTGCGGGATTTCAACAGCTTCGCGATTTCGAGGTTCGTTGTGCCGGAGTCCAGAAGCACTCTGCCATTTTGCGGGATGCGTTCCACCGCTTTTTTAGCGATCGCTTCCTTCTCCTGCTTGTAGCTGGAGAGCTTCGTTTGATACGGTACTTCCTGTTCCATGCTTTCAGGTAAAACCGCTCCACCATGAGATCGGACGAGCTTGCCTTCTTTTTCTAAGGCAGCTAAGTCACGCCTGATCGTCATCGGAGAAACATTGTATTTCGAAGCAAGCGCTTCGATAAGGATGGTTCCTTCTTCATGTAAGTGCTGGATGATATTGCTTCGTCGTTCTGCTTGCAGCATCGTCATTCATCCTTTGTATTTATATGTTCGATTGTGTTCCATTCTAAAACTGAAATCGACATAAGTCAACACAAACGAACATAAAATGTTCATTTGTGTTATATTTTCCGCATAAAAAATGCATAAATGGGGACAGTCCCTCACCGCTTTAATGCGCTGAGGGACTGTCCCCACGTAATTTAACGCGGTGAAGTTAATGGGTGAGGTTCTTTCATGTAGGAGTGATATTTTTCTGGGGAGTATTCGAACATTTCGAGGATCCGATATTTGCTGACTAGTGATGAGTCTTGGTCACTTAAATAATCACGGTAACTGCTCCACTTGAAATCCTGTGGCTCTTTCACTAACTTTGCTTCGACCGGATTCAGATGGATATACTTGCTTGTATCTCTCATATATTTGAGTGATTTTATAACCTGAGAATGAAAGCGATCCTGGAAGAGGTGTCCGATGAAGTCATACCTTTTATTGAAATAGATGGCGTAACGGAAATGAACAAACTTGATGATGTCACCTGGAGGATGTTCAATCGTTTCAAGCAGAAGGTGAACGTGGTTGCGCATAAGGCAATACGCGTGGATTTGATGAGGGTAATAGATTTTCGACTCAGCTAACAAATGCAAATACTGCCGGTAATCCTTGTCATCAAAGAAAATCGTGTCCTTCCTGTTCCCCCTTGCAGTAATGTGATACGTGCAACCCGGGTACCAGATTCGTCGCTTTCTTGGCATAAAAAACACTCCTTTGTATAGTGGTCATCTCACACTATACAAAGAAGCAATAACCAAGGCGAAATATAAAAAACGTAATTTCCTAACCTATCAATCTACATAACCAGAAGCTTGATCAAGCCAAACAAATGGAACCTGAAACATCTCTACTTCCAATTTACGATTTTCGAAGGGGACAGTCCCTCAGCAAGGTAAAGCGACACCGCAGCACCTCAGTGAGGGACTGTCCCCACATGCTTTAAAGCGCACTTGCTTTAAAGTGCTGCCGGGGTGAGGGTCTGTCCCCTGTTGGCGATTTCGAGCAGGGTGGTGCGGATGGTGGCTGCGTCTTGCAACAGAGCGGCCTCGACCCTGTCCATCACTTCCGCTACATCCACTTCCGGCGAAACTCCGACATGGATACGCGGATGAACCTGTTCCTCCTGAATCTCATCTACATTCAACAACTCTTCATACAACTTCTCTCCTGGCCGCACCCCGGTAAACGTTATACCGATTTCATCCTCGCGAAAGCCTGATAGCTCAATCAAGTTCCTCGCCAAATCCACAATTTTCACCGGCTCACCCATATCGAGCACGAAGATTTCTCCCCCCTGCGCAAGCGACGCTGCCTGCAGCACGAGCTTCGATGCTTCAGGTATCGTCATGAAATACCGAGTCATCTCCGGATCTGTCACCGTAACCGGACCGCCGCGCTTGATCTGATCCACAAACCGTGGAATCACACTACCACGACTCCCAAGAACATTACCGAATCGTACCGCCACAAATCTCGTCGCACTCTGTTTATCAAGGTCTTTCACGATCATTTCCGCCACACGCTTTGTCGATCCCATCACACTCGTCGGGTTCACTGCCTTATCAGACGAAATCATCACAAACGTAGCGACACCCCATGCATCCGCTGCTTCGGCAACATTTTTTGTTCCCCAAACGTTATTCCGAATCGCCTCATCCGGATTTTTTTCCATCAAAGGTACGTGCTTATGGGCAGCCGCGTGGATGACAACTTCCGGTTCATACTTGTGCATGATATCGAACATCCGCTCTCGGTCCTTGATATCCGCAATCTCCGTCACATACTCCACATGATCCCCGAAGCTCTCCTTCAACTCCATCTCGATGGCATAGATGCTGTTTTCTCCGTGACCAAGCAGCACCACCCGCGAAGGACTGAACTGTGACAGCTGCCGGCAGATTTCCGATCCGATCGATCCACCTGCCCCGGTAACGAGGACTGTCCTACCAGAAATAAATCCTTCCATCGCGGCAGTCTCAAGGTCAACCGGATGTCTCCCAAGCAGATCGTCGATTTTCACCTCTTTCATATCCGTCACGGTCAACTTCCCCATAACCAGGTCTTCATACATCGGCACGGACTGCGTCTCCACGCCCGTTTGGAGACATTTTTCCTTAATCATACTCAACTCCTTTTTACTCAAAGAAGGAATAGCGATAATCAGCTTTTCAATCTGCATGTCCTCAATCGTATCCGCCAGCAGATCCATCCCGCCGACAACCGGGAGTGACAGAATATGCAACTGATGCTTCCGTGGATCGTCATCAATAAAAGCGACAGGCAGCAGATCACAGTTGCTTTTATTTTTCATCTGCCTCGCCACCATCGTCCCAGCGGAACCAGCTCCGATGATCAGCGTCCTCTTCCCTTCCTTCACACTCCGTCCGGCAACTTTTTTATCCCTGTACCACCGCCATGAAAATCGAGATGCACTGATGAACAACAGCTGGATCATCCAGGCTGAAGCCAGCACTCGAAGATAAACATCTGCACTTATGAAAAACTGGACCGCCGTCGCGAGCACCACGGATAAGGTAATCGATTTGAAAATGACGACCATTTCCTCGACACCGGCATACTCCCATGCGCGTTTATACAGTTTATTATAGGAAGCAAAAACATGATGGCACACAATCAATGTCGAAGAAAGTATCAACAGCTGCAGCGAAAACACATCCGACGAGGGAAACATGACCACGGTGCTGACATAGACGGAAAAGAACACGATCAATGAATCGACGATACCGAAATAGACGACGCGGCTATGCATGCCCATTTGTAACCCTCCTATTCTTAATAACGAATTCAAACTGACACCTCATCATGTCGCCTGCTTCTTTTCAACAGCCCCACCGACATACGCCCGAACGGCATGGATGACCCTATCCTGATCCTTTTCCGTCATAGCGGTACCTGAAGGCAGACATACTCCCTGCTCGAACAACGAAGCGGATATGCTCTCCGCTTGTGTATGCGGGTAATAATTGCAATCCTCGAAGAGCGGCTGTAAGTGAAGCGGTTTCCACACGGGCCGCGCCTCAATATTTTCAAGCGCCAATGCATCGACGAGATCGAGTGGTTTCAATCCGCAAGTCTCATCAATCAGCAGTGTCGACAGCCAGCGATTGTGCAAGCTATCCTTCGCCTCAGGCTGGAAGAAAAGCTCCGGCACATCCATCAAACTATGTTCGTACCGCTTGAAAATACGCCGTTTCTGCCTGACCCGTTTATCAAGCACTTTCATCTGGGCCCGGCCGATTCCAGCGACGATATTGCTCATCCGGTAGTTGTACCCCATCTCACTATGCTGGTAGTACGGGGCAGGATCTTTCGCCTGCGTGGACAAATGTCTCGCATAGGCCATTGCCTCCGCATCATCAGAAACGAGCATGCCACCGCCGGAAGTCGTTATGATCTTATTACCATTGAAGGAAAAAATCCCGAAGTGTCCAAACGAACCACTCGGCCTTCCTTTATATGACGAACCAAGTGATTCTGCAGCATCTTCAATCACTGGAACCCCGTACTGTGCACAAAGTTCCATGATTTCCTCTATTTTTGCACTTTGACCATAAAGATTCACGACGATCACCGCTTTCGGCAACCTCCCCACCATCACCGCATCCTCCAGTGCCGTTTCCAATGCAAGCGGCGACATGTTCCACGTTTCCGGCTCGGAATCGATGAAGACAGGCTCCGCGCCCTGATAAAGAATCGGGTTCGCGCTCGCGACGAACGTGAGCGATGGGCAGAACACGACATCTCCCGGCCCTACATCTAATACACGTAATGCCAAGTGGATTGCCGCTGTTCCGGAGTTTAGTGCCAGCGCATGGTTCACACCTACATATTCAGCGACTTCATTTTCAAACCCGTCAACATTCGGTCCAAGCGGGGCGATCCAGTTCGTATCAAATGCTTCCTTGATGAAAAACTGTTCCATTCCAGTCATGTGCGGTGCAGCAAGATGGATCCGCTCTGGTATTCGACTCATGTTTCATGCACCTCCTTGTATGTCTCGCGACTCAACCGACGGTTTCCTTCTTCCTTTCCACGAGGTCTGGATGCCTGTAGAGCGGGAAGTAGCTGTCATTTTTAGGTAGACCTTCCGTAATTGCTTCATACAGCGCTTCATCATGGATCCTCTTTCCGATGTAAAAAGGAAGATCCCCATATTTGTTGAAGCGTTTTTTGAAGCGGTACAGCTGATCGTCCCCTGTGTATCCGCCACCTAAATGCAGATACATTTTCCCGTTCTCCTTCGCCCATTTCGCCGCATAATCGATGACGAAATTGTTCGGGCAAAGCTTCAAATAGTTCTGATCTGAACCGACTAGATCGTAATGGACAAAATCTCCATAACTCATGAAGATTCCCGAGAAAATCGCCCTGCCTTCATGCATCACTTCGAGCAGCTCGGCATTCTCTCCGAGGAGATCGGCCTTGTTTTGAAAATAACTGCCGGAAAAATAATAATAGCTGCTGGCATTGTTCTTTTTCATCGTAGAATAATAGATCCGCATGAAGTTCGAACGGTCCGTCAACGGCTTATGGACCACACTCAATCCATTTGAGGTGGCCTTCCTTATCCGGTTCCGGTTCGGACTATCGTAATTGCTCCAGATCGTTTCCTCCTCACAAGTCAAGTCAACCGCAATCGTATTGCGCAAATAAAGCGGCTCTAAAGTTGGATCCAGCGCATGATTGCTTATGACAGGATGGAAGCGGATGAATTCCGTAACAATCCGATTTTCCAGGCAAAATTCCCGGAAGACTTTCGAAAAGTTATAAAATAGCAGCGTTTGGTCCTCTACTCCTGCATTCGTGATCGGACCGCCATACCCATATGGCGTGGTCAGATCATAGATATCCCCTCCGAATCCCATTCGGTTTTTGAAAAATGGGAGATCATTCACTTTCCGTAACAAAAATGGATAGTAGACGAATTTCCCTGCTTCTTCATATATAAAGAGTGTCGCCTTTCCTTCTCCGTTCCGCTCATGCACTTCACAGTATTCCGGTGTGAAATAAATATCCTTCTGTTCGATTTGATTCAGGTAATGATGCCACATGGCTTTCTGATTGGAATGAAACAGCTTATAACCCATGAAGTTTTCCTCCCATTCCTAAGTCTGATTTGAAATACATATATTTCAGCATGTTCTTAAGGTGGAGACTCATCCGACAACTGATTCCCTGCAGCTCCGCTTCACTTCGATTCGGTTTTTCAGAGATGACAAGCAGTTGTCGTTTCCGGTCCAGTCGCTTCAATAGATAAAGCAGGTCCTGGTTCTGATACGTATTGGAATCAGTCATCCGGTACAAATTTTCATTCAATCGTGTGACTTGATACTTCCCTTTAAAGGTCTGCACGCTCAATTCAGAAAATCCGTATGCCAAATGCACAGCTTCTGCCTGAGGATAGTTTTCCACTGTCGGATTATCGAGTCGCTTCGTCTTTGGCTGTTCGCTTACATACCAGTAGTTTGAAGACTCTTTCTCAAACCCGCAGCTCTCGTACCACTTGATAGCGGAGATATTCTCTTCAAACACATCCAGCACGATTTTCGTTTTACGGTGGATTTTCATCAATTGATAGCCATGCTGAATCAGCAGTTTTTTTCCTATGTTCAGCCCCCTGCACGATGGAAGGACCGAGATGTTTTGGAGATGAAGACCGTCTTCCTCAATTGTCCATTCGCTGTAACCGAGCAGCTGATCTTCGAAGTAGGCGCCATACACTTTCTTTCTTCGCAAATTTTCCGGAATCGACAGGGTTGCTTCGAGATAATCTCCATATTTCTCGGAGCTGAAAATTGTAAGTGGATAAATCGTGTCACTGAAACCTGCACGGTTCAGTTCCATGACAAGATCGGTGTCTCTCAATTTCAAAGGTAGAATTTGAAGGTTCATTTTGTCGCCTCCTTCCGCGGGATGTATCCACCTTTCAATTTACGCTCCACATCAAAATCGAGCATCGTCTTACACGGGACATCCTCGACGCCATCTTTACGTAAGACTTTGATGAGGGTGATGAGAAGGATTTTCAAATCGAGCCAGAGAGATTGGTTATTGACGTACTCGACATCCAGTTCGAATCTGCTTTGCCAATCGACGAAGTTCCTCCCCTTTATCTGGGCGAGACCTGTGATGCCTGGGCGGACAAGGTGTCGCTTGCTTTCCTCCTCGGTGTAAAAAGGCAGATACCTTGTGAGGAGCGGCCTCGGTCCGACCAGGCTCATATCCCCTTTGAAAATATTGAGGAGCTGGGGAAATTCATCGAGGCTCAGCTTCCTGATCCACATCCCCGTCTTTGTAATGCGCATCTCATCAGGCAATAGATTTCCCTGCTCATCCCGCTTATCCGTCATCGTGCGAAACTTGTAGATCTTGAATGGCTGCTCCTTATAGCCAATCCGCGTCTGCGTGAACAGAATCGGAGAACCCAGCTTCATCCGCACGAGGCACGCGGTTAATACAATGGGTACCAATAATAGAAGAAGTAGAACGATTGCTGCTAACAAATCAAACACCCGCTTCCACACAAACACTTCCTCCCTTCACCGCATCACCGCAACCGGGGACAGTCCCTCATCGCGTTAAAGCGATGAGGGACTGTCCCGCTCCGCTTTAATGCGCTAAAATAATTCTTAATAACGAATACCACCACACATTATGGCATTGCTTCCGTTTCTTTCTCTTCCTGATCGTCGCTCTTGTTCAGTACAAACACGGCGAGCAGCATCAGGAGATAAACCAGTTTATACCTGTGCCTCATCGACGTTCCGGCGTTATCCACACCGACTCCGAAGATGAACACCGTACTCAACACCATGATCAATGCCCCCATCAGCAGTGGGTCCCCTACGATCCGCTCCCGGAACTTGACCACAATAACCACTAGCAAAATCAAATAGATGAATCCATCATAGGAAAACGATGCGATATCATTGAACCCGCGCCAGCCCCACGGAAGCGGCGACGACAGGAAGTAAAACATTTTCAACGGAGCAAACACCACGATTTCCCAAGGTGTATCGATAGTCAGCTGAGTCAAATATCGCGAGCCGCCACCATCACTTCCCTCACTACCTGAAGCCATTTCGTATATGCCATTCGGATTATCCATGTAAAACGCAAACTTGCTCAAGAATGGAATACTCTCTAGCGGCACGACCGTCATGTATAACCCCGCCAGCCCCACCATCCCGAACGGGACGACCGATTTTACCGAGAACTCCAGACGCTCCTCCTCGTGATTGTAGAACACGAGCATGAACGCGTACCCGACAATCACTCCAATCACTCCGGAATGGAAGAACGTTCCGATTAGCAGCACACCCACAGCGATTGCCATATCTACGAGGCCCGCCTCCCGATACCACCTTAAGAAGAAATAGAACGACAGTACTACAAGAAAGCTGATGAACGCCTCCCGCAACAGGATACTGGAAAAGATGATCGCTGACGGAAAAAATGCCATCCCGACGAGACACCACCGCTGAATCGTTTCCTTTATATCCCACTCCCCAAAAATCTTTAACACAATCACGATTGTCGTCATGCCGATCAGTACATTCAAATACTGTCCCATCAACCGATCCTCAGGCCCAACCCAGAACAACAACCCAAGCACCTTCGTATAAAGACCGCCATAGATCGAAGCACCCAATACCGAAAGATCGTCAGCCACGCCCATCCCAGTTGCAAGAAAGCCCTCGGTATCCGATCCGCTATGCGGCAGCACGTAGATTGATCTCGCGTAAATGTCCCAAAGCATGAAAACGACTCTGGCGAATAATGCCCCGATTAAAAGGAAGACGGTGCCCACCGCATAGCGGCTCAGGTACATCAGCAAAACGACCAGATTCACAGCAATCAGTACAAAAGACAACATTTCTACATCACTCACTACTGACTTGAACAGAAAATAGACAAACAGCTCCAGAAGGAATACCGCCCATACGACAAACAACCGACCACCTCCTTATACAATCCGCAGCTTCCGATTTTGTTTTTTCAAATAGAAAACTAACCATCCACAGCGCACCACAAGCTGCACACCTTCGGCAATCATCAATGCATAAGCCGCTCCGACAAGCCCATAACGAGGAATCAGCCATAAGGACAAACCGCCAATCAATACGAGCGTCACCACATTAATATACGGCTGGATGTGGAACTCACGTGTTGCAAACAGTCCCGTTTCAACCATTTTCCCCATATATTTCACGACGCCACCGACCATCAAAAGCAGGAACAAGTGCTCCAAGCCGGCATATTCAGCAGAATAAACAACCGTCAATATCTCCCCGCCAAACTGCCCAACTAAAAGGGACGCCACTGCCCCTCCTGTAGCAATCATCAACAGCAGACTTCCCAGCAGTTTTAAAAAATTCCGGAACTTGAATTCCTGATAGTCATTCGACAACTGCGGCATCACAGCATTACTGATTGCATAAATCACGTTCCCACCTGCATGAATGATATAGACGATGGCTGCGAAAAATCCCAGCGCTTCCACTCCGTACGAATGCTCGATTATATATCGTGGTACATTCGATACGAGGGAATCGACAAGTAGCGCGACTCCAAGTGGGAACGACAACCGGAATATCAACTTCTGGGTTGAACGATCGAACGAAAATCGGAACGACGTGTACTGTCCTGTCAGCTTGTAATCATAGAAGAACAGCACCAACAGCCAACTGATCATCATTCCAGCAGTGGCAAGCAGCAAATCCTCGAACACTACCATCAAGCCGGTAAAAATGATAAGCGATCCTGCACCTTTCAACATCACCGATTTCGCTACAAGGTCGAGCCGGCCAATTTTTTGAAGATAACCATGGAGGATATCACCAATCGATTCCACGCCACGCGCGACACTCAGCAACAGGATTACTCCGAACATCACACTATTCTCTGAGTAAAAAAACGCGATCGCCGTCATCACAACCAGAAAAACTGCTGTAGTAACGACACGTGATGTGTAATACTCCTGGAACTTGAAATCTTCTCTGCTGTCCGATGCAACAGCAACTCTGAGATTGAATCGCATCAACATCATGACCGGAGCAGTCAGTGCCAAGCCAAGGGTGAAAATCCCCACCATCTCCGCTGACCCGAGCTTGGCCAGTACGACGAGCAGCCCCCATTGCGTGAGGGTGTAGAGGAGACTGCCGGCAACATTCCACACCGAATTCATCTTCAACGATATCGGAGCAGCAGCCTTCAGCACCTTTTCCATTCAATCATCTCCAGCTCATCCGAAGATACCTAGCAGCTTCTTCGACTTGATCCGCTCTGGTGGATCGGAATAAACCATCTCTCCATCAAGGACATACTGCGCATTCTCCATCAACTGATAGACGATATTCGGCCCATACATTTTCCGCAGCTTTTCGTATGCATCCTTCAGGAAAAATCCTCGTTTTTTCGTATCGTGCGCATCGGAAGCGATCAGGTGCGTCAAGCTCGCCTCCATCATCTGGAACGAAAACTTCTGTACATCCTTACCGAATTTACCGAGAACGCTCCCTGCCGTCACTTGAGTGAAAGCTCCATTATTCACGAAATGATAGAGCAGATCCGGCTGTTTCAAAAACCGCTTATTACGCTCAGGATGCACGATGACAGGTTTATAACCTGCAAGCTGCAGATCATACAGCATCTGCTTTGTGTAAGTCGGCACCTGCTCGGGCGGCAGCTCGACAAACACATAGCCACTGCTTTCATTGACAGGAAGCAGTTCATCCAAATCCATCTGCTCCATCATCTCTCCCGTCAATCTGATTTCCTGACCAGGAAGCACTTTCAGCGGCAATCCCTCTATCCCAAGGTAATGGTTCAACTCTTCCACTTTTTCCAAGATGTGCATCCGTGGATTTTCATACATCCGATTCGCATGGTGCGGGGTAGCAACGATCGTGTCGATCCCTTCATCCACAGCTTTCTTCGCCATCTCCAGGCTGTCTTTCATTGAATTAGCTCCATCATCTACGCCAGGTAAAATGTGACAATGCAAATCTATCAATTCCGTTCACCTCTCCTTACGACCCATAGTAATAATATTGGTCTGAACGCTTATCTTTCTGATCGTTCAGTACCGCACCAAGCAGGTTTCCTTTCCCATGCTTGATGATATCGACCGCCTTTTTGACCGACTCGACCTGCGTTTGCCTGCTCCTTGCGACGAGTAAGACGCCATCACACAAGCCGGAAAGAATTTGTGCATCCGTGACGGCAAGCACTGGTGCCGTATCAATCATGACCAAGTCATAATTGGTCATCACAACTTTCATGAATTCCTTCATCGTCCTTGACCCAAGCAATTCTGAAGGGTTCGGTGGAAGGGGACCTGAAGGAAGCAAATCCAATCCTTCTACATCGGATTCCTGTATGACTGGCTCCATTTGAAATTCCCCAGATAAAATGTTACTCAATCCAATGTGATTATCGATTCTGAATGTGTAATGAAGCGTCGGCATCCGAAGATCGGCATCAATCAAAAGGACCTTCTTTCCCTCCTGGGCAAAGGTAATGCTCAGGTTGGAGACTGTCAGTGACTTTCCTTCCGAAGGCCCAGCCGAAGTGACCATGACAGATTTCAAATCCCTATCAACTGATGCATAATTCAAATTGGTACGGATTGTACGGTATTGTTCGGAAATCGGCGAGCGAGGGTTATTTTTCGTGATCAATGTCCGTGCCTTCGTATTAGCCAATTTTTTTCGTTTTATTGCCATACAATCGTCCTCCCTTGCTCTTCTTTGCTGCCCGTTTTGGGCGCTTGTCGATCATATCAAGCACTTCCTCTTCAGAAATGTGGGAAATGACACCCATAATTGGAACCTGCACCTTCTGCTCCAGTTCCAATTCATTTTTAATTGATAGATCCCAATACTCTTTGAAAAATGCGAGTGCGATACCGACCATGATCCCGATTACAACAGCCATCGCCATATTCAGGAATGGCTGGGGGCTGACAGGCACCGGATCTTCCTTCACCTGCGCAGTCGAAAGGATGTTCACGTTATCCACACTCATCAATGTCGGAATTTCCTGTTTGAAAATCTGCACGGTCGTGTTGGCAATTTCCGCTGCCGACGCCTGGTCGCCATCGGTCGCTGTCACTTCGACGACCTGTGAATCCTCTGCATTGGAAACATTCAACTTGCTGCTCAGCTCTTCAGCAGAAATGTCCAGCCCCATCTGTTCAATCGCCTTGTCTAGAATCGCCGGACTCTTGATGACGACATTGTACGTATTGATCAGCTCCACGTTCGTGCGAATATCATTCACGTTGAAATCGGTGATCCGTTGATTCGAATCGGTGTTTACTATGAACTGTGAGGTAGCCTGATAACTCGGCTGTAAAATGAAGTAACTGAGCACAGCAGCTGCCACAACAGCCGCAATGATCGTCGATAAAATGAGAAGTGCCCTCTTTTTCAAAACGAGGAACACATCCCGGAATGACATCGTTTTATTCATGTGGACCGCTCACCCCTTCTTTTCGTTCTTTAAAAAGAACTGTAAGATAAAAAATAAGTCGTTCACTATTAAGAACTATATGTTCAGTATATACACATTTCTTTACATCACGAAACTCGAAATTCACGGAAATTATGAAAAATAAAGAACATTTCTTTAATTTTACTTGTATTTACTCGTCCAAGCTTAAATTCTTTATTAAGAACTTAAAACGACACGTTTTTCGTTTTGTATAAAGAACTTATAGTCCTCTAACAAGGCATTCCAAATCGTGTGCTGATCATATTTCATGCGGACCAGATGCTGACCAGATGCTCCATGTGCTGTCCTTATCTCCGGATGATCGAGGTAGTAGGCTACTTTTTCTACAATACCTGTTACAGATCGAGGTTCAATGAGAAAACCGTTCTTTCCGTCCTCGATCGTATCAACACAACCAAGGACATTGCTGGCAATCACCGGCACACCCATTGCCATCGCTTCGATTGCAACAAGTCCAAACCCCTCACGATATGTTGGAAAAACAAGCACGTCCATCAGGCTGTAATATGGGGCAACATTATCACATTCACCGACGTACAGAATATCAGGATCATTCTCTATTTCCTTATAGGCCGAGTCAGTCAGTGACGGCTCTTCCATTTTCCCGGCAATAACCAGCTTAAGATCCTCTTGCCTATTCTTCAGCACCCGCCAAGCTTCCAGCAGCTCGACAATTCCCTTATCCCTTACAATCCTTCCAACAAAACCGAGCACCCGGTCTGACTCCTTCAATTTCAAATCATGTCTGGAAAGGGAGTACGAAGCAGGGTTGAATTTGATAGTCGTATCGAGCCCATTGATTGATCCGTTGTGGATGGTGCTTGCCTTCTCAGTGTTTACTAACTTGTTCTCACAAATGAAATCTCTTAACGAATGACTGACGGTATATACCCTCGATGCCAGGCTGCATGTCAGCTTCTCTATTGTTTGAAGCAGCATCCGCTTGGCTCCCACTTTCGTCATGTACGGCAAACCATGCACATGATAGATTCGTACCTTCACGCCTGCAGCTTTTGCAGCAAGCATTCCGATCAGAGCTGCTTTCGGCGTATGGACGTGAACGATATCGAATCGTTCATTTCTAATAATACGGAAAACCCTCCAAAGTGACTTCAAGTCCTGGACTATCGAAATTTCCCGTTCGATCCATACTTCATGTCCGATCACGTTCTCTTTTCCCACAACATCTGTCAGTGCTTCGCCAGGGGATGACAAGACATGAACTTCAAACCCGCTTTTTTGTAAAAATTTCAACTGGTTTTCAAGGAAATATAATGAGATTGGAACGGTCGTCATATGGAGCACTTTAGGAAATGTGGTTCTGCTGCTCATCTGCAAACGCCCCCTGAATGGTCGAAATATAATTTGTTGCCTGAAGATCAGAAACAACCAATCTGTGATGCGCATGTTGAGCAAGTCTTTGAATCAACCGGTGCTCTCTAACTTCCGCTTCTCTTATAGTAAATTCAGAGTGGAAATAGGTCAGTGCTGCTAAAACCGGCGCCTGCCTGAACTGAAAACCGTACCGGTTCAAATTCAACATTTTACTGGTGATTTCAGATGTGGTAGAAGGTTTGCAGGAAGGGGTTCCGTGTTTTTGCAAAATGACAATCTTGTTTATGATAGATCGCTGACATGTAGCCACATCATTCATATGATTCGGTCGCTTCCCGCTTGTCAATTCACTCATGGGCAGGAGAGTACGCCGCTGATCGTATTTCCTATAGGAACTCGTCCACGGAACCGCATATAAGTTTTTTCCATCCGTGACCACCATATCCTCTGAAATAAACTCCGCTCCATATTCCGAACACGCACGCATGCTCGTCAGGGTCTTGCCTGTGTTAGGAGGGCCAAACACTATAGTAGCCTTGTTATTATGCGAAAAGGCAGATGCGTAGAGTGGAGCGAAGCCATTTTTCAATAATAAAAAACAGGCAAGGTCCGTCATCATATAGCCGATCGAATGCAAATTCATGAACCGATGCGTCACCAATTTCCGATATGCACGATTTACGTACACCTTCGGATGATTCGTGTGTGCATCGATAATCTTGACCTTCAGCCTTAATCCCGGCAAAAGCTTCCGATCATAATACAAGGCCTTCCCATGCTCTTCCCAACGGAAATGCCCATAGGTAGGGAGGCTGTCAAGATCCTCAGACAGATCCACTTCCCCCTCCATCACCTTCAGCTTAATCATGGATTCGTCGAATGCTTCCTTACTGATACGCGGCATCACTGTTGTACCAAAGCACCAATGGAAGTCTTTGATATTTGTGTGAATGGCCATCAGACCCTTCACCGATTCAAGATAATACACCCCTATCACCCACTTCCTTTTATAAGAACAAATATATGATTGTTGTTCTTTATAAAGAACTATTTGTATTAGTATAACGGGTTTGAAGAAGAATGAAAAGGGAAATCTATCAATCTGAGGTGGGGCGCCGGAAAAATAGTAGGAGTCGCCGGTAAATGTGCGAGGGCGCCGGTAAATTCTGAAAGTAGCCGGAAAGGATGGTGAACTCGCCGGTAAACCAGTAAAGTCGCCTGAACCAAATAGAGTCCAAGTGCCGTATCGAAAGTTTCTGAATAATTTTCGTTGAAACTCCCAAAAGTTCCTATAGAATGAGAATAACTCTACTAATCAGAAAAAGGAGGCAACCATTTGTCGATATTTATAAAAGTGCTGTCAGCCATCCTGCTGGCCATCTCCATCATTGCATTCAGAAAAGGAATCAAACTGGTTCGCCTCTATCGGGCGTCCAACTATACCGACCGGCGAGCGAGGCGCGGCTACAAGCTGAATCGTATCGGCATTCTAGCATTCCTATTGAGCATCGGCTTCGCGGTCACTGGCTTTACAATTTCCACCGATGGCAACAATAACCGAACTGCCGCTGCCGACTCAGATCTCGAGTTCTCTACGGATGCACCGACATACATAGAAGCAGAATACGATTTTCTGGTGAAAAATGCGTTCGGAGAGATTTACAGAGGGAAGAAGCTTGAAGAATGGGGAGGTATCGCTGTCGTCGATCACGACTATAGTCAGGGGCAGCTTCGTCTCGTTTTAACTGGATGGGCAGAAGATGACTCCATGGTTGATTATCAGCTGAAGCTTTCAGATGGTACAACTCACCAGCCTTCTAAAAGCTTCACTACCGAGTATAAGAATGAAGTAAAGCTTGAAAGTGTTAAAACACGAATAGCATTCCTGGGCATCAACACAACAGAAACCACTACCTTCCAAATGAGTCATGACCAGTACATGAAACTCGATAAAGCAGAACTCGAAATCACAGCAACTAACGAAAACTCAATCAAATTGCCATTACAGGTCAATAAATTCATTACGGAATCATAAAAAAAGCGGACACCTGCCTCAACGGGCTGATGTCCGCTTTCTTTTATTCTTCTTCATCCGAGATGTAACCATCGTGCCCTTTGATGATCGAACGAGCTTTTTCGTAATCTTCATCTTTTACATCGAATTGCAACAGGTGTGGTGGATGACCACCATCTGATTCTGGAACAACCATCTTCCGGAAGAAATCTCGTAATCCGTAAGATTCCTCGGTAATCTCCTCTACCATCATGTTCTCTACACGTAACGGCTGCAGCTCCGCTTTCACACTTTCTGCAGCATTCTCATTTTTAAAAACCGCATCTATTCGCTTCATAGCCCTTACCTCCAATTTCAGTAATAGTCACTATAATTCCCCTAATCACCCAAAATCAATCCACTTTAGCACAGTGAGGGACTGCCCCCACACGCTTCACCGCGCTACCGCACCGGGGGACAGTCCCTCACTGCATCAATGCGGTGGTGTTGTGCTATAATGAAGATAGAATATTCAGACGGTTAAAGGAGCTTAAGCAGATGAAGCCTAACATTATCGATATCGTCCAATCCCAGGTCATCGCATCGATCAAAGAAGAAAAGGACCTCGACAAGGCCGTAAAATCCAACGCCAACATCGTATTTATACTGACAGGAAACCTGATTACGATGGATGGCTACTTGAAAAAGCTTAAAGAAGCAGGTAAAACAACGTTCATACATATTGATTTCATCGACGGCCTGTCGAACACAAAGAGTGCAATTAAATACATAGCGGAAATCTGGAAACCTGCGGGCATCATCACGACAAAAAGTAATCTCATCAAATATGCGAAAGAAGAAGGGCTGATGACGATCCAGCGCCTTTTTCTCATCGACCGCAATGCGCTCGTAAAAGGGATTGACATCGCCCATAACTGCAAGCCGGATGCGATTGAAATCCTGCCCGGCTTGATGCCTTCCATCATTGATAAACTGACTTCAATGACAGCTCTGCCAATTATCGCCGGTGGTTTGATCAGTAATAAGGAAGACATTCTGAATGGTTTGAGCGCCGGTGCGCTTGCCATTTCTTCCGGTGATCCAAAGCTCTGGAACCTGGACCTTTAACCAAGTAAAAAGAGCACGACTGCAGCAGTCGTGCTCTTTTTCAAGTTCCAACCTCTTCCTCGTTTTCATCCGTATTTTTTCTTTTTCTCCTGAACCAACGAAAACGTACACTAGTAATCTCCCGTTCCTCAAAGAAGTTTCCTATTTTCGTAATGATGAACGTCACCATTGTCGTAAAGATAACAATAGAATAAAACCCTGCTCCAATTCCAATTCCGATTCCACCAGCATAAAAAATCATCGCAGCAGACGTCAGCCCTTTCACCCGTAATCCATCCTTCAAAATTACGCCGGCTCCAAGGAAGCCTAATCCTGATACGATTTGTGCAGCTAGACGCATCGGATCCATCACTTTTCCGCTATCCGGCTGACTGAGCATCTCCGCACTCTCAATCGAGACGATGGTAATCAGCGTACATGCCACCGCCACATACGTATATGTCTTCAACCCCGCCGGCTTGTTTTTTGATGTCCGGTCCCAGCCGATCAAGAATCCGAGCACCGCACTGACGAGAATCCGAAAGTAGATTTCGTGCTGCCAGAAGAATCCCGTTATATAGTCCAAATAAACATCCATCAGACCTTCCCCTTTCCGAATATAAAAAAGAGATCACGCTACAAAGCGAACCCTAAAAGCCCCACCAGACAGTGAGGAAACGATAGAATTCGCTTCGCAGGTGATCTCTTCTACTCTACCTACTTAGCCGAATTTACTCTTATATTATTCTCATCTTAAACGAACGGAAGCGGTTTTTCAATAATTATATTCGAATAATTCAGAAAATATAACTACGACTATCTTCCTTTTCTATCCATTTCACTAAATAAGCCTTGCTCCCCCTCCCCCACCATTATATGATGAACGTAGATAATGAATAATGGGTAGAGATGAGGAGAGCCCTGTGCAAATTGCGTGTACGCCAGTCGTGCATGCTGTTGCCATGGGGCTCTTTTCGTTTTTACATAGATTATCAATTCATAAGGAGGAACCTAATTTGTTAAAAAACAGAACCACAGGTTTTGCAGCTGCAATCATTCTCGCATTAGGATTTGTACTTTCCACCGTACATCCGGCTAATGCAGAAGCCACCACGCCACCACTGATTATCACCGAGATTGTCACGAAATCCGCTGGATCCGGGCAGCCCTATGAGTACGTAGAAATCTACAACACCACCTCAGAAGCAATCAATCTTCAAGACTATCAACTTCAATACTTCACGAGTAACTTCTCTAGCCCTGCCAACCGATGGCCCATCCAAGACAAAATCATCCAGCCGAAGGACTCCCTGATACTCTGGTTGAAAAAATTCAATCATCCAGATGTGCCACTTTGGGACTTCAACACAAATTATGACAAGCACCTTACCCGTGATGAGGTCTTCGAAGTCACTCTTACAACTTCCGGACAAGGGTTACATGACAGTTCACTACGTCAGGTAGGCATCGCTGATGCAGAGGACAACATTCTCAGCACCGCACTGATCAATGATGGTGAAACCGATGGCATCACCAACCGCAGCATCATCTACCAAGCTGCCGCCACTACAGAAATGACCAAGCTTCGTAATGGAGAAATCCCAACACCGTCCGAACTGCTTACTGAACAAGTGGCTGGACCAGCAACACCAGCAAACCTGTCTGCCACACCTTCCAACCAGGCAATTACACTTGAATGGGATGCTTCAACAGACGCAACCTCTTACACTATCTATCATGCCGACGACACAACAACGACAACAGAATCTACTACAACCACCATCGAAGAACTGGAAAACGGGAAAGCCTACACCTTCCGATTGACAGCTGTGGATGCAGAAGGTAACGAATCGCCAGCTACAAAGGAAGTCAATGCTGTACCACAGGAAGTCGTTGACAGCGAAGCACCGGCCACACCAACAGGACTTAAAGCAAAGCCAGACCTTGATTTTGTAAAACTGCAATGGACTGCCAATACGGAGAGTGACCTTTCTGAGTACCGGGTCTATATTAATGGAACATTATACGGTACTGCAGCAGCTGACAAAACTAGCATGGTTGTCTCACCACTGGAATTGAACCGGGAATACACGCTGGAAGTTACTGCAGTCGATCAAGTCGGGAACGAATCGGAAAAATCTAACCCACTTGTTACCGGGCCCACAGAAAACGCACCGATTCCTGACCTGCTTATCACGGAACTGATTCCGAATACCGATAACTACGCAGGATATGATGCATTCGAATACTTCGAGCTTTATAACAACTCTGCTGAGCCGATTGATCTGAAAGGGTACCGATTCGCCTCGTACAATTGGGATGAAGAAATCGAAGAGTCCTTTATTCTTGATCCGTGGGACACGGTGGTTGTCTGGACGAGAACCGGGGCCATAAGCCCGATTTCACTCGAAGCGTTCAACTACAACTATTTCTATTCATACAAAAGCAAGTACCTGACAGAAGACGATACGATTATCCTCGGTGACATCGCTGGACTTGTGAATGGTGGCAATACTCTCACAGTTTATGACCCGGATGGACTCGAAGTCGTCCGAGCAGACTACAAAGGGGAAGACGTCACATTGAAACAAACAGTCACTTTCACCTATCCAAAAGACAACACACGGACAATGGAAAAACTAGCAGCACAGCAGAAACCGACGCCAGGTTGGCTCATAGAGGACCAAGTACCAGCCCGTCCAGCAGAAGATGAAGATGCACCCGCTGTTCCGACCAACCTGGAAGCAACGCCAGGAAATGGAGAAGCAACGTTAACTTGGGAAGCCTCTCCTGATAACGATCTCTATCGTTATCATATTTACAAAGATGGAAAACTCGAATACTCCGTGGATCCATCAGAGACAGCATTTACACTTTATACGCTGATCGGAAATCAGACGTACTCATTACAAGTAGCTGCTGAAGACATTTCAGGAAATGTATCGGAAAAATCAGTACCTGTAACGGTAACTCCGGATCATCAGATAGTCACTCAACTGGAACGTTGGGAACATGAAAAGGATCCCGCTTATCAAGGACTTTGGGATATCAGTTCAGATGGACCGGTTATCGCCGGACTGGCAAATGGCCTCGTTCCACAAGGCTTGACCTACTATAAGAAGAAAGATTGGCTGCTTACGGTGAGCTATATTGATGATGAGGTTCGTCCAGGTACGATAACCATCACAGATCGAACCTCCGGAGAACTGGTGAAATCCGTTGTCCTTTATAACACGGACGGCACTCCATACACCGGCCATGCCGGCGGAATTACTGTCAGTAGTGATCATGGCTGGATCGCTTCTGAGAATTACTTGTTCAGTTTTGATTTAAACGATTTAGTGGAAGCGGAGAACAACGCTGAAATCCAGTTCACCAGACAAATTCCATTACCTGTCGAAGCTGCTTACACTGTCTATGATGAAGGCATTCTCTGGGTCGGTGAGTTCTACCAAGAGAGTTCCTACCCGACCGACCCATCGCACCAAATCGAGAACCGAGATGGAGAGATGCACTACGCATGGATGATTGGATTCGATCTGGAAAGGAACAACGATATGCTTTCTGAAGAACATTGGAATGGGGAACCTGACCAAAATGCAGTTCCTGACTACGTTCTATCTACAACTGGAAAAGTCCAAGGGGCAATCGTTCAAAAAGCATCTCAAAACGGCATTACGTTAAGTACCTCATATGGTAGAGCAAATGACAGCGTACTTTATCGCTATGAATACCCGTTGAAAGAAGACCCACACGCACATGTAACGGTTGAAGGAAAAGAATTGCCACTGTGGTTCCTTGATGGACACACAGCAAAACCACGTCAAAGTATTGAAGCAATCCCAATGCCAGAAGGGATTGTAGAAGTTCAGAAAGAACTTTACGTTGTGTTCGAATCCGGTGCGGATAAATATCGATATACGACCACCTATCCGATGGACCGCATGTTGCGTATTGATATGAAGAAACTTATGAAAGATGATAAAGGAATCGAGTAATCGCGATTTATAAAATGAACTTAAGCGAGTGCTGACATGTGTAGTGTTCAGCACTCTACTTTTGTAATCTATATATTCACCACTAACTGAATTATAACATTCACCTTCAATGGTAGAATGTTCATTTAATTGCTTTAGAATTCACCCATGAGCTTGTCCAATATTTAGTTAAGTGCTCTCTCCTAATAGCTGCTCACCAATGTTTGGCTGTACAATCCAAGTACCCAAAATTATAAAAAGCGTAAACAAAATAATTGCGATAAAAGATTTAAAATAAACTAAATTCTTGTTCAAACCCCCTCCTTCCAATAAATTCCAAAAATATCCATAGACACTAGTAAGTATTGAATACAAAAAGACTACAAATATAACTCTGTAGTCCTTCTACACACATATATGTATATTTTATTACCATATCATTTGTTTGGACATCCAATACCTCTATATAAATTTGGAAAACGGCTGAAACCCTCCGCGAAGAATAATCTTTAGTTTGGTAGTGTCCATGATACCCCAATTTTTGAATCTTTCTCGAATGCCTGCACCGACCCAGCATCACCTAAACCAGTTTCAATGGCTTGGTTAATAGCTGCTGTAATATTGGCGGTATTTCCCCCCAAAGCACCTGCAGCACGAACACCAGCATTAACATCATCATCATTAGCATACGAACTAAGATATAGGCTACTATGCGTTACACTTGCTACCATAGAACCACTACGATTAATCAGATAAGATCCAGAACCAATTGCAACGGTATATCCGCTCGGAAGCGCATTTTGGATAACGTTACCTGTAACACCTAAACCAGACTCTTTCTTCGGTTCTTCTTTAGGCTCTTCTTTTAGCTCTTCTTTCGGTTCTTCTTTTGGTTCTTCTTTTGGTTCTTCTTTCGGTTCTTCTTTTGGCTCTTCTTTTGGTTCTTCTTTCGGCTCTTCTTTTGGTTCTTCTTTCGGTTCTTCTTTTGGCTCTTCTTTCGGTTCTTCTTTCGGTTCTTCTTTTGGCTCTTCTTTCGGTTCTTCTTTTGGCTCTTCTTTCGGTTCTACCTTTTCCTCATTGGAAACCTCTTTTTTATTATTTTTTTCTTCAACCTCTACTTCTTCCGCATTAACATCTTTAGGTTTTTTAGTTTCTGCTTTTCCACAACCAGCAACAACAAACAATAAAACTATAAATATAACCGCATACCACTTCTTCATTTCAATTCCTCCTATGATTTAGTAGTAAATCCCTATTACAGTAATATAATACTTTTTCACTAGTAATATAAATTGCCATAAAAACTAAACAAAATTAAAAACCCGCGGCTCATGTGTTAAAAACATCAATCACCGAGCGGGCTTTGCTTAAAAAAGCATATGACCGATTAAGAGCATACCCTAATCAAAATAGCTTAATAGTCTTATTTAAAATATATACATAATTACATAATATTTCAATAATAACCTAATTTAAGATAGCAAAATACAACATTAAAATCGAATGAATTGGTAAATATGTATGAAGAGATACTTATAAAATCCCTTTAAAAAGAAACACTTGATAAAGCCATCAAGCGTTTCTTTTTGATTTCACATTTATCCTATCATTTATGTTACTTTATCCGATAATAGCGCCCTCACCGAAGGCAGTACGTAATCCGGCTTCCATACCAAGTCCTTCAAATCATCCTCACTAGTAATACCACTCAGAACAAGAGCAGTTTTCATCCCGCCTTCCACCCCCATCCGGATATCCGTTTCAAGGCGGTCGCCGATCATTACGCATTCTTCCGGCTTCAGCTGCAAGATTTTCAATGCCGCTTCGATCGTCAACACAGAAGGCTTTCCAATTTGCACATCAATTTTCTTTCCCGCCACCGCTTCCACCGCTCCGATCATTCCGGCACAATCCGGCACATCGCCGACCTCGACGGGACAGGTACGATCGGGATTAGTCGCAATCATTTTCGCACCTAGCTTTACCGCCTGGTAGGCGAAATTCAAGTGATCATAATGAAAATCACGATCCCATGACAACACCACAATATCTGTTTCTGCAGGTGTCATGGCTCCCTGGAAACCGGCAAGTGCCAGTTCATCCTTGATCGGCTGTTCTCCTATTATATACAGCCCGGCATCTGGATGGTGCACTCTCAAATAATCAGTCAGAGTAAGCGTCGGGTTCAGAATGTTCTCCAGCCTCGCTTCAATATTGAAACCGCGCAGTTTTTCAACATAACGCTGGCGAGACTCGATTGTCTTATTCGTCAAAAACAGCACCTTCTTCCCTTCATCGAGAAGAGAGTTGATGACGGTGTCTGCGCCGTCAATCAATTTGTTCCCTAAGTAGACGGTGCCATCTAAATCAAAAATGTATCCTTTCAGGTTTCTCATTGGTCCCCTCCATCCAATAAAAAATTCCTTGAGCATGACGACTCCTCCAATTCATCAAATTGGATGTCGTCATACCCAAGGAATCTCCTCATCTCTATCCTTGTGTCTATGCTGTTATACGGTACGTTTCATCAAATCTTCGCCAATGATGACTTTCGAGGTTCCAAGCTTTGCGACCTCTTCTTCATAAGGTTCGTTATCAGATAAGTGGACGAGCACGACCTCCTCCATCTTATCCATATCATACTTCTCAACGATTTCACCAAGGCTCGTATGATTGCCCGCTAACTTTCTAGCAGAGGTCGCTTCATGGATTAACATATCGATATGTTCATACTCCTTGATATGTGTATTGAACTCAGTATCGCTCGAATAGACGACCACTTGATCGCCAAAGCGGATATCGAGCCCCACCGTCGGCACGGAATGAAGTGCCTTGAAGCATGAGAATGTCATTCCTCCGACCGTAAGCAGCTCCTCCTTTTTGTCACCATCAAACGTCTCCACCTCGATGGCAAAAGCAATCGGCCACTTTTCAGCTTCCATTGTAGTCAACCATTCCTGAAGCTTTTTCTCATTACGGTAATCACAATAAATCTGCAACGGTTTCTTCCGACTTTCCAGCCACATCCCCCACAGCAACGAAGGCAGTCCATAAATATGATCGATATGAAAATGGGTGAACACTACTGCATCAAGTTCCCCCAGATCCACCTGGAACTGCTTCAGCTTCCTGCACGGATTGCCGCTGACATCGACCAGTACATGATAGCCATCATTTGAAAAACAGATTGATGTATTGTCGCGCTCAGAACCGGGATATGCACTCCCCGTTCCTAAAAATTGAATGTCCATCTAATCCCACCTACTTGATTCCAGAATGCATGAAGCTCGATACGAATTGTTTTTGGAAAATGAAAAACGCGATCAGTAACGGCATAATGACCATTACCGTACCCGCTGTGACCATACCCCATTGGGCTCCTGTCTCATACGACTGTGCGAATAGCGCGAGTCCGACCGTCAATGGACGGGACTCGACGGAATCTGTGATGATCAACGGCCACATGAAGTTGCTCCAATGGTGACTGACCGACACGAGTGCAAACGCAATATACGTCGGCTTCGCTGATGGAATGTAAACGTGCCACAATGTCTGGTACCACTTACAACCATCGATTTTCGATGCTTCGTCAAGATCATACGGTACCTGCTTGAACGTCTGGCGCATCAGAAATACACCGAACGCCGATGCCCAGTACGGCATCATGACAGCAAGCTTAGTGTTGACGAGTCCAAGCTGGCTCATCACTTGATAGTTCGGGAACAACAGGATTTCCGGCTGGATCATCAACTGTAGCAAAAACAGAATGAATAACACGTTTTTCCCTTTAAAGTTCAAACGCGCAAATGCATACGCAGCAAGTGTAATCGTGAAGAGTTGGACGATCAGTACACCGAATACGATGACGAATGTATTGAAGTAATATTGTAAAAATGGTGCCGTTTCCCATGCTTTGACGTAGTTTTCAACGGTCGGATTCGATACCCAGAACGGAAAACCGCCACTGATCACCTGATTTCCTGGGGAGAAAGAAGTGATCACGACCCAGAGAAGCGGGATGAACGAAATGATCCCGAGCACGGTAATGATGCCATAGTTCAGTTTTTTCATTGGTTCTTCCCCTCCTTAATAATGGATTTTCCGATCAAGATACAGGTAGTTGAATGCCGTGATTCCAAGCATGATCACAATCAAAATCACTGTCAGTACTGCCGCTTTACCAAGATCCCAGTTCGTAAATGCCACTTCATAGATATGGAAGAGTAATAGATTGCTGGCATTGTCCGGGCCACCCTTGGTCATGATGTACAAATGGTCGACGTTCTTGAACGAGTTCGTGATCGCCACGATCATGACGAAAAGTGTCGTCGGCATCAGTAGCGGGAACGTGATATGGCGGAACATCTGGAACGGTTTCGCACCCTCAATTTCAGCCGCTTCATAGACATCTCTCGGCAAATTTTGCAAACCTGCTAAATAAAAAATCATAAAGAAACCGGCATCTTTCCATATGATCATAATTATCATCGCTATCATTACTGTATTGGGATTCCCAAGCCAGTTATTGTCGCCCCCACCGAACGTATGTAGAAAGTTATCCAGCAGTCCGTACTGAGGGGTATAGATGAACAACCAAATGTTCGCAACCGCAATCAAAGGAATGATCGTTGGGTAGAAAAACGAGGTCCGAAGCAACGCGCTTCCAGCCATTTTCTTATTCAGCCAAATGGCAAGATACATTGCCAGGAATAAACTCGTCGGCACCGTACCAATCATGAAAATGATATTATTCAGAATGACCTTCCTGAATATTTCATCTGTAAAAACTTCTTTATACTGATCCAATCCGGAAAACTGCAGCCGCGTCATCGGGCCACTATAAAAGCTTAACTGGATCGACTTCAGCGTCGGATAAAAAGTAAATAATGCCAAGAAAATGAATGAAGGAAACAGTAATCCGTAGGCGAACAGATTGTGCCTTGTACTGTTACTTAGCTTTCTTCGCTTCGTTGTCATTAGAACATGCCACCTTTCATGTGAAAAAAGAGAGCTCAAGTCAGTACAACGTCAACTTGAGCTCCACTTCCTTCAATCCTCTACTGCAGCCTTACTCCTGAAACGGCTCCAGCACTTCTGTCGCTTTTTCCTGTGCCTCTTCCAAACCTTCATCCACCGATTTCTGACCAGTCAAAACTGCCTGGATCTGATCGTTGAAGATTTTCTGGACTTCGCCACTTTGATAGGTTGCCAGTTCACTATCCGCATACTCCAACTGCTCACGGGCAGTAAGTGCAGGAGGGAATTCCTCCACATACTCTTTCAACAAATCAGTTTCATAGGCAGATTCTCTTGTTGCAACATAACCAGTGTCAATCGACCACTGAGCTACACGCTCAGGCTCAGTAAGGAACTTCATGAACTTGATCGCAGCTTCCTTGTTTGCCTCCGGAAGGTCTTTGAACAAGTAGATGTTTCCTCCACCAGTCGGGGAACCATACTGCTCATTCGCCGGCAGGAAGGACACACCGAAATCGAAGTCCGCATTATTCTTCACATTCGTCAGGTTACCTGTCGTATGGTACATCATCGCCGTTTTACCACTTAAGAAGTCAGATGGAACCGTCGCCCATTCGATGACACCTTCCGGCATGATTTTGTGTTCCTGACCTAGAGACAACCAGAAATCCATCGCTTTCTTAGCGTGTGGTGCATCGAAATACACTTCTTTTCCATCTTCAGACATGATGTTGTCGCCAGCCTGAAGTGCTAAAGCCTGGAACATCCAGTACTGGTAACCAGTACTCGGGATTTCAAGACCCCACTGGTCCTGACCGCCATTCTTTGTCAGCTTCTTACCATATTCCACAAGCTGATCCCAGTCTTCAGGTGGTGCTTCCGGATCAAGTCCAGCCTCTTTGTATGCATCCTTGTTGTAGTAAAGGACGATCGTACTACGCTGGAACGGTAGACTGTAAACCTTATCGCCGATGGATGAGTTCGCCATGAACCCATCATAGAAATCATCTAAGTATTCATCATCGAATAATGGTGTCACTTCTTCGATCAGGTCATTCTCAAGCAATGTGAACAAATCGATTGAGAATAACACTGCGAGCTCAGGAGAGTTTCCTCCCTGTGCAGAAGCCATCACCTGTGTCATCGTTTCTGCATAACTACCACCGTATTTCGCATTCACCTTGATGTCAGGATTCTCTTCTTCGAAATCTTCAACAATGCCATCAACGATGTTCGCTACATCTCCACCAACCGCAACCGGGAACCAGAAGTCGATCTCCGTCGTCTCTTCCGCCCCACCGTCACTGCTGCAACCGGCAAGGACAATCAGTAAAACAAAAATGAATGATAAAAACTTGAATTTCATGCGTGTTCCTCCCCTTTTTAGATATTTATTCATAAAAAACCCCATGAACAATAAACTGCACCACAAATAAGTGTCATGCATTTTATTGGTCACAGGGTTCTCCTCATCTCTACCCATAGACAATAACCTGTCTAATTTATATGTCTGATTATTCATAATCATACAACATTAACCAATCGATGGCAATAAAATTTTGGAGGCGTTTTCATTAAGAGTTTGTAAATGGTGTGGTTCATCTGTGGCGGCCCATTTGGGGTTCGCCCACAAATCCAGATTTTCGCTCATATATTTCAAAAATCGCTCATAAATTCTGATTTTCGCCCATAAACCTAAGGGTTTCGCTCATAAATCCTAAATTTCGCCCATATCCCTTCCCCAGCACAACCCCCTCCTCTTTACCGCACTAACGCATTGAGGGACAGTCCCCCTCAAAAATAGAATTGTTCACCTTCCGTTCATTTTTCACCTGTAGTATTAGAATGTACGATGTAAAATAAGAAACAATAGGAGTGCAAACAAAGGAGTGCCATTGATGACTTCCATTTTAATCGTAGATGACGATCAACATATATTGAACCTGGTTGAAATCGACCTTACAAACGCTGGCTATCAGGTACAGAAAGCTGCCGATGGCCAAGAGGCGTTGAGCGTTCTAGAAAAACAGCTGATCGATCTCACTGTAGTCGATATCATGATGCCGCATATGGATGGCTACCAATTGACTCAAAAAATTAGAGATTCTTATGATATCCCCGTCATCATGCTGACTGCCAAGGGTGAACTGCATGATAAGGAGAAAGGTTTCAGATCGGGAACGGATGATTACATGGTCAAACCTTTCGAACCACAGGAGCTGATTTTCCGAATACAAGCCGTCCTGCGCCGTTACGACAAGGTGAGCGGCACTGTAACAAAAATCGGAGATATGACTATCGATCGTAAAAGCTATGAGGTCCAGATAGGAGAGCACAATCTCCTCCTCCCCCTTAAGGAGTTCGAACTGCTTGCATTACTTGCTGCTCATCCGAATCATGTTTTCTCACGCAATGACCTTATCGAAAAAATATGGGGATTCGATTTCGAAGGCGACGACCGGACTGTGAACGTGCATATCAAACGGATACGTGAACGACTAAGCAACCTCACCGAAACTATAGAAATCGTCACAATTCGTGGTGTCGGCTACAAGCTGGAGGTCCGAAGCAGATGAAAACACTCTACTCGAAATTTCTGATCCTGACGCTTCTAATCATGGTCACCAGCACACTGATTGGTTTTCTGTTTTCGAATACGTATTACCATCAGAAAGTAAAACCCGAGAATGACCAGAAAAACACTGAAATTGCCTTAAACATGGCTGAATATGCAGAATCACAAAACAGCTTAAAAGAGTATCTCGAACATACCGCTTCTACAGGTTATCAACTTTATGTCATCAACCAATCAGGCTATGAGGAGTTTTATGGTGGAGATTTTCGCGACCGACAACTATCAGATAGTATTAAGCAGCAGGTCCTAGCTGGAGATATCTATCATGGGATGGAAAACTTCCCGAATGAAACGTTCGTGACAGGATTCTTCGCCAATGAACTCGGCAATACAATTGGTGTCCCATTTGAATATGACAGTGAAAATTATGCGCTGTTTATGCGACCAGATATCGAGTTGCTTTTCAGTGAGATTCATATCATGTTGGGCTGGATGGTCATCGTCATGCTTATACTGAGTGTGATTGCTGTCCTAATCAGTGCAAAGTTTCTTATCAAACCGATCAAGCAGCTTTCAAACGCTACCGGAAAAGTTGCAGATGAAGGATTCGATGTCGAAATCGATATCAACCGGAACGACGAGATCGGCGAGCTTGGCACAAGATTCAACCACATGATCAAGCGGCTTGGAGAGCTCGACCACATGCGAAAATCATTCATTTCGAATGTATCCCACGACATCCAGTCTCCTCTGCTGAACATTAAAGGGTATGCGCGTCTGTTGGAGGACGAGTCGTTAACCAAAGAGGAACGCACCGCCCACATCAACATCATCAGGGAGGAAACGGACAGGCTTTCGAAGTTGGCACGCCAACTGCTTGTACTCACCTCACTGGACCAAAAAAACAGTTTTATCAAAACCGAGCCGGTTCCAGTGTCACAACAATTGAAGGAAATCGTCCAGAAATACCGCTGGATGCTTGAAGATAAAGATTTGTCCCTGAACTATAAATTGCCGGAAGCACATGTTTCCGGAGATGCATCGATGCTTTATGCAGCCTGGGAAAATCTATTCACGAACGCGGTCAAATACACACCACCCGGGGGAAGAATCGACATCACGTTAGAAGAAAAGCAGAACGAAGTGACAATCCTTTTTAAAGACACGGGAATTGGTATGACTGAAGAAGATCAGCTTCATATTTTCGAGCGATTTTATCGGGCTGACCAGGCAAGGACCCGAGCCACTGAAGGTACTGGTCTTGGTTTATCCATCGTGAAGCAGGTCATCGAGTTACACAATGGCGAAATCCAGGTAAGCAGTGCTCCAGGCAAAGGCACCACGTTCAGCCTTACACTGAAAAAAATGTAACAACTAATTCACCTTCCGTTCACTTTCATGATCTAAGCTAGTTCATGAAAGGAAGCGGAAGTTTTTTTAATTTAAGGAGGTAGATGAAATGGAACAATACAGCAGAACATTACTACGTTTTTCAGGAGTTTTCGCATTGATCGGTGCGTTTATCGGGGCACATATGGCAGGATCAGGATCTTACGCATTACGTCCGATCCACGCTCATATCCTAGTCGTCGGGTGGCTATCTTTGTTTGCCTGGAGTGTCTATTACAAAGTATTCAACGTGACTGCACTCAAACTTGCAAAAGTACAGGTATGGACAGGAATCATCGGCACGACCGGATTGACATTCGGGATGTGGTTGCACTTCCTGGACCTATTCAGCCTGCCTGATGCGGTAACGCTGACATTTTATATCGGGGGAGGCACAATTTTATTGATCAGTTTCGTATTATTTTTAGTTTCAACATTCTTTCTATCATCGGAAAGTGAATAATGGGGGTTGTTATCAATGAAGTTTTTTTATGAAAAAATGCTGAGTAAAAAAGGGATGTTCATTACCCTGATCATATGGCTGGTCGCTTTGTTCGCTTTAAGTGGAACTGCACCGGGGGCAAAGGATTTTGCAGTGAACACCACTGGAGCCGGGCTACCGGAAGATGCAGCGTCCGTCATTGCCGACAAAAAGATGGCCGAACACTTTGAAGACAGTGGGACTCTACCAGCCATCCTTGTTTTTCAGAATAAGGAAGCGTTTGACGAAGAAGCACTGACAGAGACAGCTTCCGCAATTAAAGGAATCGATGACCTGCCCGCACCTGAGGGGGACAATGTTGCAGGAGTACTGCCGTTTGGTATGTTCCCACCTGAAGCACAGCAATCTTTCCTTTCTGAAAATAATACAACACTCGTTATCCCGGTAGAGTTGAAAAATGAACTGGAAATGGAGGAAGTCAACGCTACGATCAATGCAATGGAGGAGGAATTGAACGCGCAATTATCCGGGACAATTGATGTAGCAATTACTGGTCCTGCCGGTATAGCATCCGACGCTTTAGAATTGTTCTCAAAAGCGGACCTGGTCCTGCTTTTCTCCACAATCGGATTGATCCTGGTATTACTGATTGTGCTCTACCGCTCTCCACTACTTGCGATGATTCCCCTTTTAGCTTCCGGAATCGTGTATGAAGTCGTGAACAGAACGATCGGTCTTGCAGGAAAATGGGAGCTCTTCTCGATTGAAAGCCAGGCTCTGTCGATCATGATGATTCTATTATTTGCTGCCATCACGGACTACTCATTGTTCGTGTTCTCCAGATTCCGTGAAGAACTGCAGGTAGTAGAGAATAAATATGAAGCTATGAAAAATGCAATGACCAAAGTCGGCGAGCCGATTTTTTTCAGCGGCGGGACTGTCCTCGTTGCAGTACTGACGCTTGCCGTGGCAATTTATGAACCCTACCGCAGCTTTGCACCGGTTTTCGCCATTGCTATGGTATTGATTTTGCTTGCAGGACTCACACTCGTTCCTGCGCTATTCACCTTTTTCGGGAGGAAGTCCTTTTGGCCGGCAATTCCTAAGGTCAATCAGTCCGTACGTACATCTACCATTTGGGAGAAAATCAGCAGTTTTGTAACAAGGAAGCCATTAGTGACAGGGCTCAGCGTGTTCATCGTCATGCTGATCTTTTCCATTAATGCATTCAACGTAAGCTATTCTTATAATCTATTGAAATCATTCCCGGAAGACATGTCGTCGCGCGAAGGGTTCGAATTGATCGAAGAAAACTACACGCCGGGGGAAGTGGCACCGACCACCGTTCTTCTAACTTCAGAGGATGGAAAAATCGAAAAGGAAGCAGTCGAGCAATTGCAAGAGCAACTTGAAAAAGAGAACCTTGTTGCTGGTGTAAGTATCAATGAACGTCAATACTTGTCAGAGGACGAACGTGCAGCAAAACTGCAATTGACGTTCAGTGAAAACCCTTATTCCGAAGAAGCAATGGATGCGATGGAAGATCTCCGCAGCAATAAAGAAAATATTCTAAGTGAAAGCGGACTGAATGAAGGGGCTTATGGACTATCCTTCACTGGAGAAACAGCTACAACACTGGACACACGAACGGCGAACGACCGTGACACACTTGTAGTACTGACCTTGGTTACCGTACTAATCACAGTCATGCTCGGATTTCAGTCCCGTTCCATCATTGCACCCATCTACATGATGGCGACAATTCTATTATCGTTCAGTGCAGCACTGGGGCTCTCAGATTGGATTTTCAAAGGAGTATTCGGATACGATCAGATGAGCTACCGGATCCCGCTATATTCGTTCGTATTTCTGGTAGCTCTCGGAGTCGATTACAATATCATGCTAGTATCACGGATAAAAGAATATTATAAAGAGCATTCCTTGTTGGAATCAGTTCGGCATGGTGTTACGCATACAGGAGGCGTCATCTCTGCAGCAGGGCTCATTTTGGCAGCAACGTTTGCCGTACTGACGACACAGCCCATCATGGAACTGTTCATGTTCGGCTTCGTCGTGGCTGTAGGGGTGCTGATCGATACATTCCTAGTTAGAACGATTCTGACACCGGCGATTATATTATTGCTTGGGAAATGGAGTTTCTGGCCAGGGAGGAAATGATTGGGGTTTGCGCGTTCGCTCATATTTCTGGGATTTCGCTCATAAATTCTGATTTTCGCCCATAAAAAGTGATTTTCGCTTATATTCCAATGAAAGTCGCTCACAAATCCAAAGTTTCGCCCACAAAAGAAGGTCAGCCTCCCAAGGCTGACCTTCTTTCATTTATGGCCAAATCCTGGCCACGAAGCTATCCACTTTTTCCTGCACCGGCTGATCAAAAGTCACGAATGGCCGCTCATTCAGAAATACCAACCCGATAAAAAGCGCCAGAACCACAATACTGCTGACTGCTATGACGCGCACTAACGTATGATGCCAATAGTAGAAAAGGTAAAAAAGTCCGACTGTAGATAGCATTCCGAACGTAATTCCAACCGTATTCGCCACCGCATCAAGCAATTCCGCATCCCGTTCTGCAACGAAATACTGCCGATATTCTTCCAGCATTCCCACTGTAACCAGCGCAAACCAACAATAAATCATCCTTCTTTTCACTGCTGCCATATCCGAAATAGTCAGAATCACCATGGCAGCCACGATTGCAATGGCTCCATAGCCGAATACGTGCATCTGTTTATCGATTCCGAACATCATTTCATAGTTTATATTCATTCCGCTCACCCCTCCAGCACTAGCATGTCCATTTTACAGGGATGATAGACGAGGAAATGATCGCCCTTTCTCTAATCTTCTATTCTTCTAAACCACTCCAAAAATCGACAAGTTCCATCCATTTTATTTCCAAACCTAGTTTATTATATAGCCAAAGGGGTATAGGTAATCTGAAGAAACCAGCCCTACCATCCAAGTGGGGAAAAATAATTCAACTAGATTAGGAGGGAAAACATGTTCAAAAACAAATGGCTATTAGGGATGCTGCTATTAATTCTGCTCAGCATTGCAGCTTGTTCCAACAATGCTTCGTCTACTCCATCCACACCTTTTGACCAGGAGCCAGAAGAAGCAAAATTTGATCCACCTTCAACGGATGATCTGGACCCGGATGATCCAATGACAGAGTACATACTGTTAGGGGAAAAAGCGTTCAATGAAACAAACACGGTTTTATCCGAAGAAGTCGGTAATGAGCTTTCCTGCCAAAGCTGTCACGCTGATGGTGGAGTCAGCCAAAGTTCATCGATGGTCGGTGTTTCTACGCAATATCCTCAGTATCGACCGAGGGAAGGAGCCGTCTTCACATTATCAGACCGCATCAATGGTTGTATGGTTCGAAGCATGAACGGAGAAAAGTTGGATCGTGAAAGTGATGAACTGAAGGGAATTGTCGCGTACTTGTCCTACATATCCGAAGACATCGATCAGGATGCAGACATTCCCTGGCTTATGCAAAATACGATGGAAGAAGTTCCAGAACCGAATGTAGCCAATGGCGAAGAATTATATGAAACGAAAAACTGCTTGTCCTGTCACGCTCAGGACGGATCAGGTACAGGAGCCAATTCCGGACCGGCGCTATGGGGAGAGAATTCTTTCAACGACGGTGCAGGTATGTCTCGATTGTCAAAAGCAGCAGGCTATATCAAACGGAATATGCCACCTGGCGACGATAATCAATTGACTGATCAGGAAGCCGCAGATTTGGCCGCTTACATCCTGTCTCAGGATCGACCTGTATGGGAAGGGCACGAAGATGACTGGCCTGATGGAGGACGTCCTACCGATATTATTGATAAGGATCGCCGCGAACAAATACAAAATGGAGAATTTGACTGGACAGAAATTGAAAATGTCGTCCCTTCCGATTGAACATAATCCGTTATAAAAAGGAGGCAGTTGCATGTGGAAAAACAAATGGCTGATCGCTCTATTACTCTTGATTATTGCAGCATTTGCAGCTTGCTCGAATAATTCAGAGTCGAAGTTTGATACACCCAACAACTTTAAAAGTACACTGGATGAGCTGGATCCGGACGATCCAATGACAGAGGAAATACTGTATGGTGAGGAATTGATGTATAACACGAACACGATGCTTGCCGAGGAAGTCGGGAATGAACTTTCCTGTACAAGCTGCCATGCAAATGGCGGGATATCCAATACGAATTCGTTCATGGGAGTATCAGGTGAATTTCCAGTATATCGCCCACGCTCCGACACCATTTTCACGTTGGAAGATCGTATTAACGGTTGTATGCAACGGAGTATGAATGGAGAGAAACTGGATCATGACAGCAGAGAGATGAGGGCCATGGTCGCCTATATGACTCATTTATCAAAAGGTGCTGAACAAAACGGAGATGCTATGGAAACACTACAGACGCCTTCTTTTGATACAGTACCCGAACCGGATGTAACCAGTGGAGAAGAACTATACGAAACGAAAGGCTGTATCACCTGCCACGCCGCAGATGGAGCTGGAAGAAGTCCAAACTCCGGTCCTGCATTGTGGGGAGATGGCTCCTTCAATGACGGCGCAGGAATGGGCCGCCTTAGTAAAGCTGCGGGCTACATCCAGACAAACATGCCTAAAGGCGAAGAAAATACACTGACAAAACAAGAAGCAGCGGATTTGGCCGCCTATATCTTGTCACACGAGCGCCCAGTGTGGGATGACCACGAAAATGACTGGCCGAATGGCGATGGACCTCCTGATATCATTACCCAGGACCGCCGTGAACAGATCCGCGCTGGTACATTTGATTGGTCAGAAATCGAAAACGTCGTTCCGAAAAATTGATGATAGTGGTTTCGCCTATATTCAAAGGTCAGCCTCCAAGGCTGACCTTTCTTTAATGTCCTCAACCTATCCAAAAACGTGTGGTCGCCGGTAAATTGTCTGGGGCGCCGGAAAATCTGAAAAGTCGCCGGTAAATTCCGTATGGCGCCGGTAAATCTACAAACTCGCCGGAACGGTGCTCAAAGTCGCCGGAACCCCCACCTCAGCACAACCACCGACAAAAAACCATGCTCCTCAAAAGAAGCATGGCCCATACCCACTACAACAATAGGTACGCAATTGGTGTAACAATGATCAATGTCAAAATTGTACGCTCCACCCAGATAACCAGCAGCTTTGGAATACTTACCGGAATTTCAGTAGACAAGATACATGGAATCAGCGCGGAGAAGAACAGGATGGCTGATACCGATAGACTTCCGATTACGAATTTCGTAATCAATGGTGCTTCAGCAACGAGAAGTGCTGGTAAGAACATTTCTGAAATTTCGATGGCAGCTGCTTTTGCCGCTAGTAATGGTTCTGGAATTTGCAGAAGCCATGTGAATGGATAGAAGATGTACCCTAAAATATCGAATACTGGCGTGAATTCAGCAAGTACCAGTCCTAATAGACCTACAGACATGATTGATGGAAGAATCGCCATCGTCATAATGAAGCCATCCTTTAAATTCATCCACACATTTTTTCCAAGGGAAGGTGCTTTTTTAGATGCTTCCATCGCCTGCCCCCATGCTGCTTTCACACGTTTTTCTTTGATTACCTCCTCAGGATGAGGTTCATCTGTATAGTAATCTTCACTAATTTTATTCAATGGCCAAATCCTGACTGTGATAGCGGTTACAAGGAACGTTACAAACAGCGTCACCCAGAAATAGGTGTTCCAAATCTCCATCAATCCTAGCGTTTTTGCGACAACGATCATAAAGGTTGCTGAGACCGTAGAGAAACCTGTCGCAATGATGGTTGCTTCTTTAATACTATATTTTCCTTCTTTAAATACGCGGTTGGTGATTAGTAGACCAATAGAGTAACTTCCGACGAAAGAAGCTACGGCATCAATCGCTGATCGACCTGGTGTCTTCCAGATTGGTCGCATGACTGGCTGAAGAAGAACACCGATGAATTCCAGTAAGCCATATCCTACAAGTAACGCTAAAAACACTGCGCCAATTGGGACCAACAGCCCGACTGGAATCACTAATTTTTCAAATAGGAACGGGCCCATACTTGGATCAAACAGCCACGCTGGACCAAAATTGAAAACAAGCATCAAGGCTGTGATGACTCCTAGTATTTTGAACATGGATAAGGCAATATTGACGCCGTCTTTATTCCATGACTTATTTACAAATGGAAAGATCGCACCAAGTATAATGACTGCCAAGGCGTAATACGGTAAAAGTCCCGGTACAGTCTGCTGGATGAATGTGACCATATGGTCGAGTGGGATTGAGCTGGTGCCATTGATTGTTATCGGTATGAAAAACGTAAAGATCCCAATCAGACTCATCACAAAAAACTTAACAACGTTGCCTGTATGATTAGGCTGGTGATCTGTCCCGACTGCCATTTCCCTTTGTTCCATGATAAGTATTCCCCCTGTATTCGTAATAATCTGATAATTGAACTTGAAAACATACCCCAGGCAATGAATCTGCTACCTGGGGTATGGAGTTACCTTTGGCAATATCCAGTAAGAAATGAAAGCATCGTATGAACAGCTGCTTTCACGTGTGTTTGCCCGATATCCTTACGTGGATCGAGACAAACAATGTCCATCGCTTTCACTTTCGAATGCTGTCCGGCTATCAAAGCTGCATCGAATAATTCCTGTGAGTACAATCCTCCAGGAGTGGCAGCTGGAGCTCCTGGTCCGTGAACCATATCCAGTACGTCCATATCGAACGTTACATAGACCGTATCCACGTGCGCATCCAGCTCCCGTAATGCATGGCGGACCGTCTCTTCGATACCTTTTTTCCTCGCTTGCTTTACCGTGGTGTAATGGACGCCATGTTCATCCGCATAGTCCTTCAACGCTTTTGCATTAAAGAAGCCGTGGAGACCGATGTTATGGACGTGCTCACCCTTCACCACTCCTGCCTCAAGCAATTGTCTGATCGGAGTTCCATTCGCCTGACCGAGTTCAGACGGATCACGCAAGTCAAAGTGCGTATCAAATTGCAGTACACCGATCGTTTCCTCAGGGTGTGCCTGCTTCCACCCTTTTACGAGCTGAGCTGTAATCGAATGATCCCCGCCCATCATCACTGGTAAGGTATGTGGATGGTGTTTACGCATCGCAACCATCGCTTCTGTAATACGTTCGTGTGTATAACCGATGTCAGTGACATGCTGCTCTACATCACCTAGATCCACGACGTTCAGTTCTGCCAAGTCAACGTCTTCATCCAGATTATACGTACTGAAGCTTTTCCAAGCCTGACGCATCGCATCCGGATTCTCGCTGGCTGATGACGAACTGATCGAAGACTTGGACAAGGGTACACCTAGGATCGTTACATCATAGTCTGTCCAGTCCATTTCCTGTCCATTAATCGTTGCAATCCATTCATGCACCTTTACGTCCCTTTCTTCAGCATTTAGCGTGTTCCAAACAAAAGTCGGAGGATTCAATAAAGGGTATGGATAGTTTTTCATTGCAATTGGCCTCCAACTACCACTGCCTTACCGGACTTCACAACAGTATCTACGTGATTCATCCCATATTGATAGGAAAGCACAAGGTAGTTCGGCACGTCCCAAATCGTGACATCGCCTCGCTTCCCTTCCTCAAGGCTCCCTGCTTCTTTCGCTACTCCGATAGCATGGGCAGCATTGATCGTCGTAGCTGTCAGAACTTCCTCAGGTGTCATCCCCATCATCAAACAGCCAAGGTTCATGATGAATGGTAACGAAATGGTCGGTGAGGAACCGGGATTGGCATCCGTTGATAGTGCCACCGGTACACCTGAATCGATCATATTTCTAGCACGGGCAAATTCAGCCATCAAAAAGAATGCCGTTCCTGGAAGTAGCACGCCTACGACACCTTTCTCCGCCATCGCTTTTATCCCTTCGTCAGATGCACGCAATAAATGATCAGCAGAAATTGCTCCTACTTCTGCAGCAAGTTCTGCTCCAGCATACGGTTCGATTTCATCCGCATGGATTTTCGGAATTAAACCATGCTTCTTTCCTGCTTCCAAAATTCTTCTCGATTGATCTGGCGTGAAGACTCCCCGTTCACAAAACACATCGTTGAAGGTAGCTAACTCCTGTTTCGCCACCTCTGGAATCATTTCTTCAATCACCCTGGTCACAAATGGTTCAGGATTTTCTTTTTCATCCATAGGGACGGCATGAGCACCCATGAAAGTCGACACGATATCGATATCATGTGTTTCGTTCAGACGCTTTGCTACGCGCAACTGCTTCAGTTCATGTTCAAGAGTCAGACCATACCCACTTTTCGCTTCGACAGTCGTCACCCCATGCTCAAAGAATTTATCCAATCGCTTAGAAGACTCTTCATATAGCTGATCTTCATCTGCCTCCTGCGTTGCCCTTGTCGTAGCATGAATACCTCCGCCTGACTCCATGATGTCCATGTACGTCTTTCCTTTCAGACGCATCGCATATTCATTTTCTCTCGTTCCTGCATGAACGAGGTGGGTGTGAGGATCGATCAGACCAGGTGTAACTACTTTCCCTGTCGCATCGATTTCTTCAGTACCTTCAAGACGTGAACCATATGTTTTGCGTAAATCTGATTCACTTCCAACCGCTACGACCTTGCCGTCCTGGATGAAGACACTGCCATTCTCGAGAATGTTTAGCTCAGACATGGCTTCTTTTACAGCTGGATTATTGGAATGCCCGGCCATGGTGATCAGCTGGGCTGCATTTTTTATGAAAAGGGATTGTGTCATTTCTTTGCACCTTCCTTGTTCAGCATTGGAATATGCACACCTTTATCTCGTGCTGTCTGTTCTGCCAA
Source organism: Thalassobacillus hwangdonensis (assembly GCF_042675915.1). Classification (NCBI taxonomy): domain Bacteria; kingdom Bacillati; phylum Bacillota; class Bacilli; order Caryophanales; family Bacillaceae; genus Thalassobacillus; species Thalassobacillus hwangdonensis. Next base: position 843,266 of record NZ_JBHTKL010000005.1, on the reverse strand, counting down.
TTCATAACCTGCATCAACATGACGTGCTACTCCCATACCAGGATCGGATGTCAGCACCCGCTCAAGACGAGCTTCCGCTTCTTTCGTTCCATCCGCTACAATGACCATACCGGCATGCAAGGAATATCCCATGCCTACGCCTCCACCGTGATGGACACTTACCCAACTGGCTCCGCCAACACTATTGATCAACGCATTCAGGATTGGCCAATCTGCTACGGCATCACTACCATCCTTCATACCTTCCGTTTCCCGGTTCGGTGAAGCAACTGAACCAGAATCCAGGTGGTCACGTCCAATTACGACAGGGGCCTTCAATTCGCCACTTGCTACCATGTCGTTAATGATCTTGCCGAACCTGGCACGTTCTTCATATCCCAGCCAGCAGATACGTGAAGGTAGACCTTGGAAGCTGATTTTGTCCTGTGCCATACGAATCCATTTACATAGGTGTTCATTTTCACTGAATTCTCTAAGGATCACTTCATCCGTTTTATAAATATCCTCAGGATCTCCGGATAAAGCTACCCAACGGAATGGTCCCTTTCCTTCACAGAATTGCGGGCGGATATAAGCTGGTACAAACCCCGGGAAGTCGAATGCATCTGCAACGCCTTCATCTTTTGCCACCTGGCGGATGTTGTTTCCGTAATCAAAAGTGACTGCGCCTTGTTTCTGCATTTCCAACATCGCTTTGACATGGTTGGCAATACTTTTCTTGGAAAGGCTCACGTATTTCTTGGAATCCTGTTCTCTCAATTCATCCGCCTCATCCAGAGTCATACCTTCAGGCACATATCCATTCAAAGGGTCATGTGAGGACGTCTGATCCGTCAGCACATCCGGAATAAATCCTTTTTCAATCATTTCAGGCAGGACTTCCGCTGCATTACCTAAAAGTCCGATGGAAAGAGGCTTGCCTTCTTCTTTTGCTTGCTGGGCCATTTTAATTGCTTCATCCACACTATCAGTAGATGTATCCAGGTATTTCGTTTCAAGACGACGATTGATCCGGTGCTGTTCCACCTCAATTGCAATACAAACACCGTCGTTCAACGTAACCGCAAGAGGCTGCGCTCCACCCATACCGCCAAGCCCGGCAGTAACGGTGATGGTATGCTTCAACGTTCCTTCGAAATGCTGTCGTGCGCATTCCGCGAAAGTTTCATAGGTTCCTTGGACAATTCCTTGGCTTCCGATGTAAATCCAGCTACCTGCTGTCATCTGACCGTACATCATCAAGCCTTTTTGGTCGAGTTCATGGAAATGATCCCAATTCGCCCATGCAGGTACAAGATTGGAATTGGCTATCAGCAGTTTCGGTGCATCCGCATGCGATTTGAATACAGCAACTGGCTTACCTGATTGGACAAGCAGCGTCTCATCGTTTTCCAGTTCCTTCAACGTATCGACGATCGCTTCGTAGCACTCCCAGTTACGAGCAGCCTTACCAATTCCACCGTAGACGACCAACTCGTCAGGCTTTTCAGCTACTTCCGGACTCAAGTTATTATTCAGCATCCGAAGTGCAGCTTCCTGGATCCAACCTTTCGTATTCAATTCAGTACCTTTATACTGTTCAATCTTCTTTTGTTGTGTCATTGAAGTTCCATCCCCTCATCACAAAATTTTCTGATAATTCTATGATAGATGGAATCGAACGAAGAAAATAGAACACTAGGTTTCGAATTTCTATAGTAATCTATGATTTCAGATACTCTTTTATGTGAAACGCTTACAAAAACATATAAAAATATATGAATTGATAATTATCTATGTTTGCGAAAAGCTGTAGGAGTAGTTTGAGTAACCTGCTTGAAAACACGACTGAAGTAATTCGCGTTCTGATAACCTACCTCGTTTGCTATGCTGAGGATACTAGCATCCGTATTCAGCAACTTTTCTTTCGCTTTCGTAATACGGACATCGGTCAGCAATTCACGAAAGGACTTTCCTTGCTTTTCATTCAATAAGTAGCTTAAATAAGTCGGACTCCGATCAACGTGTGCAGCGACTTCCTCTAAGCCGAGTTTATAATCAGCATGGTGTGCCTCTATGTATGAAATTGCTTTTTCAATCGGATCCACTTGTTTAAGCTGAGCGTGTTTTTCAAACTCATCGAGTAATTGGTAGATGAACAAAATAAGATCCTGTACAATCCGGTTCAGTACCGCGCCGTCCAGGACCTGTTTGAAGATGCTTTTGTAGAATTCTTCAATTTCAGGGCCAGTCAATTCCTTCCTGTTCATGAATCTCCTTAGCTGAGCCAGGATACTTGTGAGCTTAGTCCTTAACATCCCCGGCGCTGGATAAGGTGCTTCAAAATTGAAAAATTTATCATACATCCAGCTTTTCACTGCTGATTTATCAGCTTTTTCCAGCATTGCAATCCATGTGCGCTGTTCCTCAGGTGTCAAAAAGGGATCGAAATCCTTCCAGGGCTCATCGGAGGAAAGTAACACTTGCTTGAATCCTGTAAAGAAAGTAATCTTCATTGTTTTTCTGAGCTGTGTGTAGATTTGATGAACCGACTTCTCTCCTTTTCCAGGATGCAATGCAATTGCCAATGTTCCTTGTGAAAAAAGTTCCCACTCCTGCATGAAGCGGTGCGCATGAGAAAGAGGATCCGACACTTCACCATGAAATACGAGAATGATTTGATCACTTACAGAAAATACAGAAGGCTGACTTCTAAAATCGAATTGTTGAATAAACTGCCGCAAATGAGGTAAGTCATGCTGGTTTTCTGTTTTCAATAAATAAATCGCGTATGAAAAAGGACGCTGGTCGTCTACAAAAAGCGATTCATAGCCAAGCTGACTCATTACTGGGGCAGACGCATTTCCTGTACCATCTGAGGTAAGGTTTTGAATCGCCAGTTGCAACGTGTGTTTCATCATGGAGGGAGAAAGCGGCTTGACCCAAAGTGCCAGCGCACGTACCTCAAGTGCCTGGGAAGCTCTTTCGAAAGTAGCTTCCGCTGTCATCGCAATTACCTGGTCAGCGTAGTTTTTGATATGCTGCTTAACCATTTCCCACTTATCTTTAGGAATCATATCTAGTTCCAGACAGATGATCCGAGGGCGTTTGTTCTCGAGAACATCCATAAATTCGATTGTATGTTTTGCTTTATGCTGGGTCGCAATCGGAAACGCGTAATTGGAAATCAGCCAGAGAATTCCATTCAGTTCCTGGCTGTCCCGATCTGCGACTACTATATCGTAATCCATGGTGGAACCACCTTTCTTCAAAAAACAACTTACTATTACTAAGATACCTTGTTTCTTCTATATATGCACATCTATAAAAGATTCAAAATCCCCACATTAAAAACGCCCTCCCATCACTGGAAGGACGCTCAATAATTACTGATTCTTGGCTACAACTTCTTTGTTACCGAGAATCAGATAGTTCATTTCACTTTCTGGAATTTCATTCAGCTCTTTACGCTTCACTAGGTAGAATCCAATTCCAAGCACGATCCAGGCAACGAGTGCAATTCTTGACTCGATTCCGAGGAATGCAGGGGAAGTTGGAATCAACAACAGCGATAGGAAAACAAGGCTTACGACGATTCCTAATGCTGAGAATACTTTTTTCATTGGTGCTACTACGTTCACGGATGGGTTGAAGTCAGCACCCATGTTCCATTTGAACAGTTTATACGCCGTGAAGCTTGTGTAGAAGTAGGCGATCGTCACACCGATGGATGACATGTCTACGACCCAGATCAGGACTTCACGTCCGAACCAAGGTGCGAGCATTGCAATCACAACTGTGAAGATGATCCCCACATACGGTGTGTTGTATTTAGGGTGAAGTCTTGAGAATGCTTCAGGGATGATTTTTGCACGGGACATAGCGAACAATAGACGGCTTGATGAAACTGTGAAGCCGTTCAATCCTGTGAAAATACCCATGGATAGTGCGGTTACGAGAATGACAAGTCCAAAGGTTCCGAGCAGATCCTGTACGACAGTACCTGTTCCCCATAGGAGGCTTTCTGCGACAAGGCTTTCCCATGGCTGTGCCATAGCTGTCGCCAAAATCATCATCATGTATAAGAGTGCGGCAAAAATAAGCGCAAGAATAATCAAGTTGAATGCTTTCTTAGAAGAAAAATTGAACTCTTCTGCTAACTGAGGTACGTTATCAAATCCAACATAGGCCCAAGGTGCCATCGCTACGATCGCAATCACTGCTGCAAATGCAGTTTTATCAGCAGGGAACATTGGCTGTACATTGGAGAACCCGGACTCAGGCTGTGCTCCGACTAGGAATGTCAATGCAACAACACTTACTACCATGACAGAACAGAAGATGAACTGCATCCGTCCGGATAAGCCTGTTCCTTTAACATTGAAATATCCAAATACAGCTAGTGCGAGTGTAGCCAAAACGATTTCCGTTCCATAGACATCCCAGCCTGCGATTTGATAAAGTTGCAGATTTTCTACAAACCGTGGGAAAACGAATTTGAACATTAGTGCGAAGGCGGATGCATTCAATGCAACGATACAAATGTAACCAAGTGTCAAGAACCAGCCACAGATGAATGCATGCGTACGGCCAAGACTGATGAAGGAATAGGCGAACTCACCACCGGATACAGGGAAACTCTTAATCAGGAAACCGTAGCTTACTGCAATTACCATCATCAACAGTGCGCCGATTCCGAACCCGAGCATCGCCCCCATTGGTCCAGCTTGTCCCATCCAGTTTGCGGGCTGTACGAATGCGCCCCAGCCAATAGATGAGCCGAGTGCAATCGCCCAGACCCAATGGGACTTAAACGATTTTTGCAATGTTTTTCTTTCTTCCATTGTCAATCTCCTTTAATTTCTTCTATTTTTTATATAAGTACTCGTTTATTATCCTTTTTTCAAGGGTCTTCGTCAAATTCCATCAAGTTCCAAGTTCAGCTCTTGAAAAAACACATTTTCCATCGATATAGGTTGCCTCCACCTCAATATCTTTGATTTCCATTGGATCACATGTCGTAGGATCCTGATCCAGCACTGCAAAATCCGCAGCCTTTCCAATTTCGATGGAGCCTTTCTCTTCTTCCTCAAAATTCAACCTTGCTCCCCATATCGTCATCGACTTCAAAGCTGTCATTGCGTCGATGCGTTGCGCTTCTCCAAGCACTTCACCTGAGGAAGTCACTCGATTGACCGCTGCCCAGATGGAAAACAGTGGAGAGATCGGTGTGATGGGACAATCAGAATGAAGAGTAAATTTCATGCCGAGTTCTTCTGCTTCCTTCAAAGGATTCAGACGGTTTGCACGCTCTTCGCCAAGGAAAATGTCTCGATGACGGTCTCCCCAATAATACACATGGTTGATAAAAAAGGATGCTTGGATTCCGTTCATTTTCATCTGTTGCAAATCTTTGATCGTGGCAGTCTGGACATGCTCGATGCGGTGACGGTGATGGTGTCGTGGCTCCTGCTGCAGAGCAGAAGAATACGCATCGATGATGGAGCCTATTGCTCTATCCCCATTCCCGTGTGTGGCAATCCGGAAGCCTCGGGTGTGAAGGTCAAGCACCTCTTCATTAAAAGCGTCCTGGTCATGACTCAGCTCTCCGGACAATTCGGGACGGGTGAAATAAGGTTGCCTCAATGCACCTGTCAGCCCTTGAATCGATCCATCCTGGAAAAGTTTTGCACTATCTAATCGTGCGCGACCAGCTGTCTCCTGTTGAATACGTTGGTCCACCTCATCAGCTTTCATTCCAGCGAAAGGTCCGCCTTCCCCGAGCAAATGATGAAGCATCAGAAAACGCATTTTCAGTGGGTTTTTATTTTCTGCCAAGGCTTTTACATGGGCTTTATACTCTAAAAATCCTTTCACAAGACCCACACCGGCATCAGAGTTCGTCGTAATTCCTTGAGCGAGGTAATCGTTGGCACCTTGTTCGATAAGTGAAGCCAGTTCCTCCACGGTATAATCAGGAATGACATCATCTACAAGCTTCATCGCTCCAAATTCATGCAGTACCCCGTCAAGCTTTCCGCTCTCATCCCTTCCTAGATGTCCGGCTTTCGGGTCTTGGATATCTTCTGGTATTTCCGCAAGCTCAAGTGCAAAGGAGTTCACTACTGCAAAATGACTGGAAATGTGGCGAATCAAAACTGGGTGATCCGGCGCAACTGCATCCAGTTCCGCTCTTGTAGGGTGACGCTTTTCAGCTAACAGTGTATCGTCATACCCCCAGCCAATAATCCACTCCCCTTTTTCTTTGTGTTTCGTTTCTTCTTCTATACGACTTTGAATATCCTTCACATTTCGATTCAATTGAGCTGTACAATTGATCTGGTCCAGGTATTGGGAGTACATGAGCAAGTGATTGTGAGTATCGATAAAGCCTGGTATCAATGTCTTCCCTTGTAAATCGATGACATGCTCTGCATCAACTCCAGGGTCCCTTTCCTTCCAAACTTGTGTGATCCTTCCTTCAGAAACAGCAAGGGATCCCGCAACCGTTGATGACGGATCAAGCGTGAGTATATGTGCATTCTTAATGATGGTATCGAATTGTGTCATGATTGTATGTTCCTTTCTCTTCTACTAAAAGGAGCATATCGTCATGATATGCTCCTTTTGATATTCCTATCATAGCAATGATTGGTTACAATTTCCGCTTAGAAGAAGCTAAGTTCTCCCAGTATACTGCATGTATTTGTTCTGTTTTTGAATGACTGGTCACCAAGCTGACCACAATCAAACTGACAAGTGAAATTGTCAGACCGAAGATCGTATGATCGATCGGAATGTTCAAGTACGGGTATAGCAACGTAGCTACCAAAGCCAGAATCATACTGACTTCCACGCCGGCTCTCGTTACCCGCTTCCAGAACATAATGGCCAGGAACGGGAAGACAAGAGTAGCGGCTGATAGACGCAACGCCCACTGGTACATCGTCACGATATCCGTCAGGTTGAATGCAACAAGCAACCCTAGGACACTGATGATAGCAACTGTTAAACGTGAAGCGAACATCATTTTCTTCTCAGAAGCGTCCGGGTTGATCATGTGCTGGTACAGGTCTACAGTCAAGTTGGAGCTTCCCTGCAGGATGAATGATGTCGCTCCAGTCATCAATGCAGCAAGCAGGCCGACAAGCACGATTCCTCCAAGGTACGGAGGAAGCATTTCTACGGTAACATAAGAGAAAAGTAAGTCAGGATCCATATCCGACGGCACATAGTTTCGTGCAATCACACCGATGGAATAAGGAAGGAACGAAATAGCACCTGCGATTAAAAAGCCTGTTACCCCTGCAGATTTAGCTACTTCCTCTGTCTTCGATGCAAAAATCCGTTGCCATGTCGATTGCCAAATCATATAGAATGGTCCGACTGACAAAGCAAATAGCAGTACCGCACCTAACCCATCAGGACCAACAGGTGTCAAATATTCAACTGGTGTGTTGGAGATAATTTCTCCAAATCCACCGCCATAGATGATACTTGCAATAAAGAGCGCAATGATACCAACGATGACGATGATACTTTGAATCGCATCGGTAATGATCGTTGCTGGCAATCCTCCGAGAATCGTAAAGCTCAAGATAAGAACGAATGCCAGAATCAACCCTGTATTCACTTCCATTCCAAACGCGATGGTGAAAACGGTCGTCATCCCGACCATCTGTAATGCCAATGTCGGTACGGAATAAACGAATGCGGATAATACAGAAGGAATGACCCCAGTCCGTTTCCCAAACCGCTCACTGAACAAATCTGCGAGCGTAAACAATTTCTGTCTGCGTAACGGTTTTGCAAAAACGACGATCAATAAAATACTGAAGAATACAGCTGGCAGTGCAAATTGGAAGAACCCTGAAAGTCCTACCGTGAATCCCATTCCCAACCAACCGATAAATACTGCAGCCCCGCAAAAGGTACTGATGATAGTTCCGACAATCGACCAGAAGCCCATGTTCCAGCCTGCAATCAAGTAATCCTTCGATGATTTCACTCTAAGAAAATAAAACACACCAAGAGCGAACATGAAGGTAAAGTAGATGATGATGTACGATAAATACCAAGCCATTGAATTGCCTCCATCTTTCTATGTATTTAATTCAGCCTATGAATGGGGTGTATCCCCCTGATCATACAAATTCAAACAAAATAAATTTTCCGAATTTTTAGGCCATTTACTATTATAAAGGTAACACAACCAAAATCAAAAAACATTTTTTTACATCTTACGACAGAATGTAAGCTCACCTCCATTTTTGGTTTGATATAATAAAGAAATGAAATCCAGGATTGCGAGGTCATATATATGAAAAAGATCCCGAAAGTACCTTATCGGTATATCTTCATCGTTTTTGGAGCAGCATTATCTTTTTTTATTTGTTATTTTATCTTCCCTTTCAAGGACACAGCTGAATTCATCCAATTTACAACCACTGTCACCGGTTTGATCGTATCATTCTCGGCGTTCATCTTTGCGATGAAAACATATTTGTCGATCGACAGTGTCAATGTCATCACTCAGATGGATGGTAATGTCTTAGAAAATGAGAACTACGTCACATCCTTCACCAGCCTTTTGAGGGTCTATGATATGGAGACTTCCAAAAAAGTAGGAGACGAGATTTTCAAACAACTTGAGGATAGATTTTCGAAAGAATCAAAGACCGCCATTGAATTTGCAACTCATCTTCAGTACTTCATTGATATCATTGTGTTCTTTCCTTATCTTTTCAACGCAGCAGACGAAAACCGGCAGCGGAATATCGATAAGATGGATCATGTCTTAGAACTGATTGACCAACGTAAGCAAGCATTTTTGGCTGTAAGCACAGGGAACCTGATTCTGATTGATGAAACGGTCAAGCTGATCAAATCCATCACTACATACCAACAATTGACCCACCGTAACGATAAGCAAGTGACCTCCACTCTTCTTGATGTGAGAGGAACGATGCTGAAGAATAGCGTCACCCAGACGGTCTACTATAATTATCTTGGTCTGTACTACAATAAAAAAGCGAATGGCATCCTCAGGAGGAAATACGACATGGACAACCTTGATTTCTTTTCCACTGAAGGTGCACTGAAAGTGAAACAGACGATTCACACCCAATTATCCAGTGAAGATTTGGAATTGTTCATTCTCTATTTGAATGAGGCCAAGTATGCCTTTCATCAGGCACTTGAAAACGGACATAAAGATGTGATGTGGGAAGGCTTCATCAAATACAATGATGCTCGATCCACTTACTTGCTGCAGCAGACTTCCGTTACATATGAAGGGGAAGACTGGCAAAGTATCATGAATGACGCCCTGGTGGCAAGAAACCGGCTGAACATCCTTATTTCTGATATTCTGGAACGAGAAACGCCATCTCATCTCCAGGAATCCTTCAACTTTGAGTATCATCTGGCGAGTCTTGCAAAGATAAATCTATTGATTGCAGAAAAACAAGATATCACGGATTCACTCGGGCAACTGAAATATGCTTATCCGAGCTACGAAGGACTTGAAAAGGATCCGTTATTGGAGACTTCTTTTGAAGGTAAATTTGACAAAATCAATGCGTATCAACAGGAAATCCGCTCCTCCCTTACTGCTTTACAATAAGAAAGAGACTGGCCAGCTGGTCAGTCTCTTTTCATTATCGAATCTCGGCAATTACATGATCAATCATGGCACCAGCGATGTCTGCACCTGTGCAATCCGTAATGTTTTTAATGTGGGAGTTCCCGTTAATTTCACAAATGATCGGCTGATTTTCTTTCCCGAACAGAAGGTCAACCCCGGCGAAGTCAAGCCCAAGCTCCTTACTAGCACGGATAGCCAACTGTATTTGTTCATCCGTTGGTTGATAGGTTCGCATGATGCCACCATTGGTGATATTCGCCCGAAAGTCATCGTTACCAGAAGTCCTGAGCATTGATGCAGCCGGCTGATTACCGACAATATTGATACGCACGTCGCGGCCGTTGCTGGATGCGATGAATTCCTGGAACATGAACGGCTTATGCTGGAACACCTGAGCCTTCTCCACTAATTCTTGTGCGGAATGAGCAAGAAACACTTGCTTTCCGAAAGATCCGTAACAACCCTTAATAATCATGGGAAATGCTAGCTCATCAACTACTCTCTCAATAAAATCCCTATACAAACCCTCGGACTGATTGAAGTTGACCGGTGCCAGAATCGTTTTCGGCATTGGTAAACCGCAATCATTCAGACGAATATGGGTCAGCGCTTTATTTGCAGTATGTTCAATTGCTTCCGATGAATTGAAAACACGAACGCCCAAGCTCTCCAAGTACTTTGCCAGAAATACATCATTGTTCCAAGAAATAACGAAATCAGGTTTTGTATTCTTACTCTCTTCTTTATGTAAGACATAAAACAAATCAATATCTGTTTTAATCGTCAGAGAAATGTTTCTTAGATTTGCAGCTTTCTGAAGTAAGTCGTAATTGTCCTGAAACTTTTTAGATGAAGCAGTAAAACTATTTACAATCAGCCAGCCTAGCATGTAAGATGCCTCCCTGAATTAACTACTATTCACAGTATAGTAGAAATAGAAGTCAATTGATATCACCTCTCTCCACTGAAAATTAAAAAGCGCTTGGGAGAAGTCATATCCTCACAAGCGCTTTTTACAAAGCCAATTATTAAATCATCCTTACATCAATCGTCGTCTCACTGTTCATCGTCATCTTCATCTTCGTCATCTTCATCGTCATCACGGCGATCTCTGTCATCGTCCTCGTCTTCATCTTCATCCTGGTCATCATCGTCGTCGCGGCGATCTCTGTCATCGTCCTCGTCTTCATCTTCATCCTGGTCATCATCATCGTCGCGGCGATCTCTGTCATCATCATCGTCTTCATCTTCACCCTGGTCATCATCGTCGTCGCGGCGATCTCTGTCATCGTCCTCGTCTTCATCTTCGTCCTGGTCATCATCGTCGTCGCGGCGATCTCTGTCATCGTCCTCGTCTTCATCTTCGTCCTGGTCATCATCGTCGTCGCGGCGATCTCTGTCATCGTCCTCGTCTTCATCTTCGTCCTGGTCATCATCGTCATCGCGGCGATCTCTGTCATCATCTTTATCTTCGTTACGATCTACTCGATTTTGGTCACGATCTCTATTACTGTTCTTTTCTTCTTTTTGTTCCTCATCATCATTACTATCGTCGTTCTTTTCTTCGTCTTCATCCTCAGCCGAGCCTTTTGAGGTCTTGGAGTCAAGCAGTACTTTTTGATGCTGAGCCAACGCTTTTTCCAAACCTTTCTTCGCCTCTTCAGGCAAGTCATCTCTTTGAAGAAGGGCATCAATTTGTTTTGTACCTTTAGTCAAAGACTCCAGTGCTTCATCCAGTGAATCATCTTCAATCGTTTCCGAATCACTTCCATCCTTCAGTACAGTGACACTTTCCTCTTTTTGATCGATGAGATTTTCCAATTCATCAATCAATTGTAAGGCAAGCTCTTCTTCCCCACGTTCCAATGCAGTCTCTATTTCATTCATTCGCTTTTCGGCAAATTCATTCAATAAGTGCACTTTTTCCTTTTGATCCTTTGTTAATTCAAAAGTGGACTCTTCCATAAAACGTATCGTTTGATAAAACTCAGACTGAATATCGGTCTGTCCTTCTTCAGCAGACACACCTGTCATCCCGATTGAAAATACCAGACTGAAAGCAGCGCCTACACTTAACACTTTTCTCATTATAAATCCCCCTTATTTTAGATGGACTTCATCCAAGAATTTTTTGATCTCATTCTCTTTCTTCTCATAAGCTGAGAGAGGTGAAATGAACGTAAATACATATGTAAATTCTCGATGTTTCTTTATATAAATATCTGTTCTCATCTTTTCATTCAATCCAGAGATAAAAGAAATAGAAGCCTTATCATCTTGAACCACATCTACTTTACCCGCTCCATCTTTCAACTCATCTTTGATGTTTTCGAAAGATTTAGTTGTTTCGGTTACGGTTACAATTGCTTTCGATTGATTGTTGGTGAATTTCGCATGAAGTCTACCTTCGTCTGTCTCTTTTTCAAGTAACCAGCCTTCCATTTCCCCAACAGATAAATGATAAGAAGTATTTTCGTATAAGACCGATTCTTTACTCTCTTTAGAAGAATTCCCTTGTTTGCCTTGCACCTCCTCAGGCGAATTACATGCACTTAATGTAAATAACAACAAAATACTTACGATAAAGCTGCGGAATCTCAAATCCTAACCTCCTTTGTATTGAAAAAATAAATAAACCTATCCAATTACATGGATAGGTTTACACGTAATTGGCAGCTGGCAAGCATAGATAAACACCTTTAGCCCCTGTAGCTTTGCGTCCCTACTTTTCAATAGGTTTGCCTTTGTCGAATATATGAAGTTGATAATCTAATAATACCATAATTACCTTTGATGCTTTATCTAATTATGCCTAAATCAGGAATATAAACCCGAATAATTGGACTAATCAGGAAAATATACACACCTAATACCCTATCGTAAATTGCGATCAAAAAGTGCTAAGCGTATAGAGATTGTAAGTATTAAGAGTCAGTCGCCGGTAAATTTCAGATGGCGCCGGAAAAATCCGGAAGTTGCCGGTAAAGGTGAGCAAGTGGCCGGTAAATTCAAAAACTCGCCGGCAACCTTTTAAGACTCGCTGGAAAGCAGATTACACTTGGCTCACAAAAAAATGCTAAGCGCTTACGCTTAGCATTTTACATTAAAATACGTGCTGAGTCGCTATCCAATCCTGATAGTTCTTTACTGTAGGTACGTTCGACACTTCATATGGTAAGTATTTCATAGCGTGTGAGGTATTGAATAGTACGACTTCGTCATCTTCAGAGAGCCAGCCTTCTTCTACCAACCGTTTGAATCCTGCCATCGTCGCGGATCCTTCCGGTGATGAAGAAACTCCATACTTACCGAAGTAAGACTGCGCATCTTTGATTTCTTCTTTGGTAACCGCAACAGCTGTCCCATTAGAATCACGTAGGATAGAAGTGATCAGTTCCCCATCCGGAGGGCTTGGTACTCGCATGCCGGTCGGGTTGGACACGACTCCATAGGTTTGTGCAGAGAATGGACTTTCAGTTTCAATCGAAGTAACAATAGGCTGACAGCCATCTTCCTGCACGCTGACGATTTTCGGAAGATCTCCTTCAATGAACCCAAGCTCTTTCAGCTGCAGAAACGCATTCCACATCCCGATGACACCGGATCCACCGCCTGTCGGGTAGATGATTACGTCTGGCAGGTTCCAATCAAATTGTTCTGCCAATTCCAATCCCATCGTCTTTTTTCCTTCAGCTCTTCCCGGTTCCTTCAATGTGCCGACATTGTGCCAGCCCTGCTCTTTTTTTCCGTCCTGGATCAGCTTTCCAGCATCCTGGATCAAACCATCCACCAAAAACGTATGAGCACCGTGCAGCATGCATTCTTCCACAATCAGGCCTGGGCAATCCTTAGGCACGAACGCATATGCTTCCATTCCAGCGTAGCCCGCATATGCAGCTAGTGCTGAAGCGGCATTCCCATTAGAATTCACGGCAACTTTTTTGACCCCATACTCATTTGCTACAGACACTGCTGCTGATGATCCGCGTGATTTGAAGCTGCCAGTCGGGTTCTGTTCTTCCCGCTTCACCCACAACTTTTTGACAGGATATTCTTTCTCCGCTTCTTCAAGGCGGACGAGCGGCGTCCAGCCTTCCCCTAAGGAAATGACATTTTCCATATGTTCGACAGGGAGAAGCTCTTTATATCTCCACATAGAAGGAACCCGTTCTTTCAGGCTTTCTTTCGTAAATGTATGTGCCACCATATCGAGGTCATATTCTACTCCCAAAGTGCCACCACATTCACATTTGGTTTCAATTAAATCAAATGTTTTGTTTTTTCCACAGCCATTACATGTAAACCAAAATCTCATGTTTGCCCTCCTTCGGTTTTTCCGACTATTTTGAAAATTTAAGTCACACCCATTCTTGATTGGATGCGAGTTGTTACACTTTCATTCTCGTATTCTAGTAGGGTGCTTCTAGGTTAAAAGAAACCCAGCTGATCAAGCGATCAGCTGGAAGAACGGTGTCAGGCTTTGACGCCTTCTGGCCAATGTAAGTCATGCTCTTCTACGGAAGTGATTTCATTTTCTTCATCAACAAAAACGACCCTAGGCTTCAGTGTTTCGATTTCTTCATCTGTCATCATGCCGAGACTTAGGATGATGACGATGTCCCCAGGAGAAAACAAGTGGGCAGGAGGTCCATTCAGGCAGATCCGTTTCGAGCCTTCAGGTGCAGGTATAGCATACGTCTTCCATCTCGTTGCATTTTTAAGGTTCGTAATCTGGACCATTTCGTAAGGTTTGATATCTGCTTCTTTCATCAACTTATAATCAATTGTAATACTACCTACATAATCAAGTTCAGCTTCTGTTACTGTAGCGCGGTGAATTTTACCTTTACACATCATGCGTTGCATATTAAATCCTCCTTTTTTGATATCGTATAACACAACTTGTCGATAGGCAATGTTGTAAGGACGTCCGTACCAGTTGCACATAGAATGAAAAAATGCCGGTAACGATACCGGCATTCATGAACGATTCCTGGATGATTTGATTTTAAAAGCATACATGTCCGACCGATAAAATGCTTGCTCAAGTTCTACAAATTCCTCATTCACATCGGTCAATTTTCTTTCCGTTATCAAAATACAAGTGCGATCGGATATATCAAGCAGTTTTGCAACCTCTTCGGGCACCATCCCAGACCGAATGACTTGATCCGCTTCAAACATCTTGATGCCCAACTCTAATTCAATTACGTCATAGAGCGTCACTTCATTCAAATCATACGTACTCAACTTACGGCCAATATCTGTTGGATAATAGTGATATTCAACACCAATCGGCGTACGGTCTGCATACCGTACCCGTATGAAATGATAGGCTTCCTTGAGACCCGTAATCCTCTGCATGCGTTCATTCAACTGAACGATTTCTGAATGAATCAACTTTGCGCCAGGCTTCATCCCCATCCGTTCAATCGTTTCAGATGTACTGCTCAGATTACCTAGCCAATCATCAATTGGCTTCAGCGTTATGTAGGTCCCTTTGCCATGTCTTTTTTCAACGATACCTTCTCTCACAAGAAGATTGATCGCTTCCCTGACCGTACTGCGGCTGACATGATATTCATCAATAAAAGCACGTTCACTCGGAATCTTCTCTTCGTAAATACCTTCTACTATATACTGTTGAATGATTTGTTTCAATTGTATATGAAGTGGAACCGAATCTGTATAATTCAACGTCATACTCATCACCCTGTCCTATGCTGTTGTTATACCCCCCACCATATAGTATAAACGGAAATCTATTAAAAGAAAATTCTGATTTGAAATTATCGATGCACATGATAATTTCTTGTATGCTATTTCATGTACAATAATAGGAACAAAAATTTATACAAGATAACGATAAGGAGATGGCTTATGAAAATCATCGGCATCGACCTGTCTGGTCCAGGTAACCATAAAGATACGGCTGTAGCAGTTTTTTCTCAAAAGGGCGAACGACTCCTATTGGATGATTTAATGCTTGGTGCTTCTGATGAAGATATCATCACTACGCTCGTTGCCGCTCAACAGTACGAAGACATAGCAGTAGCAATTGATGCACCATTATCTTACCAGGATGGAGGTGGCGATCGGCCACAAGACAAGCAATTGAGGAAATTGATGAAGGACAACGGCCTCAACGGCAGTTCCGTAATGCCACCTACATTAACAAGGATGGCATACTTAACGCTTCGGGGAATTTCATTGACGCGAAGAATCATGATGACAGAAGCTCTGAATCATCTCCAGGTCGCAGAGGTCCATCCCGGGGCAGCCATCGGCACACGTTTAGAGGATAAGAAACATGCTCTATTGTATAAGAAGGAACTTGACTCAAGAATTGCAATTGCAGAGTGGTTTCCATCACAGGGGATTGAAGGGCTTCCGATTTCTGTCAGTCAAACCTCCCATACCATCGATGCATGTGCAGCAGCATTGGCAGCATGGTGCTGGATCGATCCTAATAAAGAAGTGAAATGGGTATGGAAAAAAACGAGTGAGGAGAATCCTTTTGCCCTATGTTTTTGACGAGTTGAGAAGTGCAGACGGTGTAAACACTTTTAATTTTGAAGGATTATGAGACTGATAGTTATATAGTCTTACATATAAGAAAAATTTGGTATATACTTAGAAACGTTGCACTTATCAAAGGATTTATTTACTACTCTAGACTTAGAAAGGATGCTTCTATGCAAAAAACACCAATGATTTTTTTGATGACAGTATTTCTGTTGGCCGGTTGCAACAATGCAATAGGGGAATCAAAAGATGAAACAAAGAATGAAACAACTGCTTCAGAGACTGCCAGCGTACAAGAGGAGGAGGTTGCCAGTAGTGCGGATAAAAATCAGGAACAGGATGAATTGAACACCCCAGTCGAAGATACTCTCACAGATGAGGAAACGATCCAGTTGATCATCGACAGTGAAACGGAAGCACTAGAGGTATTTGCAGATGCTTTCCAGGAAGATGAAACTGGATTATCTTTCAATGAGTCGTTCGAAGAAATCTTGAACCGAATTGAAGCACCACTCAGTGAACGCCTTTTAAAGAACATTTATGACAACCCTGGCTATGTGTATGAATACTCCTACACCTTCCCATTGGCAGATCAAGAACTGCCTACAAATTACCGAATAGTAGATAGTAATGATCAACGAAAGGTCTATGTGGAAGTAAACTTGTATGAACAGCCTACATTATTTGAATATACGTTGGAAAAGGAAGAAGACGATTGGTTGATCACGAGTTTGAATTCCTTGCATACACTTTCAGATGCATATCGTTTGTTAGGTTACGCATTAGACGCTAGCCCTGATGAACTTGATATCGTCGATATAGAGAATCCAACGTTCGAAGATTATATTGAGAGAGTTGTGAATGGTGAAAAATATGTAATTGAAACCTATCGGAATCATTATAGGACTAAGTTTTTCCACGTTGATCCATTCACAGGAACAGTATATAAATACGATGTAGTCACGGAATCCACTGAAGAAATTTATTAACGCATTAACGCATTAACGCATTAACTCACTGAGGGACTGTCCCTCAGTGCGTTGTCCCTCAGTGCGTTAAACTGATAAAGTGTCGGCATTAATAAAGAGCCACTGTGACTATCTCAGTGACTCTTCCTTATCTTTAATTTTTATACCTCAGGAGCGGACTCGATTGTCCGTCTAATTTGTTTACATCGGTTCTCCATTCTCATCAAGGTTCTGCATGCCTACAATCTGGGATTGAGCAAATTTATATTCTCCATCTTCTTTAATTAGCGTATGGATTGCATTTACTCTGTTATTCTGGAATTGGTACCCTTCCGCAATATCAGTTGCCATCGTTTTCTGGACGACCTCCACCACTGCTTGCTCTTCAGAGGCTGAACGCACAGAGATTTCTTCCAGCTCATAGTCGAGCTCATAATTTTCAAAAAGTGCTTGTGTTTGAGCTTCGAGCTGTTCTGTTACCGCTTGTTCCGCGTTCATATTCATATATGCCTCATAGTCTTCCTCTTCTGCAAGCTTTAAGTTCTCTTCAACGACTGCTATCACTTCAGCTTCCAGTTCTTCAGGAACGGCAGCACTGCTCTCATCGCCCATCGTTTCTTCTGTACTTTCCTCGGTGTCCATATCATCCATGGAGGAATCCTCGGTATTTTCCTCAGTACTCATGTCATCCATAGAGGAATCTTCTGTATTCTCCTCACTGTCCATTTCTTCTTCAGTGGTGTCTTCCTCATTTTCCTCTTCATCTTCTGTACCTTCATCAGTGGATGCTTCCACCTGTTCCACATCTGAATCAGATGTTCCCTCTTCACCACCGCAGGCTGCCAACATAGAAACAGTCAAAATAAACATTACAAGTACTAGCAGTTTCCTCATCCAATTAACGCTCCCTTTGAATTTAGTGTGTTAAGAATTTTTCACCAATAATCACTCCTTATTACCTACCACCATTCGACACACCGAAAACCCAATTTATGAAAAATATGTAAATTATATCCGAGCACTTTTCACGAACCTTAGATATTACATTAATGGATCCATCTTAATAAAACCTACATTTAAAATATAAAAGTGCCAGGCTCATCAGCCAGGCACCTTTTAAATTCACACTTTTTGACGTTTCAATCGCAATGAGTTTGATACTACAGACACGGAGCTGAATGCCATGGCCGCCCCTGCAACCCAAGGAGCCAGCAGGCCAATAGCTGCGACCGGGATTCCACTCGTGTTGTAGAATAAAGCCCAAAATAGATTCTGACGGATGTTACGCATTGTCTTCCTACTTAATTTAATCGCTTTAGGAATATTGAGTAGATCTCCACTTATCAGTGTTACATCCGCTGCTTCAATGGCTACGTCTGTCCCGCTTCCAATAGCGATCCCAATATCCGCAGTGACCAGTGCTGGAGCATCATTGATTCCATCTCCAACCATCGCCACTTTCATTCCTGAAGCTTGGATTCTTTTCACGTGTTCTGCTTTGTTTTCAGGTAATACTTCTGCAAATACATTCGATTCTTGAATCCCGACTTCCCGCGCTACTGCTTTTGCTGTAAGCTGGTTATCGCCAGTCATCATATATACTTCTAAACCTAAGCTTTGCATTTGTGCAATTGCTTCTTTAGAACTTGGTTTAACGGTGTCTGCGATTGCGATGACAAATTGGACTTTCCCATCAATTGCAGCAAGTACTGCGGTTCTGCCGTTTGCTTCATAAGACTCTAAATAGGACTCCGCATCACTGAAATCGATGTTTTGTTCCCGCATCAGCCTCCTGGTTCCAACCGCTACATTCTTACCGGATACCTGAGCAATGACACCATGACCTGAAATCGACTGGAACTCATCCGGATCCAGGGAGTCGAACTCTTCTTCAATCGCATATGCAACAATAGCGCTCGCTAAAGGATGTTCCGATCTTTTTTCGGCACTGGAAACCAAATAAAAGTCAGAGGCGTCTCCAGTTAAAGTCTTTACATCGGTAACGCGTGGTTTTCCTTCTGTAATGGTCCCTGTCTTATCTAATAGGACCGCTTGGATACTTTGGGTGCCTTCCAGGAATTCTCCACCTTTGAACAGGATCCCCATTTCAGCACCACGTCCTGAGCCTACCATGATTGAGGTTGGGGTAGCCAAGCCCAAAGCACAAGGGCAAGCAATTACTAGAACAGCAATGGAAGCTTCCAGAGCCGATGACCATACACCGGGATTGACTATGAAGAACCAGGTAAGAAATGTAACTACACTGATTCCCACTACGATTGGAACAAAAATTCCCGAAATTTTATCAGCCATTCTTTGTATCGGAGCCTTGGAACCTTGTGCATCCTCAACAATCTTAATGATCCCTGCCAGAGCAGTATCCCTGCCGACCTTCTTCGCTTCCATTGTAATGGTCCCGTTTTTATTAATTGTCGAGCCTATTACGATATCCCCGATATCTTTGTCTACTGGGATCGATTCTCCGGTTATCATCGACTCATCGATTGAGGATACCCCTTGAATGACTTCCCCGTCTACCGGTATCTTCTCCCCCGGCTTGACGATAATGTGATCGCCAACCATCACTTGGTCAACTGGAATGCTTAATTCCTGACCACCTTTCAGAACTACAGCCTCTTTGGCTTGAAGATTCAGTAGTTTAGTGATGGCTTGAGTCGTACGTCCTTTTGCCATAGCTTCGAATAATTTTCCGAGAATGATCAGGGTAATCAATACGGCACTTGTTTCATAATACAGTTCCGGATGCATGGCTTGGCCTGTCTGCCACAATATGGTTTGTACCACACTATAAAAATAAGCTGCAGAAGTACCTAATGCGACCAGTACATCCATATTGGCACTTTTATTTGCTAGTGCCCGAAATGCCCCAGCGTAAAAGGTGGAGCCTATTCCAAATTGTACAATTCCAGCGAGAGTGAATTGTACCCACGGGTTTGCAATGAATCCCGGCACGGTCACACCGGTGTCAAAAGGTAGATGGCCGATCATAGTCAGCAGGAGAGGAAAGGATAGTACAGCTGAAATCAGGAAAACGATTTTTTGTCGCTGTATCTCTTTTTCTTTTTGAGATTTCCTTTCTTTACTCTCCTGTTTCACTACTGCTTCATAGCCAAGCTTTTTCACTTTTTCCATTATCTCTTCCAACGATACCAGACCAGGGATATATGTAATCGTTCCTGATTCAGTAGTAAGGTTTATATTGGCACTGTAGACACCAGGTGTCCGGTTCAATCCTTTTTCGATGCGGCCGGAACATGCTGAACATGTCATGCCACGAATATCCAAATCTACTTTTTCCTCCTTGACTCCATATCCGAGCTTCTTAATCTTGCCGATCAGTTCTTCCATCTCGATCTGGCTTTCGTCAAAATTCAATGCTGCGCTTTCCATGGATAAGTTCACGTTGGCTTCAACGCCATTCATTCGATTGAGTACTTTTTCAATACGTGTTGAGCATGCTGAGCAGGTCATCCCTGTAATACCAATGTGGTGTTGCTTCACTCAAGGTGCCCCCCTATTCGTTATTTGGAAAACTGCTGGATCACTTCCATCAACTCATCCATGTAGGACTCGCCGTCACCTTTTCTGACTGACTTCGTCACACACATACGAGTATGGCGCTCTAACATAGTGAAACCTACTTTTTTCAATGCTGCATTCACTGCTGAAATTTGGACTAGCACATCCACACAGTATCGATCGTCTTCTATCATCTTTTGCAATCCTCTTACTTGCCCTTCTATCCTCTTCAACCGATTGAGCATATTCTCTTTTTCTATCCTGGTACGGGGAACAACTGGATGGCTTTCATTTGTTTCTTTTATCTTTTCAACCATTTCTACAACTCCTATCGAATTTACTTAACTCCCTTTGCGTGGTCGGAAGAAATCCATAGCGTTCATCCTTATGTGGGGAGTTGCATAGGGGAAAGCTGGATAGAGTATCCTCACACCAACCAGGAGCGAGGATGACTCTATTTACTTGCTCAAGCTACAACATCGTAGCCTTCTTCATAGATTGTCTGTTTAATAGTTTCCAAGGTTGATTTCGCGGGATCGTACTCGACTGTTACCAAGCCGTCATCCAAGTCTACAAGCACCTGTGATACCCCCTCCAGGTTACCGACTCCTTCTTCAACTGAAGACTTACAATGTCCACATGACATTCCTTCTACTCTAAGTGTTTGTTTTTCCATTATTCATCAATCCTTCCTTTATTTATCTATTTAAGCATAGAGCTTAACTATATGACATAAAAACGCTTACATACATTAATTCGCTGCTTCTGCCTTCTCTTCGAAACCTTCTTTGATCCAATTTCCTCTGATAAAACTAATGCTTAACCAGATGGCACGGAATAAATTATCTATTCCAATAGCAATCCAGACCCCAGCAATACCAAATCCCATCGCCAAACCCAATACATACACAAACACCGTTCGTAACAACCAAATACCGATCGCTGTGATATACATCGGGGTTTTCGTGTTGCCTCCCCCTTGATAAACACCTGTAAGGACGAGGACAATTGCCAGTATAGGTTGGATGAACGCATCGATTCTCAAAGCGACCGTTATGTCTGCAATCACCTTTGTATCAGTAGTGAACAGACCGGCTAACCACTCAGCTGAAAAGAAGAGGATAAGCCCCACAATGGACATGAACCCAACAGCTATCGCGGTACATTGGAGTGCATACTTCTGAGATTCTTCTATTCTACCGGCACCGATCAATTGTCCAACGATCGTGGTGGCTGCCGTGGCAAAACCGTATCCTATCATATATGAGAATACTTCGATGCTTCCTGCAATTTGATGCGCTGCGAAAGTAGCAGTACCTAAGCTGACGATGATGCCGAAGTAGAGAACCTGACCGATTCGCATAACCAGCCTTTCACCTGAAGCCGGAGCACCTACTGTCAGCAGCTTTTTCATCTCTCCGAAATTAATTGCTGGACGCTTCCACCCTGCCTCCCTGGTCCCTTCCCTTTTTAAAAATATCGAGAGCAACCAGATCACGCCTATAAGTCTTGCAATCACTGTCGCAGTAGCAGCTCCGACAAGACCGAACCCTGGAATGATCCAAAAGCCGAAAATTAACACATAATCTAAAACTATGTTAAGCAAATTGACATAGATGCTTATTTTCATCGGGGTTTTCGTATCTCCCGTACCTCTAAGGATACTGGCTACAACAAATGTAAGTGACAGGATGATCGAAGGGATCGCCACAATTTTAAAATAGGTTTTCCCAGCATCTATGACGGCACTTTCTGCCCCCATCAGCTTCAACATAGGCTCTGCAAAGAACAGGGTTACAACACCAAATACGATACCAGCGATGATTGCAAGATAAATGGATTGCCAGGAGCTTTGCTGAGCCTTTTCAGCATTTTTCGCTCCTGTGTATTTTGCAACATATATATTGGCTGCCACTCCTAATGCCATGAATATTGCAAAATACACCTGTAACAGGGCATTGGTTACTCCTACTGCTGATACTTCGGTAATTCCAATCTGGGAGACGAAATAAGTATCGACAAATCCAATGATCGTCTGAAAGAAATTCTCTATGACCGCAGGAATTGCTAAAAATAAGATCCAAGGTAACCCGGTTCTTTCTTTTTCAGCGTTCACTTTTTGGGTCAAGACAGCACCTGCTCTTCTTTGACTCCTATTTGTGAAGTATCAACCTTATGAAGGCAGTGACAGGATACATTGTGATCTTCCCCTACTTCTTCCAGCTTTGGAGCCGTATGATCACACATTTCTTCATGGAACGGACAGCGGTGCGCAAAAGGACAACCTTGGTTTACTCTTGTTGCATCCACCTCCCCATCCAGAATGATTTCATCGCGATGTTCAATGAAGTGGTTAAGGTCAGTAACTACAGAAACCAATGCTCGTGTATAAGGATGGTTCGGTCTTCTGATGATTTGTTCCGTCTTACCAATCTCGACAATTTCTCCTTGGTACATCACAGCAATTCGATCACACATATAACTGGCAGTGGTCAAATCATGGGTGATAAACAACATGGTCAGTCCCATTTCCTTTTTCAACCGCTGAAGAAGGTTCAAAATACCCGCTCTTACGGATACATCCAACATAGAGGTAGGTTCATCAGCAGCAATAAAGTCTGGCTTAAGTATGATCGCCCTGGCGATTGCAATCCGCTGCCTTTGTCCCCCGCTCAATTCATGCGGATATCGATAAAGGAAGTTTTCAGCCGGCTTCAGGTCGATCGATTCGATTGCTGTCTTAACAATCGCTTCTTTCTCTTTCAAACTCATCTTAGGATGATGGGCATTGATCGGCTCCATCAGAATGTCTACGATTCGCATCCCTGGGTTCAGGGTGTCGTATGGATCCTGAAAAATCATCTGCATGCGCTTTCTGAACTTGTTGGTCTCTTTATCCTTCAATGTACATAGGTCAGTTCCATCAAACCAAAGTTCCCCTTGCGTCTCCTTTTCCAATCGCAGCAGCATCCTTGCAGTGGTCGTTTTTCCACAGCCACTTTCTCCAATGATACCGAGCGTTTCGCCCTTGCGAACATCCAGTTGAATATCATTGACTGCATGAACAGCGACAGTTTTCCGATTGAAAATATGTTTACCTACTTTTTTTGAAAATGTTTTCCTTAGGTTCCGTACTTGAATCAAGCTCTCATAGGACATACTTAGCCCCCTTTTCTAAAAAGCAGGAAACATAATGCTCTGATTTAACTGCTACCAGCTCTGGTTCAGCCGCTGCACATGTTTCCATTGCATATTGGCATCGATCCCGGAATCTGCAGCCTTCAGGTGGAGAAACAAGGTTCGGCACTGTACCCGGAATCGACACTACCTTTTTCTCGGGATTGGCAAGATCGGGAGTAGCATCCAGCAATCCTTTCGAGTAAGGGTGTCTGGCATCTTGCAAAATGTTGGATGTTCCCGCCCATTCCACAATCTTTCCGGCATACATGATTGCAATCCTGTCACAAATCGAAGTGACCAGCGGTAAATCATGTGAAATGATGATGATGGACAGATCCAGCTTTCTTTGCAAGTCTTTCATTAATGCGATGACCTGTGCCTGTGTAAGTACATCCAATCCTGTAGTGGACTCGTCAGAGATGATCAACTTCGGACTGCAGGAAAGAGCCATGGCTATTGCTACACGCTGTTTCATTCCGCCACTGAATTCATGCGGATAACTTTTCCACCTGTCCTTGTCTATCCCAACAAGTTCCAACAGTGTCTTCGTTCGATTCAATGCTTCCTTTCGTGAGATATTCTCATGCAAAAGGATCGATTCGATGATCTGATCACCAATCGAATAGACAGGATTCAGGGCATTCATTGCACTTTGAGGAATGACTGCGATGTCTTTCCACCTGATCTTCTCCAGTTCTGATGTTTTGGCATTGACCAAGTCCTTCCCATCAAGATCCACTTCCCCTGTTACAATTTTGCCTGGATATTCGATCAATCGGAGGATCGACTGGGCTACTGTCGTCTTGCCACAGCCTGATTCACCAATCAGACCCAGCATTTCACCCTTTTTCACAGTAAAAGAGACATTTTCCACTGCCCTTGCTGGCCCTTGGGGAGTGTCATAATGTGTAGTCAGATTTTTTACTGTCAGTATATTCTTCATTCGTTACCTTCCTTTCCGTAATCTAGGATCCAATATTTCTTCCATGGAATAGCCAGTGAACGCGAATCCGATTACCAGTAAGGTGATCAATAAACCAGGAGGTAATATCCACCATACCCATGCATCCGTGAGGAAGGCTCCTCTTGCCTGGGCGTAGTACAACACTGTCCCCCAGCTCTTGTTGAATGGGTCTCCCAACCCTAGGAAGCTCAAGGATGCTTCAATCAATATCGCCTGACTCGCAGCAAGGACAAATTGTGAAAGGGCAATCGGCACTACCCCAGGGAGGATATGCTTCTTTAAGATGATGGATATCTTTGTACCGATCGCTTTGGCCGCTTCTACATAGCCTTTCGTCTTGACCGTGAGTACCTGGGAACGGATCACCCTAGCAGGACCTGCCCAAGTCAGGATACTGATGACAAAAATGATGTTCCAGAAGCTAGGACCAATAAAGGCAGCTAACAGGATCATCAGCGGCAGGAATGGAATGACCAACACTAAATCGACCACCCTCATCAGGAAAGTATCAACCTTCCCCCCGTAATACCCAGCGATGATTCCAACCAGACATCCGATTGCGATGGAAAAGAACGCTGCAATGATTCCAATCAAAATCGATATCCGTGTCCCATAAATCAACTCACTCAATATGTCCTGCCCTACATCATTCGTTCCAAGCAGATGGTCACCACTTGGAGGAGAAAAAGGCGTCCCTATTCTGAGAGTAGGATCAAATGGTGCAATGAGAGGTGCAAAAATAGCGATGAACAAATAAATGACCAGTATTCCTACACCAATGACACCTAAGTTATTATTACTGAAGATATGAAGGTATTGCTGCCATTTCCTCTTATCCATTCGTCTTCCCCACCTTTGGATCCAAGAAAGGATAAATCATGTCTGCTACCAGATTAGCCACGATCACACTGAGGGTAATGATCATAAAAGTTGCCTGGATCAGTGGATAATCTCTGGCAAGTACAGACTCAAACATCAGGCGACCGACTCCAGGGTAAGCAAATACTGTTTCAATCACGGTAGCCCCACTAAGCATGAAGCCGACACTCAACATAAATACTGTAGCAACTGGAAGCAATGCATTCCGCATCGCGTGTTTGTATTTAATCGTTTTTTCTTTCGCCCCTTTTGCCCGAGCCATTTTAATGTAATCTTCTCCTAATACATTCAACATGGAATAACGCATTGTCATAAACACATTAGTAACAGAAATCAGCACCAAAGATACAAGAGGAAGCACCAGGTGTTTACTGATGTCGACCACCCTTTCCCATCCAGTGAAATCTGACCATCCTGTCTCTGCACCAAACACAGGGAACCACCCTAATGATGCTGCAAAAATGGATACAAGGATCATTCCGATCCAGAAGGAAGGCATCGCACTTAGGAACATAAAGAAGGTCAGCATGTTCACGTCGGTCTTAGTTCCCCTTTTCCACGCTGCTATTGCCCCGAAAATGACACCCAACACCGTACTGATCAATAAGTTTGATCCCGCAAGCAGCAATGTCCACGGAATCCGGTCCAGGAGCAATTCCGATATCGGCATTTTCTGTTGATATGAGTATCCAAAATCACCGGTCACCATGTCAGACAAATAACGTCCGAATTGCACAATCATCGGATCATTCAGTCCGGCCTCTTCCATCACTGCTACTTTCTCTTCACTGGTCATGAGCCCGACATCTTCTCCAGCCAAATACACCAAGGGACTTCCAGGCATCATCCTGGGTAAAAGGAAGTTCAAGGCTAAAATGATGAAGATGACGATCAAATATTGAGAGATCTTACCAACTACATACTTGGACATGTTTCCACCTCGCTTATCTCACAATTAGAAAAAAGGGCTTTTCGTCATGCGTAACGATGACGAAAGCCCATATGAACTTGTTAATACGCAGACTTAAGTCTTTGAACTGCGTCTCTTCATGAAGAACAAGCCACCTGCAACTAGCAGGACCACTGCACCCAGGATCCATAGAGTTGCGTTGTTCTTTTCTGTTGATGAATTTACATCAGATGCGGATGCTTCCGCACTGTTTTCGTCATCCTTTTCTGCAGCTGATGCAACATTTCCTTCAGATTCGTCATCGTCACCGGAATCTTCATTTGCCCCTTCGTTGAAACCATCTACATTCACAAAGGAAAGCTTATTCACGATTCCTTTACCTACCTGGAACGTGTAGTCATCATACACCTGGCTATTGTATGCATTGATGATTTCCTGGTAAGACAGTGGAATGATCGGTGCTTCTTCTGCCACCAGTTGCTGCAGGTCCATCAAAATGCTCTTTCTTTCTTCAGCATCGACCGTGTTCTGCAATTTCTCTGCCAGCTGATCAAACTCTTCATTGCTGTATCCACCAATGTTAACGGACCCGATAGCTGGATCAGAGTGGAATAATTCTACAATTCTGCTTGGGAACAGCTGCATGGTACTGGACCATCCCCACATCGCCAAATCAAAGTCCCGACCTTTGCTTACGTCAAACTCCGGCCATACAAGCGAGTCTACTGTCGTCATATCCATTGCTCTGACACTTGTTTGGATTCCTGCATCATTCAGCCATTCTGCTATGATTTCCGCTGTCCGGATGCGGATCGAACTGTTGGAATAGACAAGCATTTCAAGCGAAATTTCTTCTCCGTCTTTTCCTTCTACAAAACCGTCTCCGTTTGTATCTTCAAAGCCGGCATCTGCCAAAAGCTGTTTCGCTTTTTCAATATCGTGTTCCGACTGCAGGTCTGAGTTATAAACAGGAGAGGATGGATGGATAAACCCTGGGCTTCCAACCTCTGCATATCCGAGCAGTACGGTGTCAATCAGTTCCTGCTCATCGATTGCATAGGAGATCGCTTTACGAAACTCGGTTTCACTTAAAGGATATTTCTCTGCATTCATTTGAAGCAATGTTGTCGAGAAGCCAGATCCTCTAGCGAGCTTTACGTTCGAACTGTTTTCAAACTGCTCCACCAATTCAGGTGAAACAGTGGCTGACATGGCGTCGATTTCACCTGACTGCAATGCTGTGAACAATGCGGTCGTATCTTCAATGATTGGAAATACGAGCTCTTTCACTGTAGGCTCGCCTTTGAAATAGTCTTCGTTTGCTGTCATCCGGTAGAACTCGCCGGATTTGTAACCGTCCATTTTATAAGGTCCGCTGCCGATATTGTTGTCTGATTCATCCGGGTTATCGATTTCCGACCAAATGTGTTCAGGTAAAATTGGGAGATCAGATAATGGCTGGATCATGAAATCGGGTTCAGCCTGTTCCAATGTAAGAGAGATTTCTGTATCGCTTGCCACCTCTACATTACTGATACTTTTTAGCGGATTCGTAAAACGTGACTTAGGGTAATCAAGGAAATATTGAATAGTAAATGCGACGTCTTCTGTAGTCAGAGCCTCCCCATCATGAAAGGTGACATTATCATGTAAAACGAAATCATAATTCAATCCATCTTCACTTACGGTGTATTCCTTCACCAGCCAAGGTTGAGGCTCGTTATCCGCATCGAGTTGAAATAGATTGTCATACATTAAACTGACCAAATCCAATCCCGGGCTCCCCGTGATGTATGTATAGGGATTCATCGTACTCTCGTCAGAAGAAATACCTAATCGTAATTGATCCCCATTCGCCTGTACAGGAAAGCTGCTCCATCCAGTCAACATCAACAATACAGCCAGAAAGCTGTAGAGTATTTTTTTCATCAACTCATCCCCCTAATTGTTATTTGATCAATTCCTGCAAATGGAAGTTCCCTTCTCTCTTGAATGCCTCTGCAAACGCGTAATGACCGTGGGTAGCTAAACCGTGATACACATGGACGGCTTGATCCAGTGCCTTATGGACTGCTCTGCCTTTTTCGTAATCACTTGTCAATGAACTGAATCCAGGCACCAGGTGTTCAAGATTTTCGTCTGTCAACGCATGTTCGAAATGTCTGCCGCTGAACTCCATTTGACTTTCCAGTACACCCATAGCTTCCTGCTTTAAATTCCATACATCAGAGACATCAACGACGGTGTTTGGTGAGTGAGGGGTCATGTAGTAAATCGTGGGGATTGAGTGTGGTTCTAATTCCGGCATTTTGTCTAATGCAAAATCCCTGCCAGCCAATGCGATCCCTTCCAGGATAGTAATCATCGCCTGACGTCTGTCGGGATCCAAGTCATGGAACGAATGCTCCGGATCTTGTGTAATGATGATGTCAGGTTTTACCTCACGGACAACTCGGACGATTTTTTCTTTTGCTTCCACGCTGACATCTACGTAGCCACTTTTGAAGTTGGTATAATGCATCTTCACACCTAATACTTCAGCAGCTTTATTCACTTGCGGTTGCGACTTTTCACTGGAAAGCATAATGGAAGCGAATGACTCTCCACCACTCTTCACATTCTTTGCTAATGCACCACCGCACTCAACGACTTCCATCCCATAGACACCAAGCAGCAATACTTTTTGTCCTTCCAATCCAATTCCTCCTTAGATAATAGTGATAGAGATGTATGCAAGTATACTTTACCCCCCTATCGTATGTTGGTATCAATACTATACTTCTATTCAGCGGAAATCAAGTATATTTTAGAAAATTCTGAAATTTATAATTATTAAAGAACTTCTTCTTTGATCTTATCCATTCCATACCTATCTACAAATTTACTGAATTTCTCCCGTTTTCTACCGTTATTGCGGTACACTTCAAGGATCTCATCAACTATTTCATATAATTGCTCAGGCTCCAATCCGTCCATGAACAAGTCGCCAGCCTTTGCATTTCTTCCCTTGGACTGTCCACCAAGGTACAGTTCATATGTATCTTTATACTTCATCACGCCAATATCATTGATCAACGGCTCACCACAACCAACAGGACATCCAGTGTAAGCTGGGCGCAGTGTAAACGGGACTTCCTGCCCTGCAATTCGCTTATTCAATTCCTTCGCAACAGGCATCCCTTCGTTGATTTCCCCTTTGCAGAAATTACACGTGCGAAGACTTTTCACGAAGTTACCTACCTTGTAACAGCTTAAGCCCACTTTATTAAATTGCTTTATTGCTGCTTCCAGGTCATCTTCCGGAACTTTCACGATCAATTGCTGTAAGGTAGTTAATTCAATCTCCTCATCTTCATCGAGGTATTGTCCAAGAACGATCAGCTGTTTTGGTGTAAGCTTTGCGCCAAAGTCGATCCCACCATTAACAGCCAGTGGTATCATCTTTTTCTCCATATTCATCCCACCCATGTGTATTCGCTTAATTAATAAAAGATTATAGCATACCCCCGTAGTGTATTCAATCTAATATTCAGAATTTATTGAATATTTAAGAAACAAGTATTTCACTAGGTTTATCGACATACCTTTATACTACGGACAAGATCTGAAGGAGGTCATCATCATAAGCGGACAACTATTGTTCATAGTTACATTTTTATCAATAGCAGTAGTAGGTATCATCTGGATTCACTTTGCATACCGATCAAAAATCCCAGCAATGACTGGAATGGTTAATGCGATGGCAATAGGCATGACTACCGGCCTGACGTATGGTACCATCTTCGGAGTCATCTATTCCGAAGATCTCTTCCAATCTACTGTGTTGGGATTGCTTGCCGGCATGGTCAGTGGATTGATCATTGGGATGACGATAAATATGTTAGCAGTAATCGAAGGGGTATTATCAGGTGTAATGGGGGGGATGATGGGAGCAATGCTTGGAGTGATGCTTTCCCCACAGCATCAAAGCGTAGCAGTTAAACTGATGTTCTTTTTGTTTGTGTTTGTCATATTCAGCATTTTCTATATGCTTCAGAATGATGTAATTAAAAGCAAATCCAGCCTTTTAACTACTCCTATCATTCCTTTGACTATCCTAGTATTGATATTTGTAATTTTCGAACGAACAGAGCCAATGCTGATTAAAGATGAGCCATTAGAGCATCCTTCTTCTCACAATATGGAGGACAGTCATTAGAACATTCCTCTCATCAGGCATGGTAGGATTTAAGATTGATATGTCTTTTACATTAATAGAAACCCCAGGCTACTCACAAACAATGTCAGCCTGGGGTTATAGGTTTTCTCGCCTTAATTGAAGTCGCGAGATTATCTCGCAAACTCGCGAAATTCAAACATGAAGCAGCGGAATCACTCCCGTGCTTAAACCGGAGTTACAGCCCTATACAGCAACTCATTCAGCTCTTCGGTATAAGCTTCCGTCTGCTCTTTCGTCCAGTTGAACTGCTTTTCAAGATACTCAATCACAGCTTCTTTATGCGTATGAACCCACTGGATATTGAAGAAAAGCGCTCCAGTTCGTCTCACAAAGATGTCGACTGGCTTATAAGCTCCTTCATATCTGATTGCATAGCTTGCGATAGCTTGTACGACAGGGTCCAGGTCAGTTGCTTCAGCTTTAGCATCTCGATAAAGCTCGAATACTTGATCGATGTTGGATCCATAACGGGAGACCAGCATTTCAGCATCGTCTTTCTCAATTCCTAACTCGATCGCTTTTTTCACCTTCTGTTCAACGAATGCAGGATAGCCTTTGGATCCACCTACATCTCCTCCAGATAAGGACAGGTTCTTAGTCGCGATTCCAGAATAGATGATTCCTTCTTCGTCTTTCAATTGCTTGCTGACTAGGTCCACGACACTTTCAGCCATTTTACGATAGCCGGTCAACTTTCCTCCTGCAATTGAAATAAAGCCTGAATCGGAAACAAAGATTTCATCTTTACGGGAAATTTCAGATGGGTCTTTGCCTTCTTCAAGAATCAATGGCCGTAGTCCAGCCCAGCTTGATTCCACATCTTCTGCTGTAATCTTCACATCCGGGAACATGTAGTCAATCGCGCCAAGTACATAATCACGATCTGCAACCGTCATCTCAGGGGATGCGATATCGCCTTTGTACACGGTGTCGGTCGTACCTACATACGTTTTACCTTCTCTAGGAATGGCAAAGACCATCCGTCCATCCGGTGTATCAAAATAAATCGCCTGACTTAACGGGAATCTTTCCTGATCGAAGACCAAATGAATTCCTTTCGTCAGCTGCAGTGTCTTCCCTTTTTTCGAGTTGTCTTTTTCTCTTAGGGTATCTACCCAAGGTCCAGCAGCATTGACGATCTTTTTAGCGTAAATGGTTTTTCTTGTACCAGTGATCTGATCCTCGACGATCACTCCGACAGCTTTGTGATTTTTATAAACCAGCTCGACGACTTTCATGTAGTTGAGTGCTAACGTTCCTTGTTCTACAGCCTTTTTCATGACTTCGATCGTCAGGCGGGCATCGTCGGTCTTGTACTCTACGTAGTATCCTGCACCTTTGAGTCCATCACTTTTCAGCAATGGCTCCCTTTTCACCGCTTCGTCGGCAGCGAACATTTTTCTTCTTTCGCTCTTTTTGACCCCTGCAAGGAAATCGTAAACTCGTAGTCCTATATTAGTCGTGAACGGTCCAAAGTTTCCTCCTTTATAAAAAGGTAACATCATCCATTCCGGTGTCGTTACATGTGGTGCATTTTCGTACACGATCGCACGCTCTTTACCGACTTCCGCTACGACACCAACTTCGAATTGCTTCAAATAACGGAGACCGCCGTGTACTAGTTTCGTCGATCTGCTGGAGGTACCAGCCGCAAAGTCCTGCATTTCTACAACTGCCGTTTTCATCCCTCTGGTCGTCGCGTCCAAAGCGATGCCAGCACCTGTAATTCCTCCACCTATCACAAGCACGTCAAGCGGTGCGCTCTCCATTTGCTGTAATGTTTCCTGTCTTTCTAAACTTGAAAATCCCATCATCGATCGCTCCTTTTAAATTCTATAAGTAATTACCGAACATTCCTTATGAATTCTCTTTTCTCCTAAAGGAACTATCTGAATGACGAAAAAAAGACCACAAAACAAACCTCGAGTGTACATGAGGTTGCTTGCGGTCTCTCAATTTCTCCGTCCGATTTATTAACTTGTACTTAAATCATACCACACGTGCTGTTATTTGTACACGCGTGTCGCTTCAACAGCCTTCTGCCAACCTGCGTATAGGCCATCACGTGTGCTATCATCCATCGCGGCTTCAAAGGTCTTTTCATTTTTCCATTGAGTGGCGATTTCCTGTTTGTCCTTCCAAAAACCTACTGCTAATCCTGCAAGATAAGCCGCTCCCAATGCAGTCGTCTCATTGACAACCGGACGATCCACTGGTACGCCTAGAAGGTCACTTTGGAACTGCATCAGGAAGTTATTTTTGACAGCGCCGCCGTCTACTCGCAATGTTTTCAGGTTGATGCCGGAGTCTTTTTCCATCGCATCGACGACATCTTTTGTCTGATAAGCAAGGGATTCAAGCGTTGCACGGACAAAATGATTCTTTGTCGTTCCGCGCGTAAGACCGAACATCGCACCGCGAGCTTCACTATCCCAATACGGCGTGCCTAAACCGACAAAGGCAGGTACCATGTAGACACCGTCCGTGGAATCTACCTGTACAGCTAACTCTTCACTTTGTGGAGCTGAATCGATCATTTTCAATCCATCTCGTAGCCACTGGATAGCAGAGCCCGCTACGAAAATACTTCCTTCGAGGGCGTACTCTACTTTTCCATCAACTCCCCAAGCAAGGGTCGTTAGCAGACCATGATTCGATTTGACACCTTCTTCACCAGTGTTCATAAGCATAAAACAACCTGTGCCGTAAGTGTTCTTGGCCATCCCTTTTTCAAAACATGCCTGTCCAAACAGCGCAGCCTGCTGATCACCTGCAATGCCGGCAATCGGAACTTCCTTACCGAAGAAATGGTAATCGACCGTGTGACCATAAACTTCAGAGGATTGGTGTACTTCCGGTAGCATCGAACTTGGGATTCCCAATATTTCCAACAGTTCCTCGTCCCACTGTAGGTCATAAATGTTGTACAGCAACGTCCGTGAAGCGTTGGAATAATCGGTTACGTGTTTTTTACCGCCTGACAATTTATACACTAACCAGGAATCGATCGTTCCGAACATCAAATTCCCCTGGTCCGCCTTTTCTCTCGCGCCTTCTACGTTATCCAGAATCCATTTGATTTTCGTTCCAGAGAAGTAAGGGTCGATCAACAGCCCTGTTTTATCTCGGAATGTATCGTTGTATCCGTCCTCGCGCAGCTGCTTACAGATCTCCTCCGTCTGTCTTGATTGCCAGACGATTGCGTTGTAGATCGGTTTTCCTGTTGTTTTATCCCAGACCACGGTCGTTTCGCGCTGGTTCGTAATTCCGATCCCAGTAATTTCCGCCGAATCTACATCAGACTTTTCCAATACCTCTGCAATGACGCCTAGAATGGATGTCCAGATTTCGTTCGCATTGTGTTCCACCCAGCCCGGATTCGGGAAAAATTGTTGGAACTCCCGTTGTGCCGTTTCGACAATTGCCCCCTCTTTATTAAAGAGGATGGCTCTTGAACTTGTTGTTCCCTGGTCTAAAGATAATATATAGTTGCCCATAATAACTTTCTCTCCTTACTTGTTTTACGCGTTTGATTTACTTGTACTTTGTTCATTTTCCTTGCTCAGTTCCTTTAATAATGAAGCGATCAAGATTGCAGCAACTACTACATTACCAATCCAGAATGCTGACGTAAATTCCCCAATGAAAAATGCTTTATAAAATAATGCCCCGTAAATTCCACCTATGATTGGCCCCACAATTGGTACCCAAGCATAACTCCAGCCGGAATTCCCTTTACCCGGAATGGGTAACAATGCGTGAGCGATCCTTGGACCTAAGTCACGTGCAGGATTGATTGCATATCCAGTTGGTCCGCCTAAGGACATTCCGATTGCAACGATCAAGAGACCTACAATCACCGGGTTCAAGCCATCGGTAAAATCATTGGCGCCAATGAACAGCAGCCCCATGATTAGTACGAAGGTTCCGATCATCTCGGAAACTAGGTTAGCCAACGGATGATGCACCGCCGGATCTGTAGAGAAAACTGCACGTTTCGCGCCTTGGTCTTCGGTATGACGCCAATGAGCTAAGTATGCAAAGAATACGACTACTCCACCAAGAAACGCTCCAATAAGTTGGGCGGTGATATACATCGGAACTTTCGCCCATGGAAATTCTCCAATTACCGCAAACGACAAGGTAACTGCCGGGTTGATATGCGCCCCGGAAAAGTTACCGACTGCGTATACACCCATCGTAACTGCAAGTCCCCAGGCTAACGTGATGACAACCCAGCCGGCACCTTCCGCTTTAGACTTATTCAAAACGACACCAGCGACGACACCACCACCAAATATAATCAAGATCATTGTACCGATCAGCTCGGCTGTAAATTGAGACATATACCATTCTCCTCTGTTAAGTAAGTGATAATCATAGATGTTCTATACAAGCCTGTGCACATTAAAATGTACCCAAAAACAAAGAGACCTACCCCTTTAACACATACTTTTCGTAGAAAAGCAGATAAAAGGTGTAGGTCTCCCAGTTCTCCAACACATTCCTTAACTTGTAATCCACATTATAATAGCAACTGAAAGCGGTATCAAGATTTTTTTCGATTTTTTTCGAGGAAAAATTCACCACAATTCGCTATTGGACGTCGTAACCGCCACTGCGCCCGCTTCGAACGCTGCCTCAATTTCCTCTCTCGTCCGAATCAATCCACCCGCAATGACAGGAATACTGATCCGTTCACTGATTTCCTTGATGATTTTCGGAATCAGCCCCGGCAAAATTTCAATGTAATCAGGCTTTAAATTCTCAATAACCTTCAAATTGTGTTCCAATGCATGACTATCCAGGATGAATAACCGCTGGATGGCAATCAATTTGTGCTTCTTTGCCATCGCAATGACATTGTTCCTCGTCGAGATGATGCCATCGACTTTGACCTCCCTGATCAAAAACTCCAACCCATACTCGTCCGCCTTCAAGCCTTGGATCAAATCGACGTGGACGATGATCTTTTTATTCGCTCTTTTCGCATACTGCGCAATGCTTGGCAGTTGGGATAAACGTGTATCCAATAGGATGATGTATTCCCTGTCACTATTCAGCAGCTTGTCGAAGTCTTTCATATTCTTTACCGCGGCCAGCGTACCCGATAAGCTCTCCACTGTTGTACCTCCTTGCCCATGGATCTTCTATAGAAGGATCTCAACGACTTTTCTTACTTTGCATTGTAGCACATTCACCGTGGGAAAGGTTTTTGTACTTCCTAGATTTGTAGAACGTAATCCGACAATTTAGGTGTTAATCTCCCAACATAAATTGACAAAAAATACTTTCCATTAGTGATACGCTTAATACAGCCATTTGTAAACTAAGTTAAAAACTATCAAGAATTATACATAAGAGAACAACCTCACAAAATCTTCATATGAAATTTTTTAAAGGAGGAACTAAAAAAATGAAAAAATGGTTAACAGCTACATTAGGTATGGGTTTTGCAATGAGCATAATGGTCTCAGGAGTGTCGGCAAAGAGTACCGTCGTCCCAGGACATAAGACCGATGATGGAAGTATTCCAATTGGTGATGTGACAGGTAAGTACACAGAAGAAAATGGCGTGTATCATTACAAAGTTCAATATCGTGGCGATTTTGGAGGAGACCCGTATTTGGACAGTGGATGGATGATCAATCACATTACTAACACAGAAACGGGCGAAAAGTACTTTTACCTAATTGTTCATGAATCGGACCCACGTTATACAGGGGAAGGAACTCCAGTGTGGGGAAGTTGGGAGTATCACCTTGAGGTTAGAGGTAATCAGTCAGATCCAGTAGACAATGGTGTAATTAGTATTAACAAACCTAATCACCCTTCTAAACGCTAAATGATTTCCAGAAGGCAGACGAGTAAGTATATGATTTCTTTATAAAGATCAGTTTACAAATGGCTAAGGTATGGACAAGCGGGGTGACGATTCTCATCCTAAAAAAGAAACCCAGGCTGCATTAGCCTGGGTTTCTGATTGAAAAAACTAATCTTTCGGACCACCAGCCACATACAACACCTGACCATTCACAAAGGAAGCTTTTTCATCAGCGAAAAATGCTACGGCGTTGGCAATATCCTCTGGTTGACCGACACGACCCACCGGGATACTTTCAACCCCAGCTTTTGCAAATTCTTCAAATGGCACACCCATCCGTTCTGCTGTTTTCCTAGTCATTTCAGTCTCAATAAAACCGGGTGCGACTGCATTCACGGTAATCCCGTACTTACCAAGCTCGATCGCCAAGGTTTTCGTAAAGCCTATTAATCCAGCTTTAGCAGTGGAATAGTTTGCTTGTCCTCGGTTACCGAGGGCTGAAATGGAAGAGATGTTGATGATGCGTCCGTACTTATTATTAACCATATATTTTTGAGCTGCACGTGCTGCATTAAAGGAACCTCGTAAATGAACATCCATCACTGTCGTCCAATCCGAATCGGTCATTTTATAGAGCATGTTATCTCTGAGTACTCCGGCATTGTTGACCAGAATATCTACAGCTCCGTATGTATCAACCACTTCTTTCATCGCTGCTTCTACTTCTTCCGGTTCAACGACGTTGACGACTTTCGTATAGATTTCATATCCTTGCTCTTTGTACTCTCTTTCCGTTTCCATCAATGCTTCTTCATTCACATCAACAATCGCTACATTTGCACCTTCTTCTGCAAATTGTAGGGCTATCTCTTTCCCGATTCCTCGACAGCCTCCGGTTACAAAGGCGACTTTTCCTTCAAATCTACCAGCCATGTTATTCCTCCATTCTTTCTATGACGACTGCACCACCTAATCCTCCGCCTACACAGAGAGATGCTACGCCATATTTCTTACCGGATGTTCGAAGTCCATTCAATAAGGTGACCAGTAGACGTACACCTGTTGCGCCAACTGGATGGCCGAGTGCAATCGCTCCTCCTAGAGGATTCAGTTTCTCCTGATCTATCCCTAACTCCTGAATACATGCTAAGGTTTGCGCGGCAAAGGCTTCGTTCACTTCGAATAAATCGATGTCTTCCATTTCCAAATCAGCCTTCTCCAGTGCTTTAGGAATTGCTCTAACAGGGCCCAGTCCCATCCGCTTCGGATCTACTCCTACGGAAGCGAAGGATCTCACCTTAGCTATCGGGCGTAGACCAAGTTGTTCTGCCTTATCCTTACTCATCATCAAAAGCGCAGCTGCACCATCGTTCATCCCACAAGTATTACCTGGAGTGACCGAACCGCCTGACTTGAAGGCCGGCTTCAACTTTGAGAGTTGTTCTAACGTAAGATCCCTGAAATTCAACTCATCCTGACTCATTTTTTCATCTTGAATGGTTACAGGTGTTATTTCATAATCAACGATTCCTTCATCACGTGCCGACCAGGCTCGCTTTACACTCCGAAGCGCGTATTCGTCCTGCTGCTCCCTATCAATCTCATATTCTTCTGCCAGGATTTGCGCTGTTTCCCCCATAGATATGTTTTCAACGGGATCTACTAACATTTCAAGTAAACTATCTTTCATTCGTCGGTCGCCCATCTTGAATCCATCTCTCGCTCCCCTGATCACATACGGGATCTGGCTCATATTCTCCGTGCCTACAATCAGACTCATCTGGGAATTTCCTGCTTGGATGGACTGGACACCGTTCATGAATGCCTGCAGGCTGGATGCACAATTTTGTCCGACTATATAAGAAGGGATATGTAATGGCCAGCCTAGTTCCAGTGCAGCGACCCGTCCGATATTCGGTGCATTGGAAGGGGCGTCCACATTTCCGACTATGATCTCATCCAGCGAAGCAAGATCGAACTTGGTTCTGGATTGAATGGATTCCATGACCGTCTTCGCAAGGTCCTTTGCGGAGACATCTTTCAACATACCATTCAGCTTTCCTATTGGTGTTCGTGTCGCATCTACTATGACAACTTCCTTCATCTTATATCCTCCATCTATTTCGTTGAAAATTCTTTCGGCTGCATGGTCCAAGGAAAGTTTTCTATGAAAGAAAAATTGTAGACTGCAGTCAGTAGTGCTCGATAGACTTCATCAACTTTCGAACTCAATGGATAGGTCCTGCTCGAAAGCACCCAGCATGTCACCACCTCATCAAGTGAACCGAAGATCACTTGCCTGGCTGTCTTTTTTGAAATATCCTTGCGAAAGACCCCCTTCTTCTGGCCATCTTCAATAATGGCTTCAATCAGGGTGAAATATCTTCTGATTCCCGGTTTCATCGCTTCTCTTATTTCTGAGCTTGATTGTCTCGCTTCAATCTGGATGATCCTAGAGAGGGTATAATCATCGCC
This sequence comes from Thalassobacillus hwangdonensis, assembly GCF_042675915.1. Lineage (NCBI taxonomy): Bacteria > Bacillati > Bacillota > Bacilli > Caryophanales > Bacillaceae > Thalassobacillus > Thalassobacillus hwangdonensis. The sequence goes on along the minus strand of NZ_JBHTKL010000005.1, from coordinate 804,157 downwards.
GAAATAATGAAGATGATTTCGGACAAATTCATACAGTTTCAGACGCGGGTCATTGATCCCTTCCACCAATTCCTCCGCTTTAGGAGAAAGATCGTCATGAATCGTGTTATGGAAAAGTTTCTTCAATATATCTTCTTTGTTCGAAAAATAAAGATAGACAGTTCCGTCACCGATCCCAGCCTTTTTGGCGATTTTGGATACGGATGCCTTGTGATAACCCATTTCAGCAAAGACACTTTTAGCAGCATTCAGTATGAGACCATACTTGATTTCTTTTTTATTCATCGGTTGTTCACCTTTGAGTGCAAATCCCTAAGCTCACCTTTGGTCACTTTCCCTACTGAATTTTTAGGTATCTCATCTGTCACGTAAACCTGTTTAGGGCATCTGTAATTGGCCATCTGGGTTTGACAATGTTCCATTATTTTAGCCGATGTCAATTGCGAATTGCCTTTAAGCACCACATAAGCAACGACTTCTTCGCCATATAACTCATCCGGAATCCCGATTACTGCTGTCTCCAATACATCTGGCAGCTGGGAAATCACTTCTTCGATTTGTTTAGGGTAGATGTTCATCCCACCTCTGATGATCATATCTTTCTTTCGATCGACGATATAGAAGAAGCCCTCCTCATCCTGATAGCCGATGTCCCCTGTACTTAGCCAACCATCCTGCAAAACGTTCTTTGTTTCCGCTTCATTCCGGAAGTAGCCTTGCATCACATTAGGTCCTTTGACCATCAGTTCCCCATATTCACCAATTGGGACTTCTTCTCTCTCTTCATTTACAATCTTCAAGGATTGTTGATCCAAAGGCTTTCCAATAGAACCGACCTTCCGCTTGCCATCGAGTGGGTTCAATGTCGATGCACATGTCCCTTCCGAGAGCCCCCAGCCTTCAATTAGTTTGAATGGGAAACGCGTCTCAAACTGTTCGAACAGACTAGTTGAAACAGGTGCCGCTCCGCAAATCCCGAATCTCATCGAACTTATATCATAGTTATGCTCGATTCCTTCAGGCAGCCCTGCCAGGTAACGGTAAACCGTAGGTACTCCAGAAGTGAACGTCGGTTTGTATAGATCAACCGCTGGCAAAAATTCATCGGTTACGAATCTCTTTCTGATGACGACACTACCACCTTGCATCAGAACAGACGTCAGCGTAAAGATGATGGCGTTCACATGGAAAAGTGGAAGGATCAAAAAGGAACGGTCCTCTTCTGTGAGCTGGAGCGCTTTGATCGACATGTTGCACATTTCAATAATATTCGAATGGCTCAAGAGCACACCTTTTGGTTTACCTGTTGTTCCAGATGTATAGATGATCAAGCCTATTGCTTCATTGGACACTTTTCTCGCATTCAGTTCATTTTCTGAGAGAACGTCCTGTAAACTCCAACCCTCTTTTTGCTTATCACCAGAAACCCGAATTGACACAATTTCCAACTGGTGAGTGGCTTCGTTAGCTTTTTGCTCGATGTCATCCTGGTAGAAGTAGCACTTTGCGTTTGAATGCTCCAACTGGTACCGTATTTCCTCAGGTTTCAATGAAGGATTGATTGGAGTCAACGCTGCACCAAGCTTCCAGCACGCAAAAAGGACGTAGACGAATTCGATTGTATTCGTCGTCTGGATCGCTATGACATCGCCAGCTTGTACGCCGAACTTCTCCTCCAAGCCTCTTGCCAATCTTCCAGTCAACGCATCCCATTCCCGGTAAGATACTTCTTCTCCATAAAAATAAAGCGCCGTCTTCTCAGGAAATTGCTCACTTACTTCTTTCGGAAATGTATTCAAGATTGAGTCCATCATCATCAAGCCCCGATCTACATAGGATTTGGAAAAGGTCTACCGAAAGCTTTTCCATTTGAAAGTTATGACTTAACCTATGGTGTGACAAAATCAACAAGTGTCAATTGAGGAATGAACGTGATCAGCAGGATATCCACCAGCATCATAATCAAGAATGGGAAAACCGCTTTGACTAACGGTTCGAATTTTGTATTTCCAATCTGCGCTCCGACGAATAACGCGATACCCACTGGTGGAGTCACCAAGCCAATCGCCAGGTTTGCAATCATGATGATTCCGAAGTGAATAGGATCGACACCTATACTCGTCACAACAGGCAACAGAATCGGAGTCAGGATGATGATAGCTGCGATGGTTTCCATGAATGTACCAACAAGCAATAAGAACAAATTGATCAGAAGTAAAATCATGATCGGTGATAAATCAGACGCCATGAACATCTCAGCAATGTTCTGCGGAACTCTTTCTCTCGTCAATACCATCCCAAATAAAGAAGCCGTTCCGATAATAAATAGAATCGTAGACGTGATTACCACTGAAGAAACGAGAATTTCACGCAGCTTGTTCCAGGTGATCTGTTTATACACAAACACACCAATGATCAAGCCGTACACTACAGCAACCACCGAAGCTTCCGTCGGAGTAAAGATTCCCCCGTAGATTCCACCAAGAATGATGATCGGCATCAACAAGGCCAATAGCGCATTTTTAAAGGAGCTTCCCATGCGCTTTACACTGAAACCTTCAGCATTCGCCCCATATCCTTTAATCACAGAGATTATGTAAGCAACAACCATCAAGGAGACACCCATGAGGATTCCAGGTAAAATTCCTGCAATGAACAGACTGCTGACCGACGCACTTGCTGAAACTCCATATAAGACTAAGGGAACACTAGGTGGAATGATGATCCCAGTAGTCCCTCCGACCGCCTGGACAGCAGTGGAAAAATTACGATCATATCCCGCTTTCACCATGGCAGGAATCAATATTCCACCAACAGCTGCAGTCGTAGCAGTTGCAGAGCCGGATATGGCTGCGAAAAACACACAGGCCACGATGGACACATGAGCAAGACCACCCTTCAACTGGCCGACAAGACTCTTCGCAAACTCGATCAGCCGCTCCGATATCCCTCCATGCTCCATCAGCTTTCCAGCCAAGATGAAGAAGGGAGCTGCCATCAAAGGAAAAGAATCTAAAGCTGCGAACATCTTTTGAGGTAGGATGATGAGCGGCATTCCCGTGGCCAAATAAAGGACAACTACCGACGCCAAACCGAGCGCTATTGCAATTGGTACATTGATAATGATCAATCCGATTAATATCGCAAATAATAAGATAGCCAAGTTAGTTCACTACTTTCTTCTATTCATCTAGTCGTATCTTTTTTATTGTTGAATCTACAAGATTGAAAGACATCAAGATTCCGCTGATAGGAATGATTGCGTACACATAGCCCATCGGAAGATTCAACGCAGGTGAACTCTGGATCATGGACCTCCCCATCAACTCAAAGCCTTTGAAGATCAACAACAAAAAGAAAACCATACATGCCGCTGCAGCAATCACTTGAACAACAGCCTTCAGCATCCTCGGAAGTTTATCAACAACAAAATCGACCCCGATATGTGCTGCATAATTGAAAGCAATCGATGCTCCTAGGAATGTGATCCAGATCATCAGGTAGCGAGACAATTCCTCCGTCCAAGGGAAGGAGGATTGTATCAACACCCTGGTCACGACCTTCAGGAAAACGAGCAGGACCATTGTAAAAAGAAATACTGCCGCTATGTTCTCTGTTCCTTTGTTGATCCTATCTAATGTCGACCTCCACATGTTTCATGACTCCTTATAAAAACAAAAACAGCGCGGTTTGACACACTGTCTTTGTTTGTTTTTTCTATCCATTCAATTATTCTACTGCACGAATTCTTTCTACCAGATCACCAAAGCGATCTGCGTTTTCCTTATAGACTGGTTGCACCGCTTTTTCGAAAGCTTCGATATCGATATCTTCCTTTTCAACGATTTTGATACCTTTGTCTTTAAGATCCTTTTTCTGATCCGCTTCCATGTCCTGATTAATTTTCCTTTGAACTTCAGTGAACTCTTTTCCTTTTTCTATAAGGACCTTCTTCACATCTTCCGGAAGTGAATCGAACTTCGCCTGGTTCATGATCAATGGAGCTGCAGCATAATAGATGCCTACTTCACTTAGATGATCCTGGACTTCGTACATTTTAGTGGAATGCATGACACCATAGGACACATCCATCCCATCAACAACACCTTGCTGTAGAGAAGTATAAACCTCTGGGAATGCAATCGGTGTAGCATCTGCCCCGATTGATTGGTATGTATTCACGTAAATATCGTTCTCTACTGTACGCAACTTCAATCCTTCGGTATCAGCAGGAGACTTGATCACCTGTTCCTTCGTAGTCAAATGTCTGAATCCGTTTTCCCATAGACCAAGCGTTTTAAATCCCTGCTCATCGATCAAGCCCGTCAGCTCTTCACCAATTTCTCCATCCAACGTCTTGTACACATGATCGATGTCCCTGAATAAGAAAGGCATCTCAAGTACGGAAAACTTGTCGACGAAGTTACCTAGTGGACCCGCAGTAACCAACGTCATATCAAGTGTACCAAGCTGAACCTGTTCCACTACTTCACGTTCTCCACCAAGCTGTCCACCACCAAAGATCTCGAATGTAACTTGTCCATCCGTCTCTTTTTCGACAGCATCCGCAAACTGTTTGAGTCCTTTGGTATAAGAATGCTCATCGGGTGCGATGTGTCCCACTTTAATGGTAACGCTTTCATTTTCTCCATTACTGGCGTTTCCTTCATTTTCTGAGCTACAACCTGCAATGATTCCTATCAAAAGAATAGAAATCACAAATAAAATCGATCCTTTTACTTTTCCCATAATATCCCCTCAATTCCTTTAATATCTATGGAAAGGATATACCAGTTTAGTAGTTAAGTCAATTAATTTTCAAATAATTTTAAATATTGATAATTGATTCATAATTGTTTGGCATGAATAGAGTTACAATTAAATTTACCTTATATTGTACGCATTTTTCATTGATTTCTGATGACTTATTCACTAATATATCGAGGTAAATTTAGAGGGTTCTCATAGTATTGACGGGTATATAACAATGATGGGGTGGAGGCGAGAGTGAAAATAACACTTAGGATTTATGAGAAGATTACTAACATATTTAAACAGAAGTGAGAAGAACTTACGCAATACTTCATTAAATTTACTTAGGAAGCACCGGAACCGTCCCCCTGCTTCCCTCTGCTTCAATGAAAAAAAGCAGAAGGCCTTTAGACCTCGCTGCTTTTGATCCTCTCAATATTACAAGTTTACCAGCTCATCCTCACTTAAGGTTTCCGAACCCTCAGGGTTGAACAAGCCGACTTTTAAATACTCCTTATGACTTTGATCAGATGAAACGTTGCGAAGTTGAAATGTGATTCTTTTTCCACCTTTAATATTCAACTTAATATTCACAGGCATGTCGTCTTTGTTCATTTTTTTACTATAGATGCTTGTCCCATCCAGAAGCACCTCAAACTCCACTTCCGTATTGGTGGTGTTTTGGTTTTTGATCACGCCTAGTGTACCTTGGAAAATGTGTTGATAATCCTCCATCGGAAACTCCAGCTTAAAGGTTTCTTTCATCCAGCGGCCGACTTGAAAGACATGACCGTTCTCATAAGTGTTCCCTCGGTTGTCTGTAAATTCTCCATTAAAGAAACGAGTATAGTATGTATGATATTTTTTCGGCTCTAATTTTGCACTGAACTTCCGCAGATGAGTCTTATGTTTGTCTCTTATTTCTTTGTGGTTATCTTTTAATGCGGAGACATAAATAAGAGCGAAAACATGAGCTAATATCCATCCTCCAACCACCAAGTAATGACCATCATCTATAAAATTCACCACACCCATTATCGCTTGTCTGAAAAATAATACATATAAATAGATACTTAATAGTCCTACAGCTAAAATGTTCAATATGTTCTTTCTCATTTTGATAAAGACTTTTTCTGTTTTAAGAATTAAATACAAACCAATGATATTAATCACAAGAGTAGCAAATCCAAACGCAGTACCTTCCAGGTCGAGTACGTTTTGAATGATATAAGGGAAAAAGACCATCGATAAAGCACTGAAATTATCGGCTAAACCATTAAACCATTGATAAGATGTATAAAGTGCTTGTATTACATAAGCCACGACAGTAAACATAAGTACCCCTAGTACCAACCCAAAACACCCTGTGCCGCTATCCCCACTTCCTCCTCTATCAGAAGAACCAACCATATATCCTAGAAAAAAATTAAACAATAAATTCCCCCCTCTTTCTATATCGAAAATAAAAATTAAATGAACGATATCGGATTCTATGTCTGAAGAAAACTTCTAATTATCTATTATCGTTCCAATCTCTTTATAAGGTGTCATAAAAAAAATAAAAAATTTTCAACTATGGCAGAAATAAGAACTTTTTATAGATTTGATTGTATGAAAATGGAATATTATCTATGATGGAATTGTCGACAATACATCGACCGCGCGCGATCAATAAGGAATTCAGATGACACTTCCATTCAATCCAGCTACATACGAAGCAAAACTAGACCAGTGCAAGCGCATCATTTACAAGCTCGCCAGAAACTTCCCGCACCTTGAAGACGACGAATTGTATCAGGAAGGAAAAATTGTGCTCTATGAATGCATGCAGACATACGAGGAAACACGATCCGCTTTTTCCACCTACTTCTATAACAAAATCACCTTCCGCTTCCTCGACCTTCACCGCCAACACATCCGCCATGCCAAAATTGGTTATCTATGTACAAGCACTACAGACACCTATGTACCGATCAACTCTCTCGATACAATCTTCAATGAAGATCTTCATCACTTGCTCACTCCCAATCAGCTGAAATGGTTCGACGGTCATGTAATTGAAGGAAGGACCTATAAGGAAATTGCAGCGAGAGAGAATACTAGTATTGATGCGGTGAAGGGATGGGGGCGGGCAGCAAAAAGCAAGTTGAGAACATATTTATCAATAGATAACTGACGAAGTAAGAAAAGTAGAAAGTGGAGTTTAGTCCTTGCTCAATAATCCAATAAAGCTACATAGGATTTATAGGAATGCCCTTATGCTTCCTATATAGTTAAGGACTGTCCCTTTCTAAAAGACAGCCCTTACAGTAAAATTTCAATCTATTGTTTTCGGTTAAGTTTAGCCAGGAACCAAGGATTCAATAAATTTTCTTTGTTATACAGTAGAGGAGTTTCTTCTCCTGCAACAGTCACTTGTCCTCCAGCATGTTCTACAACTGCTTGTCCTGCTCCAGTGTCCCACTCCATCGTAGGTGCATAACGTGGATAGTAGTCTGCTGTTCCTTCAGCAACCAAGCAAAGCTTAAGGGAACTTCCTGCTGAGACAGTTTCTACTTCATCGTAATCCTTTTTCAATGCTTCGATGAATTCTTCTGTTTCACTGGACATATGAGAGCGACTTGCAACTACCTTGACTTTATTCGTCTCTTTCGAGTGCTGAGGGAGAGCTACAGCTTTTTCAAAGAAAGTTTTTTCATTATCGAAGCTGATTGCACTCATGCCTTCCATCTTGAAAGCACCTTTTTCTTTATTACCCAAATAGAAGGTATCCAATGCTGGGGCGTAAACAACACCGAAGACTGGCTTTCCATTTTCAATTAACGCGATATTGACAGTGAATTCCCCGTTCTTTTTGATGAATTCTTTTGTTCCGTCAATTGGATCTATTAGCCAGAACTTATCCCACTCAGACCTTTCTTCGTAAGGGATTCCTTTTCCTTCTTCACTTAGAATAGGAATCTCCGGATAGTGCTTCTCAAGTGCACTTTTGATAAGTTCATGTGATTTTTTGTCAGCGATGGTCAGCGGGGAGTCATCTTCTTTATACTCGACGTCAAAGTCAGTTTGATAGATTTCCATGATTGCTTGACCTGCTTCGTAAGCAGCTTTTATTACTGGTAGCATCATTCATTCCTCCTGAAATAAATAATCGCCAGTAGACATACTGGCGATATCTTGTTAAATTAGCTTATTTTCAACTAAGTGGTTAATGATCGTTTCCACTGATTCATCCAATGTTTGGCGATCTGTTTCCACTACGACCTCTGGGCTATTCGGCTCTTCATATGGTGCATCAATTCCTGTAAATCCTTTGATTTCTCCTGAGCGAGCCTTCTCGTACAACCCTTTAGGATCACGTTTCTCACATTCTTCTAATGAACATTTTACGTACACTTCGATGAATTCGCCTTCCTCCAGCAATTCACGTACTTGATCACGATCTTCACGGTAAGGTGAGATGAAAGCCGTCAATGTTACTAACCCAGCGTCATTCATAAGCTTTGCCACTTCACCGATTCGACGGATATTCTCCGTCCGATCTTCTGGACTGAATCCAAGGTTTTTGTTCAACCCGTGACGAACGTTGTCCCCGTCAAGACGGTAGGAGTGAATGCCACGTTCATGCAAGGCTTTTTCCAAAGCGACAGAAACAGTGGATTTTCCTGAACCGGATAAACCAGTAAACCATAATACAGGGCTTTTATGATTATTCAATTCCTGACGATGTTCTTTTGTCACATTTGACTCATGCCAAGTTACATTTGTAGATTTCATAGTTATTTCCCCCTAGATGAATTTAAAGAATACGATGCTGATCGTCGTAACCATGACAATCAGCGTCAATGGTAGTCCTGTCTTCAAATAATCTTTAAAAGCGTAACCGCCAGGACCATAAACGATTAAATTTGTTTGATAACCAATCGGTGATAAAAAGCTCGCGGAAGCTGCAACAGCAACCAGGACTGCCATCCCGAGTGGATCCATATTGGATTGGGTGGCAACTTCATACCCAATTGGGAACATAATGACAGCAGCTGCATTATTGGTAATCAATTCGGTAAATAGATTCGTCAGGAGATAAAGCGTAATTAGTATAGCAATAATACCATAAGGAGCCAGAAGCCCCATCAGTCCATTTGCCAGCCATTCTCCTGTCCCGGTCTGTATAATGACATTACCAATTCCAAGTGCACTTGCAATTAACAACAACACTTGGAACTGTGTAGATGTTTTGGCTTGATGCGGTGTTAGAATTTTCAAAGCTAGCAATAATCCAGTAGTGATAACCATCGCTTTGAATATAGACAAGATATTGAATGTAACTAATCCAATCATAAATAGCATCACAATTAATGCCACCCATCCTTTATTTTCACTCTCTTGGAATTTGGCATCTCCCACTGGTGAAGTCAGATAAAAGTCCCTCCGTTCTTCAATGTTCTGTTTGAAATCCGAACCTGCAATCAGCAGCATCAAGTCACCTGACTTCGGAATGATTTCCCCAATCTTCCCTTGTACCTTTTCGTCATTACGATGAACGGCAAGGACTGCAGCATCGTATCGTTCTCGGAAACGACTGGCCTTGATTGTCCTTCCAAGCAAAGATGATTGGTGGGATACGACGATTTCGACTAATTGACTGCTGCCATTCTTAATATCATCCAATGTCAGATCAGTACCTGTATCCAGTTGAAGACCTTTTCGTTTCTGAAGATCGGCGATGGTAGAAATCATTCCTGAGAAAATCAGCCGGTCACCACCTTGAACGATTGTCTTACTGGTTACAGGTGAGATACGCTCCTTACCACGAATGATTTCAATCAAATATAACCCTTTCAGGTTACGCAACTGTGCTTCTTCAATTGATTGACCTATGTATGGAAATTCTTCCGTAACAACCATTTCACTTAAATAGTCTTTCGTGTTCTCTCTGACCTTTTCAATTAAGCTTTTATGATTGGGTAAAAGATGATGGCCAATGAAAATCATATATAAGAGACCCAGGATCGTAATAGGGAGACCAATCCATGCTAATGTAAAGAAAGAGAATCCACTTTCTCCAAAATCCAGTAATAAACCATGTACGACTAGATTCGTTGACGTCCCCATCAGAGTAATCGTTCCACCTAATATAGAAGCGTAGGAAATCGGTATTAAAAACTTGGATGGTGAAATGTCATGATCAGAAGCCCATTTACGGACAATCGGTGTCAACGTTACCACGATAGGAGTATTATTCAGAAAAGCTGAAAAAGCCGAGATCGGAACCAGTAAGCGAAACAAAGCACTTTCTCGAGTTGAAGCATCCTTTAACAAGGAAGATACTAACCGCTCTACCAATCCACTGCGTTCAAAAACACCCGCAATGATAAACAGTAGTCCAATCGTAAGCATTCCTTCATTCGAAAACCCTACCAATGCTTCACTTGTCGTCACAACGCCTGTGAGCATAAAGAAAAACAAAGTGAAAAATACAAGCAAATCTGGTCGGGCTATTTCGAAAAATAACCCGACCAGCATTAATATAATTCCAATGATCACAAGGATCATATCCATCGTCATTTAAACCACGATCCTTATACCGGCTGCATTCCTTTAATTAGTACATCAGCAACTTCTGGACGAGAAAATTCTTTCGGTGGACGTTCTCCGTTACGAAGGAGTTCACGTACTTTAGTTCCACTTAGGTGGACATGTTCAGACTTATCATGCGGGCATGTTTTCGCTGAAGCCATATTTCCACACTTCTTACAGTAGAAGGCATGCTCAAACTTGAAGATTTGAATACCTAGTTCGTCTTCAAATTGAGTGATGAAGTCTTGTGCCTCATACGTTCCATAATAGTCACCTACACCTGCATGATCACGGCCAACGATAAAGTGTGTACATCCGTAGTTTTTGCGAACAATTGCATGCAAAATCGCTTCTTTTGGACCTGCATAACGCATAGCAGCTGGATAAATTACAAGACGTGTACGATCTTCAGGATAGTAGTTCTTCAAAATGACTTGATAGCTTTCCATACGTACATCCGCAGGAATATCATCCGATTTCGTTTCCCCAACAAGAGGATTAAGCAGTAAACCATCAACAGCTTCAAGTGCACATTTCTGAATGTATTCGTGTGCACGGTGAACCGGATTACGCGTTTGGAACCCAACTACTGTTTTCCACCCTAAATTCGCAAACATTTCACGCGTTTCACTTGGATCCATATAGAAATCATTGAAATCACCATGGTCTGGACGATTCAATAGCGTGATTGGTCCACCAAGATAAATATCCCCACGTTCATACAATTTCTTTACACCAGCATGAGCTTCTTCAGTCGTACCGTAAACCTTTTCAGCTTCTACCTTTTTGTCGTAATCGTATTTATCTTCGAGGTGAAGCGTACCATAAATGACACCATCTTCCCCTTTAAGAGCAATTTCATCACCAATCTGGTAGTTTTCCGCTTCTTCATGAGAAACTGATAGAGTAATTGGTACACTCCACACGGTACCGTCAGCAAGACGCGTATTATGTACAACACTTTCATAATCTTTTTGCCCCATAAATCCTGCTAGGGGACTGAACCCACCTATACCGATCAGTTCAAGGTCGGAAAGTGCCCAAGCTGAAATAGTTAGTGATTTTAAAGATTTCGCTTTAGATAAAGTATTCTCTCTATCCCTTTTCTGTAGTTCTCTGTTAATTAAAATTCCACCGTGTGCTGAAATAGACATACAAAAACCTCCAATTATTTATACAAAAAATTTATTATTACTTTACAATAGTAAACTAAGACATCAAACTTCTCTCTTCTTACTCAACACTTCTTAAAGAATTTTCAAATCCCCAAGCATCCCGACACATTGTAACTATTCCACGTTTAGCTATCCACCCCAGTTCTCGTTCGGCCTTTGAAACATCGGCAAAACATAATGCAATATCGCCAGGCCTACGATCTACTATTTCATAAGGAACCCTTAACCCATTTGCTTCCTCGAATGCATTTACTAGCTCTAGCACACTTGTTCCTTTACCAGTTCCCAAGTTATAGACATGAGCACCTTCTTTAAGATTATCAAATGCTGCTACATGGCCTTCTGCCAAATCTACTACGTGAATGTAATCCCGTACACCAGTACCATCTTTTGTTGGGTAGTCATTTCCAAACACCTGAAGCTTATCAATTTTCCCTTGAGCAACCTGAGTAATATAAGGCATAAGGTTATTTGGAATGCCATTAGGTACTTCACCTATTAAACCACTTTCATGAGCACCTACTGGATTAAAATATCGAAGTAGAGCAACTGAGATTTCGGGATTAGCCTTAACAATATCTGTAAGTATCCTCTCACTCATTGACTTTGTTTCACCATAAGGGTTTGTTGTTGGTAAAAGGTCCATACCTTCAAAAAAAGGAACATCGTTATCCCCATACACTGTTGCAGATGAACTAAAGACAAAACGTTTCACACCATACTGTTGACAGGCATTAATAAGCACCATAGTGCTAACAATATTATTATAATAGTAGGTCAGTGGTACTTCAACAGATTCTCCTACAGCTTTTAGTCCTGCAAAATGAATCACCCCATCGAAGGAATGTTTTTTGAATATTTCTTCAACATCGTATTTGTTAGTAACATCAACTTGATAAAACTCAAAATTCTTATTGGCTATTTGTTTTATTCTATCTAGTGTATCTGCTTTACTATTACAAAAGTTATCAACAACTACTATTTTGTGGCCAGCTTCCAGTAGAGTAACACAAGTGTGTGACCCTATGTATCCTGCACCACCAGTTACTAATATCACCATAGAAACTCCCCCCTTTAATAATTTATTTATGTAAATTCAGAGACATATTCCTCCAATTTAGTTTTAGATTCTTTAAAAGAACAAACGGTTTTAAACAAAATCCCATAAACTAAATTATCTGTTCTATTCTATTAATAAAAAGAACTAATAGATAGATAACAAAATGTGTTTTATTTTGATATTTCTTTTTTAAATTTAACTTTAAAACAAATATGCATAATTATCTAAACAAAAATCCAGAAAATTCACTGCTGATTAAAAATATTTAAATACTTTTATATTAAAGCGACGACTTACAATATAATAGCCAATAATATTTGCTATCGCCATAGTGACCATTGTAGCTATTGCAGCTCCTAATAGCCCCAATGGCGGAATTAATACTATATTCAATATTACATTTAGCAGAAAAGCAAAAATATTTGTGTACATTTGAAATCTTGGTGCTCCAGTCATTGAGAGCATTAACCATACTCCTCCGACTGAAAGATTAATGAAATATCCCAGTGAGCGTAATATTAATGCCCCCTGTCCAGACTGAAACTCTTCACCAAAAATCATTAATAAGAAATTACTACTTACAATAATCAACAATGTAGCACTAAATGATACAAGAGCAAGTATTCTTGTTGCTTTTATATATAAATCTTTCATTTCCTCTAATCTATTAGAATGAAATAATCTTGAAATCTCTGGAGCAAATACAGTATTAAAAATTAATAACAACGAGGATAGAAGATTAGTGACCTGTACGGTTACCTGATAAATACCTACACTTCGACTATCTCGTAGCCATTGTAACATCAATATATCCGTCCTATTAAGTAAGGTTGCCATAATTGAAGCTAATATTAGAGTTATAGAATATCTGACATAAATACTGTTATAATTTACTTCCTTAATAAGGTGAAGAAACCTTTTAATGTATAACATATTTGAAAATATATACGCCAGCACCACACTTAATAATATACTTAGTATGTCTTTACCAATTAAAAAATAAAAAAATACTAGCAACCCAATTCTCAATACCATGTGATATAAGCCGTTAATTGAATAGTATTGCTTGATTTTTTCTTCACTTTTATAAATCCCAAAAAATATTTGCTCCATCGAAAGTAGCCATATTAATGGTAATGCCAATAAAATCGTTGAATCTTCTAAAAAGAAAGAAACAATTAACATCAAAGCTATAGAAGCTAATGCGTTCATAAATAAACTTAAACTGATATATTTACTTCCATCTTTGGGAATTGAATAAATAACCCCATTGTTGAATCCAAGAGTTGCTATAACCATCAAAACTTGCATCAATGTGAATGCAAATGTAAATTCACCAAATAACTCCGGTCCATACAGTCTGGCACAAATCAATGTAAATACTAAACTGAAAATCATGTAGGACATTCTTCCAAAAAATGACTCAGTTATTTTTTTCAGAAAATGATTCTTTGCCATTTTATTCAAATGTTTTTCAACTTGTCTCATTATGCATTTAAGTCCTCGTTTTCAGAGTTTTAGATCATCATCACCAAATTATAGTTGATACCATTTGCTTAAATCTTTATTAATCAAATGTTCAAGTTCTTTTATATCATCTGTGTAATACCTAGTGAGTTGTGACCTTATCTTCTGATCCATTGTCGTCTTAGTGTAATTTTTACTGAGTATTTTAGCTTTTACTTTTTGACGAAAGCTTTTTGGAACTATAAATTTAAGTAAGTTTTTAAACTGATTTTGGTTTCGTACGAATTTATTAATGATTTTTGATTTTGGAATACCACTAGGATTATTTTTAATATTATCAATTTCAAAGGTTATTTTCCCTAACCCTAAAAACTCCAATATATTATTAATTGAACCTTTTATATCCTGTGAAATTTCTTCTTGCATTAAAATGTGTACATTTTCTTTACCAAAAGTTTCAATGTAAGCTTTTACCTGTTCATAATACAATCCAGCATTCTTATAGTGCCATATAAATTCGTAATTGTTTTTAATCCTGTTTTCTTCCTCTTTCAAAGCATCCTCAAAACTTAATGCTTCTCTTTCGTCATTTTTTAAGTGCCAATATGCTGAATAGGCTCGATCCACTGGATTTCTTATACAAATAATTATTTTTGCTTTGGGGTTTAAATTGTGAATCTCTTTTGCTGTATGATAGTAATATAGATAATCAACAGAAGCCTCTCCTAAATATTTTTCTTTTCTATTTGAAAATAAGTCAAAATAGACTTCCTTTGAGGATATTTCTTCTTTCTCGCTTACATCATCACCAGGCCCTCTCATAGGAAATTCTTTGTAAGGTCTTGACAAATATTTTGGTTCCTTAACTTCAGAAAAAAATATATCTTCATGTTTCTGTAAATGAATGTATATTGTCGTTGTTGCTGACTTTGCAGCTCCAACTATAAATAAATTAGGTGTTTCTGTTCCCATATAATACTCCTATCCTCAACATTTAGATTCCATGGTAATTACCAAATGAACGCAATCTCTTAAAATAGTAAATACTTGAGTAATGCCCTTTAACTTTTCGCTCAAAATCTTTTAGTGTATCTTCATCTCTGATACCGATCCTACCTACTATCTTACTATAGTTCATACTCCCTCTGTTGACCATATCTGAAGTGTACAATCTACGATAAACTTTTTTATTATCTAGATACTGTAATATATTTTCGTTATACATTCCAAAAGGAAAGCAAAAATCATCCACTTTAATTTTACTGTTTTTATGGATGGAATCATTAACATTTATTATTTCACTTGCAAAATTAGCATCATTTATCTTTCTTGAATCAATATGTGATTTTGTATGTGCACCAAATTCTACATAACCTGATTGATACATTTCGTTTATCATATCCCAGGTTAGATAATTTTGAGTCCCAATGTAATCTAACGTTAAAAAAATATTGAACTTTATTTTATACTTTAATGCCAAAGGAAAAACAAACTCATAGTTTGAAACAAATCCATCGTCGAAGCTAATTACTATAGTTTCCTGTGAAATCAGTTTATCATTCTCTTGTTCTGAGAATAATAAAGTTTGATAATTGTTTTTACTTAAATACATAAATTGTTCTTCAATTTTTTTATAATTTATTCTCATAAAGCTCATCCCACTATCTAACGTAACGTCATGATAATAGATATGAACAGGTTTTGACACCGGTATAAATTTACTTGAGAACTCTATAATTTTTTTCGTAATTAAATTCATTGTATTTCACCTTCAATTTATTTTTTCCACTTCGATAAATTTATATTGAGTAGTTCTTCAAGCTTGTTTATATCATTTGAAAAATAATCAATAAGTCTAATTCGGGTTTCAAACTGCATTTTTTCCTTAGTTAGTAATTTACTAAAAATAACACCTTTAACCTTTTCTTTTGCTTTTGCACTAGGAATCATATTCTTAATAATCTGTTTAAGCCACTTGTTTTGAACGAGAGACATTATTTTTTTATTCTTTGGAACTCCGGATATATTGTAATTAATCAAATCCTCATCCTTAAAATTAGATTTAGGAATTTCAAGGAAGTCACAAATGGAGTTTAATACAATAACAGAATCCTCCTTAAAATCATCAAAAATTACAACTTTAACCTGATCTACTCCAAAAACATCTATAAAATGTTTTACTTTATCATAGTACAAGCTCATACTTTTCAAATGCCACATGCAACCATAATTTAAATTAATTCTTTCTTCCTCGTGTTCTAAAGCAAATTCAAAGGTTTTTGTTTCTCTTCCATCACGGGTTAAATGTGTATAAGCAGAATATGCTCTATCAACAGGATTTCTTAACATTAAAATTATTTTAGCATCAGGATTATATTCCTTAATTTCCTCTGCACTTTTTTCAAAATAAAGATAATCTGAAGATGATTCTCCCCTTATTTGATATTCCTCAGACCCTTCAAATAAAGCTTCATAATCAGTAGAATGTATGATTATATCATCTATATTTCTATCCCCAGGTCCTTGATGAGGAAATTTGAGCTGGTTTCTTATGAAATATTGCGGCTCTTTAAAGTTAGACATATAAATATTCTCATGTAAATTCAAGTAATTATGTAGAGAAGTTGTTCCACACTTTGACATTCCGGCGATAAATAAATTCACTTTAGTCATTTAATACCACCCGCCACTATTTTGGAGTAAAGGTCCTCTATTTCATCATAATGTCTATTTTCGATTATAATTTTTTTGATTTTATTTTTCCCTTTTTCTTTTTCTTCACTTGGAAAAGAACCTTTAGTTAATCTTCCCTTTTTTATCGCCTTATTTTTCACATCATCATTTGCTTGTTCGATTAACTTTCTCCAATTTTTTTCTTTACTAGTATTGAAAAGTTTATTGTTTATGACTACTGTTTTTAGGGTTTGCTCGGGTTTAGTAATGAGATCATTAAAATCAATGATTAAAAAGGAATCCCTGTTATTAAGTACATAAGTATAAAAATCTTTATACTTCAACATTTCTTGATTTATTTTTTTTTCATTAATTAAATGAATCTCTGTAAAACGATACACATATGAAGATATAGCATTAATAGGATCTCTAATAATAACAATACATGGTATATTCTTATTTTTTGCTAATTTGATATTAGCTAAAGTATGTGTGTGATGAGACATATTAATATCTTCTTTATAATTTTGAATCATAAACATTAATAAGGTATTTCCACTTGAGGGATAAGCTTCTACACATAACTCGGTATTTTTGTTTGTCACATTTTTATAGTAATTTTCTTTCTCAAAAACATATTTCATTTTCGAATATAGAAAAGGCCTCTTTTTAATATAGTTCAATAAATTATTTCTATAATTTAATAATTGCTTTTTATTCATTTAAGACACCCTCTTTCCGAATAAATTTAATAATAGATAAATAAAACATATACTTGAAAAAATCCCTATAGTGTATGCAAATGCACTTAACAAAGATCCTCTTAAAATAAAAAATTGTAAACCTAGTAAAAATAAATAGAAGACTTTAACAAGAGACCAATTTCTATAATGATTACTCCAAAAATGTTTATCTAATCTTGCATTAATAATTGCAAGGAAAATTATAAAAGTTAAAATCCCTAAGAACCCAAAATTTATATAACCTTCACCGAAATAATTCATTGATATATTATTGTAATTAAGACCTAAATAATCTGAAACAAATGCACCGCTCGCTACTGATTTTTGGTCCCACATTGATCGTGGAACAAAAAAAAGTAGAGTTGTCCATAATTGGTCCCCCATTGTTATTATATTGTACTTTGTTACTCGCATAAACATTTGATAGGTATCAAAATGTCCTTGAGTAAACATTTCAAAATCAAGTCTAAACTTAATTTCATTAATATTAGAAATCCTTCTAAATTGATGTAGAAATGGAAAAACAATTAAAAAACCAGCTAAAACAATATGATTCAATTTCATATAGGAAGTTCTTAAGGTTTTAAAATAAACGATTAATAATGGTAAATATGTTGCAGCGATATAAAACCTAGCATTTGCTGTAGGGAAATTAGTTAACAAAACTAAAGTAATCAATAGAATTTCAATAAATTTATTCTTGTCAATATATAACTTAAAGAATATAAGACATATTATAGGTATAGGATAAATGAATTTAGTAATTATCAGAGTTAAAGGTTTACTAACATCCTCACTTTCTGCCAAGTTGGTTCTCATGAATAAGTTTTTCCATTCATAATTATTAAAGTCTACAATGATAATAGATGCACACACTGCAACTATTAATAAAAATAGTGATGAGTACTCCAATGTTTTTTTTGTATAAGTTTTATAATTCTCTTTTTTTAATTTCCTCCTAGTAAAATCTATTTTACTATTTAAAATATATAGGAAGTAATATGTTAATATAATTATTATTATTATTCCATTTTGTTTAATGTAATCATCACTAGTAAACCCAGTTCCGCCCCATAAGGAAACCCCATATTTATATTGCACATAAGGGCTGATCCCAAAGAAGAAAATTGAAAATAACATAAACATTTTATTTAGACTAAAGGGGTATGGGTCACCGAAATACATTAAAGTGAAACTCAGTAATAAAATTATCAAAAAGGATAGCATTACTCCTGAATTATGATAATATCCTTCAATTCTAAATATAGATAAGGTAGATATAAAAAGAATAAAATATAAAATTGATAAAAAAACTCTTGTTCGAGACATGCGATAACCGACTCTCATTTCTATTATAGTAAAGAATTTTTTTCACTTTAATTGTTTGTGTTCAGAAAAAAATAAACCATAATGTCGAAGATAACCCATGAATTTTTCTACTTTATTATAATTCTTACGGGCAGTTTGCAAACAGTATTGACTACTAATTCCATGAGCTTTTCTAACGTTATAAATTAAATCCATTGTATCCTTTGATTTTACTACTATACCAGTACCTGAAGTAAGAGACTCACCACTTCCTCCGGTATCAAACGTTACTACGGGTGTACCACAAGCCAAGGCTTCAAGATTAGTAGTGGGAAATGTATCTTCTAGAGTAGGATTTACAAATACATCAGCACAGGAGTATAACTTTGCTAATTCATAAACATCATTCGTATGAGTAATTCCAATTATGTTTCTAGGTAGCTGGCTTTTTTGTGCATTAGTTACGCCAACAAGCACAATAACTTCATTTTCATTTAATTTTTGAGCCATTTCAATAAAATAATTAAACCCTTTTCTATCATTCCAGTTTCCAGCTACCCCTAGGTAAACATATTCTTCTTCAATTCCTAACTTACTTTTGAAATGTGATTTTCTTGGCTTAAATATCTCAGTATCTATACCGTTATTTATTACTTTCACAGGATAATCCTTTAAGAATGAATCATTAACTAAATTAGCTAACCACTCTGAAGGTGTAACAATAGTTAAATCTTTTACACCAGTAAATATTTTTTTCTTATCATCATAATTCTTGGTGGAGTTATCTAACCCAATACTTTTAGGATATTGATTTTTTTGAGGACAATTATAACATTGATACTTCCAGCGTTCACAGCCAACAAATTCAAAATGACTACAGTGTCCTGTAAAGGTCCAACAGTCATGTAAAGTCCAAACAACTTTTTTGTTAGCTTCTTTTAAATATTTAAATAATAATTCAATATCTATATAATACCCATGAAGGTTATGTAAATGTATAACATCAGGATCTAACATTTTCACCTTTTTAATAAATTCCTCAGTTGCCTTTCGCGAAGCAAATCCATGTCTATCAAGAATTCTTGTCTTTGCAACATGATAATAATTATCTAACTTTGAACCAATTCTAATTGCATTTTCACAATTAACTGCATCTCCTCTACCATATGCAATGTAACTATCATGGCCTTGCTCAACTAATATTTTATGGATATCTGTCGCTATTCTACCAGTACTGCCAACTCCACATACTGAATTGATCTGTAAAACCTTCACAGTTATTTCCTCCAAACAACCCTTTGCACATAATCAGTATAAGACAAGATAATTCTAACTACCTTGTCAGATACATTAGGCATGCTATAATCACTAACAATTCTTAGAGTATCTCTTTCTTGTTTTTCTAAAACATCCAAACCTTGTAAGATTCTTTCTTTCTTCAGTCCCACCATCATAACTGACGCTTCTTCCATTGCTTCTGGTCTTTCATGAGCTTGTCTAATATTAAGAGCTCTAAGGCCAAGAATGGAAGACTCCTCACTTATTGTTCCACTATCACTCAGAACAGTATTAGCTTTAAGTTGAAGCTTAACATAATCGTTAAATCCTAAAGGTTTCATTGTTTTAATTAAAGGATTAAATTTTACCCCTTTAGCTTCAATCATATTTCTAGTTCTAGGATGCGTACTTACAATGATTGGTAGGTTATATCTTTCCGCTATTGCATTGAGGCTATCTACTAAATCTTTAAAGTTAATTTCAGAACTAATATTTTCTTCTCTGTGAGCAGATACTACAAAGTATTCCCCTTCATTAAGTCCTAATCTTTCAAGTACATCTGATTTCTCAATATCTTTCTTCCTTGAATTAAGAACTTCAAACATTGGACTTCCTGTTTTTATAATTCTATCAGAAGGTAACCCTTCTCTTAATAAGTATTCTCTTGCAATGTCACTATAAGTTAAATTTATGTCTGCAGTATGGTCAACAATTTTTCTATTGGTTTCTTCAGGTACCCTTTGATCAAAGCATCTATTTCCTGCTTCCATATGAAAGATAGGGATTTGTCTTCTTTTGGCTGCAATGGCACATAAACAACTATTTGTATCACCAAGAACTAAGAAAGCTTCAGGATTAACTTCCTCCATAATGGGATCAATTTTTACCAAAATGTTCCCTATGGTCTCGACAGCAGTTCCAGTAGCGGCATTTAAAAAATAATCTGGTTTTTTTATATTGAAATCTTCAAAAAAGACTTCGTTTAACTCATAATCATAATTTTGGCCTGTATGTACAAGAATATGTTCAATAGCATTTGATTTCTCTAATTTATTTATCACAGCCGATAACCTGATAATTTCTGGCCTTGTTCCAACCACTGTCATAACTTTCATTTTTTTCATTATTAAACCTCCAAGTAATACGTGTCAGGATTATTTGGATCAAACAACTCATTAGCCCACATAATTGTAACCATATCTGTCTGTCCCAAATTTTCAATATTATGGGTATAGCCTGTAGGGATATCTACTACTTCCATTTTGTCTTCACTAACGTAGTATTCTATTACTTCATCAGAATCAATTTTTCTGAAGCGAATTACTCCTTTTCCTCTTACAACTAGAAACTTTTCATTCTTTGAATGATGCCAATGGTTTCCCTTAGTAATACCAGGCTTCGAGATATTTATTGAAACTTGTCCTCTATCTTCCGTCTTAATAAATTCAGTAAATGAACCCCTTTGATCAACATTCATCTTAAGATCATAGTTGAATTGGTCTTGGGGCAAATAACTAAGATAGGTACTATATAACTTTTTAATAAACGGGTCAGACATATTAGGTATCGAACGTTCTGTACGACTTTTTTTAAAGGAGTAAATTAAATTAACAATTTCACCTAACTGCTTAGAATGGATAAATGGAACTTCATAAAATTCTCCATTTGGGTAAACATTTTTATGTAAATTCGTAATTAATTCTTCTACTACATCATCAATATAAACTAAATTCATAACCACCTCGGGGTCATGCACAGTGATTTCTTTACCATGAGCAATATTGTGACAGAATGTAGCTATAGCACTGTTATAATTCGGCTTTGCCCATTTTCCGAATACGTTAGGAAACCTATATATAAGTATCTTTGCTCCAGTTTCCTTTTTATATTCAATAAGTAGATCTTCTCCTGCCTTTTTACTTCTTCCGTATGGATTATCTCTTTCAGCTTGAATTGAAGAGGAAATCATTATTGGACAAGTATTTTTGTGTTCTTTTAATGTATTAAGTAAAGTTGAAGTAAAATCATAATTTCCCTCCATAAATTCAGAGTCCGACTTCGGGCGGTTTACTCCAGCAAGATGAAAAACAAAATTTGCTTCCTTACAATATTGATCCAGTAAAGCAGGTTCTGTTTCCCTGCTATATTCCAAGGTTTTTATATTGTTATGATTTCTTAACTCTGCTACTAAATTTCTCCCAATAAACCCTTTAGCACCAGTAATTAATACATTCATTAATTATTCCAACCTTTCAATTCTTCTCTAACATAATCGAGGCTTAATAATTTATCTTTTATTTGGTCCATATTTAATCTATCAGTATTGTGAGAGTTGTATTCCTCATCAGTAGATAATTTTTCGTCACCTTCCACAAAATATTTATCGTAGTTAAGATCCCTTTTATCTGCTGGTACTTGATAAAAGCCACCTAAATCTTGAGCAACTACATGTTCTTCTTTAGTAAGTAAAGTTTCATATAATTTTTCACCATGACGAGTACCTATGATTCTAATTTCATTATCTACATTAAATAAATCCTTAATAGCTTCAGCTAAATCTCCAATAGTTGTACCAGGTGATTTTTGAACCATAATATCACCTGCTTTAGCATTTTCAAAGGCAAAGGCTACTAGTTCTACAGCATCTTCCAAGCTCATAAGAAACCTTGTCATATTTGGATCAGTAACTGTTAATGGCTGACCACTTTTAATTTGCTCTATAAATAAAGGTATTACGGAACCTCTAGAAGCCATAACATTTCCGTAGCGTGTACCACAAATTAATGTTCTTTCAGGGTCAACAGTTTTGGATTTTGCTACAAAGACTTTTTCCATCATAGCTTTAGAGATACCCATTGCATTAATAGGATAAGCTGCCTTATCAGTAGACAAACAAATCACTTTCTTTACTCCTCTTTCAATTGCAGCAGTAAGAACATTTTCAGTTCCCATAATATTAGTCTTAACAGCCTCCATAGGGAAGAATTCGCATGATGGAACCTGCTTTAGTGCTGCTGCATGAAATACATAATCCACTCCATACATAGCGTCTTTCACACTATTTTTATCTCTCACATCGCCTATGTAAAATTTTATTTTTTCATTTCTATAAAGCTTTCGCATGTCATCTTGCTTTTTTTCATCCCGAGAAAAAATTCTTATTTCTTTTACATCCGTATTCAGAAACCTTTTCATAACAGCATTCCCAAAGGAACCTGTGCCACCTGTAATTAGCAGTGTTTTATTTTTGAACATGTTGCTTATCCTCCATTATAGCTCTGTCATTAAAATAACTGTCAAATTTATTAAGAAGATCAGTTTTATTAAAGTTTTTATCATAGTAATCCCTTGCGTTCCTTCCTATTTCATGCAATTCTATTGGTGATTTACTTAATAGTTCAATTATTTTTTCTTTTAATTTGTCCACATCACCAGGAGGACTGCATTCACCTGCACTAGACTCATTGATGATTTGTCTAGTCTCCCCTTGTGCGGATGCTATTATTGGTATACCACACGCCATATAAGACTGAAGTTTAGCTGGAATTGTCATTGAAAATAAAGGGCTATCAGTTAAACATAGGAATGCAGCATCGTTTGCAGCCATTAGTTCAGGAATTCGAGTTGCAGGCTGTTTTGGGATAAAATTAAACATATCAGAGATATTTTTAGAATTTACTAACTCAATTAAGTTATTTTTATATCTACCATCTCCTACAATATTAAATCTAACCCTTTTTTTGAGATTTGCATTTTTTAGTTTCGCAGCAACTTCAGGTAATATGTCTAACCCTTGAGAAGTCCCAATATTCCCCGCAAATATAATATTAAACGCATTATCATTAGGAATTTCATCAATACTTGTTTTATCTATTGGTTGATAGAAGTCCTCAGCATACTGTGGCCAATACTCTATTTTTTCCGTTGGCACTCCTCTATGATTAATAGATGTAATAAAGCTCCTTGATGTAGTAAATATTTTAGTACAGCGGTTATATATGTAATTAACCATTTTACCTATTATATTAATAATCCAATTATTTTTTATCCCAGACAATGTTTCAAAGTTTTCAGGCCATAAATCTTGCACATATAAATAGCATGGGACTCTCCTTTTTTTTGCATACCAAACTCCAGGTAAAGCTTGTGTCATAGGAGAGACCTCAAATATAAATACATAATCGGCTTTTATCTGAGTGAATAAATTCCAAAAGAACCCAGATGCTACAAATGACACATAATTCAATGCCAACATTATAGAGCTGTTTCCTCTTGGGATTAATGGGATTCTGACGATTTCGATATCATTATAGGTTTCTTTCCTAGCTTTTAATAGTCCATATCCCTTAAAATACTTACCTTGTGGATAATTTGGAATTCCCGTTATGACAGTTACTTTATAACCTTTTTTTACCCACTCAGTACATATATCATTTATTCGAAATTGTTCGGGGTAGAAATATTGTGATATTACTAATATATGCTTTTTCAAATTTATATCCACCCTTCCTGATCATTTTTCAGTTTCTATAATTGAGTTCCTCAAGTTATTAACTCTATAGTTGCACTTATACTCACTTAAACACTGGTCATAAACTAAATTACCAAACACTTTATTCACAGTCCCAATCTTATTACCCATAGCAACTAAAGCGGGATTAAATATCTTAGTTAGCCTAACCTTTTTTCCATGAGCATCAGCAATTAATTTAACCATTTCACTGGTATTAACGTATTCAGAATTCTGAGGGAAAAATAGTCCACTTTCATTATTATTAATTAAAAGCCGTATGAATTCACAAAGATTATCAATATGAAGCATACTTCGCTGATTTTCCATATCAGGAAATATAGGTAAAAACCGAGCAAGTTTTGCTAGTTTAGGATAATTCCCTTTAGACCATTTCCCATAAATCATAGGTGGTCTTATTATTGCAACTTTAAAATCATTACTATCTAACGGTCTAATACCTTCCTCTGCCTGGAGCTTACTATTCCCATAAAAATTAGCAGGGCTTGGGATTGTATTTTTTTTTATAACTTTAGGATTGTTTATATATCCACTATCACCGTAAACAATAATACTGCTTAAAAATATAAATTGTTTGACACAATCTCTTTTTGCTTTATTAGCTGCTTCAATCGTTAAATCCCTATTCACCCTATAATATTCCTTTTCCATCTTAGGGTCAGGATTTGAATCTACATGCGCTATCCCAACTGTATGAAGTACTACATCATAATTCGAGAATGAACTTTGTTTCCAACTATCCTCTCTCAAGCTAATTGTATCGATGGAGTACTTATCGGGATATTGGGATAACCACTTAATGAATGAAGTACCTACATAACTATTAGCACCTGTTACGAGTATCTTTTTCATTTAGAAACAGTCTCCTCTTTAGTGGCAGCTACCTCTTTAGCTCCTAGTTTAATGTCAACTAAACATCTGTTAACATATCTATCTTCACCAAATAAAACGACACCAACAGTTCTTAAAATTATCTTTAAATCTAGCCATACACTAAAATTCTCTACATAATAAACATCAAACTTGTATCTACCTTCTAAGGAAAGATAAATATTGCCACTTACTTGTGCTAACCCAGTCATTCCTGGGCTCATGTTAAGTCTTTTTGAGATTTCATCATCGTAATCCGAAAGGGATGAAATTCTTTCAGGCCTTGGCCCAACTAGACTCATTTCACCCTTTAATACATTTAACACTTGAGGAATTTCATCTATCTTAGTTCTTCTAAGCAGTTTTCCAATACCAGTTACACGATCATCGTCTTTCATTACTTCTTGACCCTTAACCATTTTGTCTGACCCGAGCTTCATCGTACGAAATTTATAAACTTTAAAGATTTGTTTGTTTAATCCTGGCCTTTCTTGTAAGAAAAATACAGGTCCTTTAGAAGTCGCCTTTATCAAAGTAGCTACTATAATCCACAGTGGCAAAAATAATAAAAGTACTATTAAGGAGACCACAATATCAATTATACGTTTTATAAACCTTTGAAACTTTTTACCTTCCATTACAATCCCTCAACTTCATAATCAATAGGAATTAAATACCCATCACTAAGTTTTATTCCACCATCGTTTTTATTTGTTTTAGCTGACCATACTCTTATTGTTTTATCTCTATCTTTATAGAAAGCTCCTGGATACGGATGTGTAACGGCTCTGACCAATTTATCAACTTCATCCATAGTCATACTACTTAATATCTCGCCATCTTCTGGCTTTCTTCCCAGCCACTCTGTAGCAGCCGCATCGTTTTGCTTTGTAAGTGTAATATTGTTATTAACGATTTCGTCCCAATATTTTGCAATAAGGGTAATGTGCATATTGTCCACTTTTTGATAAAGTTCTGTTGCTGTTGTATTCTGATCTAGCTTAATAACGCCTTGACCAATAATATCTCCTGTATCTACACCTTCATCCAACTTAAACATAGTTACACCAGTTTCTTTTAACCCTTTAATAATTGCCCACGGTATTGCTGCTCTTCCTCTACCGACTGGTAATAAGGTAGGATGCATACCGATGCAACCATGAGTTGGTGCCTCAAGAACATCTTTCTTAGCTATTTGGGACCAACCAATAATAAACAACCAATCAATTTGGTGTTCTTTTAAAGTACTAAGAACATCTTGATCGTTGATGTTATCAATTTTCAAGAGGGGTGCATTATGTTCATTTGCAATCTCATCTAAATAAACTCTTCCAGACTTATTCTTCGCTTTTGCATCTTTAAGAGTTATGAGTAAATCAAGACTCCCACCAATGCGATATATTTCTTCAATACAGCTCAGACCTAATTGTACACAAGTAGCAAAAGCTATTTTTTTCTTCACCTTATCTCATCCTCTCTTCATTTAGAATCCACGTCTAAATACACTTTCAAAGGCTTCAGCATAAACCATGCCAGCTTGGCCACCACGATAGGCTGCTAAACCTTTGATTGCCTCATTACTTCTAGGATGAGGATAATCTCTCATTACACCACGATACTGAGCAAGAGCCTCTATCTTTTTATCAACACTCTTTTCACCAACTTCTATAAATGTGTTAGGTGAGAATTGATTCATCGTTTTGTTTAGTCCCCATTCTGTAGATGATGGAACTTCCATGAAGAGTAGTTCTTTTAAAGGTTTAACATCACTTCTTCGTTGGAATAGCCTCGAAGCTGCTTGGCAAGCCAGAGAAGTGTGGAGGTGATCGTTATTTAAATCCGCTGGATGGTGTGTAAAAATAACATCAGCATTTGTCTCTATAATTGCTTTTTCAATAAACTGAACAAGCTTTAAATGCGGTACCTTATTAAATTCAATATTAGGGAAGTTGCCAGTAATCACTCGATCAACACCTATAATATTCATTGAATTGTGCACATCTTCATTTAATTCATCAGTACTTGGGCGGAAATTTCGCGCATTTACATCTCCAGATAGAATACATACATTAACTGAATGCCCTTCTTGTGCAAGTTTGTACATTGTAGCTCCTGCTCCTAAA
This sequence comes from Thalassobacillus hwangdonensis, assembly GCF_042675915.1. NCBI lineage: Bacteria > Bacillati > Bacillota > Bacilli > Caryophanales > Bacillaceae > Thalassobacillus > Thalassobacillus hwangdonensis. Next base: position 776,600 of record NZ_JBHTKL010000005.1, on the reverse strand, counting down.
ACTTCATCATCAGGATGTGCAATTACAACTAAATATGACATCTTAATTACCTCTCTTATGTATAGATTAAATATTAGTAGTTTAGGACTTACCTTGAATATTTCAAATCAACTACTAACCCACTAATAGAATAAAAATAAAACGGGCGTCTAACTCATCCTCACGCCATTCCCTTGACAACAAGTGCGCCTAAGGTGTCTGCTATACGCACACCCACAAAACAGTCGAATGCCTCCGTTAATAGTTTACAGGATACAACAACATATCTTTCAGACGAACTCATAAATAGAAAGTTAAACCAGATGGCTTAACTTTCTACTTTTATGTCAACAAATCAACAAGAAAGATTTACTTCCGAGCACCTGATCCTACTAAATGAACTCGGTAATCATCTTACTCATTCCTCGGGGGAAATGGTTTCTGAGTCCCATTTGCCGGTCTAATAGCTTAATTCACTTCATTCATACCGTTAGCACTTAGTTCAGTTTATTTCACTAAGCTGAATAGCTCCGATTCTTTATCATTCGCAAGCGACAATACATAGTCACTTAATTGATGCTCTGTCAGTTCTGCATGCGTATCAAGCAAAATTCTGACTTTGCTGTAGTCATTCTCCACTGTATTTCCAATGAAAATCTTCGGGAAAACCGGCTTAGGATGAACTTCGTTTTCATTCAGCAACTCTTCATACATTTTTTCACCAGGGCGGATTCCTGTGAAGTGGATAGGGATCTCATTTTCAGTAAATCCGGAAAGATGAATAAGGTTCTTAGCCAGGTCAACGATTTTGACTGGTTCACCCATATCGAGCACGAAGATTTCCCCTCCGCGTGCAAGTGTCCCTGCCTGAAGAACCAGCCTGCTTGCTTCTGGAATCGTCATGAAATAACGGGTCATTTCCGGATGGGTGACCGTCACCGGTCCACCGTTCTCAATTTGTTTTTTAAACAATGGAATGACACTACCACGGCTTCCAAGGACATTACCGAATCGTACGGCAACATACTTCGTTCGGCTCGTCTGTGCCAGCTGTTGGATAACCATTTCGGCAATTCTTTTCGTCGATCCCATCACATTTGTTGGATTTACCGCCTTATCGGTTGAAACGAGTACGAATGTTTTTACAGATGCAGCATCAGCAGCTTCAGCGACATTTTTAGTTCCAAACACATTGTTCTTCACAGCCTCTTTAGGGTTCGCTTCCATAAGAGGTACGTGTTTATGGGCAGCAGCATGGTAGACATAGGTCGGCTGGAACTCCTGCATTACTTGGAAAATTCGGTCTCGGTCCTGAACATCTGCAATGGCCGGGATGAGCTCCGTTTTGATGTTATAAGTCCGTAATTCCATATGAATCGTATAAATGCTGTTTTCACCATGACCGAGCATAATTAATCGTTCAGGTGCGAACTTCACAAGTTGACGGCAGATTTCCGAACCTATGGAACCACCTGCACCGGTGACCATGATTGTCTGCCCTTCAATTTCGGATGAAATCGAATCGATATCGAGTTCAACAGGCTCTCTGCCAAGCAGATCCTGGATTTCGACATCACGAATCTGACTGACGGATATCTTACCAAGTGCGATGTCCTCGATCATAGGTAACGTTTGCACATTTTTCACTACTTTGCTCGCTTCTGTTATAATTTCTTTTACCCGCGTCCGCCCCACCGAAGGCATCGCAATCACGATATGGTTGATCTGATGATGGGCGACAACCTCAGGTAGATCTTTGACGCTTCCCATGATTGGAAGATTTACGACAGACAATTTATGTAATGTGAAATTGTCATCGATGAAGCCGACAACTTTGCTGTCTGTCTGATTCTTTCCACACATCTGCTTGGCAAGCATCTGTCCTGCGGCACCAGCGCCGATAATCAATGTGCGTTTCTTATCCTGCTGAGCAACTTCCTGGCTTTTTTGTTTAAGATTGAATAGCGTAAATTCATATGTATTGTAATAGCGCCAGGCGAATCGTACTCCTCCAATTAGAATGATATGCATCATCCACGTGACAATCAGTGCTCGTTCATATACTTGTCCGAAGAAGATGCCCTGCACTCCTGCAGTGATGATGATTGATAACGTGATGACAAGCAGAATCCCGCGCAATTCTTCCAAGCTGGCATAGCGCCACACCTTCTTATACAACCCTAAATAATGAGAAAATAAATGATGGGATAATAACAGCGTCAGTGACGCGACGAGCATCGCTGTGTCAAATACTTGTACATAAGGATTCAAAAAGAAGTGCGACATGAACACGGAAAACGACACGATCATCGAATCGATCAGGATCAATAATGCTAACCGCTTACTATAGCTCAACTTCTCACGCTCCTTTCTTTCGGTTTCTTGTCCCGGTTAAAAAATACCGAGAAATTTCTTCTTTTTCCTGATTTGTTCTGGTGGGTCTGCTGCCAGGTTCTGACCCCCGGCTACAAATTTCGCATTTTCATCAAAAAAATAAACCATGGAGGCTCCATAGTTTTCCTGTACTTCCTGATATGCTTCGCGTACACAAAATCCTCTTGATGTGGTGTTGTGCGCGTCAGATGCAATCAGGTGCGTAAGGTTTGCCTCGATCAACTGATGTGTGAATGTCTGTATGTTTTTACCGAATCGGCCGCAAAGGCTTGCTGCAGTGATTTGTGTGTAGGCTCCGTTTTGGACGAATTGATAGAGTAGGTCTGGTTCCTGGATCAGTTTTGCATTGCGTTCGGGATGGACGATGATCGGCTTGTAGCCTTTCATCTGGATATCGAATAACACTTGCTTCGTATATCTCGGGACCTGGTCGGATGGCAGCTCGACAAAAACATAACCTGTGTCTTCATTGAGTGGAAGGATCGTACCCTCCTCAAGTGCTTCGACCATCGAACCGTGGATTCTTGTTTCTTGTCCAGGTAGAACTTTGAGCGGAATCTGATTGGATTGGAGTGCTTCGTTTAAATTATGTACTGCGTTAAGTATGGTAGGTGCTTCGTTTATGTATTTCCCATTCTGGTGGTGGGGAGTTGCGATGATTGTGTCTATGCCATCCTGAACAGCTGCTTCCGCCATTGCCAGACTGTCTTCAAGCGTCTTCGCTCCATCATCAACCCCAGGGAGTATGTGAGAATGTAAATCAATCAAGTTATGAATCTCCCTTCAACAGGTGAATTTTCAGATAGATTACAATTCCTTTACATCGGTAACTATTATAGCATAGTATCGATGGAATTGAAGGGAGAATTTAGTAAATTTCGTGTAAATTCCTCAAAATATTCCAAGAATCTTCTTTGTCTTGACACGTGCAGGGATGTCAGTTGACACCACTTCCCCATTGATGACAAAATGCGCGTTCTCTGAAAGCTGGTACACCATTCCTGTTCCATGTTTCTTACGGATTTCATCGAAAGCTTCTTTCATATAGAAGCCGCGACGTTTCGTATTGTGCGCATCGGATGCTACAAGGTGGACAAGGTTGTTCTCGATCAGCTGATGGCTGAACTTCTGAATGTTCTTGCCGAACTTACCTGCCACACTAGCTGCAGTCACCTGAGCAAATGCACCGTTCTTTACGAATTGATAGAGCAAATCCGGTTGCTCGACGATTTTCTTGTTCCGCTCCGGATGAACGATAACCGGTTTATAGCCCGCCATCTGCATATCATATAATACCTGCTTCGTATAATGCGGTACCTGGTCTGAAGGCAGCTCTACGAATACATATTTGCTGGTGACGTTAAGCGGCAAGAGTTCCTCAGACTCCAAATCTTCAACCATTTCCCCGTTGATACGTGTTTCCTGGCCGGACAAAATCTTCACCGGAATGCCTGCGCGTTCCAATTCTTCGTTCAAGTCCTGGACTTGATGAAAGATTTGCAATCTAGGATTATCGAATTGTCCGTTGCGGTGATGCGGCGTAGCAACAATCGTATCGACCCCCTGCTTCGATGCTTCTCTCGCCATTGCGAGACTGTCTTCCAATGTCTGTGCTCCATCATCCACCCCAGGGAGGATGTGGCAATGAATATCAATCATAGTTCCCCTACTTCCTACTTAATACCTAAGTATAATTCTTTATATCTATCAATTGGTATTTTTTGATGTATTTTCAGTATACCATTTTACACATTCATGCAAAGGGGGGTATTTTGTCGAACTTTCTCTAACCATATTTTCACAGTAAAAACAGTAACAAAGACCTATTCATTGTCTTTACAATGATTGGTAATACGTTTCATCATAAAAAAGATGCCGCGCATGACATATGCACAGCATCTTAAAATTTTTTAGGAAATATGAAGTTGAATCTTATGAACCATAGTAATAATAGTAATTGGAGCGCTTCGCTTCCACATCGTTCAGAACGCCACCTAGAATATTTGCCTTCACCTGTTTTAGAAGCTCGACTGCTTTCTTACCAGCTTCAATGTCCGTCTGTTTGCTTCGTGTCACAAGCAGGACGCCGTCACACTCTGCCGCCATGATCTGTGCATCGGTTACTGCAAGCACCGGTGCCATATCGAAAATGACCATGTCGTATTGACCTTTGCACAATTCCATGAAGTTCTTCATTGCTTTTGAGCTCAGCAATTCAGATGGATTCGGTGGAATCGGGCCAGATGGAATCAGATCAAGTCCAGGGACATCACTTTCTCTAGCCACCTGTTCAAGACTCCGTTCACCGATCAGCACACTGCTCAGTCCAAGGCTGTTATCTAGACGGAACGTGTAGTGAAGTGTCGGCTTCCGCATATCTGCATCAATAAGGAGCACCTTTTTCCCCTGCTGGGCGAACGTGACACTTAGGTTCGATACGGTCAGGGACTTTCCTTCTGATGGTCCGGCGGATGTCACCATCATTGTCTGCAATTCCTTATCTACAGAAGCGAACTGCAGGTTTGTGCGGATGGTACGGTACTGCTCAGAAATTGGGGAACGTGGATTCAGTTTCGTGATCAACGTACGTGCTTTCGTATTAGATAGTTTCCTTCGCTTTCTCGCCATAAGCACGACGCCCCCCTTTCTCTGTAATGCTTGCGATATTCCGCTGCTCGAGCGTTTTTTGCACTTCGTCTTCTCCTATATGTGTGACGATACCCATTACCGGGATCCCAAGCTGCTTTTCGAGATCATCCTCAGTTTTGATTGAAGTATCTAAGTATTCAAGCAGGAATGCGATTCCGACACCGATCATCAAACCGAGCACTGCTGCGATTGCCATGTTCAATAGTGGCTTCGGATTGACCGGAGATGGATTTGTAACAGCTACCGCTTCGGATAGAATATTGACATTATTGACGTTCATAAGACTAGGAATCTCATCTTTGAACACTTGGAACACTGTGTTTGCCAAATCAGCAGCGAATGCTTGATCCGGATCAGTCACCGTTACTGTTACAACCTGTGTGTTCTGCTCACTGGAAACATTCAATTTGCTCTGCATCGTTCCAGCTGACATGTTGATACCCATTTCATCTGCGACCTGATTCAATATACGTGGACTTTCGATTACTTTCTTATATGTATTGATAAGTTCTAAGTTTGTTCGTATATCATTGACGTCGACTTCTTCTGCTTGCTGGTTATTTGAATTCACGATGAATTCTGACGTAGCCTGGTAAGTTGGTGTCAAAACGAAGTAGCTCACTACCGCCGCGATGATTACCGCTCCGACCGTCAGCGTGAAAATCAGCCAAAAACGTTTCTTCAGCACCTGGAATATCTCTTTCAGTGAAATCGTCTCTTCCATTCATGTCCCTCCATCTTTCTATTCTGGTTGCGATTTAAAAAACTAGTCACATTATAGCATAATACTCTTGGAAAATTTGTTAAATTTAAGAGAAATAACACAAACCATGACTTTTGCATTATTCGACAATTCTCGCATTCACTATCTACTTCGCCTATTCTACTTACCAATTGAAAATAGAATAAAACTTTTATCATTCTTTTTACCTAATCTATGAAATATGGCCTGATTATGGTAGTATGGACCCCGTGTCTATTCTGCAATTCTATCGAAGAAAGGAGCTTCCTTTTATAAGTATCGGCAGGACAGAGCAAGTTTTATAGATGTTGGGTGAATAAATGAAGAAGTTTATTGTGGCACTTATCGTATTATTGATTATTTTTATTCCTAAAGAACTGAAAGCAGCAAGTGTGAAGGTGAAAGGTGTTCCCGTGTTCGATCAATATCCGGAATTACCAACCGGCTGCGAAGCGACTTCCCTTGCGATGCTGTTGAATTGGGGTGGCGTTAGCGTGTCGAAGTTCGATGTGGCAGACAGCCTGCCGAAAGGACCGAAAGTGAATGAAGTCGATGGCAACTGGACCGGAGGCAATCCGAATGTCGCATTTGTCGGAGATCCTTATTCAGAGAAAGATGGCAGCTTCGGTGTGTTTGAAGGACCGATTTTGCAGACAATTAATACATACTTGCCTGGAAAAGGCATCAACATGACCGGTCAGAGCTTCGACTCGCTTCTTTCTATCGTGGAGAACGGCAAACCGGTTATGGTCTGGACTACGATCGATCAGAAACAGACCTACTTGAGTGCATCATGGGAAGACGAAGCCGGCAGTACAGTGAACTGGTACCGTTATGAACATGCAGTTGTCCTTACTGGTATTGAAGGGGAGCATGTCATTGTCCATGACCCTTATACCGGAAGTGTCGAGCATTACAATCGTTCGTTATTCGAGCGGAACTGGGCTTCGATGGGGAAACGTGCGGTTACGCTTGGTCTGCCAGCAGGAGAAGTGGTGACAGAACAACCTGAAGCTGAACCTGTTGAGACTAACGAAATCAGCGAGGCATCAGCACCCGAAGAAGAGAGCGTTTCTTTTACATCAGTCATTTCATCAGAAGCTACTGATAATAAAGAGGAACTTCAAGAAGACAGCGATGATCCGCCTGGACCGGAAGCTGTCATCGTAGTAGAGAATACTGAGGAAGAGGAAACTAAGGAGAAACGCCCCGAAACATTGGAACAATCCGTACATATATGGTGGAAAGATTTCCTTGCCGTAGCGATCGAACCAGTGAAATTCGTGTTCGATTCGCTCACTGACTGGAAAGTAGTATTCAACGATCAATAATTAAAGGGATGAGCCAGCAAACGGCTTGTCCCTTTTCCTACTTCTCCCTCTTTTACTACCTTCTACGTCTTCTAATCCCCACCTATTCATGTTAAAATGACACCGTTTGGCAAAGTTCTCTTTTTTAATTGTTTTGTTAGTGAAAGGAATGGGTATCGCGGTAATGAAGGCTACTTCCGTATCATATCTATAGAATACTGTTAATATATGGTTGGTGAAGCGATTTACTATTCCATTCCGTCATAGTAAAATGAAGAGAAGTCTTCAGGACAATCGGGTCGGTGGTTCCTATACCGGTCCAGATAAAAGGAGCAATCATATGGATAATAAAAATAATAAATCAAGAGTGGTCCGCAGGAAGAAGCGCAAGCTGAGGAAACGTGCGTATTTCGTCATCGTCCCATTAGTGCTGCTTCTCGCCATCGGCGGGTATGCGGGTTACCTCTATATGAAAGCAAGTGCCGAGATGTCGGACACTTATGTAGAAGACAATCGTGAGAAATCGGATTTACGTGAGGAAAAGGTCGATCCAAGTGTCGACAATGTTTCAATCCTTATCATGGGTGTCGATTCCAATGAACACCGCGATAATGCAGACAGTGCACTGACCGATTCACTGATGCTTGCGACCTTCAATAAGGAAGATAAAAGTGTCGACCTGACGAGTATCCCCCGTGATTCACTCGTCTATATCCCGGAAGTCGGCTATGAGGATAAAATCACCCACGCCCACGCATTCGGTGGTCCACAGGCGACAGTAGAAACAGTCGAGAACCTGCTTAACGTTCCTGTCGATTACTATGTGAAGCTCAACTTCCATGCATTTGTCGATGTCGTCGATGCGATCGGTGGCGTGACAGTCGATGTCCCTTACGAATTCAAAGAATCCAACTCAATGGATAAACGTGATGCGATTCACCTATATCCTGGTGAACAGAAAGTAAACGGTGAAGAAGCACTCGCTTTTGCCCGTACTCGTAAAATGGATAACGATATCCAGCGCGGGAAACGTCAACAGGATGTATTGAAAGCGATCATGAAAAAAGCGACTTCCGCAAGTTCCGTTTTCAAGTATGATAATATGATCGAAGCAGTCGGTGATAATATGAAAACGAACATGTCGTTCAGCGAAATGCGTTCGTTCTTTTCGTACGGAACGAGCGGCAAGGATATCGAAATCAACACGTACACCCTGGAGGGAACCGATTACCAGCCAGGCAACACCTACTACTGGGCACTTGATCAACAGGCACTTGAAGAAGCAAAAACACGTATCCAGAATCACTTGGGAATCAGCAGCACCATGGCTGATGAAGGCCAGGATGTTGAAGAAGCACAAGGCTCATAATTGACAAGGACCACCCGTTCAATCGGTTGGTTCTTTTTATGTGTCTGCAATTTCCAACTTTTTCTGACAAACTGCCAAAAGTATGATTTACTAAACGGACGAACCGTAGTACACTAAAGAGTGATTTTTCAAAAGGAAATGCAGCAGCACATGCTGATTGTCTATATAAAGGAGTAATGATGATGGCAAAAACGAATGGACCTCGCATCGTCAGAAGAAGAAAGCGCAAGCTTAGAAAGCGGGCTTTTTTTGTTTTTCTTCCTATGATGCTTTTATTGGCTGCGGGGAGCTATGCAGGTTATCTTTATTTCAAAGCTGATAAAGTATTCTCTGACTCATATGTAGAAGATGAACGGGAAAAATCGAACTTGCGTGAACAAGTGGTCGATCCCGGCAAGGACCATGTGTCCGTGCTGATCATGGGTGTCGATTCCAATGAACACCGGAACAACGCTTCCAGCGCACGTACGGATGCATTGATGCTGGCAACGTTCAATAAGGATGAAAAGAGTGTGAACCTCGTCAGCATCCCGCGTGACTCGCTCGTCTACATTCCTGAAGTCGGATATGAAGATAAAATCAACCACGCCCACGCATTTGGTGGACCGAAAGCGACGATCGAAACCGTCGAGAATCTGCTCGACATCCCGGTGGATTATTACGTCAAATTGAACTTCCACGCATTCGTCGATGTTGTTGACGCATTGAATGGAATTTCCGTTGATGTCCCATATGAATTCACCGAATCGAATTCGATGGACAAGAAAGGCTCGATCCACCTGATGCCAGGTGAACAGACCGTCGACGGTGAGGAAGCACTTGCTCTTGCTCGGACACGGAAGCTCGATAACGATATCGAACGCGGCAAGCGCCAGCAGGAAATCCTCAGCGCAGTCATCAAGAAATCGACATCCGTCAACTCACTGTTGAAATACGATGACTTGATGCAGGCCGTCGGTGACAACATGACGACGAACATGACCTTTAACGAAATGAAGGCATTCATCCAGTATGGAACGAAAGGCACGAACATCGAAATTAACTCCCATACGCTCGAAGGCTATGACTACCAGCCCTCCGGCACGTATTACTGGGCGTTGGATCAGACTTCGCTTGAAGAGACGAAAGGATTGCTGAAGCGTCATCTTGATTTGGAAGCTGGTGCTGCTCAATCGACAGTAGGCACAACGCAGGACTCGACTTCGTCAGGAAGCTAGTAAACTGAAAAACAGCTCATCTACTATTTGTAGATGAGCTGTTTTTATATAGGGCTATTTTTTCAACAGCGTTCCTATTTTGCGGATTGGTGCGGTCAATCGCCAGGAGGTGCTTTGTTCCATTTGTTTTTGCCTCTTTTGTAATTGCCTGTTAGTTTCTTGAAGCTGTTTCAATTCCGTTTCGAGCGTTGCTTTCTCTTGGTGGAGATCATCTGTCGCCTCAGCGGCCTTTTCTTCTAGTTGTTCCTTTACAGGCGCTTTCCAATTCAAAACTTTCCGTTGAAGGTAACGGTAATACTCTACATTCAACATGGCGCTTTCGCCTAGCAGTGAAGTTGTAGCTGGTGCGTTATTTGCTTCGAACAAGTACAATGATCCATCGCGATCAATTGCTACATCAAGTCCTAGAGACATGGTAGGCGTTTTCTTTAACTGTTCGATTTTATAAGGCAGTGTCGTTCCAAGCTCATTCAACTTCTGTTCGATTTCCTCCCAGTCATCACCGAAGTTAGCCTTCAGGAATGGTTCGGTATCACTGATTCCGCCACCCTGATTGACATTGGACATGACTTTCTGCCCGATGCCGATGCGGATGTATTTTTTCGCGATTTGCCACTTTCCATTTCGGTTTTTCTGGATATGGATTCTGCAATCGAATGGATCTCCGTGGACGGACCTTGAGGAAATATACTTTTGCAGAATGTAATTTTTGTTTTCTATTTTCTCCTCAAAGAAAGCATTGAGCTCTTCCTCGGAAAGACGGGTCTCCTCTTTCTGATAGCCGAGTACATACTCCCCTTCGTCCTGATGAAGGATGTACACTCCTTTTCCTCGCTCACCATGGACTGGCTTCAGAACGATCTGTCCATGATCCTTTAGGAACTGTTTCACGTCATCATACGCGCCAGCCTTCATGGTAGGAATGACGAGATGAGCAAATGCTTCATCCTCCACCAATTTATCCTGCAGCTTATCTTTACTGAGAATATTCTTTCGATCATAGGTAACAAGGGTATTTTTCTTTAAATAGTCGGCGATTTCTTTATACTTTGTTCTATAGCAATATGCATAGATATCGACCAGCGGTGGGATTTCTCTTTCCTCTGTGACCCACTTACCATTTCGATAGATCTTACCCTTAACTTTATGATTTTCAATATCGACATCTCTTGGTCTGAGATAGATCAGTTCCATCCCGTAATAACTGCACATCATCGCTGTAAGCTTTGCAATATGTGGTGGTTTTTTGAAAAGTCTCATGAATCCGACTAGCATGCTTCCTACCTCTTCATATTAAGTATTCTCCTATGGAGTATCTATATTATATCACCAGTTTCAGTGTTCATGATATCCTGTAAATGATTTGTATCGTTTACTTAATAAGAAACCTATCTTCCCAAAATTGGGAGATAGGTTTTCTGGCTATCCTCTGATATATTTATCAATCTCTAGGTTTTTATAGACTGGTATTTCAAGTCCCAGTATATATTCTCCCAACTCGTTATAAAGGTGGTACAGGACTTCAACTTGATTAAGGATCCACTCTGAATCGAATGTACCTTCTTGCCCCTGTTCAGGATGACAATATAGCTTGTATAGCGTATTATTATCGGAATTGGATCGTTGCTTCAATTCTTCCGCTATTTTATTGATCACACGATCCAGTGACGAGTTTTCTACTTCGTTCGCTTCCAGAGCCTCATAGACATTCATTAATAAGAAGATGACATTTAGATTATGGCTGTTTGCTACCTCAAGCAATTTCTTACCTGAACGAGCAAGGATGTCGTTACTTTCAAGAAGCTTGTTCAAGGAATGGGCTGTTGTAGCATTGGTTTGAGACAAATCTAGAAATAAATACTTCTTCTTAGTGTCGTTAATGGATTTATTCGGATCAATAAGTAAAGCATCTTTGTCAATTATTCCTTTACTCTGCCGGCTATCCATTACCTCTTGCAAAGTCATTGGATAATTCTTATAAATCAATCGTTCTTTCACCTTAAGAGCTTTTTCCAATTTCGCTAATGTCAGCTCATCTGCAATTCCACTTATAGGCAAACCATAGTCTTCTTGAAACTTTGTCAATTTTTGTTCAGCAAGTTTCCCGAATTTGGTAGTCAATTTTATACGTCCATAGCCTACGTCATTCAAAAGCTTCTTCAGTCTTAAGATCTCTTGCCCTTTCTTCCCTTCCTGCAAGGGACTGGAAAGGATCTCAGCCATAGTCTTGAACGTTGCTTCATTAAACACTCCGGAAGCTTCCAGACCATAGTGTAATTGAAAGTCAATCAGGTGGTTCTTTAACTCGGCAGGTGATGGATCCTCGAACTTATCAATGAACCCCAGCTTCTTCAATGCTTTTAGCAATTCTTTGATATGGTCCGATTGGGCGGCATCACGATAGGTGTTGAAAAATTCATTGGTGATCTTCTGATGTGTAGTTTCATCAATAACTCCACTAATGGGAAGCTTGTACTGATCTTGAAAATGTTCCACCTGTGCTCGGAAGTACTCACCAAACTTAGATGTGAGTTTACTTCGACCAAATCCAAGCCAATTCAACTTCATTTTCAATTCGATAATCTTCCAATCAGTCATTCCCTCTTCCAAAAGGACTGAACTTAAAGCATGGTTTTCTGGATCACCTTTCACACTTGCTAGTATAGTATCGCTTGCCATCTCATTGTTTCCTGCCTTCCTTTTTTATCATAATTTGTCGATATTACCTATTGATAGTCTAAAAGAACCATGTATGGAAGTCAATAGTAGGAATCCAGTCCATTCTATGAAAAATAATCCAGCCCTGTCAGGGCTGGATTATTTCTCTTATTTATACTTGACGATATTGAATTTCAGCAACGGATTATTCAATAGTTCATACATTGATCTCATATTAGCTACTTGCTTAACGGCCCAGCCGATATCGGTAGCATACTGATGGACGGATGGATTCATTGGATTCCATCGCATTTTGTACAGTGTATTCTGACCATAATCACTATGAACATACCTGTTGCCAATGAACTGCGCTCCTCCGATAATTGCTGCTTCTGGAGAGAACCACTCTTCATTGTAAGCACGGACGGCTCCTGCGCGATGTGCATCACGATCTATAGCTCCAATACCGAACATATTGAAGACAGTTTCTATCGCTGTCAGTTTATCACGGTTGTTTTCAGTAACGAGAACTGGATTTCCTGAATCATTCAGTCCTACCTCGATTCCTGAAGCAAGAGCTGAGGTACCATGAGCAGTTTCCAGCAAAGCATGAGAGATAAGGTAAAGTTCGTTTACCCCATGGGTTTGCCCGCCATCAATGAACGATTGCGCCATTCCATCCAGCACACCTTTACCATTTAATACTGCACTCAGTTCTAACGCATTAACATCAACACTCGCAGAAAGATCCAAGTGTTGGAACTGATCATTGTTGTTAGGGTTCAGATACGGAATAACATCATCTCTGGTAGGTAGCCTCCATGTAGAGTAGCTTATTTCATACCAGTTACCTGTCTTGCTGAAAATGGAAACCTTTGACCCTTTAGGCAAGAGACCATATTTATGGTAATCGCTTCCTGGACCAGAGCGTACATTCAAGTTTCCAGTCGTTGTTGCTGTCATTACATCAGGGTCGACCAGTGATGAGTGAGCGTACAATATGCGATCATTGTATTTGAACTTGTACCATTTCGTACTTTCTTTATATTCATCGCCTTCTACTTCAGCGAGAATAGTTATGGCAGTACCGAATGATAAAGTCGCGAATATATTGTCTCCAAACACTGGAGCTGTACGCACATTTACACCGGTTCCGGCAATTGCACCTGATTGGGTTATTTCCAGATAACTTCCATGGACATACGCAGGGTCATTGCGATATTTATCCGTCTGAGGGAAGTTGTTCATTTGAATATCCAATGCTTCTTTGAATGTATAGGAAGACTCGGAATACGTGTACACTTCCCTGGAAGCAGCAGCAGCCTTTTGAAGCTCGATCATCGTCTTCTCATCGCCGATGCCACTGACAGGTAGCCCGTAATCCGCTTGGAACTCTTTCAAACGTTGCTCCGTCCAGTCACCGAAGTAATCTGTCACCATAATGCCGTTATAGCCCAGCTTGATCAAAGCTTCTTTCAATGTGATGACATCTTCATGACTGTTGCCTTTCTGCAACGGACTTGCCAACAGTTCTTCAATCTTTTCGAATGTAGGAGCATCTGCAATTCCGTGAGCACGGAGTCCATAATACTCCTGGAATTCTGTAACTTTTTGAGCTGTGAAAGAACCATATAGCTCAGTCACTAAAATGTCCCCAAATCCGAGACGATTCAAGTTTCTCTTCAGCTCAACTGTACCGCTGGAAGTGTTACCTTCCTGATAAGGGCTTGCATGAATTTCATTCAGCTTCTCCCATGTAGGCTGATCTGTAATTCCATTCACTTTAAGACCATAATATTCCTGGAACTTCTCCACCTGTTGGGCTGTATAAGCTCCGTAAAAGGTGGAAACGATGATCGGACCGAAGTCAAGTGCATTCAACTTTTCCTTCATGACTACTGTGTCCTCATGTCGCTGTCCTTCCTGGAATGGACTTGAAAGCACTTCCGTCATTTTATTCCACGTATAGTCATCTGCAATTCCGCTGACATGCAAACCATAATAAGCCTGGAATTCGCTTACTTTATCTGCAGTCAAAGAGTCATAGAGCGTGGATTCAGGAAGCGGACCGAACCCTAATTCGTTAAGGTTCTGATGCAATACGACCGTATCTTCATGACGCTCCCCTTCCTGGAAAGGAATCGAAGCGATCTCTTCCATCTTATTCAACGTGTTCAAATCCGCTTTACCGGTAGCATCCAAACCATAATAGCTTTGGAATTCTCTCACTCTTTGTGCGGTGAATGAACCGTAATAGTCGGTGATCAGAATTCCGCCGAAGCCAGTTTTATTGAGCAGGCGCTTCATTTCCTTGACCTTTTCATGGGAAGATCCTTCCTGGAATGTAGATGCGAATACTTGATCGATCTCCGCCCGCGTTTTACTTTCTGCTATACCGCTTACTGGAAGACCATGATCTTCTTGAAAATCCTTGATTTTCGTTTCAGTAAATCCTCCAAAATAATCGGTGACCAGAATATGACCGTAATCCAACCAGTTCAACTTCTGCTTCATCGTAATCAGGTCAGGATGGGAACCACCTTCCTGGAAAGGGGTTGATAGAATTTGATCAATTTTCTCGAAAGTAGTTCGATCTACGACTCCATCCGCTTCCAATCCGTAATATCTCTGGAATTCTTTCACTTTCTTTTCAGAAAAGCTGCCATAGAATTCCGTTACTAGAATATCACCGAAACCGAGCCGGTTAAGATCCTGTTTCAAACCGATCATTGCCGGGTGGGAATCACCTTGGCGAAAACCAATATTAAAAACGGCGTCAATTTTAGCTAGTGTCACTTCATCGGCGATGCCATTGACGACTAGTCCGTAATCTTCTTGGAAGTCCCGTACCTTCTTTGCGGTGTACGAACCATATAGATCTGTGACCAGAATCTGTCCATACCCGAGGTCATTAAGGTTCTTTTTCAAGGAAATATTGGCTTCGGAACGCTTTCCTTCCATATGTGGACTGGAAAGAATTTCGTCAATTTTAGCTAAAGTTACTTCATCGGCAATCCCATTAGGATTCAAGCCATAGTAGCTCTGGAATTTCTTCACTCGGCTTTCTGTAAATGAACCGTAATAAGTGGTCACCAAAATATCTCCAAAACCTAATCTATTGAGATTTTCCTTCAGTTCTATCGTACCGTCATGGCGTTTGCCCTCCTGCATCGGACTCTGATAGACTTCATCAATTTTTGCTAATGTCACTGCGTTGGCTTTTCCTGTCGCGTTCAGGCCGTAATAAGCCTGGAAGTCTTTCACACGCTGGGAGGTATATGAACCATAGTAATCGGTGACAAGGATTCCACCAAATCCAATCGCATTCAATTTCTCTTTCATATTGGAAATTTCGGAAGCTCGATGTCCTGGCTGATACCCGACTTCATAGAGTTGCTTGATTCTAGTACGTGTCAGGTCATCTGCAATTCCATTTGGCAGCATTCCGTAAAACTGCTGGAAATCAGCTACACGCTTTGCAGTGTAGTTGCCGTAGTTGTCAGTGACCAAAATTCCGCCGAAGCCCATCGCGTTCAGCTTGACTTTCATATCACTAATGTTCTGATGGCTGCCCCCCACTTGAAAAGGGCTTGTGTAAACTTCATCCAGCTTGGAAAGTGTAGCTTGATCTGCAATCCCTGTAACCGGAAGTGCATAGTTCGCCTGGAAGTCTTCTACACGTTGTTTCGTAAAGCCGCCATAATAGTCGGTGACGAGAATGCCGTCAAAGCCGATTGCATTCAGTTTTTCTTTCATTCTGCTTATGTCTTCATGGCGATCGCCTTCTTGGAAGGAGTTGCTGTTATGTACAGAGAATGTAGTCATTGTGGATTCTTCAGATGACTTTTCTTTCGCTTCTTTTTCCAACGTTATGTCTTCTTTAGGAGCTTGTTTCTCTTGTACCTCTTCACTTTCCATATCAGCTGCCGATGAATCTGGTTGTTCTTCTTCAACTGTTTCAGTCTGCTTTTCTTCATCGGTTGCTTCGGTTTGTTCGTCAGTTGATGCTTCGTTGTTTTCTATGTCATTATCTTCATCTGTTTCTTGGGATGTGTCTGGTTCCTGTTGTTCCTCTGTTTCCTGACTTGGTTCATCTGTTGTCTGCTCTGAATCGGTTGGTTGTGAAGCTTCTCCATCCGCTTCAGTCTCATCAGTTGGAACCTCTCCGGTGGAATCACTTTCAGACGTTGCGGCTTCACTTTCTTCCGTCTGTATTGTTTCCTCCGAACTGCTCACTTCTTCTTGTGCACCTTCTTCACCGTTCGTCTGCCCTGTAGCAGCCTCAGTGATTTGTGGACTAAAGTGGAAAACAGAAAGTATTAGGATGATAGATAGTAGGTATGATTTTCTTACTCTCACTTTAGTTTCACCTCCTTGGAAAAATTTAATAAAATTCTACTAGTCTAGTATCAAATAAGTGCGTTCATTTTTCAACATGTATTTCGTATCAAAAGTCCGCTTTTTGTGGGAATTTCTG
The DNA here is from genome assembly GCF_042675915.1 of Thalassobacillus hwangdonensis. Taxonomy (NCBI): domain Bacteria; kingdom Bacillati; phylum Bacillota; class Bacilli; order Caryophanales; family Bacillaceae; genus Thalassobacillus; species Thalassobacillus hwangdonensis. The sequence continues at coordinate 759,805 of NZ_JBHTKL010000005.1, read as the reverse complement.
CATACTTGTCGAAAAAAAAAGAGATGAGTTCACTTCTCATCTCTTTTTTGGGTACATTCACTTATTTTCTCTCCAGATTAAACGATCTGGCTATTGCTTCAGCTGTAATTTCTCCAAGATATCTACGATAACTGCTGCTTCTTAATTTAGCATTTTCTTCATAGTTATCGATGAACATGTATTCAAGAAGAATGGCTGGCATATCTGTATTCCTCAACACATTGAAATCTGCTTCATGTTTACCTCGATCGATCACATCCATCCGATCAATCATATAATCATGAATGTCATCTCGTCGTTCGATTGCCTCTTTCCCAGCACTTTCATCATGGATGTAAGTTTCATATCCACGCCCTTTACCCAACCAGGCATTTGTATGGATACTGACAAAATAATCTGCTTTCCAATCATTTGCTATGACCGAACGCTCTTCCAATTCTACGAACGTATCGTTTGTTCTTGAAAGCATGACTTCATGACCTGTGTACCGTTCCCTGAGGATATCTGCTGTATGTAAAGCAATGTCGAGCACTACATCCTTCTCATTCAAGCCATACCCTTGTCCACCTGGATCGTGAGCACCGTGGCCCGGGTCAAGGAAGATTCTCACTTTGTAATTTTCTACTGCTTCTTTTAGTTCAGCAATTGTTCTACTGTCTGCAATGCCGCTGACAGGTAGTTCGTGATCCCTTTGGAACTCTTTCAGCCTTTTCTCTGTAAACGAACCGAAGTAGTCTGTCACAAGAATTCCATCATACTTGATTGCATTCAAGTCTTCTTTGATGCTACTGATTGATTTATGACTCTTCCCCTTTTGTAAAGGAGAATAGTAGATTTCATTCATCTTCGTCAATGTAGGATGGTCTGCAATCCCATTAACTTTCAATCCATAGAAACGCTGGAATTCCTGAACACGTTGTTCTGTAAAAGCTCCAAAATATTTCGTTACAAGGATTCCCCCGAAGCCAATCGCATTAAGCTTTTCTTTAAGAGCAAGGTTATCGCTGTGACTTTTCCCTGCTTGAGAATTGCTGTTGTAGACTTCCTCGAGATAATCCATGGTAGATTGGTCAGCTCTTCCATTCACAGGAAGCCCATAGTAACTCTGGAACTGCTTCACACGCTTTTCTGTGAACCCACCAAAATAGTCTGTGACGAGAATTCCGCCGAACCCTATATGATTCAACATCACTTTCATCTCACTGATGTCGTTGTGATGATCTCCCTGCTGGTGACCTAGTTCGATCACTAATTGTTCTAATCGTTCTCTTGTCAGTTCGTCTGCAATACCATTCGCTTCCATCCCAAAATAGTTCTGCAGTTGTTTGACACGCTTAGCTGTAAAAGATCCATATAGATCACTGACAATGATTCCTCCGAATTCTGTGCGGTTGAGCGACTCTTTCATCTGCGAAATTCCTGAATCCCGATTCCCTTGCTGATAGGGACTGTTATAAATTTCATTCAGTTTTGCCAAAGTCGCCTCATTTGCAACGCCTGTTCCCTCAAGCCTGTAATTCTCCTGGAAAGCTTCAACTTGCTTTGCAGTAAATCCTCCAAAGTAGTCGGAAACGATGATCCCATCGAAGCCGATAGCATTAAGCTTTCTTTTCATATCACTGATATCTTCGTGATGATCGCCTTGCTCAAAGCCTGAAGGGGACGCATTGATTTGTTCAACCAACTGATTCAGTTCGTTTCTTGTAACTGTATCTGCAATGCCGTTAGGCTCCATGCCTAAATGCGACTGCAGTTCCATTACACGCTGTTCGGTAAAAGACCCGTAAAAGTCCGAAACAATAATGCCTCCAAATGATGTCTCGTTCAGCTGGTTTTTCAACTGAATGATTCCAGTGGCCCGGTTACCTTGCTGGTAAGGACTGTTATAAACTGTATCGAGTTTACTCAGGGTAGCAGGTCCAGCGATTCCGTCCACCGTCAGGCCATAGTTGGACTGAAACTCCTTCACTCGCCTAGCAGTAAAATCTCCGAAGTAATCAGAAATGATGATTCCGCCAAAACCAATCGCATTCAGCTTTTCCTTAAAGGATGAAATTGCTTCATTACGGTCCCCTATCCGAAAGCTAGTAGAGCTTTGCATGGAAAACATAGTGGTGTTGACAGTTTCCGATGCAGGTTCGGCGGCTTTTTCCTCTTTCGGTTCTACTACTACTTCTTCTGTACTTTCTTTTTCTTCATATGTAGGTAGATTACTAGATTCACTTTCATTTTCTTCTGCAGTTTTTGCTGGAGCGTCTTCTATGTCCTCTGTCGGGAGAGGGGAAAGCACTTCTTCCTCTTCTTCAATTTCTTCCTTATCAGATATGCTCTCTGAACCTTCCTCAGTTTCTTCAGGTTCATTTTCATCTGATTCGTTCTTCTCAATCGATTCGGACTGGTTTTCTTCAGTTGCTTCTTCTTTCATCTGGTCAGCCGAGTCAGTAGAAGCAAGTATAACCTGAGCACTAAAGTGGAATGTTAAAAATATCGTTGCCAGAAATAAAAATGATTTCAAGCCTTTCACTTTAGTTCCTCACCTCCTTATGTTATTGGGATGGTACGTAACACAGTATAAGTGTAGTGCCACATTTTTACAATATTATTCAACATTTTTCTACATAAAATATGCTTATTTCACTATGGATATCGGGTATATCTTAGTAGGTCGGCCTCTCGCTCCCTCCCCACAAACTCAGAAAGCGGAGCGAAAGGTATAAAAACCATGACCATTAAAGGAGACATGATCATGCACATATGTTTCATGCGTATCTTCAAAAAGCCCATGAAATTCGCAAAACTACTAGCAAAGTCCAGTAAGTTCCATGGAATTGAACTTGTTTACGCGCATCCGGAAGATGTGGATATGGAAACAGAGACGATCCATGGCAAGGTTCTGGTAGATGATAGATGGATCGACAAAGAAATACCGATTCCGCCATATATCGATTTAAATACGTATTGCTTCCGTTATAAAGAAGTCATCAAGTTTTTGAATGAACGGAGTTATATTTCCTGCAATGGAAGTTTTGGAGGAAAAGAAAAAGTGTACACAATGCTTAAAAATGATGGTGAGTTTGCCGATTTGTTGATTCCGTCCAAGCGAACCTCCACCTTCGATGTATTCATTGATTACCTCAAAAAACATGAAGCTGTGATCCTCAAGCCTAGACATGGCCAAAAAGGCAGAGGCATCTATAAAGTAGAAAAAGGCGAGGCCAACTTCTATCTGAGTTTCGAAAATGAAGAAAAGAAATGTACAGAGGAGGAATTACAATCCATCCTCGAAAATGAGATTCAGCTAGATAAGTATGTTTGCCAGAAATATATTGATTCAAAAACAAAAAATGGCGAACCCTTTGATTGCAGGCTACGATTGGAAAAGGACGGGAAAGGTGAATGGACAGTCACGAATTATCTTATCCGGATCGGTTCCAATCAAAAAGTGGTCGCCAATGTATCCCAGGGTGGAAGTGTTTGTAAGCTTCACTCATTTTTAAAGGCCAATTATGAAAATTGGCAGGAGGTCAAAGACACCATCGTGGAAATCGGCAAAACCCTTCCATATAAAATGGAACAATTGTATGGGATCCGAAATTCGAATATGGGCATCGACTTAGGGATCGATTCTACAGGGAAGCCTTATTTGTTTGAGGTGAATGCATCACCAGGTAATGAATTCGGAGAAGGGGAAATCGCATATATCAAACCCGATTTCTACACGTATATATTAAAGCAATTAGCTGCTAATAAAGTAAGCTGAATATAGAAAAGCAGTTCCTTTTTGTAAGGAACTGCTTTTTTGTTTATTTCTTTTTTGTATTTCTTATTTCAAATCCGACCTTTACTTGGGTATTCCATTCATACTCCAAGATTTTCTCTACCTTCGCTCCTGAAGGTCCCTGCCAGCAAAAGTCCTTGAAGCCTTCTACTTTATCCTCGTCATCTCCTGCCACTACAACAACGACATTTCCATTGTTCAAGTTTCGTGTGTACCCATGCAGACCATTTTCGATCGCATGTTTCCTTATCCAGTTCCTGTACCCGACCTTCTGCACCTTGCCTGAAACGACATATCGTTTCGCACAGATCGGTCCACGAGGTGCATCAGGGATTTCCACCATCTTGAAGAAATTACTCCTTATCATGCGCAGCACGTTTTTATAATCGAAATAAATCAACTTACTTACCGATCCGCTTCCTGCCTTTGTGGAAGGGAAATAGTAATCGATGATTTTTTCTGCGATATTCTGTTTCTCTCCGTATAGAGGGAAAGTATGAAGTGCAATACCTGCTGTCGGATTGATTTCGATGGTCGTTGCTTCATCCTCTTTCATCAGCAAATCCACCCCGGCATGAACTAATCCGTCAACAGCCTTCACTGCATCGACTGCAATTTTTTTCACGTGTGCTGGAAGATCTTCGGTTATGTCGACAGAATCTCCTCCTGATGAAATGTTACTGTTCCCTTTCACATAAATGAGTTCACCTTCGTCGGGAATGGTCTGTAAGCCCTTATTCTGCCTTGCTAAATAATTTTGCAGATGTTCATCCAGTTTTATCAGTCTGGTAGCTGTATGTGGGTTTGCTTTTCTTGTCTCATTTTTCAGATGGATGAGCGCTTCAATTGTACTTTTACCATCTCCGGTTACATTGGGGCGCACGCGTTTCGTAGCACCAGCGATTTCATCTTCTATCACATATACTCGGACATCGACGCCCTCTGCATGTTCTTCCACGATGAAGTCTCTATAATATGGAAATGCTTTCTTTACATCCGCAATGCTTTCTTGCAATTCTTCGGTTGATTGGATATTTGTTATGACACCTTTTCCCAAGCTTCCGAAAGTAGGTTTTAATACAAGAGGGAACCCAAGAGCAGAAGCCTCCTCCAACACCTCATCAGTCGATGATCCCGAAGTGAATTCGAACCCTTGAGGTACCGGCAAACCTGCGCTCTGCATCCGTTTTTTCGTTTCTCCTTTATTGGTACCTATATCCACCGTTTCGTTCTTCACTTTGTCTCCTCTGGAACGATAAAAGTAATGCGTATTATTTTGATCAGATAATGAAAAGAACTTCCCTGCAGGATCATATCCTATAATCCCTAAATCTGAATGCTCCTCAGGGTTTTGGTAGAATTTCAAATTCAGTCCCCTTCGCCACCCCTCTAGAGCCAGCAGAAAGGAATCGATATTGAATCCATTCACCCCGTTGATCATTTGTTCCGTCAACCAGTCCGGATAACTATTCATACAACTACTCCCTTTACTAAATGAAATCAATGTGTGGAACTAAATCACCGTCATAGTTGTAATCAGTATACATGTAGCTTGATTTTGAAAGCAACTAATCCTCTTTATCTATCGATTACGTGTATAATCTATACGTTTTAATAAAGCTAGTATGATAGAATGAGTTCATGGATAGATTCTCCTAATAGAAAGGAAAAAATTATGAAGAACAACTCATTGGACCTGTTGAAAAATGTCCACTCTGATAGCATTGATGAAAAGATCCTCAATGCTCCCGGCGTTATTCTGGAAGCGTGGAGAAGAGGCCTCGACATCTATATATATTTGAATGATGTTGGTGAACTCAATTTCACACTAAGTGATGGGACGAATACTCAACCGTTCTCCACCAACAACCTTCTGTCACCCCAGGGAAATGACTGGAATACCCCTTCGCAACTGATTGATTTCTATTTTCCTGATTATAAAGACCATTCAATGGAAGAGGGAAAGAAGCTTTATATTGACTTCCATTCCCTTTACGAAACTTTAATTAACCAGACTGCAGTTGGAATTGAACTTGCCAGCTTTCCTGAATCACCTGTCCTTTTAAAACGCTATCTGCTTACAAATATCAACTACAGCCAAGATCTGGCTGAGCAAGTGAGGCAGCTTGCATATAGTTGTAATATCAATGGCTATATCAAGGCGTTGAAAAGTGGTGATACCGCAATCGTGGTTGGAGGGAATGAGGCAACTATTGCTAATTTCTCAACAAAAATGAAAGAGGTAGTCATGGATCAGTATCCAGGGGCAACTATAAAGGCAAAGTCCAGACAAACCCCCATTGCACAAGGTTTCCATATAGTCGATTACAAATCTATGAAAGCACCAGCCAATAAAACAAATGAACATTTACTGAATAAGTTCAGTGAGCTGAAAAATGATTACCAAGAGCTCGTTAAAAAGCTAGCCGACTATGAGAGCAAAGAAAGCATCAGAGAATTAACCGCAAAACAAAACAAACATTTAAAGAAGCAATTGAAATCGATGGAAGAGAGCTCTTCCTGGGTACTTACAAAACCACTTCGGAAGCTTGCTGGATCGATAAAAAGAAAATCATGAATACAAATAAAGCCGTCTTCATAAGGAAGACGGCTTTTCCATTTGATTATTTCAACTCTATTTCAGGCATCCACTTTTTAAAACGATTGGAAAGTTCACTATAAACCTCGATCGAGTCGAATACGTCATGATCTGTCTTTATATAAGGATTTCGTTTGATATATTCGAGAAAAGAATGCATTTGGAAGCCACTCTCTTTACTTGCATCTACATACGTAAGATGCAGCCTTGGCTTTTCAATGCTTATGTCACCGGGATTTTTCGAATGCTTTTTGATATCCAGATGAAGAGAGCCTCCAATTTGACGGTACAACCCCTTTTGGCCAGAGTAGAAGTTTCCAAGTGAGTAGATGACAAATGTTCTTTTACCTCTGGAATTGGTAATCCACTCTGCTGGCTGAAGTACATGAGGATGGTGGCCAATGATGATATCTGCACCACAATCCGAGACGGAAGAGGCCAACTCTTGTTGTGCACCACCTGGATAAAGTGCATACTCTTTCCCAAAATGCAGGGAAACGATAATGACATCTGGCTTGTGCTCTTTTTTCAGCTTTTCGATTTCCAGACGCAAACTTTTCGTCGAACTCTTAATTCTGTTCAACAGAAACTCTTTGCCTTTTGGTGGCTGGTTCCCTAAACTGACAGCACTGAAGGATAACAGAGCACATTTGATACCCTTGCGCTCGATGACCCTAAAGGTACTGCGGTCTTTTTTAGACTTATGTGAGCCGACATAATCCAGTCCGATCGCTTCAAGGTTCTGAATGGAACGAAGTGCTCCCTCTTCCCCAAAGTCCAATGCGTGATTATTCGAATTCGTGACAATATCCGTACCGAAGTCCTTCAACGTCTGTGCCAGTTCGACCGGGTTGTTGAAAGTCGGGAAAGAGCTTAATCCTATCTCTTCCCCTGCCACAATTGCTTCCAGATTAACAATCGAAAGATCAGCAGAACTCAGCAATTCTTTCGCAGCACTCATTTTACCTTTGAACTCATACCCTTTTTTTGTTTTACATAACCGGTACACTCTGGAATGTAGTAATACATCGCCAGTAGCTGCCAAACTTATTTGAGACAAATCAATCCCCACTTTGCATTTATTTCTTACTTATGAAAACTCATTTTCTGTTTTTCAATACTGCTCCAGCACTGCGAAGTGGTTTGGTGAATTTCCATGATGTACTGTTCAGGATATGCTGGTTATCTTTCTGGATCCTGTTCTTCATTTTCGTCAGGTGTTTCAAATCTTTATCCATCTTTCTTAACGCATATTGGACAGATTTGATATTGGTAGTATTATATTGCTCAGCGATTTCGAACCCGATCGTCACCGGTTCATCATAATTCTCTTCCTCAATCTTTCTTACTTTCGAGTTCTGAGGATATTGAGAAATCAATGATTTGAATTCAGAAATCGTGCTTCGATCAGTTCCGGCAACGACAATTTCTATTTCATCAAATACATTGTTCTTTACGTATCCGTGCAGGTTTCTTTCGATCGCTTTCTGCTTCAGCCAGCGATGATAGCTATTACGTTGAACCGTTCCATGCACGGTGAATTTCTTAGCGTACAATTTCCCCATTGGTGCAGGTGATACTTCGACTTCCAATGCTGCCCTGTTCTCCAATGGTTCAAGGATGTTGATCAGATCAAAGTATATCTTTGATTTGCTCGTATCCATTCCCTTCGTTTCAGGGAAGTAATAATCGATGATGGCAGCCGGAATATCACGTGCTTTCCCTTTAATGGGGAATAGTGCACCACCGATTTGTGCAGTAGGATTGAGCTCGATGACCACACCAGCTGCTTCCATGGAACGATTTTCATTGACGATGATATCTACACCACCGTGATGTAAACCTGGTACTGCCTTGATTGCGTCGATGGCAATTTGCTTCAGTTCGGGATCGATGGTATCAGTCACATCAATCGGGTCACCACCGGAAGATACGTTCGTCTTCTCTCTAAGGAAAATCTGCTCCCCTTTCTCAGGGACACTTTCCAATGTATAGCCTGCCGATTGTATGAACTCAAGGATTTCCGTGTCGATATGGATGAGACAGCTGTTAAGACGTGCGTTTTTCTTCCTCTGCTGGTTATTCAGAGCGATAAGTTCTTCAATTGTGTGCTCGCCATCACCGATGATGTTGGCAGGAACACGGTTGTATGCAGCGATTACATTATCATCTACCACATAGACACGGTACTCTTTGCCATCTACATGTTGTTCGACGATCACTTCGTCATAATTGAGTTCATGTCTGACATAATTTATCGCTTTCAGAAATTGTTCGTCACTTCGGATATTGGTCACTACACCGTTACCAAGACTGGCATTCGTCGGTTTCAAAACCAAAGGGTAGTCCAATGTCTTACTGAATGCGATGATTTCTTCGTCTGTCGCATCTGGCTCAAATCCTTTTCCTTTCGGAACAGGCACACCTGCGTTCTCCAGAACTACCTTTGTATCATCTTTTTCTGACGCTACTTCCACCGCTTCATTTGCAACGATATCTCCACGAGTACGGAAGAAAAAGTGCGTCTGTTGATCTGAGCTTAGAGAAAAGAGTCTTCCCGGTGGGTTGACCCCGAAGATGATCATATCCTTATAATACTCTGAATCCTTCGTGTACCATTTAAGCTTCAGGCCTCTGCGCCACCCTTCCAAAGCTACGGCAAACGCATCCAACCTTGTCTTTCTCGCATTCTTTACAATATCATTCGTAAGTTGGGGAAGACTGATTCCCTGCTGCTCACTCATTATCTATTCCTCCTACACCGTTCCATTCCTGTGTGCGTGTCATGACCTGACTTTCTTGAAGATTGCTCCAGCCACTCGTATCGGCTTGGTAGCTTTCCAGGACATGCTTTCATAAAACTTCCTACGTTGCACTTCGGCTTTCATCATTTCCCGTTCCGTAACCTCTAGTTCATTGCGAAGGATCTTCAGTTCTTCAATCTGAGTCTTCAAATCTGCTTTTATTTCAAAGCCTACCTTTATCGGCTCAGGATAATCTTCTTCCTGCAACTCGATGACCTGTGCTCTTTCTTCATCTTCAAAAAGGCCGTTCTTGAAATCATCCACCATGGCAGGATCCGTACCTGCAACGACAACCTCGATATCACCATTCTCCATCGACATTACGAATCCGTGAAGTTCACGCTCAAAGGCTTGTTTCCGAAGTCCTCGATGATAACCGATATCTCCGACATTGCCACTAACAATATATTTTTTGGCAAAAACTTTGCCTTGTGGGGAAGGAGTAACTGTCGTTGAAATAGCATCTCTTGATTGCAAAGGATCGAGCACATCATGAAAATCGAAGAACGTATCATTCCGATCTTTCCCTTTCGTCTCAGGGAAGTAGTAATCGATGATGGCAGCAGGTATGTCTCTCGGTGTCCCTTTTATCGGGTACAGAAGCCCACCGATTTGTGCAGTAGGGTTCAACTCGATGATGTAGCCTTTCTTCTCTTCTTCATGAGTAATAAGATCGACAGCTCCATGAACCAGTCCAGGTACAGCTTTGATGGCATCTACTGCCAATTGTTTGATGTTAGCAGGGAGTTCCTCTAGTACATCCACTGGATCGCCGCCTAAAGAAATATTACTTTTATCACTCAGGAAGATTTGCTGGCCTTTATCAGGGACCATATCAAGGGTGTACCCTTTTCTTCCCATGTAATCTACAACGTCCTGAGTCATTTCGATGGGACAGCTGACAAGTCTGGGGTTCAAGGCACGTTCTTCATTCTTCATTTCAATCAATGCCTGAACGGAATTCACACCATCACCGACTACATTCGCCGGTACACGGTTCATAGCTCCGACAACTTCATCACCGACTACATACAACCGATACTCAGGTCCTGGTATATAACGTTCAACGATTACATCTGGAAAATCGAGCTCTTTCCGGACATACTCCAATGAGTAACGAAGTTCTCCTTCACTCGTGACATTGGAAATTACACCTCGTCCGAAGCTTCCATCTGTAGGCTTAAGCACAACTGGGTAACCAAGCTTGTTGGCGTACTGGATGATTTCTTCATCCTGAACGTGTTCTTGGAACTGTTTTCCTTCCGGGACTGAAACCCCAGCGTCTTTCAATACAGCCTTCGTACGTTCTTTATCTTTACCAATATCGACTGCGTCATTGGCCACCAAGTCGCCTCTGGTCCTGAAGAAGTAATGGGTCTTCTCTTCTGAACTCAAAGAGAATAGTTGACCTGGTCGATCGACAAACCATGTCCGCATCTCACTGAATTTCTCAGAGTCCTTTACATGCCATCTCAACTTAAGGCCACGTCGCCAGCCTTCTAATGAAACTGCATACGCATCAAGCAGATTGCCGTGCGCTGCCGAAACGATTTCATTGGATAAGTGCGGCAGCCATTCTGTGTTATTCTCGTCCATCAGTTTTTCCTCCTAAAACTCTAAGCACACTTCCTTTATGGAAGTAGATGTCCCTTTAATTTGTCATATTCCATAAACTTCTTACCTTCAAGAAGGTCCTTCATCAGGCGTTCTTCTGCTTCAAGAAACAGTTCTCCCATCCACCGATCTGTCTTTTCGTCGAATTCATCATAGTTCCCCGGTTTTGGAGTGAATTCGCCGAACACGAGCCCTTCCGCTTCTCTAAGAAAATCGATTCGCATGAACGGAGCAGGGATGTGGGTGCTGATTGAAGCGGCCATTCCCACTTCTGCTTGTGTGACACCTGTTCCGATGAACAGATCATCGTCATATTTACCTGTGCGGATTCTATCTCCATCTGCTGTCCACCAGCTGTACCTCGTTTCAGGAAAACGGATAATTTCTAAAATAAGACCAACTTTTCCATAAAAGCAGTAGAATTTCACATCACGTGCTGGTGCTCGGGTTTCTATGTTCTCTAAAATCAATTCTTCCATGTACCAACGATCGTTCTCTACACGTCCAGACTCCAGGTCTGCCTGCATACTTTCAATAAGTGCCTGCCAGTTTTCGAGCATCTTCGAGTGTTTGATATCTATTATATCATCTAAGTCATATACAAGATAAACCCCTCTTGACCCTGCACCGTCTTCCGGTTTGATGACAATTCCTTCCCGGATCGGCAGATTGTCGATCGAGTAGATCTCTGATGATGACCAAGGTGCTCGGACGTTCAATTGCTCCATAAAACGATATGCCGTCTGTTTATGGTCTAGCAGCATTTCGGGCAAGGGACCAGTTAGCTGCTGCTTTCGCATTCGCATCGTCAGGCTCCCCCTAAAGGTTGCTGCAGATGTTAGCGGCAGTGGATCGTCTGTCAGCCCTGCGCGAACAATGAACTCAGGAATCTCTTCGATTCTTAAAGATTCCAGCACATCTGCGTAAACAAGGTTCCGGTATGCTTCCTTTTCGTTCATGAATGTTCTCGCTGCGAATTGGAGAGCGTCCTTGTAGTTTCTGTCGTGCTGACGCTTCTGTTGTGTAATCGATCTGACGTATGCAGGGAGATTCCCTTCCTTCTTTTGATGCCTGACTGCTTTTTGTAAGTCAGTAGTTTTAAGTATTCGGTCATCAAGAAGCGTTTGCTGCAGCTTCTCTTTGGTCTCTTCCAGTTCCTTACGAAGGGTATCGTATTCTTCCTTAAGTAACTCCAGTTTCATCGTTCGGTCATGTTTTGTCTGATTGGTGAACAGCCGCTTCAACTTTCGAAAGAGGGTGCTCTTCTTCCATAGATTACTTTTTTCGATCTGCTTCATTTCTTTCTTGTTCTGCTTAATCTGCTCTTGTTTCTTAGCAATCTTCGCTTCTGTCTCCATCATGTCTTCGATGATTTCCTGAGTCTCATGGGAGAGAGGGGATTGTGCGTCCGTCTGCTCTTTTTCTTTTTCAGTCAATGCCCTCGGCTCCTTCCGTTTTGGTGATCAGGGATTCATCCAGATACATGCTGTAATTGGATTTTCCTTGGTTATTTACCCAGGTATTGTAAGAAAGCTTGATATATCTCAAATCGCGGTGGTCCCAATTATGGATGGCAGCTTTCACTGTCTCATCATATGGGTACCATCTGGCACGTTTATCTGCTACATCCAGGAGGTTTCTTGAGACTTTCCTTAAGGAATAGCCCCCCGCTTGATCGTTCGGAGCGGTCTCCATCACTACTTTGACAATCTCTGGTTTGATATGAGGGAGTTTTGCAATAGGTTTCTCCAACACATTCGGATGATGGATAAGTAACAACTGACAAGTCACTTCATCTCTTGGGCGAAGGATTACAACGCCTTCATATTCATCAAGGAGTGAAGCGATGGTCGGATCGATGGCTCTGGTTGAAAAATGTAATAAAGCCGTACGTAACCCTATTTGCTGGTTCACGTTGATTTCTTCGATGACGGACGCTAGCTGATCGGGTTGAAGACTGAAATCCGATGCAAGGACTACTTCCGGGGTCAGTATTGCTCGCTCGCACTCCTGATCCGATTGTTCATAATTGCGCTCTTCCTTAGGTGATAGCAGGGAATGCTTCAACTGCTTCGCTGCTGTTACAAGCTTGAACAGGTTACTGGTTTGCACTGACTTCCATTCCCGTTTACGGGCTTCCAGTTTCTTCTCACTTGCTATCCGATCTTCTTCCACCTTTTGCAGGTCTTCCTGAAGTCGACGGTATTCCTCTGAATAATCGCGCTGTCTGGCTTCAGTCATGTTGATTCAACCCTTGTTTCATCCAGGATTGCAGTTGGATCACTTCTCCTAGCAGTTCACGTGTGTCACTAGATAGTTCAGTATTATTATCTACGTACCATGTACCTTTACTACCAAAATACTGGTGAAGATGAAGAGCAGACTCTTTCAATTTCCTCTCGCTCGAATTAGGAGCAAGCACGCGGATGCTATCGACGGTCAATTCAGGAATATACTGCTGCTTGTCCTCCAGCACAGTAGCATCAAGAACGATGAGTTCATTCGCTTGCACCTTTTCCCCGTACACAAGCATTTGAACCTGCTTGCCATCCATCTGCCTTCTTACTTCTTCCATAATCGGTTTCGTAATACTTATGTCATAGCCATACATCTGAATAAGACCTACTCGCCCTCTCGTATGCTTGATCAATTCTGTTACCTGCTGCAGGTCTGCTTCATTCAGCATACGGAAGTCGGCTGCGATTACTCGTTCAAATAGACGTTTCCCATCTTGCTTCTCTTCCCGCTCTGGCCACATCGGCTCAGGTACTGGGAATGGACGATTCCCTTGTGGGTAAGGGTAAAAGAGACTTTCTGCCTGTTTATGATGATGCTCCAGACTTTCGACGTACTCTTTTCTGACACCTTTGAAAAATCCGTTGTATCCGAACGCAGAGCTTCCTGTCAGGGAAGTGACAGACTGGCGTGGAAGTGATAACGGACCTGTTTTCAAATCGACGTATTTATCTTTCCCGAACGTTCTCAGTAAGCGACGCTTGAATTCACCATCTGCCGCGAAACGTACACTGTCCCAATAGCCAACCTTTTCAAGGACCGGTTCTCTCCTGAACATGATTGACGACATGTTCGGGAAAATATATTTACCTGGTGTGCCTCTGCGGTACAGCTTCAGGTCTTCGGTCAATCTTGCATGCTCTGAAGTATTTGCAATGATCGATGGATTGTCCATCAAGTGACGCGCCTGTTTTTCAATCTTCTGCTCATGGGACCAGTCGTCTGAGTCATTGATCGTGATGAACTCCCCTTTTGCAGCCTGCAATGCAATGTTACGAGCGACATAAGGACCGCTATTCTGAGGAGTAGCGAGAAGTTTTACTCGTTTGTCCTTCGCTGTATAGGCTTCTGCCACTTGTCTTGTTTCGTCCGGACTGCAGTCGTCTACGACAATCAACTCCAGGTTCTGCCACGTCTGAGAAAGAATCGAATCGATTGCTGTCTTGATTCCATCTTCTGCTTTGAATGCAGGTAAAATAACTGTTACTAAGGGGCCATCCGCTACTTTTTCTCCTGAAGGGATGGTCATCAAATCGTCATAGACAGGGTCCTGTTTGGCTGCAAACGAAATAGGCTGCAGCTCATAGGCTTCCATCGCCTTGTTGATCCAATCCAAGCGGTCTTCAATGTTCGCTTCCAAGTTTGCCATAGCTAAATATAGATCCGGGTGCTGCTGTTTCTCAAGCATTTCCTGGAGTACTTGCTTTCCTTGATTCTCTTGGTTCAATTGGTCGTAACACTCTGCTTTAAGAATAGCGATGCGCCTCAGTTGATCCGCACCACTTTCATTCTTTTCAGCTTCTTTTAAATAGACTAGGGCTGTCTCTGCTCCTTCATCTGAATACTTATTGGCATGCCATAAGACGAGTTCCCAGGCAGCCAAGCGCTTGATATCAGCATCATCCGTTTCCTGATGGAATGCCTCCAATTCTGCAAGTGCGCGTTCTGTAAAGCCTAAGTTATACAGGTGGTGCTTCAACTGTCGCAAATGCTTTCGCTGCAACGCTTTTTTTCCATGAAGAATTTCTTTCAGTCGCTGTTTTTGACGATCAGAAAGAAGGTCTCCAAGCTTTTTTCGTTGTTTTTCGTTTAATACAGTGTAGAGCACCCAGTCCATTGGACCGGATAGCACTTTTTTCAGGATTCGCAACATTTCTTCACCACCAGTAACCTATTCATTCTTATTCGCCGCTTTCTCAGGCTGAGCGGGCTTGCTTGCAGCCTTTGCTCTATTGGTCGTACCTTTTGCTTGTCCAGGATTTTTAGTAGCGGTGCCTTTAGCGTTATTCTTTTTCTTTATAGCACCCTTAGGATTTTTGTTTGTTACACCTTGAGATTCACGGTATTTGGCAACCGCTTCTTCTGCACTGCCATCGAATTTCACCTGACCCTTTTCCATCCAGATGCCACGCGTACAAATCTGTTCGATGAACGAGAGGCTGTGCGATACGATGATGACCGCTTTCGCCCGCTCCATCATATCCTGGATCCGTTCACTTGCTTTCTGTTTGAAAGCCATGTCACCTGTGGAAAGAGCTTCATCAATAATGAAAATATCCGGTTTCAGGATAGCTGCAATGCTAAAGCCAAGTCGAGCTTTCATACCACTGGATAAATCTTTGACCGGCTTTTTGATTTTTTCTCCTAAGCCGGAAAATTCAACGATTTCATCATATTTTTCATCTACTCTCTTCTTCGGAATTCCAAGCAGCATCGCATTGAGGTAGATGTTATCCTCTCCGCTAAGGTGTGCATTGAATCCTGTCCCATAACCGAGCAGGGCAGATGTTTCACCGTTCAGTTCGATGGCGCCTTCATCAGGTGCGAGGATTTTTGTTAGTACTTTACATAAAGTACTTTTACCGGCACCGTTATGACCGATGATACCGACGACTTCTCCTTCTTTGATTTCAAAACTGACATTTTTCAATGCCCAGAAATCTTTATCTTTCAGTTTGAAAGAAACACCGACGTTATCCGCTTTGATGATGGCCTCATCTTTCACTTCAGTTTCAGTCTTCTCAAGTTGAAGGTTACGGAATTTACGTGGCGGTCGTTTTGGTACGGTTGCTTTATAATTCTCGACAACCTGCTTAGGGTCTCCGATTTCACGGACCTTTCCACCGTCAATCCACATCAGCCGATCACAGTTGCGCTGAGCGTATCTTAAACTGTGCGTAACGATGATGACCATTTTCGCCTGCTCGACAAGTTCCTTCATCTTCTCGGCTGCTTTCTTACTGAACTTCGCATCTCCGGTATTGAGTGCTTCATCCAGGATCAGGATTTCCGGCTGCAAGTGAGCAGCAACACTGAAGCCTAGACGTGCCTTCATACCCGAAGAATAGTATTTCATCGGTTGATAGAAGAATTCTCCAATATCCGAAAATTCATGGATGTCCTTGATATACGTATCGATCAACTTCTTATCGATTCCGAGCATCATTCCGTTCAGGTAGACGTTCTCTTCACCAGTCAGTTCCTTATTGAACCCCATCCCAAAGGAAAACAAGGCGGTCACTTTCCCGTCCACCTTGATATCCCCGCGGTCTGCCTCGAGAATGCCTGCGATGATTTTGCTGAGCGTCGTTTTCCCTGCACCATTCGAACCGATGATGCCAAGGATTTCCCCTTGGATACCGTCGAAATCGATATCCTCCAGTGGCCAGAATTTCTTCTTCTTGCTCACACCCCGCTCTTTGAACATGCGGAATACCCTGGATTTGATATCGTCTTTATGGCCAGTGTAAAAAGATACACCGACATTCTTCGCTCTGATTACTTTATCCGATGATGTTCGTTCATTTTGGTTAGGCAATTCAAAAACCCTCTTTTTATTGATGATTGCTTCAGTAAATCAAAATAGCTTACAGTGCCTTGATGATCTTATGTTCATGATTGCTGTAATAGCGAAGCATGAATACGATCGCGAACAGTGACAATACGAAAATGATTCCCAATCCTATGAAATCAGGATTAGCACCATGCATCAATACATCCCGGTATGATTCGACGATGATTGCGATTGGATTGATGGCTACTACCCAACCATATCCCTCTGGAGCCATGCCACCTTGCCAAATGATTGGTGATGCATAGAAGAAAATCCTGATGACATACGATAACAGGTTGTCGATATCTCTTACAAATACCGTTATATATCCTAATATCATACCTAAGCCTAATAAGAAAGCAGTCTGTACGATAACTATCCCTGGAAGGTAAAAGACATGCCAATCAGGCATTACTCCATATATAGCAAGGAAGATCGCAACTACTACTAAACCGAATGCGAAGTTGAATAACTGAGTCAGTGTAAATGACAACGGAAATAAAGACTTCGGTAAGTAAACTTGATTAATGATGGAACTGTACCTTGTAATCGACTTCGCAGATGAGTTGATCGTAGAACTGATACAACGCCATGCAACCAGACCGATTACGAGGAACAGCGGATAGTTTTCGTCACCTCTTTGAAGAATTACTACTACAAGGAAGTAGTAGACCAGAACATTCAAAAGCGGGTCCAGCAGCCACCAGAAATAACCGAGGTAGCTGTTCCGGTGCTCCGCCTTCAGTCCGGATTTGACAAGATAAATCAATAAGTCCTTACGTTTAAGCATTTCCTGCAAATATGTTTTCATAACTAAACATGACACCGTCCAATTTCATACGATTGAATCTGAGGGATCCAACCAAGTTATTGTGAAAATCTATATTTGATGACATCTCTGATTGAAAGTATCGCGTAATGGGCAAAATACCAGATGCTTTTGAGCAAGCTCTGCTTCTCGACATGACGGAATACTCGCCAGTTCTGTTTGGCAGCTTTCCATTTGTTACTGGAAATCGATCCACCGACGACACGATATCTCGAGAGCACTTCCGGAAGCCCATGCGCCAGGAAGCCACGTCTTGTCAGGTCGAGCCACAGCGCATAATCCTGGCGCGTGCGGATGTTGACCATCTCTACGTTCCCCGTCTTTTCTGTGTCGAGCATGACGGTAAGGCAGCCAATGACACAACGTTTCATCAGGGAATTGTAATCTACTGTCGAAGGAGCGTTCGTAACGGCATTCGTATCCGTTCCGTCTTCTTCCATTCTTCGGTATTTCGTGAAGGAAAAAGCGATGTCCTTTTCCTGCATGAATGCCAGTTGGTGCTCCAATTTTTGCGGCAACCAGAGGTCGTCGCTATCCAGAAAAGCCAAGTAGCGTCCTCGTGCTTCACGGATGGCCGTGTTACGTGCGACCGCAGAGCCAGAATTCTCTTCCAGCACGATCAGGCGGATGCGCTCATCTTGCTGCTGATATTCTTTTACATATTCCACTGTCCGATCCTGTGATCGATCGTCGACGATGACCATCTCCCAATTGGTGAACGTCTGATCGATGACCGATTGCATCGTTTCTTTGATGAAACGTTCTGCGTTATACGCTGGGGTGATCACAGAAACAAGTGGATCCTGAGTTTCTACCATCCTATCCTAACCTTCCATCCCCGCCGGCTTTTCATCAAGCAATGACTCATACCAGCGAAGCAGTATCTGTTCCTGGGTATTCCAATTCAATTCTTCCATGACGGCCTTTTTGCCGTTTTCGCCCATGACCTTCGCTTCTTCCGGATGGGTGCGCAGATAATCGATCGCTTCGCGGACGGCCTGATCATCGTATGGATCGACCGCGATTCCGCACTGGTGCTTTTCGATAAAGTCTTTCCAAACCGGGAAGTCTGAGCAAATGACCGGAAGACCGGCATTCATGTATTCGAAGAACTTGGTCAATTCTTTTCTCATATAATGGTCGGTTGGCGGAAACAAAGCAATTCCTGCCAGCCAATTCCTGCCGAGGTAACGCTCTTCGATCACTTCTTTCTCGATGAAACGATTGATCCCCTCGATATCCAGCCTGTCTTTCTCCTGACCGGCAACCTCGTACATTTTTTCAGCGAGTTGGCTTGGACATTTGCCGACAAAGTGGACCGATAATGACGGATCGATGACAGGAAGCTTGGCATGAAGGAGCGCTCCACGCACCTCTGTCACGTTTCCGGTATAGATGACTGCATCTTCTGCTTCACCTGTGCGAGTATGCTCGATAAACTTCTCATTGACAGTAGGATAATTCAGGACGCATGTCCCAGTCGGGTGGGTGTCTTTATAGTATTTCTCAGCCAGACAAATTCCCATGTTCTTCGAGAGAAGCTTTTCGAGCAAACGATAGCCTGCGGCTACCGCCTTCTTGACGTTTGGTTTCATATAGTCCTTCTGCAGAATACTTGTATAATAATCTTCGTGCACGTCATAGATGACGACTGCGTCTGTTTTCTTTTTAAGTAGCCAGCCTACCGGTAATAGTTCCGGGTCATGGAAGTGGTACACGTCTGCATCGATCAGCTTGGCCTGGCGATATGCCTGCCAAGTACCGAAGATCATCCGCTTCCATTTGCTTTTGTATTTTTTCAAAGGGAGATGACGGATCGGCTTGTCAGCCACCCCGCCATTCTCGTCCCGTTGTGCCAGCAGCGTTACATCATAGCCTGCCTGTTGAAGAGACTTGCATTCTTTATGGAAAATTCTTGGATCAAATGGGTGATGGACAGTAGTAAGGTGCACTACCTGCTTTGGAATCGACATACATACTCATCCTCTATTATTTCTGTTCAATCGTTTCTGTGAACATTGCTTCATATTCACCGGCAATTTTGCCTGCATGAAAGTCATTCGCTCGCTTGTATCCTTTTCTGACAATGGCAGCACGATCTTCCTCTTGTAGAGTAAGGATACTGGTTATTTTTTCTGCCATATCCTTATCGTTCCCAACTTCACACATTTCACCGTATTCCCCATCATCTAGCACTTCTACAGCACCGGGACGACAGTTGGTTGAAATGACCGGAGTACCGGATGCTAGCGCTTCAGCAAGGACATGACCGAACCCTTCTCGTTTTGATGATAGGACAAAGGCGTCAGCATGATGGAAGTACAGATAAGGATTCGTTTGGAAACCTAGGAAAAATACTTTATCTGCAATTCCGAGTTGATCAGCAAGCTGCTTCAGCTCCTGTTCGAGTGCTCCTTCTCCAAGGATGACGAGGCGAGCATTGATCTTTTCATTGACTCTTGCGAATGCTCTTAATAATGTATGGTGGTCTTTATCGTTCACCATCCGGCCTGCTGTGATGAGCACTTTTTCTTCTGTATTGAAAATATGCTCATGCTCATCTGGAAGTGGTGCGCGATCGATCATCTCCTCGATCGTGTCGAGATCGACAGGGTTATAGATGACCGTGATTTTATCTCGTTTCACTTTATAACGGTTGACGATATTATCCTTTACCCCATGGGAAAGGGCGATAACCCTTGTGGCACGTCGATAAAGAAGCCCGTAAAGACGAAGCTTCAAATCGGAAGTGAATGTTCCACCTAAGTATGCTGCCTCGCGGACGACATTTTTCGCTCTTGTTCCTGAAAGAACCGTCGCAAGGATCGCGATCGTATTGTAGTTAGGTATAGTGCTGAACACTATATCCGGACGCTGCCTGCGAATCACTTTCGCCAAAGGAAGAATCGCAGAACGGAGCCGTTTTGTTTTTAATTTGAAAAAGGTCACATCTTCATTCAAATAGGATTCATAACTCCCATTATAATCCAATGTGACAAGAATCGGGGTGAATTTTTCCCGATCCATGTTGTTGACGATATTCAAAATTGTGCGCGCTGCACCGCCCGCACCTAGTTGATAAATGAAAAAAAGCACTTTTTTCTTTTTCATTGTATGTCAGCCTTCCTTGCGCGAAAAAGCACAAATATACTTCACGAATTATACCATAGCAAACTCTATAAATAAATTGTCTGAACGATTACAATAAGGATGAAATTTGTCATAATTAATCCATTAAAAAAGTCCGGTGTCAACAACACCAGACTCTTTCTATTATCCATAAATGACCGGACGGCCGATTGAATGGTATTCAACTCCGCTATTCTTCACCTGGTCAAGTGTGAAGCAGTTCCTTCCATCAAAGACCAACGCTTCTTTCATTCGTGCTTTGTATTCGTGAAGCGGGAAGTTCTTAATCTCTTTCCATTCTGTCAGGATGATCGCAACATCTGCATCCTGTACCGCTTTCTCGATACTTGTCGCGTAGTGGACCTTATTCGAAAGGACTTCCTTCGCATTCTCTGTTGCGACCGGGTCGTATGCAACGACTTCTGCGTTTTTATCGAGTAGCTTTTCCGTGACATCGATGGACGGTGCTTCGCGCATGTCATCTGTGTTCGGTTTGAAAGATAAACCGAGGACAGCTACCTTCTTGTTACTCAGATCCGTTACCCGTTTATGCAGCTTATCAACGATGATGCTTCGCTGGCGCTCATTGACGTCAACGACATTTTCCAAAATCGGCATATCATTTTCAACGTTCCTGCCGATCGAGATGATCGCTCGTGTATCTTTCGGGAAACAGGATCCACCGAAGCCGATCCCAGCGTTGAGAAAGCTTTCCCCGATCCGCTTATCCATACCCATCCCTTTAGCTACGTGATCGATATTGGCGCCGATTTTCTCTGAGAGGTTCGCCATCTCATTGATGAAGCTGATTTTCGTCGCGAGGAACGCGTTGGATGCATACTTGATCATCTCTGCACTGCGCAAGTCTGTTTTGACGATCGGCAATCGGAAGCCCGCATTGACCTTCTCCAGGAGTTCAAGCGCTTCTTCATCATTCGAACCGATGACAATCCTGTCACCGCGGAATGTATCATGTACGGCTGAACCCTGACGGAGAAACTCCGGGTTGGAAGCGACCGAAATAGAGACGTCGTTAACAAGGTTGGCTTCAATCGTTTCCTTTATATGTTCGTTCGTACCAACTGGAACGGTACTTTTCGTTACGATTACTGCATCATTTTCAAGATGGGAAGCGATATCACGACACGCTGCATTCACATACGTCAAGTCTGCGGAGCCATCATCTCCTTGCGGGGTGCCGACAGCGATGTAGACAAGCTGCTTTTGTGCCAACCCTCTTGTGTAATCTGTCGTAAACGTCAATCGTTCCTGTCGAAGGTTCTTTTCGAGGAGTTCTTCCAGTCCTTCTTCATAAATCGGACTCTTTCCATTATTCAGCTTTTCTACTTTCTTTTCATCGATATCGATGCATGTAACATTGTGGCCAAGATCTGACAGGCACACACCTGTTACGAGACCCACATATCCTGTCCCGATTACTGCTATGTTCATAAGAATTTCACTCCTAGTTGTTTCTTAGGTTGTCCAGTTTCTTTTCCATGTACGCTTTGATTTCTTCATGTAAATCTTCCCGGTTCAATGCAAAATCGATCGTCGCTTGGACAAATCCAAGCTTCCCACCGATATCGTATCGTTTTCCGGTGAAGTTATATGCCAATACCTTTTCCCTGTCATTAAGCGTTTCAATCGCATCCGTCAGTTGGATTTCTCCATCTTTCCCAGGATTCTGATCCTTCAGGATACTGAAGATTTCAGGAGAAAGCACGTAACGGCCCATAATCGCCAAGTTCGAAGGAGCGTTTTCCAGGGCAGGCTTCTCTACTAAGGATTGGATTTCCTGGACGGAATCACGGTACCCATTCTTCTCTGATGGATTGATGATGCCATACTTCGAAACATTCTCCCAAGGAACATCCTGTACACCTACAACAGAATGGCCGTATTCGTCATACACATCCATCAGCTGCTTCAGGCATGGTTCATCCGCTTCGACGATGTCGTCCCCTAACAGGACCGCGAACGGCTCGTTCCCGATGAAGCTCTCCGCAACACTAATGGCATGGCCAAGTCCGTTCGGTTCTTTTTGACGGATATAATGGATATTCGCCAAGTTGGAGATCGAACGCACCATTTCGAGCATGTCGTGCTTCCCTTTCTGAGTCAGCTTCTCCTCAAGTTCATAGGACACATCGAAGTGGTCTTCGATCGCACGTTTCCCACGTCCTGAAATGATGATGATATCTTCAATGCCGGATTGAACGGCTTCTTCTACAATATATTGAATCGTCGGTTTATCTACGATCGGCAGCATTTCCTTCGGCTGTGCTTTCGTAGCTGGTAAAAAACGTGTGCCTAATCCTGCTGCTGGAATGATGGCTTTTTTCACTCTCATAACTAGACGCTCCTTTGATAAGTCCGATTTCTTTGTTCATTTTATCATAATGGAAATGACAAGTTCAGTTCCGAGCAAAATTGTCTTGTATCTGTTACATTTGCATAATATACCTTGCTATACAAAAGGTAAATATATATGTATGATAGAATTGGAATTGGACCAAACTAAAAACCTTCTACATAAAGGCAGGGTTGAACAATGAGTTTATTTACGAAATTGAAAAATAAAGAAGAAAAAATAGCAGTCATTGGGCTCGGCTATGTCGGGCTTCCGCTTGCTGTCGAACTGGCGAAGCATTTCGATGTCGTCGGACTTGATATCAACAAAGCGAAACTGGATAAATATTTGAGCGGAATCGACATTACAGATGAAGTCGGGAACGAAGCATTGGAGAAAACAACGATGACCTTCACGAGTGATGAAAATGATCTTAAGGATTGCAAATTCCTGATCGTCACCGTTCCGACTCCGATCAATACGGACAAAACACCGGACCTGAACCCAGTAATCAGTGCAAGTAAGATGGTCGGACGTCACCTTCAGGAAGGTGCCATCGTAGTATATGAATCCACCGTCTATCCTGGTACAACGGAAGAAATCTGTGTGCCTTTGCTTGAAGAGGAATCCGGATTGACTTTCGGACAAGACTTCAAAGTCGGTTATTCACCAGAGCGCATCAACCCAGGCGACCGAGTGAACACCCTTACGAAAATCACGAAAATCGTTTCCGGATCTGATGAGGAAGCGTTGAAGGAACTATCGGACCTTTACGGTTCGATCATCGAAGCTGGCGTATTCGAAGCTGAATCCATCAAAGTAGCGGAAGCAGCTAAGGTCATCGAGAATTCACAACGAGACATCAACATCGCCTTCATGAATGAATTGTCGATGGTGTTCAACAAAATGGGCATCAACACGAAGGCTGTACTTGAAGCAGCAGGTACGAAGTGGAACTTCCTCAAGTTCACACCTGGACTTGTAGGCGGCCACTGTATCGGCGTTGACCCATATTACTTCACGTACAAAGCAGAACAACTTGGCTACCATTCCCAAATCATCCTATCTGGTCGTAAGATCAATGATGATATGGGTAAATATATCGCGAGCAATGTCATCAAGAAAATGATCAAGGCAAAGCATGAAATTGATGGCGCGAAAGTCGCGATTCTTGGACTTGCCTTCAAAGAAAACGTCGGTGATGTAAGGAACACGAAAGTGATCGACATCATTGAAGAATTGGAAGAATACGGCGTACAGCTGCTCATCCATGATCCAGTCGCAGACAAGGAAGAAGCGAAGCGCGCCTTCGACATCGACCTTGTCGACGAAGAGGAACTGACAGACCTTGATGCCATCGTTTACGCAGTCCCGCATAAGGAATTCAAAGAATCGTATGATATTGATTCCTTGGAAAAACTATATAAGGACGATCGCAAAGTATTGATCGATGTAAAAGGTACACTTGATCACAATGAATGTGAAGCGAAAGGATTCCATTACTGGAGTCTGTAACCTATAGAAAAGCCCGCACCTGTCACAAGGTGCGGGCTTTTTTAAAAAGGGGAAACGCTCCCCTTCTTTTAACTATATCCTCGTTCTCGTTGATGACCACCCATGTTGTCATCATCTTCTTCCGATGATTGCGGCTCATCAGTAGTGTCCTCTACCTGTTCTGGAGACTCATCGTAAGTATCCTCTTCCTCAGTGGAGGCCTCATCGATTGGAAGTGCAGGTTCCTCCGGTTGTTCATCAACTGCCTCGGTATCGGTATTCATTTCCTCTTGCTGTTGCGGTTCTTGCCGTGAAGGCTCCACTTTATCTTTGAGTTCCTTTTTCGTCTTTTTCGCTGTTTTCTTCACAGTATCGATGACAGGTGTTCTCCCACCTTTGACCACGCCGGTCATTTCAGCAAACAGATGAAGAAGCAACAGGATGACGAAAGACAATATGAGTGCAAATGCAAATGATGCGTAAGAGAAAATCACACCTAAAAATCCGAATAGAATACTGAACCCATAAAGAATCAATACCGTAGCCCGATGACTGAAACCTGCTGCAATCAGCTGATAATGGATGTGCTGATTATCAGGTGAAAGAATGTTCTTTTTGTTGATCATTCTCCTCAGTATAGAAAAAAGTGTATCAAAAATCGGGATCGCCAGCACCAGAATTGGAATGATGAAACTGAAAAACGTGATGCTTTTCATCAAGCCCAGAACTGAAATGACAGCAACGGAGTAACCTAAAAAGAGCGATCCCGTATCCCCCATGTAGATCTTGGCGGGATAAAAGTTATGCGGCAGAAAGCCGAGATTACTACCGATCAATGTAATACATATCATAATAACAAAGGCATGCTGATCGATGAAAGCCATTACGAGTATGCTGGATAAGGCAATGGTCGTCACCCCTGTAGCCAGGCCATCCAATCCGTCGATCAAGTTAATTGCATTCGTCACACCGATGATCCAAAAGAAAGTCAGGATCACTCCAACGAAATAATTCAAAGGAATGACACCAATCAAGGGGATCGTTATCTTCTCAATGATCAGCCCCGAGGACAGCAGCAGAACAGCGGCAATGATCTGCCCTGTCAGTTTCACTAGCGGCCTCAACTGATAACGATCATCCAATAGACCAGTAAGCATGATGACGACCGCTCCAAGACAGATCGATAAGAAATGAGGAATAGTCGGTTGTAAATAGATCATTCCGGCGACTACCCCGAAGAAGATAGCAAGTCCACCCATGCGCGGTGTGATTTTCGTATGTATTTTTCTAAGTTCAGGATAATCCATCACTTTCAATCTATATGCAAGCTTACGTACCGGAAAGGTCAGAAGAAAACTGGTCGTAAACGAAATCATCAGCCCTATCAGGAGGTTGCTGATACTAACCATAAAGAAACCCCTCTTTATCTCATAGTAAAATATTGTCGAACCTTCTATATTTTAACCGATTTTGTCATAATCATAAAGCTGTTCTATTATTGAGGGTTTTTGTCTAATAATGAAAGCAGGGAAATTGCCCCGCTACTTGAACTTAGTATAGGCAAATCAAGGCAAGTTTAAAAGCATCTACCTTCATTGAACTGCGGTGGATGCTTCCTTACAATCATTCATCGTTCATTCATCGTTCTTCCTATAATCATGCTTTATTGAACTGGAATTCGTTTTCAAAGATATTGATGACGTCTTGGCAGGATTTCACTTCTTCGGACTCTGCCATATTGACGATCTTCGAAAGCAGTTCATACAACTCATTTTCATTCCCCATTACTTACACCTTCCCTGTGCTTATTCCGTACTTTATAGACACGTATTGTTCCCATTCCCTATTAAAAGACATTTATACTAGTAATCTAAAAATTCGTCAGATTACTTGTTCTATTATTCGGTGTGGCCCGATTATATTTGTAGGTTGTCGTTTAAATAGATAATAGTTCCAATTTATCACAAAAACAAGGAAAATAATGTCGAATTATAAGATTTTCAGCATTTTATTTCATTTTTTGGAAATCGGGTCTTTCTTCCTCTTTGAAATCAATAGAATTAATCCAACTCCAATCAAAGCTCCAATCGTATCCAGCACCACATCACCAATGTAAGGCGTGCGGTTCGGTGTCATCCCCTGATGCATTTCGTCAAGTGCTGCATAAAGAACAGTAAGGGTGAGCGCGGTTAGAATCGGTTTTTGGAATGCTGATTTCGTTAATGCCAGATAGAAAAGAAGGAAAAGAATCATGAATACTGTTACATGAGCGCCTTTTCGAATGAAAAATTCAATGAATCCGGCAGTACCGAGTTCGGCCACGCTGACCTCTGAATGGTGATAGGTGAAGCGGATCCAGTCAAGGTATGGAGCGAGAAAGGAT
Source organism: Thalassobacillus hwangdonensis (assembly GCF_042675915.1). Classification (NCBI taxonomy): domain Bacteria; kingdom Bacillati; phylum Bacillota; class Bacilli; order Caryophanales; family Bacillaceae; genus Thalassobacillus; species Thalassobacillus hwangdonensis. The sequence continues at coordinate 732,974 of NZ_JBHTKL010000005.1, read as the reverse complement.
ACGTCGATGTAATTGGACAGGAATGGCTTGAGATCCTGCTCCTGATATGGCTGTGAGGATGCGTAGAAGATGACTCCCATCCATGCGATTGGGGCGAGCCACCAGTAGAGTGAGTTTTTCATGATAACCACCTTGCTTATGTATTCTATTCACTTGATCAAACGTTTGATCAAGTTGTTTTTTTGATGAGTGCTTGTCTGTATATCCTGGCTGCTGGGGGTGGTTCCGGCGAGTTTGCTGGTTTTCCGGCGAGTCAACCACACTTACCGGCGACTTTGCCATTTTTCCGGCGACCCCCATCAGATCAGCTTGTGAATGTCAGAAAAACCGCTACTTGCGCCGGTTCCGGCGAGTTCTCCGGGTTTCCGGCGAGTCAACCACACTTACCGGCGACTCTACCATATTTTCCGGCGACCCACATAATAAAAGGAAAACCTGTCTGAAGCAACGTCACATAACCTCAGACAGGTTTTCCTTTATTTGTTCAATTTCCACTTATTGAATTCGAGGAACTCTTTGAATTCGTCTTTCGAAATGCCGGAGTCCATCGCATCTTTGACGAGTTTCATCCAGTCTTCGTCAAGCTGCGCTTCTTCCTGATCTCCGTGCAATAAATAGTGGATGGAAACGTTCAGTTCCGCTGATACCTTCTCTAGGAATTGAATCGACGGATTGGATTGAAGATTCCTTTCGATCGAACTTAAATAGGATTTTGCGACACCTGCGCGTTCGGCAAGAACCGTCAGCGACAACCCTCTATCTTTACGTACTTTTTTGATACGTTCTCCAATCATATCCACTCACCTGCTTTCTACTTGCGATTATATCACAAAATAGAAAAGCGTTCTATATTAAGTACAATTTTTACAAAATATTTATTTTCCGTTCTCTACTGCTACCCTCCCTTTGTTGATGAATTGCGCGACTTCTTCTTTTTTGAACCCTACTGACTTGGCGATCTTCATCAATGCTACCCACTCTTCATCCAACTGATCACACTGTTTGTTCGAATTCATCATACCGATACCGTCCTCCATTCGAGTCTTCCAGGTAGTCCAGCCGCCATAGTTCGGTTCCCGTGTGCCGTTGTTCGTTATGTATACCTTAGGCCTGCAACTTTGCGCCTCCCTTTTTCAAGGGGTTTGCCTTTTTTCTGGAGAATCAGTACTATCGCGTAAGAAAAATATACTGTATACACCATGCATTTATGTGTTGCAATTTGTATCTTAATCAGTTCTATTTTTGGTGATTTATGTCAGATCGCTTACACTGGTACGACCGATGCTTGATAAACTCAGTGGTGACAAGGGTTTGCGCCACTTTTACTTCAAGGAGATTTCTGAAAAAAAGTGAACAATAACTTTTGGAGCATAAGCATGTGAGATATAGGGTCATTGTTGCATGGTATAGTCGTATGTACCACTAATTTGGAAATATAAACCACTTGTTCGTTATTCCTGTAAATATTTTATTTGGGAAGGTTTTGGTCTCTTGTTATTGAGGTTTAAGATGGTGGAGGATTCAGTTAAGGTCGGGATAAGGTCCCGACCTATTTTATTTAGCAGTCATCGTTGTGATAGCCAGTTTTATAGCTTCGGTGAGATCCGTCTGGGACCAGCTCGGAATTCTGCCGTGCCTAATCGCGAGGTCGTGCGAAGCAGGAATATGAATGAACCCAGCCGCTTCCAGTGGTTCCTGTAGAATATGGTACATTACGTTATTGCATAGGTACGTGCCTGCGGAATTGGATATTTCGGCAGGGTACCCGTTGGTGTTGAGGATTTCTGTGATTTGTTTAATTGGCAGTGTTGAAAAAGTGCCATCGGGACCGTCCTCGATGATCGGCTCGCCTTCTGGACGGTGACCACTGTTATCCTTGTCTCCGTCGTTGCAATTGATTGCAATCCGCTCCGGTGTGATTTTGTGGCGGCCAGCAGCAAGACCGAGCGCAACCACCTTGTCTGGATGTGTTTCATTTATGTATTCTAGGGTCAGCTTTCCTGATTGTTGGAAGTCGACGGGCAGGATACGGCCGATGATTAGGTGGTCATTAATCTTCGTCTGATCGAGTGCTCGTACGATTTCCTGAGTCGGGTTGACCGGAAAATCGAGGAACGGCTCGAAGCCTGTGAGCAGCAATTTTTTCATGTGATCCACTCCTTTCTTTTAATCGTAACATAGACCGTTGGATGTCAGAGCATAATAGGGAAAAAGGGGTGAGTTTGGATGGATCGAGAGGGGCTTACGGAGCGGTTTGAAATTGCCTTCAATCAGGTGCATCAAAGTTTGAAGCAATTGAACGAATTTCCGAAAAATGATAATTTCGCCGAGCTGCTGAACCGGTCGAAGCAAAAGCACAGCATCATCCGCTTCCATTTCGACACGTTAAAGCAGTACGCCAAGCTGCGCAATGCGATCGTGCATGAACGGGTTCGTGATGATTACTTCATCGCCACCCCGCACGAGGAGGTAGTCGAGACGTTGGAAGAGATCAGCCATACGCTTGAGCAGCCGCCACTTGCGCTAACGTTAGCTTCTGAGCCGGTGATTTACTATCGGAAGGATTCGCTGGTGAGCCATGTGCTGGAGGGATTCAGCAGGTATCAGGTCGCTCAATTTCCGATTTATGATACAGGGCATACGTATTGCGGGCTGTTAACGAGCGAGGGAGTCGTGCGCTGGCTTCATGAGAAGGGTGAAGTCGGGGAAGGTGTGCTTGCTGAAGATATTCTCGAGCATGAGCGGGAGCACAGCATTCATTTTTTGAGGGAGGACAGTTCGTTGTTTGAGCTGGAGGAAGCGTTCGAGGTGAGCTTCGAGGAAGGCCGGAAGCTTAAGGCGGTTATGATCACTGAGGATGGTGAGCGTGATCGGAAGCCGCTCGGTATTGTGACCGCGTGGGATATTTTCGGGAAGATGAATCGTTATCCGGATGGGCAGGGTTGAGCTGTAGTCGTGGAATGCTGTGCGGTGGGCTTGGGTTAGCTGGAGGCTGGGTTTCTGTTAATAGCGTGTACTCGGGTTGGCTAGAGGCTGGTTTTCTGGCGATACCCGTGTGTTTTCTGGCGATAATACGCCTAAATCTGGCGAAAACTCGATTAATCTGGCGATATCCGGTTATAATCTGGCAATCGGTATTTCACACCCCTCCCTCCACCAAACCTTTTAATATTACATGCACTCAACAACCGTTTAGCTGTATCTGCTGATGTAAATGCAAGGAAATCTCTCAATCCCCTGCTAGTGATTTCATCTCCAATTAGAAGTGTATAATCCCGTAACGCCTCCAAATGCGCCTCCTTGCATGTATGATTGCATTTCGGACAAAACCAGGTCCCATGTCGCCGCAGCATCGGCAGGAAGTCGCATTTACTACAAATCACACCCTTCCTTAAGCTGTTATAACTGATATTGAAATAAGGTAACGGTTTGAATTCAAAGGGCTGATGATTTTTCAGTAGTAAACCAGTAAATAACTCAATAGTTTCTTTTGTATAAACTTCTTCTTTGAATAGCTTCTGAATTTCCTTGATTTTTTCAGGTAGGGCATCAGTTCTGGTCAAAAACTTTGCATAGGATGGATCTTCGATTCGAATAACGGATGTGGGATGACTACTTGCTACTAGGGGATAAATCGGAACTTGAGGAAAACCGTGTGTAGCTATCCATTGCTCAAGCTGATCGCGTTGCCGAAATACTTGAGTAAAAGGACTGAGCGACCCTTTCGGCTGTCCGTCTAGGTCCTGTATGAGCTGATTATTGTTATCGACAAGTGGACTCTTGCTAAGATATTTGGCTTCAACTACTAAAAGGAATTTACTAGTAACAATCAATGCATCGATTTGAAAGAAATGCGTACCATTGTGAAGTCGCAAATCGAAGAAGATGCGGAAATCATCCGGTAAAAAAGAAAATGGGTACTCTAAAGATTTTTCACCTTTGTAGCCATATGTTCTTGTTTTGATCTCCGTTTGGATGATTTCATATTTATCATACGTGTAGGGCAGCCTCTTAGCGAGTGCTTGAAGCTTGCATATGCGAAGTGGAAAGGTAAGTGGCTTGTAGATCAAATTCTGTTCACCTCCTGTCCCCTCCTAATTTTGACATTACTTATACATACTCCTGCTTTAGTTCAAATTTAGAAAAATTGGTGGTCTGGATGATGGGGAAATCTGATTATCGAGCTAGTAATCTGGCGATATCCGTGTGTTTTCTGGCGATACCCTGCCACAAACTGGCGAAATTCCAGATTAACTGGCGAAAAACACCAATAATCTGGCGAACAGCACGCACCACCGCCCAACGCCACACCAAACAAGAAAAGACCTGCCCGCGGGCAGGTCTTCTTGATTATTTCTTCCGGAACAAGCCAGAAATCTTATTGGATAGATCATCAAAATAGGTGTAGACGACCGGGATCAGCAGCATGGTGAACAAGCTGGAGATCGACAGGCCGAAGATGATCGTTACGGCGAGCGGCTGTTGGGCTTCCGCTCCCTGGCCGATTCCGATGGCAAGCGGCACCATGCCGAGCACGGTGGTCAAAGTCGTCATCAGGATCGGACGCACACGACTCGGTGCTGCTTCAAGAATCGCTTCATAGCGCTCCACCCCACGCCGCCTGACAATATTAATATAGTCGACGAGCACGATGGCGTTGTTGACGACGATTCCGGCGAGCATGATGATTCCGACGAATGCCGGCAGACTGAATGGCAATCCTGTAACAAACAAGCCGGTTACGATACCGATGATCGTGGCTGGCAGCGAGAACATGATGATGAACGGGAACAGGAAGTTCTCGAACTGGATTGCCATCACGGCATACACAAGGAAGATTGAGAAGACCAGCGCTAGGGCTAGATCTCCGAATGATTCCTGCATATCCTCTGCCTGACCGCCAATTTCATAGCTGTATTCATCCGGCATATTCAAGCGTTCAAGCTCAGCGCGGATATCCTCTGTCACACTTCCGAGGTCACGATCGACGACTTCACTTGATACGTTCACTTGGCGCTGCTGGTTTTCACGCAGCAGGGATACCGGTCCTTGAACTTGTTCCAGATCGGCAACCGTTGCGAGTGGGATCAATGCGCCAGTAGGTGTCTGGATCGTCATGCCTTCAAGGTCGGCAATCGTCTGGCGCTCCTCTTCTGGTAAAATCAACCTTACATCGATTTCGTCCGTGCCATCGCGATAACGCGTCGCAACTTGACCACTGAAACCGAGTTGTACCTGACCGAGTACTTGCTGATACGTCAAGCCATACTGGGCAGCCTTGTCGCGATCGACGACGATTTGCATTTCCGGCTGACCTTCGTCAGTCGAGGATGTCGCGTTATGGACACCTTCGACGTTACTGATCATGTAGACCATCTGATCGGCAAGCTGCTGCAGCACTTCATATTCAGGACCGTTAATCTGGATTTGGACGGGGTCACCCGTACCGAGGCCGGCACCGATTTCGCTGACGGTGATTTCGGCTCCAGGGATGTCGTCCATCAGATCATTGATTTCCTGCATCACAGTGACCGTATCTTTTTCACGATCGTCGGGGTCGACGAGCTGGATCGTGTAGGTCGCCTGGTTTGAGGAGGATGAGAATCCTTCGAATCCACCGCCACCTACAGTAAGATAACTAGTCTCGATGACAGATTCGTAGCGATCGAGTCGCTCGTTCACTTTTTCCGTCACACGTTCGGTTTCACTCAACGCCGTTCCTGCCGGTGTCTTGACGCTGACTTCAATCTGTCCCTGATCGGACGGTGGAATAAACGCAGTCCCAATCATAGGTACAAGCGCCGCACTTCCGGCAATAAACGCCAGGGTGACAAAAATCGTCGTCTTACGGAATTTCAAGACCCATCGCAACATACGACGATACAAGTCATTCACTTTATCCAGGAAACGATCGAACCAGTAACGGCGACCGGATGTCTGCAATGGTTTTGTCAAAAGCTTCGACGACAGCATCGGGATCAGTGTTACAGATACGACGAGCGATGCAATCAATGCAAAGGAAATCGTCAGCGCTAGCGGCGTGAACAATTCCGATGCAATCCCTTCTACGAAAATGATCGGCAGGAAGACGACCAGTGTCGTGGAAGCGGAGGCGATTACGGCCGGAGCGAGCTCCGATGCCCCTTTTTTCGCGGATTCGACCATCGAATAGCCTTGCTGGCGATAGGTGACGATGTTTTCGAGTATGACGATCGAACTGTCGACCATCATTCCGATTCCGAGTGCAAGTCCGCCCATCGTCAGTACGTTCAGCGTTTCACCGGTGAAGTACATCAGCGTGAACGTTGAAATGATAGCAATCGGAATGGAAATACCGATGACAAGAGTCGCTCGGAAACTTTTTAAAAAGAGTAATAGAATCAATACGGAGAAAATTCCTCCGATGATGATGTTCAGCAATACGGAATTGATCGAGATTTTGATGAATTCCGAAGTATCGAGGACGACCTTCATATTGACGTCTTCCGGTAGTTTTTCCTCGATTTCATCCATGGCAGCAAGGACGTTGTCGGCTGTTTCGACTGTGTTTCCATCTGTCTTTTTTAAAACAGAAAGCACGACAGATGGCTCGCCGTTAACCTTGGAAATCGTGCTTGAATCCTTGTAGGTCATTTCGACATCAGCGATTTCACTCAGCCGTACCTGTGCGCCGGTTTCGGTCTGCAGGATGGTGTTCTCGATTTGTTCGACCGATTCGAATTCACCGTCGATTCGGATTTGCAGGTCCTGCTTGCCCTTTTCAATGGCTCCTGCGGATGCGGACTGATTCGATGCATTCAACGTTTGAACGATGGTCTGCGAATTGAGCCCGTACTGGTTCATTTCCGCCTGATCAATCAGGACGCGCACTTCACGCGTTTTTCCACCTTCGATGCTGACAGATGCGACACCGCCCTGTCTTTCGAAAAATGGAACGATCTGATCTTCTGCAAGCTGCTGGAGTTCTTCTGGTTGATCGCCGGTCAGGCCGATCCACATGACCGGGATCTGCTGTGGATCAAAGCGGAGTACATTTGGTTCGCCAGCATCTTCCGGCAGTATGCCTTTGACCTGGTCTACTTTTTCCCGTACTTCAAGCAGTGCGTTATCGAGGTTCACCCCGGTGTTGAACTGCATGAAGACGAGGGAAGCACCAGTCTGGGACTGGGATTGGATCGTTTCGAGACCTTCGATTGAACTTACTGCTGATTCAATCGGTCGGCTGACCAGTTTTTCCGATTCTTGTGGAGCCGCTCCCTGGTAGCTTGTTGATACGACGGCGATCGGCAGGTCGATTTCCGGGTAGAGATCGATTGCAAGGTTCCTTAAGGAAAGGAAGCCGAGCGCGAGGATCCCGAGTACGACCATGATGACACCGACCGGACGTTTGACGGATACATCAACTAACTTCACGTCAAGCATCCTCCTTTATGATGCTGACGTCCGCTCCGTCACTGAGCGTCAATTGACCTGTGGTAACGATTTCAGCACCTTTTTCGATCTCTGCCTCGATGGCTGTGCGATCCGATTGGGATTCGACGATCGTGACAGAAATCTGCTTCGCAACATTATCGACCACTTGGTAGATATAGGCTCCATCGCTTTGTTCTACAACCGCTTCTGTCGGGACGATCAACGTATTCTCGACGATGATTTCCGGAAGCAGGAACGTCGCCATCATGCCAGGTTTGATTTTCTTATCGACATTGGTGATGCTTGCTTCTACCGGGTACAGACCGGTGTCATTCGGTACAGATGAAACGTAGCTGATGTTCGCGGTAACCGTTTCATCCAGCGCATCTACGCGTACCTCGATTTCCTGGCTTTTTTCAAAAAGGTTCAGCTGCCCAGCGGTAACGGTTGCTTCGATCGACATCGTATCGATGGAAACGATTGTTGCGATTGGCTGCTGGTTGGAAACGAAGTCGCCTTCACGCGCGTTCAACCTCGTAATTTCACCTGACGCAGTCGCGGTGATCGTATTGTCGGAAGCCTGACTTTTCGCCTGGTTGAGCTGGACCTGGGCCTGCTCGACTTGAAGACGTGCCTGCTCGATACCGACATCTGCCTGGTTCACCTGTTCACGCGCCTGATCGACCTGGGCTTCTGCCTGTTGCAGGTTACCGGATGTTGCCGGCTTCTGATTTTTCAACTGCTGGTATTGAGCATATGCCTGGTCTGCTTGTGCCTGCGCCTGCTCATAGATCACCTCTGGAATCGTGCCTTCTTCTGCAAGTTCTTTGGATTGATCGGCGATTTCTTTCACTTGCGCATATTGTTGTTGCGCAGCATCGATGTTACGTCTCATTTCGGTAGATGACGCCTGCTGAGCGTCTTTTGCGAGCTGGACCTGATCCTGGGCACTTGCAAGCCCTTGTTCTGCCTGACGTTTGGCAATTTGAGCATTTTCGAGCTGCTGCTGTGCCTGTTGGACAGCTAGTTCCTGCAGTTCAACCTGACTATTGGCGTTTCCCGGGTCGACGGTAGCGATGGCATCGCCTTCATTGACCTGGTCGCCTTTTTCCACGTTCAATGTGACAAGTTCACCTGGTTGGCGTGGGATGACCGGTGAAGTCGTACCTGCGACAGCTCGTCCATTGACTTTTCGATCGATGGAAAGGTCTCCTTTTGTCACTAGTGCAGTTTCAACCGGCGTAATCTGATTCTCCGGCTCTGCGTTTTCTTCTTTATCGGAACAGCCGCTGATGATCAATGTCCCTATGAGTGCTGCGGCTAAAAGTTTGAACTTCTTCATGTTCGTATGACTCCTCTCCCCTAAATCAACTCGATGTTGAGGTAATTCGCGATTTGTTCACAATCCTTCTTGAGTGCAGGGTGCCCCTTGAAATGAGCGAGCATTCCCTGGAATAGGATGTGCTGCGGCTGATCTTTCTTGATTTCGTTCAGCAGCAAATCGATGGTTGCGTGCAAATCTTCGCGTTTTTTTGTCGGCATTTCTGCTTCGTCTATCTTCTTACGCATGGTTGCAAGTATTTGTTTCACTTGGTTGTTAGGATCCTGCTTTTCCAAGGTTGGAAAATGATTGCGAAGCTGGTCCATGGCAATCATTGGATGTGATTCTTTTTTCAGCATGCCCTCTACGGCATCCATCATGCGTTCGACCATGAATTCGGCTAGTCTGCGCGGGTCTACGTCCAGGTCGTCGATGATCAGCCATTTGAAATAGCCTTGCATGATGCCTTCCATCAGGATGGCACCGTCGACGATGAACGGTTCGATCCGCTTATCAAAAAGTCCGGTGAGATTCTCCTTCGCCCAGCTGAAGCTCTGTGCTTTCATCTGCAGCAGGAATGCATCGACTTCGCTGCTGAAAGAAATGTTTTCCCTCAGGTGCATGATGATGAATTCCTTATCCTCCATCATACTCTGGTTGAAGATCTCCATCTGCTTGATCAGCCGTTCTTTCGGTGGATCGTTGTCATCGGTCACTGACTCGACTTTCTTCAGCAGCCTCTCGTAATAGTGCTTGTAAATGGAAAGTGTGAGGTCTTCCTTCGAATCGAAATGTATGTAAAATGCGCCTTTGGATACGCCGGCACGATCAGCGATCTGCTGGATCGATGTCGCATGGTATCCTTTCTGGGCAAACAGCTTGAGGCCTTCCTCAATCAGCTGCTGCTTCCTTTCGTTCATATCTATCCCTACTTCCTCTCGTTGATGCCGTTGTTGTTCGTTATACTGACCGACCGGAAAGTAGAATGACCGGTCAGTCACATACCCGTCAATCATACTAGAAAATTCCACAAAATTCAATCCACTCTAGCGCATTAAAGCGATGAGGGACTGTCCCGCTCCGCGCTACCGCGTTAAAGCTGCGGGGGACAGTCCCCACTTGCGTTAAAGCGCGAAAAAGCTCCGGAGGGGGATTCCTCCGGAGCTTTTTCGCGTATGCTTATCATTCAGTTCAAGACAGGTAGTTTCCTAGTTCGGACACCATGAGGTCTAGCTTCTTCACTTTCGGCAGCTGCGATTTCGGGAAGCGCTCGTCGAAGTGCTGGAACATCGGCTCCAATGCTTCGTCGTCCAGCAATTCAATGTACGTACTATACGTATGCTTATACTGCCCGATATAACGCTTCATCTTCTTATCGAATCCGTTCAAATGGTACGTCGATGAAAAGTCGAACGCTTTTGCTACATCACTGTCATAGGTAGGAAAATTCGGGTTCAATGTATGTAGCATACTCGCTGCTAGCGGGAATTGCATCGCCGAGTTCCCTTTATGGTTCTTGATCTCGTAAAGCTCCTGCACAATGTTCACGATGTTCGGGCGTTTTTCGGATCGCTGCCGTTCCATGATCTCAAAGTATGCTTCATGGAATTCCGGGGTAAGACTCGGATTATCAAGTCTGTAGAAATAGCGGAATACAAACTTGAAGACATGATCCTTCCTGACATCTGTCTCTTTGAACATCTGATGTAGGAATTGATAGACTTCAATTTTTTCTGGATCAATCCGGTTCACTACCGTCTCCTGATCATCCAATAAAAGGTCTTTCAAATTTTCAGCCGTCCTATACTTCATCCTGCATCACCTCTCGTACCGATATTCCCTTTCTCTTTACCATAGAAACCACGAATTACTTATAGTAATTAGCTTATCACACCTCGAATTCCTTCAAAATAGAAATTTTCACCTCGATTTACCTAAATAAAGGTGTCGCACTTCATTTCCAAAGCCTCTTAGTCGATAAAAAAAGAGACAGTCCAAAACGAAAGGTGTGAGTGAATGGATATTGCAGCTTTGTCCGTGGTGATGAATCAAGGCAAACTGAAGCAGGATGCAGGGATTGCATTGATGGATAAGACGATGAATCAAATGGAGTCCAATGGAAACCAGCTGGTGGAGATGCTTGAGAAGTCATCTGTCACACCTGCTCATCCAACTTTAGGGGCACGGATAGATATCTCGGGTTGACCTACTTGCAACAAAGATAAAAGCCACAATGCGCTTGCCGCACCGTGGCTTTTGTCATTTACTCTGCATTCTCGTCTTCTTCCATCGTGTCTTCGTTTGTTGCATCTCCATTTTCATTCATATCTTCTTCGTTGGCACCTTCACCCATGTCGCCGTCTTCCCCATTCTCGCCTTCCATATCGCCGTTCTCACCGTTCATATCGCCTTCTTCTTCAGCAGGCTCTTCTTGCTCCATATCGTTCTCTTCTTGAGGTTCTTCTTCTGTTGCACATGCTCCCAACAGGAATACAGCAAGGGAAGCAGCACCGATTTTCAATAACCATTTTTCTTTCATGATGTATTTTCCTCCTTGAATCTGTGATTTCACTCCCTATGATTCCCAGAACATGAAAAAATACAACGAAAAAAATAAATTTCCATGAAAAAAGCCAAGCACCTCTGCATAACCATTAGAGGACTTGGCTTTTCCATTATTTCAATGCGAACATAATTTCCGCTTCGCAAGCGAGTTCACCGTCAACAGTCGCTGTAGCTTTCCCTTTACCCATCGGTCCTTTTGCTCGGATGATTTCCACTTCCAGCTTCAAACGGTCTCCTGGCTTTACCTGACGCTTGAAACGGCATTTATCGATCCCAGTGAAAAAGGCGAGTTTGCCGCGGTTGTCTTCTTTTTTCAGCATTGCCACTGCACCTACTTGAGCAAGTGCTTCCGTGATCAGTACGCCCGGCATCACCGGGTAATCAGGAAAGTGTCCTTGGAAAAATGGTTCATTCACTGTGACGTTTTTGTATCCGACTGCCCGCTTTCCTTCTTCGATTTCTTCAATTTGATCGATCAGTAGAAATGGATAGCGGTGTGGAATGATTTCTTTAATCTGCTGGATATCTAACATGTGTGGACTCCTCTCTTTACTTAACTAGTCCTATTATATAGGCAAACGATGCTCATGTACAAAGGGGTCCCAAAAGTAAATTGTTTAAAGGAGGGATAATAAAGGAATTATAAAAAGGAATTCATATTTACAACCAACTCATTTTTAAAAAGGAGGGAACCCCATGCTTTGGACTATTTTGATCGTCATTTTGATCCTGTGGCTACTAGGATTCATCGGTGGTGTAGGAAACATCATTCACCTATTGCTAGTCATCGCATTGATCGTACTTATTGTAAGACTCGTCCAAGGAAGAGGACGGATATAGACGCACTTGTCCCCACACCCTTCACCGCGGTGAAGGGTGTGGGGACAGTCCCTCAATACGTTAAAGGGTGAAAGGATCATGTGATCCTTTCACCCTTTTCTCATGTTTGTACTTGTTTTTCAATCTCTGCAGATCCGCTCTCATGGGAGGTGGTCAGCTTCTGCTTGGGGCTGAGCCAGAATGTGTACCAGGAGCCCTCTTTTATGATTGGGTCAAGATCGGTCAGCTTGAATTTACCTTCTTCACAGACGAGATCGAGGTCCTTTTGCGTCGGTAGGGCAAACAAATTCTCGTGAGCGACGAAGAAGCTGTTGAATGCAGACGAGAATGCTTCACCGAACTCCGTCTCATTGATCGGTGTAATCACTGAAATCATGCCACCTTCTCGGAGATACGTTCCCAAATGATTAAGCAGCTCTGCTCGCTCAATCGGATTGATATAATGGAAAATATTATGGAGAAGGATCATATCCACATCCTCTTCTTCCGGCTTCCATGAAGTGATGTCCCCGACTTCAAAGCTCACATTCGAGTAATCTTCAGAATGATAACGGGCATTATCAATCACGCTCTCATTAATATCGACACCGATCATCTTGATGTCGGGAAAGTGGTCGGCGAGCTTCCTCAAGTACCCACCATGCCCACAGCCAAGGTCGACAATCGTCTTCACATTCGCTTCGCGGACCTTCCGCCTGATTTTCCGAATCGCGAAATGCTCAAGCAGTGCAGAAGTTTCCGCAACGATTCCACCGAAGCGTTCGTGATCAAAAGAAGCCCGCTGCTCCGACTGCATGAACGTCGGGTAGGAAAGTAGCGTCGGGATATGCAGCTCCATCATTTCCTTCAATAAAGCCTGCACACCCGGTGAAGCATCCTCTCCCATCAATGCACTGCACCGTTTCTGGGAGGTGCGGAACGTTCCGTCTTTTTCTTTTTTCAAATGCTTCAGAGCAACTCCGACATTCACCCACGCATGCAAAAGGTCTTCAGGGTAACTGCCTCGCACAGCGACTTCCTCGATTGTAGCCGGCTCCTTGAATTCATCAAACAGTTTCAATTCGGAGCCGATATAGGCATGCCATGGGTACAAAAATGATTCATTTTTTTTCATCCACTTTCTCGCCTGCATCGCATTTTTCCATTCATTCTTCATCTAGTGCCCACCTTCCTTGTACTTCCACGGATAATCGTCGGATTTCCTGAACATTTTCTTAAGCTGCTCTCCGTCTGAGATTCGTTTCGATCTCGTCGGTAAAAATCCGCCTTGAACTGCTCGGTCGATCAAATTGAAATCCCATCTTCCAAGCCCCGATATGTTCAGCATCTGTTTTACATAAAGCTTGTCATCATCATAGAACTTCTGGACTGCCTTCGTACGGAAGTCTCTCCACCAGCTATATTGGACAGAGTAGACCAGTGCGGATAGATGACTCAACTTCAATAAAAACTCGACCCGTGGCCTACGCACTTTTTCATATTCGGGTAAATATTCGCTGTAATTCTTCCCTTGCTGTTTACACCATGTCAGCAAGTCACCAAGCACTGCTGCATCCTGGATCGCCAGGTTCATCCCTTCACCGGCCATGGGGTGAACTGTATGGGCGGCATCGCCGATCAGTGCCATATTATCCTTGACGTAATGATCGACATGGTACGTATAGGGGATCATCAACTGAATCGGCTTCCAATTCTGAATCGTACGCACATGTTCTGCCAGCCGAGGCTCAAGCAGTTCATACGCTTCATGTACGCGTTCAATTCCTTGCTCCTTCATCGTCTTATATGTTCCGGCTTTTATCATCAGCACCGTTCTCACTTCATTATCCGGCAGCGGAAAAAGTCCGAGAAATTTCTCCTTAGCTGTAACGATTTTTCCGTGGGTGAAATCTTCCGGACGCGGGAACGTCACGGTCAGAAAATGATGGTTGTAGTCCTTCCGCTTCAGGTCCACTTCCATCTGACGGCGTGTCGGTGAACTTCGACCTTCGGCACCGACGTATACCTCAGCTCGAAGCGTACGCTCTTCCCCATCCTGTTTCAACGCGGCCTCCCCATCAACAAACCCTAGAAAACGGGTCGATGGAAGGTAATGAAAATAATCATCGTATTCCTTTCCTTTATCGCGTAGCACTCGCTTGATCGTTTCGTGAGGCACCATCAGCGCATAATCATAGTCGCCTGCAAGCCGGTGATAGCTCAATTGCGTATTTCCGATTTCCTCCGGCTCACGATCCTGGTGGGGAATCACTTCCTGAAATTCAAGATGTTCGATCTTGTTGCCGTTCGCAAGCACCTCTTCCAGTACATCGAGTTCCTCTAAGATCGCGAGTGTTTTCGGCTGTAACAATTCACCTTTGTATAGAGGGGATACTTTTTTCAGCTGCTCGGCAATCGTCACATGGACGCCTTCGCTGGCAAGTTTGACCGCCAGCGCCAACCCACCGACACCTCCGCCGGCAATGAAAACTTCTGTGTCCACTCGTTTCCCCTCCTCATTGATTGTCTGTCCTTTACAATTCCACAAAAAGTCCCCAGAGAAACTTCCCAACAGGCTCGACAGCCCTTTAAAACGTAAAAAAACCGGACAGCACTCGGCTGTCCGGTTTATCTTCTATGTTCATTCAGATTTTTTAACGATATCGATGATATGCTGCCATGTCTCCCATTCCAGTGCATCCATTGGTTTTCCGTCACCGATGATGCCATACCCTACCATTAGACCACCCAGCAATGCGGCAGCACAGAAAAGTAGTACCAAAATGACTCGCAGCCAGATCGGAATGACCCGTCTTGCTTTGATCTTTTGCTTTTTACGCTGTTTTTTCTCTGCCTTCTTCGCCTGTCTGAGCTCTTTTTTCGTCCCAGTACTTGTTTCTTTCGCTTGTGAAGAGGCTTTATGCTGTTTTCGTGTCGTCTTTTTTTCCTGGGTAGGATTGGTAGTCATGACTGTCTAACTCCTTATGGTTCGTTTATCTCAGCTGGTTTACAAGCCCCATCATCTGATCGCCGATCGAAATCGACCGTCCGTTGAATTGATAAGCGCGTTGTGCCATCAGCATTTCTGACATTTGCTTGGATACATCTACATTAGAAGTTTCGAGACTTCCGCTCTGAAGTTGTACGTCATTTTCTTCAACGTCAACAATAATTTGTTCAGGTGTAAGACCCAATGCTTCAAGGTCAGGTAAACGGAATGTTGAGCCGCCCGCGGATTCGAGCATCCTCGGCTGGGCTGCCTCGACTGTTGCCAGGCGTCCTTCCTCTGTTTCCTGTCCATTTCTTTCAACTAGGATGCTTCCATCCTCCTGAATTGCAATCCCATCGAAGCCTTCTTCGAACAGGATCGGACCATCTTCACCAATGATAGGATAGCCGCTCCCATTCGTCAATTGTAAACGTCCGTCACCAAGCTCACTAAGATAGAAATTCCCAGCCCGTGTATAACGGGTTTCCGTGCCATCTTCCGTAGGGATCTGCACTTGGAAAAGGTGATTATCCTGGAGAAGTGCAGCATCGAGGGCACGATCCGTGCGCTGCAATGTGCCTTTACTCAAGTCGATATCGATATGGGAAAGCTTGGCACCTGAACCGATTCTGACGCCATCTGGTGTAATCCGTCCTGTCTGATTTTCTTCATCATTCAGGTTGTCGATCTGCTGGAACAAGAGTGAGGCGAAATCCGCCTGCTTTGCTTTGTACCCAGGTGTATTCGAGTTTGATAGATTGTTTCCGATCACATCAAGCTTCTGCTGCAGCTGACCCATCGTAACTGCTGCCTGGATCATCGATCTGGACATCGTTTCCCCTCCCTTATGTCAGCCTTCCGATTTCATTGACCGCTTTATCCATGCTTTGGTCATATGCCTTCAAGACACGCTGATTCATTTCAAAACTTCGATATGTATTCATCATTTCCGTCATCGTCGTTGTCGGATCGACATTGGATCGTTCAAGGAATTTCTGACGGATAGAAAATTCCACCCCATCTGCATTTCTCGCATTGACCAATGCTTGTCCTTCATCAGCAAGTCGGAAGAGTCCGTTGCCTTCTTTCACCATGTCGTTTGCGTTCGCCGCATATGCGATTCCAAGCGGAATATCCGCTTCATCAAGCTGTACCAGGCCATCGTCGGTGACATTGAATTCAATGCCATTCGTCTGGATCGGCTGTCCATCCTGATTCAATATGTAATTGCCATTACCTGTCACGAGAAACCCTTCGCCATCGACAGTGAAGTTACCGTCACGAGTGAACCGGACTTCTCCTGCTTCGTTTTCCGTCGTGAAAAATAACGTGCCATTTTCGTCCGGCATCGTACCATTCACAAGTGCCATATCCGTCGCCACACCCGTTTCCTGGATATCACCCTGAGCGAAATCAGGAACCGCTTCCTGCATGTAGACACCTGTGTTCAATGAGCCTACCGTTGTTTGAAGAGGGACGCGCAGCCCCTCACTAACAGGAATCTTTTTCGCTTCGATTCGTTCGATCAACAATTCAGGAAATGCACGCATAACACCCTGGTCAGCCTTGTAACCAGGTGTGTAGGCATTCGACATGTTATTCGATAATGCTTCTTGGCGACGCTGCTGGGCTAACATGCCGGAAGCAGCGGTATAGTATCCTCTTAGCAAGGGGAGCACTCCTTTGTATTAGACGATTTTGTTTTTAGCAATCTTATCGATGTTCTCGAGCATGATGCCTGTCCCACGTGCGACACAGTGCATCGGCTCTTCAGCAATAAGTACTGGAACTTTCAATTCTTCCGCAAGCAATTGATCGATGCCATGCAGCAGTGCACCACCACCGGTCATGATTACTCCGCGGTCGATGATGTCTGCAGATAGTTCAGGCGGCGTGCGCTCAAGAACAGATTTGGCAGCTTGTACAATCACCATGACCGACTCATGAAGTGCTGCTTCGATTTCAGTAGAGTTGACTGTAATCGTACGCGGCAGTCCGGATACCATGTCACGTCCACGAATATCGATCTCTTCGTTGCGGCTACCCGGGAATACGGTAGCGACGCTGACTTTGATGTCTTCCGCTGTACGCTCACCGATTAGCAATTTATATTCTTTTTTGATGTATTGAAGAATATCATTATCAAAACGGTCACCTGCCATTTTGATGGATGATGCCGTTACGATATCCCCCATCGAAAGGACAGCGACATCTGTCGTTCCTCCACCGATGTCAACGACCATGTTACCGCTCGGCTGGAAAATATCCATTCCGGCACCGATCGCTGCGACTTTCGGCTCTTCTTCTAAGTACACTTTCTTCCCACCGGATTTCTCCGCTGCTTCCCTGATCGCTTTTTGCTCGACTTTCGTGATGTTCGTCGGGCAGCAGATCAGCATGCGCGGCTTGGACAAGAATCCCCGCACATTAATTTTATCGATGAAATGCTTCAGCATCGCTTCAGTCACATCGAAATCAGCGATGACGCCATCTTTCAATGGACGGATCGCTTCGATGTTGCCTGGCGTACGGCCCACCATACGGCGTGCTTCATCTCCAACCTCCAGGACTTTTCCGGTATTGCGGTCCATAGCTACGACAGAAGGCTCATCCAGTACGATTCCTTTGCCTTTCACATGTATTAAAACATTAGCAGTTCCTAAGTCAATTCCTATGTCTCTTGAAAACATAACAGGTAGATCCTCCCTATTTCTAAACAAAGACTTTTCTCATGTAAGCATAAATACATCTAATTATATATTCTATCACAAAATTACGACAATCGTCGCACGCTATATGAAAAAACTTTCCAATAATCGAGGTATTTATGCAAAAAAGGGAGGATCTTGTCATGCGGGCTGAGGTTATACCGGCTGTTGTTCATCCTTCTGCAGTTTCATCTGGTACTTTCGTTTCGTGGCTTCACCGCCTCGTAAGTGACGGATTTCCTTGTGGTGCTCGAGGATTTTCTTTACCTGGAAGGCCATCTCCGGATTCAATTCTGGCAAACGTTCAGTCAAATCTTTGTGAACCGTACTTTTCGACACTCCAAACTCCTTTGCGATCACACGAACCGTTTTCTTCGTTTCCACGATGTATTCCCCTATCTTGATAGTCCTCTCTTTGATGTAGTCATGCACATCACTCGCCTCCTAAGGTTGACTATCCAAGGTGCCATTCGAGACAAGTTGGTAGCGGGTTCTATGGTGTTTTTGAAGAAAGCTGTCGACGGGAGCCATTGACTTATAGGAACATGTCATTCACCTCGGATGATACCGATTCTTCGGTTAATTTAATCATATTAGTGCCGAAGAAGGATTATGTATGAAAACGGTCGGACTTGTGAAGTAAAGAGCATGTCCGACGATTCCAGCATCCCAACTGCTTGTCCAGATTTCCATCCGAAATCGATCTGTTGTATAGTGAATGTAGATTTGGACAGCAGGAGGTATCTCCATGAGTTTGTTTGAAAAAGCGGAAGCATTTCTTCTTCAGTACGGAAAAGAAATGAACGTGGATGAATATAACTTGAAAACTCGACTTGAAGCAGTTGAAAAAGAAATCGAACAGACAGGCACCTACGTGCACACCTATGAAGAACTGACCCACGGTGCAAAAATGGCATGGCGGAACAGCAACCGCTGCATCGGCAGACTGTTCTGGAATATGCTGCACGTGTTCGACGAGCGCGATGCTCAGAACCCGGAAGCAATCAGGGATGCACTTTTCCATCATATCGATCATGCAACGAACGGAGGGCAGATCCGTCCTACGATTACGATATTCAAACCTCACCAATCAGAGAAGGACCAGCTGCGGATGTGGAATCATCAACTCATTCGCTATGCAGGTTATGAGGTAGACGGTGATGTAGTCGGTGATCCTCATTCGGTGGAATTTACGAAAAAGTGTCAGGAGCTCGGTTGGACAGGCCGAGGAGGTAAGCATGATGTGCTGCCGCTTGTCTTTCAACTGGATGAGCAAGCACCGGTGCTATATGAAATCCCTGATAATCTAGTGGCGGAAGTTTCGCTCTCTCACCCTCTCTACGACTGGTGGGAACAACTTGAGATGAAATGGTATAGCGTTCCGATCATCTCTGACATGGAACTTGAAATTGGCGGCATCCATTACACAGCCGCTCCGTTCAATGGCTGGTATATGGGGACAGAGATAGGCGCGAGGAATCTTGCAGATGAAGCGCGGTATGATTATCTCCCACTGATTGCGGAGAAGATGGGGCTAGGGGATGCGAAGGCATCAGATCTCTGGAAGGATCGGGCATTGGTAGAATTGAATACAGCAGTGCTTCATTCGTTCAAGCAAGCAGGTGTAACGATTGTGGACCATCATACTGCCGCACAGCAGTTCCAGACGTTCGAGAAACGCGAGAAAAACGCTGGTAGAGAGATTACCGGAGACTGGACGTGGCTGATTCCTCCAGTATCGCCAGCGACAACGCATATATTCCACAAGGACTATGAGCACACCATGCATTCCCCAAACTATTTTTATCAAGACAAGCCATATGAATAATAAGGAAAAGTATGTATTACTACTTTTATGTTTCCGTTAGACAAGTTAGGTAATGTGGAGTGGGAAACGGCGAGACTCCTGCGGGAGGAGCGTACCAGGTGAGACCCCACAGGACGACAGTCCGAGGAGGCTCAACGGAAGCCCGCGGAAAGCGAGTCGTATTCCACTCCACATTAATTTTATTTCAGTAACGGAAACAAAAAAGTCGTGCAACGAATGCACGACTTTTTCTTATGAGCTTATGCTCTTGTCATAGAACTTGAAGATTCTGCATCATCGGAAGGTGCTTCTTCTTCGTCACCTTCAGGCTGTTCAGTTCCTTCTTCAACATCTTCATCCGGAGCGTCCGTTTCGTAAGGAGTTTCTCCTTCGTCCGGCTCACCAGGATGGTCTGCATTTTCCTGTTCTGAGACTTGATCATTCTGTTGTTCTTCACCAGACTGTTCGCCATCCGGCTGTTCTTCGCCTGGCTGCTCTTCTTCTTCAGTAGCAGCATCGAGTTCACTCAATGGCTTTCCGAAGAATGCTTCTGGATTCACTGCTTCCCCGTCTTTACGTAGTTCGAAGTGTACGTGGACACCACTTGCTTGTCCGAAAACGTTCTGGCCAGCAGTACCAATGACATCACCTTGCTTGACTTCAGCACCAGCTTCTACTTGAATCTCACCTAGACTAGCATAGACAGTTGCAACATCTTCACCATGAGCGATTTGTACAACATTTCCATAAAGCGGATCTTCTTTGACTTCTGTTACAGTACCACTTAGTGCAGCTGTTACATCGAATGCTTCATCATTTTTCGTGATATCCACACCTGTACTTTGGTAATACCTATTTTCATACAATACAAGTGCATTTTCCTGGTCTTCATCAGAACCTTGGTGGTCATAGAATTTTGTTACGATGGTAGCATTGTCGCTATCAGCAACCGGCATTTCTACATTTTCCTGATGATCCATGACAGGTACAGAATCTTCACCGTCGAGCGTTCCGTCAACGAATTCGTCGTTCACTTCACTATTCGGCTCGTCAGCAAGATCTGTGACATCATTTGCGCCCTGCTGATACCAAAGTACTCCAGCCAAAACCAATGCAGCAACAGAAAGATAGATTGCTGGGTAAACCCATTTTTTGCGGAATAAGCGTCGGAACTTCATTTTTGTGACGCTGTTTTTTTCTTCCTCTCTCATTTGTTCATCACCTCAGAAACCATTGTGAGCAAAAAAATCAGAACTTATACATCGAGAGGAAAAAATTTCTTAGTATTCCGTTGGAAACGATTATTATTCAGAAGTATGCGTTCCATACCATGTGTGTGTGAGCGGTTCAGGGAAACGACTCGCTTTCCTGCGGGGAACCTGGAAAGTCTCCTCAGGCTGGCGCCTTGTGGGGTCTTGACTAGCTTCTTTTCCCGCGGGAGTCTCGCCATTTCACTGATCCTTTATGTAATTTCACAATGGTACATATCTAAAAATAAAAACAGGACGAGATCAAAAATGATTTCGTCCTGCTTCTTTTTAATTTTTCGTCGAAGCCAGCGCGGTGAACTGGTTCATTTCCGTTACTTTTGCTCCTTTATAGTAATGCTGCACGATTTCCTCGTAATTCTTCCCAGCTTTCGCCATGCCATTTGCACCGTATTGGCTCATGCCGATTCCGTGGCCGTAACCCTTTGTCGTAAAAATCAGGTGGCCATCCTTCTGACCGACGGTGAAGTCGCTTGAGCGGAGGTCCAGTTTTTCCCGAATGTCTCTGCCGCTGAATGTTTTTCCATTGATACTGATGTTGTCGACACGGTGACTTTCCGTCTTGGTCATTTTGATTTCCGACACATTAGGTGGAAACTTCACGCCGAGTTTCGCTTCTGCGTCTGCGATCGGAATGACTTTCTGATCCATATACTTCGGTGATTCCTGATCCCAAGGACTTTCCACACTCGTCAAATATGGCAGGGCATTCTCCCAGTAGTCTTCAGAGTTTTCTGTGTACCCGTTACTTGTTGAGAAAAATGCTGCAAAAATCGGCTGGCTTTCATAAGTGATGATTTTTCCTGCGGTGTCGATGACCGCCGTATTAATCTTGTTCATCTTTTCCATATAGTCCGCGCTCCACTGCTGCCTGAGTTCGTTGTTGTCCTTATACACCTGGTGCTGGATCGTATCCGTTACATCCGCTTGACCGGATACCTTTTCGCCGTTTGTCATATGTTTGACGATATAGGTCCTTGCTGCAAGTGCCTGTGCTTTCAGTGCCTCGACTTCGAATTCAGCCGGCATTTCCGACGCTACTACTCTGGCGACATATTCTTCGAGTGGAACTTCTTCCACTTGGTTCGTCTTCGACCGTAATACATTTACGGTGAATGGGGAGAGATCTTCCGGTATCGTAGTAAGCATCGGCTCTTTTTCCTTCTCAGGTGTCACTCGTGCTTCTCCGGTCTCTCCAGAGTTAATGAATGGTACGACAATCAGTGTGGGGAGTATAAGTATCATCAATAACAATGCTGCAACTACAATGAATCCAGGTCCCTTCCATCTTTTCATCCATCGCCCTCCTGCTAGAACTTTAATAGAGTCTCTACTAAATATCTATACAAGAGGAGGGGTTAGTAGAACCTTAAAATGGATTCAATGAGCTGAGATTTATACATTGTTGAATAACTAGGAAGTTTTGTATCATACGGGCGTTCATTTGTATAATAACTCTTCCCTTTTGTATAAAAAGTGCTGCCATTTGTATAATAAGTCGCGATATTTGTTAAATTAGGCGCCGGAACACATAATCTCAATAAAAAAAGCTTGCCCAATACTGGAATGGACCAGCAAGGGCAAGCATGTTTTATCATATATTATGATGTCGCTTCGATCTTTTCTGCTTCTGTTTGTTCAACTTTTGGATTGTCGTTGATTCGTTCAATATCTGCACCAAGTTTGGCAAGCTTATCAGCAAAGTCAACATATCCGCGATCCAAGTGCTTCAACTCAGTAACTCGCGTATAACCGTCAGCGATCAGTCCAGCAAGAATCAATGCTGCACCTGCACGTAGGTCAGTAGCGGCAACTTCTGCACCTTGTAAGTCAGATGGACCTTCCATGATGACACTGCGTCCTTCGATTTTCATCTTCGCATTCATGCGACGGAATTCTTCCACGTGCATGAAACGATTTTCGAAGACAGTCTCTGTAATGACACTTGTTCCTTGAGCAGCCAGCATCAATGCCATCATCTGTGATTGCATATCCGTCGGGAATCCTGGGTGAGGCATCGTCTTGATGTCGGTAGCTTTCAGTTCCTCAGGACCGATGACACGCAGACCTTCGGCTTCTTCTTTAATGGTAACGCCCATTTCTTCCATTTTAGATACGACTGAGCGCAAATGCTCCGTCAATGCACCTTTGACAAGGACATTCCCTTTCGTAATAGCTGCAGCTACCATAAATGTACCTGCTTCTACACGGTCTGGGATGATAGTATGCGTTGTTCCAGTAAGTTTCTCTACACCTGTGATACGGATCGTCTCTGTACCTGCACCAACGATGTGGGCACCCATTTTATTAAGGAAATTAGCCAAATCGACGATTTCAGGTTCTTTTGCACAGTTTTCCAATACAGTTTTACCTTCTGCAAGTGCTGCAGCCATCATGACGTTTTCAGTAGCACCGACACTCGGTACATCAAAATAGACTTTTGCACCTTTCAGACGGCCTTCTGTACGGACCTCGACATATCCATTTCCTACAGTTACGTCTGCACCCATCGCTTCAAACCCTTTCAGGTGTTGATCGATTGGGCGGGAGCCGATGGCACATCCACCTGGCATGGCAACCTTAGCATGGCCATACCGGGCCAAAAGCGGTCCCAGCACGAGCACAGATGCACGCATTTTGCGTACGTACTCGAACGGCGCTTCTGTCGTAAGTTCTTTCGAAGCATCCACTGTGACAGTGTTATCTTTGAAATCAACTTCTGCATTCATATATCGTAATACTTCGTTAATCGTATACACATCTGCTAATGATGGTACTTCGTGTAGTACACTTTTTCCTTCGCTTGCAATTATACTTGCTGCGATGACAGGCAGTACGGCATTCTTTGCACCTTCAACCTTGACTGTGCCATTCAGCTGCCTCCCACCACGGACGATGATTTTTTCCAAGGCTCATTCTCCTCCGCGTCTATATTCATTATTATTAGTATTCAGCAGTAATTATGGGTGTGCCAATCGTTATGATTGTCCCTGTGCCCAAACCTTCCCTGACGCCGAATTGGATGTTCATCGGACGGTCCAGAAGCGGAATGGATTCTTCCCATAATTCCGTATAGCCGGAGATGCTGGTAAAGTCGTTTTCACTTATATGCTCGATCGTTTCTATATTGAGTAGGTCTTCTAAATTTTGATATACTAAAACATCATCTATCGTACCATCAATAGAGGTCTTCATACAAGAGAAAATTGCGACATTTTCAGAGAAAATCCGACTTTTTTTCGTTTGGATCGTTGTCGAAACAAATTTTTCAGCATCTGCATTCCATTTTACACCATCAAGCGTGTAGATTGCTTCAGCACTAAGGCTTGCGTCTTTTGGCACGATGATACTAAACGTTTCGGACATGCCATTATCTTTGTGATGGTTTTGTCGAATAAACTTTTTTGATGTGGAATCTTCAGTGTTCGTCCATTCTCCATCAGGAAGTGCTATTTCAGCTTGTTTCTTCCATAATTTCAACTCGCCACTAGGAAAACTTTCCTTCAGCATCACTTTCCATTCGTCCATCTCCAGGGATTGCTTTTCCATCGCATCCGCGATATGGGACATAGGAAGTGTGTCGTTCGTTTCATGTTCCATCGCATAAGTTTCAACCATTGTTCCATAGATTAATATGATAATAAGTGCAATCAACATGTTTTTCATTGATAACGTCCCTTTCCCTGGTAGATTGATAGTTTCATTGTCTCCAGGGAAAGGCGACTTCATACTGGTTAAATTTCTACATCATCTGACAACTAGAATAAATGGATCAGCTGCTGGGACCATTGCAGAAATTCCAGGAAAAACCGGCTGACACTCGTACCGATCGTTATCGTAAGGAAAATCATCAATACGCGCACTTCGAAAACGTGACCCTTCCGGATCCATGCATCCAGTTTGACGGATTGCAGGACCTTCCAGGTAATGATGATAAAGATAAGATGTGAAACCATACTTATGAGTGCTTGCTGCGCGTAAAATTGATCAAACATTTGATTAACACCTCTTCAATTTCTTTTGACGTGGACAAATCCTCATCCAACATGCCACGCACAACAGAAATTGTCAACCTGCAGGATATCCTTACAGGGTACATACCTTAATTTCAATTCCAGTAAACACTTCTATATAAAAAAATCCTGCCAATCGGCACAAACCGATCAGACAGGATATAAAGGATCAATAAAACATTTCATCTAAATTGAAGTTTTCCTGGAACAATCCCAATATGAGTTCAGGCAAGATTCCGAGAAGCACTGTCCCAATCGCACAGACGACAATCGTGATCGTCACCCCTACCGGGAACCGAATCGAAGCAGCGCTCTGGGAAGGACGGAAAAACATCTGCACCATGATGCCGAAGTAATAGACGTAAGATATGACCGTTGTCCCTAACATGATTGCTGCGATGACATACCTGGAAGGGTCGGCGAATAATGCACTGAGAAAAATGTTCAGCTTTCCTATGAACCCTGCCGTACCTGGTATGCCTGCAAGTGACAATAAGAAAATTGTCATCAGGACGGCAAGCGAAGGTTTTCGATAGAACAATCCAGTAAAGATATTCATATCCTCGGATTGATCCGATGCTATCATTACCTGGATGATAGCGAATGCTCCAAGATTCATCAATAAGTAGGCTACGAGATAAAACCAGATGCTCTCGAACAGCATCGGGGATAAAGCCAGGAACGGAACGAGCAGGTAGCCTGCATGAGCAATGCTTGAGTAGGCAAACAGCCGCTTCATATTCCTTTGTTTCAACGCTATCACGTTTCCGGTGATCATCGTAATCGCTGCCAGCACGCTTATGAAAATCATCATCGACTGGATGAACAGTTCATCCGGCTCCCTTCCTTCCGCGAAAAGGAAGATGGAAAGGAAGATTCGAAGGATGATGACGAACCCTGCCGTCTTTGATACGACACTTAGAAAAGCGGTGACAGGAGTAGGTGATCCTTCATATACATCCGGTGCCCACATGTGAAATGGAGCGGTAGCGATTTTAAAAGCGAGCCCGACAAAGGAAATAATGAACGCGATTGCCAGCAAAGATTGTCCATTTCCCGCGGAAATGTTCGATATTTCCTGGGCAATAACTGCAAGATTCGTGCTCCCTGTCAAACCATAGATGTAACTGAAACCGAATAACGTAAATGCTGTCGATATCCCCCCGTTGATAATGTACTTCATTGCAGCTTCATTCGATTTGGCAGATCGCTTCTGAATACCTGCTAATATATAGGAGGAAATCGTCAATAGTTCCAAGCCGACAAATAGTGTAATCAAGTCTGCACTGCTCGCCATCATCATTGCTCCTAATAGAGCGGTGAGCAACAGATAGTAGAACTCTCCTCGATATTGGATTTCCTTATCACTTCCATAACTCATTCCCATCAGGAGCACGAACAATACTCCTAAGAGCAGGATCCATTTAAAGCTTAGTGAGAAAGCATCGAGGCGGTACGTATTGTTCAAGATCATTTCCGGCTCATGTCCCGTTTGCAAGAAAAGGAAGACGAGCGCGAGGATGATACCACCAATCCCGATCCAACCAAAGTGCGTCCTGTTCCATTCTTTTTTACCGAAGAGATCCAGCAAGGAAAGGAATGTCGCGACAATCAGGATGGTGAATTCAGGTGCCATCATTCCCCAGTCAAAGCTGAGTAACGTTTCCATATCCATCCTCTCACCCCCCTAACCCGATCATGATGGTTTCAATGGAAAATTTAATTGTAGCTGTCATCACGCCTGGGTAGATCCCTATCAGAATGATCAGAGCCAACAGTGTGACTGCAGGCAGCAATTCTTTATAATGGATATCCATTTTCATATCCGCAGTCTGCCTTGCAGCTCCGAAGGTTACACTAAGAACCGCTCTGAGCAAGTAGACAGCTGTCAATATGATACCGAGCGTACCGATGGCAGCCAGAATCGGCATCGTTTCGAATAAACCGAGGAATGCCATAAATTCAGATACGAACCCGCTCATCCCTGGCAGCCCAAGCGAAGCCATCGCTGCCGCAAGCAGCAAACCTGCAGTGATCGGCATGCCATGGGCCAAACCGCCAAGCTGTGACAACCGCGTCGTTCTTGTTCTTGCGTAGATGATTCCAACAAGGAAAAACAGCAATGCTGCAATTAACCCATGAGAGATTGTTTGGAACATCGCTCCCTGGATACCAGCTTCATTCATTGCAGCAAGCCCAAGCAGGACGATCCCCATATGGGAGACACTTGAATAGGCGAACACGCTTTTCAACTCTGTTTGGACAAAAGCGAGGAACGCTCCGTACAACAGGTTGATCAATCCCAGAACAGCGATGAACGGTGCAATCTGTTCGAACTGTTCTCCAAACATCCCGATGCCGAAATTGATCAGGCCGTAAGCCCCGATTTTCAGCAGGATTCCAGCATGGATCATAACCACAGCCGGCGGTGCATGGACGTGGACTTTCAGCATCCATGTATGCAGCGGTACAATAGGAAGCTTCACTCCGAAAGCGACGAGAAGTGCAAGCAATGCCCCAAACCTGAACTCTTCACTTATAGCGCCTGCATTCTGAAAATCACTGCTCATGATCTCTTTAAGGGCATCAATGTTGGTTGTACCTGTCTTTGCGAATAACGCTACAATTACTAATAAGAGTACCGCCGATCCTAATCCGTTATAGATCAGGAAGCTGTAAGCCGCATTTTCCCGCTCCACATAGCCCCATCTTCCAATTAGGAAAAACATCGGCACTAAGGTAATTTCGAAGAAGATGAAGAATAGTACCAGGTTCTCAGCAGAGAACACACCGAGCATTCCCATTTCGAGCAAAAGAAACCAAAGGAAAAATGCCTTTTGAGAATGTTGGATCTGATACGTAGCCGCAACTGCAGCCAATGTCGAGATGATTGTCGTCAGCAGGATCAATATGACCGAAAACCCTCCGACACCAAGCTCAAAATCGACCAGGAATTGCAGCTGCCCCTGCCCGAAGCTGATCCAATCACTCGAGACGCCAAGTTCAGCCCCTCCCTGGAACTGCGCATAGACGAGAAACGAAAGGATCAACGGCAGTACCGTACTGGATACCGCTGCGATATTAAGTATCCGAGTGTTGTTTGTCGGCGTCATTGCCAGAAGAAGCATGCCGATCAATGGGGAGAATACGAGTAAAGTCAACCATCCCATCATAGATACCCCCCTGACACAACTAGAATGAATACTAGTAAAGCTAATCCGATGAAAGCTACAGCACCGTACATCTGTACTTGGCCGCTTTGTAGTCTGGACCCTAGTGAACTTGCTGTTTTAACCAGTCCCGCAACGACACCGACAATCACCTCAACGATATAACGCTCGATGAAGCTGCCGAGATAACCGATTGCACGGGTGCTATAATTCACTGTGTATTGATAGAACTCATCAACAAAATATTTATTGTAGACCGTTTTATACGTAAGTGGCATGTAGCTCGTCAGGAAATCACGTTGCAGTGATTTTTTATGATAGATCAGATAGGCTAAAGCAATTCCTGCAAGGGCGACAACCGTGGCTGCGAGCATGATCCATATTGGGCCTTCATGATGTTCATAAGGAAGGAATGCACTTTCCCCTACTAACCAATCACCTAAGAACGTTCCGAACCATGGCGTGTTGATGAAGCCTGAAAATACAGCCAGGAAGGCTAGAACTATCATCGGTACAGTCATCGATAGTGGTGACTCGTTCACTTTTCCAAGGCTTGAGCGTGATTCGCCACTGAATACCATGAAGAATAAGCGGAACATGTACACTGATGTCATAAAGGCAGTCACTAATGCAAGGAAAAAGATGATGTACCTTCCGTCATACCAGGCGGCAAGTAAAATCTCCTCTTTACTGAAAAATCCTGAGAACAATGGGAAGCCGCTAATCGCCAATGTTCCAATCAGAAATACGGGTCCTGTTATCTTCAGCTTCTTCCACAGCCCACCCATGCGCTCGATGTTCTGATTATGAACTGTATGAATGACACTGCCCGCTGCAAGGAACAACAATGCCTTGAAAAATGCATGTGTCATCAGGTGGAAGACTCCAGCGACGTAACCTGCCGCTCCCAATGCAAGCATCATATAACCGAGCTGGGAAACCGTCGAATAGGCAAGTACGCGCTTGATATCGGTTTGCACGAGACCAATCGTTGCCGCGAAAATGGCAGTGAAGGCACCTATGATTGCGACTACCGTCATTGCCACCGGGCTCGCCTGGAACACAGGGAACATCGTAGCTACTAAATAGACTCCAGCTGCGACCATCGTTGCTGCGTGAATCAAAGCGGAAACAGGTGTCGGACCTTCCATTGCGTCCGGCAGCCATGTGTGCAGTGGAAATTGACCTGACTTACCGACCGCACCTACAAAAATCAATAGTGCGATCAGGGTAAGCATCCCTTCCTCCACTTCCCCGCCTGTCACTGCCTGAAATATTGAAGCAAGTTCGAGCGTGCCAGTTTGCCAGAATAATAGAATCATTCCGATCAACAGGCCGACATCCCCGATCCTGGTCATGATGAATGCTTTTTTCGCCGCTGCTCTCGCTTCTTCTTTCCCAAAATAGAAGCCGATCAGCAGGAAGGATCCTACCCCAACCAGCTCCCAGAAAATATAAAGCTGAAGCAGGTTTGGGGATAGGACGAGTGCAAGCATGGAGAACGTAAACAGCCCTAAATAACTGTAAAACGTCGTTAACCGTTGATCATCGTGCATATAGCCTTTTGAGTAGATATGTACAAGGAAACTGACCAATGAAACGATAACAAGCATTAAGGCATTCAATGGATTCACTAAATACCCAACTGCAAAGGATACATCTCCGATCGTAAGCCATGGGACAGTTTCCCCTGCGGTTCCCTCGTTTATCTGTGCGATCAGGACGATGAATGATAGAACGAAAGAAATTCCAGTCATCGCGATTCCGATTGTACTCGCAATGGCTTGTCCCTTTTTTCTGAGGAAAACCAGCAAAATGAATGAAATCAATGGGAATAACGGAATCAACCAAGTCATTTGTAGCAAAACACAACCACTCCCCTCTGTGCGGAATCCTTTCGTTGATTAATGCTTCATCGTGTTCATCTCATCGACTTGAACGGTTGAACGATTACGATAGAGTGCGATTACAATCGCCAATCCCACAGCCGCTTCCGCTGCAGCCACAGTTATCGTGAATAAAGAAAAGATCTGTCCGGTGATATTCGGATTCAATCCATATTTACTGAAGGCGACCAGGTTGATATTGACTGCGTTCAGCATCAATTCAATGGAAATAAGTACGATGATGACATTCCTTTTTGTAAGGGCTCCGTACAACCCGATACAGAACAGGATCAATGCCAACAACAGATAAACGTTCAAAGGTACGGCGCTCATTTTTCTTCCGCCTCCTGAGCGTCATCCTTTTTCGCCAAAATGATGGCGCCTACTAGTGCTACAAGTAACACCACTGACATCAGTTCGAAAGGGATGACGTATTTCGTATAGAGCGCTTCCCCGATCTGCTTCGTGTTTTCGACATGCAGATCAGTCGCCTGCTCGCCGAAGCTCATCGAGTTAATTGGGACATACATTGCGACGAAAAAAAGAATGATCCCGATGCCCACAGCCAGATTGCGGATTGGATTGATCTTCTCCCGCTGCTCATCATTGTGTCGGGTGAGCATGATTCCGAAAATCATGATGATAGTGATGGCACCGGAGTAAATCAGCACTTGGACTGCTGCGACGAACTCTGCTGACAGCAGGACGTAGATTCCTGCAATGGAAAGGAAAGTCAGTACGAGCGAGAGCAGCATGTGGATGACTTTCGTCAGGTTGATCATCAGAATTCCACCGAGGATCGCAAGCATCGCTAAAATCAGAAAGGCGAGCAGTTCACCACTCATACTTTATTCTCCTTTCTGATGTTCTGGTCATTTTCATCCAGCCATTCGAGGTTTTTGAATAACTCATCTCTGGAGTACTCTGCCAGTTCGAAATTGTTCGTCATGACAATTGCTTCCGTAGGACAGACCTCTGTACATAAGTCGCAGAGGATGCAAATTTCGAAATTGATATCATACGTATCAATGATCTTCCCTTTTTTATCGGGATCAGGGTGTTTCTTTCCTGTAAGATCGATGCAATCAGTCGGACAAATATTGGCACACTGATTGCAGACGATGCATTTTTCCGGATAGAATTTCTGGATGCCTCTGAAGCGGTCGGGCATCGGAATCGATTCCTCTGGATATTGGTAGGTCATTTTTTCCTTCGTCATATTCTTCAGTGTATATTTCAGACCTTTCACTAATCCGAGCATCTGTTCAGCCCCCTTTTGTATTGGGATTTCACTCTAGCTGAAAAATAGTGTCTTGATGATCGCGCTTAAAAAGATATTTGCCAATGCTATCGGCAGCAATATTTTCCATCCGAACTCCATCAATTGATCGGCTCGAAGCCTTGGGAACGTGATCCGCATCCACATGAACAGGAAAAGGATGATGATGAACTTCATCGTGAACCAAATGGCGCCAAGGCCTAGTTCATTCAATCCGATACCTGGGATCGGGGCGTTCCACCCGCCTAGGAAAAGTACCGTGATCAGTGCAGACATTCCGAAAAGATAGACGTATTCAGAAAGCATGAAGAACGCCCATCGGAAGCCGGAATATTCGACGTGATAGCCTGCTACGAGTTCTGATTCCGCTTCCGGAAGGTCGAATGGTGTACGATTAAGTTCTGCTGTTCCTGCAATCAGGAATACGACGAACGCTACCGGCTGCAAAAACAGATAAGCGATGTTTTCCTGTGCCTGGACGATGTCGTAGAGGTTCAGGCTGCCTGCAAACAGGATGACTCCGATGACCGACATGACAAGTGGTATTTCATAGGAGATCATCTGAGCTGCCGACCGCATCCCGCCCATCAGTGCATATTTATTATTCGACGCCCACCCGGCGGTGACGATACCGAGTGTGGAGATTCCGGAAATCGCAATATAGTAAAGCAGCCCGACTCCGATATCGGAAAACCGGAATGCTTCTGTAAATGGAATGACGGCAAGTACCATGAATGCAGGTGTATATGCAATGACCGGCGCGAGAATGAACAAAGGTTTATCTGCGAGTTTCGGGCGTGTGTCCTCTTTGATCAACAGCTTCAGAATATCCGCTACGGATTGTAACAGCCCGAAACGGCCACCTACCCGGTTCGGTCCATGTCTTAGCTGCATATACCCCATCACCTTACGCTCAGCAAGGATGGCGAACGTTACAAATCCAAGCGCAATTGATAGCATGCCAAGTCCCATACTGAGGAAGATTGCCAGATTCGACCATCCAGGCTGTGATTGGAATACTCCTTCGACCCATGTCATCAGCCATCAACCTCCCCGAGAACGATATCGACGCCTCCTAGAATAGTGATCAGATTCGCCATGTTTTCTCCCTTTAACAGCTTTGGTAGAATCTGAAGGTTATAGAAAGAAGGCCGGCGAAACTTGAGACGGTAAGGTTCTTTCTTTCCTTCACTGGCAATGTAACAGCCGATTTCCCCGCGGGGGGACTCGATTCGGACGAACCCTTCTCCTTTCGGTACTTTGATGATCCGTGGGGCCTTTCCCATGAACTTTCCATCATCGGGAATCTGTTGGACTGCCTGTTCGATGATCTTCAATGACTCTTCGATTTCCGCCATCCGGCATTGGTAACGTGCCCAGGCGTCTCCATCCTGTCTTGTGATGACATCGAAATCAAAGCGGTCGTAAACGGAATACGGCTCATGTTTCCTCAAGTCCCACTCGATTCCCGTGCAGCGAAGGTTCGCTCCACTAAGCGAATAATTGATCGCATCCTCCTGTGTGTAACGACCGATTCCTTTCACTCGATTCGTGAAGATTTCATTTCCACTGACAAGCTCATGGTACCCTTCGAGTTGCTTTCTCATATAAGGAACGAATTCCTCTACTTTTTCAATCCAACCCTCTGGTGCATCCCATTTCACTCCACCGACGCGCATGTAATTGAACGTAAGACGGGCACCGGATAGTTCATTCAGCAAGTTGATGATCAGTTCTCGTTCCCTGAACGCATATAAAAATGGACTGACAGCACCAATATCCAATAAATATGTACCAAACCAGACAAGGTGGCTGGCTACCCGTCCCAGTTCCATTGCCAACACGCGCAAATATTCGGCTCGATCGGGAATTTCGATCCCCATCATCGTTTCTACCGCATGAACAAGGACGTAGTTGTTCGTCATCGCTGATATGTAATCCATTCTGTCAGTGTACGGAATGATCTGCGTGTATTGGAGATCTTCTGCAAGTTTTTCTGTGCCACGATGGAGATAGCCGATAACAGGTGTAGCTTCCTTGATCGTTTCTCCGTCAACTTTGATGACCAGGCGGAAAACCCCGTGGGTACTTGGGTGCTGCGGACCAACGTTCAACAGCATTTCTTCTGTACGGATCATGATTCCTACACCTCCACATCGTGGGGTTCATAATCTTTGCGTAATGGGTATCCGACCCATTCTTCCCCGAGTAGTATTCGTTTTAGTTGCGGGTGTCCAGTGAATTGGATCCCTAACAGATCGTAAGCTTCGCACTCCGGCCAGTTGGCCCCCTCCCATATCGGTACGAGGGATGGGATAACCGGATGCTCGCGGTCGAGTTTCACTTTTAATGCAATTGGCTGTTTGTATTTGAATGAGAATAAATGAACATATAATTCCATATGCGTCTGGAAGTCTGTACCGTGAAGTTCGGATAGATATTCGAAACCGAGCTGATCATTGAAACGGAGTAATTCAGCAATGTTGAAGTAGTTGTCCGGTTTCGCCACAATAGTAGGTACTTCTTTGGAGAGTCGATTGATGTAGTGTTCTTGGATGGCTGCCTCACCTAAAAACTCTTTGATGATGGCGACATATTTGTCTAAGAGTGGTTGATTCTTCGATGGTGGAAGCGGTTTTTCTTCCTCTTCTTTTTTCACACGTTTCTTTCTTGCTGCACCTTTCTCTTTTGCAGCTGCAGCCGCTTTTGCTTTCGCCTTGGCTACTGCTTCTGCTTTTTCATCGTCAGATGTTTCTTCTGAAGCTAGTTCTTTTTTGCGTTTTGGTTTTTCCTCTGACAGCTCGGGATCTTGCTTCAGTTTTTCAGAAGAGCTGTCTGATTCCACCTTGGGCGATTCTTTTTCTTCAGGCTTGTTTGAATCTTGTTCTTCTTCGGGTTGTTGATCTCTTTCTTCCTTATTATTATCACTCATCCGTTCGTCACCCGCTTTCCTGTTTTGGCTTCATAACGGATTTTTTCCTGTAGCTTGTTGATTCCATAAATCAGTGCTGCCGGGTTTGGCGGACACCCTGGAATATATACATCGACTGGAACTACCTGGTCCACGCCTTTCACGACTGAATAGGATTTCACATATGGTCCTCCTGCGGTTGCACAGGATCCCATTGCGATCACCCATTTCGGTTCCGGCATTTGATCATATAACCTTCTGAGGACTGGTGCCATCTTTTTGGTCACCGTACCGGAAACAATCATGACATCCGACTGTCGGGGTGATGTCCGGAAAAAGGATCCGAAGCGGTCGAGATCGTAGTGGGAGGATCCGACGCCCATCATTTCTATCGCACAACAGGCAAGACCGAATGTCATCGGCCAGAGTGAATTGCTTCTTGCCCATCCTTTCACCTGTTCCAATGTAGAGAAAAATACATTCCGTTCCATTTCTGCTCTTTCAGCGGCTGAAACTTTCTCCAAGTTCAAATCCATTGTAGCACCTTCTTTTTCCAAGCATAGATGAGTCCTATCAAAAGCATGACAACGAAAATGAGCATTTCGATCAACGCGAATACACCGAGCTGTTCATATGCTACAGCCCATGGGTACAGGAATACGGTTTCCACATCAAAGATGACGAACATCAGCGCAAAGATATAATACCTTGCATTGAATTGTACCCGGGCATCCTGGAATGGATCGATCCCACTTTCATAGGTGGTAGCTTTCTGTGCTGTCGGATGGTTCGGTCTAAGGAGACGACCAGCCGTCAGTGCAACTACCGGGAGCATGATGCCGAGGAACAAGAATACGACGACAACGAGATAACCATTCTGATATGTAAACAGATCCGTCATTTCCTTCCCCCTTTTATTATTTTTAATTTTCTTACAATTAAATCGCTTTCATTATAGCAAATCCTGTCAGAAGTGTCGATACGAGTTGAACGGATGTGTGGAAGCTTGTCCTTTATCGCACTACGATGAAAAACTTTCTGCAAATCTATATCTATGTAAGGAATTCGATTCAAATGCATGTAATCCTTCTAAATGTTTGTGTATTTTTTGTGGCTATCAATATTTGGGGACAGTCCCTCCACGCGTTAATGCGGTGGTGCGCTGAGGGACTGTCCCCACTTGCGTTGATGCGGTGCTGTGGTGAGGGACTGTCCCCGTTTATGCACTCTTTATGCACAAAAAAAGATGACTCGGGGTTCGAGTCATCTTTTGGGTTATTTCCCGTATACATCTAAACGGTTAATTGCACGTTTCAGTGCATATTCAGCCCGTTTGAAATCAGTATCATCCTGTTTGGATTGCAAGCGGCGTTCAGCGCGCTCCTTCGCCTTACGGGCACGTTCGATATCAATATCGGAAGGAAGTTCTGCAGACTGTGCAAGAATCGTCACTTTATCAGGGCGGACTTCCAAGAATCCTCCGCTGACAGCTATCCGCTCTGAGTTTCCTTCTTTCTTGAGACGTACAGCGCTGATGGTCAAAGGAGCCACCATAGGGATGTGTCCTGGAAGAATTCCAAGCTCCCCGCTTTCTGCCTTCGCACTAACCATTTCAAATGCATCTTCCAAAACCGGGCCATCAGGAGTGACAACACTCACCGTTAGTGTCTTCATGATTACCCCTCCTTGGGCTATAGTGAAGAACCGAGAGGGATCTCGGTCATCACTTAATTATGGCTGGTTCGAGCGCCCAGTTGTTCTTTCTGGAGGAGAAAGCTCTGCCCCAGGTTGGACGCTTATGCCTTATGAACTTATTGCATTTGTTTTGCTTTTTCAACGACTTCTTCGATACGTCCGACTAGACGGAAGGCATCCTCTGGAAGGTCGTCGTACTTGCCGTCAAGAATTTCACGGAAGCCTTTGACAGTCTCTGATACAGGAACATAAGAACCTTTTTGACCAGTGAACTGCTCGGCAACGTGGAAGTTCTGAGACAAGAAGAACTGGATACGGCGGGCACGGGAAACAGTCATTTTATCTTCGTCAGACAATTCATCCATACCAAGGATTGCGATGATATCCTGCAATTCCTTATAGCGCTGTAGTGTACGTTGTACTTCACGAGCCACTTCATAGTGTTCGTTTCCTACTACTTCAGGGTCAAGGGCACGGGAAGTGGACGCTAGTGGATCCACGGCCGGGTAGATACCTTGCTCTGATAGTTTACGTTCCAGGTTCGTTGTCGCATCCAAGTGGGCGAACGTCGTAGCTGGAGCCGGATCCGTATAGTCATCGGCAGGTACATAGATCGCCTGGATGGAAGTTACGGAACCTTTTTCTGTTGATGTGATACGCTCTTGCAATTGTCCCATTTCAGTAGCAAGTGTCGGCTGGTAACCAACGGCAGAAGGCATACGTCCTAGAAGTGCGGATACCTCCAGACCACCTTGCGTGAAACGGAAGATGTTATCGATGAAGAACAGTACGTCCTGTCCTTGCTCATCACGGAAATACTCAGCCATAGTCAGACCAGACAAGGCAACACGCATACGTGCACCAGGTGGCTCGTTCATTTGACCGAATACCATTGCTGTTTTCTTGATAACTCCAGAATCAGTCATTTCAAAATAAAGGTCATTACCTTCACGTGTACGCTCTCCAACACCAGCGAATACGGAAATACCTCCGTGCTCCTGTGCGATGTTGTTGATCAATTCCTGAATCAGTACCGTTTTACCAACTCCGGCACCACCGAACAAACCGATTTTACCACCTTTTACATAAGGGGCAAGCAAGTCGACGACTTTGATTCCTGTTTCAAGGATCTCAGTCTCTGTTGCAAGGTTTTCGAAGGTCGGTGCTTGACGGTGAATTGGGTCACGACGTACACCCGCAGCAATTGGTTCATCAAGATCAATATTTTCTCCTAGTACGTTGAACACACGTCCTAGTGTCACATCTCCGACTGGTACAGAAATCGGTTCAGCTTTATCGACTACATCCATTCCACGCATAACGCCATCTGTAGATGACATCGCGATGGTACGGACCGTGTTGTCACCCAAATGAAGGGCAACTTCCAACGTTAGGTCGACGCTTTTTTCATTTTCGCTTTTCGCTGCATACGCAACGTGCAAAGCGTTATAAATATCTGGGAGATGGCCATCTTCGAACGCAACGTCGATAACCGGCCCCATGACTTGGATTACGCGTCCTTTACTCATCGATTTCCCTCCTAACTAACTTTTCAATTCAGGATGCAGTTCTATTCGAGAGCTGCTGCTCCACCGACAATCTCGGTGATTTCCTGAGTAATGGCTGCTTGACGGGCCCTGTTGTATTTAAGCGATAGATCACCGATAAGGTCTTCTGCATTATCAGTCGCACTCTTCATCGCAGTCATACGGGCAGCATGTTCACTTGCCTTTCCATCGAGCAATGCACCATATATTAAACTTTCAGCGTATTGAGGCAATAAGACTTCCAGGATCTCTTCCTGGCTAGGCTCATATTCATAGGAGCTTGTCGCACCTTTTTTGACCCCACTCGCAAGATTAGTCAGTGGAAGTAATTTCTTCTCCGTCACTTCTTGAGTGATGGCACTGACATAGTGGTTGTAATAGATATAAAGTTCATCAATCACTTCATCGGTGTACATTTGAACTGTTTCCGTCGCGATATCTTTGATATCAGCGAAGTTCGGTTGATCAGCCAATGCAACGATTTCTTTATCGACCGGCATGTTACGCTTCTTGAAAAAGTCACGTCCCACACGTCCGATTGTAATCAACGTATATTCATCTTTGGATGAATGACGTTTTTTAATCGTCTGGAAAACGTTACGGAGAACACTACTGTTGTATGCTCCTGCAAGTCCACGGTCGGAAGTGATGACAAGGTAACCAGTACGTTTCACATCACGGGATTTCAACATCGGATGCTCTAAATTACCGCCACCTGATGCGATACTCGCAACAACTTCCTGGATCTTTTCACTATATGGCACGAAAGATCTGGCATTTTGTTCTGCTCGGTTCAGTTTGGAAGCAGAAACCATTTCCATCGCTTTCGTAATCTGCTTTGTTTTCTTGGTAGAATTAATCCGGCCTTTTATGTCCCTAAGGGATGCCACGCTGTTTCACCACCCTTTCTAACAAAGGTTGCGCTTCAATTATTCAGAAACGACGAACGTTTTCTTGAATGCTTCAACCGCTTCTTTCATATCATCTTCATCAGCTAATTTACCAGTTTCACGAATTTGGCTCAGAAGATCCTTGCGGTTGTTATCCATCCACATGTGGAATTCTTCTTCAAAACGTGTGATATCTTCTACTGGAATCTCATCTAGCATTCCTTTAGTCAATGCAAAGATGATCATTACTTGTTTTTCAACAGCAAGCGGCTTATGAAGGCCTTGCTTCAATACTTCTACTGTACGTGCACCACGGTTAAGCTTCGCCTGAGTCGCTTTATCCAGGTCGGATCCGAACTGTGCGAAAGCTTCCAGCTCACGATAAGATGCCAAGTCCAGACGTAGTGTACCGGCAACTTTCTTCATCGCTTTGATCTGTGCTGAACCACCTACACGTGATACAGATAGACCGGCGTTGATCGCTGGACGTACACCAGAGAAGAATAGGTCGGATTGTAAGAAAATCTGACCATCTGTAATGGAAATTACGTTTGTCGGAATATAAGCGGAGATGTCTCCTGCTTGTGTTTCAACGAATGGAAGTGCAGTCAATGAACCTCCACCTTTAGCATCACTCAACTTAGCAGCACGCTCTAGCAAGCGGGAATGCAAGTAGAAAACGTCTCCCGGGAATGCTTCACGGCCTGGTGGACGACGAAGCAATAGGGAAAGCTCACGGTAAGCAGATGCCTGCTTGGAAAGGTCATCATATACGACTAGTACATGCTTTCCGTTGTACATGAACTCTTCACCCATGGATACACCTGCATATGGTGCCAAGTAAAGAAGTGGTGCTGGCTGGGAAGCACTTGCTGTCACGACAATCGTGTAATCAAGTGCACCATGACGGCGTAGTGTTTCTACTGTTCCACGAACGGTAGATTCTTTCTGACCAATTGCGACGTAGATACAAATCATATCCTGGTCTGCCTGGTTCAGAATCGCATCGATGGCAACAGAAGTTTTACCTGTCTGACGGTCACCGATGATCAACTCACGCTGTCCACGACCGATTGGAACAAGAGCGTCAATCGCTTTGATACCAGTCTGCAATGGCTCATCAACGGATTTACGATCCATTACGCCAGGTGCTGGAGACTCGATCGGGCGAGTTTTAGAAGTTTCCACTGGACCTTTACCATCAACTGGCTGTCCTAGAGGGTTTACTACACGGCCAAGAAGCTCTTCTCCTACTGGTACTTGCATGATGCGTCCAGTACGACGAACTTCATCGCCTTCTTTAATTTCTGTATATGGTCCTAGGATGACGAGACCTACGTTGTTTTCTTCAAGGTTTTGGGCAAGACCCATAACACCGTTGGAAAATTCAACAAGCTCTCCGGCCATTACGTTATCCAGACCATGAGCACGTGCGATACCGTCACCGACTTGGATGACTGTACCCACATCATTGACTTCAATTTCAGTTTCATAATTTTCGATTTGCTGTTTAATCAAGGAACTGATTTCTTCAGCTCTGATGCTCATGCGATTTCACCCCTATCATCTATTGTTTGCAGAAACCAATTTACGCTCCATGCGCTCGAGCTTACCTTTGACCGTTCCATCATAGATCCGATTGCCGATTCTCAGCTTGATTCCACCAAGAATGGAAGGGTCGATGATATTCGTGATCTTCAGTTGGTTCTTGCCTAGTTTCTGAGCGAACACGGAAGAGATCTGTACTTTCTCTTCTTCTGATAGTTCACGTACAGAATAGACCTTGGCTTCTGCGATTCCTTTGGATTCGTTCACCAATGTAATGAAATGAGCGATCACTTCAGGAATGATTTCTTCACGATGGCGGTCGGCAAGCAAATGCAGCGTATGCACGACCTCTTTGGAGAAACCTTGGAACACATCAGAAAGTACTGTTTTCTTTTTGGAAATCGTCACTTTCGGATGTTGCAGGAATGTTGTGAATTTCTTGTTGGTTGCCCACACTTCGCGGACAGTCAATAATTCCTGCTCCAACGTATCCATAATATTTCGTTCCTGGCCGAGTTGAAAAAGAGCTTGTGCATAGCGTTTGGAAACTACGGCTTCACTCATCGCTCTTCTCCTACCTCTTTGATATATTCGTTGATCAACTGCTGTTGATCCTGTTCAGACAATTCTTTCTCGATTACCTTGCTGGCAATAAGGACAGACAAGGAAGCGACTTTGTCTTGGATTGCTTGAAGTGCTTTCTCTTTTTCCTGCTCGATTTCTTCTTTGGCAGCTACTTTGATGCGGCCAGCTTCTGCTTTTGCATCATCAATGATAGTACGTTCTTGCTGCTCTGCTGTCTTTTTCGCATCCTCGATGATGCCTTGAGCTTCCTGACGAGTCTGCTTCAACTCTTCTGAAGCTTCACGTTGCAGGCGAGCTGCTTCTTCACGGCTTTTTTCAGCCGTATCTATTTCATTGGCAATGTGGTCTTCTCTTTCTTTCATCATGTTCATGATCGGTCCCCAGGCGAATTTAGCAAGGAGAGCAAGCAGAACAAGGAAGAAGAACAATTGAGCCAACATATCCCCAATCATGATGCCGGTTTCAGCACCGACAACAAACATACCTGTAAATGATTGCACAGTGTCCACTCCTTTCAACAACGTAACCGTAACAGGCTCATTATGAAAACTCATCCTATTGGTAAAGAACCATTCAGCGTAGTTTTCTGCAAAGAACATGTACAAAAAGTTTCAAACGTTTGGAATTAAGGTACAAAGTAATGGCGAAGACCTGCTTAGACGCTCTTCGCCATCACTGATTCATTATAAATACCTGTTACATTACGATAAATGCGATTACAACCGCGATGATAGGAATCGCCTCTACCAACGCAACACCGATGAACATTGTTGTTTGAAGTGCACCACGAAGTTCTGGCTGACGTGCAATACCCTCAACTGTACGACTTACGATCAATCCGTTACCAATACCAGCACCTAGTGCCGCCAATCCTACTGCAATTGCAGCTGCTAATAGACCCATAATGAAAATCCTCCTCTTATTTGTAAAAAAATAGTTTTTTGAAAAATTATATTAATGGTCTGAACTAACCTTGTGAGATAGATAGACCATTGTCAACATAGTGAAAATGAATGCCTGGATAAATCCGATGAATATACTGAATCCCTGCCATGCAAGCATCGGGAGGGCTGCTCCCAAAAATCCGCCAAAGCCTGAAACAGCTGCGGCTGCAAGCATCGTCAGCAGTACCTCACCTGCGAAGATGTTACCGTAAAGACGTAACCCGAGAGTCAACGTGTTGGCAAACTCTTCAATGATTTTGAATGGTAATAAGAATGGCAAAGGACGCAGGAAATCTTTCCCGTATTCTTTGGCACCCTTGATCTTGATTCCGTAATAGTGGCTCAATACCACTACCATGGTAGCCAAGGTCAATGTAATTCCTGGATCGGATGTTGGTGATTTCCACCATAGATCATGATCGATGACCACCATCAGCATGACTCCAAGAAGGTTCGCTACGAAAATGTAAGTGAAAAGCGTCAACCCTAACGGTAAAAACCGTTTACCTGTCCGCCAATCCATGTTCGAGCCAATGATCCCTTTGATAAAGTCGATCAACCATTCAATGAAATTCTGATAGCCTGTAGGCTTTCGCTGCATGTTGCGCGTTGCTGCCACACCAAGTATGAAAACAATCAGTGAAGCAATAAACATCATCAACACGTTGGATAAGTTAAAATCCAGCCACGAAATGCCAAAAGCATCGTTCCAAATCGGTGCTCCGTGATCCAACCTGTTCACCTCTCTTCTATAGTGCTAGTCTTTGGCTCTTGAAAATGCAAAATCTATCATAATGACAAAATAGGCTGTCATTAGACCCAATACTACTGCAATCAGATGGAAATAATCTTCGAACTGAAGGGCGATTAACACAGCGAGTGCCGCTGCCATCAATCGTGAAAATGTACCAATCCCTTTTACGGAAGTGCCTTGCGCGGTGGCTTTGCCAAACTTGTCCACTTTCCGCTGCATCAACCAGAGACTGTAAAAACTGAGTGAACTTCCTAGGAGAAGTCCGAGGAATATACTCTGATAAGGTGTAATCCCCCATCCGAGTACAAATAATGCCAGAAGATAGAACATCCATTTGCGTTGTCGGGCGATCATTTGTTGATATTGCTTCATATCATCTGTCCCCCGTGTGCTTACGTACGATGAGGATCGTTCCATATGTACCTGCTCCTAAACCTGTGAGTAATCCTATGATGAGAAATGTCGGATGTGTGGAAATTTGTTGATCGATCCACTTTCCAAGAAACACTCCGGCGAGTGGTCCGCCTGCTAGTTGGGAGACGATGGCACTTGTTATGGCCATTGCTTGGAATGGGTGCTTCTGATCCTTCAAAATGACCGCTCCCATCTTACATTAAAAAGGGGAACAAACAGCTTCATTTCAACAATGAAAACCTTATCATTCCACACTAAGTAAGTCTACATTAGGGGTAGTGGGTTGTCAATGAGTTTGTGAGGAAAAATACAAACAGAAATGACAATTTTCAACAAAAATTGAAATCGTTTATTTTCCCTTCTCCATTATAAAGAAAACCACAAAAAAATACATAGGTTTTCACAATTTCGTCACAATAAAAAATTGGAAATCGACATCTCTGTCTGCATTTCCAATTTCAGAATTCGTTTTTGCTTTATACTGAGCATTAAGAACGCGTTTTTCGATCAAACAATACCGGAGAAGCATAGCTGTAATGTTCTTTGTCCCGTTCAATTGAGATTACAGCAACAAACATGCCATCTTCCGGGATGTCACGAGCCTTGATGCTCCCTTCGACAACACCTTTTTGCGTAGCATCCAGTTCAAAGAGCTCTGCTACATGGGTGAGCGTATCGGTTCTGTAGAGATCGACAGAGACATGATCGGCATCTTCAGGTAAATAGAACCGATAGTCATAAGCTTTCGAGTTGAATTCTGCTTCAGCAATTTCAAATCCCATCGCTCGTGGATAGTCGCTGTTTTCCATCATGAACAAGTACGGAAGCTTCACCTTCTCTTTTCCCACTTTGAACTCGATCCACCCTTGCTGCAATCCTTTATCGAGGAACTGCGGTTGTACTTGAAGGGCGATCTCGATGCGATTTGTTTCTCCAGGCGCCAAGGTGAAGGACTTTGGCAAATGCCAGCGCAGTCCGATTTTCTGCATCGGTCGGATGACTTGCACGGACTGTTGGTCTTCTGACTTATTTGTTAGATTCACCTTGATTGTCTTTTTCGGAAAATTGCTGTTCATTCGACCAAAGTTGAGCTGAGACGGCTCAATGTTCAGCTTTGGTTTGATGGCGCTCGCTACATCAACCTTCCCCATTCCTTGTTCCGTAGGTTGATAATAGATACCTTTTCCATCTTTCAAAGGATCTGCAGTGGAAAGCATCGCCGTCTTAACCTCTTTCGGTCCCCACTCCGGATGCGCTTCTTTTATCAGCGCTGCGATTCCAGCGATATGC
The DNA here is from genome assembly GCF_042675915.1 of Thalassobacillus hwangdonensis. Taxonomy (NCBI): domain Bacteria; kingdom Bacillati; phylum Bacillota; class Bacilli; order Caryophanales; family Bacillaceae; genus Thalassobacillus; species Thalassobacillus hwangdonensis. Next base: position 689,158 of record NZ_JBHTKL010000005.1, on the reverse strand, counting down.
GGAGCTGCCATGCTCGTCCCCTGAAGCGACTGATATCCTCCAGGGACGGTACTCATAATCGCGACACCCGGGGCAACGATGTCCGGTTTGATCGACCAATTGGCGGTTACCGGTCCCCTGGAGCTGAACGGAGCAAGTTGATCGACACTGTCCGCATATCTCGTTTCTAACCATTCATCTCCTGTGACATTCGAGCGGAGCCACTTACCATCTTTGTTCGATACAGCAACAACCGGAATTGGGAGGTCTGTTTCTGTCAACGCTCCTTGGAACATCCCTTTTTCATTATTATAGATGATCAAAGCTACAGCCCCACTTTCAGCTGCAACTTTCGCTTTTTCTGTAAAAGGTACGGTCCCTCGTTTCATAAGGACGATTTTTCCTCGGGCATCGGCTACCGGCTTGTCACCAATCCCACCATCGACGATCGGATATTTCTTTTTCAAATCCCAAGGCTTTGCCCCCATTAAGGGTTGCATATATATGAAGCGATCTTTTTTTCTTTCATATAATAGAGGCGTTTTCATCGGTGGCGTGGATGCTCCAACAGCAATCGCTTCCGTGGCAGTAGCTGGAGAGCCAACTGTCCACGGATCCGGACCTGAATTGCCAGCTGCCACAACGACTACCACACCAAGGTCAACCGCTTTATTGACCGCAACGCTAGTTGGCCAGTCCGGGCCATTGACATCATTACCCAGCGATAAGTTGATGACGTCCATCCCATCGTTAACAGCTTCCTCTATAGCGGCAATGACCTGCACCGAGTTACCAACTCCACCTGGCCCCAAGGCGCGATAGCCATACAGTTCCACGTCCGGGGCAATCCCCTGCATCTCCCCATTCGCCCCGATCACTCCTGCTACGTGTGTTCCATGCAATGTGGCACCGTCGCCGACCGTTTCCATCGGATCATCATCAAAGTCCACGACATCGAATCCTCCCCGATAATTCCCCTTCAAATCAGGGTGAGTGTAATCGATTCCTGTATCCACCACCCCCACTTTCACTCCTTTTCCTGTGTAGGGGATAGTATTTCTGTTCAATTGATCCTGTTTGATGAAGGGAACAGATTGATTGATATTATCATTGGCGCGATAAGAAACCACCGGGTGTCGATTGACGATGGCGTCCACTTTTTCGAGCCGCTCAAATTCCTTCACAGGTCCTTGGATGGCTAGCCCATTGAATACTTTTTCATATACTTCTACGATTTTTAACAACGGAGCTTTTTGTTCGATCTCTTTTTTGATTTCGTGAGGATTACCGTCCACTTCAATGATCCAAGTCGTTTCGTCATTATCAAAGCCTGCTATGAAAACGATAGAGAGCAATAGTACCATCAACCCGTATTTATGCATGTAGAACGAACCCCTTTCATTCTTTCTATTATTTGAAGAAAAGGTTGTTCTATGCGAATTTACTTAGACATAAAAAAACCCCACTGAATGACAGTAGGGCTAATTCTAATTTATTTAGTTCCGTAAAGACGGTCACCGGCATCTCCAAGTCCTGGGACGATGTAGCCTTTTTCGTTCAGCTTTTCATCCATTGCTGCAAGGTAGATGTCGACATCCGGATGTTCTTCCTGCACAGCTTCCACACCTTCAGGAGCTGCTACAAGACACATAAGGCGGATTTGACGCGCTCCGCGTTTTTTCAAGGAATGGATCGCTTCATTTGCGGATCCTCCTGTGGCCAACATCGGATCGAGCACGATCAATTCACGTTCTTCGATATCACTTGGCAATTTTACATAATATTCAACCGGCTGGAGTGTTTCTGGGTCACGGTATAAACCGACGTGGCCTACTTTGGCTGCAGGGATCAGCTGAAGCATGCCATCGACCATTCCTAAGCCTGCGCGCAGGATTGGGACGAGACCGATTTTCTTACCGGAGAGCATTTTCGCTTTAGCACCTTCTACTACCGGCGTATCGATTTGCACCTCTTCGACTGGAAGATCACGTGTGATTTCAAAAGCCATCAATGCTGCTACTTCGTCGACCAATTCACGGAATTCTTTCGTGCCTGTCGTCTTCTTCCGTATGTAGGTCAGTTTATGTTGAATTAACGGATGGTCCAATACGTATACTTTACCCATTTCCGATTCACTCCTTCTTATTATTTGCATCCTTAAGATTGTACAGAAAAAAAGCACATCCTGCAAGTTCCTGTCGCATATAAAAAAACTACCTTTCAATACCCAGGGGAAGCTGTATCGTTCACCTTTAAATAGTATAAATGGTCAGGGGAAACGGCTCGCTTTCCGTGGGGCGACGCTGAGCCTCCTCCATCGTTTCACGATGTCCGGGGTCTCACCTAGTCCGCCTTTCCCACTGGAGTCTCACCGCTTCACCTTCCCATTTTGCAAAGTTAAATTGAACGAAACACAGGGAGTTACACCAAACCCAGATAACGTAATCAGAGCACACTCTGTAGGTTTAGATAATTGAAAAGCACCGCTCGTTTTGGGAGCGGTGCTTTTGATTGATTATTCGTATAGTGGGAATTTGCTTGTCAGGTCTTTGACACGTGCTGCTGCCTGTTTCATTTTTTCTTCGTCTTCATGGTTCTTCAATGTGAAGGCGATGATCTCTGCGATTTCATCCATATCTGCTTCTTTGAAGCCTCGAGTTGTGACAGCTGCCGTTCCGATTCGGACACCACTTGTTACGAACGGGCTTTCCGGATCAAATGGTATCGTGTTCTTGTTCGTTGTCACCCCAATATCATCAAGTGCTTTTTCCGCTACTTTACCTGTCAGGTTCAATGGACGTACATCCAACAATAGCAGGTGGTTGTCAGTTCCGCCTGAAACGAGACGTACTCCCTGTTTCTGCAGGGACTCACCAAGGCGTTTAGCATTTGCAATAACCTGTTTAGAGTAGCCTTTGAAATCCTCCTGCAATGCTTCTTTGAAAGAAGCTGCTTTTGCTGCAATGACATGCATCAATGGCCCACCTTGCATGCCAGGGAAAACGGATTTATCAATTTTCTTTGCGAACTCTTCTTTACAAAGGATCATACCGCCACGTGGACCACGCAGTGTTTTATGGGTAGTTGTCGTAACGAAATCCGCATAAGGAACCGGATTCGGATGGTGTCCTGTCGCGACAAGACCTGCGATGTGTGCCATATCTACAAGCAGGTAAGCTCCCACTTCATCAGCAATTTCGCGGAATTTGCTGAAGTCGATTTCGCGTGGATAAGCACTAGCTCCCGCTACAATCAGCTTCGGTTGTAGTTCCTTTGCACGTTCGCGCACTACATCGTAATCGATCTGCTCGGTCTCTTGATCGACTCCGTAATCTTCAAATTCATATAGGGTACCACTGAAGTTGACCGGGCTGCCGTGTGTCAGGTGGCCACCGTGATTCAGGTTCATGCCAAGCACTTTGTCTCCAGGCTTAAGTACTGTAAAATAGACAGCCATGTTCGCCTGCGCTCCGGAGTGCGGCTGCACATTTGCATGGTCTGCTCCAAACAATTGCTTCGCACGGTCGCGAGCAAGATTTTCAACAACGTCGACATATTCACAGCCGCCATAATAGCGACGACCTGGATAGCCTTCTGCATATTTGTTCGTAAGTACAGATCCCAATGCTTCCATTACTGTTTCTGAAACAAAGTTTTCAGAAGCAATCAATTCGATTTTCTCCCGTTGCCTTACCTTTTCATCGTCCATTGCTTCAAATAGTTCAAGATCGTTCTGCTTTACGTAATCCATTCCACTTTCCCCTCTCTATCTCTTACGATTGATCAATCACAAGTTGCATCCAATTCATTTCTATCATATACCGCGCGGGTGCCGCCAATCAAACGAGGTCTTGTCCGGGCAGCATTCAAGTGCGCATGGCCGATCGATTTCTGGTCGAACCTTAACGGGACGGCGACAGGTTTCAAATGCATCCCGATCAGCGTATCTCCGATATCGATTCCCGCATCCGCCTGCACATACTCGACAACAACAGGATCCTTCATCTGACGGTATGCATAAGAAGCCATCGAGCCTCCAGCTTTCGGAACCGGAATGACCGATACTTCTTCATATCCCTTTTTGAGCATCGTCGTTCTTTCCATTACCAGCGCCCGGTTAAGATGTTCGCAGCATTGAAACACAAGTGCTGCACCAGATTTTTCACGAAGTTCCTGTAATTCATCATATAGAACTGCCGCAATCTCTTCAGACCCGGATGTACCGATTCGCTCACCTGCAATCTCACTCGTTGAGCAGCCAATCACGAACAGTTCATCTTCTTTCAGGAAACCGCTTCCAACGAACTGTTCAACAAGATTACCCATACCTTTTGAAATAGCATCAAGCTGTATCATCGCGTCACCTCCGCTTGCATATTCATCATTATTTTAACCGACAAAGTATAAAAAGGGAGAAGCGTCTGATCATGCTCCTCCCCACTTCAGTTACTATTCTATTATTTCTTTTCGTATTCGGCAATCTTTCCGACACGGCGTTCGTGGCGGCCACCTTCATAATCGGTAGACACCCATGTACGTGCGATTTCGCGCGCAAGTCCAGGGCCGATGACACGTTCTCCCATGCAGAGGACGTTCGAATCGTTATGTTCACGAGTAGCTTTCGCACTGAACAGATCGTGGACAAGTGCGGCACGGACACCTTTCACTTTGTTTGCTGAAATGGACATCCCAATTCCGGTTCCGCAGATCAGGATACCTTTATCGAATTCGCCATTGGCAACACGTTCTGCGACAGGAATGCCGTAATCCGGATAATCTACTGATTCTTCACAGTCACAACCGATATCTTCATATTGGATACCTAACTCGTCCAATAATGATGCGACTTCTTCACGTAAATTCACACCACCATGGTCAGAGGCAAGAATAATTTTCATCTTCACCACTCCTTCCTCATCTATCATGATGAATGAAGCGGTTTATGTCAATCGGAAACGATGAATTTCTTTTTTCAGTGCTTTTGCCTGATTTTCCAAGGAAACAGCAAGGTGTTCCACATCCTGGATCATCGCAGCCTGCTCCTGTATGGAAGCGTCGACTTCTTGTGCACCAGCAGACGTTTCTTCAGCAATCGCGGAAACTTCCTGGGATTGCTGTGCTGTATTCTGGATGAAGACCATTTGCTTGTCGACCAGGATTGTGATGGCGTCAATTGCACTTGCAACTTCATTAATGGACTCCGACATCTGCTGGATGGCAGCATTGGATTGCTGACCTTTGCCAGCTTCTTCACGGGCGAACTCCACGTGCTTCCCGATTTTCCCGACGACCTGTTTCACATCGCGTTGGATATTATCGATCAAATCGGAAATCCCTTGAACAGCGGTAGCACTTTCGTCTGCAAGCTTGCGCACTTCTTCTGCAACGACAGCGAATCCTTTTCCGTGTTCACCTGCGCGTGCCGCTTCGATGGAAGCGTTGAGTGCAAGGAGGTTGGTCTGTTCAGCAATCTCTCCAACAAGGGAAATGATTTTTTCTACTTCTTTTGCATTCGTTTCAAGGCGTTCTACATCCTCCAAGGAAGCTTCCTGTTCAACAGAAAGGTTCTGGATGCCGTTGACCATATTATGTATCACTTTCTTCGACTCGTTCAGGACATTTACCATATCAGAAGACTTCTGTTTCGACTGATTGGCTTTCTCCTGCACCTGGCTCGCAAGCTGTGTCGACTCTTCCACCGACTCTGCTGTCTGCTGGATGGCATTGGATGAGCTCTCCGCTCCTGAAGAAATGTCATGGACCGTCCGGCCGATTGCAGTCGCCTGGTCAGATACATATTCAGCCGCAAGCTTCATTTTATGTACCGATTCGTTCGTTTCTTCGAAGTTATCATCAATGTTACGAATGATCGATTTCATATTACCCAGCATCTTCTCGAATGCAAGGGTCAAGGAACGGATTTCGTCATCCGATTTTGGGACATCGATATCTTCCGTCAAGTCTCCCTCTGCTGCAATGCTGACGACACGCTCCAGCTTTTTCAAAGGTCGAGTGATGAACCCTGACATGAAATAGGCAAGCACACCTGACCAGAACACCCCAAGCACTAGTGTAAGTACGGTGAATACCTGCTCGGATACATTCCAGAAATCATTGATATACTCATAAAAAACAGAAATGAACAGCATGCTCGTCGTATAGGTGATCAATGCAAGCACCGTTACGAACAAAACAAGCTTCCAGCGTAAGCTGAACTTATACTTTTTCTCCAACTGAATCCCCCCAGATAAATTGAAGCTCTTTTTATCTATTGTCCATCTTTTTTACTAGAAGTTCAATATGATTTTCAATTTCTTGGAGGGTTTTGCGGTAAATTGTCACATTTCCGCCAAAAGGATCAGAAATGTTCAAGTCAGGTAGGTCTGCTTCCATCTTCTTGATTGCGATGATGTCCGCTTCCAGATGATCCAGTAATTCCTTTTCCAACTCTTTGCCCTGCAGATGGTGGTGTTCGTTCATGAACGTCAGCCGTTTCTCTTCGAGGTCACTGTAGGCCTGCTTCAACTTTTCCCATTCTTCCAGTTCATCCATGAGGACGTATTCCTTCAATGTATAAACTCGATCCTGATGAGCTGAATGCTGCATCAATAGCGACTGTTTATGCTGCTCGGTCATCGTAAGAATAACATCTGCCCATTGGAGCAATTCCCCTGTCACCGATTGGGAAGCATGTTCCAGCTTAATCCCTTTCTCGTCCAACACTTCCACCGTTCCCTGGGAAGCTGGCTGCCCCTTGCCCGCAAAAATACCGGCAGACTTCACTTCGACATCCGTTCCATGATGCTTCAATAATGCCTCTGCCATCGGGCTTCTGCATGTATTACCTGTACAAATGAATAATACCTTCATAATTCCGTTCCTCCACATCGACTGATTTTGCCCATATCATACCATAGGCGTTTCGATTAGAAAATCGGAACCTTTAATTAAAACAGCGTATTCAAACCGATTGCCACAAGAATACTGCCTCCAAGCAGTTCGCTGTAGACACCTAGCAGCCCTTTGGCGGTTCGTCCCAGCAGGAAGCCTGTCCAAGTCAACACCGTACTCATCACCCCGAACAGTATGATGGCAAGCAATACACCAACGCCGGATAAACCGAGGCTTAACCCTGCAGAAAAGCTGTCGATGCTCACGGTGAATGCAAAGACGAAGGTTCCCATACCGATTGGCGCCTGAAGTGGAGCATCATTTTCACGAAAGGTCGAGAACAGCATATGTGCACCAATGCCGATCAACAACAATCCACCAAGGACAATTGCTATATCGCTGAACTCCTCTGATAGTCTCCTCCCAAGTGATATTCCGATAAATGGCATGATCATATGAAAAATTCCGATGATGATGCCTATATAAAAAATTCGCTTTAATCGCATTACCTGCATCCCTAGCCCCAATGAGACGGAAAATGCATCCAAACCCAGAGCAAAACCTAAAAATGTTAGTGATGATACCTCTCCCAACCAGATGGAAGACATAGCGAAACCTCCCCGGACATGCTATCTCACTATATGCGGGGAGGTTTCATCCTATGAAAACGAAATTAAAATTCATCCAATTGACTGCTTGCGGCTTTCTGGAGTCGGTTCATGATTGCTTCTCCTACTCCTTCATTCGGAAACGCTTCACAAAGGATGACATCTACGTCTGCCTTTTTAAAGTGACGGAGTGCTTTATAAAGGTTGACCGCTACCTCTTTCAAGTCTTTTCTTGAGCCGACGGATAATGCGTTTGCGTCTTCGATTTTATTGATGAATTGTGTACTTGCAATGACACCGACACGCTTTCCTTGCTGCTCCAATTCTCGTAATTGCTGAATGAAAAAGTCATCACTTCCATTGACCAGCCATAGTGGTGCCTCCGGTTCATAGTGCTTGTATTTCATTCCGGGCGATTTCGGTTTATCTCTATCAGATGCCAACGCAGGATCGACCATCACTTCTCCTACGACAGATTCGATTTCTTCTTTTGTTAAACCACCTGGACGTAAGATGATCGGAACTTCACTTGTACAATCCACTACAGTCGATTCCACACCTACTCCAGTGGGACCACCATCCACGATCCCGGAGACCCTGCCGTTTAGATCCTGATATACGTGTTCTGCCTCTGTCGGACTTGGCCGTCCAGAACGGTTCGCACTCGGAGCTGCCAGTGGAAGATCACAAGCCTTCAAAAGTGCATTTGCTACCGGATGGTCCGGCATCCGGATTGCGACGGTAGACAACCCAGCTGTAACATTTGCAGCACAGCTCCCGTTACTCTCCAGTACGATTGTTAGTGGACCGGGCATGCACTGCTCGATCAATTTTTCAGCTACTGGAGGGATGACAGTCACAAGGTCTTCGATTTTCTGTTTCGAAGCGACATGAACGATCAATGGATTATCGGCTGGGCGTCCTTTCGCCTGGAATATTTTATCCACAGCTTGTTCACAAGTTGCATCCGCTCCTAATCCATACACGGTTTCGGTAGGAAAAGCGACCGTTTCATGCGCCTTCAGCAATTGCGCAGCTTCATCTAAATCATCGCTTGAGCCCTCTGTTTGTATGCTGTTTATTTTCCAAACTTTCGTATTGTAGTGCATCATGATTGCTTGCTCCTTCTCGATTCTTCTATAGTTATTATGAATCTTTGAAGGTATTGACGCAAGTCTACCGGCTATCCACCGGTTAATCACAAGTTATCCACTATTTCATCCACAATTAACCGGTTACATTTTGTGATTAAATGAGTTATTCACATTTGTATACACAAAATCCACAGGAATTCTTCATTCCTGTGGATTACTGTTATTACTTATTTTATAAACCCAGCTTTTATGGGTGGAAGGTGCTTGGTTTTTGCTGCCGTCATTCTTTTCGAAACCATAGTGTTCTAATAATTCATCGAGAAACCTTGTATGGCTGGAAACAATCACCTGATCCACCTCAGTTGTATGAATAAAGACTAAAATCTCATGAAAAATGAACAGCAACAGCTCGGGGGTCGCTTCATTGAATAAAGACAGTTTTCGTAGTTGAACACTGTGCTCATCAGTAGGATGAAGCTGAAAACTTCCGATTTTTTCCTCTCCAGCTTCAATCATGTACCCATATTCGAGAAGTTCCTGCTCCTTCAATTTCCCAGCTTGAAGCAGACGATGTTCCTCATCCAAAGTTCTGCACAACGCCTTATCGATTTTTTTTATTTCCATAAAAAGAACCCACTCCTTTTCTATCATTACTCTATGAAAAGGAGTGGGTTGATATGCTAAGAAAATAGACTGATCAGCTTGTTCCATAGTTTCACAAGAAAGAATTCAACTTCTACTTCTTCTGCCTCGGCCGGAGCCTCGTCCCCGGTTTCAGCCGCTGCTACGGTCGTCCCGTTCGAGAAATCAAGGAAACATAATGGAGGAAACAGTACACACCACCAGTTATCTCCTTTTCCCTGTCCCAAAGTAATCAAAATCGCTTCGTATTGACCTGCAGGATAAATATAATTGCCGTACAGTTTAGTAGGAAAGGAAACGTTCTGATCGTAAGCGACCTGATAGGATTGGCTGACACCGGCGCCTTCAAGTGTGGTTGCAACGATATCTTCGACTTCACCGAGACGGTTGGAGATCATTTCACGTGCTGTTTCGATGGAAGTCAGTGATTCTACCCATGTCGTAATCTCTGCGTTAACGTTGTCTCTGATCACACGTTTCAGTTGCTGGTCTGTTTCTGAGTTACTATTAGCCAGGATGCGAAGTCGGATTGCTTCATCAGGGATTACTTGATAATCGGAACCTTGCGTCTGACCAGAGCCGGTCACCGGAATGGATATGATCAATGTCATTAGGATCAAGATTGTTATAAGTGCTTTTTTCATTGTGTGTGCCCCTCTCTACTTGCTATTGGTCATAGTATGGGCAGCACACATTTCTTTTAAACTCATAATCTACTATTTTTAAAATTATGGGGCGTTACCTTTTGCAAAAGTAGGGGTGCTTGAGAAATAACTCGCTTTCCTGCGGGGATGGCGGCAAGCCTCCTCGAGCTTAAAGCTCTGTGGGGTCTTGCCAGCCAATCCATTCCCGCGGGAGTCTCGTCAATTCCCAAGCACCCCTGCTAAAGTTTAATAAACGCCCCAGTAAATTAATCAGCTATCGTTTTCAATAACAGTACTCGTATATTACAAAATGCAAACTATAACTGATTCCACAATATTTAAAAACTCGTAGGAGTACAAAAGATCATTCGGTCTTTGCCGTTGATGTCTTTTCGGACTTCTGGGTGGTAGGTTGTGATTTGTTTTACTAGTATGGAGATGGCATCGGCTTGGGTGTGGCCGATTTCGAATGCAATCAGTGCTGGTTGATAGGCGCTTTCCTGAATTTGCATCAGTATTTTGCGGTAAGCAGCAAGGCCATCTTCATCTGCAAATAAGGCTAACGATGGATCAAAGTTTTTTACCGTTTCGGAGAGTTCCGACGCTTCTTCTTCAGAGATGTACGGAGGATTCGATACGATTATGTCCACTGTATCCAGCCCATCTACCAAAGGGGCAAGAAAATCCCCCTGTTTGAAGGTCACTTTCGCCCCTAACTGCGTCGCATTTTGCTCTGCAATCGCCAATGCCTGTTCTGAAATATCGGTTGCATACACGTTGCTCTCTGGCAAATCCAAGGACAGGCTGCATGCAATCGCGCCGCTTCCGGTTCCAAGATCAACGATGACTGGTGACTTCAAATGGTGATCCAACGCAAACTGCAGCACTCCTTCAACGAGCTCTTCCGTTTCCGGCCGCGGGATAAGCACATGCTCATTGACGTGGAAACTCCGTCCATAAAAAGCTGCCTGGCCGATCAAATGCTGGACAGGTACTCCTGTGTCGCAATGACGAACGATGTCCGCAACGAAAAATTCCTTGATCATTTCAGGGAAGGGATCCCTTCCATACGCTAACAGCTGCGTGTACGACATATTCAGATGGTGCTCCAATAATAGATCGGCTACGCGAGGTTCCCGATCATGCTCCTGTAAAAAAAGAGAAGCCCATTTCCGGGCTTCCTGAATGGTTTTAAACGTTATATCCATGTTATTCACCGAGTTGCTCCAATTTTTTCGTCTGCTCTTCGATCATCAACGCATCAATGATTTCACTTACTTTTCCTTCAAGTATCTGATCCAGTTTCTGAATCGTCAATCCGATACGGTGGTCGGTCACACGATTTTGAGGAAAATTGTAGGTACGGATACGCTCGGAGCGATCTCCAGAACCGACCGCAGATTTACGAGTCTCATCGTACTCCGCCTGTGCTTCCTGCTGGAACTTATCGTACACACGGGCACGAAGCACTTTCATCGCTTTTTCTTTGTTCTTGATCTGTGATTTTTCATCCTGACAAGAAACGACTACCCCTGTAGGCATATGTGTCAAACGGACAGCTGACATTGTTGTGTTGACACTCTGGCCACCTGGTCCACTGGATGCGAATGTGTCCACACGGATATCTTTATCATGGATATCCACTTCGACCTCTTCCGCTTCCGGAAGTACGGCTACCGTTGCCGTTGAGGTGTGGATTCTGCCGCCTGATTCCGTCTCGGGTACACGCTGGACACGGTGTGCGCCATTTTCATACTTCAGCTTGGAATAAGCTCCTTGACCATTCACCATGAAAATGACTTCTTTGTAGCCACCAACATCGTTCTGGTGGGATTCGATGATTTCGACTTTCCATCTCTCAGATTCAGCATAACGCGTGTACATGCGGAAAAGATCGCCTGCGAACAACGCCGCTTCATCTCCACCAGCAGCACCACGAACCTCCATGATGACGTTTTTATCATCATTAGGATCTTTCGGAATCATTAATACTTTCAAACGTTCTTCCAACTCTTCCTTCTGCTTGGAAAGTTCACTGATTTCCTCTTTGACCATGTCATACATGTCATCATCCAGGTTATCCTCAAGCATGACTTTGGCGTCATCGAGCTGGGACGAAACATCTTTGTATTCACGGTACGCCTGGACGGTCTCTTCCAGACCTGATTGTTCTTTTGAATATTCACGAAGTTTATTAGTATCGCTGATCACCTCAGGGTCACTGAGCAGCTCATTCAATTTTTCATAACGGTCTTCAAGTGTTTGTAAACGATCGAGCACTTTCATCCACCTCTTTCTCTATAACAGTCTAATTATATTATAGAGAAAAAAGAGTTACAAGATGACTGTGAAAATACCCACCTTGCAACCCTCTGTTTCACCTTACTTTCACTTTGATATCATACCTCGGCATGGCGCCTTCAATGGTTTCTTCAATCTGTTTTGCCCAGTCTTTCTTGTCTGCTTCACTGAGGTCCTTTTCATCAATGGAAGCTGTCACACGGACAAACCCACTTTCCAGGATGACCCTCTCGACTTTCACCCCAGGCACACTTTCAGCGGATTCGATGATTTTATCGCGGTCCTGTTTCAGCCCCCATGTCCTTCCTACATTGTTGATTGTCCTTGGATTGTCGATTCCAGATGGCTTCGTGTCGGTGAATTTCATTTCTTCTGCAGTAGGATTCGGATCTTCATTCTGACCCTGGTAATCCTCCATGTTATTGCATGCGGCCAAGACAGAAAAGCTTAACAGTGCAAGAGCTAAAGCCCACTTCTTCAAATCTTCCCACTCCTTTTTTGTTTTTCTTAGGTTGCCCCGGAGTAGATGGATTATGAAAATCTTCGCATTAAAAAAAGCCGAAAGCATATGCTTTCGACTTCATTCAGGCTTTCTGTTCTGCGTATTTCTTTACGAACGCTTGCCTGGGTTTATTCGGTACTTCATGGTGATGGCGGCACCTCGGTTCATAGGACTCAGATGCACCTACAAGGATGATCGGGTCATCATAGGATGCAGGTCTTCCATCAATCAATCGCTGCGTACGACTGGCAGGGGATCCGCAAACAGGGCAGATCGCATTCAGCTTCGTTACCGTTTCACTCAACGCCATCAGTTCCGGCATCTGACCAAATGGTTCTCCGCGGAAATCTGTATCGAGACCGGCTACAATCACACGGATTCCTTTTTCCGCCAGCGTTTCAACCACATCAACAATGTCGTTATCGAAAAACTGCACTTCATCGATTCCAACGATATCGACGTTTTCATCTACAAGGGAAAGAATATCCTTGGATGCTTCGATCGGGCGGGCCAATACGGCTGTACCGTTATGAGATACGATGGAATCTTCGGAATAACGATCGTCAATCACAGGCTTGAACACACGTACAGAAAGATTTCCATATGTAGCACGACGGACCCTACGGATCAATTCCTCCGATTTTCCACTGAACATACTTCCGCAAATGACTTCTACCCAACCGCTCTGCTTCATGACATACACGATGCAAGTCGCTCCCTTCTCCAACTCTTACAACTAGTTCTTCCCAATAATCCGCCTGTGAAATCTTCGAGTTGCACAAGCAATACATTCAAAAAGGAAGCAGCCCGAATGACTCCGTACAGGGTGATCCGGACCAAATCCGGTCATCACCCCTTTTCGGGACAGCTCCCCTTATTTCATCTATTTAGACTCAAAATTCCTGATTTAAGTGAAAAAAAACAGGCAAAAGTAGACGTTTTGCCTGTTTTTTCTTTTAATGAAATTGTCTGTCCAATGGACGTCCAATCATTAGTTAAGGTTATATTTTTTCTTAAAGCGATCAACACGGCCGCCAGCTTTGTCAGCTTTCTGCTTGCCTGTGTAGAACGGATGAGAAGCTGAGCTAATCTCAACACGAATCAATGGGTAAGTGTTGCCATCTTCCCACTCGATTGTTTCTTCGGAAGTCTTAGTAGATCCGGTTAGAAACTTGAAATCAGAGCTCGTATCTAGAAATACTACCTTTTGGTATTTCGGATGAATTCCTTGTTTCATGTTCTTCCACTCCTTTTTGCCCTGAATCCTTTGGAAACAGAGTTATTGTAAGAGCCGTATGAGTATGATTGCCATACCCTATCTCGAAACTCACATAGATTGATTATAACAGGGTCGAAAATCCAATGCAAGAACAAGTTCAGGCATTTGTCGACTTATGTTTTATTGATGACTGGAAGCCCTTCTGCCATTGGTTTTCCCCTTCATTTCCTTGTCCATCAGGTCAAAGAATTCCTCATTGGACTTCGAGGATTTCAGCCTGCGAAGGAAGCGATCGACGAATTCCGGTGAATCATTCATCGTCTTACGGATCGCCCAGATTTTTTCGATATGGGACTTCGTAAGCAGCAATTCTTCCTTCCTTGTTCCTGATCTGCGAATGTCGATTGCAGGGAAGATACGGCGTTCAGCCAAGCTGCGATCAAGATGGAGTTCCATATTACCTGTACCCTTGAACTCCTCGTAGATGACATCGTCCATTCTTGACCCTGTGTCTACCAAAGCAGTGGCAAGAATCGTCAGGCTACCACCCTCTTCGATGTTACGCGCCGCACCAAAGAAGCGTTTCGGACGGTGGAATGCAGCAGGATCGATACCACCGGATAGTGTACGTCCACTTGGTGGAATGACAAGGTTGTACGCCCGCGCAAGACGGGTGATGCTGTCCATCAGTACGATGACATCACGTTTGTGTTCGACTAATCGCATCGCACGTTCCAAGACTAGCTCGGATACTTTGATGTGATTTTCAGGTACTTCATCGAAAGTTGAGCTTACAACGTCGACGTCAGGCGCAACGGAGCGTTCAATGTCCGTCACTTCCTCAGGACGTTCATCGACGAGCAGGATGATCAGCTTAGATTCGGGATGGTTTTTAGAAATGCTGTTGGCAATTTGTTTCAACAGCATCGTCTTACCCGCTTTAGGTGGTGCAACGATCAGTCCACGTTGTCCGTACCCTACTGGAGCCATCAAATCCATGATCCTAGAAGACAAGTTGTTGCTTGTCGTTTCCAATTGAAGGTGACGATCTGGATAAAGCGGCGTCAGTGCAGGAAAATGGACTCGTTCTTTCGCTGTCTCCGGATCCTCTCCGTTCACTGCATCGACATGAAGCAGTCCGTAGTACCGTTCATTTTCTTTTGGCGGTCGTACTTTACCAGATACTTTATCTCCGTTACGCAAATCGAAACGGCGGATCTGAGACGCAGAAATATAAATATCCTCTGCACTCGGAGAGTAATTGATCGGGCGCAGAAAGCCGAAGCCTTCAGACGGGATGATCTCCAGGATTCCATCCATGAAGAGGTAACCGCCTTTTTCTGCCTGTCCCTTCAAAATGGCAAAAATAAGTTCGCGTTTCGTCAATTTTGCATAATAGGAAACCTTGAATTGGCGTGCAAGCGCATAAAGATCCTTCAAGGTAAGTGTTTCTAAATGGGAAATAGTAAGTTCAGCCACAATATCACCACACCTATGAATTTTTAACGTTTGAGAAATAGTAGCAAGTCCCTGTCCGATCGTTCCTGATCCAAGAAAGCCATAATTGGAAATCTTTCAAACTATGAAGTGTGTGCGTACTTCGTACAACATAAAAGACTCTGTCTGTCCGGTTTTTAAACGGATACTAAGGCAAGCTGCCAGTTGTGCAGAGCCCTGAAGAAGGATTGGAAGAATTCTCGAAGCTATTGAAAGAAGCTGTCGGGGCTTAAACTATATTTTCATATTGAATATATTAATTATAACATTAACCATTTTAACTCTTTTAAGTTTGATTATTCAATATGAAAATGAAAAATCTTCTTTGAACAGTTCATCTATGTCTCCATTGGAATGAAGACACTCATTCTTGCACTGCTTTAAAGGAATATTGGTTCCTTACCAAAAAAGGACAAAGGATCCAGGAAACGACTCGCTTTCCGTGGGCAGACGCTGAGCCTCCTCAGTCGTTTCACGACTTGTGGGGTCTCACCTGTTCTGCATCTCCCACTGGAGTCTCGCCGTTTCCCTCCTCCTAACTGAATGGAGTGTACGGAACCAATGCTTTGATTTATAACATAATTGCTTAATGATTCAGTATTTACACTTTCAAAGCCTCAATGGCGCGTTGATGGGGGATAAATTGGCGAGACTCCAGCGGAAAAACGTACGAGAGAGACCCCGCAACGAAGTGAGGAGGCTCGAACGTTCGTCCGCGGAAAGCGAGTCAATTTATCCCCCATCAATTGAATTAGAAAAAATGAAAATGCGTTCTATGTAGATAGTAACGCATTTTCATTATTGTATAAGTATTGGTCGATTAAGGTTTGATTACTAGGTTCGGTTTTTTCTTAAGGCTGTGGTCGCCGTCGATGAAGCGGACGGTTCCTGATTTGGCGCGCATGACAAGGGTCTGGGTCGTTGCTTTGTTCCCTTTGAATTGAACACCTTTCAACAGCTCTCCGTCTGTAACGCCTGATGCGGCAAAAATGGCATCGTCGCCGCCGACAAAGTCATCCATATACAGGACTTTGTCCAAATCTTCGATTCCCATATCATAGCAGCGCTGGCGCTCTTCATCATTGGAAGGAATCAGTTTCCCCTGGATTTCTCCGCCAAGACATTTAAGTGCCACTGCTGCAAGCACGCCTTCAGGTGCACCTCCGGAACCGAACAGGATATCGACACCTGTATGATCGAAGGCAGTATTGATCGCCGCAGCAACATCCCCATCAGGGATCAGCTTGATTCGTGCACCTGCTTCACGGATTTCCTGGATGATGCCTTCATGCCTTTTTCTGTTCAGCACGATAGCGACGACATCTTCCACATCTTTATTCTTCGCTTTTGCAACTGCTTCAAGGTTTTCTTTAATGGAAGCATTGATGTTGATTTTCCCTACTGCTTCCGGGCCAACTGCAATTTTATCCATGTACATATCCGGTGCATGGAGCAGCTGCCCGTCGTCTGCAATGGCAATGACGGCTAGTGCATTCCATGTCCCTTGAGCTACGATATTCGTTCCTTCCAATGGATCGACAGCTACATCGACACGTGGTCCATAGCCATTGCCGAGCTTTTCCCCAATATAAAGCATCGGCGCTTCGTCCATTTCTCCTTCACCGATGACGACTGTCCCCTTCATCGGAATCGTATCGAAAACGTCACGCATAGCTGAGGTAGCAGCATCATCTGCTTCATCTTTCTTTCCTCTGCCCATCCATCTGGCAGATTTAAGTGCTGCCGCCTCTGTTACACGTACCAATTCCATCGATAAACTTCTTTCCATGGTTATTCCTCTCCATTCATTCCTTGATTTTCCCCATCTCCATGGAAATCAATTAAGAATTTTGAAACTGTTCCACTTCTTCTTCGGACATTTCCTCTCTCCAAACGGTTGCACCAAGGCTTGTCAATTTCTGAGCAATCTCTTCGTATCCCCGATCGATATGCTCTAGCCCCGTGATTTCCGTAACGCCATCAGCCATCAATGCAGCGATGATCAGCGCAGCTCCCGCACGCAGGTCACTCGCCTTCACTTTTGCACCCTCGAGCTGATATGGGCCGGCAACGATCGCTGCTCCACCCTCGACTTTAATGTTCGCATTCATGCGGCGCAATTCATCAATATGCTTGAACCGAGCGGAATAGATGGTATCTGTTACGACACCTGTCCCTTCTGCCTTTGTCAGCAGAGAAGTGAATGGCTGTTGCAAGTCTGTCGGAAAACCTGGATAAACCAGCGTCTTGATGTCGACACTCTTCAGTTTATTACCTGGCTTGATCAACAGTTGCTCTTCGTTCGCTTCAATCGAGACACCCATCTCTCTCAGCTTGGCAAGAAGTGACTCGAGGTGTTGCGGAATCACATTATCAATCAGCATCTCTTCCCCTTGAGCTGCTGCCATGATCGCATACGTACCTGCCTCGATCCGGTCAGGAATGATCGTATGCATGCACCCTGATAACGTTTCTACACCTTCGATTCGGATGACATCCGTTCCGGCACCTTTGATTTTCGCTCCCATGCTTGTCAGCAATGTCGCCACATCAATGATTTCCGGTTCTTTTGCGGCATTTTCGATGATTGTCTTACCTTTTGCTTTGACAGCTGCAAGCATGATATTGATGGTTGCTCCAACACTTACTACGTCAAGATAGATCCTTGCACCTCGAAGCTCATCTGCCCGAAGATAGATCGCACCTTGCTCATTGGTCACCTGTGCACCAAGCGCTTCGAAGCCTTTGATGTGCTGGTCGATTGGTCTTGGCCCCAGATGACATCCTCCCGGAAGACCGATGACTGCTTTTTTGAAACGCCCAAGCATTGCACCCATGAAGTAATAGGATGCACGCAGCTTTTTCACTTTTCCATTCGGAAGTGGCATGGAAATCATATTCGATGGATCGATATGGATGGTCTGTCCATCCTTTTCCACTTTTCCACCAATTTCTTCTAAAAGATCGCCGAGGATTTCCAAGTCGGAAATTTTCGGCAGACCTTCAATCGTTACGTCCGATTCTGCCAGGATCGCAGCTGGAAGCAGCGCGACCGCACTGTTTTTCGCTCCACTGATCCTGACCTGACCATTCAACCGTTTTCCGCCTTCGATCAATAATTTTTGCATGACAAACTCCTCACTTATCTGTGTTAAGAATTTCTGTTAGTTTGCACATATTTTCCAATTTCATGCCTGTTATTTTTGACTATCGTTCCAATCGGCAAGGAACTTTTTAATACCTTGATCTGTAAGTGGATGCTTCACAAGCTGGCTAAGTACTTTAAAAGGAACCGTCGCAATATGGGCACCATATGTCGCTGCCTCTGTTACATGAATCGGGTGGCGGATCGAAGCTGCGATGATTTCTGTTTCAATGGCATGCGTGTCGAAAATCTGGGCAATCTGCGCCACCAGTTCCATACCGTTCTGACCGATATCATCAAGACGGCCAAGGAAAGGCGAAACGTACGTCGCTCCCGCTCTTGCCGCCAACAAAGCCTGGTTCGCGGAGAAGATCAATGTCACATTGGTTTTGATATTAAGATCGGAAAATGCTTTGACTGCTTTCAGGCCTTCCATCGTCATCGGTACCTTCACCGTGATGTTCGGAGCAATTGCAGCAAGTTCCTTCCCCTCTTCGATCATCCCTTCAGCATCTTCCGAAATGACTTCTGCACTGACGGAACCTTCCACTTCAGCAGTGATTTCCTTCAGTCTTTCATGAAAAGAGACGCCTTCCTTCGCAACGAGGCTAGGGTTCGTCGTAACTCCAGCAAGGATGCCAAGTGCATTGGCTTCCCTGATATCTTCAATATTCGCAGTATCGATAAAGAACTTCATATGTTACCCTCCTCAAAATGATTGCGTTTTCAAAAAAAGAAAAAAACCAATCCGCGAAGGCGAAGAGCCTCCACGGACAGCTTCTTTTGTTTTGGAATAGGGAAAAGCCTCTTCTCCCTTTCTTCTAAAACAAAATGATGAAAAGGAAACTGCATAAAACAGCTTCCTTCATCTCATTCTTCTTATGCTTGGTTGGAAGAACCGAATTCGCGCATTTTGCCGATCACTGTTTCTTTGATTGCGTCGCGGCTTGGTCCTAGGTATTTACGAGGATCGTACTGTTCAGGCTGCTCAGCCAATACTTCACGAACCTTTTTCGCTTGAGCGATTTGGTTCTCAGTGTTTACATTGATTTTAGCTGTTCCGAAAGAAATAGCTTTCTGGATATCTTTTGTCGGGATACCAGTTCCACCATGAAGAACAAGCGGTTTGTTCACAAGACCCATGATTTCCTCCATACGGTCGAAACCAAGGTTCGGTTCACCTTTGTATGGACCGTGAACAGATCCTAGTGCTGGTGCGAACACGTCAACATCTGTTTCGTCAACCAACTGTTTACACTCAGACGGGATTGCATACGCTGCTTCTGCATCGTCAACGATAAGATCATCTTCCTGACCACCGATGCGGCCAAGTTCAGCTTCTACAGATACACCGTGGATATGTGCAAGTTCTACGACTTTTTGCGTCAATGCGATGTTTTCTTCAAGCGGGTAGTGTGAACCATCGATCATGACAGATGTAAATCCAGCCTGGATCGCTTCTGCACACTTTTCGAAGCTTGAACCATGGTCAAGATGGATTGCTACTGGTACAGTCGTACCGTAAGCTTTCATCAATGCTTTGACCATATCTACAACTACGTTGAATCCACCCATATAACGAGCAGCACCCTCGGATACTCCAAGGATTACTGGAGAGTTCTCTTCTTGAGCAGCTTGCAGGATAGCCTGAGCATATTCCAAGTTGTTCAGGTTGAACTGACCAACTGCATAACGGTTTTCTTTAGCTGTTTCCAGCATTTCTTTCATTGAGACTAAAGGCATGAAAGATCCTCCTTCAATTGGGTATAAAAATAGTATTCATTAGCATGTGGACATGCTATAGATTTCAGTCACAGTAATAGAATACCAATACCCTTGCGTCGGCGCAAGACAACTGTTAAGATAGAGCGCTTACATGCAAAAATTTCTTCTTCTACCTAATTGAAGGAGGATGATTCTTAAACGAGCATTCCCGAAATGTCTTCCCGCAGGTCGTCGATGTTAAACGGCTTTGCGATGACTTTTCTTACGAAGGGATAGTTCGATTCCTCACTGAGGCTTTCCACCGCCATCCCTGTCATCAGGATCACAGGCTTTTCATAATTCTTTTCATCAAGTTTCTTCAAAAGTTCGCCGCCATTCATGACAGGTAAGTTATAATCTACGATTGTAAGATCTGGTTGCTTTTCCTGGATCATATCCAATGCTTGACTCCCGTTCTCTGCGCTGTACACTCCATACCCTTCACTCTTGATTACTTCTTCCAGTAACATACGGATACCGGGTTGATCGTCTACAACCAGCACTTGTTTCTTGGACATCCACTACACTCCCTGCTCTCTTTTTCTATCCTGTATTTGAATTGCGTATTTCTGCTATTAGTAACTTTCGTTAAGGAGGTACTATTTTCCTGCTAACCGATGTGCAGTTTTCGTCAAAATTTACTAAGCCCTAATGATTATGCTACGCTATTTCCACAATCACTCACGTTGGAGGTACTCACCGGATGTTAAAAATGCTCACCACACAATTGACCGGCAAATTCAAACAAATAGAAGAAAAGGAAGCTTTACCTATCGAGGATGCTGCCAGGTCCCTGGCACAAGCGCTCGTCGGGGACGGGCATGTCTATGTGAAAGGCTTCAAGGAAATGAAGGCATTGGAGGCTGAAATGACCGAGGGCGAAGAACGGTTACCTGAGTGTCGACTGCTGACGGGAAATGAAAGCCTGACACCAATTGATCGCGTGCTGATCGCAACACGGTATTCTACAGACGAAGAAGCCCTTCAGCTTGTGGACAAAGTGAAAGCACAAGGTGCGGAAGTCGTCGCTCTCTCTTCCCTCGTAAAAAATGAAACAGGCTTGGAGAAAGCAGCAGATATCCATGTGGACTTGAAGGTTATCCAGTCCCTGCTTCCGTTCGAGGACTCCGAATGGATCGTTTTTCCTTCTGCAATGACCATGCTGTACAGTTATTACGCGATTTACATGACATTAAAAGAAATTCTTGCTGAATATGAGTAGAATCTCGTATTGCAAAAAAAACAGGCAACGGCCATGTGCTGGCGTTGCCTGTTTTTTCGTTTTCTATTATGCATTTAAATTGATCGTTGCGCCGATAAAGCCATGGAATAATTCCTGTGGACGAGTCGGGCGAGATTTGAATTCAGGGTGGAACTGGCTTGCTACGAACCATGGGTGATCAGCCACCTCGATGATTTCCACAAGTCGGCCATCCGGGCTTGTACCAGAGAATTTGAACCCTTGCGCTTCCATTTCTTCACGATAATGGTTGTTGAATTCGAAGCGGTGACGGTGACGCTCATAAATCACTTCATCTCCGTAGGCTTCAAATGCACGGCTCTCTTTGTCCAGTTTACAAGGATAGATGCCAAGGCGCAGCGTACCACCAAGATCAGAGATATCCTTCTGTTCCGGTAAAAGGTCGATGATCGGATGAGAAGTAGTCGGATCGATTTCCGCAGAATGCGCGCCTTCCAAACCAAGGACATTACGTGCGAACTCGACGGTTGCAAGCTGCATACCAAGACAGATTCCAAGGAATGGTACCTTGTTTTCACGAGCATAGCGGATTGCCTCGATTTTACCTTCGATACCTCTGTCTCCGAAACCTCCTGGTACGAGGATGCCGTCAACATCACTTAATTTTTCTTGTGCGTTCTCGGCCGTCACATCTTCAGAGTTGATCCAACGCACTTCGATATCAGCATCATACGCATAGCCTGCGTGCTTCAAGGCTTCTACAACTGAAATGTACGCATCTGGAAGTTCTACATATTTTCCTACCAGACCGATCGTTTTCGTCTCCTTCAGGTTGTTCACACGATCGACGAGCTGATTCCATTCCGTCATATCCGCTTCATTGCAATCAAGCTTGAAGTGTTCACATGTCAGCTGATCCAGCTTCTGTGCCTGCAAATCAAGCGGAACTTGATACAACGTATCTGAGTCGCGAGCTTCGATGACTGCTTTTTTGTTGATGTCGCAGAACAACGCGATTTTTTCTTTCATGTCTTCAGAAATTGCGTTTTCTGTACGGAGTACGATCACATCAGGCTGAATACCAAGGGAGCGCAATTCTTTCACGCTGTGCTGGGTAGGCTTCGTTTTCATTTCGCCTGCAGCCTTCAGATATGGTACCAACGTACAGTGAAGATACATGACGTGATCTTTACCGATATCACTCTTTATCTGACGGATCGCTTCAAGGAATGGAAGGGATTCGATATCCCCGACAGTTCCGCCGATTTCCGTAATGACGACATCTGCATTCGTTTCATGCCCGGCACGGAACACGCGGTCCTTGATTTCATTTGTAATGTGCGGGATGACTTGCACTGTTCCACCAAGGTAATCCCCACGACGTTCTTTCTTGATTACGCTTGAGTAAACTTTACCTGTCGTTACATTGCTGTATTTGTTCAGGTTGATATCGATGAAACGTTCGTAGTGGCCAAGATCCAAGTCTGTTTCTGCACCATCATCGGTGACGAAAACTTCACCATGCTGATACGGACTCATTGTACCTGGGTCCACGTTGATGTATGGATCGAATTTTTGAATTGTCACTTTCAATCCACGATTTTTAAGCAATCTGCCTAAGGAAGCAGCAGTAATCCCTTTACCAAGGGAAGATACGACTCCACCAGTCACAAAAATATACTTTGTCACAGTCATCCCTCTTTCTTTCCATGTAGTTTATGATGGTACATTACCGCCAGTTTCTATTCACATTTCTTGAATGGCAGTAACGTTATTGATCAGGTCAAGACTCTGTAAAAAACAAAAAGCACTCCCCTGAAAGCGGGGAGCGCTTTGACTATCATTCCGAAATTTTCGAGCCCAGATAAAATATTACTGATTTGAAAATGGAAAGTCAAGCATGGATTATAAATCGTCGTCCTCTTCACTTTCATCATCGTCACCGATGAAGCTGATATCGTCTTCGATCACTTCTTCGTCCTCTTCATCAAGGTCGTCGTTATCGTAGTCTCCATCGTAATCATCGTCATCACTGTCGAGATCCAAATCGTCATCATCTAAATCCAGATCCTCTTCTAAATCCTCATCCAACAGCTCATCATCTAGATCTGCTGCTTTCTTTGTCTTGCGTTTCTTGGTTTTCTTCTTTTTTCGTTTCTGTGAAAGGGTAGAGATTTCTTCTTCCATCTGCTCGACAGGGTACCAGCTTTTCAGCCCCCAAAGGTTCGTTCCGATAGTCATGAACCCACCATCGATATTCATGTCTGTATAGAACTGCGCAATATAATCTTCTTTCTTTTGTTGTGAATAGTTTTTAAGGTCAGCGATACGATTGAACAAATCGTTGAAGTCGATGGCTTTCTTCTCTTCCTCAAGGATGATTGTTGATAGTTCAATCATGGACATTTCCTGGATTTGATCGTTCGACAAGTCTTTCAAGCTCACGTTCCAGCACTCCTTTAATAAAAAATGATGTCTATATGTGTTGTGCATTAGGCATACGAATCACATTTAACCATACCATTCATTATATGGTCACTGTTGGCAAAAATCAATGGTAAGCATCCTTCGACGATTGCCGGCACAGGGCATCATTTTATCTTTTTGAATTTTTGTCGTAAAATAAGTCTAGCCTAAGCAAAAACAAACTATAATCTTCTATTGGAAATTCTAGCACAAATGACTACGAAGGAGCGAATCGTCATGAAAATTACCAGATGGGTGCTGATCATTCTTGGTGTCACCCTGGTATGCCTCTATGTATATGAAAATTATGGCATGATCAAATCCCACCACGTCACTGGGGTCCAGATCGATGATAAAAAACATGAAGGCGAAAACTATTATATTGTGGTCGATGATAAAAAAATGAAAGTGAAAGATATGAACACATGGATGCTGCTCGACACGGCAAAGAATTACGATTTAACTTATGAATGGTATGGCAGCCGGACGCCGACTGTCAAAGAAATCAATCAGACCGGAGATCATGATAGTGTCGGTGGAGGACATTAAACGTTAAAAAGGGACTGCTCTCGGGGCAGTCCCTTTTTCTGTATGTGGTAGTAGTGCGGTCGCCGGAAAATTGGCTGTGGCGCCGGTAAATCCTGAATGTCGCCGGAAAAAGTGGTGCACTCGCCGGAAAATTCCAAAAGTCGCCGGTAAACTTTCAAACTCGCCGGAAACCGCGGGTCGCCTCCAGCACACTCTGCTTATGCAGTCGCATCTGGACGAGCCCTATCCACTTTTCTACTTACATATTCCTTCTGTACTGTCCGCCTACTTCGTAGAGGGCGTTGGTGATTTGGCCCAGGCTTGCTACTTTTACGGTTTCCATCAGTTCTTCGAAGATGTTGCCGTTGGAGGCTGCGACTTCTTTCAGGCGGCGAAGTGCTGCTTCGGTTTTTCCTTCGTTCGTTGATTGGAATGCCCGCAATTCGGTAATCTGGTGTTCTTTTTCTTCTTTGCTTGCTCGTGCAAGCTCCATAGAATCGATCTGATCCTCGGATGGCGGATTCGGGTTCAGGTATGTGTTCACTCCGATGATCGGCAAATCTCCAGAATGTTTCTTGCCTTCGTAGTAAAGCGATTCTTCCTGAATTTTTCCGCGCTGGTATTGGCGTTCCATCGCGCCAAGTACGCCACCTCGGTCATTGATGCGTTCGAATTCCTGCAATACTGCTTCTTCGACCATATCGGTCAATTGCTGGACGATGAACGATCCCTGCAGAGAGTTTTCGTTTTTCGTCAGTCCGAATTCTTTGCTGATTATCATCTGGATCGCCATCGCGCGACGCACCGATTCTTCTGTCGGAGTCGTAATCGCTTCATCATAGGAGTTCGTGTGAAGCGAGTTACAGTTATCCTGGATTGCAATCAACGCCTGCAATGTTGTACGAATATCATTGAAGTCGATTTCCTGAGCGTGCAGGGAACGACCGGATGTCTGGATGTGGTATTTCAGTTTCTGGCTTCGTTCGTTCGCACCATACTTTTCTTTCATGACAATCGCCCAGATTCTTCGTGCCACTCTTCCAAGCACAGTGTACTCCGGATCGAGTCCATTGGAGAAGAAGAACGACAGGTTCGGTGCGAACTTGTTGATGTCCATGCCACGACTCAAATAATACTCTACATAAGTGAATCCATTCGCCAGTGTAAAGGCAAGCTGTGTGATCGGGTTGGCACCAGCTTCAGCGATATGATATCCGGAAATGGACACGGAGTAGTAGTTACGCACTTCTTTGTCGATGAAATACTGCTGAATATCTCCCATCATGCGCAATGCAAATTCTGTTGAGAAAATGCACGTATTCTGACCTTGGTCCTCTTTCAGGATATCCGCCTGCACAGTACCACGAACGACACTGAGCGTCTCTGCTTTGATTTTCGCAGCTTCGTCCGCATTCGGGTCACGGCCATTTTCGTCAGCGAATTTTTCCATCTGCTGATCGACCGCTGTGTTCATGAACATCGCAAGGATAATCGGCGCTGGTCCGTTGATTGTCATGGATACGGATGTCATTGGATCAACAAGGTCAAAACCATCATAAAGCTTCTTCATGTCTTCCAATGTACAGATGCTTACGCCACTTTCTCCGACTTTCCCGTAGATATCCGGGCGTTCGTCTGGATCTTCACCGTAAAGTGTTACCGAGTCGAAAGCTGTACTCAGGCGCTTCGCATCATCATCTTTTGATAGGTAATGGAAGCGGCGGTTCGTACGTTCCGGCGTTCCTTCCCCAGCGAATTGACGCTTAGGAT
This sequence comes from Thalassobacillus hwangdonensis, assembly GCF_042675915.1. Classification (NCBI taxonomy): domain Bacteria; kingdom Bacillati; phylum Bacillota; class Bacilli; order Caryophanales; family Bacillaceae; genus Thalassobacillus; species Thalassobacillus hwangdonensis. Next base: position 662,907 of record NZ_JBHTKL010000005.1, on the reverse strand, counting down.
CTTCCCCTTTACGTTTGAACGGAAATACGCCGGCTGTAAATGGAAATGCACCTGGCACGTTTTCGCGTAAAAGCCATACGAGTCGGTCTCCCCAGTCACTGAAGTTAGGCAAAGCCACTTTCGGGATCTTCAACCCTGCAAGGCTTTCGGTCGTAAGGTCCATGTTAATTTCCTTATCACGGACTTTGAAAGTGTACGTGTCCCCGCTGTATCGCTCATGAAGACCGTCCCAGTCCTCAAGCTTCTCTTTCGCCTGTGGGTCGAGGTCTTTTTCATATGTTTCAATCAAGCTTTCCAGCTGTGCTTTTCCATCCGCTTCATCCAAGGTTTCCGCAGCACCTTTCAGCTGATAGAGCTTGCGTGCTTTTTCTGCTTGTTCATGCACGTTATCGTGGTAGCCACGAACCGTCATTGAAATATCTCGCAGGTACTGTTTCTGCTCATTCGGGATGATGACATTTTGTTTTTCCACTTCGGAAACGCGTTCGAAGCTGGTCGTGTCATCCCACTTATATGCTTCATTCAGCTTGTCGACGATAGCTGCGAACAAGGTGTTTGTTCCTGGGTCATTGAACTGGCTGGCAATCGTTCCGTACACAGGGAACGTCGTCACGTCTTCATGGAAGCGCATATGACTGCGTTCATACTGCTTACGGACCTGATTCAATGCATCCTCCGAACCTTTTTGTTCGAATTTATTGATGACGATGAAGTCGGCAAAATCGATCATGTCGATTTTCTCAAGCTGTGTCGGTGCACCGTATTCCGCTGTCATGACGTACATGGACATGTCACACACATCCGTAATCGCAGCGTCACCTTGACCAATTCCACTGGTTTCAACGATGACAAAATCGAATCCTGCAGCTTTTACGACCTGAATCGCTTCTTCAATCGACTTGGAAAGTTCAGACCTTGAATCCCTTGTCGCCAGAGAGCGCATGTAAACACGCGGATTGAAAATCGCGTTCATCCGGATACGGTCACCTAACAGCGCGCCACCGGTCTTTTTCTTCGTCGGATCGATGGAGATGATTGCTACTTTTTTCTCCATAATTTCATTCACGAACCTGCGGATCAATTCATCTGTCAGCGAGCTCTTTCCAGCTCCGCCAGTACCGGTAATTCCAAGAACCGGAATTTTTTTCTCTACACTTTTTTCTACAGCCGCTTCAAAATGAGCTGCAGCTTCCCGCTCACTTTCCGGTGTGTTTTCCACATAGGTGATGAAGCGTGCAACTGCCTGGTGGTTGCCTCCAGTCAGTTTCTCGATATCTTCTTCAGGGTTCATCGGAGGAAGAAAATCGCATTCCTCCATCATCTGGTTGATCATCCCCTGCAGGCCGTGTTCACGTCCGTCTTCAGGAGAAAAGATGCGTGCAACCCCATACTCGTGCAATTCTCTGATTTCACGAGGGATGATGACTCCACCGCCTCCACCGTAGACTCGGATATGGCCAGCACCTTTTTCATTTAGCAAATCGATCATGTATTTGAAGTATTCAACGTGTCCGCCCTGGTAGGACGAAATCGCGATTCCCTGTACGTCCTCCTGTATGGCAGCATTGACGACTTCTTCCACGGACCGGTTATGACCGAGGTGGATGACTTCTGCACCTGTCGATTGTAAAATCCGGCGCATGATATTGATTGAAGCATCGTGCCCATCGAACAAGCTGGATGCAGTTACGAACCGGACAGGATGTTTCGTTTGATAAATCTGAGGTTTTTCCATCATGACATCCTCCCATCATTGATGATTGATTTACGATTGATATTCAAACCTTCTAGCAAAAAATGAATCTGACGCTCTGTATAGGCTTCCAATGTGAACTCTTTCTGGAGCATCCATCTACGGAAGCCCCACATTTGTCCTTGGACAAAAATGTTATTTGCGATCAGGGTGATATCCTGTTCACTTGTGGTGCCTGGAATGCTGTTACGGATGACTCCAACCAGCATCGCCACCATATCCTTTTCCTTCTGCAGCACATATTCCTGCGCTTCCCTTGAAAGGGACTTCACTTCCTGGTACATTACGACTACTTCATCCTGCATGTCGTCCATCAGCTGAAAATAGGAAGTGACCGCATGGATCAAGCTGTCGATCGTCTTCGTGTCCGCGTCGAATGCCTGCTCCATCCGTACTTTCACTCGTTCATAGATCGAATCACAAACGAGGAACAGCACATCTTCTTTCGTCCGGATGTATTCATACAGCGTACCGATGCTGAACCCGGAGGCTTTGGCGATTTCCCGAGTGGTCGTTTTATGAAAACCTTTCTCGATAAAAAGGGAAACGGCACCTTTGATCATTTGATTGCGCCGTTTTTCTACCAGCCCCGGGTCTTTGATCGATGAGGGAACATGCTGATCAGTCATGCGTATTCCCTCCTTCCTTTTTCCAATCCCCATACCACTCTTTAGCGAGCTGGTATGGGTCCGTATCTGTCTGTCCGAAAGCTTTCTGTTTCGCAGCATCGTCACCGATCGTCTCTGCTACGTCCCGCCATATTTCCTCACGGATCAAGTCATAGACTTCGAGCTTCAGCTGCTGCTTCCTTCGTTCTGCACCATGCTCCGTCTCGTACAGATAGGTTCGATGTCGGTTGATTTCCTCCCAAAGCGTCTGGATTCCTTCGTTCTGTGTGGAAATCGTTTTGACGATCGGCGGGACCCACCCTTTCGGATCCGCAATCATCATGTATTCCTGCAATGTCGTTTTCAATCGTTCGACACCTGGAAGGTCTGCTTTGTTAAGAATGAACAGATCGGCAATCTCCATGATCCCTGCCTTGAAAATCTGCAGTACATCCCCACTATTCGGTGTCAGAACAACAGCGGTCGTATCCGCCACCTTCATGATATCGAGTTCGGACTGGCCGACCCCGACCGTCTCGACAAGGATGACATCGAATCCGAACGCATCACAGACTCGGAGCGTGTCCTTCGTGGCCCTTGCCAATCCGCCAAGACTTCCCCGGGTTGCCATGCTTCGAATGAAGATTCCAGGGTCGGTGAAATGCTTATTCATCCTTACGCGATCCCCAAGTAGTGCCCCACCACTGAATGGGCTGGTAGGATCCACTGCAATCACGGCAACAGTCAGCCCCTGTTCCCGCAAGTGGGTCAACAGACGATTTACGAGAGAACTCTTTCCTGCTCCCGGTGAACCTGTAATCCCAATGTAATGCGCATTTTTCTTCAACGAAAAAATATCACTCAACAAGTCGAGTTTTTCAGGAGCATCATTCTCCACCAAAGTGATTGCCCGGGCAAGTGCGCGGATATCCTGTTGTTTGATCCGTTCAGCTAGTGGGTGCATAAGCAGGTTTCCTTCCTCGTTATTTCGTCAGCATACGTCCGATGACAAGGCGCTGGATTTCATTTGTTCCCTCATAAATCTGAGTGATCTTCGCATCACGCATATAACGCTCGACCGGATAATCCTTCGTATAGCCATAACCGCCGAACACTTGGACGGCTTCAACCGTGTGCTTCATGGCTGTGTCTCCAGCGAAAAGCTTCGCCATTGCAGATGCTTTTGCATATGGTAGGCCTTCTGATTCAAGATAGGCTGCCTGATACGTAAGTAAGCGAGCTGCTTCCACCTCTGTACCCATATCGGCAATCTTGAAGGAAATCCCTTGCTGCTGGGAGATCGGCTTACCGAACTGTTCACGCTCTTTAGCGTAGGCAACCGATGCATCCAATGCCCCTTGTGCAATTCCGACTGCCTGGGCAGCAATTCCATTACGTCCGCCATCAAGGGTCATCATTGCGATTTTGAATCCTTCTCCTTCTTCACCAAGAAGGTTTTCTTTTGGTACCTTACAATTCTCGAAAATCAATTCCGTTGTCGGTGAGGAACGGATTCCCAGTTTCTTTTCTTTTTTACCGAATGTGAACCCTGGTGTACCTTTCTCGACGATGAAGGCACTGATGCCACGGTGTCCCGCATCTGCGTCCGTTTTAGCAAAGACGACATAAAGGTCACCGACACCACCGTTCGTAATCCACACTTTGCTTCCGTTCAGCACGTAGTGATCACCATCGAGCTTCGCAGTCGTACGCATCGATGCCACGTCACTTCCTGCTCCCGGTTCGGATAATGCATAGGCACCAAGCTTCTCACCAGTTGCAAGCTGCGCTAAGAACGTCTTCTTCTGCTCTTCAGAACCGAATTTGTAAATCGGCCAGCTCGCAAGTGAAATATGAGCAGACAGCGTTACACCTGTCGATGCACATACTCTGGATAGCTCCTCCACTGCAATGACATAGCTGACAAAGTCGGAACCGATTCCGCCGTATTCTTCCGGCCATGGAATTCCTGTAAGTCCGAGTTCAGCCATTTTATCGAAAATCTCACGATCGAAGCGTTCTTCTTCATCTCGCTCTGCCGCTGTTGGTTCTACTTCTTTTTTCGCAAAATCCCTTACCATTTTACGAAGCATTTCTTGTTCTTCTGTCAGTTGAAAGTTCATGACGCATACCCCTTTATCTAGTAATCTCGTTAATCGTTCAATAGTTGTTTGCTGATGACCATGCGCTGGATTTCGCTTGTGCCTTCATAGATTTCACACACTTTGGCATCCCGGAAGAATCGCTCGACCGCATAGTCTTCGGTATAGCCGTAACCCCCGTGGACCTGGACAGCTTCAATTGCAGCTTTCACAGCTGTCTTGGATGCGAATAATTTCGCCATCGAAGCTTCTTTTCCGCACTTGATCCCTGCGCCGCGGAGCGATGCAGCATTGTAAGTCAATAACTTGGACGCTTCCACTTCAGTTGCCATATCCGCAAGCTTGAAAGCAACTCCCTGCAACTGGGAAATCGGTTTCCCGAACTGCTCACGCTCTTTTGCATATGCTACTGCATGTTCAAGGGACGCCTCGGCAATTCCCAGTGACTGGGCTGCAATTCCGATTCGGCCGACATCCAGGTTCGCCATCGCGATTTTAAATCCTTCGCCTTCTTCTCCAAGCAGCTGTGACACAGGTACTTCGCAGTTGTCGAAATTCAATGGAACTGTGCTTGAGCCATGCAGCCCCATCTTCTTTTCTGATTTACCTACGACAAGTCCTGGTGTATCCTTCTCGACGATAAACGCGCTGACACCTCGTGAACTTTTTTCGTCGGGATTGGTTCGTGCGAAAACGATGAACGTATCGGCGTGTCCTCCGTTGGTGATGAACACCTTCGAACCGTTCAGTACATAGTTGTCACCTTTTTTCTCTGCACGTGTTTTCAGGCTGCCTGCATCAGAACCAGCACTTGGTTCCGTCAATGCGAATGCCCCGAGGAATTCGCCTGAAGCAAGCCTCGGAATGTATTTCTGTTTCTGTTCCTCCGTACCAAAATAAAGGATCGGGTTGGTGCCGACGGAAGTATGGACAGATAGGATGACCCCTAACGCAGCACTTACTTTTGAGATTTCATGAATTGCAATGATGTATGAAGTGAAATCCATTTCCGAGCCGCCATAGGCTTCAGGAATCGGGATACCCATCAATCCGAGTTCCCCCATCTTCTGTACGATTTCACTAGGAAAGCGGTCCTCTGCTTCCATACGCTCTACCGCAGGTGCGACCTCCTTCTGAGCGAAGTCGCGGACCATTTTCCGCATCATTTCCTGTTCATCTGTAAAATGTAGATTCATCGGTGCATTCTCCTCTACCAATCAATTTTCATAGTTATAGAAACCGCGTCCTGACTTCTTACCGAGCCAGCCTGCCTTAACGTACTTGCGAAGTAATGGACAAGGACGGTATTTGCTGTCGCCGAATCCTTCATAAAGCACTTCCATGATATACAGGCATGTATCGAGACCTATGAAGTCAGCTAAAGTCAGTGGTCCCATCGGATGGTTCATACCGAGCTTCATGACCGTATCCACGTCTTCCGGCGACGCCACTCCTTCATAGACTGTATAGATCGCTTCGTTGATCATCGGCATCAAAATACGGTTGGAAACGAAGCCCGGGAAGTCATTCACTTCCACAGGTGTTTTTGAAAGTTCCTTCGTCATATCTTCGATGGATTGATAGGTTTCATCACTCGTTTGCAACCCTTTGATGATTTCGACGAGCTTCATCACCGGTACCGGATTCATAAAATGCATCCCGATTACCTGTGAAGGACGGTTGGTCACCGCTGCAATTTCAGTGATCGGCAAGGATGATGTATTGGATGCAAGAATTGCATGCTCAGGCGTTATGTCGTCCAATGCCTGGAACACTTTCGTTTTTACATCCATGTTTTCGACTACAGCTTCAATGACAAGGTCGCAATCGGACGCATCCTTCATCTCCGTCGTGTAAGTAAGGTTGGAAATGGTAGCATTCTTATCGTCTTCTGACATACGCCCTTTTTCTACAGCGCGGTCGAGGCGTTTTTCAATGCCTGCTTTCCCTTTATCCAATGATTCCTGTGCAATATCATTCAACTTCACGGTGAAGCCGGACTGGGCACATACTTGTGCGATTCCTGCCCCCATCTGTCCAGCTCCGATGACCATGACGGTTTTGATTCCCATGAAAAGAACTCCCTTCACTATTTTCACTAGATTGCTAGATTACTGTTTCGGTACTTCAATCAGGACAGCATCTCCCTGACCACCGCCACTGCAGATTGCAGCGATGCCCAATCCGCCGCCACGACGTTTCAGCTCATATGCCAAAGTAAGGATGATTCGTGCGCCACTTGCTCCGATCGGATGTCCGAGCGCTACTGCACCACCATTGACATTCACTTTTTCATGATCCAGACCTGCAATTTTACCGCTTGCCAATGATACGGCAGCAAATGCTTCGTTCACTTCGAAAAGATCGATGTCGTCAATGGATTTGCCTGCTTTTTTAAGTAAAGAATTGATGACAAGGCCAGGTGTTTTCGGGAAGTCTTTCGCTTCGACAGCCACTTCATCATGCGCAAGGATCGTAGCCAACGGTGCAGCACCGACTTCCTTCGCCTTTTCATCAGACATCAACAGCATCGCACACGCTCCGTCATTGACCCCAGGTGCGTTCCCGGCAGTGATTGTCCCATTCGAACCGAAAACAGGACGCAGTTTAGCTAGCGCCTCTTTCGTCGTATCTTTACGTGGTGCTTCATCCGTATCAACTACGACTGGATCACCTTTACGCTGTGGTACTTCAACACCTACGATTTCTTCGCCAAGCTTCCCATCTGCAATCGCTTTTGTCGCCAGCTGATGACTGCGGTATGCCCATTCATCCTGTGCCTCACGACTCAATTCATATTCATCTGCTACGCCATTTCCGTAGTTACCCATGTGGACGCCTTCAAAAGAACATGTCAGTCCGTCATGGACCATCATGTCTTTAACAGCTGCATCTCCCATGCGAAGTCCCCAGCGCGCTTTCGGCATGAAGTATGGCGCGTTACTCATCGATTCCATGCCACCTGCGACGATGATCTCTTCTTCCCCAAGACGGATGAACTGATCCGCCATCGTCACACTACGCATCCCGGAAGCACAAACTTTATTGATCGTTTCTGTTTTGACTTCCCAAGGAATACCCGCTTCGCGTGAAGCCTGACGGGAAGGGATTTGACCTTGCCCACCTTGAAGCACTGTCCCCATAATCACTTCATTGACATCTTCAGGCTTTACGTTCGCACGCTCCAACGCAGCTTTAATCGCTGTTCCTCCTAATTTCGAAGCGGAAAGTGTGCTCAATCCTCCACCAAATTTTCCGAATGGCGTTCTTGCTCCTGATACGATCACTGTTTTTCTCATTTAAATCCTCCTTTATTGTTAGCGCTTTCAAATAAGCGTAAAAAATTAATCCGATTAATCGAGAATGAGCGGATCTGCTGACGATTGAACGCTCGCTCAATTTAACCCCATAAGGAAAGTGTACAAAACTTCCTGTACACTTTCCACAATTTTCACAATATTATGCTGTTTTCTCTTCTTTTTCAATAAAAATCGATTTCGCGAGGATTTCAGCAATATCCATCGTGCTGACGGTTTCCTCCACTTCCTTCGCTTTCGTTCCATCAGACAGCATCGTCAGACAGAAAGGACATCCACTGGAGATCATCGTCGGCTCCACTTCCAATGCCTGCTCTGTACGTGCTACATTGACGCGGTTGCCTGTTTTCTCTTCCATCCACATCATTCCGCCGCCGGCACCACAGCACATACCGTTTTGACGGTTGCGGTGCATTTCGACAAGCTTGACTCCAGGAATCATTTCGAGCACTTCACGTGGCGGCTGGTACACTTCGTTGTAGCGGCCAAGGTAGCAGCTGTCATGATATGTGATTGTTTCATTGACTTCCTGCTGTGGCTTGAGTCTTCCTTCTTTCAACCACTCTGCAAGTAGTTCCGTGTGGTGATAGACTTCTGCTTCGAAACCGAAGTCAGGATATTCATTTTTGAAAATGTTATAAGCGTGAGGGTCGATCGTGATGATTTTTTTCACGTCATTTTTCTCGAATTCTTTAATGTTCTTTTCCGCAAGCTCCTGGAACAGGAATTCGTTACCGAGACGACGTGCTGTGTCACCGGAATTACGCTCTTTGTTCCCTAGGATGGCGAACTTGATGCCGGCTTCATTCATCAGCTTGGCAAACGCAAGTGCGATTTTCTGACTGCGGTTATCATAGGATCCCATCGAGCTCACCCAGAACAGGTACTCGAATTCTTCCTCTTCTTTTTTCAGTTCTTTCACAGTCGGGATATGTGCATCTGGATCAAGGTTACGCCAGTCTTCCCGTTCTTTCTTGGAAAGTCCCCAAGGGTTTCCTTGACGTTCGATGTTCATCATCGCACGCTGTGCATCCTGATCCATTTTACCTTCAGTAAGGACAAGGTAACGACGAAGGTCGATGATCTTATCGACGTGCTCGTTCATTACCGGACACTGGTCCTCACAGTTACGGCAGGTAGTACATGCCCAGATTTCTTCCTCTGTCATGACATCGCCGATCAACTGAGTGTTCTGCACCTCATCCAATGCTGCAGCAGCTTCCTGGCTTCCTTGTGCGCGAGCCATCTGCGCCAACTGGTTTCCTTGCGTATCAGAAAACGCATAAGCCGGAACCCAAGGGCTCTTCCCTGTGACTGCTGCACCTTTGGCAGTAAGATGATCACGAAGTTTGATGATCAAGTCCATCGGTGAAAGCATTTTACCTGAACCAGTAGCAGGACATACATTGGTACAACGTCCACATTCTACACACGCATATAAGTCGATCATTTGAAGCTGGTTGAGGTCTTCTATTTTTCCAACACCGAAGGAAACATCTTCTTCATCGGCTTCTTCATCTACTTCAAAATCAATCTTCTTCAGTTTTCCAGGTGGGTCATTACGGCTCAAATACGTATTAATCGGAGCTGCAATCAAGTGTGCGTGCTTTGATTGAGGCACATACACGAGGAAAGTCAACAGGATCAATAGGTGAATCCACCAGCTGACGAAAAACACTGCAGCTGCCGCAGTTGGGCTCATCCAGCCGAAAGCGCTTGCAATTAATGACGCAACAGGCTCAGTCCAGGCACCTTCATGACCATGCCAGATCATACCCATTCCGTTTCCTAGCAGGACGGAAACCATCAAGGTTCCAATGAAAATAAGTACGAGTCCTGCTTTGAAACCACGTTTCAAACGGACGAGTTTTTCAATATAACGGCGGTAGAACGCCCAGATGACCGCAACGAGAATCATCAGTGTGACAAGCTCCTGGAAGAATGTGAATCCAGGATAAAGCGGTCCTAGCGGCAAGTGTGTATCTGGAGCAAGACCTTTCCAGATGAAATCGATCGCGCCGAATTGGACAAGGATGAATCCGTAAAACATCATGACGTGGATGATGCCCGATTTCTTATCCTTCAACAGTTTTTTCTGACCGAATACGTTGACCATCACCCTTTTCAGGCGTTGTTTGACTTCGCCATCGTATTCGAATTTCTTACCCATTTTGATATAAGCTATCCGTGTTTGAACGACACGCACGAATAAGTATAATCCATAGCCTGTGACAGCAAGGAATAATATCCAGTTCAGTATCAACAGTGCGTCCATTCGTGTCCCCCCTCATTGTTTGTGAATTCTTTCATGATGCTTCTACCTCCCCAAAAAATCAAAGAACCTTGAAAAAATTCTGAATCTTGTACTTCAACTATAAATTATGAATGAACATTCAGTCAACATGTTTTCACCTGTGAATGATACAAAAGCTGACGAATTGGTAAAGCTAATGGTAACTAACTCTGGCTTCATCTCCATTTAAGGAGGAATATGATGGAAATCGTTCTGTTTGTAATCACTTGTCTGTTTATTCTATTCATACTTGCCCTGCTTGATTTCAAATTAGGAAGACTGAATCACCGAAAGACAACCAACTCTCTACGCTTCCCCCGCAAACGAGGATACGCCCAGTTCTACCAGCATGGTTCTGCGCTGTTTGAAGCGATGTTTCAGGATATTCGTGAAGCAGAAAAACAGATTGATACGCTATTCTTCATTGTAAAAAAAGATGAAATCAGCCAGCGATACTTCCAATTATTAGAGGATAAAGCGAAAAGCGGAGTTGTCGTGCGACTGCTGGTCGATCGAGCAGGCGGATTTCGCTTAGGAAAAAAAATCATCCATCAATTAAAAGAAGCAGGTGTATTGTTTCATTTCGTCGAAAAGCCTCGATTTCCTTTTTTTATTTATAAATTGAACCGGCGCAACCACCGGAAAATCACCATCATCGATGGAAAAATCGGGTATGTCGGTGGATTCAATGTGGCGAAGGAATATATCGGCAGAGAATCGCGTTTCGGTAATTGGAGAGATTATCACCTGCGACTTACAGGAAGTATTGTGGCAGATTTAGAAGCCGTCTTCCGTTGTGACTGGTTTACGACGACCAAGCAGCAATTCGGACCGCTTGCAGATGAAAATGCCGGTGGAAAGATGGAGATCAGAGTGATTCCCACGGATGGCTTCGAGCTTGAAGGAGAGTTTTTGAAGATGATTCGTGAAGCGAAAAAGAGTATCAGAATTGGATCCCCATATTTCATTCCATCAAGAGCATTGATGGATGAATTGAAGCTTGCACTGCAGCGAAATGTATCCATCACACTGCTTTGTCCATTAAAATCCGATCACCCCCTCGTAAAGGAAGCGGGAATTCCGTATATGGAAGAACTTTATCGGGCTGGAGGGAATGTACATTGGTTCAGTAATGGGTTTTACCATTCGAAGGTATTTGCTGTCGATGATGCATTCTGCGATATCGGCACTGCAAACTTCGATCGACGGAGCCTGTTCCTTAATAAAGAAGTGAATACGATCATTTTTGATCAAACGTTTGTTCAAGAGGTGACAGCAGCTTTTATGGAGGATGTGAGAGACAGTATTCCATTTGACGACAAGTGGCTGAAAAACCGTTCGCTTCAAACAAAAATAAACGAGCAGATTGCTCGTTTATTCCGTGGGTTGTTGTGATTATTTAAATATCGTTGAGAGCATTGGTCCAATCCAAGTGAATGCTTTGAATCCTAAATAAATACCAACGATTCCGACAACCCCTGCGAACGCTGGTGGTGCCGGGATTGGAAGCTTGAACCCTGCAAACAGGAAACCGACAATGAAGCCGGTGATGAGGGCAAAAATGATTTCTTTCATCGTTTTCCTCCCGTGATGTCATTTATTACAGTATGCGCGGTTTATTCTATATCTATTTGGTTTGCAGCTGTTTAAAGTGCTCGTTCCATGTGGACAACTTCGATAAGGTCACATTGTCCGTCTTCACCTCTTGAGGCTTAACGCCATATCCGATGACATAATCGATGAAATCCATATGGACGAAATCGAAAATATGACCGAACTGCTGGATCAATGGCAGACCAGTGATCTTTGGATCACTTCCGCCCACAATAGTCACGTAGGCTTTCTTCTCAGCAAAAGCTGCTTTCAGATCATACCGTTCATCTCTCATATATTGCGACCATCGATCGATGAACGTCTTCATTATTCCGGACATTCCGAACCAGTAGATCGGTGTAGCAAACACGATGATATCATGGTCAAGGAAATGCTGTAGAAGCTTTTCATAATCATCGTCGACCGGTGCAAAGCCTTCGTGGGTGTGACGCATGTCTTCAATCGGCTTCATATCGTAATCGGCAAGATGAATGTTGGTATAATCCACCCCGTTCATCAGGTGATCGATCATATAATCGGTGTTTCCGTTTTTTCTTGAACTTCCTGAAAGAACCAGAATCTTCATTGTTTACCTCCTTTATCTCTAAAACAAGAAATCCTAATTCCGTTTTCTATATTTAAAATGATGAGCGCATGTAAATGACTCGCTTTCCGTGGGGAAGACGACAAGCCTCCTCGGTCTATCGACCTGTGGGGTCTTGTCTGTCTTTACTTTCCCACCGGAGTCTCCTCATTTCCATGCGCCCATAGCTTGAATAGTATTAACGGAATTGATTTCAATAATAAGAATAGTAAAGAGAGGATGAATGTTCCACATCCTCTCTATTAAATAGTCTTACATTCGTTCTGGTGCGGATACGCCGATTAGTTTGAGGGCGTTGTTCAGGGTTGTGCGGACGGCCTGCATGAGTGCGATGCGGGCTTTTGTCCGTTCTGGTGCTTCTGTATCCAATACTTTTTCAGCGTTGTAGAAGCTGTGCAGGTTGGATGCCAAGTCGAATGCGTATTGGGTAACACGGTGCGGCATACGTTTTTGTGCTGCTTCTGCAACCACTTGAGGGAATTCCCCAAGACGTTTCAGCAGGTCTTCTTCTTTTTCAGAAGCGATCAACGTTGCATCGAACGCTCCATCAAATGCGATACCTTTTTCTTCCGCCTGACGAAGCATGGAACAGATTCGCGCATGTGCGTATTGCACATAATAGACCGGGTTTTCATTGGACTCTGAGCGTGCAAGGTCCATATCGAAGTCCATCTGGGAATCACTGGAACGCATCGAGAAGAAATAACGCATGGCATCAATGCCGACATCTTCCATCAATTCACGCAAGGTGACAGCTTTACCTGTACGTTTGCTCATTTTGACTTTTTCGCCGTCCTGGAAAAGGTTGACCATCTGGATGATCTCCACTTCCAATGTGTCTTTATCATAACCGAGCGCCTGAATCGCTGCTTTCATACGCGGAATATATCCGTGGTGATCCGCACCCCAGATATTGATCAGTTTATCGAAGCCGCGATCAAGCTTATCTTTATGGTACGCAATATCAGGAGTCAGGTACGTGTAAGAACCGTCCTGTTTGATCAGCACGCGGTCTTTGTCATCACCGAATTCTGTCGTCTTGAACCACGTAGCCCCATCCTGTTCGTAGACGAAACCTTTGTCCTTCAACACTTGAACTGCAGGCTCGATTTTACTTCCTTCATAAAGGGATGTTTCAGAGAACCACTCATCGAATGGAACACGGAAGTCTTCCAGGTCATGCTTGATTTTGGCTAGTTCGAACTTCAAACCATATTCACGGAAATAGCTGTGACGTTCCGCTTCAGGTTTCTCCGCCCATTCAGCACCATGCTTTTCAGCAAGTTCATTACCAAGTTCTACGATGTCCTTACCATGATATCCATCTTCAGGCATCTCCCACTCTTTTCCTAACGCCTGCATGTAACGCGCTTCAACGGAAAGGGTCAGATTGTGAATCTGGTTTCCTGCGTCATTAATGTAATATTCACGGGAAACATTGTACCCTGCTTTCCCCATGACGTTTCCTAACGCATCACCGATAGCTGCCCCTCGTGCATGACCTAAATGTAGCGTTCCAGTAGGGTTGGCGGATACGAACTCAATTTGAACCTTTTCCCCATTGCCTACGTTACTTTCTCCGTACGTTTCACCTGCATCAAGAATGGCAGGGATCAAGTCGGTCAAATATTGATTGTTCATCTTGAAGTTGATGAAACCAGGACCTGCAATCTCGATTTCTTCAATGGAAGCCTTCGAGCGATCGAAGTTCGCTACGATATCTTCAGCAATCATACGCGGTGCCTTTTTTGCAATACGTGCAAGCTGCATCGCCATGTTGGTTGCGTAATCACCGTGCGTCTTGTCTTTCGGCTGCTCCAAAATCACTTCTGGCATTTGTTCTTCCGTTGCAAGTTCTGCTTTAAGAACCGCCTCTATGATTTCCTGCTTCAGTTTCTGTTCTGTCTGTTCTACTATATTCATGTTCGGGGTGCCTCCTTCTTGAACGTCAACGTCAGTCGATGGCGCTGCGTCATTTCCTGGTTCAGTGTCAATTGATAACTTATAAACAGTCGACCTTTGTTTCCTTCTGATAAGGATTGGTATTCAATCTGGTCCGTAAACGTGTCCATATGAAAAACACCATATTCATGGTGATAATTGCTTTCAGTCGATAATTTTTTCCGGAAAATCTGATGCATCTGGACCGCTCCCGACCGTTTGATGCTGATTTTTTCCGGTTGGATCGTAACCATCGTCTGGATATCTTCACGATCCTCCTGGTGTTCGGTGAACTTCAGAACTTGAGTATTGCCCCGTTCGTACAAGTTTCCAAACTCCTCCATAACCGTACTTTCTTTGCGTCCTCCGTCCCTGATTTCCGTTACCAGTTTGATCGCTACAGGGATGCGTGCCTCACTCATGCAATCTCTCCTTCAATTAATTGAGCGTGAACGTCCTTCTTAACTTTACTATTATAAAAATTCACAAGTGAAAATACAAGGGACACCGTTCATTCTTTAAAAGAACAAAAAAGAACGCCCATTCATTGGACGTCCTGTTTTATCCATTTATTTGACCCAGCCAAGTAACATTTCCCTTACAAATTTACTGGCAGCAATTGCTGTTTTCTCTGAGTGGTCATAAGCAGGTGCCACTTCGACGAGATCTGCACCAATCACATTAAGTTCGGATGCTGAAATTGCGTGGATCGCTTCAAGAAGTTCCTTCGAAGAGATTCCTCCAGCTTCGGCAGTGCCTGTTCCCGGCGCATAAGCAGGATCAAGCACATCAATGTCGATCGTGACATAGACATTTCGACCAGCTAGCTGTGGAAGCACTTTTTTCAACGGTTCTATTACTTCGAATTTGGAAAGATGCATTCCGCTCTCTTTTGCATATTGGAATTCTTCCCGCATTCCAGAACGGATGCCGAATGAATAGACATTTTCCGGTCCAATCAACTCACACGCCTTCCGAATCGGAGTCGAGTGGGACAACGGCTCCCCTTCATACTCTTCGCGCAAGTCGGTATGGGCATCGATATGAATCAGGGCTATATCTGGGTACTTCCTGTACATCGCCTGGATGATCGGCCAAGACACGAGGTGCTCTCCTCCAAGTCCGAGTGGGAATTTCCCTTTTTCAAGAAGTTCATCAAGATATGCTTCAATCATGTCTAGGCTTCGCTGCGGGTTACCGAACGGCAACGGGATGTCTCCTGCATCTGCATAATTGACTTCTTCCAAGTGCTTGTCGAGATATGGGCTGTATTCCTCAAGTCCGATCGACACTTCCCTGATCCGGTTAGGACCGAATCGTGAACCTGGACGAAAACTGACCGTCCAGTCCATTGGCATACCATAAATGACCGCGTCCGCTTCTTCGATATTCGGTCGGCTCATGATGAACACTTTTCCTGAATAGGCTTCGTCAAATCGCATGGTTCTCCCCCTTTACTTCGTCAAATCTTTCACAAATTTCGGCAATGCAAACGCCGCATGATGCAATTCCGGTGTGTAGTACTTCGTCTCAAGCTCATGGAACCTGTCTTCGCTGACCTTAAGTGGATCGTACTTCTTGCTTCCCATCGTGAATGTCCATAATCCGCTTGGATATGTCGGGATATTCGCTGTGTAAACTTTCGTAATCGGGAACGTTTCACGGACATCGCTTACGACTTGCTGGATCAAATCCGCTTTGAACCAAGGGTTGTCCGTCTGTGCAACGAAAATCCCATCTTCTTTCAATGCTTTTGCAATTCCCTCATAAAAACCTTTACTGAACAGGTTGACTGCAGGTCCGACCGGCTCTGTGGAATCGACCATGATGACGTCGTACTCGTTCTCGCTTTTCGCGATGTGCATGAATCCGTCATCGACTTGCACGTCAACACGCGGATTCTCCAGTTTGCCTGCGATTTCAGGCAAGTACTGTTTGGAATATTCGATGACATCGCCATCGATTTCCACCAATGTCGCCTTTTCCACTTGTGGATGCTTCAGTACTTCGCGAATGACTCCACCATCTCCACCACCGACGACAAGCACATTCTTCGGGTTTGGGTGCGTGAACAACGGTACGTGTGCCACCATTTCGTGATAAACGAATTCATCCTTCTGAGTGGTCATTACCATGTCATCTAGTACGAGCATGTTCCCCCACTCCGCAGTTTCCAGCATCTCCAACTGCTGAAAATCTGTCTTCTTGCTTTCCAACGTGCGGTTGATCTTCGCCGTAATTCCGAAGTTCTCCGTCTGTTTCTCTGTAAACCATGTACCCATCTATGATAAGCCCCTTTCTATATTCAAAGCCTTCCTTATTTATGTTTCATTCAAACAATCAAATTATAGAGAATCCTGAAAGAAAAATCGAGCATTATTTTTGCAGGGTGACCGTGGATGACATACTTTATCGCTTCACCGCGCCGGGGGACAGTCCCTCAGCGCGTTAAAGCGGTGAGGGACTGTCCCCCGGCTTATGTTTATTTATTTGCGATTTATCCCATAATATTATCAATCTTTTATTTTGTTTTACATAAGGAGGTGGGATTGATGAAGGACCGGATAAGGCGATTATTATCCAAGGATTACCCAAAGTGGGTGAAGTATAGTCTGATCAGCGGACTATGTTCGGCTGCACTCATGTTTCTATCAATTGCAACTCTACTTGTCTACTGTCTGATCGCTGGTCCACCTTCCCTGGTCACGGAACAGAACACGATCTACTATAGTGCAGACGGAACCGTAATCGAAGAGGATTTCGGAAACAAACGGAGGTATTGGGTCGACCTTGATGAGATCTCCCCTGACATCGTCCAGGCAACCATCCTTTCAGAGGACCGGAATTTCTATGATCATATGGGATTTGACCTGAAACGGATCACTGCTGCAGCATTGAAGAATATCCGCAATCTTGACAAAATCGAAGGCGCAAGCACGATCACCCAGCAATATGCACGGAACCTCTATCTTTCCCACGAGAAGACTTGGTCCCGTAAAATCAAAGAAGCACTCTACGCATACAGGCTCGAACTCTTTTATGATAAAGACGAGATTCTGGAGGGGTATTTGAATACGATCTATTACGGTCATGGTGCCTATGGAGTGGAAGCAGCCAGTCGCTATTATTTCAGCAAGCATGCCGATGAACTGACACTCGCTGAGTCTGCGATGCTCGCAGGTGTCCCTAAAGGTCCAAGCTATTATTCTCCATTTATTAATGAACAGAATGCAGAAGATCGTCAGGCCTTGATTCTAAGTCAGCTCGAAACATTCGACTACATCGATAAGAAAACAGCTGAACTGGCGGCTAACGAAGCCCTCTCCTATGCAAGCCAGGAGGACTTCAGCATTCCCGACATCGCACCTTACTTTCAGGACGTCGTTGCGCAGCATGCAACACGTCTACTAGGAATCGACCGTGAGGAGTTGATGAAAGGGGGCTATCAGATTCATACGACACTCCAGACGGATACCCAGGGGATGCTTGAACAGACGATGGAGCGTTCACTGAAAACAAACCCGGATATCCAGGCATCTGCAGTGGTGACAGATCCGCATTCCGGTGCGATCGTAGCCATGGTCGGCGGACGTGACTATGAAGACAGCCCTTATAATCGCGCTACCCAAGCGAAGCGGATGGTCGGATCCACCATCAAGCCATTTTTGTATTATACAGCTTTGGAAAAAGGGTTCACTGCCACCACCCAGCTCGTCAGTAAACCGACCGACTTCGAATTTGCCGATGGAGAAGTCTATGCACCGAGTAATTACAACGGATATTATGCGGATGAACCGATTACGATGGCACAGGCACTCGCACTATCGGACAATATCTATGCAGTGAAAACGAATATGTTTCTTGGGTCTGACAAATTAGTGGAGACCCTTCATGACTTCGGAATATCGGGAAAAATACCTTCCGTACCTTCCTTGGCGCTGGGAACGGCATCCATCTCCCTCCATGATATGACAGATGCCTACACACGGCTTGCCAGTGCAGAAAGCCCTAAGGAAGCCCATACGATCACCAAAATAACCGATCGGCATGGACACGTATTGTTCGAACACGAGCCTGAAGAAGCGAACACCACAAAGCTTGATCCTGATAGGGCATTCGTCGTCTCCCATATGATGACTGGAATGTTCGATTCATCCTTGAACGGCTACATGTCAGTGACGGGCGCAAGTATAGCGAATGAGTTGACGCACACTTATGCGGGGAAGTCAGGTACTACCGATACGGACAGTTGGATGATTGGTTTCAGTCCCGACCTGGTGACAGGGGTATGGACCGGATATGATGATGGTCGAGAGATGACAAAAATCCAGGATCATCAATTCGCAAAAGAGATTTGGGCAGGCTTCATGGAAAAAGCACATGCGGAAAAGGAATACAAAACGTTCAAGCCGACCGACAATGTCATAGGCGTATATATCGATCCTGAAACCGGGATGCGCGCTTCTCCATATTGTCCGAATCAGCGCCTCATGTATTTTGAGAAAGGGAAAGAACCTGATCAATACTGCGGTGATCATTATGATGGAAAATCGGAGAAAAAAGATAAGGAGAAAGAAGAGAACAAGCGTGGAAGCTGGAAAGATTTACTTGACTGGTTATTTTAAGCAAATCTATAAATGAAAAAAGAAAAGGACCGGGTGCGCCCCGATCCTTTTCTTCGTCCTAGTAAACATGGATAATCCATGTGGTACATACTATATTATGATTTTCTCTCGTTCGTCAAGAATCGTCAATGCTACTTCAGCGAGTATTTTTGAACAATTTGTGAACATACGTATCCCTTCACTCTTTTTGCATTTTTTTAGAATTGACGATCATTTCACCTTTACTCTCTTTTCTACTTTGGTGCTGCAATCCCCACTCATTCATCGGAACCATGAAAGCTTCAATACTTTTGCCGTATTCGGTCAGGCAATATTCCACTTTCGGAGGTACCGAATGGTAGTCCTTCCTTTCAATCAAACCTTCATCACAAAGCATACGCAATTCCTTGGATAGGATACGCGAAGATATTTTCCCGCCTAATGCCCGCTTCAGTTCATTGAAGCGAATGGTTTCTACGTCTAGCATCTTCCACAAAATGACACCTTTCCATTTTCCACCAACGACATCAAATGTAGTTTCAATAGCTGATTTCAAGGTGAATCCCTCTCTCACATCTCTCATTATTTCTTTAAACACCCACTCAAGGAATGTTTTCACAGAAAAGTTAAAAGGGTATTATAATTACTATATACCCTATTCCCAGTCGATATATCTCTTTTTATCTTCCATATGTTGTATGTAGTTCTACCTAGTCTATTTCATTGTATTTTGTTTTAAATTACTCAACAAGTACTTACAAATTAGTTACTATAGCATTCCGCGTAACTTACTTTATAATCATTTTACCCAAATAATATTCCCTTTTTGGCGCTTTAATGCAAAACTGTATAAAAGGGGGACGAAAGACCTGATTGGATATGGTTTTTATTTCCTGTGAGGGGGAATTTTATGAATCATTCGTCTGATAAAAAAATGAATGTAGAGAGACTCAGGAAACGAATGTATGAATTGTCGAAGACAAAAGCCGACTATCAGGAGATTCTTAAAGCATCCGAGGAATTAGACCATGCATTGAATGAACTACACAACAGCACGAAGCCTAAAAAACCTTGATTTTCTATATAAAAAAACTTCTCTGCATACAGAGAAGTTTTTTTTGTGTTACAGATTATAATGCCTGTTTCAGCTCATCAGAGGAATTTTCCCACATATCCGGATCATGTTCCTTCAAGAATTCCGCCAGCAGCTTCTTCGATTTGTCATCCATGTGGTCTACGACGATTCTGCCCTTCAGTGACTTATCCATGTTGTTCACATGTTCAGGCATCGACTTGTAACCTCTTTTGATTTCTCGATCCACGAGGATTTCACAACCTGTCACTCCCGTGTAAAATGCACCTTTCTCGTTTCGGTCGACCGTTACCCATACGATCCAGTACAGCTTTCCGTTAGGTACTTCTGATCTATCGGCAAGGAACTTGGTTCGTTTTTCCACGTCACTGCGTGCATGCATGGCTCCCATATCCACGTAAGCTTTCTCTTCGTTCGGGTCTACGATGACCGGCGACATGTTCTCCAGTGTGACTGCGCCGACGCCGTATCCGCCATGGCCATCTGTGGAGTCATCCTTCATGATGGTGAACTGGTTTTTCTTTTTATCTTTTCCTTTATTGAACTGGTCAAATTCTTTCATGGTTGCAGACCTCCTACGCTTACATTTTGTTTTTATAGTTTAACATACGACGGGTGTAATTTCAGATAATAGCATTGCGATAGAAATGTTATATTTTCTATTACTGCTGTTAGTAAAGATTAAAGGTACGGGAGATTACTTGGTTCCCTTTACCATGTGGGGATAGGGCTGACGGTGAAACGACTCGCTTTCCTGCGGGGATGACGGCAAGCCTCCTCGAGCTATCGCTCTGTGGGGTCTTGCCAGCCAATCCATTCCCGCGGGAGTCTCATCGTTTCCCCGCCAGCCCACCTGAAATGTATTGCCAGAAAGCCTAAATATAAACTTATTATCAATAAAAAATACTTTCTCCGAGAAGGTGTTCACAAATTATGGGTGGTTGAGAAATGACGAGACTCCCGCGGGAGAAGGAGCTAGGCAAGACCCCGGAAGGCGTAGCCTGAGGAGGCTTGCCAGTTCCCCCGCAGGAAAGCGAGTTGTTTCTCTACCACCCTTCTCTTACATGGTAACGATTATCCACAAAAAAAGCTTGAGGATGGGAGCCCTCAAGCTTTTGGGTTGGCTGTCCTGAGTTGTGCGATGAACTGCCAGGCTTCTTCGATTTCGCCTTCGGTATAGTTCTGTTTGCTCTTCACTGTGAAGACCTTGGCTTTGACTTCTTCACGCGGGAGATCTTCGAAAAAGAGCATCGTGGAGACAAGTTCAAGGAACCGCGAGCTCTTATCCTTCATCTGTCCGATCTGGCCTTCCATTGCCGGCAAATCGATCGGATACTGATCAAGGAACTGTTTCCCTTCATCCGTCAGGCGATAGCGGTATTGATAATAACTCTTTTTCTCTTCTTTCGTTTCATCGATGAACCCCAGGTTACACAATTCTTCCATTCGCAGCGTGAGCTCTTCGGAGTAAGGCCCGTAAAAATGAAACTGGTATTTCTCTTCGAACGGCACGTCACACTTTTTCAATATATAAATCATTTTCTGCAACTTCTTCCGACCTACGACTTCGTCGGAATCAGAAAAGAACCTCATCAATTTCGCATGATTTTCTAGCAAAACCATCCACTCCTATCCATACAAAATTTCCATAATACGCTTCTTCGTTTTACTACGGTTCGATAATCCTTCCAGTCGATCAAGCGGGAAGTATAACTTATGGTCCGTCCGTTTCTTCCCGGAGATGGACTCTACGATATCGGATTGACGGGAGAGCTCCCGCAATTCTTTATTCGGCATCAACAAGTGGATCGGAAGACGTTCCTCTTCTTCTCCCGGACGATAAAAGTCGTATGGCAGATCGGAACTTGAATCCACGACGAGGTAATAATCGGGATCAATTCCCGCTTTGTTGAAAAGCTTATACAGCTCCATCCACTCATTCATCTGTTGATTCGGGTTGAACTCGATGTATTTGAACAGGCGACGATTCACAAATCGTTCGCAGAGGTCGCTCAAAATCGGGTCATCTTCTTCCATCCAAATTTGGAAATAGTACATCGTCACTGATTCATCAAGACGCAAATATTCCTGCAGGTTCGGTTCACCCTTGAAAAAGGACAGAAAATGCTTAGGCTCAAGCTTAAAAGCATACCCTTCCTCGTGCATCTTTTTAGCTCGGTGAAGAATTTTGGATAAAATGACTTCCGCACTTCGCGTTACCGGATGGAAATACACTTGCCAGTACATTTGATAGCGGCTCATGATGTAATCTTCGACTGCATGCATCCCGCTTTGTTTGATGACCACCTGATCTTCAGTAGGACGCATAACACGCAAAATCCGTTCCATATCGAAGTGCCCATAGCTGACCCCGGTGAAATAAGCATCACGCTGCAGGTAATCCATTCGGTCGGCATCGATCTGACTCGAAATGAGACTGACGACCAATTTGTTTTCGTACGTTTTGTTGATGACCTCCGCTACCTTTGATGGAAACTCAGGCTCCACCTTGGATAGGATTTTGTTCACTTCCGTATCTCCGAGGATGATCGCTTGAGTGAATGCTTCATGATCGAGCTTGAACACTTTTTCAAATGAATGTGAAAAAGGCCCGTGACCTAAGTCATGCAGCAAGGCGGCACTTAAACAAAGAAGCCGTTCCTCTTTATTCCAATTCGGTCGATCTTCAAAGTTGTTGATGATTCTGCGTACGATTTCATAGACACCGAGGGAATGATTGAAGCGGCTGTGTTCCGCGCCGTGGAAGGTGGTGTAGGAGGTGCCGAGCTGTTTGATGCGGCGCAGACGCTGGAATTCAGAAGTTCCGATCAAGTCCCAGATCACCTGGTCTCTGACATGAACATACCTATGTACAGGATCTTTGAATACTTTTTCTTCACTTAATTTCTCATCGCGATATGCCATTGTGAATTCCTTTCGAATCGACATTTTTTTCTATTATATAGTTATTTTGACAATAAAAAAACACCTTGACAGATGCCTTGTCATCGATATTTTTTCCTATTGTAAAGAATAATCGATGATGGCGCTGTTTTCACTGTGGAATGCAGGTATAAAAAATTTCACACAAAAAAATATTCTAAAGCCATTCCTTTATTCATGCAAGAGGCAAGTTCTGTTATACTATGAAAGGTTCAAACAGAAACAAAGGAGTTGTACGGATAATGGATACAACCCATCATTTAATAAATACAGATCGTTACCGGTTCATCGACCAAAGCAGTCTCGGCCCTGAATTTTCCGCATTGCAGTCATTCGGTATGGACGATGCACTTTCCATCTCAGTCGGGCAAGGGCTATCACCGACTACTGCAAGACTTTGGGTGCACCACGACACGATTGTACTCGGAATCGCCGACGCTAAACTACCTTATATCCGAGAAGGCGTAGATTTACTGAAATCGAAAGGGTATGAAGTGATCGTCAGGAATTCAGGCGGCCTTGCAGTCGTTCTCGATGACGGTGTTCTGAATCTGTCGTTGATATTCCCTGATTCCAAAACAGTAAACATCCACGAAGGCTACGATGCGATGGTCTCCTTCATCCAGCACCTCTTCAAAGATTACACAGACCAAATCGAAGCTTACGAAATTACCCAATCCTATTGCCCCGGCACCTATGACTTGAGTATCAATGGTAAAAAGTTCGCAGGCATCTCACAGCGGCGGGTAAAAAATGGATCCGCTGTGCAAATCTATCTCGATATTACCGGCAGCGGTTCCGAACGCGCGCAATTGATACGTGATTTCTATGAAATAAGTAAAAAAGGAGAAGCTACTCGCTTCACCTATCCTGATATTGATCCTAATGTGATGGCATCGCTGAATGAATTGTTGGGGACAAGCTTTACTGTAGCGGAAGTACGGGATATGATCCTGCTTACGCTTCACCAGTTAAGTGGAGGCAACATCGTTACCGATAGTTTGAATGGTGCAGAAATCGAATGGTTCCAAAAACGGTTCGACCTGATGATTGAACGAAACCAAAAAATGCTGGAATCCCTATAAAGTGACTCCAGCATTTTTTCAAGACGCTTGCGCTTTTATTGTCCAGCTCCAGCGTCCAGACTCTTGCGCATTTCTCTATTCCCAGTTCCAGTAATCCATTTCCCCGAGGCTGGCGCCGTGGATCAACTCATCTTGCTTGAGCTTCAACAGCTCTTTCACCGGCCCAGTAACGACAGCTCCATATACCTGGAAGCCATTCTCGGCCAGGTAATCATGACGTTCATTTAAATAAGGCATGCCGAGGAAGTTCTTGTAATAGCCTTCTCCTTCCTCGATGATCGCCTGCATGTTCGACAACATTTCCTGTTCGTGATCTTTAATGGAATCCTTACTGAAGCTCATGCTTCCCCAGGATTGAAAATCGTCCCGGTCAAGTCCATACAGCTGTCCCATTCCGATCGCATCGACACTCAATGCACCTCCAGAAGCACCATAGCTCGACTCGAATTCCTGCAGTTCTCCTGAGTAGATCGGCATCCAACGAATATCCAAGTCATAGCCTTCCAGACGAGTAACGAGCTCTTCTGGTGCAACATAGTCTTTCAGCGAAAACCCTAAATCTGCTACTGTACCTTCATGCACCTGCTCTAAACGGTTCCACGTTTCGTCTGAAGGTAAAAAGGTAGTGGCATCTCCCGTCCTTGGATCTTCTGGCAAATAGAATGGAAAAGGATTTTGATCCTTTGGCTGTATGTATTCAATTTTCCATTGTGAAAAAATAGGAAAGAATGATTTATCCACTTCTACCGATCCGACTACCTGATCTTCTTTGCCAAGCTTCCTTTTCAGATCAAAGGAAATATGCTGTGTCAATACAGGTGAGATCTCGGGCATTTCATTAAAAAAGTCTACATCTACTGCAGGATACTTCCACTCTGTAGCCAGCTTTGCGTTCGCAGCGTGCTTGAACCCTCCTTCCGATTGATGATAGATGAAATTCAATGCAGCATTGTAAATGACGTAAATCAGAAAAATTGTCGCAAGCACCCGCACGATCCTCAACGTCAATGTAAACCGGTATTTCCACAACACCTTCTTTTCTTTATCTTTCGTCCATTCCGTCATTATGTCCATCCCTTTCTTCTCTCAACTTGCGCATCCGTTGCCGTGCTCTATGTAACGTGACCTTCACTTGGCTTTCATTTTTATCCATCGACTCCGCGATTTCTTTGTAGGACATATCCAAATGCTCCCTCAAATAAATGACTGTCCGGTAGTCTTCTGGCAGCGAGCGAAACATCTGTTCCACGCCCCCCTTGGCTTCCGATTCCATCAAAGCAGATTCCGGTTCCCCATAGGGGCTGCTCAATCCTTCCATCCCGTCAAAGAAAGGGACCCACTTCCAGCGTTGCCGCTTCCTCCATAAATCCAGGTAGGCATGCCTTGCTACCTTGAACAGCCACCCCTTTACCTGCTCATTTTTGTAAAAGGATAAGGAAATCGTCGCCCGGACGAACGTTTCCTGAACGAGATCCTCTGCTACTTGAGGCGAGCCGGTCATCCGAAGGAGGTAATGGTAGAGACTTTTTGCATGTAATGCATAGATATCTTCTAGTTTCTGCTTCTTAGATCCATCCACGACTAACCCCCATTAATGATTGCTTCACCTATTACAACGGAAAGAGGAGAAGAAAGTTACACTTGTGCTTAAAATTTGCTGATTAAAAATTTTGCGTTACTGATTAAAAAGTTCGATTTACTGATTAAACCCAGTCATTTACTAATCATACCAGATGCGTTTCTGATTAAAATTCAAGCTTTACTGATCAAATCAAAAAAGCCGCCCAATATTAAGGGCGGCTCGCACTAAAATTTAGAGTTATACGGATTGTGCTGCAGTGATCAGTGCCAGTTTATAGACATCATCTGAATTACAGCCACGGGACAAATCGTTCACCGGCTGGTTCAATCCTTGCAGGATCGGTCCGACAGCATCGAAGTTTCCTAGTCGCTGAGCGATTTTGTACCCGATATTACCAGCTTCCAGGCTAGGGAATACGAATGTGTTCGCTTCGCCTTTCAGTGGAGAATCAGGTGCTTTCTTTTCTGCCACAGACGGAACGAAGGCAGCGTCGAATTGGAACTCGCCATCAAGCGTCAATTCCGGCTCCTGTTCCTGAGCGATCTTCACGGCTTCTGCTACCCGCTCTGTTTCAGGGGATTTTGCAGAACCTTTTGTTGAGAAGCTCAACATCGCAACTTTCGGGTCGATTTCGAAAAGCTTCGCTGTTTTAGCGCTTTCCAAGGCGATCTCCGCTAAATCTTCGCTGCTTGGAGAAATGTTGATCGCGCAGTCAGCGAACACATACTTTTCTTGTTCACGAACCATGATGAATACACCGGAAGTCTTTTTGATTCCTGGTTTCGTCTTGATGATTTGAAGCGCAGGTCTTACGGTATCAGCAGTCGAATGTGCTGCTCCACTTACAAGACCGTCCGCGTCTCCCATATACACGAGCATCGTTCCGAAGTAATTGCCGTCCTGCAATACTTCCTTCGCTTTCGCCTCATCGACTTTTCCTTTACGACGCTCTACAAAGCTTTGGATCATTGTATCCATTCCAGCATAATCAGCAGGATCGATAATCGTAGCATTGGAAATATCTACACCGATCGCCTCCGCCTTCTGTTTCACTTCTTCTACATTTCCGACTAATACAGGTGTAACCAACCCTTCTGCTCCAAGCTTACTTGCAGCAGTCAAAATCCGTTCGTCCAAACCTTCAGGGAGTACAATCTTCTTACCTTGGCCTTTGATTTTATTTTTCAAGTCATCAAAAAGATCACTCATGATTTTCCCTCCAATTTCTAATTCTGTACCATATGATAATCCTTTTCGTGTATGAATGAAAGTGATATGTAGAAGTTTTTTTCACTAAAGCGATTACATCTTTAAAATGTGTCAATGTGATGAAATCATACCTTTGAACCTGCGTGCGAATGATGAATGCGAAAGGGTGTGTTATATTAGGGATGGAGCAACTTAATCAAACGTTTGATCAAAGGAGAGAATGATCTATGCCAGAAGCAGCGAAAACTCTAGATGGTTGGTATTGCCTTCACGACTTCAGATCCATCGATTGGACATCCTGGAAGCTTGCCTCCAGTGACGAGCGTGAAAGTGCCATTCATGAATTCAACCAGATCATTGCAAAGTGGGATAAGACAGAACAACATAAACAAGGAAGCCATGCGCTTTACACGATTGTAGGACAGAAAGCGGACTTCATGATGATGATCCTCCGCCCTACTATGGAAGAACTCAACGAAATCGAAACAGAATTCAATAAGTCCAAACTTGCTGAATTCACCATTCCGACCTACTCGTACGTTTCCGTAGTAGAATTGTCCAGCTACCTTGCCAAAGGAAAAGATGTAGAGACAGACCCTGAACTCCAGGCACGTCTGAAGCCGATTCTTCCGAAATGGCAGTATGCGTGCTTCTATCCAATGGACAAGCGCCGCCAGGGAGAAGACAACTGGTACATGCTGGAGATGGAAGATCGCAGTAAGCTGATGTATTCTCATGGCATGATCGGCCGCCAGTATGCAGGTAAGGTCCGCCAGATCATTACCGGTTCCGTCGGTTTTGATGATTGGGAATGGGGTGTCACCCTATTCGCACATGACGTACTGCAGTTCAAAAAGCTCGTATACGAGATGCGTTTTGATGAAGTCAGTGCCCGCTACGGTGAATTCGGTTCCTTCTATGTCGGCAACCTGCTGAAAAAAGAAGCGATCCCTCAATTCCTTCAAGTATAAGCATATGAAACTCCATGACCTTTCAAGGTTGTGGAGTTTTTTTGTGGTCTTACACAATCATTACCTCCTGACAAAATAATAAAACCTTCCAGGACAAAGCCCCTCTGTCACCTATCTAAGCAGATTGTTTTCCTGTTCATAATCAGACGGACCCTACATATACATTTAAAGAAAAGCTTGCGTATTGGGCGAGAAAAGCGAGGTGAATGCATGGCCGTCGTTCCTAACACAGAAGAAGATGTCAAATTGCTGGCGCGTCTTATGCGTGCAGAAGCGGAAGGTGACGGGGAACTGGGGATGCTGATGGTTGGCAATACGGGCATCAATCGTGTCCGTGTACGGTGCCTGGATTTCAAAGATATCAACACGATCCGTCGCATGGTGTTCCAAAGCCCGGGTGGCTTCGAAGCCACACAGAAAGGTTACTTCTATCAGCGTGCGAGAGAAAAGGATAAGCGGTTAGCCAGAAAAACCATCAAAGGACTGCGGTATCACCCCGCTACCAACACCCTTTGGTTCTTCATGCCTGAAGGGAACTGTCCTGCTCAATGGTTCGGTCAATGGAATGTAGGCAGATATAAATCACATTGTTTCTACGCCCCGACACAATCAGATTGTCCGAAAGCTTATTGAACCAAAGAAGGAGTGGTGAATTTGAGTCAAAAGAATAACGGCTATCAATCTGGTACACCTCAGCAGGGCCAGCCTTACTATCAGCAGCAGAATCCCTACCAATACTATTATCCTCAATCACAAATGCAGAGTCCGCAAAGTTATGTCCAGGGAGCACAGCAGCAACCGATGGTTCCCCAGATGCCAAGTGCCCAGCAGCCGAGCCAGAACATCCCCGGCATGCTGCCAGTCGAAGAGTCCTATATCGAAAATATCTTAAGACTGAACCGAGGAAAAGAAGCAACCGTCTACATGACATTCGAGAATAATGACCAGTGGAATGCGAAAATTTTCAAAGGAATCATTGAAGCTGCCGGACGAGATCATATCATCCTGAGCGATCCCGAAACCGGCAAACGTTATCTACTATTAATGATCTACCTTGATTACATCACATTCGATGAAGAGATCAATTACAGCTATCCGTTCAATAACACCGGACAGATGAGCAATTATTCCAACCGATGACACAGGGCGACAACTGCATTCATGAAGATTCATACCTTCCAATAAAAAAGATGCGTTGCTGTGAAGGTAGCAACGCATCTTCCTTTTTATCTTCGATGAAGGTGGAGCTTCTTAATCATTAAGGTGGTGAGGATATGAAACACCCTTATGAAAAATTACAACGCTATGAATTGTTCACGATGATCATTGCTGTCGTGCTGGCAATCGTCTCACTCACACAGACCGCATTTTCATGGATCATCTTGTTCATGTTCTATACCTTATCCTTGAGTTTTATGTTTGAAGCATTGATTGAATGGACAAAGCGTAATACATTAGGATTTGTCTATCAGATCATCCGAGCGGTCCTGTTGACGGTCTTTTCCACCCTCTTATTCTTTTAGACCACTTTCATAAGGACGTAGCCCAGGATCACCCATCCAATAAGGAAAGACAGGCCTCCCAGCGGTGTGATTATCGCAAAGGTCTTGATGCTAGTGGTCGAATAGATATACAAGCTGCCGGAAAACAACAGTATTCCGATGAAGAAAAACCACCCAGCACCAGCAAAGCTGCCAGCTGGATATTTGGATGCAAGCAATGCCGTCACAAATAAAGCCATTGTATGGAACATTTGATAATTGACTGCTTTTTCCCAAGTCTTCAAAGCCTTTTCAGAGATTTTCCCTTCCAGTCCATGGGCGCCGAATGCCCCCAGAGCAACTGCCAAAAAGCCATTGACCACTGCTAGTATAAGAAAGATTTTCATTATTTTTCACTCCTTAGAAATCAAAAATGGAATCACCATTTGCTTTCCCATGTTCGGATCGCTCTGAGCCAGAAGACTTTGTCACCTTATGGGATGTGGTGTCATCCCCCATCATCTTGCGCAGTTCAGCTGCCGTCGGTTCTTGTACATTTCCAGGTGAAGAACCTTCTTCATCAAGTACAAGATCACACAACAACTTGACTGCACGGACATGCTCTCTAACGGAAGCATGGTCTTGTTTGCCCATCGCTTCCTGTACTTCTTTCATCATCTTTTTCAGCACCGCATCATTCGTGATACTCATCGGTGATAACTCCTTTTTTCATAGTATTGAAGGTTGGATTGTTCGTAAACCTCCCCCATTATAACATGAGTGGTGGATAAACCGAGCAATCAGCAAAAAGACCGTCCCTGTTGGAGGAACGGTCTTTTCCTATCATTAGAAGCTGATAATTCCAATTGCATTAAGGAAAATCAGGATGATCAGGATCGGCGCCAGGTATTTGATGATGCTGTACCAGATACCAGCAACCGGATTACCTGTCATATCCGTCGCTTCAAGTGCAGTCGATTTATTGAAATACCATCCGACAAACAATGCCATCGATAAGCCGCCTAATGGCAGAAGAATGTTGGAAGCAATATAATCGAAGGAATCCAGGATGTTGTTGTCACCAATCGGCGTGACACCAGACCAGATCCCCATCCCAAGCGATACCGTAATTCCGAGAAGGAACATAATAAGCCCCATTACGATACTTGCCTTGCGACGGCTCCAATTCCAGATTCTCATGAAGTACGCAACCGGCACTTCCAGAATGGATACCGACGATGATAGTGCCGCTAAGATCAATGAGAAGAAGAAGACGATTCCGACAACTTCTCCGAACGGCATCTGCTCAAAGATACTCGGTAGAGTGATGAATACCAATGGCGGTCCTGAACCTGGATCAATGTCAAAAGCGAAAACCGCTGGAAAGATGACAAGACCTGAAATGATTGCAAAAAATGTATCCATCAATCCGATTCCAAGGGTGGCACTAGGAAGCTTGTTCTGTTTGGACAAATAGCTTCCGTACGTGAGCATCGCACCCATCCCCAAACTTAAGGAAAAGAACGCCTGTCCTAATGCTGCAACAATGACTCCAGGGTTACTCAATGCAGACCAGTCCGGCTTGAACAAGAATTCCAGTCCAGCACTGGCACCATCCAGTGACATACTGAATACCGCTAAGGCGACAAGCAGTACTGCCAATGTCGGCATGAAAATTTTGTTTGCAAATTCAATTCCTTTTTTGACTCCGCTATACACGATGAAAATAGTAAGAATCATGAATAGTGCATGCCAGAACATCGGCTGCCAAGGGTGGGAAATGAATCCACCGAAAGTCGCTTCATACCCTGCCTCTGGTGCAGTGAAAAATTCTCCTGTAATATACTTTCCGAAATAATAGATTGCCCAGCCTGCTACTACACCGTAGAAGCTGAGAATCAAGAACGCACTGAGGACACCGAAGAACCCTGTCATGAACCAAGGCGTACCCGGTGCCAATTTAGCAAACGAGCCCACGACATCACTTTGTGCTTTCCGTCCGATACTTACTTCTGTCAAAAGCAACGGAACACCGATTACGACTACGAAGAATAGGTAGAGCACTAAGAAAGCTCCGCCTCCACTCTCCCCAGCTACGTAGGAAAAACGCCATATGTTTCCTAATCCTACTGCAGATCCCATTGCTGCAAGCATGAAGCCCAGCTTGCTGGCCCACTGTTCTCTAGCCATCTTTCTTCCACTCCTCACTCAGATGTAAAATATCCATCAGCATACCATACTTGCTTTTTCGACACGAGACATATTCAGAAATTTCATTTTATTAACAGCCTATCCATCTACTGTTTCCGCTCATACATCATACAGGGCGTCCCTGTCGACTTTTGAACGACCGAAGCAGGCATTTCCCTCCCCTTAAACCCATATGCTCTACAGGCTCTTGGGAAATTCGGATTCCATGTCGTATAGAAATGTTTGCACTTGAAACAGTTGATTTTTTGCAATGGAAACACCTTTCTTCACTTCTCTGGAAAAACAATGTCGTATGTATGCCAGCTCGCTGTCCAAATGCTGTAAAACTTTTCATCGAACATGCAAGCCTATGGTAAAATGATAGCATATTCTGAAAATTCGGGAAGGGTT
This sequence comes from Thalassobacillus hwangdonensis, assembly GCF_042675915.1. NCBI lineage: Bacteria > Bacillati > Bacillota > Bacilli > Caryophanales > Bacillaceae > Thalassobacillus > Thalassobacillus hwangdonensis. The sequence goes on along the minus strand of NZ_JBHTKL010000005.1, from coordinate 631,127 downwards.
TTTTTATGAATGAGTGGTTTGAAGTTGGAAGCGATTACACTTTTTACAGCTATGGGACGAGTCATATCATTACGCTTATCGCCTTTTCATTGATGATACTATTTTTCCTTACTTGCTCGAGGTGGATCCAATCACACCGAACTGTGATGAATGGGATCCGTTATACCTTAGTTGTCATTCTTTTTGCCTCCGAAGTAAGTTATCAGACTTGGGCGGCAACAAATGGTGTGTGGAACACCGCGGATCATCTGCCGCTCCACTTGTGCGGCATCGCTTCTTTCTTAGCTATTATTGCTTTACTTACTTATCATACGAAACTGATTCAAATCGTATTTTTCATCGGAATCGTGCCCGCCATGATGGCAGTCATCACACCGGACCTCCCATTTGATTATCAGCATTTCCGATTTTGGAAATTCTTCCTTCACCATATGGCAATCACTTGGGCGAGTGTGTTTCTGATCATGATGACTCCTGTTAAAATCACCTGGAAATCGATGTTCGAGACCTTCGGTTACCTTGTTATGTATGCCATCCTGATGGGTATACTCAATACACGCATCGACTCAAATTACCTTTATTTGAACAACACCCCAGAGTCAGGCACCCCACTGAATGTACTTGGTGATGGTATTTGGTACATTGTAAATCTGACGTTGCTTACCTTCTCCATCTTCGTTGTACTGGTGCTGATTTATAAAATCTCTTCCTACCTCGCATCGAGAAAGGATTCAGGACAACAAGCAGAAAAAGCATCCTGACAGGTTGGATTGAAACGTTTCGCACTTGAGTCCGTAAACAATAGTACAAGGGTTCTAAGGAGGGAACAGTAATGAATAATCTGACTACGATCATTCTCATCATAGTCGGCATCTACCTCCTCATCAATGCGATTATGACACCGATTCAGTATCGCTACTATCAAGGAATGAGCGAGGAGCAGAAAAGGAAAGGGAAAAGCAAACAGGAATACTACGAAGATATGAGTTTTCAGGAAGAACAGATGCATTTCTTCAATCAATCCAGCATTCTATTTCTGCCAGCGAGCATTACGGCATATACCATCTATAAGCTTAGAAAAAATAAATAAAAAAGGCAGCTGCTTATGGTAGCTGCCTTTTCGAATTAGTCGTTTTCCGATAGGATTTCCACTTTTCCTACGCCGATATTGATCCGCAAATTCAAATATGGCTCCCCTTCTTTGTACGCTTCGGTGTAGTAGTCTTTCGTTCCACTCAGGATCAACCCTTGAGCAGAGAATGAGCCGATCCCTTTGGACAGCTTGATTTTAGCTGGAGTATGTTTGGAAATGTGAACCCTCATACTCCCTACACCCCCATCGATGTCTACTGGAATAATCTTTTCAATCACAGCATTCGACAAGTCGAGTCTACAATCACCGACACCTGCATTCAAATCGACCTTATTCAATTTCATTCCACTCAGATTCATATCGTAATTCCCTGCACCAAGATCCACTTTCAACGAAGTCGGATACTTTTCCGGAAGTGTGATGTTCCACTTTTGTTTGACGCCTTTCCAACTCGTTCCTTTTTGGGAACTCTGACTCACCTTGAGTACATTCGGACTTTTGGAATTGTCGAAGCTACAGCTAGGTTCCTGGCCGTTATAGGCAATGTCCAGATTGATTGAATTCACATCCTCCACTGAGGCTAATCTGAACGATCCAGCACCAAGTGAACCGTGGAAATCCAGTTCCGCATCATCCTCCATTTCATATGCCTTTACGAAATGTTCCTTACTCTCGTCGTCTGCACCGCTATCAAAACTTTGAAAGAGTTTCTTAAGGTTTTCAAAATTCATATTTTCCACTCCTCTTTTCTTCTTAATCCAATCATACGCTAAAAATGACGCTGGGAACGAACGGCTTGAGCATGTTTTCACCTCCGTCTCAAGTCGGAGGTGAAAGCTGATACAGGACATTTGAAACAGAAAAGCTGCTCCCTTCCTCACAACTTTCATGTCTTTTGGAAATTATGTCGATTTTCAGAGAATAATGTGCTTAAATGAATTTATATGATGAAAGTCTTGATAAGAAAGTTCTAGAAGGGGGATCACCATGAGAAAATGGAAGGATGCCGGGATCGGCTGGAAATACGGTATCGCATACATAAGTACGATTGTATTTTTCCTGATTGCGATTGTTATCGTGTTTGTAGAATTGAATCTCGCCAAAAACGATGTCATGAATTTGGCAGACAGAGGAAACGCAGCATTGAATGTATCAGAAATGGCTTCGATCGCCAGGACGAAGGATATCCGGATCGCAGATTACATCCGTGAGCCAAGATCATCTTACGTAGAGGAATTCGAGCAGAACCAGCAGGCATTCAATACGATTGAAAATAACTATCGCGAAAGCCTTCAAGATAGTGAATTGGAAAAGCTGATGGTACATATCTCTGAGGTCGACAAAGAAATCAATGCGATCTTTCTTGATCAAATTGTCGGTAATTCAAGCAATACGTCAATGGTCAGCGATCTTCGCTTAAGAACGCAAGGGCTACGAAAAGATTTAGTAGACTCTCTCGAAGAATTAGAGGGGATTGTCCTCCAGCATAAAACGGAAGCAGAGGAAGACGCAGAAGCAAGCATCGACTTGACGATGCTCATCCTGCTTGTATCTGTCGGAGCAGCAATTATATTGGGTGCGGTACTGATGTATATTGTCAACCGCTCTGTACGTAAACGCCTGAATGAGTTAGTGACCGTTTCTGATCAAATTGCAGACGGAGAACTCTATCATGATGATATAGCGATCGATCGCAAGGATGAGATTGGGATGCTAGGACAATCGATCATGACGATGAAATCCAGATTGAAAGAATTGATTGCAGAAATCACCACCCTTTCTACCGCTGTCGATGAAAGAAGTGAAGGACTGAAGACCTCCGCCCAGGAAGTCCAGGAGGCTTCCGAACAGGTTGCTTCAACAATGGAAGAACTCTCTTCCGCTTCTGAACAGCAGGCATCCGATGCATCTTCCCTTGCTGAGCTGATGGACGACTTCGGTCGTAAAATCGGACAAGCAGACGATCAGGGGGACCGAGTGGCAGAAATGTCCCGTGTTGTTCAGACAATGAGTAAAGATGGTCAGACGAAGATGGATGCGTCGGAACAGAAGATGACCCAGATCCACACCGTCATGCAGGAAGCGGTACGCAAGGTTTCGAACCTGGATCGTCAATCCAAGGAAATTTCCAAGCTTGTCAATGTCATCAAGGATATTGCAGAACAGACGAACCTGTTGGCGTTGAATGCTGCGATTGAAGCGGCCCGCGCCGGTGAACATGGCAAAGGCTTCGCTGTCGTAGCGGATGAAGTCAGAAAGCTCGCTGAACAAGTGGGAAGCTCAGTTGAGGAGATCACCACCATGGTAGGATCCATCCAGAAAGACTCCTATGAGGTCTCCCAATCGTTGGAGCAAGGCTATGAAGAAGTTGAGGAAGGTGCAGCCCACATCCACTCTACAGGTGAAACGTTCCGGGAAATCAATCGTTCCATCCATGAAATGGTTGCTGCAATCGATCATATTTCTAACAATCTTGAAGAGATCGCTGACAGCTCTGCAGAAATGAACCGTTCGATTGAAAGCATTGCATCAATCTCGGAGGAATCAGCTGCAGGTGTGGAACAGACGACCGCTTCTGCTCAACAGACCAACAGCTCGATGGAAACGATCACATCGAATGCAGATGACCTTTCGTCGATGTCGAAACAATTAAGTGAACGGATCCGTCAATTTAAATTGAGTAATGAATAAGAATAGAGCTGGCTCCTCCTTTATGGATGAGCCAGCTCTTTTTATGTTGTGCGGTGGCGCGCTTTCCGGCGACTTTTTTTGCTTTCCGGCGAGATTCTCGGTTTACCGGCTACCTTCATCCGTTTTCCGGCGAGTCTACGATTTTTCCGGCGCCATATGAAATTTTCCGGCGACCCGCTCCTGATCGATCACAACCGTCACATCCGGGTGATGATGGAGGATCGACGCTGGAAAATCTTCTGTCATCCTTCCATTCAGCAAACGTTCTACTGCATCCGACTTCCCTTTCCCGGACACAAGCAACAGGATGCGTTTGCTTTCCATGATCGTATGGATGCCCATCGTAATCGCTTTTGTCGGGACATGATCGATCGACTGAAAAAAGCGGGCATTTGCCTGTCTCGTCGTTTCCGAAAGATCAACGACATGGGTGCGTGAATCAAACGAAGTGTCTGGCTCATTGAATCCGATATGGCCATTGTTTCCGAGGCCCAAAATCTGCAGATCGATGCCTCCACTATTCCGAATCTGCGCTTCATACCGATGGCACTCCGCTTTCAAGTCGTCTGCGTTCCCATCAGGGATGTTGTTTTCCTGAAAAGGTACGTGGTTGAACAGCTGCTCCTTCATGAACGTCCAGTAGCTGTTCGTATCCTTTTTATCCAACCCGATATATTCATCAAGATTGAAGGTAGTCACACCCTTGAATCTTTCCGGAAAATTTCGTAAATACTCATACGTTCCTACCGGTGTGCTTCCAGTAGCAAGTCCCAACACGGCATGATCTGTTCCATCTACTTCCTTGATGATCTGTTCTGCCGCGTAAGCGCTAAGCTTCTGGTAGTTCTCTACGATGATCGTTTTCATTTCTTAACTTCCTCCCCTCTGCAGAAGGTCGAATGGATATGAAAATGATCATCCACCAATAGAAAATCTGCATCTTTGCCAACTTCAATACTTCCTTTTCGATCCCATATGCCGTATCGTCTTGCAGGGTTCTCTGAAGCCATCTTCATAATCGCATACCAGTCCGCTCCACATACTTCAATCATATTTCTGACACCTTGGTCCATCATGAGTACACTTCCTGCTAATGTGCCATCCGCGAGGGTTGCACGGGTGCCTTTAACGTTCACTTCCTGGCCGCCTAATGTGTAAGCCCCATCGCCTAATCCCTTCGCCCGCATCGCATCCGTTATCAAAATCAATCGCTCTGGTCCAATCATCGAATAGAGAATGCGCAACATTTCATCGGATATATGAATCCGATCGGGAATGATTTCACTGTATAACTCTTTTGCAAGCATCGCTGCGCCTACTGCCCCGACATTCCTGTGATGGACACCTGTCATTGCGTTGCACAGATGTGTCAAATGCTGAAGCCCCTTCTCCTGGGCACTAACGATGTCCTCGTAGACCGCCTCTGTATGGCCAGCTGAAATCACCGTCCCTTTCTCTGACAGCCATTCCATGACTTCTGCGGCACCCTCCAATTCAGGTGCCATTGTTATTACACGAAGCACACCTTTCTTATGCCACTCTTTCACAAGAGCTAATTCTGGGCGTCGTATACATTCGACCGGTTGTGCACCCGCCTTTGATTTTGCAATGAATGGACCTTCGACATGCGCCCCGATCACTTCCGCATGGGGGGCTTTTTCCAATTTAAAATCACGTATTCTTTCAAGCGCTGAAGCAATGTCCGTTTCAGGACTCGTAATTGTTGTAGGAAGAAAAGCAGTCGTCCCCTCCACCGGAAGGGAGGCTGCCATCGTTTTCAAAGCCTCGATGTCATCCATGACATCCGCTCCCATTGCACCGTGAATATGGGAATCGATGAAACCTGGCACTAAGTTAAACCCTCCGCCATCAATCGCATCTTCCACAGTATTATGTTCAATTCGAATGATTTTCCCTTTATCCACCCAAATCGTACCATTCGGAATGGTATGATCAGGTTGATGGATCGTTACGTTCGTTACGGCAAACATGCACCATACACCACCAGTATTTGAATTTTTATTTCAGTAATATTATTTTATTTATGTAATTTTATTTTAACATGAGCAGTTTCATATTATAATAGAAACATACACGAAATGAAAAAGGAGTGCACGAACATGGCCCCATGGATCAATGCAATCAGAGAAGTTGTCGGGGAAAAGCATTTACATACGAAAGCCTCGTCGCTACTCGCCTATTCCTATGACGCTACTCCGAACTTCCAGGCCTTGCCCGATGCAGTTGCGGCCCCTCGAAATACGGAGGAAGTTGCAGCAATCGTTAAGCTATGCAATGAATATCACGTCCCCATCGTGCCACGTGGATCCGGTACGAATCTCGCTGCTGGTACGACGCCGACCCAGGGTGGGCTTGTCCTTTTGTTTCACCGGATGGATAAGATCATGGAATTTGATGACGAAAACCTTACGATGACCGTTCAGCCAGGAGTGATTACGCAGGACATTTGTAATCTGGCAGAGTCTCAAGGGTTATTCTACCCTCCCGATCCAAGCTCGATGAAAATTTCTACCATCGGAGGGAACATCAATGAAAATTCCGGTGGTCTGCGAGGATTGAAATACGGTGTTACGAAAGATTATATTCTTGCATTGGAAGTCGTCCTTCCTACAGGAAAAATCATCCGTACAGGCGGAAAACTCGCAAAGGACGTGGCCGGCTATGACTTGACCAAGCTGTTCGTCGGTTCAGAAGGTACGCTTGGCATCATTACGGAAGCCACCTTGAAACTGGTACCACAGCCGGAGACAAAAAAGACAATGCTTGCCATCTATGATTCAATGGAAAAAGCAGCTGCGACCGTATCAGCAATCATTGCCAACCGGATCATCCCGGCGACAATGGAATTCATCGACCGCCCGACCATCCAGGCAGTGGAATCCTACGCACAAATCGGACTCCCAGTCGATGCAGAAGCAGTTTTGTTGATCGAGCAGGATGGTGTTGAATCAGTTGTTGACCAAGATATCCAGGAAATTCAGGCGATTTGTACTGAAAATGAGGCGATTCGTGTGCAAATAGCTGAAACAGAAGCTGACGCCCACGCATTACGCGAAGCAAGGCGTACAGCTCTCTCGGCACTTGCCCGCTTGAGCCCTACTACGATTCTGGAAGATGCCACGGTACCTCGTTCGGAAATCGCTACAATGGTTCGTGCCATCAATGACATTGCTTCCACTTTCAATGTTACCATCGCCACGTTCGGTCATGCCGGTGATGGCAACCTTCATCCGACCTGCACGACAGATGTCAGGAATAAAGAAGAGTGGGAACGTGTGGAACAAGCTTTCGAAGCAATTTTCAAAAAAGCGATTGAGCTTGGAGGAACGATCACCGGTGAACACGGTGTCGGCGAAATGAAATCCCCTTACCTGGCTCTTAAAGTTGGAGAAGAAGGAATTGAATTGATGAAAGCGATGAAATTATCCTTCGATCCTAATCAAATCATGAATCCAGGTAAAATTTTCGCTAAATCGACTCGCAAACGGGTGGTGGTGCAGACATGAGCATTTCCATACAGGAAGACTTCCAAAATCGCATCGAAGAAGAGGAATTGCTGAATTGCATGCGATGCGGCTTCTGTCTGCCAGCCTGTCCTACCTATATTGAAACAAAAGACGAAGTCCATTCACCTCGAGGAAGAATCGCACTGATGATGGCTACACGCAATGGAGAAATAGACGAGCTGGAAGAAGTCGAAGAATCATTGAATGTATGTCTCGGTTGCCGAGCGTGTGAACCTGCCTGTCCGGCTGGCGTGAATTATGGTCATATGCTGGAAGAAGCGAGAGCGATTTTCCAGGAACACAAACAGCCTTCCGCAAAAGAAAAGCTGCTGCGGAAAGTGACATTGGATACGCTTTTTACCGATCAGAAAAAAATGACCGCAGCTACTAGTCTGCTAGGATTCTACCAGCGATCCGGCTTGCAGAAGACTGCACGGAAATTGAATGTTCTCCGCTTCTTCCCGGAGCATATGCAACAGATGGAGCGTGTCATTCCTGAACCACCGAAGAAGAGCCTACGAAGTCAGGATGCTACTTTCAAAACAACACTACCTGAATCGAAAGCCACTGTGGCTATGTTCAAAGGCTGCCTGATGGACACGTTATTCCATGATACCAATCAGGCCACCATCCAATTGTTGAATAAGGCTGGTTGTGACGTCACCGTTCCCGATGCACAGGCGTGCTGTGGGGCATTGCATGGACACAGCGGAGAAAAGGACGCAGCCAAGGATCTCGCCAAACGGAATATCGAAGCTTTCGAAAAGACCGAGGCGGAATATATCATCACAAATGCTGGAGGCTGTGGGGCATTTTTACATGATTATCACCACCTGTTGAAGCATGACCCTGCCTGGAAAGAAAGAGCAAAGAAATTCACTGAAAAAATTGTGGATTTCAGTACAGTACTGGTGGAAACGGGTTTCAGCGATGAAGTTGAGTTGATATTAGAGGATCAAGTGATCACCTATCAGGATTCCTGCCATCTTAGGAATGTGATGGGGACCATCCATCCCCCACGCCAGCTAATTCAAGACATTAGCGGTATCGTATTCACCGAAATGAAAGATGCGGATCAATGTTGTGGATCTGCCGGTATTTATAATCTGACACAGCCGGAAATGTCGATGCAGATTCTCGATCACAAAATGGAAAAAGCAAAAGAAACAAATGCTGCTACGATTGTGACGACCAATCCAGGTTGCCTGATTCAAGTGAAACTAGGGATCGAGCGGGAAGGTTTGACTGACAAAGTACGCGCAGTCCATTTAGCAGACCTGTTGTTAGAAGCGATTACCGAATAAAAAATATCCGACCTGCGCCTCGATATGGCCAGGGCGGATATTTTTATTTTTTCAAACGTTTTGCGGGCGTTTTCCTCATAGACTTGATGGCTTCACGAGTCGTATCCAAGTACTCGACAGTTTGTTCGTAGGATTTGGATGCCACACCCATGAACAGGATATCGATAACGTGCAGCTGGGCCAACCTCGACGATGTCGCTGCACTACGGAAAGTGGCTTCACGGGTTGCTGAGGTGAACAAACGGATATCCGCCTGTTCAGCTACAAGTGAGCTTCCGTATTTCGTCAGACTGATCGTCGTCGCTCCCCTCGCATTGGCAATTTCAAGAATCTTCGCCACTTCGAAAGTTTCCCCTGAAAAAGATATGCCGAAGACTACATCATTTTCACTTAGATTTGCAGTGACCGTGGCCCCCATGTGCATATCCGTGAATGAACTGACGGATTTATTGATGCGAAGGAACTTCTGCTGGGCATCCATTGCGGTGATGCTCGAAGCCCCTGCTCCGAAGAACAGGATGCGTTCACAATTCAAGATTGCATCGACAGCCTTGGACAACTCGTCCGTGCTGAGGACGTCAGATGTTTCCCGGATGGTCTGGACACTATGCGCCGTGACCTTTTCGATTGTCGTACGAAAGGGTTCATTCGGTTCAATATCCCTGAATTCGGTCACTTCTTCCTGCTGTAGATCGCCAGCGATACGAAGCTTCAAATCCTGGAATCCTTTCATATTCAATGACTTGCATAGCCGGATTACAGCTGCACTGCTCGTCTGACTAACCTTTCCTAATTCAGTTGCCGTCATCCGTATCGCCTGCTCCGGATGTTCAAGTATGTATTCAGCTATTTTCCTCTCTGAAGGTGGTAATTTCTGTTTCATTTCTTCGATCATAAAAATTCCTGCACGTGTTCTTCCCAAAACTTTCGCCTCCAATACGATGCACACGATTACGTGGTTGGTATTAGTTATCGTTACATTCAGTATAAATCATACCCTTTTCATTTCAATTGATTTCAGCAATATTTGAAAAAATATTTCACAGTTAGGACGTTATACCCCCACCCTTATGTTATTTACTTCTTTTGTAAGACTCTATATAATAGGGTTAGCTTACTAGAAAAGGGATGAAGATGATGGTTCAACTGGAGTACTTCGTATTCTTCCAGAAATGCCTAGCAGAGGATGTAGATGAACTAACAGATCGAATCTTCAAGCTTTCTGAAGATCGCTATAAGGAAGAACTGGAAGCTTTGACAGATGAGCAACTGGAACAGAGCAGGTTCATTGTTCGCGAGCTGTTTGAAACGATTGCCAAAACGATGCTATATATCGAGAAGTCGAACGAGGTAGCGCAAGAATGGGGCGAACAGATCGGGAAGCATTCCGTTGCGCAAGGCGGTGACCTGACAGAAGCACTTTCCAATATCAGCATCTACAAAGAAGTCTTGTGGATGTACATTGAAGAAAAATCACGCGGAACTAATTACGAATTCAAGCAGATCGTTGAAGTGATCACACGTATCGATGACATCTTCAACCATATCATCTACGGGTTCAGCTTGAGCTTCGCACAGGAAGAAGATCGCATACTTAAAGAATATGAAGAGAAATACTTGAAACTGTCTACACCAATCGTCCCTATCAAAGACGATACAGCTATCCTTCCGATCATCGGCGACATTGATCAGAAACGTGCAGATGTCATCATGGACGAAACATTGAAAGAAGCAAGTGCACTCAACCTTGACTTGTTGATCATCGACCTCTCAGGTGTATATGACGTGAATAACAGCTTTATGGGACACCTGTATCGATTGATCGATTCGCTTGAACTGCTCGGGATTACACCCATCCTTTCAGGAATGCGTCCGGACTTGACTATGGAAGCTGCAAAACTAGGATTATCGACTTCCAAGAAAAAAGTCATCACGAGATCATCATTGAAGCAGGCAATCGAGCTGCTTGAGAAACCTTTATTAAAGTGATACAAAAGCGGGAATCAGATTTGCTGATTCCCCCTTTTTTTATTCAGATTCTGACGGTTCAAATAAATCATTCATCAGACGTTCATAGAGCTTCGTTTTCTTGGAGATGTTATACAATTCCTTTTCCCCATCCAGCTTAAGCTGAAGCGCCCCTGTTTCTGTATTGAGCCAGAAGCGGTAGTTTCCTTCTTTATATAAGTGCTTACTTTTCTCCATCTCATGTCCCCCTTTTAAATCAATATATCTAGGATAATTCAAAAAATCCGATTATGCACTTTGAAAAATATAAAAGCAAGTGGATATTTGTCCACTTGCTTCATAATGACAGTTTTACAATTGGGGAGATTCGTCATCGTGAAGTTTTTCCAAACGCTTCACTCTTGCTTCCAAAAGTTCATATTCTTCTTTCGTTACGAATCCTAAGTCCTTGATTCTCGCCTGCATCTTAGCTTTCCCTTGTTCCGTCCATTCCTTATCTTTCTGTTCCCCTTTAGCTACGAACTCCTGGAACATTTCTCTTGCCTGCGAAGGACTTACATCCCCTTTTTGTACCAGTTCATCTAACACTTTCTCCAAACGTTCTTTACCACTCAGTGCCGCTCCTAAGCCTAAATAGAACCCTCGTTTTAAAAGATCACTCATCACTTCATCCTCCTATTCAATGATTTGATCATAGACATGTGCTTGAAAGCAAAAATAATCAGTAAAATAAATCCAACACCCGCAGCTATATAACCAACAATCAACAAAAATTGGACGGCTGCTAATTGGCCATATGTTCCGAGAGCGATTCCCACCATTAAAAATATGAATGAAAGCAATGCATAGAACAGGTAGTAGTGGTGGAACATCGTCTGCTGTTGTTTTTCAGCTTCCCACTCCCGGTCACGCTCTCCAGATTCCAGGTAGTTTACCAGCGCTCTCGGCAGGGATAACAATGGGCGTGCAGCGTCAGATGCAACTTCTTTATAAATAGAAAAGCGTGAGTCTTCTCCAGTCATCCATTTTTTGATGACCGGCTTTCCCCAGTCAATCAAGTCGATTTGCGGATAGACAGCTGTCAGTACACCGACAATGATCGATGTCGCTCTTCCAAGGAATGCATAGTCTGCCGGCAGTTGGATCGGCTGTTCATTGACGAACTCCTGAATATCCTTCATGATCTGCTGCATCATCGCAGCATCCAGTTTCTCGAACTCTCCATCCAGATACATCACAGTCGTTTCCCGCATCAGTTTTTTCACTTTATTGGTATCCGCATTCTCCAGAAGAAAGTTCATTTTCTGAAGGGCATCGATCACGCGGTCATAATCATCAAGAATAAACCCTTGAATCATTTGCCTGATATAACCTGCATCCTGTTTATGGATGTCCCCAACCATGCCAAAGTCAATGACAACAAGTGTGCCATCCTGCTTCAGCATCAGATTACCTGGATGCGGATCCGAGTGGAACGTCCCATTGTTGAGGAATTGTTCGACACATAAATCGAATAAAGTCCTGGCTACCGCTTCCCGGTCGATGCCATGTTCCTTCATGAACTCGATATCCGTAACCTTTACCCCTTCAATCCATTCCATCGCCAGCACTCGCTCGGTGCTCAATTCATCAAAGTATTCCGGAATATAGACATTAGGGATGTGCTGAAACCTCCGCTTGAAGTAGTTTCCGTTTTCAAGTTCCTTCCTGAAATCCAGTTCATTACTCATTACGGTTACCAATTCACGATAGAGCGCAGGTAAATCAGCCTTCTTTCCATATGGTGTGAATTTATCCAGCATCCAGAAGACAATACGCAACGCCTTGAAATCCATATGGAAGATATCCTTCACCCGATACCGTTGTACTTTCAATGCAATTGTCGTTCCGTCTTTCAGGCGGGCTTTGTACACTTCACCGATTGATGCAGAGGCGACGGCTTTTTCATCGATCGATTCAAGGTACTCCTCAAGATCTGCACCCCAGTCCTTTTCAATCGTCTGCTTGGAATTTTCGAATGGAGTCGGCTTCACTCGATCCACAAGCCCCTCCAGCTCCTTGATGAAAATATCCGGCAGCAAATCCGCCCGCGAACTGAGAAACTGCCCGAACTTGATCAGCATCCCACCAAGGCGGATCGAGGTAATTCTGTATTCTTTTGCCTGTCTGGCTAATAGACGATTCCACTTCCTCTTCGTTTCTTCATCCCAAATCGGATGGAAACGCTGGAACCAAAAGATCTGCCACAGGAACTTCGCAGACATCCAGACAATCACACTGATCCTGTAGATGGATATGTATTTCAGCCGATTCCGCATCGTCATCCCCCCTTTATCTTTCTACGTTATCTTTACCCTTTTTCAAACCGGTCAATCATCGTTTTAAAGGGAAAATCACCGTCGACAAGTACAGGTGGATAATTAGACATATTTCAAAAGAATCAGTCATAAAAGGACTATTCTACTAATTAAAATGCCAAATTTCCTCATAATCTACCATTCAAAAATGTCAGAATCTTTAGGATAATAGAAACCGTACTGGAAAAACAATACTTATTTAGGAGGTCTTTCAAAGTGAATAAGAAATTTACAGCATTGCTTTCCACAGCTGCACTTACAGTTTCACTTTTTGCGCCAGCAGCTACTAGTTCAGTAGATGCAAGCAGCAAGTACCAGAATTTTGACATAGAGCGTTATGGTGACACGCTCTCGATTGACCCATACTTAGATCATCAATCGAAGGATCCAGAGTTTCAGAGAAAAGCAAAAGAAGAGATTAAGGAGAATTCAAGTGGTGTAAGTTTTGGTGAAGAAGCTTCTTCTAGTAATGAAGCAGGCTCCAACAGTGAAACATCCGCTGCTGAAGGAGAAACAAAACAATTCTTGACGCGTGATCTTGCATTCAAGGAATTCACTCTTCAAAGCTTAGGAGAGCATGCGGAAGTTTGGGTTGCTAACGACCTTTCCTTCCCAGAAGGAGATCCCCGCGATCCTCATGTAGTAACGAAAGAACAAGCTGACAAATTAGCAGCTGAATTCGATAACAACATTTACGATAAAACTACCGAATTTTTCGGTAGCCCGGATAGCCTGGACGGCAGCAATGCACAACTAGAAGACCTTGGCATTGTACCTGAGGGTTATTACAGTGGTGAAGGCGACAATGTCATCCTGTTAATTGATAACGTTCAGGATGAGAACTATGCAGATCCAACCTACCCATTCTTTGTTGCTGGTTTCTTCTGGCAGACTCTAGAAAATTACATGGATAGAAATATTGTAACAATCGACTCTGCTGATTGGGAAACTCGATTGGAATCTACGTTCTACTCCACTACAATGCATGAATTGCAACACTTGATCCATGCGGACAATGATGGAGATGAAACTTCCTGGTTGAATGAAGGAATGTCCACCTTCTCTGAGTATCTTGGTGGATACGGCATTGACGAAGGGTCTATCAGCTTCCTGCTTGATCACCCAGAGAATTCCCTTACAAACTGGGATGAACATCAATCTGCTGAGACAGGTCCAGAGACAATTGCTGACTACGGCCTAGTTCAGCTATTCACGCTTTATAACTATGAGCAGTTCGGTCAGGAACTGATCCGCTACGTAGCTAAAAGTGAATTGAACAGCATTGAAAGCTTTGAGGATGCTTATGACCACTTTGGCATCGACAAGTCGTTCAATGAAGTATATCGCGACTTCTCTACTGCTCTGGCAATTGATGACGATAAGTTCAAAGGTGGAATCTATGGATTCCAGAACGCTGACCTTCGTGACTTCGACCCAGATGGCGATGGCGAACCACGTGGTAAAACAGTAGATTTTGAAAAAGCGAAAGAATACGAAAAAGATGGTGTACCTGCTTGGGGTACAGACTTCAAAGTATTCGATTTCGAAAAGAATGCTAAAATCAAAGACTTCAACTTTAACGGAATAGACTTCCAGCCTGTTCCTTGGGAAACTGTTCAGGATCCATTAGGTTCCGATAACCAGGTTTACTGGGGAAGCGAAGGTGATGAACTGGATAACAACATGATTTTCAAGGCGGACCTAACTAATGTAGATGCAGCTACATTGAAATTCGATAACTACATCGATATTGAAGAGTCTTGGGATTATGGAGTTGTTCAAGTATCAACAGACAACGGTATGACTTGGAACTCTCTTGAGAATGAAAACACTCGTTCTGACGTAGTCGAAGAAGGTTACCCTAAAATCAAGGACAACGTTCCTGGATTCACTGGTCATTATGAAGACTGGCAGCAGGAAACATTCGACCTTTCAGCGTATGCTGGACAGGAAGTCCATATCTCCTTCCGCTACTTGACAGACTGGGGATACAATGACACTGGATGGTTCGTCGATAATATCGAAGTACCGGAAATCGGTCTTTCTTATGACGGATCCAGCATGGATGCTTTCCAATCTAAAGATGAACTACTTGAAAACTATGTCGAGTATGGCGTAACGTTCATCAATGAGAAGAAAAATGGTAAGCACCGTGTCCTTCACGTCGATCCATTCAACGTTACTGAAGAAGATGCGCTACAGCTGAAACAGTTGTTCAAGAGCGGTAAAACGTATATGAATACGTACTATGCTGCACCACAGGACAGCTTGAACCCGGTTCCTTTTGAATATGATATTGACTTCAAAGAAAAAGGACCTAAGAAAAAGAAATAATGTACGATACGAAACCAGCCAGGCACCTTCCTGGTTGGTTTTTTTCTGTTTATATGGCATTCTTAAAGAAATGAAAGCGCAGGTGGTGGAGAACATGCAATTGAAAGAGTTGGAAGTGAAAGACTTAACGGCCGTATCAGAATGGCTACATAATATGAACGAAAAAGATGAGCACTTCGTCGCTTGGCTTGCCTCCGACGAGAACACGATCTACGAACAGATTTGGACGCTTACCCAGTTCAAAGACCCACTTGCCTATATCGCATGGGACGACGATCGAATCATTGGCTTCTTAGGTCTGTTGCCGTTTTTCGATCAGAAATTATGCCGATTGCTTGGTCCATTTGCAAGCGAAAACCCTAAGGAAGTAATGGAAGGGTTATGGGAGAAGGCCTCTTTAACTGTACAGGTCCATTTTGATGCGGTAAAAGTAGCCAGTTTTCGCGCGAACACCGAACTTGTGGAATTCTGCGAACGCCATCAGTTCCACCTATACAACATCGAGAAGACCTTATTCCTTGATACAAGCAGCTATTCACCTAAAGGATTGGATGCTGCAAAAGTTGTGGATGTAACAGAAGAAGATCGTGAAGCTATCGATGCACTGCATCCTAATGCAGCCTACTATACAACGAAAGAAATGATGACAAATGCACATCAGCCTGGTAACAAGCTGTGGGCGTACCAGCATGACGGCAAGCTCGTCGGCTATCTATATTTTGAAACGGTTCTTCCCGGGCGTGAGGGTGAAATCTGTTTCATCAATGTCGACACTGAGGTCAGGAACCAAAAAATCGGATCCACGTTGATCGACCATGCGCTCCAGCACGCGTTCATGGTAGAAGAGCTGGATGCGGTTACGATTTCGGTTCGTACGACTAATGAAGGTGCAGAGAAATTGTATCACCAGTTCGATTTCAGAGAACTGAATACGATCTACGCTTACGAAAAGCTGTTCCAGGAACCGATCCTGCAAAATCCATTCCATTAAAAAGTAAAGTGCACTGCCAATAAGCAGTGCACTTTTTTCATATTTCATCTGTTAAAGTTTTATAGTTGTTTGTTCATTTGCATGCAACGTAATCTTTTCCCCGTTCACATGAAGGTTTGTTTCTTCTCCTTCAAGCAATGTGAGCTTCACTTTCCCTTTAGTGACTGCCACCTTAATCGGGTGTCCTTGGTTGTGGATATGGAACGTATAGGAATCCCATTGCTTCGGCAGTTTCGGGGTGAGATGGAGGCCGTCTTGTTTGATGCGTAAACCGGCAAAGCCGTACACGATTGCCATCCAGGTCCCTCCCATGTTGGCCATGTGGAGTCCATCCTTCGTATTCCCTTTTGTATTTTCCAAATCAAGACGAGCGGTCTGTTTGAAGTAATCATAGGCTTTGTCGAGCTCGCCAAGCCTCGCCGCCATCATGCTGAATACACAGGTGGACAAGGATGAATCATGAGTCGTAATCCCTTCATAATAGTGATAGGAATTACGGATCGTATCTTCTCTTTGATAATCTTCCAGTAAAAAGTGGGACAAGACCGTATCTGCCTGCTTGCACACTTGATAACGATACAATGTCAGCGGATGATAGTGCAGCAAGAGCGGGTAGTTCTCTTTCGGCGTATTTTCGAAATCCCAAACCGCTTTATTCAGGAACGTATCATCCTGAGGATTGATGTTAAGCTCCTCATCATATGGAAGATACATCGCCTCTGCTGCCTTTTCAAAACTGCTCAATTCATTATCACTGACTTCCAATGACTCCATCAGTGCAGCAGTTTCTTTGGGGTGAAGTTCGTTCATCTCACGATACATCTGCACAGCACCTTCAAGATTGTTCTTAGCCATTGCATTGGTGAAGTAGTTGTTGTTGACGATACACGTGTATTCATCAGGTCCAGTGACGTCATCGATAGCAAACGTGCCGTCTTTCCTGTAATGACCCATGTCAATCCATAGACGGGCTGTTTCAATCAGCACTTCAACCCCATAGTTCTTCATGAATGCAACATCGTTCGTCGCATGATAATACTGCAGGTAACTGTAGGCAATGTCCCCGCTGATGTGATATTGAGCTGTTCCCGCTGGGAAAAATGCGGAACATTCATCGCCGTTGATTGTTCGCCATGGGAATAATGCTCCTTGCCTATGCCCCATCTCCATTGCCCTTTTTCGGGCTCCATCCAAAATTGAATGGCGGTAGATGAGCAATTGCTTCGCTAGTTCCGGCGCAGTCATCAGGAAGACAGGGAACATATAAATTTCAGTATCCCAGAAGTAGTGCCCTTCATAGCCTTCACCAGACAGTCCTTTTGCAGAAATATTGCTGAAACGATCTCTACCGACAGACTGCAACAGGTGGAAAAGATTGAAGCGAATCCCTTCCTGCAGCTCCTCTTCCCCTTCAATCCTGACATCACTATGTTTCCAGAAATCGTTCATGTATTTCTTCTGTTCTGCAAACAGTTCTCCATCACTCAAGCCATCCAATTCTTCTTTGACGCTCCGGAGGTGGGATTCTATGCCTTCTGGCTGCCTCATGCTATCTCCATATAAGTTATACTTCGTGAACTGCAACGTCTTATCGTTTTTACCTTCTACTTCAAACTGGAAGTGAACACGCTGTCCGCTTTCCTCCGTCACAGTTACACGCGCATCTTCCATTCCTCTGTGATACGTCAGACAGGCGGCATCCAATTCAGAAGTTTGTGCACGGCTTCGAATATATCCCGTCTTTCCTTCAACCTTGCTTTCCTGTACATGAAGCCGCTTCGCGTGGCCCGCTGCCACACGCGGATCGTCAGGATTAACGTAGTTCTGCACGTCCCCTTCAAGCGAAGAAAGGACGGTAATCGTATCTTCAAAATTCAATGGCGTTATCCCCACTTGAATCATGAACAATTCCCGATGAACAAACGATACAAGTCTCTTGAACGTAAGCTTCACTTCTTTTCCGGAAGGGGATCTCCAGTGGATATTCCGCACAGAAATTCCTTCATCGAGCTTCAATTCCCGTTGGAAGTCCAGCACTTCTCCTTCATCCATCGAGAAGTGCTCCCCACCAATCGATATGTGGATCGTTTGTCCATCGAGGACGTTCAGCATTTTTTGCTGGGTGTCCGGAAAAGCGAACAGCTTTTCTCCATAAGAAATATCAATGACATCATGAAACGCATTGATATAAGTTCCGCGAATGGATGTTGAAGCTTTTCCATACGTTTCTTCAAAGTTACCTCTTACACCTATATATCCATTTCCAAGAAAGAATAGGCTTTCTTCAGTGAGCAGATTCTCTCTATTCATCTCATTTGTTGTCATTTGCCAAGTCATCTGCCTATCTCCCTTCTCCAATTATTCCTTTACACCGCCACTTGTCAGACCGGACACAATCTGTCTCTGGAAGAACAGTACGATCAGCAGCGTCGGAATCGTCACTAACACAGTAGCTGCAGCCACCTGTCCCCAAAGGATTTCGAATTGGGTACGCAGGAACGAAATCGCAACAGGCACGGTGTGCCAAGCTGCATCCGAGTTGATCGTGATCGCCAGCACAAATTCGTTCCAGGCGGTAATGAACACGATGATTGCCGTAGTAAATACCCCAGGTGCCGCCAGTGGAAACACGATTCTGAACAACGTCTGGAACCGGTTCGCTCCGTCCATCTTCGCAGATTCCTCCAAAGCCATCGGAATCTGATTGAAATGCGTAACCAGAATCCATACAGCCATCGGAAGTGTGATTGAAGAATAAGGAAGCGTGATCCAGTAGCTGTTCGTCCATCCTAAGTCGACAAACAAGTTATAAATCGGGCCAATTACGATCATCTGTGGAAACATCGAAACTGCCAACACGATACCAAGCAGTAGATTCTTACCGAAAAACTCAAACCTTGAAATCGCATAGGCCGCCAGTGTCGCAACAAATACGATGTAGATTGTTGTAACTCCTGAAACGACAAGGCTGTTCCATATCGCCCCGAAAATTCCTTTTTCGAGGATAACATCTGCGTAATGCCCGATGGTCGGGTTCTCTGGAATGATGTTGAACGGGTTATTCCCGAAGATCTCCCCCGTACTTTTGAAGGAGGTGATCAACACCCAGAAAAACGGAAACACGACGACTACAAGATAAAATGCAAGGATGACCCAGAACAGCCATTTGCTCTTTGCTGTATTGGGATGTGTCTGTTTTGCCATAGTATTGACCTCCTTCAGCTTTTTTCCATGACGTTAGCGCCAAGTATTTTCACATAAATCGTAGCAATGATCGCCACACAGACGAACATGACCATGACGATGACAGAGCCGTAACCGAAATTCGTCTGACTGAACATGACTTTGTAGGAATAGATGGACAGCGTTTCCGTCGATCCACCAGGCCCCCCACCAGTCAATACGTAGATCAGGTCGAACACGCGGAATGCATCCAATGTACGGAACAACAGTGCCACAAGCATTGCCGGCTTCAATAACGGCAAGGTGATCTGGAAAAACTGTTGCACTTTTGATGCCCCATCAATCGAACCTGCTTCATACAAGGATTTCGGAATCGTCTGCAATCCTGCAAGCAGTAACAGCGCCATATACGGCGTCGTCTTCCAAACGTCAGCTAAGGTCGCTGCCGTCATTGCTCCCGCACCGGTCTGTAGCAGATCTGTGGGCCTGTCGATCAGTCCTATGTTTGCAAATAGTTCTGCAACGACACCTGCACTGCCATCATAAAGGTAACTCCACATTAAAGCTGCCACTGCAGTCGGGATTGCCCATGGAATCAGTGATGAGGTACGGATGAACCCCTGCCCTCGCATCGCCTTGTTCATGATCATCGCCATCCCAAGACCAAGGACAAGCTCGATCGCTACCGAAACAAAGGTAAAAATCAATGTATTTTTCAAAGCTACTCCGATGAAAGAATCAGAGAATACCTTCTTATAGTTATCTAGTCCGACAAAATTGGATTCGATCAGACTACGGTCGATGTCATTGACGATTTGCGGCAGACTCTCTGCATTCTGTAATTCGTATTTGTCATTGAGCGAGGCTACCAATTGATCCGCCTGTTTATATACGCTATTGATATCATCTGTCGTCTCATCATCGATTTCGATGACACCGGATTCCCCTTCAAATGCAGTATCCAGCTCATCAAGCTCACTCTTCAGCTGTTCCACCTTTTGCTGATCCTCTTGTTCCGTAATGTTTTCTGCATCACGATCTAAAAAGAGGTCGATGTAAGTGGATGATTCCGTATATAGATCCACATTGAAACGCTCGTTTAGATAAAGTCCCGCTTTCGAGCGATCGTTCAGCTGGTAATCGAAAAATGTATAAGTGAATGATTGCAGGACAGGCCACAACGAGAAGACAGCGATCAATATCAAGATCGGTATGATGAATAATGACCCACGAAAGCCCATTTTCTTCATGGTGCATTTCCTCCTATTCTAAAAGAGTAAAAGTGGTTCCATTCCTTAAAAAGGCACAGGTCATGCTGACGTGTAGTAAGCATGACCTGTGAATTTGATAGACTATTATCGAAGCTTACTGTTCTCCTACTGCAGCATTCACTTTCTCAACGGCTTCATCCAATCCTTCGCCAGAGCTCAAGTATTTATGAACTGCGATTTGGATTTCGTTGGATGCTTTCGAATACTCAGGAGATACTGGACGAGCGATTGTTTCCTTCAATGCGTTCTGGAAACCTTCGTATGCAAGAAGTTCATTGGATTCCTTTACTTCTTCGTTATCAAGTAATGGCTGGTAACCAGGAAGGTAGCCACCTTCTGTTGCCATGATCTTCTGACCTTCTTCACCAGAAAGGAATTTGACGAATTCCCATGCGCCTTCCTTGTTCTCAGAAGTTGCAGAAATACTGAGCAACCATCCACCTACTGCTCCACCGTTCGGAAGTGGCGCAACTCCGACCTGATCCGCAGTTACAGTAGCACCGCTCTCCTCAGGGTTTTTCAACCGTCCGAACATGTACGGCCAGTTACGGGCAAATACGGCATTGCCATTTTCAAATGCTGTATGTGTTTCACCTTCTGTGTAATTCAGGATATCGTCAGGAACAGCATCTGAAGATGTAAAGTTGTACATCATCTCCAAGCCTTTCTCTGTATCCTGGAACTGGTTCGTGAATTCTGTTGCATTAACTGTCAGACCTTCATATTGCTTGGACTGATAAGCGATTCCTGTCTGTGTGTCACCTTCGCCGGCATATTTTTCAGACATAGCCAGCAAGTCTTCATAAGTATAGTCGCCTGAAACCAATGTAGCCTGATCTTCCTCAGATACAATATCATTACGGAAATAAAGAAGCCCAAGGTCAGGGAAGAACGGAAGTGTATATTGCTTCCCATTGAAATTACCGGATGTCATGGAGCCAGCATTATAATCATCCATGCTGATTTCGTCTTCACTCATCATTACATCGATCGGTTCGATATAGCCACCGCCAGCGAATTCTCCTGCCCATACAACATCAAGAGAAATGACATCATATTTGCTTGAGCCACTGGATAGCGTAGTCAGGAGCTGGTCGTGCATCTGACCGGAGTCATTCGTCATCTGCTCCCATTTCACTTCATATTGATCCTGGCTTTCGTTGAATGCATCGATGACTGCTTGTGTTGCAGGTGTATTATCATTTTGTGCAGCGAAGTTGATGACTGTCTTCTCCCCGGAAGCAGCATCTTCCCCATCTGTCTGTTCACTGTCATTATTCGTATCGTCTCCACTACTATCGGAGTCGTTTCCACTACATCCAACGACTAATAGAAGCAGCGCTGATGTAATAAGAAATAGTGATAACCATTTTTTCATAGTTATGTTCCTCCTTAATAATATTTTTCTATCTATGGGTTTCATTTTATAATGTAATCGCTTACAATTATACTAAAATCTTTATATATCTATTAAATATTTAAGCATTTAAGAGGTGAACATCATGACAAAATCTATCGAATCCAATATGATCACGCACTTTATGAAAATCCGGATGAATAATAAAAAAAACCACTATCTCCATCCTTCGTATTTATTGGAGCAGCAGATCATGGAAGCGATCATCAATAAAAACAGGCAGGAAGCCAGTGCCATTCTGAAAAGTATCAATAAAGACCAGAAGCCTCCTCTGGCGACCACCCCTCTTCGTTCCCTGAAGAATTCACTCATCTGCTCCTGCACACTTTTCACGCGGGCTGCGATTCGAGGTGGGGTCGATCCGGAAACTGCCTTTAATCTAAGTGATACATATATCCTTGAGATCGAGCGCTTGATCAGCATCGAAGAATTGAGCCAGTTGGAATTTACGATGCTGGAACATTTCATCCAACTGGTCGACGATGCGGAAAGCAACCCTTACAGTCCAGTCACGAACAAAGCAGTCAGCTATATTCATGACCATATCCTTGACGATCTGAAGCTGGAGGTCATCGCCAAAGAGTGCTTTGTCAGTCCAAGCTACCTGTCTCACCTTTTCAAGAAGGAAACCGGCAAGTCGATCATCCATTTCGTTAATGAAAAACGGGTGGAAGAATCGAAATACTTCCTTCTTCATACGTCGACATCGATTTCAGATATTGCTGCCTTATTCAAGTTCTGCAACCAGAGCTACTATACGGCGGTATTCAAAAAGCATGTAGGGATTACTCCGAAACAATACAGGGAACAGCATACGACAATGGTAAAAGCAGAAGTTTAGGAGGTTCAGGTATGAATGCGTTGATCCAGCAACGACTACGGAACTTAGGAGATGCATCATCTATTGTTGCTATACGACCAATCAATGGTGGCGATATCAACCAAGCCTATTATGTAGAAACTGAAGCACAGCAGTATTTCGTCAAAGCCAACAAGGATGTGCCTTCGCATTTTTTCGAAGTCGAAGCAACAGGGCTTGAGGCAATCCGAAATACAGAAAGCCTTCATGTACCTGAAGTTTATAGGTATGATCATCCTGCAAATGGAGAAACAGGGATGATGGTCATGGAATGGATCGAGGGTGAGACCACTCCCGATACAGCCGCTCTTCTTGGAGAACGATTAGCGCAGATGCATGCACAGTCAAATGAGAAGTTCGGTTATCACAAGCGCACCTTCATTGGAACGTTGGATCAGCATAATCAGCTTATGGATAACTGGATTGATTATTACCGTGATCAAAGGATCCTTCCGCAAATGAAGCTCGCGAAGGAAAAAGGACATATGGGTGCCACCCGCCAGACCAAGCTTGAAGCAGTTATTCAGCAGTTTGATCGCTGGCTGCCACCAAAACCGAATGCTTCCCTCCTGCATGGAGATTTATGGGGAGGGAACTGGATGGCTGGAGAGGACGGAACCCCTTATGTCATTGATCCATCGGTCCTATATGGAGACCATGGCTTTGAACTGGCTTTTACTGATCTGTTCGGAGGATTTCCTGCTTCATTTTACGATGCCTATCAAGCGACGTATCCTTTGGACCCCGAGTATGAAGACCGGAAAGAACTTTATCAGCTCTTTTATTTACTCGTACATCTGAATATCTTCGGGGAGACATATGGCTCATCTGTCGATCGTATTCTTGATCGGTATGCCTGAATCAGGAATATGCTCTCCCTTTACCTGAGTCGGAAATTTCAACTAAATCGATCGGATAAGGTTCAAAATAAGATTGTTGCAGCAAATACTTCTCTTCGAACCTTACTGCCCATGCTTTTAAAATCCCCAGCACTGCGCTTAAGGGGATTTTTTCTTTTTCATATTGATCGAGTTCATGCAGGAAATATTGCTTTTCCTGACTGTTCAATCCATTTTTGAAATAGCCAAAAATATGCTGGCATACGTTGATATGCCTTCCCGCTCCAGCAGGCTTATCCAACATTTCCTGCAGCTTCGCTTCATATGCATCCATAATCTCTTCTTTCGTCATTTCAGGTGGATTCGCAACCAACCTCCCCATTTCCGTAAGAAGCGTCTGATTGTAAGCCATAAACAGGTATTTATTTTTTGAATGAAATGCTACAAGCAGTTTCATCGTCCCTTCTTCTTTCACTTGGCGGAACCATGCCAGTGTGAATAATTTCGTGAGGAAATGTTCGCGTAAGGTGAAGTTCTTCAACCTTCCCTCTTCTTCGATGGCTACACCTCCGAAATATTCACGTACTGCCTGTGTAAATAGTCCATCTGTTTTCTCGATGACCGGGGAATTTTCCACATCTGCATACACCTTAGCATCATTGACCCCGCATGTCGGAGAACGATTTTTCAAGAGAAAGCCGTCAACCGCCGGGAGTGCTTGCATGAATTGCTCGGAAAATGTCCGCATGCTTTCTGTAAGGTCTTTCCCAGTCTTAGGCTGGACAAGTTGATACACTTCCTGATCCTTCACAATCCGAATGACGTCCCTTGGGATGCCCAGCCCGATCTCCACTTCGGGACACACAGGGATGAATTCCACATATGGCTCCAGACGTTTCACGACTTTATCCGGAATCGTTTCCCCATTGTACCTGACTTGATCGAACCCTAAGCATTTGCTTACTACTACTCGTGGTCTTGGAAAGTGATCCATTATCATCTGACCCTTCCTTTTTAATTTTTTCTTGTCCATTGATATGCGTATGTACACCTTTAAAAGCTAATCCTATAATGAAGGCTTTTATGTCTAATATTATTTAATGCATTCCTTTTGTCGAAATAGGGTAAACACGATCTGACACATCACGTAATGAAAAAAAGCTTGGAATTTGAGTAAGTCTGTATTAAAATGAATTTTGTTGTATATTTATTTAATAGTCATCAGGAGTTGAACATACATGAAAAGAGAGAAATTTTCGATTATCAGTCATTTAAAATTCATTCTTCCCTCTTTATTGGGAATATTTTTATTCATGGTTCCCGTATATGATTCTAAAGAAGAAGCGTGGACCATCCCTGTCGCCATCATGGCCAACCGGTTGAAGGATCTGCTGGCAGACCAGCTATCTTTCATCATGATGCTCATCATAACAATCACTGCTCTGGCGACTCTTGTAGCGAAAGTGGCAAAGCCTGCCCTTTTAAACCGCTATCCTTTCTTTCAATCCTTATTTTTAGTGTCTCCAATTTGGGTGGTGGCACGCGTACTTGGTATGATTTTTGCCATCATGACCTATTATCAGATCGGGCCTGAAGCCATCACATCTGATGCAACCGGAAACCTGCTCCTTGGTGACCTGCTCCATACACTGTTCGCCATCTTTCTATTTGCAGGACTGTTCTTACCATTATTGCTTAACTATGGATTACTCGAGTTGTTCGGCGTATTGCTGACAAGAATCATGCGACCACTCTTCACTTTACCTGGGCGTTCCTCAATCGATTCCCTTGCCTCATGGCTTGGTGATGGAACGATCGGAGTTTTACTCACAAGTAAACAGTACGAGGAAGGCTACTATACGAAGCGGGAAGCCGCTGTCATCGGGACGACTTTCTCGGTCGTTTCCATCACGTTCTGTTTGGTCGTCATCGACCAGGTCGGCCTAAGCCGTCTATTCGTGCCTTTCTATCTGACCGTCGCATTAGCCGGATTTGTTGCAGCATTGATCATGCCACGCATTCCGCCACTATCAAGAAAGAAAGATACCTATGTCACGGAAGAACCAGCAAAAACGGACGAAGAGATTCCATCGCACCATAACGCTTTCACCTTCGGGTATCAGCAGGCGGTAGCAAGAGGAAGCAAGGAATCCAGTGTAAGTAAATTCTTCAAGGATGGCGGGAAAAATATCCTCGACATGTGGATGGGAGTAGCACCGATTGTAATGGCTCTTGGTACGATTGCACTTGTGATTGCTGAATCCACGCCATTCTTTACTTGGCTCGGCTACCCTTTCATACCGTTGCTTGAACTGATGCAGATTCCATATGCGGCAGAAGCATCGGAGACCATTCTTGTAGGTTTTGCTGATATGTTCCTTCCAGCGATCATCGGAGCTTCAATCGAAAGTGAAATGACACGGTTCATTATTGCCTCCCTTTCTGTAACCCAGCTGATTTATATGTCAGAGGTTGGTGGCTTACTGCTTGCATCAAAAGTACCTGTAAGTTTGAAAGAGCTGTTCATCATTTTCCTTGAACGGACACTCATCACATTACCAGTCATCACGTTAGTCGCACACATCATCTTTTAATGACACACGAAACGCAGGGAAAAGCATTCCCTGCGTTTTTTGGTGTGTTATTTTTTCAATGCTTTCACAAAGGCTTTTCCTGCACTTAAGCTTGACTGTGGGTTCTGTCCAGTGACGAAGTTCCCGTCTACTTCGACGTGATCTTCATAGTCGTCCTTCACTACGAATTCGGCACCTTCCTGACGCAGCTGGGATTCTAATAGGAAAGGCATCTTGTCATCTAGTCCTGTATCTTTCTCCTCAGAGTCAGTGAAGCCGGTGATCGTCTTGCCTTTTACAATCGGCTCCCCATTCTTGTCCTTCACACCTACAAAACCTGCTGGCCCGTGGCAGACTGCTCCAACAAGCTTGCCGCTATCCACGAAATGACGCAATGTGTTCTGTACCGTTTCGTTTCCTGGAAGGTCGAACATCGTTCCATGCCCACCAGGTAGGAACACACCTACATAATCTTCCGGATTCAGATCACTAAGCTTGTCCGTTGAATCCAATGGGTCCATTACTCCTTCCCATTCCTTTGGCAGCTCATTGGAGTAGCTGTTCGGGTCGATGTGGATCTTTCCTCCATTGATACTTGCGGTGTGGACGACATATCCCGCCTGTGTGAATTCCATCAGTGGCTCTACGAATTCGGATAACCATAAACCAGTTTCAAGGCCATTTTCCGTCGTGGATGTATTCGTAACAATCATAAGGATTTTCTCAGACATTGTATTTCCTCCTTTTATCAAAAATGCTCTCTTGTTACTATTTCACATTATTGGTATTTTAAAACGAAAGACTTTGCAAACGTTAAATTATAGTAACCGATTGGTCAATTCCGTTTTAAAGATTACCGGTCCAGGGAAACAGTCCGCTTTCCGCAGGGAAGACGGCAAGCCTCCTCGGTCTTTCGACCTCCGGGGTCTCGCCTGTCTTACTCTTCCTGTCGGAGTCTCCCTGTTTCCCTTCCCCTTATCAAAATGTATTTATTGACCTACTCTTAATAGAAATCTCTTCTATTTCAAGTGAATCATTCTAGTGCTAATTGTAGATTATACACATTACTATATATTCAATAAAAAAGGAGCTTTTTCAGCTCCTCCTTGTTCACGTAAGATTCATTTTTCGTTTCATCCATACTTGTTCGATTTTGGTTTCGAAGCCTTCCTGGAGGAGGACTTCGTAGAGGGGATGGGATTTTCTTATGTTTACGACGCTGTAATGGTCCGCTGGGAATTCCTGATACAAGGTTTGCAATAAGGAAGCATAGCTTGTCTCATTCAGATCTGCGGCTTCGAGTTGATAGATCAACACTCTTTCCCGATTTCCGGACTCTCCGAATGCTTGAGTAATGACGGTGTACCCTACTAAATGGTCATCATAAAATGCAAAAGCTTCGGCTCCTTTAATATGCAGAATCCTCGTCTGCCACGGAATATCTTCATCATGAAAATCGATGCCATCCAGCTGACTGTTGGTGAGCTTTGCCATTCTTAACGTTCCATCCCCTTTTGTTCGCTCTCCCTTTTTCCCCATCATAGCCAAATGATCGACGATACCATAGTTGTGCTTCTCGTACATGTGAATTGCCCGATCATTGGTGGAAATCGCTTCAAGCGTGGCAATATCGGCGCCTTCTTCTTCATATTTATCGAGCGCAGCCTTAACCAGAAGATAGCCAACTCCCTTATCACGATAATCCGGATCGACGGCTGTCCCGCCGTTGTATGCTTCCTTTCCCTCTTCGTGCTCTACAATACCACTCAGCAAAATCCCTACTGGCCGATCTCCATCATAAGCTAAAAAAGAATATTCCGGAGACAGCCCTTCATGCACCATCCTTGAAAGAAAGGGACGGACCGTCATTGTCAGATTCACCTGGTAGTCCTGGAACCCCGCATTCCAAGCGGCTACTGCATCATGAAAGGAACATTCCATCAACGCCTTCAACTGCATAACAAACCCTCCTATTAAACAACTACTTGTAGCATTCGCTGTAATAGGAGGGTTTTCCTTTTTGTCTATTCGATTCAGTTGTTTTCCTGTACATTTTTTGAAGAAAAATATCGTTTCAGATGCTTCATCTGTCCTTCAATCAACGGTTGGGAAATCGTCAGTACGATTCTTGTAGACAATAACAGCACGATGATTGCAGATACTGCTGCCAGACCGATCACATCGATGACATTGTCCACATGGAAGACATCCGCCTGGCGGAAGAACTGGATTAAGAAACCGTGGAGCAAATACACATACAGCGTTCGCTGACCAAGCACGGAAATCCGACTTCCTTTCACAGGTATCCAGGCAAGCACTGCCACGGTCATGATTCCAGCCAGCATGTAGACACCTAAACGGGCCAGCCCGCCACTGTTAGGCAAATCTAACACTGCATAGGATTTTGATCCAAGGAACCAGCCGGAGCTGAATTCAGGTGCATAGGCAATGACCCCTGCTACAATGGCCATTACAATCACTGAAGCTACTTTCACCTGCTTCGTACGCCATTTGGCTACTTGATCTTTCGTCAACCAATATCCTGCCAGGAAGAACGGGAAGAAAACGAACGTACGAGATAGACTGTACGTATGGCCGATATCACTAGCATAGCCGATTACAATACCGATAGTGACAGACAGCGCCAATCCGATCATTGGAGGAATCTTGCTGAACAGCTGCAACAGTACATGCCAGCAGAACATGCTGAACAAGAACCAAAGTGACCAATGCGGATGGAATGGTGTCGTCATCCAGCCGTCTTTACCGATAAAGAAATAGAAAATCGTGTAGATGACCTGGAAAACGATATAAGGGAAAATCAATTTCTTTGCCAGTTTGGCAATGTATCCTTTATTTCCGGAGCCTTTCGCAAAAAAGCCAGCAAGGAAGATGAATGCTGGCATGTGGAAGGTATAGATCCACATGTATAACGTGTACATCGGTTTTGATCCATCCGTAAAGGGCTGGATCATGTGTCCGAAGACGACTAAAAAGATCAGGATGATTTTTGCATTATCGAAATAAGCCTCACGCTTCATTTCTTTCATTTCCTTTCTCACTCACGTTGTATATGAAACAAGATGTTCTCTACTATTTACATATACAATTTTCTCGCCTCTCAAACGCTTTATGGAGGTTGTCAACAAAATGTAAAGCCACTGTCACCTGCGTGAGAAAGTGTAACAAAGAAAAAAGAACGGTTTCCCGTCCTCTTTTTAAGAGATCTAATCTACGATTCTCCTTTGAACATTTCGATTGCCCGCTTCCGCATCGTCTTGTGATCCACCATCGGCTTTGGATAATCCTCACCAATGATGCACTCCGCTTCCCGCTGTTCCTCATCCGACATCTTCCAAGGCTCGTGTATATATGCTTCAGGAACTTTTTCCAGTGCAGGAAGATAACGCTTGATAAATGCACCTTTGGGATCAAAACGTTCAGACTGCCGAACCGGGTTGAAGACTCGGAAATAAGGCACGGCATCGGTACCAGTGGATGCGGCCCACTGCCATCCACCGATATTGGATGCAGGATCGTAATCAATCAGCTTCTCTTCAAAGTAGCGCTCCCCTTTACGCCAATCCATCAACAAGTCCTTTGTCAAAAAGGAAGCCGTAGCCATCCGCAGGCGATTATGCATCCACCCTCGTTCATTTAATTGCGTCATGGCAGCATCAATCAACGGAAAGCCTGTCTGTCCATCCTTCCACTTTTCAAACATTGCTTCATCCGTGTTCCAATCCAGTCCACGATACTTTTCGATGATTTCTTTATCTTTGCAGTCAGGATGGTAGTGGTAGACCATCGAGTAAAAATCTCTCCATGCCAGTTCAGACACAAAGGTGTCCACCCCTTCAAGGTTCTTCCGATGGTCTACCTCCTCCCCAATCTGGTGATAGATGGTTCTCGGTGAAAGTGCTCCTGTCTTTAGATAAGGTGAAAGCCTGCTCGTTCCATTCAAAGCCGGAAAGTCTCGTTTCTTCTCATAGTCATAAATTCTCTCATCAATGAATTGCTTCAGTCGTTCCATTGCACACGTTTCGCCCAAGGCTTTCCAATCATGTGTACATTTCTTCAGCATCTTTTGATAAGTATCGTATCCATCCTTGAAGGCTTCTGTCAGATCAGCACCTTGTTTCTTCAGCTTTTGATGATCGACCTTTTGGATGGAAGGCTTTTTCCTGGTTTTCCACTTCTTAAAGTATGGAGTGAATACTAGATAAGGATCTCCATCCGCCTTCTTAATTTCACCTGCACCATGGATATGGTGGTCAATGAAGGTGCGATAAGGAACTTCATGGTCATCAAGCCATTTCATTGCCTCTTCGTCGCGCTTTTTCCCGTACCCGACTTCATCTTCATTGAAGTAGATTGCTTCGAGGTCCTCAACCTCACTGGTCAGATGTGTGAACCCTTCCTCTAGAGACCCATTGATGAAGTGAACCGGCATCCCAGCTTTATTACAGGCCTCTACGAATGTTCGTAGTGTTTGGAAAAAGTAATCATGGCGTATTGAGAAATTCTCGGTCAATGCAGGATGAATATGAAAAACAGCAAGAATCTGATCATTTTTATCTAACGTTTGAAGTGCTTGGGAAAGTGCCGTTTGATCATTCAGCCTTAGATCCTTTCGAAACCAGACAGCGATTGTTCCCATTGTCCCACCTTCCTTCTATCCATGATTTTATATCCAAACAGGAGCATATTAAACTTTGGATAGGTTAGAACTTGGCTTGTCGCCAAGTACTTATGGCGAAAGCCTTAGTATTTTCTTATACTTTATCCCTTTAAAAAAGTTAAACTTTCTTAAAGTGCTAAAAAGGAGCCCATGCTATAAGCATGAGCTCCAAGTTCGTTTATTCGCTGAGCATTTTTGTAAGGTTACCCATTTCAATAGCTGCGGTTGCAGCTTCCCAGCCTTTATTCCCTGCTTTTGTTCCAGCACGTTCAATCGCCTGTTCGATCGTGTCAGTCGTGATGACACCGAAAATGACAGGGATTCCGTTTTTCGAAGACGCCTGGGAGACGCCTTTCGCAGCTTCATTACACACGTAATCGAAATGTGGAGTGGATCCTCGGATGACTGCCCCGAGCGTGATCACTGCATCATATTTCCCGGATGCTGCCATCTTATCTGCAATCATCGGGATTTCAAAAGCACCCGGTACCCAAGCGGATTCCACTTGATCCATGTTAACACCGTGGCGCTTTAATGCATCCAGTGCTCCTTCGTATAGTTTGCTTGTGATGAAATCGTTGAATCGCCCGACAACGATCCCTACTCTAAGATCCGTTCCTACTAAATGTCCTTCATAATGTTTTACCATGAATGATCCTCCTTAATATTTGTTTCTTTAGTTGATTCATTATAAGTTCTATTAGTTTCGAGACATTGATTGAGTGGATGAGGGTCGGCAAAACGATTCGCTTTCCTGCGGGGATGACGTCAAGCCTCCTCGAGCTTACGCTCTGTGGGGTCTTGCCAGCCAATCCATTCCCGCGGGAGTCTCACCGTTTTGCCAACCATCATACAAGATTAAGTTACTCGAAACTACCCCAGAATAAAATGTTGCAAAGGTAAACTTGATCTACTTTTCCATAATTAACATTAGTAATTTCAAAAGAGATTTCGAACTCTTAATATGGTAAGGAGCGTTGGGAAAGGTCGAGACTCCCGTGGGATAAGGAGCTAGGCAAGACCCCGGAAGGCACAGCCTGAGGAGGCTTGCCAGTTCCCCCACAGGAAAGCGAGTCCTTTCCCAACGCTCCTTAAAGCTCCCAAACGATTGAAATCATCCTATGCAAATCAAGTGTGATCACAATTTAAAAATGGAAAAGGTGGCCTAGTTTGGATTGTTTCGTTTTCAGGTATTTTTCATTTTCCTCACGAGTTGGCATTTGAATAGGAAGTCTTTCTTCAACTTCAAGGCCGTAACCGCCCAGACCGGAAATCTTCCTAGGGTTGTTCGTCAACAAACGCAGCTTAGTGATGCCCAAATCCTTCAAAATCTGTGCACCAATGCCATAATCCCTTAAGTCAGGTGCAAACCCCAATTTTTTGTTGGCTTCAACGGTGTCGAGCCCTTCTTCCTGAAGCTTATACGCATGCATCTTATTCAACAATCCGATTCCACGGCCTTCCTGACGCATATACAGCAGAACGCCACTGCCGTTCTCTTCGATTTGGCTCAGCGCTGCATGAAGTTGGGGTCCACAATCGCATCGATAAGAGCCGAATACATCCCCGGTTAAGCATTCTGAGTGCACGCGGACCATCGTAGGTTCACCTTCTTTGATCTCACCTTTCACAAGTGCAACATGTTCACGATAATCAATATCGTTGGAATAGCCCACAGCTCTGAAATCACCATATGCAGTAGGAAGTTTGATTTCCACTTCACGTTTCACATGGGTTTCGTTTTGGTTACGGTAGTGAATCAAGTCAGCAATCGTGACCATCGTCAAACCGAATTGATCGGCCATTTTTCTTAAATCAGGTACACGAGCCATCGTTCCATCATCTTTAATGATTTCACAGATGACACCAGCTTCCTCTGAACCCGAAAGCTTCGCGAGATCAACCGCAGCCTCGGTATGGCCTGCACGACGCAGTACTCCGCCTTGCTTGGCTAACAGCGGGAAAATATGGCCAGGTTTATTGAAATCATCCGCAGTAGAAGCTTCGTTCAGCAATTCGTTGATTGTCAGCGCGCGCTCTGCAGCAGAAATTCCGGTAGTAGTACGCTTGTGATCAATACTTACCGTAAAGGCAGTTTCATGAGAATCTGTGTTTCGCTCTACCATCGGAAACAGGTTCAAACGGTCTGCAATCTCCTGGCTTACCGGTGTACACACCAGCCCTTTTCCATATGTGATCATAAAGTTGATCATCTCAGGAGTCGCATATTCTGCAAGACCGATCAAATCACCTTCATTCTCACGATCTTCATCATCACAGACGATGACCACTTTCCCCTGTTTCAAATCTTCTAATGCCTGCTCAATCGTATCAAACATTCTCCATCACCTCTTTGATGTTTATGCAAATCCATTTTCACTCAAAAAAGCCTTCGTCATCGTGCTGCTACTGTTTCCCCGATCCTTCCCTTTCGAAAGGAAGTGGGCAACGTACTTGCCGATCATGTCACACTCGATATTCACTTTATCCCCAGCATCCTTGGCACCGAGCACTGTGTACTCCATGGTGTGCGGAATAAGTGAAATTGTCACTGTATTCCCTTCGACACCGAAAACCGTGAGGCTGGTACCATCCACTGCAATCGAACCTTTATATACGAAGAATCCAGCGAGGTCATCGGACAGTTCAATTTCATAATAGACAGCGTTAGATCGTTTGGTTTTTTTCTTTATTTCACCTGTCCCATCGATGTGGCCTGATACAAGGTGCCCACCGAACCGTCCGCCCGCTGCCATCGCTCTCTCCAAATTGACCCTGCTTCCTTTAGCAAGTTCATTCAGATTAGTCGCATGATAGGTTTCCGGCATGACATCAAAAAACAGCACCTTCCGGTCGAATTTCGTTATCGTCAAACATACACCGTTGATGGAGATACTGTCTCCAAGATGGGCATCTTCGACGATCATGTCCGCTTCGACAGCCAGTTCCATCGCTTCACTCTTTGCCTTGATCTCTTTGATCTTCCCGATCTCCTCTACGATTCCTGTAAACAATAGAATCAACCTCCCTTACGGATTGCTATGATCTTTATATCTTCACCAAGCATTTCAGTAGAAATAACTTTCAAATTCATTGCATCCTGTAATCGTTGGAACCCTGTTCCCTCAAGTGGCGTCAATGCCTCTTTCCCTCCAATTAATTTTGGAGCAATGTAGGAAATGAGCTGATTCACTTTTCCGGCTCGGACGAAAGCGTCAGCGACGGTGCCTCCTCCTTCTACCAGAAGCGAGGTGATCCTCTTTTGCCCTAACTGCTTAAGCACCTCAGATACCTCGACAGTTGGAGTAGACAACTGAATTACTTCCACGTGGGGAATTTCGTTATACTTCTCCACTCTATCCGGATCAACCTCATTACCTGTAAATAGGATGGTCGGGGCGGCATCATCCTTACACACTTTCGATTGAAGAGGCGTCTTCAAGTTTGTATCCATAATTACTCGGACAGGATTTGCACCTTCACCATCAAGCCTTGTCGTTAGCGAAGGGTCATCGGCTAAAACAGTTCCGATCCCCACAAGAATCGCATCACTGCGATGACGATAGGTGTGTCCATCCTGCCTGGCTTCTTCTCCTGTAATCCATTGGCTTTCACCAGTAGAAGTAGCGATCTTTCCATCGAGACTCATCGCCGTTTTCAAATACACATACGGCTCACCAGATTGGATATAGTGAAAAAAAGCATCATTCAAACGGTCAGACTTCTCTTTCAAAATACCGGTTTCCACTTCCAACCCTGCTTCTCTCAGCATTTCAACCCCTTTACCAGCAACCTTCGGATTAGGGTCCTGAGTAGCGATCACTACCCGTTCAATCCCTGCATCAATGACTGCCTTCGAACATGGCGGGGTTCTTCCATAGTGACTGCACGGCTCAAGGGTAACGTAAATGGTTGCTCCTTTTGCTTTATCACCTGCCATCCGCAAAGCATGGACCTCTGCATGCGGTTCACCTGCCTTTACATGGACTCCTACTCCGACCACCTGCAGGTTGTTGACGACAATCGCAGCCACTGCTGGATTTGGCGAGGTCTGCCCGATTGTCCGTTCGGCCATATCAATCGCCAATTGCATATAATTTTCATCACGATTCATGCCCTCACCTCACAAAAAGCATATTAGAAAATCTTGGCTTGTCGCCAAGAACTTATGGCGAAAGCCTTAGTATTTTCTTATACTTTATCCCTTAGCAAGTTAAACTTTATTAAAGTATAAAAAAACCCTGAAGAAGACATACTTCTCCAGGGCATCGTCATGTTCTTGTTTTTTCGTAAGCTTAAAAAAGGTCATACTTCCAGAAAATCAGACCTTAGTTATAAAAACATGCGCAGTTTCCTTCTCCCATCCAGACTTTCACTGTCGGCTTTGGAGTTGCACCAAATCAGGGGGAGATCCAGATGCAAGCTGCATCCTTTTCAACAAATCTATGCTGAGAACCTCCCCGTCGCGGGCTGAGAGCGAATGGCTCATTACCGCCGGCCGGGATTTCCACCCTGCCCCGAAGGAATTATTCAATTGTCTACCCTCAATATAAAGGAAAAATTCAAGATT
This sequence comes from Thalassobacillus hwangdonensis, assembly GCF_042675915.1. Classification (NCBI taxonomy): domain Bacteria; kingdom Bacillati; phylum Bacillota; class Bacilli; order Caryophanales; family Bacillaceae; genus Thalassobacillus; species Thalassobacillus hwangdonensis. The sequence goes on along the minus strand of NZ_JBHTKL010000005.1, from coordinate 595,469 downwards.
CGCAATTTGAAACGCTCGACTCTCAAGTGATTGAATCTATTACCACTATAATATTCATTATTTTATATCTATTCTGAAAAAATATTGTCGATATATAAGATGTGGGTTATTCATCTTAGAATGAGGGTATAAAGAACCAGTAATAAAGTATGAATATGGAGGTTGATTCAATGGAAAAAGTTAACGTTCATCCTGCACCTGCCCCACTGCAGCCAGCAAGGCGACTACGCATGAAAATACCAGGTGGTATAAGCTTACGTACCAAAACAGTTGCAGCAGTAATTTTGAGCTTATTGATCAGTTCACCGATTTCAGCATTCATCAATTCCTATGTGAATGCGCTCATGGATGGAAATGTCAGCAGCATTTACGGGGTGTACATAAACACGGGGGTAACCTTGCTGATTACGACAGTCATAATCAGCTTGTTCATCCATCTACTTGTGATCCGTCCAATTTCAAAAGTGGTGGAAGCCACTTCCCATGCTGCAGACGGGGACCTCACAACCATGATCGAAAAGAACTCGAAAGATGAAATCGGCCAATTATCGGAAGCGTTCAACACAATGATTGTTAAACTGAGAGGATTGATTGAGAGTGCAAATAAGACAGTTTCCCAGGTATCAACCTCCTCTGAAGAACTTAAACTGGGAGCAGAACAGAACAGCAGTGCAATCGAACAGATTTCCACTACTGTCCAGGATGTTGTGGCGGGATCAGATAATCAGGCACAAAGCGCATTGAAGCTGAGGGATTCCGCACTTCACATATCCAAAGAGATGGAGAGCTCCTCCCTGGCGATTCAAGCTGTAGCAGCTTTATCTAATACTTCAAGTAAGAATGCAAGCGAAGGCATTCAAAAAGCAGAAGCAACCATTGAACAGATGAACCTCGTTCAACGCTCGGTCAGCCAGACCTCCAAAGATATCAATGCTTTAGGAGAAAAATCGAATGAGATCGGAAATATCATCGAAGTGATCACACAAATCGCCGACCAGACCAACCTTTTAAGTCTGAATGCTGCAATTGAAGCAGCCCGGGCTGGTGAACACGGGAAAGGCTTCGCAGTAGTAGCAGATGAAATTAGAAAGCTTGCAGAAAAATCTGCACAAGCAGCCGGTACCATCCATGAATTGATTGCTGAAATCCAGACGGATACGACAAAAGCAGTAGCGTCAATGAACGATGGTACTGAAATCGTGAACAAAGGAATCATCATGGTCAACGAGACAGGAACTTCGTTCGACGCTATCGTAAAAGATATTCAGAATGTCACAAAGCAGCTTCACGATGTTTCGAAGACTTCTGAAAGTGTAAATGCGAACTCGAAACAAATGACCGAATTAATTAATGAAATCGCTGCGATTACCGAACAGACATCGGCCAGTACGCAGGAAGTCGCAGCTTCGATTGAACAACAGACCGCGACAATGGAGGAAGTCACGTCTTCTTCTGTGAATCTGAATCGCCTGGCTCATAATCTTAAAGAAAATCTTCGAAAATTCAAGGTCAGCTGATATCAACAGGAAAGGAGACCGCTCACCAGTGAGCGGTCTCCTTCTACTTATCCATCTCTATGTAGTCGCACTATTATCGTTGTTCCAATACTTTGTATTTTCCAGGCGCTACAATCGTCCTTTGATGTTCGAACTCAATTTCATTGAAATTTTCCATGATCGATAGATCTACCATGATGCATCTTTTGCAGGAAGAAGGAATCACTTTCCCCTTCACTTGATCTCCAAGCAATTCGAAAGCAATGATATCGCCTACTTTTGCTTCGTGTTCTTCCATCATTTCCATGAAAAACACCCTTTCCAGGTAAAAATCCTATTTTCTGAATATTATACCAAATTCTTTTACAATTACCACCATTTTGTCTGATTTTGTCGGTTTAACATATATGCACAACATTTCAATTAAATGACAAATGAATGAAAAATTTTAGGGTGCCGTTTAAAAAGTTTGGAGAAGGATATACAAGATAGCATACCAAGACAGACAATATAAGCATTAGGACCTATTTTTGCATGACTATTTCCCTAGTATACTATTATTCGACAACAGTATTGGAAATTTTCAGAACTGGATTCATTCACTAAGGAGATCACATATGACCAAACGAAATAATTTAGAAGTAGAAATTGAGGCATTAAGGAAAAAGATGTACAAATATTATAAGGAAAACCGTTCCCATGCTGAGGTACTTGAGATTTCACAAGAGTTGGACAAACGTTTGAACGAATGGAATAAACGGATTCCATACAGTAAGGATGATTGATGATGTGACCCATAACCTTTAACAGTGTGATACCTTCTTCTATACAAAAAATGTGCAGCTTTTCATCGCTACACATTCTCCTTCTTACCATTCAATTACAAAGCATTTCACTAAAAGAGACTCTCCGTCTTCCTCTCGCTGCTTTGCGGTGAAGTATGGATTCTCTTCCTCAAGATGGTACTCGATGGATTCGGGTTCAATGAATAATTTATATTCTAAATCATTCACCTTGTGCAGAGTAATATCAGGTATCGTATTCTGCTCTTGATTTTCATCGATGACCAGAATATCGATGACATCGTACCCTTTTTCTAACAATTGATCTTTCAACTTCACAGCCGACCCTCCTCTTGCGCTTCTAAAGATGTAATAACCTTTTTCGGTGTAGTTTAAACGCGTAGCATGTTCATGTTTCTATTGAAAGGTCAGCTTCCAATTCCAACTCCACATTACCTCTTAATGCTTTAGAGATCATGCAGCTTTCTTCTGCCTTGTCCACCAGCCTTTGAAGTTTCGTCAAATCTTTGATTGCAGCACCTTTTTTAAGCACTACTACAGGTCGATGGATGATTTTTTTATAAGTGAAGACACCCTCCACTACTTCTACAATTCCTTCAGAGGTTAATTCCATCCGCTGCATTGGCAAATCCGCCCGTTCGATCATCGCAGCCAGGCTGATGATGTAACACGTTGCAGCAGCTCCAAGCAGCATTTCGTCAGGATTCGTGCCTACTCCCGGTCCATCCATTTCTGGGGGAATCGATATTTTCGTCTGTAAATTCCCAGCATTAATAGACCCTACATTGTTCCGTCCTCCCGGCCAATCTGCTTTTAAATGAAAATGATGTTCTGCCATTTTATCCACGCTCCTATACTTTCTGTCGACTCTATTTTAAAGAAAAGCACTCGATTTTCGAAATGGTTTGCATTTGAGGTAGGAATTTTAGCATTTTCCACGAAATTATCCTTAATGACTTGAAGGAGGTTGTCGAATGAAGGTACTACCCGAAGAAGACTATCACGCAAGTCTCCAATTCATTATCAAAGAGGGACGAACCTTAGAGAAAATGAAAGCGAAGCATCTGCTTCACGGAGAAAGGGAAGAAGAAATCATCCGTGCATTAGCAAGCTATCAAAATGAAGATGGTGGGTTCGGCCATGGACTGGAACCTGATTTCCGGCTGCCAGCTTCGTCTCCACTAGCAACATCTGTGGCACTGCAAACCCTTATCCATCATGACCATCTCCCTTCCGCTCGGATAATGATCAAAGAGGCAATCCGCTACCTTGAACGAAGTTTCCATGCTGATCGCAGCGGCTGGTATGCTGTACCACCTGAGGTCAATGACTATCCTCACGCATTTTGGTGGACAGTACATGAAAATGGGATGTCATGGATTGATGCTCATTGGGGGAATCCTTCTGCAGAGATCATCGGCTACCTTCTGCGCTATAAGAACATGGTGACAGAGCTTCCGATCGATGAATTGGAACGCATTGCACTAAATCACTTAATGAATTTACAAACATTCGAATCCGAGCATGAAATCTACTGTTACCTTCGTTTTTTCCGACTCCATCCTGAGCTTCGCTCTCCAACAATTGACGAGCAATTGGAACGTGCAGTAAAGCAGCAAATAAGATACGATCAGGAAGCATGGAAGGATTACGTACCGAGTCCAATGAAGTTCATTCAACATCCTGGTGAATCGTTGCTTGGCATCCCAGTAGAGGAAATCAATAAGAATCTTGACTTCCTGGCTGATCGCCTGAAAGAATCCCATTGCATCGAACCAACGTGGGAATGGAACGATTACAAGGAGGATTGGGAAAAAGCAAAAATGGAATGGTCGGCCATCCTAACGCTTGAAGCAATCGACCAGTTAAGATCCTATGAACGGATACAAAAAGACTGATAAAAGATTGAACCAGGCACAGAGTATTTGCTCTGTGCCTTTTGCATGCAGAAAATCTGATTTTTAGATGTTTTCCTCCCTTCAAAGATCACTATCTGATGAATAGAATCGCCATGTTAGGGGGTTACTAAAAAAGGAATTTTACGGAGGTGATGGAAATGGATACAGTTATGCTTGCACGTGCTTTATTCGGTACTTCACTTGGCTTTCATATCATATACGCAACGCTTGGGGTTGGCTTACCATTGATCATCATCCTGTGTGAAATCATGCATCTAATCACAAAAGATCGACACTATGCAGTAATGGCACGCAGGATCACAAAAGGCTTCGCCATCCTTATTGCCGTATCCATCGCATCAGGCACCATTGTTGGTGTATTGATGTCACTTCTTTGGCCAGGCTTCATGGAAATTGTCGGCCAGGTCATTTCATTGCCTTTTCAGATTGAAATTTTCGCATTTCTGATCGAGGCAGTGTTCATGTCCATCTATTTATATGCTGCCGACCGCCTCTCCCCAGTATTGCGTATCATCAGTATATTCTTCGTGGCACTCGGGGCAGTAGGTTCAGCCATCCTGATCACCGATGCGCATGCATGGATGAATACACCTGATGGCTTCCGAGTCGTAGATGGACAGATAGTGGATGTTCGGCCCTGGGACGCGTTTTTCAATCCGAGCTTCTTCATTACTGCGATGCACGTCACCTTGTCGGCATATATGACTGGCGCATTCGTCATTGCGTCTGTTGCTGCATTCAAGCTATTGAAGAGAAACAAAACGGAGGAAGAAAGAGCATATCATATGAAAGGGTTGATCCTTTCACTCATCCTTGGAAGTACCATGTCTCTTGCTACAGCAATCAACGGGCATGAGACCGCTCAAATGCTGCACGAATACCTCCCTCGAAAGCTTGCAGCAGCAGAAGGGTTATTCGAAACTCAGACACATGCCCCGTTGGCAATCGGAGGATTCACCGACCGGGAGACCCAGGAAGTGAAGTTCGCTATTGAAATCCCGTGGGCATTGAGCTTTCTTGCAGGAAATAGTTTTGATACCGAAGTAAAGGGATTGAATGAATTCCCTGAAGAGGACTGGCCGCCATTATTCATTCACACACTCTTTAACGTCATGGTCGGCATTGGAACGCTATTGTTACTCTATTCCTTCTTCCTGCTTGCGTGGAGATTTTTGCTGAAGAAAGCCTTCAAGCCATGGATGCTCGGTGCCTTGACCAGCGGAGGTCCACTTGCAATCATCGCGATTGAAGCAGGGTGGTGCTTCAGCTGCATCGGAAGGCAGCCATGGACGATCACGAATGTATTAAGGACTACAGAAGCTGCTACCACTTCTGAGCACGTCGGCATTCTATTCTTCTTGTTTTTGATTCTATATGTCGTACTGCTGTTCATCACAAGTTTCGTGATGCGGTTCTATTTCAAGCGGAATCCTGTAATGGCAGATTTGAAGGAGGTGTGATGGGATGCAGGAATCGATTATTGCAATTACGATCTTGTGGACTTTCCTTTATATCTACGCCATGTTGGGCTCCCTCGACTTTGGGGCTGGATTTTGGGGGATGATTTATGGAGGTAAGGACAATTCGCGTGCTTCCTTGATTGCCAACCGCTTCCTCTCACCGACGTGGGAAGTGACGAATGTCTTCCTTGTCCTATTTGTCGTCGCGTTATTCAGCTTCTTCCCATTTGCAGCGTCGATGCTTGGTGTGCTCTTCATCCTACCGATCGGTTTAGGGTTGATCCTGCTGACCATCCGTACGACATTCATGGTGTTTTCCCATTCCGTTAAACGGTTCGGACGTCTGCTCCAGATCATCTCAGGAATTACCGGACTGCTGATTCCGGCATTGCTCGTCAGCATCCTGCCGGTTACGCTTGGTGGATTCATCATCATGGAAGTCGATACTCCAAATTTGTTGTACGGTAAGCTTCTAACAAGTTTCACCACCTACTCGCATATCCTGTTCGGATTATGTACCGAGCTGTTCCTATCTGCTTTATTCCTGGCTGATTATGCGCATGCATCCGGAGATAAGACAGCGACAGCTACGTACCGGAAGCACGCCATATGGCTGGGACCGATCACCATTGTCATTGCAGTCATCACCCTTTTCACTTTGGTGCCTGAAGCCTCATGGTTCCTGGACAATGTGAAAGCCAACAGTTATGGATTCGGAATGTCATTCATTCTTTTCGTATTAGGTTATCTCGCATTGTTCCTCAAAGATTCATCCGGTAATCGCGGACTTTTTCGCTATGCCGTAGTTTTCGTCATCCTGCAATACGGGTTCGCAATCTACGCGTACGGATCTGCTCACCTTCCTTATATGATTTATCCTCATCTGACAGCTAATGCAGGGTTCACGAATCCATCAATGTTCTACTCCCTGCTCGTTGCTTATGGTGTAGGGCTGACCATTCTTGTGCCAGCTTTCATTTTCTTCTGGAGATTGTTCCTGAAGGACGAACGTTACTTGAAACAGGATTAAAAATAAAAACTCGCCCTGTCGGCGAGTTTTTATTCGTTGTTCTTTCTATTTTGGAGGAACAAGTAACCGATCAGACCAAGAATAGGGATGATTGCAAGAAATGGTGAAGCTGCCCTTTGGCCGCTCTGCTGTACATGAAAGTAAGCTCCATAAATCGACAGAAGGTACAACACAAAAAAATCAATCGTCATGATATGGACAAACTGGGATGTCTGGAAAGCTTCCTGATAAACAACGAAACTTTCAGTCGTCACTCCATAACCGACCAGAGCCAGAACTGCTAACGTAAGGAGTCCTAGAAATACGCTGCTTGTAATGATAGTCAACAACCATGATGGCGTCCGCAATGTTCGTTTCGGCTGATCTGAGGCTATTATGTAGTAAGGAAGGAGTGCAAATGCTCCTAAGAAAAAGGATCCAGCGACAAAAGGCCATGCAGGTACTGCCCCATTATCCATCCGAAGCAACAATGAGGCATACAGCATAGGGAATACCCCTAATAGGCTGAAAACTGCAAGAAGTAATGGGTCTGGAGAATCCATTGACAGCAGCTGCTTTAAGTATGGCCCATTCCCTTCCGGCGAAAACCATACCGCATACCCGATAAAAGCCAGCCACACAATGGCAAGAAAAGCCCTGGACTTCTTCACGAACCATTCCAATCCTTTTTAAAGCGCTCCATCTTTTGATGAAGCTGACCGATCATATCAAGCAGTCTGTCAAAATCATCTTCACTAATCTCTTCATCCATCGTTTCCACAACCTGGTTCAGCATCTTAATACGATTTTTGATGTAATGGAACTGTTGAGCAGGATTATCTACAGCTTTCCCCATCCTTTAACACCTCCACCCCTTTATTTCCTATAGTTTTCCCTTACTCGAACATTGCAAACCAATTTACGATACACTAGTGATGCTTTCCACTTGCTTTCGATGATGGTCATCATGTTCAGTCAGGCCATCGATATATTCTTTGACTGTAATGGAACGGTCCCCCAACGAGACAGGCTCACCAAATTTATCTTCAGTGATCTCCTCCAGCAGTCCGACCACTTCATGTCTTTTAGCGATGACCTCGTCAACAAGCGCATCTTGATCAATCCCACTATGCGCATGCGCCTCTGCCTTCTCATTCATTTCCTTTTCCGTCACACGAACATCTTCAATCGGGCGATTCTCAACAATTGGTTTAAGGCGATACTGCAGGACGAAGTCATCCCAATATTTAAAGTGGGAAACTAATGCTGCCAACGACCATTTTCCTTCCTCCATCGGAGCGTAGAATTCCTTTTCAGGGATTTGCTTCAATTCACTCAGCCAGTTCTCTAATTGACGGTAATTATTTATCGTTTCTTGTTTCATCGTATTCCCTCCTCTGTTTACTAAATACATTCTCCCTTTACTGACATTGTTCCTGCATTTAAAAAACTGCAGTGTCGCCAAGTACCTACTAAGAATAAAAAAAGCCGTGCCTGTTCGGCACGACTTCTTTGATCAGCTATTAGTTTCTTGTTCCACTTCTTTTTTAGGAGATAGGAACCAGCCACCTAATGCAATCAATACAAGAATTACGTAGAAGGTGATTTTCCATCCTGCTGAATGGGAGAAATGCTCATCCAGCACTTGGACATTCGGGTGTGCCAATACTTGGACTAGCAGTTTCACACCAACCCATCCGACGATGACGAATGCAGCAACTTCAAGCCCGGGACGGGTTTTCAACAAGTTGACGAAAATGTTCGCTGCATAACGCATGATGATGATTCCAATCATACCACCTGCCAACACTACCGCAAACTGTCCGCCATCAAGACTTCCTACATTAGGTAATGCTGTTTCAGGCAATGCAACCGCAAGTGCTACTGCGGCAAGGATCGAGTCGACTGCGAATGCAAGGTCAGCAAGTTCGACCTTGAAAACGGTAGTCCAGAATCCTGGACCATCTCCTTCTTCTTTTTCTTCATCTTCATGCCCTTTATCCCCTTTACGCCATTTGTCCCACAAGTGCTTGATCGAGATGAACAACAGGTATGCTGCTCCGATCGCCTGCACCTGCCAGACGTCGACGAGGAAGGAAATGATGAATAAGGATCCAAACCTTAAGACAAAAGCTCCGAATAGTCCATAGAAAAGTGCTTTTTTTCGTTTTTCTTCCGGCAAATGTTTGACCATGATCGCCAGGACGAGGGCATTGTCTGCTGCCAATATCCCTTCCAATCCTACGAGTACAATCAAGACCCATCCGTATTCCAATAACAGTTGTGCATCCATTCGTTCTCTCTCCTTCGAAAATAAAAAATGGTCTCCACCTGCACGGTAAAGACCAAAAAAACAGACCTTTACCACGGTGGTAAAGGTCTCGCTTACAACATCCGTTGCCAGTAAAGCCGGGGAAATTCCCGAAATGACGACTTTACTGTTCCAAGCTACTCCCCTTTAAGTAAGGAAATATGATTGAAATCATCATACCATGATGGTCGGGAAAGTCAATAAAAATGTGAACCCACCACATGACGTACTATTCATTTGATAGCTGCTATACTTTTGGTATTCCCATTCAGAAAAAAAATATGCGTGTTTTTCCACATTTTATGAAAGAGCGATCTGGAATGGATAAAGTGTCGCCTGCATCAGCCTTCCTGAAACAGCAGGATCATTTTCCATAATTTCGTTGGCTTCCTCCTCTGTTTCCGCTTGGAGGATGACGATGCCGAACTTCCCGTCCCCTTCCACAAGCGTGCGACCAGCAAGAGCCACTGTCCCTTTTTCATTCAACGATTTTAAATAGTTAAAATGATCTCCCACAACTTCCTCTTCTTTAGCTGACCATGTTGTCTCATCCGCAAATTCGGGTAATAGTTCCAAACGGTATAAAAATTGCATCATTTCTCTCTCCCCACTTAGCTTTTTGGTATATAATTCTATTAAAGAGGTCGAATTCCTTTATTAATTGAATTCAGTATTACAAAGAGTGATAAATTCTTAAAAAAGGTGTGTGTTGTTTTTGGTACATAAGCGTTCGTTTCAACTATTGGTCATGGCCATTCTGATCGCATTGTTCATTTATCTGCTTTCGGCCATCGACTTCATTTTTGACCCACTGTGGGCCTACATTGGTGCAGTTGCAGTTCCGATGATAGGCGCGGGGATCCTATACTACATCACAAGACCTGTCATGTATTTTCTAGAACGTTATAAAGTTCCACGACTTGCAGCAATACTGGGAGTCTTCCTACTCTTAGTCCTTGTCGGATTCATCATAGCGAATTTCATTGCACCGATTGCACAACAGCAATTCTCTCGACTGATCGATAATCTTCCGAAAATGGTGGATGCCGTCCAGAACCTGATTGTGTATTGGCAAAGCAACCAGAATATCATCCCTTCACAGATAACCGAATCAGTGAATGTCGATAACATCATGAACAATGTAGAAAAGTATGCTCAGGATGCTACATCCATGATCATCATGTTCATCAGCCAGCTGGTCGGATTTGTATTTGCACTGGTACTGATTCCATTTTTCTTATTTTTCCTATTGAAAGATGGAGAAAAGCTTGTCCCATTCATCCGTCAGTATTTGAGTGATAAGGTAGGTAACAGCTTCGAGCGTTTAGCAAAAGCTGTCGACCATACGTTAAAGTCTTTCATACAGGGGCAGCTGCTCGTCAGCTTCTTTGTAGGTGTGCTGCTTTTAGTGGGCTATCTGATCATTCAACTTGACTATGCACTGACCTTGGCACTTTTTGCGATGGTGACAAATATCATTCCATTTATTGGTCCATTCCTGGCGGTGATTCCGGCAATCCTTGTTGCGCTTTTCCAAGAACCAATCATGGCCGTATATGTGGTCATAATCATGGTCGTCGCCCAGCAAATCGAAGGGAATTTCATTTCTCCGAACGTCATGGGGAAGGCTTTAAGCATCCATCCGTTGACGATCATTACTTTGATCCTGGCGGCTGGAAGCATTGCAGGCTTTCTTGGACTACTGTTTGTCATCCCGGCTTATGCAGTGTTCAAGACGATTGTCAGCCACTTTTATCATGAATGGCAGAACCGCAAACATCAGGAAGCATAGAATTCAGGTGCGTTACCTTTCCGTGACGCACCTTTTCTGTTTCAAGCCGTTTAATGGTTTGGAATGCATTGGTCTGATAGAATGATGAGAGTTTATTAGAGTTGTCATCAAAGGAGAAACATATATGGAACTACAAAAACCGAAACTTTGGACGTGGCCGTTCATCTTTTTGTTACTTGCCAATCTGTTCACATTCATGAGTTTTCAAATGATCTTACCGAACCTTCCACCCTACATCGAATCCATCGGTGCTAGTAAGGTTCAAATTGGGCTTGTCACTACATTGTTTTCAATTGCTGCCATCCTGATCCGGCCTTTCATCGGTCATATTCTGATGACGCAAGCGAGGAAATGGATGGTAATGATCGGATCCTTTTCCTTACTTGTCATGACAGTGCTTTACCCGTTCACCCAAGTTGTCGTCATTCTTCTGATTCTTCGGTTCGCACATGGTCTTGCCTGGGGATGGAGTACAACTTCGAACGGAACTGCAGCAGTGGACATTGTGCCCCGCCGTCGTGTTGGAGAAGGAATGGGATACTTCAGTCTTTCCGTAACGGTAGGGATGATCATTGCACCGAGTCTCGGAATCTATATTTATCAAAATTACACCTTCAATACGCTGATTTGGGTATCGGCGGCGCTTGGAATCATCGCACTCGGAATGTTCTCGTTAACCAAGTTCCACACCCCGGAAAGCGTCCTTGAAAACAGGAAAAGCCCGCAGCGCTTTTCATTTATGGGTTCGTTGATTGAAAAAAGAAGCTGGTATCCTGCGATGGTCACGTTCTTTGCGACCTTTGGATACGGAGCGATTGTGACCTACATCGTCATTTTCGGAAATGAACAAGGGCTGGAAGGCACCTACCTTTTCTACCTGTTCAATGCATTACTCGCTACCGCTTCCCGTCCGATGACAGGGAAATATTTCGATCGTCACGGTCCTTGGAAATTGATCATGGCTTGTACAACACTTACTTTCATTGCCATGTGGGTGCTGGCGCTCGCCGACAGCAACTTGGATCTAGTGATTGCAGGAGCATTGTTCGGCTTAGGATTCGGTTCGATGATGCCTGCATTCCAAGCGTGGGTCATCTCAAAAACAACTACAGCACGCAGTGGAATCGCAAATGGTATGTTTTATTCTTCCATCGATCTTGGAATTGGCCTGAGTGCGTTCCTGCTCGGTTTTGTTTATAACTTTGTTGAAACGGCAACCTTGTTCAAGCTTTCAAGTGCTTTGTTCATCCTAGTTTTCTTCCTGACGCTGAATGATTTCAGAAAGCAGACGGAAAAATGGGAGCCACTAAACTAAAGGATTAAAAAAGAATAGTAATTCAAATAAGACATGATCAATTCAGTCGAATTTGATCGGGTCTTTCATATAGAAAAATTTCGCTTCGTCAATATACTCCGCTTTCCGCGGGCACGGCCTCAGCCTCCTCAGGAAGCAAAAAACGCTTCCCTGTGGGGTCTTCGGACTCGTGCTATTCCCGCTGGAGTCTTCGTATATTTACTACGCTACACCAAATTTATCCCCTTGAAAACTAAAATTACCACTATTCCAAAACCTTTAGTATAGACAAGACTTGGAATCAGAACCGATAAACGATGGATTTTCCGATTGGTTCGTAACCGATTTTGGAGTAAATCGAGTTGGATGTAGGATTCGCAGCATCGGTGTAGAGACTGCAGAAGGCATAGCCTTGATTGAGCAGCTTCTCTGTCAGGGCATGGACTGCATTGGAGGCATAACCCTTCCGTTTATGTTTATCAGGGGTATAGACAGCATTGATCGTCGCACCATGCTTCGTACTTCTTGACTGATTGACCATGGACACTGGTTCCCCTTTCACGACCCAGAGATGCATCGTCTGTTGATCGATCATTCGTTCAGCCATTTCATCGGCATTTTCTCTGATGGAGATTTCACCTGTCTCCACTCCGAATAAATCGAGCCAATTGATGATCAATGCTTTGTCTGCTGGTGCAGCCACCCGAAGAAACCCCGGTGCTTTCAATGGACTCTTAAGTGCCGTAAGTTTGTAGATAAGCTGGTTCATATGTAGTTGCGGCTCTTGTCCGGAGAGCTTATTCCATTTGGTTGCAAACAGCCCAGCTGAAGCCTCATCACCAATGACTCCCGGCACTTCAAAGCTATGTTCGTGAATGTAGTCTGCTAACCTCTCTACAGCCTCCGCATTTCCATTACCTGCTGGTAAAATCCAATTGTGATTAGGTGTCTGCATCGCCATGAAGACGACTTCACCTTCATCTTCCACCGTCAGTAAATGTGCCCCTCCCGCTGAGTCCCTCATTCTGCCAACAATACCTAACGGAAGATTATTCAATGCTTCTTCCTCCAGTAGCATCGGCTCGACTTTTCTCAAAAAGGCTACAGGATCTTCGTGAACAATAATTTTCATATTACCTCCCCCTCCACTTGATAAATTGAAATTACTATATCACAATGAAAGGAAGTACTACAATAGATTTTTTTCGAGGTGATCGCATGACAAAGCAGGAACTGAAAGATGAAATTGCAGAATTGAAATTCGATTATATCCGGATTCAGGGAGATTTAGATAAGCTTGAAGCGGCTGGCGGGAACGTTGCCAAAGCTGAAGCACAACTGGCAAGGATGGAACAGCAGCTGAAAGAGTTGAATGAAGAGCTTGCCAAAAAAGAATAAGCGATTATAAAACTTGGCTTGTCGCCTAGTACTTATGGCGAAAGCCTTAGTATTTTCTTATACTTTATTCCTTTAATAAAGTTAAACTTTCTTAAAGTGTAAAAAAGCGGACCTTCCGAAGGTCCGCTTTTTCTTTGTTATGAGTGGTTATTCCGCTGTTCTTCCAATTTTTCCTGAATCCTGCCAAATTCCTTGCTTGGTGGCATCAGACTGACGATGATGTCCCCCTCTTCTACTCGAGGGCTCATCTCCGTCGTGAAGAATTGCAGTTTGTTGGACGGCTTTTTCACAAACAACAGAATGGTTTCTTCATCCATATTCTTTTCATGGTCCTTGAATGTGTACTGTGCTGTAATGTTCGTTTTACGGAAAACATAACCATTTTCAATTTTCTGGTTAAGGCTTTCCCAAGTAGCAGCTTCATTGAACAAGATCCTGCCGCCGATAGTGTGGCCCATATCTCCAAGGTCGTCACCCTGGCGGTTCTGCAGACTAAGCTGATACAAGTTATTCCTTCCGAATTCAGGAATGAAGGTCGTACATACGAGTGCATTATAAGAATCGTATTCGGTAGCAGCAATCAAATATTCATAAGGCGTCAAGTCTAGGTGATAGTCGGTTTGTTCGGATAATATCTCTCCATGGTAGGATTTGATGCCTACACCTCTGACCTTATGCAGTCGCTCCCATGAAGAATCAGCAATGACGACTGGTACATCGATTTCCTTAAACGTCTTGCCAAGCTCAGCTGACAAGGTACTCCCTCCTGTAATTACTACTCCAGGTGGCCCCTCCATTGAAAGATTGAGTTTTTTCGCCAGCCATTCAATCGAAAATCCATGTGCTACAACAGTAAAGAACACCAGTGCGAAAGTAAGTGAAGTCAGAATCGATGCGTCTTCAAACCCTTCCTCCAACAGTACCGCAGCAAAATAACTGGAAACAGCGAGTGCGACTATTCCTCTTGGTGCAATCCAGCCTACAAGCAGCTTTTCAGATTTTCTCAAGTCGGTTCCGATTGTGGAAAGCCAGATGGATAATGGCCTTACAAAGAACAGCATCAATAACACGAAGCCGATGATTTCAAGATTGAATATCTCCATCAATGTGTCCCAAGTCAATGAAGCGGTCAACATGACAAAGATGGTGGAAATAAGTAATAATGAGATATTTTCTTTGAAATGACGCATTTCTGCAACAGAAGAGACGCGCATATTCGCAAGGGTCATCCCCATCGCTGTGACAGAAAGCAGTCCTGTTTCGTGCGTGACTTCATCTGCAATTGTAAAACATGCGATGACCACGACAAATACAAATGGTGATTTGAGGAACTCCGGCACATAGCCGACCTCAAACATCCATCCAACCCCTTTACCGCAAGCCCATCCAAGGAGGACTGCAAACGCGGAAGCAAGGAAGAAAAGGATCAGGACAGATGGGTTCAGCTCGGTTCCCATCAGAAATACAATGATTTCATAAGCGAACACGGCTAATAACGCACCGATCGGATCTACGATGATCCCTTCCCATTTTAAAATCTTTGCAGGACGAGGTTTCAATTTTGCCTGTCGTAATAGCGGCAGGATGACCGTCGGACCTGTAACGATGAACAAGCCCCCGATGACGAAAGCGACCGGCCATGACAAGCCTGCAACATAGTGTGCTGCAAGCGAACCAAGGATCCAGCTGATGAATGCGCCCAATGTCACAATCCGGAACACCGGACGACCAAGTCCCTTAATCTCCTTGAAGTTGAGGTTCAAACTCCCCTCAAAAAGGATGATGGCGACTGCCATGGATATGATCGGTTTATATAAATCACCGAAGTCCTGTTCAGGGTTGAAGAATCCCAAGATGGGACCAGCCAATAGCCCGGCAATGGACATGATGACGATTGCAGGCAAACGGTACCTCCAGGCAACCCACTGCGAACCAATCCCCAAAAGGCCGATGATCATGAATACTAACAAGATGGAATCGATCATGTGACAACTCCCTTTAACGTTGTATATATAGCTTTTTTCACGTATTTTCCATGGATATAGAATCATTCTATCTGTCACCCTATAGAATGTAAACTATATTGTTCACTGAATATTCAACTGTTATAATGCTCTTTATTTGTAAGCGTTTCCTATATGGGAATTACTAACATCGAAAATTTTAAAAAATTCCGTTGACAAAATTTTTTGACATTGATACGATTACGAAGGTAATTTCACATAACAATCCTTTCAAATACATCGATGACGAGCCTTTTCAAGTATCGAATCAGACATCAGAGAATTGGCGGATGGTGCGAGCCAACAGCTGTGATCCTTGAATGATCAGCTCCGAGATTTCCGGTTGAATTTCAGTAGACCAGAACGGGCGGTATCCCGTTATCAATGCACACGTGATGTGAACAGAGTGCAGACGTATTGTCTGAACTAGGGTGGTAACGCGAGCAGTGCTCGTCCCTTGATTTAGGGATGGGCTTTTTTATTTGCTCATCCATCATTTGACAGAGGAGGAAAACATATGAGAACGAAAGATACAGTGATTATCGGATTCATGTTATTTGCGTTATTTTTCGGGGCAGGAAACTTAATCTATCCCCCGTTTCTTGGCATAGAAGCAGGTACTTCCTATTGGGCAGCGATCGCCGGGTTCGTATTGACCGGTGTAGGCATCCCGGTGATTACAGTTGCTGCTATCTCATTCGTTAAGAATGGGGCAGTAGAATTAGGAAGCAGGGTCCACCCATTATTCGGAATCATCTTTACTTCTATCGTATATTTAGCAATCGGACCATTTTTCGGAATTCCGAGAGCTGCTAATGTCGCTTATGAAATGGGTGTTGTCCCTTTCACTGATGTTTCCACTGGCACGTTGCTGATCTATTCGATCATCTTTTTCCTTTTGGTCTTCTGGGTGAGTCTGAACCCATCGAAGCTTGTGGACCGCGTCGGTCAGTTCCTTACACCAGCACTTTTGCTGGCAATAATAGGTCTTGTGATCGGAAGCTTCTTTTTCCTTGATGGTTCCCTGCAGGCACCGACAGAAAAATACGAGTCCTCCCCTTTCTTTACCGGTTTTCTTGAAGGGTACTTGACGATGGATGCCATTGCAGCATTGGCGTTCGGTATCATCGTCATCCAAGCATTGAAGGATCGCGGCGTCAGTGATCCTAAGCAAATGACGAAGTTCACATTGAAAGTTGGAGCAGTCACGGCAATCGGATTGACCACCGTATATGCATCAATCGGATGGATCGGTGCCAAGATGGCAACCAATGGAGAATATGCAAATGGAGGAGAAATTCTCTCCAGTGCTGCATCATTGATGTATGGACAGCCTGGCACGCTTCTATTAGGAATCATTGTTGCACTCGCATGCTTTACGACCTGTGTCGGACTGACGGTTGCGTGTGGCCAGTTCTTCCATGAAATTTTCCCTGCATTATCATATCGTCTTGTCATCACCGTTATTACTTTAATAAGCTTTTCCATTGCAAATATCGGATTGAACCAGATCATCGCCTATTCTGTACCGGTGCTTGTGTTCATCTATCCAATTGCAATTGTCCTGATCATTCTTACGTTTGCGCATCGTCTGTTCAATGGTTCTCCTTACGTTTACCGTGGAGCAATTCTTACGACAGCCTTTGTAAGCATCTATGATGGCTTGGCTGCATTCGGAATCGATATGACTGCCTATGAGCCGATGATGGCTCAATTGCCATTCTTCGGTGTGGGACTGGGTTGGATTGTTCCCGCGTTCGTAGGAGCTTTGGTCGGCGGAATGTTCCACTTGTTCCTTCAGCCAAAAACTGTAGAAAGTAATTGAAAAGAAGCCAGGAAAGGGCAATTCCTTTCCTGGCTTCTTATGCTTCGGCTGGTCGCCGGAAAATCCGTAATGGCGCCGGTATTCGACACAAAGTCGCCGGAAAATCACGATACTCGCCGATAAACCGGAAAAGTTGCCGGAAACCCAAAAAAGTCGCCGGTACTCCCTACACCATTTATTGCTGCAGCAGCTTGACACTGACTTTGACATCGAGGGTATGCTTACCGCCGCGGTACACTCCTTGCAGTGGGCTTACATCGGCATAGTCCCGTCCGGTT
The DNA here is from genome assembly GCF_042675915.1 of Thalassobacillus hwangdonensis. Taxonomy (NCBI): domain Bacteria; kingdom Bacillati; phylum Bacillota; class Bacilli; order Caryophanales; family Bacillaceae; genus Thalassobacillus; species Thalassobacillus hwangdonensis. The sequence continues at coordinate 577,881 of NZ_JBHTKL010000005.1, read as the reverse complement.
CCAATCCGGATATGATTTTCGAGCGCTTCCACGTTATTCGTCGGATCGAGACCTACCCACCCAATTCCCGGTATCATCACTTCCACCCATGCATGGGTAGCTGCATCACCGATAAGCGCAGAACTTTCTCCAACGTACAAATAGCCGCTGACATATCGGGCAGGGATTCCCTGGGCCCGAAGCACTCCAAGCATGACATGGGCATAATCCTGGCATACGCCTTTTTTTAGTGGCCATGATTCGTATGCTTTCGTATTCACATGCGTTGCAATCGTATCATACCCGACTGATTGATGGATATATGCCATCAGGTCAATCGGAAAACGCACAGGGTCCTCGGGGTTTCCGACTGCTTCGACGATATCCTTGATCTGACTTTTATAAAGGAAGGTATATGGTGTTTCGTTTAAATAAGCTAGATAATGACCTTTGAACAGTTCCGAGTGAAAGATTTCCTTCATTTCATCAGTGTACTGGATCATGTGAATCAATGGACTCTTCTGGATGCTGACCGTGGCATTTGTCGTTACGGTCAAATGATGGTGCTTTTCCGGAATGAAAAATGTCTCGACGTTATTGCCCCATAAGTCGGTATGCTCCTTCGTAACAGAAGCAGGTGTAATCGTCGTCCAATAGTATAAAAGGCGCTGACATTCATCTGTTCTTGGTTTCAACCGGATATGGTTCATGCTCTGATCGACGAAATTTTCATAATGGAAAATATTCGTATGTTCAATCTGATACTTCATACTGCTTTTCCTCCGTCTCCCTTGGTGACTTACCTCATCTCAAGAGGTTCGATCAAATAATAGGTTTCAGAAAAGATCCTGCTGACCTCCAAGCACTGGTTCTGAAAACGATCCAGAAACGCCATCAGTTCCTGCAAGGAAAGTTCTCCAATATCCATTTCAGAAAACGTCTGATGAATAGAAGATAACTCCTCGAATAATTGCTCGGAATAATGACTCACTTTCCCTCTTTCCAGGTTCTCAATCGCTTCCATCACATGGTCCATGCAGTACTTGATGGATCTCGGAAAAGTAGCTTCACTGATGATGAACGCTAAAACATCCTTCGAATGCATCGTCGGCGGGTTTTCTTTGATGTATGCATCATGACCATTCACCATCCGAAGTGCGGTAAGCCAATTATAAAAGTGCATCTCCTTATTCGTATCGTTCTCCTTCAATGCCTTTTCACAAACGACATTCAGGATACGGGCAGTCTTTTCTGCACGTTCCATCCACTTTCCTATTTTAATGAAGGTGTAAGGGACACCACGTGTCATTGTAGATTCGACAACTCCCTGCGCCGCCATTGATGTGTGATTCGTATCATTAAGGAACTGCTGCACTTCCTGAATTGTTGCATTTTCTTTTCGTACTGCGGCCAAGTCCAGGTAGTACCCATTGATGACCTCCCACAACTGCTCGGGAATCATGTCCCTGGTCGCCTTGGCGTTTTCCCTTGCGTAGGTCATGCAGTTGACAACGGAGTTCATATTCGACCCCGAAAAAGCTAAATATTGGATGATATCCGTTGCCTCAAGCTTCCCGTAACGGGTATGATAATCAGCAAGAGATGCTGAAATTTCGATGATTTCCTCCCAGTCCTGATCCAGCATCGTCGCTTCATCCGCCTCCAGCATACTGATGAGCTGAACCGACAATACCCGGGAGTTGTTCTCTGCTCGTTCCAGGTTCCTCGCCATCCAATATAGTGCATCCGCTACACGACTAAGCATGCCCATCTCCCCCTTCCTGTAACACCCATGTATCCTTCCCGCCGCCGCCTTGTGATGAGTTGACGACGAGCGATCCTTCTTTCAAAGCAACCCTCGAAAGCCCGCCGGGCAAGACGTGGCTGTCTTCGCCACTCATGACAAAAATACGTAGGTCGACATGACATGGATAGAAACGATCGCTCTGAAAGGATGGTGCACGCGACAGCTTGATGGTAGGCTGCGCAATGTATTGCTTCGGATTTTCGATGATTTTTTCTCGGAAAATCTCAATTTCTTCTGCAGAGGCATGAGGACCGATCAGCATGTCATACCCACCGGAAGCCCCGACATTTTTAACAACAAGTTCTTCTAAATGCTCCAATACGTAATCCAACTGATCCGCATCTCTCAGGAAATAGGTTTCCACGTTAGGTATGATTGGAGACTCGCCTAGGTAATATTCGATCATCTTCGGTACATAGGCATACATTGCTTTGTCATCCGCAACACCATTCCCGATTCCGTTCAAAATTGCTACATTCCCTTTTTTATAAGCTCTCAACAGACCTTTGACCCCCAAAGCGGAATCCGGACGGAAGGCTTCTGGATCGAGGAAGTCATCATCGATTCTGCGATAGATGATGTCGATCCGCTTCAATCCACGGATCGTTTTCATATAGACGACATCCTCTTCGACAACGAGGTCCCTCCCCTCTACAAGTTCGATTCCCATTTGCTGTGCGAGGAAGACATGGTCGTAATAGGCGGAGTTATAGGCTCCCGGTGTCAAAAGTACCGCACAAGGGTGATGTGGATTCTTTGAGTTTTTCGGCACATGGGAAATAAGTGCTGCATGAAGCTCGGAAAGCTGTTGCTCCAAGGTACGAATCGAATGTTTGAAGAACAATTCCGGATAAACCTGACGCATCACATATCGATTTTGGAACACATACGACATCCCAGAAGGATTACGCAAATTATCTTCCAAAACTCGATATTCGCCATGTTCATCACGGATTAGGTCAATCCCCGCAAGGAAGATGTGGTTATCATGAGGAATGGAATAACCGGAGGCTTGTTCCTTGTAATAATAAGGATTTTGTTCGATCAAATCTCTCGGGATGACGCCGTCTTCAACAATCTTCTGTTCTCCATAAACATCTTCTAAGAACATGTTCAACGCTTTTACACGTTGTTTGATCCCTTTTTCGATTTTCTGCCATTTTTCTGAAGGAAGGATGATCGGTATGAAATCAAACGGCATCGTCCGTTCTGTGCCGACGGTGTCGTGATAGACGGTGAAGGTGATTCCCTGTCTGAGGAAGCTCAGCTGGGCAGTCTCGTTTTTCTCTTTCAATTGTTCGATGGAAAATTGGTGAAGCAGTTGGTGGAAGCGATGGTAGTGGGCTTTCGGTTGATCACTGTCTTTCATCATCTCATCAAAAAATGAACCGATTTGATAATCTTTCAACATAGGACCTCTCCCCATTTTAGAATATAGTGTGTGTATTCCCTAAATAAATGAAAGTAGTCAGAAATTTCTCAAATCTATCTATACCATAGTTATACTATGAAAAAGCTTAAATAACAAATAGATTCCATCTATTTCATCGGCTTTAATCGTGATACCATATAATAATGAAAAGCAAAGGAGAATCCTTATGATTGAACAGGCAAGACAACAATTACAGCACTATTTCGGATACCCTTCTTTCAGACCTGGACAGGAACAGGTCATATCCCACGCAATGAATAAGCAGAACACACTTGCCGTAATGCCGACCGGTGGAGGAAAATCCATCTGTTATCAAATTCCCGGCATGGTGATGGATGGAACAGCAATCATCATCTCCCCTTTAATCTCTTTAATGAAAGACCAGGTGGATGCCTTGACTGCCCTTGGTGTTCCTGCAACCTATATAAACAGCTCATTAAGTAATGAAGAACAACGGCAGCGGCTGCAGGATATGAAACGAAACCGCTATTCCTTCGTCTATGTTGCACCAGAGCGCTTTGATTCCGGCTTTTTTCTACAGGCTATTCAATCGATCAAGCTATCATTGATCGCTTTTGATGAAGCACATTGTATTTCACAATGGGGCCATGACTTCCGTCCGAGTTATCGCTCGATTGTGCCGACACTGAATAAACTGAACAACCTCCCTGTCGTGATGGCATTGACAGCTACCGCTACGACGGAAGTGATTACAGATATCCAACGACTGATCCATGTGCAGGATGATGCGGTCGTCAATACCGGATTCGCCAGGAACAACCTCGCCTTTCGTATTGTAAAGGGTCAGGACAAGCGTGATTTTCTCAGCCGCTATGTGAAAGAAAGAAGCAGTGAATCCGGGATCATCTACGCTGCAACACGAAAAGATGTCGACTACATTCACCAGTTTCTAATCAGGAAAGGATTTCAGGCCGGTAAGTATCATGCAGGCTTGAATGAACTCGAACGAAAACAGGCCCAGAACGATTTCATCCAGGATAAGACGACGATCATGGTTGCCACCAATGCATTCGGGATGGGGATTGATAAAAGTAATGTCAGGTATGTACTCCACTATGCAGTCCCGATGAACATCGAATCGTATTATCAGGAGGCCGGTCGTGCAGGACGTGATGGAGAACCGAGTGAGTGTATCCTGCTTTTCTCAGGACAGGATGTCGGTCTGCAGAAATATTTGATCGAGCAATCCGAGATGGCAGAAGATAAAAAAGCGGTCGAATATGAGAAGCTGCAGGCGATGGTGAATTACTGCCACACCCACCGTTGCCTCCAGGAATACATTCTCGATTACTTCCACGACCAGACCGAACGGGAAGTATGCGGAAAGTGCTCCAACTGCCAGTATGAAGGTGAAAAGGAAGACATGACGAAGGAAGCGCAAATGGTGCTGTCCTGCGTGAAGCGGATGGGTGAACGCTTCGGCGCCGGTATGACCGCTAAAGTGTTGAAAGGTTCATCCGATAAGCGTGTGAAGGAGTTCCGTTTTGACCAATTGAGTACGTATGGGCTGATGGGTCAGTACACTGAAAAAGAAATCAGCAGCTTCATCCACTTCCTTACTGCTGAAGACCTGCTGAATCCAGGACAAGGCAAGTTCCCGTCATTGCAGTTGACACCGAAGTCATTGGAAGTGCTGACTGGGAAGCGCAACGTATGGATGAAGGTCGAAGCTACCCATACAGTTACAACGGTAGACTATCATGAGGAGCTATTCGATGAACTGAGGGAATTCCGTAAGAATATAGCAGCTCAGCATGAACTTCCGCCTTATGTCATTTTCTCCGATGCGACACTGAAAGACTTCGCCCGATATCTGCCTGAAGAGAAGGAGGATATGCTCCGAATCAAAGGTGTCGGTGAAAAGAAATATGACCAATATGGTGCAAAGTTCCTCGAGCGGATTTCGCTTTGGAAGGACCACTCTGATGCAATGCCGACGAAAGGGCTTGCTGCCCCTTCTTCATTTAAAAAGAAGACAGAAAAGGATCAGCACCCTAGCCACCTCCTCACTTATGAAACTTGGAAACAAGGACAATCAATCGAAGAGATCGCGGAAGAACGCGGGATGAACGTCATGACGATTGAAAATCACATCTTCAAAGCCGCAAGTGAAGGAAAAGACGTGGACTGGTCGGAGTGGTTTGATGAGGACACGGAAACGCTTATATTATCCACTTACAAAGAGATGGACGATGATAAGCTGAAACCGTTGAAGGAAGCACTTCCTGAAGCGATTTCCTACCGGACGATCCGTGCAGTGTTGACGAAAAATCAATAACTATTATAAGGAGACCCGATTCATTCAAGCGAATGTGAACGGGTCTTCTTTTGTTATGTATATGCGTATTGACCCATGCTCCCATTGAAGCAATCAAAGCAAGCCCCAATCCTATCAAAAAGAGTATCTCCATCCCTCTCCCTCCTTGAACTCCCTTCAGCTTACCATACGCATTCCGGAAGATTCATTGAAAAACTTGGAGTCCTCGTTTAGGAGGGATATAATGAACAGAGGAGGGGATTTGATGGAACATTCAGTACTATCTAAAAATGATGCACAGAAACTCGACAGTCAGGATAAGCTTGCACAATATAAAGAGGAATTTTACATAAAAGAAGATTTGCTGTACATGGACGGGAATTCGCTCGGCCTCCTATCAAAACGAGCAGAACGAACTTTGCTGACGTCCCTTGAAGACTGGAAGCAGCACGGAATTGAAGGTTGGATGGACGGCGAACAGCCATGGTATTATATGTCGGAAAAAATCGGGGAATCTACTGCACCACTCGTTGGCGCATCCCCTGAAGAAGTCATCAATACAGGCTCGATTACGACGAACCTGCATCAACTGATCGCAACCTTTTACCGCCCGGAAGGAAACCGAACGAAGATCGTTGCGGACGCCCTTAACTTCCCTTCCGACATCTATGCATTGAAAAGTCAGCTGCAGCTGCACAGATTTGATCCTGCTGAACATCTGATCCAAGTTCAAAGCGAAGACGGCCGGACACTTAACGAAGACACAATCATCGATCACTTAGCAGATGATGTAGCACTGGTTCTGCTTCCTTCTGTGCTTTATCGCAGTGGTCAGTTACTTGATATGAAAAAAATCACCGAAGCTGCCCATGAGAAGGGGATTATCGTGGGGTTCGACCTTGCTCATTCTATCGGTGCACTCCCACATCAGCTGCACGACTGGGGCGTCGACTTTGCGGTATGGTGTACGTATAAATATTTGAATAGTGGTCCAGGTGGAGTCGGAGGTTTATTCGTCCATGAAAGACATTTAGGGACAAGCCCTGGTCTCGCTGGCTGGTTCAGTTCGAGAAAAGACAAACAGTTCGATATGGACCATACATTGACACCTGCCGAAACGGCAAGTGCGTTTCAAATCGGCACACCGCACATCTTGAGTTCTGCGCCGTTGCTGGGATCATTGGAGATATTTCTTGAAGCAGGCATCGAGAACATTCGCAAAAAATCACTCGCTCAGACGAACTTCATGATGAAACTGATTGAACAGGAGCTTGATTCCTATGGTTTCACGATCGCAAACCCGCGCCATGATGAGCGTCGTGGTGGTCATGTCAGCCTGGAACATGATGAGGCAGCAAGCATATGTAAAGCGCTGAAAGCAAAAAATGTAATTCCTGATTTCCGCTCACCGAATGTAATCCGGTTGGCACCAATCGCACTCTATACTTCCTATGAGGATATCTTTGACATGGTAGTACGCCTGAAAGAAATCATGGAAAACAAGCTCTATAAAAATTATAAAAACGAACGTGGAATCATCGCGTAAAGGAGGATGCAGCATGAAATTGATTGATATCACAATGATGTTGAACGAACAGACTCCCCCTTGGCCAGGAGATGAGCCTTACCGTTACGGACTTACGTGGACAATGGAAGACACGGGTTCTGTCAATGTGGGGAACATCTCAATGAGCAACCACACTGGCACACATGTCGATGCACCTTTCCATTATGACAATGACGGAAAAAAGATTGCTGAACTACCTCCTGAACGCTTTATCGGAGAAGCATTGGTCGTCAATATGGAAGGTAAACAGGTGGTTGCAGCAAGTGATTTACAGGAGTATGATCTGGCAGACGTCTCGAAGGTGATCGTCCAGTCGAACAGCTGGAAGGATCGCACGCAGTTTCCACAAGACTACACTGTTTTAGGGGATGACCTGGGACCATTCCTGAAAGAGAATGGAATTAATCTGATAGGCGTGGACACACCTTCCGTCGATCCAGAAACGAGCAAGGAATTAGCTGCACATCACTCCTTATATGCCAATGACGTACTGATTTTGGAAGGATTACTGCTGGATGAAGTGCAGCCTGGCAACTATGAACTGATCGCTTTTCCATTGAAAATGGAAGAAGCAGATGGCAGTCCAGTACGAGCGATGCTGAGAAAACATGATTAATTCAGAAAGCACCGGAACATGGGTGCTTTCTTTTATCCATATGTTTTCTGATGGTTCTTTTTCATTTTCAAATACGTTTCATCATTACGGATGACTTTCCACTTTTCCTCGAAAATACTTGCGGACTCCGCTTTTTCATCATCAATCTCCCTTTCATTGATGTTCCCAACCTTATCATATTTCTTACCGCCTTTATAATTGGCATAGCGCCGTGACCTCGTATAGCCCATCTGCATGAATTTCCGGGCCATGTCCATCCCCACAAAGTCGTCTTTCTCCTTGTATTGCTGATACAACTCATATATCTTTTCAGAGGATTCTTTTGCGATTTCCGGAGTCTTGAATCGCCAATGCGGAAGAATTTCGCTCTTATATGGTTCAACCAGCAGTACTCCCTGCTCTCCACGGCCGACGCGGTATTTTTCCGGGTGCTTTCTGAAATCCGTATTGTCAAAATCGATGTCATAATCAAACGCCATACACTGCCCTCTTTTCAATGAGGTAATAAAAGAATGCTGCCTATTTCGCAGCATTCTTCGGTTCATTCTTTATTGTATTGTGCTTGGTCGCGAGCTTCCTGACATTCGCTGCACAGCATTACTTTCTTCTCTCGTTTGGATTGCAGGAATTTCCCGCAATTGCTGCACTTACCGAAATCATTTGGGTTACCACTTTGCCCGAATAGTTCATTCTCTGGACGTTGCATGACACATCTCTCCTTTTATCCCTTTTAATAGCTGTTCCCCCTCCTCATAAAAATGAAACAAATGGCTATTTGCCAGATTAAAGTGGGTTTGCGCCAGTTTATACAGATTTTCAACAGATTAATCCTGCATATCGCCAGTAAACACCCGGAAATCGCCAGATCCCCCCAAAGCAAAAAAAGAACCTCAAAAGAGGTCCTTTTCGTATTGATCAAACGTTCAATCAAATGTTATAGCCCAGCTGCCATTGCGCATGACTGCTTCTTTTGAACCGTCTCCCAATACACCATCGATGTCGAGTTCGCCTGAACCCATCATGAAGTCGACGTGTGTCAGACTGTCGTTCACTCCGTGCTGATCCAGTTGTTCTTCGTTCATATCAGACCCGCCTTCGAGGTTGTTCGGATATGCTTTCCCTAGCGCAAGGTGACAGGAAGCATTTTCGTCAAACAACGTATTATAGAAAATCAGTCCTGACTGGGAAATTGGTGATTCATGCGGCACCAGTGCAAGCTCTCCTAGACGACGTGCACCTTCATCTGTATCAAGCAGGTGTTTCAACGTTTCTTCTCCCTGCTCTGCTTTGAAGTCGACTACTTTCCCTTCTTTGAAAGTCAGGGAGAAGTTATCGATCAGGTTACCTCCATAGTTCAACGGTTTTGTGCTTGAAACCGTACCATTGACTCCATATTTATGCGGAGCTGTAAACACTTCTTCGGTAGGCATGTTCGGATTGAACGCCACACCGCCTTCTACGGTTTCAGAAGCGCCACCTTTCCAGATATGGCCCTCAGGAAGGTCAACTTCCAATTCAGTTCCAGGTGCTGTGAAAATCAGTTTGTTGTACTTTTTCTTGTTGAGGAATTCCTTCGCCTGGTAAAGAACAGAGTTGTGCTCTTCCCATGCTGCGATAGGATCTTCTTTGTCGACACGGACAATCTTGAAGATTTGTTCCCATAGGTTGGAGATTGCTTCTTCTTCGCTCGCATCTGGGAAAATCTTTTGGGCCCAAGCAGTGATCGGAATCGAAACGATCGACCATTGAATGCGATCGTTCATCGTATAGGCGCGGAAGTTTTTCATCGCCATGGAACCAGCCTTGTTCGCTGCTGCGATTTTCTCTCCATCAATCCCTTGAAGCAAATCAGGGTCTGTTGAACGGACGGATAGAACCGCCGCTCCACCTTCCGCGAAATAGTCGTACATCGCGACTTTCCAATCTTCTACATCTGAAAGTACTTCTTTTGTTTCATGTTCATATTTCAGGCGCGTAATCGCATCATCGCTCCAGTTGATATGTACCTTCTTCGCACCCATTTCATATGCTTTTTGTACAACGATCCGAGTGAAGTCTGCTCCTTCTATCGTTGAGTTGATCATGAGCATTTGATCTTTTTGCAAATTCACTCCGGTCTTCAAAGCTAACTCTGCATATTTTTCTAACATTTGCTGTTGTGGCATCTTCATTCCTCCAGTTCGTGTTTTTCCTCTCAATATTATTTCACAATTTCAAAAATTAAACAAAGGAAAACCCATGATTGCATGGGCCATCCTTTTTCCGGCGAGTTTTCGTACTTATCGGCGACTTCTACGATTTTCCGGCTACTTTTTCTGTTTACCGGCGAGTTTCCCAGTTTTCCGGCGACCAAGCCGCTTTTACCGGCGACTCTCCTTTTCCTGTTCGATTTCCTCGACCAGCTGAGCCAGCTCCTCCCACCGTTCCATTGTCGCTTCGAGTTCGTTCTCCACGCGTTCTTGTTCTTTGTACAGTTCCTGAACCTTTCCAAGGTCACTGCCAGCTTCACCGATTTCTGCCTGCAGCTCTTCCAGACGAGCTTCCAGTGCCATGATTTCATCCTCAATCCCATCCCATTCTTTTTGCTCTTTATAGGATAGCTTCCGCTGTTTCTTACGTTGCTTATGAGCGGGTTCGGCACGCTGGACTTCTTGTTTCTGTTGCTTCTCGAGCGCTTCAAGTTTCTTTTTCTCGTCCATGTATTCGCTGTAATTACCGAAGAACCTGCGAGTGTGTCCATCTCCTTCAAAGGCGATCAGGCGATCTACTGTGCGATCAAGGAAGTACCTGTCGTGCGAAACCGTGATGACGACACCTGGGAAATGATCCAAATATTCTTCAAGCACACCTAGCGTCTCTGTGTCCAAATCATTCGTAGGCTCATCCAGCAAGAGGACATTCGGTTCTTCCATCAACACCTTCAATAAATACAGACGTCTGCGTTCTCCACCGGAAAGTTTCCGGATGTACGTCCATTGCTGATGGCGTGGGAACAGGAAGCGTTCCAGCATCTGTTCTGCAGTAATCACATCTCCATTTGCCGTATGAATCACTTCTGCTGTTTCCTTGATGTATTCCACGACTTTCAAATTCCCATCAAGTTCTTCATGATCCTGGGTGTAATAACCGATTTTTACCGTTTCACCCATTTCAACATGACCTGCATCTGGTGCCTGACGGCCGGCAATGATGTTCAGCAATGTCGTCTTCCCGCTGCCATTCGCCCCAATGATGCCTAAACGCTCTTCCGGTACAACAAGGTAGCTGAAGTCCTCCAGCAGTGACTTCCCATCCAACGATTTGGAAACGCCATCTAATTCGATAACTTTTTTCCCCAACCTTGCAGATCCGATTGCGATGTCCATGTTTTGACTCGCTGCAGGGCCACTCTCATCTTGCAAAGCTTCTACACGCTGCTTGCGAGCTTTTTGTTTAGTGGTTCGCGCTTTCGCCCCACGACGCAGCCAGGCAAGCTCCCGTCTTAGCGTATTTTGACGCTTCTCTTCCGAAAGGCGTTCCTGCTCTTCCCTCTCCGCTTTTTTCTCAAGGAACATTTCGTAATTGCCATCATAGATATACAAATTCCCTTGATCGAGTTCGTAGATTTTATTCGTCACCCGGTTGAGGAAGTAACGGTCGTGTGTAACGACAATCAGCGCACCATCATATTGACTGAGGTATTCTTCCAGCCATTCAATGGTTTCATTGTCCAAATGGTTCGTCGGCTCATCCAAGATGAGAATATTCGCCGGTTGGATCAGTGCTTTGGCGATTGCCACCCGCTTTCGCTGTCCCCCTGACAACTCACCGATCTTGGCCTCAAATGTGCCAATGCCTAATTTCATGAGGACTGATTTTGCAACCGTGTTTGCTTCCCACGCATCCAGTTCATCCATTTTCGCCTGCATGGACAATAATTGCTGCTGGGTCTGCTCGCTGTCCGGGTTCTTTTCCAGTGCACTCTGAGCCTTTTCATAATCCCTCAATGCTACCATGATTTCCGAATCCCCATAGTAGATATGTTCAAGCACAGTCCGCTCAGCATCCATTACCGGATCCTGCGGCAGGTATTCCACTCGAAAGTCCTTGGCATGCTTCATTTCCCCTGCTTCAGCAGAATCAAGACCTGCCAGAACTTTCAGTAGCGTAGATTTCCCTGTGCCATTTACACCGATCAGACCGATACGCTGTCGTTCATCTATAGTAAAAGTCAATTGATTGAATAACGTCTTTTCTCCATAACTCTTTGTCAGATTCTCCACTTGAAGAATACTCATAGCCATCATTCCTATCCTTGATTGTGAACCTTCTTCAGTGTATCAAAAAAACCTCAAATCCGCCTAATGATAGCGGATTTGAGGTTGCGTATCTCTTTTATTCCTTAACTGTCTTCCTTCATGGATGTCTGGTCTCTTCTCCAGTATTCCATTCCCTCTACACCCGGCAGATGGTCCTGATAGAATTCTGGATCCTTGCCGGCTTTTTTCTGCTTGCTATAGTCTTTCATCGTTAAATAAGCGACTTTGGACAATCTGGTGATGGCATACAAGTTGATCAATGCCATGATTCCCATCGTCAGATCGGCCAGTGCCCATACAAGGTTGAACTGAGCAACTGCTCCGAAGATGACCATCAATAGTACTGCAATACGATAGATGGCTAGTCCTGATTTCGTACTCTTAATGAATTCAAGGTTTGTTTCACCATAATAGTAGTTTCCAATAATGGAACTGAATGCGAATAGGAAAATCGCTACAGCAATGAAAATCACTGCCCATTCACCAAGCTGTGCTTCAAATGCTGTCTGAGTCAGCTGGATTCCATCCATATCGCCGTTATTGATCCATTCTCCAGAAGAGATGATGATCAATGCTGTCGCACTACAAATCAGAAGTGTATCGGTGAATACACCAAGCGTCTGGATCAATCCCTGTTTTACCGGGTGGGTGACCTCTGAAGTTGCAGCCGCGTTCGGCGCACTACCCATACCAGCTTCGTTGGAGAACAACCCACGCTTGATCCCCATCATGATGGCAGCACCAAACGTACCACCTGCAGCCTGATTAAAGCCGAATGCATTCTGGAAGATCATTCCGAAGATTTCCGGAAGTGCTCCAAAATTCAATGACAGAATATAACCCGCAAGAATGATATAGAAAATTGCCATGATCGGAATGATATACTGAGTCACTTCCGCAATACGTTTCAGGCCTCCAAAGATGACCAGGGCGACGATGACGGTAAGAATCGCAGCCATCACCCATTTGTCTGTATCAAACGACTTCTCAAAAGCCAATCGGATCGTATTAGACTGTACAGAACTGAAAACAAGACCATAGGTGAAAATGATCGTAATCGCAAACGCGATACCCAGTTTGCGGTTTTTCAGGCCTTTTTCCATGTAGTAGGCCGGTCCACCACGGTACTGATTCTTTTCAGGAATTTTATATACCTGCGCCAATGTACTTTCGATAAAGCTTGTAGCACCACCTACAAGTGCCACGATCCACATCCAGAATACCGCACCCGGTCCACCGATTGCGATTGCTGATGCAACACCAGCAAGGTTACCAGTACCGACACGGGACGCTGTACTGATTGTGAATGCCTGGAATGGTGATGTACCTTTCCTGCCTTCCGCGGTAATCGCCCTTTTATCGAACAGGACGCGAAACATTTCAGGAATATACCTGAATTGAACGAAACGCGTCTGTATGGAGAACCACAGCCCCAATCCAATCAGGACGGCGATCAGTATGTAGCCCCACATCGCGTCATTAAGGTACCCGAGAATATTTTCTAAGAAACCCATTTTCTAACCCCTCTCCAACTTTGATTACTTCATCTTTTTGTAAATAATTACTATTTACTTTACCTATTTCGATTTGGGTTAAACGTTAATTTATCTTACAAAAAGTGGGAGCACGGTGAACAGTGCATCACCCGTTCATTAATCGACTAAAAAATAGTTTAATTTTTATTACAAATCTGGTCAAATGAAAAAATTTACATCCTAAGGATCAAACGTTGTAAACACATTAAAAAAACGCCTGGATGTCCACCCAGACGTTCTCGCTTATTACCAAGGAAGTCCCGTTCCAAATTTTTCTGCAAGCTCCTTGGATTCCTTCCTTCTTTCCTTCCGGCGTTCATGTCGTTTAGCCGCTCCTGCATGCAGCCACTTTTCTTCCTCTGACTCAGGAACCACAGACGGCACAGGTGTCGGCTTGTTGTTTTCATCTACTGCAACCATCGACAAAAATGCAGTCGTACACACTTTCCTCTCTCCGGTCATCAAGTTTTCTGTGATTGCCTTTACGAAAATTTCCATTGAAGTTTTGTGGGTCCATGTCACAAAAGCCTCAAGGCAAATCGCATTCCCTTCATATACTGGTTCAAGAAAGTCGACGGAGTCCGTAGATGCCGTAACAACCGCTTTTCTGCAGTGGCGGGTAGCTGCGATTGCTGCTACGTCATCGATGTATGCCATCAGCCTTCCACCGAATAATGTTCCATGGCTGTTGGTATCTGGCGGTAACACATGTGAATTTTTTACTGCGAGTGAATCGATGCATCGTTTTGCTTCCATTGCGCTCTCTCCTCGTCTATCTGTTATCATTCTATCCCTATCATACCACGAACCAAGCGTTGCCTATTCATCTTGAGTTTCACGTACAGGTACTGGCATCCGAATCGTAAATATTGCACCAGTATGATTGGTTCGGTTCGCTGCGTGGATACTGCCCCCACTTCGCTCAATGATCGCACGCGAGATGGCAAGGCCAAGTCCTGTTTCCCCTTCTTTACCTTTGATGAAACGTTGGAATAACTGAGGAAGCAGCTGTTCAGAAATACCTTCGCCATCATCTTCTATTCGGATCACATAATTCTGATCCTCAATCTCAGAAGACACGGTCACCTGATGATGCGCATGCCTGACCGCATTTCCGATGATATTGATCAACGCCTGCAGCACTTTTTCCGGATCGATGTAAAGCTTGCAGGATTCTAAGTATTCCTGCAAAACGATCCCTTTTTCGTTGGCTAATGGAAACAACCTGTCCTTCGCTTGCCTTATCATTTCCTTCGCTTCCACGTTCTCCGGATGATAGATATTTTCGTTGCTATCAAGCTTTGCTAACAGGATCATTTCATTGACGATTTTCTTCAAACGCTCGGTTTCATTGATCATTACCTTCAAGCCTTTTTCAGCACTCTCACCCGTAAACACCCCATCCTTAATCCCTTCCGCGTATCCTTGGATCGACATGAGCGGCGTCTTCAATTCATGGGATGCGTTTTGGAAAAACAGCTTTTGAGAGCGGATATATTTGTCGAGTTCCTCAGCCATTTGTCTTACTCCGCGCTCTACATCCTTTATTTCACCAGTGGCATTCACAGCTTGCAAGTCACTGAACTGCCTGCGTTCGATCTTTTTCAGTTCATGCTTCAACCGGGTCAATGGCGTAACCAGTCGTTTTGTAAAGAAGTAGCTGATAATGATAGCAATGATCAGACCGATCAATAGCACTGCTACCATTCGCATGGCAAACATCGTTTGTATTGCCTGCAGGTCATCCAGCGGGGTAGCGAGCACAAGTACGACACCGTTGTTCTGTGGAGTGAAGTCGATATTATGGACGACATAGCTCTCTCCATCACTTTCCCACATGTCTTCTTCATGTAATTCCTCATCATAACGATTCGCCCAATCAGCAGTAGTTGCTGCCGGAAGTGTCGAGAACAGGATTTCCCGCTTTTGGCGGTCGAACATCAACAGGCGCAGATCACTGTCCTGTACGAGCTGCTGCAGCTGAGAAATCCGCAGCGGATCATTCGGTTCATTCAATAACTCGATCAACAGATCCCCTTTGTCCTCCAGTTGTCTTTGTTCATCTGCAATCAGCGTATTCAATAGTAAGGAATATAAAAAGAATGCAGTAATGCTCATGACAATAACGATCAATAATGTAAAAGCTGTGTTCAGTTGATGCAGCAGCTTCATGATGAACGTTCCTCTTTTTTCAGACGATAGCCGTGTCCCCACACGGTTTCGAGTGGCAAATCAGGCAGTTTCTTTCTCAATCGTTTCACTAAGTCATCAACAGCTCGATCGCTTCCGAAATAGTCCTCTCCCCATACCCTCATCAACAATTCCTCACGTGAAAATGCGCGATTCGGCTGACGAACAAGGATTTGCAGCATATCGAATTCTTTCGTGGTCGTCTCTATTTCTTCTCCCTTCCAGTGGACGAGGCGATCATCGAGGTGAAGGGCCAACTTGCCTGATTCCATGGTAGAGTCTTCACTCTGAATCGGTTGGAGTGCTTCCAGCCGTTTTAATTGACGTTTTACCCGGGCAATCAATTCTCGCGGGCTGAAAGGCTTGGTCAGGTAATCATCCCCACCAAGTTCCAGCCCAAGTATCTTGTCCACCTCATCGTCTTTTGCGGAAATGATGATGATGGGCACCTGTGACGTCTGACGAACCTGTTTGCAAAATTCATAGCCATCCATCCCTGGGAGCATAAGATCCAGCACCCAAAGATCAGGCGGAGATTGCTCAAACAGATCCCAAGCCTCCTCTGCACTTTCCATCACTTTGACTTCATAGCCTTCCCGTTTCAAGTAAGCATCTACAATATCCTGTATGTTCGGATCATCTTCTACAACCGCAACGGTATGATTCATACGAAGCACTCCTTTATCAGTTCCGTCTCTTGTAAACATTGTATCCGATTCTTTCCTACTTTCCTTCTATTCCACACTTTTTCCACATTTAGACCAAAATCATGCCATAACCGGTTCCTATAATGATAATTGAACGAAGCGAACAAAGTCATTCATTGATAAATCATGAAGGGGGCATTGATCTATGTTCGAACAAGAAAAAAATGAACAGCAGACAAAAAGAGTGAAGAAGCGTTCCCGATTTGCCTATGGAGTGTTCGGTGCGATCACAGCCGCATTCCTTATCACAGGGCTTTTTCAATGGAAGGGTATCAGTGTAGACATCAATGTTGGTGAACCAACCGCACAGGCGGATGAACTGAACCTCGGTAAAGATAAAGAAGCAGTAACCCAGGCAATCGAGAAAGCTTCTGATGCTGTCGTCGGAATTTCAAATGTTAAGGGAAATGGAGATATGGCTCAAAAAGCCGGCACAGGTTCCGGGGTCATCTATAAGAAAGATGATGGAAAAGCATATGTAGTGACCAACCATCACGTCATCCAAGGCGCTGATCAACTTGAAGTGATCATGCATGATGGTGAAAAGGTCAGTGCATCATTGAAAGGCAGTGACCCAATGACGGACCTAGCCGTTTTACAAATAGATGGCAAGCATGTCGAGAGCGTTGCTGACCTCGCAGAAGAAGACGTCGAGGTAGGTCAAACAGCCATTGCCATCGGTAACCCTCTCGGCATGGAATTCGCCGGATCCGCTACACAGGGTATCATCAGCGGACTGAACCGAAACATTCCAATCGATATCAATAAAGATGGTCAGCCGGATTGGCAGACGGAAGTCATTCAGACAGATGCAGCCATCAACCCTGGTAACAGCGGTGGCGCTTTAGTGAATATGGATGGAGAAGTGATTGGAATCAACTCGATGAAAATTGCGAAAGAGGAAGTCGAAGGTATCGGTTTTTCCATTCCAATGAATGTTGCGAAGCCGGTAATTGAGGACTTGGAAACAGAAGGGGAAGTGAAACGGCCATACATGGGGGTTTCGCTGAAAGATGTCAGTCAGATTCCTGCCGAATACTTGCAGCAGCGCCTTCAGTTACCTGCAGATGTCCAGCAAGGGGTCATCGTAGGACAGGTTGCACCAGACTCCCCTGCACAGGAAGCTGGCCTTCAGCAGTATGACGTCATCACAGAGGTCGACGGTGAAAAAGTAGCGAATTTGCTGGAGCTTCGCCATTATCTCTATGATGAAACGAAGGCGAACGAAGAAGTTGAACTGACAGTCTATAGAAATGGTGAACAAACAGAGACGACGTTAAAATTAGCAGCTAAATAGATAAGCAAGATTGATGAATAGTATGGAAATGTATATAGTTTAGGGGCGTCACGGAAGGACTCGCTTTCGTGACGCCCCTTGCTGTATTAAAGGATTGTTAGAAAATGGGTCGTTTGGCTAGTTATTGGTAAGTGGTCTGGGAAACGGCGAGACTTCCGTGGGAAAAGAAACTAGGCAAGATCCCGCAGGGCTGAAAGCCCGAGGAAGCTTGCCGGTTTCCCCACAGAAAAGCGAGTCGTTTCCCAGACCACCCCTCTCCCAACAATAACGGCCTGTATATAATTAAAACCAGCACCCTTAGTACAGGTGCTGGTTTTTTATTGCTTATAAAATTGGAGAAAGCAGCCTGGAAATCGATTCTTTGAACCGGATCCATTTGGAACGCTTCTGATACAGCTTCCAAGTAAGCTGGGTCGATTCAGCAGTATCTTCATCAAACCGCTCTGCAAGCTCCCTTGATATATCAGGTTCATATAGGAAAGCGTTGACCTCAAAGTTCAGCCTGAAGCTCCGAACATCAATATTCGCCGTTCCTACTGACGCGATTTTACCATCGACAACAATCGTTTTGGCATGCAGGAAGCCTTTCTGATAGATATAAATGGTGGCTCCCGCCTTCAATAAGTCCCCTACATTACTATAAGTGGCCCAATACACAAATGGGTGATCGGGTTTATTCGGAATCATCAGCCGCACATCCACACCGGATAAGACCGCAATTCTCAATGCATCGAGCAGGCTGTCATCCGGAATGAAATATGGTGTCTGGATGTAAATGTATTCTTTTGCCGACAAAATCATCTTTATATACCCATGCTTGATCTGTTCCCACTCTGAGTCCGGACCGCTCGAAACGATTTGCATCGCTGCGTTACCCACTGGTTCTGACTTGTAGTATCGATCTTCATATTGGATGTCTCTTCTCGATGCATGGTTCCAGTCAAGGATGAAGCGGGTCTGCATATTATGGACAGCCCCTCCTTCCACCCTTAAATGAGTGTCCCGCCAATAACCGAATCGTTTATTGAATCCCAAGTATTCATCACCAATATTAAATCCGCCGATATAGCCGATACGTCCATCGATGATGACCAGCTTACGGTGATTACGATAGTTGATTTTAAGGTTCAATTTAGGGATTAAAGGTGGGAAGAAAGATTCTACTTCGCCCCCTGCATCCTTGATCTTTTTAATATAACGACGCTTCAATGATCTGGAACCCATATCGTCATAAAGAACGCGGACGTGGACACCTTCATCGATTTTCTTGATTAATGCTTCTGCCAACCGCTCTCCCAATTGGTCGTCACGAATGATGTAATAGAGCAGATGGATGTGATCTGTCGCACGTTCGATATCTTCCATCAGGGCATGGAACTTCTTTTGTCCATCTGTATATAACTCCACCCGATTATCCTGCGTCAGCAATGCATCATTATTTTTCAAATGCATATAGACAAGATCATCATATTCGTCGAGATCGGGATGTCGCAGCCTTAGAGAATCCTCTTCAATCGACCTCAATTGTTCCTGGACCGCTGTAAGAAGGCCTAGCCTGCTTTTTTTATCCCATGTGAAAATCTGTTTGCTGCTCAGGCGTTTCCCGAAAATCAAATAAAAGATGAATCCAGCAACCGGGATGAACAACAATACCATCAGCCATGCCCAAGTGGCACTGGCGTCTCTCCTCTCGAGAAAAATGATGGCAAACGCGAGCAAGAAGTTGATGACAAGCACAACGGTCAATAAATTTGGGATGATACTCATAGAGCCTCAACCTTCCTGAATGTAACATCTGACAATACCATAGCATACCTTCTATTCCATCTAAGAATTCTAATTTAAATTATTAGTACTAACTTATGTGGGAATCAGGATTGTAGAAGGATACCTTTTTCCTCCAACGCTTCGAGCGCTTCCTGAATCGCCCCTTCATTATCTGCAGCAATGGTATGAAGGTGGATGCCCCCTGTCAACTCCAAAAGAAATGCAGCACTAGTTGCACGGATCTCCTCCATGAACTTTTTCACATCCCGGCGATTCGCTATTCTTAGAGAAGCCATCAAATCTCCATACACAGGGTGTTCCACCGTAACATCCTTAACAAACACGCCATGATCCACCAGTATATTCAACTCGATTTCGGATTCCTCAGGAAGATGCTTGCACGCAATCGTTCGCTCAATAGCGAAGCTGTCTGTTTGATCTGACATGAACAGATAACCTTGGCTAGTTGCTACAATTGGTAGATTTTTAGCCTTCAGTAGAGAGACATCCCCCACGATCACTTGACGGGAAACATCCAGCATTTCCGCAAGGTCGCTACCCTTGATCGGCTCTCTGCTATGTTTCAATAAGTTCAATATACGCTCTCTTCTTTCTGAAGACTTTACACTTCGTTGATCCATGTCCATGCCCCTTTCCTAATCCTATTGACTGTCCATTATTTTACCATAATTGTGTGGCTACGATTAAACTTCCAACAAATATATATGTACGTGAAACAATATTTCAGATAATTTAAATAAAAATCCTTCTATTTTCTTATGATCGGGTCAAAACCCCCCTTGAATTTCCACCATCATTCCCTTGTCGACATTCCAAAGTGCAGTAATGTCGCTTTTTATCGAATGTTGCAGATTCATTGTATATTCCTTTCAATTTCAGTTAAAGTTTCCCTTTTTCGTAAACAAAATGTAAAAAAAGGATTGATTCTACCCCCCCATTGTTATATCATGTTCCACAAATAGTTTAAATTTGCATAATTTATTGAATATTTAGACAGGGGTGTCTTATGAGTCACTATACAGATTTTCAGTCCCAGCCATCGTTACTCGAAGTGAAGAACTTGGAAACCGCTTTTGAAATTGATGGAGAATGGCACAATGCCGTGGATAATGTCAGTTTCAGCGTCAAGCCTAAACAGGTAATGGGTGTTGTCGGAGAATCCGGATGTGGAAAAAGCGTCATGTCCCTCTCGATCATGCAGCTTTTACCAAAAAACATAGGGAAAATCAGGAATGGTCAAATCCTCTATGATGGAAAATCTTTAGAAAAATTGACAGATAAAGAAATGAACAAGGTTCGAGGAAAAGATGTTGCAATGATTTTCCAGGAACCGATGACATCCTTAAACCCCGTATTCACCATAGGATTCCAATTAACTGAAGCTATACATAATCATTTCAAAGTTTCCAAGAAGGAAGCTAGAAAAAAAGTAATTGATCTACTTAATAAAGTTGGCATCTCCCGCCCAGAGAAGGTGGTGGATGAATATCCGCACCAGCTTTCCGGCGGTATGCGCCAACGTGTCATGATTGCTATGGCCATTGCTTGTGAGCCTAGGGTTCTGATCGCCGATGAACCTACCACTGCATTGGATGTAACGGTCCAGGCTCAAATCCTCGAGCTATTGCAGGATCTACAAGAGACCAATGATATGTCAATCATCCTGATCACACATGATCTAGGAGTCGTTGCAGAGACATGTCATGAAGTCATCGTCATGTATGCCGGTGAAGTCGTAGAACAGACAGACGTCATCTCCCTGTTCGAAAAACCTCTTCATCCGTATACAGAATTACTGATGAAGTCCATTCCTCGGATGGACCGCGAAGAAAAAAACCTAGCTTCCATCGATGGGATTGTTCCATCTTTGAAGAACATGCCCCGTCAAGGGTGTAAGTTCGTAGACAGATGTCCTAAAGCCATGGAGGAATGCAGAACGGTCACCCCAGGTTTGGGAGAAGAGATTCCTGGTCATTCGGTGCGTTGCCTACTCTATGAATCAAGCCGGACTCAAAATGAGGTGACTGCCAAATGAATAATGTATTGGACGCGACACAGACACATGAAACTACATCTTCCAAAACGAATCAGGAAACACTCCTCAAGGTCAGTAATCTGAAAACCTACTACCCTGTCAAAGGTGGATTTTTCAAACGAACAGTGGGACATGTTAAAGCTGTCGACGGAGTCAGCTTTGAACTGAAAAAAGGAGAAACTCTCGGACTTGTAGGAGAATCCGGGTGTGGAAAATCCACAGCCGGACGTACCATTTTGAGGCTTTTGAATCCTACTGATGGGGAAATCAATTTTGATGGTGAAGATATTACGAAGCTACGAGGAAACCGATTAAGGGAAAAGCGCAAAGATTTCCAAATGGTTTTCCAGGACCCTTACGCATCATTGAACCCGATGCAGATGGTCGGAGATATCATTTCTGAACCGATCAAAAACTACTACCCTCGTAAAAAGAAAAAGGAAATCAAAGCAGAAGTCATGGAGCTGTTGAAACGTGTGGGCCTCCCTGACGACGCCTATACGAAATATGCGCATGAATTTTCCGGTGGACAGCGTCAGCGGATCGGAATCGCCCGCGCATTGGCATTGAAACCGAAGCTGATTATCGCTGATGAACCCGTATCTGCACTGGATGTATCGGTGCAATCACAGGTACTGAATCTTCTGAATGAACTGCAGGATGATTTCGACCTGACCTACTTGTTCATCGCCCACGACTTGAGCGTGGTCAAACATATGAGCGACCGGATTGGGATCATGTATCTCGGTCACATTGTAGAAATCGCTGATAAGAATACGATTTACAAAGAACCTCTCCACCCGTACACGCAAGCATTGATCTCCGCTGTTCCTGAACCTGATCCAAGGAGGAAAAAAGAGCGGATCGTACTTGAAGGCGATGTACCAAGTCCTGAAAATCCACCATCCGGATGTCCGTTCCATACGCGCTGTCCGATGGCTGTGGATAAATGTTCCACCATCAAACCAGAATTGAAGGAGGTGAGATCAGGCCACCACGTAGCGTGCATTCTGGTTGATTAAGCAAGCTATTCCAATAATTTTACAGGGGGTAAACACATGCGTAACAAGAAGTTCTTATGGCTGGCAGCAATGATGCTGATCCTGACAATGTTCCTTGCTGCTTGTAATGGCAGCGATGACGCAAATGCTACTGACGATGAGGAAAAAACGGAGGATACTGGTGACACCGGCGACAGCGGTGAAGACACTGGCGACGAAGGTTCTGACGAAGAGGCAGAAGGAGAGCCTCAGCAAGGCGGTACGTTGACGTATGCTTTGGATGCTGCTCCTGAAGGTCTCTTCCACTGGAACTGGTATGGTATCGTTACCGATGCTGAAGTTCTTGGTCTTTTCGATGATAACTTGATCACGTTCGATGAGGAATTGAAGCCTCAGCCAAACATCGCTTCCTGGGAAACAGAAGATAATAAAGTCTTCACATTCACCTTCAAAGAAGGAGTCATGTGGCACAACGGTGATGAACTTGTTGTCGATGACTGGATCTTCTCTCTAGAAACGCTTGCACACCCGGATTATGATGGTCCACGTTATTCTAACGTTCAGACAATCGAAGGTGCAGAAGCATACCGCAATGGTGAAGCTGATTCCATCTCCGGTATCGAGAAAGTCAGTGATTATGAAGTAAAAATCACATTTGACAAAGCTCGCGTAAACAACCTGTTGAACCTTTGGACATACCCGATGAACCGTACAGAGTTCGAAGGTATCGAAGTTGCTGACATGGAAGGTTCCGATCCTGTCCGTCGTGACATGGTAGGTACTGGTCCTTTCAAAGTCAACAAAGTGGTTCCAGGCGAATCCGTTGAATTGGTTGCTAACGAAAATTACTGGCAAGGTAAACCTAATTTGGACAAAATCATCGTCAAAGTCATCGACAGCACAGCTGTAACTGGTGCACTTGAAAATGAAGATGTCGATATCGTAGCTGTCCACCCTACCATCGGTAAAGACGTTGAAGCGATGGAGAATGTTGAACTACGTACAGCTCCTGGTCTTTCCTACTACTATGTAGGCTTCAAGCTAGGTAAATTCGATAACGAAGCGAAAGAAGTTACAGAACAGAAAGACAAGTATGCTGACAAACAATTGCGTCAGGCAATGATGTATTCCATCAACCGTCAGGAATGGATCGATGCATTCTTTGGTGGATACGGAAAAGTTGTCAACCGTCCTGTACCTACAGCACACTGGATTGCTGCGGATAACAGTGAGCTGAACACATACGAGTATGACCCTGAAAAAGCGAAAGAACTTCTTGATGAAGCAGGTTACGTAGATACGAACGATGACGGTTTCCGTGAAGATCCGAATGGAGACGAGTTCGTCGTAAACTTTGCACACTATGCAACTGGAAACCCTACGTTCGAGTCCCGTGCGAAAGCATTGACTCAGTATTGGGAAGAAGTTGGCCTGAAATCTACACTTGAAATGATCGAAGTCAACCAGTACTATGACATGATCGAAAAAGATCACGAAGACATGGAAGCATTCTTCGGTGGTTGGGGCTATGGTGCTGACCCAGATCCATCTGCACTATGGAAATCCGACCAGCTTTGGAACTACCCTCGCTGGGTGAATGAAGAAAGTGATCAGCTTCTTGACGATGCACTTGATGTGGAAGTTGTCGGAACTGACCAGGAGAAACGTAAAGACCTTTACGTCGAATGGCAGAAAATCGTTAACGAAGAACTTCCTATGCTATTCATCACCGAGCTTGATGAAATCTATGGTGTGAACAAGCGCGTAGGCGGCCTGACTCTGGATGTATCCGGAATGAACAGCCCGCATGAATGGTTCGTAACTGAGTAAGATTCTTTAGGAAAATAACAGATAAGGAGCATAAACATCATGTTAAAGTACACGTTACGTCGAATACTAGGCATGATCCCGATGCTTCTCCTTATTTCCATCGTAGTGTTCACCCTGGCATTAGCTATGCCAGGGGATCCCTTCGGTGGGGAAATTGATCCTAACAATACTGACCCTGAGTACATAGAACAAAAAAGGGAAGAAGCTGGTCTGAATGATCCGGTACTAGTTCAGTATGGAAGATGGATTACGAATTTTGTCCAAGGAGACTTCGGTGAATCTACCCGATATAAAATGGAAGTATCCGCTCTGATCGCAGAGAAAATGCCGAATACGCTTTTCCTGGGAATCACTTCCCTTGTCATAACATACATTCTCGCATTTGCGATGGGTATGTACGCTGGTAGAAAGCCTTACACTGCAGCAGACAACCTGATCGGGGGAATCAACTACCTTGGCTTGGCAGTCCCTTCCTACATCGCCGGTGTATTTGCAATCTATTTCTTTGCATTTCAGCTGGACTGGTTCCCATTCAGTGGTTCAGTGGATATTCAAGTGGAGAATGGTACATTTGAATATTACTTAAGCAGATTACACCATGTATTCCTGCCTGCCATCGTCCTTGGAGCACTTGGAACAGCCAGCTACACTCAGTTCCTTCGTAATGACATCATCGAAAGCAGCAGGAAGGATTACGTACGTACAGCACGCGCAAAAGGAACACCTGAATCAAAAATCTACAACAAACATATCCTCAGGAATTCGATCATTCCATTGATCACTTTCTTAGGTTTTGACATCGTGACGCTGATCAGTGGAGCGATCATTACAGAAGCGATATTCACCTACCCTGGAATCGGCATGCTGTTCTTGGATTCGATCAATACGCGTGATTACCCTGTAATGATGACACTGACAATGATGTTCTCCTTCCTGGTATTATTCGGGAACATGATAGCTGACTTGTTGTATGGAATCGTCGATCCAAGAATTCGTGTAGATTAGGAGGGTGA
Organism: Thalassobacillus hwangdonensis; assembly: GCF_042675915.1. Taxonomy (NCBI): domain Bacteria; kingdom Bacillati; phylum Bacillota; class Bacilli; order Caryophanales; family Bacillaceae; genus Thalassobacillus; species Thalassobacillus hwangdonensis. The sequence goes on along the minus strand of NZ_JBHTKL010000005.1, from coordinate 552,508 downwards.
TCATGGCAGAACTACTTGAAAATCCACAGATGAAAAAAATGAGAAGACCGAAATCAATGTCTCCGTGGGCAGTCGCCCGCAGGAAGTTCGTCCGAAATAAACTGGCGATGGTCAGCCTCTTCTTCTTGTTGACCATATCCATCTTATCTTTCCTTGCACCATATATTACGACTGCAGACATCTCTCGGGTAAACATCGGTCAAATGTCCCTGGAGCCAACCTCCGAGCACTGGTTTGGAACGGATAAGAGTGGTCGTGACGTCTGGACCAGACTCTTATATGGTGGAAGAGTTTCTTTATTGGTTGGTATTTCGTGTACATTTTTAATTATCATGTTCGGAACACTTATTGGAGCCCTTGCCGGCTTCTATGGTGGTTTCGTAGACAATGCATTGATGCGTTTCACCGATTTCATTTTGAACTTCCCATTGCTGGTATTCGTTATCGTATTGAATGCTGTATTCTTCGGGAAGCTTGGTGGGGTATCGGTTCTGATTGCCGTCATCAGTGTGCTTGGCTGGGGTGGTGTCGCACGTCTGGTGCGAAGTAAAATTCTGGCAGAAAAAGAGAATGAATACATCCTGGCGGCTACATCGATCGGTTCAAGGCCTACAAAGGTAATTCTTAAGCATTTGATTCCTAACGTCCTCTCTACCATCATCGTACAGGCGACGCTCACCTTCGCTGCGATGATTGTTGTAGAATCAGGATTAAGTTACTTAGGATTTGGTGTACCAGCGGAAACTCCAAGCTGGGGGAACATGCTCTCTGCATCAAGAGAAGCGGATGTACTCCAGAACATGCCTTGGATCTGGGTGCCTCCAGCACTCACGTTGACCATCACCATCCTTTCAATCAACTTCATCGGTGAAGGAATCAAAGATGCCTTGAATCCAAAATCCTTAAGGTAATTAGGAAAGCACAGAGCTTAGTATGCTCTGTGCTTTTTAATGGATTACTTTTCTATTGGTATTTCCTTTGATGTTTTACTTCCGATAAAGCTCAGCGCTTGTTCTAAGTCTTGCCAGATGTCTTCCCATGCTTCCAGCCCTACCGATAGACGGATCAACTGATCAGTGATCCCCATCTCTCTCCTCTTCTGTTCGGGTACAACCGTATGCGTCATTGTTGCAGGGTGTTGGATGAGGGATTCTGCATCTCCCAGGCTGACGGCGATTTTGATCATCTTCAAGGCGTTCATCATTTTCTGGGCATCTTCTTTCGTTCCCTCAAGCTCGAACGCAAGCACCCCTCCCCCTGCTTTCATCTGTGTGACCATCAATGCGTAATCTTCATGTGTCACATCACCGGGGTAATAGACGCTCTTGACTATCGGATGCGCGTTCAACCTTTCGGACATCATCATCGCATTATGGCAGTGGCGTTCCATACGGACTGGTAATGTCTTCAACCCCCTCAACAGCAGCCATGCATCAAATGGCGCCATTACCCCTCCTATATCTTTCTGTGTCGTGACAGCCACCTGTTTCATGAATGCTTCTTTTCCAACGACAAGCCCGCCGATGACATCTCCATGTCCACATAAATATTTCGTAGCACTATGAATGACAACATCACAACCATATTCTATTGGTCGCTGCAAATAAGGAGAAGAAAATGTGTTATCAACCACAACTGGTATGCCGTATGATTTGGCGACCCTGGACACAAGTTCCAGGTCGATCAGCTTCATCGTAGGATTGATCGGTGTTTCAATATAAATACAGGTAGTGTTCGGCTGAATCTTACTTTTCAGCTCCTCTTCTGTCTCCATAAGGCTGAAATCACTTGAAATCGCATATTTTTCCTTCATCATGGATAGCAGTCCGAATGTACACCCATATAGACCTTGAGAACATAGGATGTGATCGCCTGCCTTCGTCAAAGCAACGAGCACAGCTGAAACAGCAGCCATCCCTGATCCGAAGGCAAGTCCCATTTCAGCACCTTCCAGAACCGCAACCCTTTGCTCCAGCGCCTTTACTGTAGGGTTACCTAAACGGGAGTAAATGTAGCCTTCTTCGTCTCCCGCAAACCGCCTCTCCCCCTGCTCAGCTGAATCAAAAGTGAACGTGGATGTTTGGAAAATCGGTGTACTCAAACTACCGAGGTGATCTTTGGAATCATAGCCTGCATGGATCACTTCTGTTTCAAAATGCTTGCTTCTGCTCATCTTGTCTCCCCCTATCGATTGTTATCTCTGCCTATTCCTATCATATGTGATAACCGCCCTTTATGAAAGCGTTTACATTATGATTGTGATAGGTCTAATGAAGGATTTATCTTTAGGGAGACGCGTTAATCCAGTGGTATTTGATACAAAAAAATACACACCTCGAAAGGAGATGTGTCAGCCTGCATGATTTTCTTCCACTTGAGTAAAGAAATCTTTATAAAGAGAATCTGTCCATTTGATCGATTGCTCATAAATGTTAAAAATATCACTTGCAGACAGTTCAAATGCCTGTATTTTTTCTTCCATCACTCCGAACTCTGCCCGCTCAATGCTAATCACTAAGTCAAGTACCTTTCGATGTCTGTTCTCTTCTGCAAGTAACGCACGTTTAATTTGATTTTCCAGAGGCAGCTGCTCCAGGATGCCATTCAAGGGCCTGCCCATAATGACATCGACCATGGATAATAATCCAGTCAGAAAATAGCCATCCACTCGTTCAGGAAGCCTCAGCTTCTCTGCAATCAATTCACACATTTTTGCCCGTTGAAAACTGATCTTCAATATTTCCTTGGAACCGATCGTCCCCATTTTTGCAAAATCATCCATCGACAACAGATACAGCCACTTTTTCAGTGCGTCTGTTCCAAGTAGCATAATGGCCTGCTTGATGGAATGGATGTCCACCTTCAAGTTGAACGTGGAGGAATTGATCAGTCGCAGCAGTTTGAATGTCAGTGATAAATCCCTTTTGAATATGTCTGCAACTTCGTCGATGTTAATCGTTTCACTGGTCATCGACAACTCTTTCAGCAGCTGCAAATATGTAAAATTATATAAAGGGATGTCATAGGAGGATACGATGTGCGGTTTACTATAGAAGAACCCTTGGAAGAAGTTCACCCCTTCCACCAGCAACTGCTGGTGCTCTTCCCGCGTTTCCACCTTTTCCGCCAAAACCTGTATGTTATATTTCTCAGCCAGACGGATGATTTCTTTACGCTCTTCTATCGACGTCTGTCTGATATCCATTTTGATGATATCAATATATTCCACCATCTCCATCACACGATCATGATCGGCCGCAACCACATCATCCAAAGCGATGCGATACCCTTTACTCTTCAGTTCTTTACAAGCTGCAATCACTTCAGGGGTCGGATTGACATCTTCCAGTATCTCCACAATAAGCTTCTCAGGAGGAAAATCCAATGGCAGGCCATCCAGAAGCAGCTGTTCTGTAAAATTGACGAAACAAGGCTTGTTTTCGGAAAGGTGCTTCAATCCAATATTTACAAAACTATTGATCAATACTTCCTTCGTTGCCTGATCAGCATCCACATGGGTAAACTTGTTCACTTTACTGTTCCGATAAAGCAATTCGTACCCGAAAACCCCTTCATTCCGGTTCGAAATCGGCTGTCTTGCAACAAATACCTCCATTAATTCCCCTCCCCCACCGTAGTATTTTATTCCTACGGTCTATTATACTATCTACTTCGCTATTTGTTAATGTATTTCCATCAATATTCAAGAATTATTGACCTTTTTTTACATGTTTTTCATAATACGGCAAAACCTATTGGAAGCAATCTAATGAGGAGGAAATCAAATGACATTCGAATGGGAACACCCTGAACCGATTTGGCGCGTAGATACGGATCTCCCTTCTTTTCCAACATTGGAGGAAGATATCGAGTGTGATGTCGCCATCATCGGAGGGGGAATTACAGGAATTACAACTGCATACCTGCTTGCTGAAGCTGATTTGGACGTCGTCCTTCTGGAAGGCAGTAAGCTCCTGAACGGAACGACTGGTCATACGACTGCCAAGGTTACTGCACAGCATGACTTGATTTTCGATGAATTGATTCAGCATTTCGGAGAAGAGAAAGCGCAGGCTTACTATCGTTCCAACCAGGAAGCCGTACAGTTTATCAAGCGAATCGTTGATGAGAACAAGCTTGAATGTAATTTTGAAACAGAGGACGCCTGCGTTTATTCCACAACTGATAAATACGCAAAGAAACTCCAAAAAGAATACGAAGCATATCAGAAGCTCGGAATCCCGTGTGAATATGCCGATACGATTCCATATGATTCTACTGTGAAGAATGCACTTTATATGAAGGATCAGGCTCAATTCCACCCTCTTAAATACTTACTTCATTTACTGAACAGGTTTACAGAAGCTGGCGGCAGGGTGTATGAACAGACTGTTGCAAGCGACGTAGAAAAAGGCAAAGTAGCCACGGTTCGCACACGGGATAACAAAGCGATCACATGCAACCACGTCGTTGCAGCCTCCCATTTTCCGTTTTACGATGGCATGGGCTTTTATTTTTCCCGGTTACATGCTGAACGCTCGTACGCAATCGCGATCAAACCCGAGAAAGAGTTTCCTGGCGGGATGTACTTATCGGTTGATCAGCCAACACGTTCGGTCAGAAGCCTGGATTTCAATGGAGAAACCGTTTTGATTGTTGGTGGAGAAAGTCATCGTACCGGAGAAGGCACAGATACAACGTTCCATTACAATGCGTTGGCAGAGTACGCCGCAGAAACCTTTGGAATCAAAGAAAAGCTTTATCAATGGTCTGCTCAGGACCTGTTCACGATCGATAAGGTACCATACATCGGTAAAATCACTCGTAACAAAGAGAATATCTATGTAGCAACCGGATATAAAAAATGGGGAATGACTACGGGGACGTTAGCAGCGCAGCTTCTTACCGACCTTATCACCAATAAGGACAATCCTTATGCTGCCTTGTACACTCCTTCCCGATTCCAGGCAGACCCTAGCTTGAAGCACTTCATCTCAAGCAACTTCAATGTTGCCGCTCATCTGATGGAAGGAAAGCTAGAGCTAGTCGGCACCCGGCCTGAAGCATTGAAAAAAGGCGAAGGTGCGATTGTCCAGATGAACAGCAAACGCGCCGGCGCTTACAAAGACGAAGATGGTAAGCTCCATGTTGTGGACACAACCTGCACCCATATGGGCTGTGAAGTAGAATGGAACAGCGCCGAACATTCTTGGGACTGTCCATGCCACGGATCGCGCTTCGACATTGATGGAAATGTCATGGAAGGCCCTGCCGACAAACCGCTCCAGACATTCCCGATGGAGGATAAAGCTTAAAACTGCCGTTGATTCGGCAGTTTTTTCTATTGGAGAGCCCCCTCCCATTCTCTATTTTTGTAAACAAATCCTTTGCTTTAGTCCGATAAAATCCAGTATAGTGTGGAAGTAATAATCGGAGAGGATCAGATTTACATGTGGGATGATAATAAATTAGGAATTGTATATACTGCCGGGGCATATATACTATGGGGATTTCTTCCAGTCTACTGGAAATTGATCCAACAAGTTCCCGCCATGGAAATCCTCGCACACCGTATCGTGTGGTCATTCATTTTCATGATCGGAATTGTTCTGGTGATCAGAAAATGGTCCCCCTTCAAACAGGAATGCAGGCGGATATTGAAGAATAAGAAAAATTTCATCGGCATCACATTTGCATCGATTGCAATCAGTATCAATTGGCTCACCTACATCTATGCCGTGAACACCGACCACGTCGTTGAAGCGAGCCTCGGGTACTACATCAATCCACTTGTCAGCATTTTATTAGGGATGATTTTCCTGCAGGAACGCTTCAACCGTGCTCAATGGATCGCATTCATCCTTGCAGGTGCAGGTGTTCTTTATATGACAATGGAATTCGGTTCTGTTCCTTGGCTGGCGCTATTATTGGCATTCAGCTTCGGAACCTATGGACTTCTGAAAAAAATCGTCTCGCTGAATGCTATTTTCGGATTGACGATTGAAACACTGCTCATTACTCCAGTGGCACTGATTTTCCTGACTTTTCAAGGGACAGCAATGCATACGGAAGCGAGTGTTGGGACGGTACTCCTGCTGTTAGGCGCTGGGGTTGTCACCGCCGTACCTTTGTTGTTGTTTTCCAGTGGTGCTAAGCGGATACCACTTTCAATGGTAGGCTTTTTGCAGTATTTCGCCCCGACGATCATGCTAATCATCGGTGTATTCTTTTACAATGAGCCGTTCACCCAGGTGCACGTTGTTTCATTTGCCTTGATTTGGGCAGGACTCGTCGTTTTCACTTTCGCCAGGATGAAGCGGTTGAAGAAATATGAAGCAAAAGCTAGTTAAGCCTGAGGCTGGAGTGCCTCAGGCTTTTTTGCTGGAATTGGGGGGGTTCGCTCATAAATTTCGGTTTGCGCTCACAAATCTCGGATTTCGCCCATAAATTCCAGATTCCGCTCATAAATCTCAAATTCCGCCCATAAACCACTGAATTTCGCTCATAACCTGAACAACGCCCCCTCCGCTAATAAATTTCTATATAAATGGTCAGAATTAACAATTTATTTCTAATGTTTATGGTAGTATACAGATATTCCAAGTAAAGTGAGGCCGTACGAATGATTTGGGTGATTTTTTTACAAGGTATTTTGATCCTCGCACTTCTTGTCGCGGTGATCCGATTTTATCAAGGATTTCGTTTCTATCAATTTCATAAAAACCTCTCTCCCGATCTTACCTACCGCTTGCAGATTACCCCTACGGTCAAGTTCAAATACATAAGCAAAGCGTCGCATTATATCACCGGCAGCACAGTGAAAGAGAACAAAGAGAATCCGTTTCTTCCGCTGAATACGGTCAGTGATCGTCACAGAAAAAAGATTCAGGATCTATATGAAGGAAGGATTGGCGGAGCTACTACGATGGAAGTGTCCTTCAAAAAGTCGAATGGGGATGCTATCTACTGGCTTGAGCAGCATGTCATCCCCTATTACGACTGGCAAGGACGCTTGAAGGGTTACAACGGGATAGCAAGGGATATTACAGAAAAGAAAGCACTTGAACAGCAGTTGCTCTGGGTCAGCAGGCATGACCAGCTAACCGGAGTGTTCAATCGCAATTATTTAGAGGAAACACTAAGGGAACCTGACAAGCTCAGCTATCCGATGACCGTCCTCTATTGTGACTTTGATAATATGAAGACGATCAATGATGAATACGGTCACGACCAGGGTGATTACATCCTGCAGACATTTACACAGTTACTGAAGAAAAAGCTTCCGCCATCCTCCTCGATTTTCCGTTACGGCGGAGATGAATTCGTCATCTTTATCGAAGACGCTTATGGATCGATTGAAATCAATCACCTGATGAATGAAATAAGGCAGCCCATTTCATCCATCAAAGTGAAAAGGCATAGCCTTACTGTATCAATCGGATACTCCACCATCACGGATGCTTCTGAGTTGTCCGCTGCCATCAAACAAGCAGATGAAGCGATGTACCGCGATAAACGGAAAAGACAATTATACGGGGACTTGCTCCCTACATGACGAAAGAGGATGTCCGACTCGACATCCTCTTTCGTCTACATTTGTTCCGCTTCCACGATTTCATCAAGAATCGGATAAGCTGCTTCAATTCCTTTTTCCGTCACAAGACAGGCAACTCCCAATGGTGTTTCCCAAAAAGAATCCGGGATGACCGGATTTTTCAAGGCTGCTGGTTGGAATAGCGCACGATAAATACGGTTCAAGTGCATTTCATCGGCCTGTGGGTCCCGCTTCCGCTCTCCTCTAGCCTGAAGGAATACGTGACGCATCGCCTGGAAGACGTTATCACCGGGCATGAATGTATATTCCTTGAAGAACTGCAGCTTCTTTTCTACTTCTTCTTTCAACCCGTTATTTGCCTGCAGATCATCAAGATGACGATAGAGGTGGTTATACACCTGCTTGAATACTCGCCGCTTTTCTTCCTGCATGACTTTATCGGTGTAAATCCCCTGAAACTTTTCATAAGCGGATTCTGGCGTCCATTCCATTTCATTGTCCACCTTTCAAGAATGAATTACTTTCCATGCGTACGGATTCCCATAGTATCGGACTTCCCTTTGCCTTTTCTCTCAGTACCTGGGGCAGATGGGATACGAGCTTGCTCCATACAATCGGATTCGCAGCCATCGCATCAAAGTAAGCATGTTCTTCCTCTGTCCAAGCTCTCAAACCGCGAATATAATCCACTGTCAATTCGTAAGCAGGCAGGATCGCTTCATCCCTTTTCTGATGGAACACCTCCATTGCATCGCTCCACTTTGTCCCTTCATCCCTCGCCTCAATTGCATCCGATAATAAGAATGCCTGCATGAATGCATCATTGATGCCTAAACCAGTGCTTGGATCTTTACTGTGGGCAGCATCGCCGATCAACGCCCAACCCTTTCCGTAAGGCTTCCTGATAAAATTCTCCACCCCGGGGCTCCCTACAATTCTGCCTTCAAGCTCGGAATTCCTCAGCCGCTTATCCATCCGATAGAGTTGTTGATAATGGCTTTCGAATTCACGTTCCGGATCTGCAGCGAACCGCTTGAACTCATCCTGGTGTATTTCGAGTCCTAAGCAATATCTACCCGGTTCCATTGGAAAAAGAAACCCGATTCGTCCGTTCTGTAAAAAGATCTCGGTCGCTGTTTCCTCAAGTGGATCTATGCCTTGATAATAGCCGTAAAAAACCGGTCGCACAGCTTTTTCAGAGAGATAGGTTTCAGCATTGACCCATGTCGCTACTTTCGATCGCATGCCATCTGCGCCAACAATCAGTTCCCCGGAAACCTCTTCAAATCCTGGGGCATTTGTTTTGACGCCAGTAACGCGATCATTCTCCCATTTCAATCCTTGCACAATCGTTCCTTCCAACAGATGGACATTGTCGTATCCAGTAGCATGCTTGATCAGTACATGATCCAGGTAATCACGCTTAGGAATGATCGTGTAATCTGTTCTTGGTCCTTCTATGAAACTATTTCCTACGTATGTGCGCATCCTCGTAATCTTCCGATACCCTCTAGCCTCCACATCCTCAAGCACGCCAAGCTTGTCCAAATACCTGACATGAGACATGTGGTGGGTAGAGAGGGTGTCACTAGGGAATGTCGCTTTATCGATCATCAACACTCGCTTCCCCTGCCTGCCCAGCAGGATGCCAAGGCTTGCGCCAGCTGCGCGTGCACCGATGATGATTACATCATAGCTTTTCTGTCTCATCCAATCCCTCCGCCAATTATGTAAAACAACTATATCATACTACCAGCGTGCTTTTGCAATTGGCAGTATAAAAGCCTGCAACCTTTGAATGCTCAAATGATTGCAGGCTTCTAATTCACATTATTTGAATCAATTAAAATGTCATTTCTTCTTCGACCTCATGTTTACCATTCATGATCGTCAGCTTGCTCGGCTTGTTTTTCTCGGCTAATTCTTTCGCTACCTGAACGGCCGAATCTCTGTCTTCGTGGACGTCTGTCGGTGCCACATCCTCCATTTTCACAAGCCATCCTGTTACATCTTTATTAGGTACTACTGTATACGTCTTCATTGCTACATCTCCTTCATGATCATTTATAAAGGGTGTTCCCATGTAGCTTTTCTCCTAAACATTATGCTCTGGAAAGGGTCGGCTGGGAAACTACTCGCTTTCCTGTGGGGGAGCTGGCGAGCCTCCTCGGTCGTTTCACTCCCTGTGGGGTCTCGCCTAGACCCTTCTCCCACGGGAGTCTCGCAGTTTCCCAGCCATCCTATATATGTTTAGTGAACTCCCTTTTAAATAAGAATTAACAGAGCCATTCATTAAAAAAAGCAGGTACAGCGTCTTTGCCATACCTGCCTTTAATCCGTTTATCGACCGTTGATCACTTGTCCCTCGAATTCACTGATATTCTTTGAGGTAATCCCCAGCAATTCACTTACAGTTACTAGTTCATAGCCTTCGCTTTGCAATTCCTGAACGAGTAAATCCAACGTTTCAGCAGTTGTCGGGTAGAGGTCATGCATGGTAATGATTGCACCATCTTCCACCTGTTTCATTACCGTACCCACAACAGCCTCTTTCGTTTTCCCCTTCCAATCTTGTACATCAATCGTTTCCCCGATGACCGGGTAAGCGATGTTGGACTGCAGCTGCTGATCATAGTCCCTGTATGGGAAGCGAACTAAATCAGGGCGAGTTCCGGTGAGCTCTTCCACCAGGTCATCCGTTTTTTCCATCTGCCTTTCCACGCTGGTTGGAGATAGATTCGTCAATTGACGGTGGCTCCAAGTGTGGTTACCCACTTCGTGACCTTCTTCAGCCATCTGTTTGACGATGTCAGGATAAAAATGTGCACGTTTTCCAAGCACAAAGAAGGTTGCCTGTTCATCATACTCTTGCAGGGTAGAGAGAATCGATGACGTCACCTTCGGATGTGGACCATCTTCAAAGGTGAGTGCTACTTTTTTGCCGCCTTCTGATTCTTCCATTTCTTTTGGCTGTTCACTTTTTCCGGATACCGTCGTTTCCGCTTCCAGCAAATCAGATTCACCTAAAGCAAGCTTCGGCTGGTCGATGATGCTGTCCTTCAGCCATTCGTCCAATTCATCAAAAGGTATCGGAACCACAAACGACTGCCCGGATGCCTCATTCGTTAAATAGAAGGTGACTCGATCTTCCATCAGCGCAAATTCTTCAAAATTAGCGGTGTAAGGAGCAGTCTTTTCACCTACCCATGCTTCATCCGCTTCCATACGATCTTTCAAATAGTCATTGGTGTAGGATGAAATGAACTGCAGCGCCTCGGACTTGTTTTTGAATACATCATCCAAAGAAAGTTTCGAACCTTTTTTTACGTCATAATTGATGACGGTCGTATTCAACGTACGATCCGATTCACCCATAACCGCTTCTTCATCAAAACGTACGACGAAGAACTTGCCATCTGTCTGCAAAAGTTCGAAGTCGATGTGCAGCTCGTGAACATCATCCTTCTCCCCTTCTTTCTTTACACGGTAGCTTTCCTGCTTGAAAGCTGAAATTCTTTTCTTCACATGGTCGAGCATCGTCTGGTCCACTCTGGAAACCTCTGTAATCGGATAGTGCACAGCTAGATTGAATGCATCATACTCCTCGATGATCGACCCTATTCCTAGTTTTAAAGGTTTTGCTTTATCGGCTTTTTTCGAGTTCTCTTCATCTGCATTTGCAATCATGAAGGAACATGCCGTCAAAAATACTACGACAATTAAAGATATATATAATAAAGTGTTTTTCATAGATTACCCTTCTTTTTGACAGTTCTTGAGCAATCTAATTGTAACATAAATGTAATATAGTGAGCCGAATCTAGTTATATCTTTACAAATTCGTTCTTATGTCCCATAATTCTGGGAAAAATCGGTGGTCCAGCACTTTCTTCAAGTAACCTACACCAGAGGAGCCGCCCGTCCCCATTTTATGACCGATAATTCTCTCGACCGTCTTCATATGACGGAACCGCCATTGCTGCAGCCAATCCTCGATATCGACTAGCTTCTCGGCAAGCTCATAAAGATCCCAGTACTGATCTACATTGAGGTACACTTCGGTCCAGGCTTTTTCGACCGATTCGTCCCCCTGATACGTCACAGTGAAATCACGATTCAATAGCTCCGGGTTGATATCGAAACCGGCGTTGGCAAGCGCTTCGATTGCGGCATCATAGATGCTGGGCGCCTGATAACTTTCCTTTAACATGCTATGAAGTTCCGGATCTTTTTCATAAATTTTAAGGACGTGTGGAGTCTTGTAGCCAAGTGCGAATTCAATCATCCGGTATTGATAGGATTGAAAACCGGACGCCTGACCGAGCTTATCCCTGAACTCAATATACTCCGCCGGGGTCAAAGTGGACAATACATCCCATGCGTGGATGATTTGCGTCTGTATCTTCGAGACCCTCGCAAGCATTTTGAAGGCAGAAGACATCTCCCCTCCACGAATGGCATCAATGGATGCACGAAGTTCATGCAGAATCAGCTTCATCCACAATTCACTTACCTGATGGATGACGATGAATAACATCTCATCGTGGTGACTCGATAACCGATTTTGTGCAGACAGCAATTCATCCAGGTTCAAATATTCCCCATAGGTCATTTTTTCTCTAAAATCTGTATGTACGCGTTCATCACTTTTGGAATCTTTATATGTCATTTGCGACTCTCCTCCTTGAACGTTGGTTTACCATTCCCATTTTAACGTATCTTTTCGAAATTTTCTGCTTTCAGCGCAAAAAAAGGATTCAAGAGGGTGGCCGACAAAGTTGGAATCCCTCTTGAATCCAGGTAATTGTTATTTCCTTATACAGACATGATTTCGACGGGGTAATTGATGAAAAGTCCATTTTCGATTACACCTGGAATGGCGTTGAGATCCTGTTCCGTAGTCATGCCAATGTGATTGAATGTAACATCCAGGATGAGGTTCCCGGCTTCCGTGATGACGGGACCGTCCTTCTCGACTGCCATCCTCAACGCTATGTCATTTACATCCATTTCCATCACTTTCGTTTCAACGAGGTGGACTGCTCTAGGATCAACTTCCACTGGTACAGGGAATTTCGCTCCGAGCTTCTCAACGAATTTACTGCCATCGACAAGAATGTACGCTTTCCCCGAACTTGCCATCACCAGTTTCTCCGCGAACATGGCTCCCCCTCGACCTTTAATGAGGTTGAACTCTGGATCGACTTCATCTGCCCCATCAAAACACCAGTCCGGTCTCGCTGCAGATAGAGAAGCCGTCGGGAGGCCAAGACGTGCGCAGCTCAATGCGACCTCATGCGAAGTTGGAATCGCAGTAATGTTCAATCGTTTTTCTTTTACGACTTTTGCAATCTGTTCGATGGCAAGGAACGACGTCGAACCGGACCCCACTCCAATCGTATCTCCGTCTTTTACTAAAGCAGCCACACGCTTTGCTACCGCTTCTTTTGCCTCTCGGTTTGATATCTCAGATGTCCATTGGGTTTCATTCGCCAAACGATTCTTCCAGCCCATACCTTCACGCTCCTTTATACAGTCTATAACTATCCTTCCCCAAACTGGCTGTATGTTTAACTTTTTCTCCAGAAAAAAGAAGCACCATTACTGATGCTTCTAGCGGGCGAGGTCGTGTTTGAATGCATAGATGACCGCCTGGGTGCGATCCTGGACTTCCAGTTTCCCCAATATGTTGCTGACATGGACCTTCACTGTTTTCAGAGCGATAAAAAGTTTATCGGCAATTTCCTGGTTCGTCTTTCCTTCTGTAATCAGAAGTAGAATCTCCATTTCCCTTTCTGTCAGTTGCTCATGCAATGGTGATTCGGGACGGTGACGCATTTTAGTCATGATCTTCCCGGTCACTTCAGGTTCCAGTACGGACTGCCCCTGGTGGGTGGCTCGTATCGCTTTGGCGATCTCCTCCGCCTTGGAGGTTTTAAGCATGTAGCTGGTTGCTCCAGCTTCAAGTGCAGGGTAGACTTTTTCATCATCTAAAAAACTGGTTACAATGATGATCTTCGCTTCCGGCCATTGATCAATAATCTGTTTCGTCGCTTCGATTCCGTCCATTTCTTTCATGACCAGATCCATCAGAATGATATCCGGTTTATGTTCAAGCGCTAAGGTTACTGCAACCCCACCGTCATCCGCCTCTGCAATGACCTCGATATCTGCCTGAGCGGATAAATAAGAAGAAACACCTATTCGCACCATTTCATGATCGTCCGCAAACAATACTCTAATCACCATTCTCCACCTCCCGGATAATATGTGGTACTTTCACTTCAAGCCTTGTCCCCTGGTTTTTCAAACTTACCACTTTCAAAGCACCGCCGATTTCCACTGCTCGTTCCTTCATATTCTGCAAGCCATAGGAACTCGTTTTAGCTTCCTGCACATCGAAACCTATACCATCATCGATAACTCGAAGAATGATCATTTCGTCCCTCTCGATCAGCATGACATGAAGGTGGTCGGCTTTGGCATGGCGAAGTGTATTGGAAACAGATTCCTGCAGGATGCGGAACAGCTGATCTTCCATTCCTTTTTCCAATTCAAGCTTTTCCACTTTCCAATCGATTTCCATTGGAACTTTCTGAGTCAGTTCATGCAGCAGTTCTTCCACCCCTTCATGAAGGGTTTTCCCTTTTAATGCTACCGGGCGCAAATGCAGGAGAAGTGCACGCATTTCCAACTGCGATTGATGAATCATATGCTCGACCATCCTCATCTGCTTTGCAGTTGAAGGGTCCTCTGGAGGATGAACATCATTGATGGCAGACATCATCATCGAAGCTGCAAACAATTGCTGACTGACTGAATCATGCAAATCCCTCGCCAATCTGTTCCGCTCCTGAGCTACTACTTCCTGGAGACTTTTCTCACGCTCTGTCGCCCGCTCTGTTGCGAGCTTTTGAGAGAGTAAAGTCTGTTCTTTCATTTTCGCTTCCAATTCATCCATCAGTTGCTGAATTCCATCAAGTTCTGCTTCAGGCGTTTCCCCTTCCAAAGTACGCTTCTGCCCTTTGACAAGGGCGGATAATTGGGTTTCAACGCGGCGTAGCAATCCTTTCAGAAACAGCCCGTAGCTTAATCCACCTATTATTCCTATACAGGCCGGTATCAATAATAAAATTGCCCAGTAAGGAAAATCGAATACTTGCTGTTCCAACACCAAAGTCCAATCGATACGCGGGAACGCAAGGTAGGTGGCAGCACCCAGAATAATGACAACGAAAGTGCTGAGAAGTATGCTGATCATCACTTGCCGGAGGATCATTCTCATATCCGCTTCACCTCCAGGTTCCCTGAAATCAGAGAGGTGGTGATCGTGACACGACTGGCAGCAACACCATAACCCTCGGTTTGATATGCAACCTGTTGGCCGAGCAACTTAGTATGGTGCTTCCCTAAAATTTCAGAACGCCCAAGTACTGCACTATGATGGATGCTCACTTCCATATCATAAGGAACATGGATGACGATGTTTCCTACCATTTGCCGGATGGAAATGACGGAAACTCCTTTAGGAAGTACTGTATTACTGAGGTCGATGACACGATCTCCGATGCCACCATGGATATGGATATCTCTCCACTCATAAGCGGTGTCGGATGTTTTTTCATCTCCAAAAAGTTTATGTCGGAACAATGGTTCGACCTCATATAACTCTTCCATGAACGGTTCTTCAGTGAAAGAAGGTTCAGTTCGGGAAGGCTGGGATTTCGACCTGGAATAATAAACGAGCAGCATGATTCCAAAAACGAGGACCAAAAATCGGACCGCCATCGTGTTGATGATGGTGAGGATCAATATGACCAGTCCGACCCAGAAAACGACCTTCCCCCATGACCTTGCATAACGCTTCCACCCGACATAGGTCATCAAGCCGAAGAAAACGAATGAAAATATCAATCCACTATCAAAAAAAGTAACCTCTGCTACGAATAGGATCACTCCGATAATGATGATCCAATTCATCGTGTCTGTATCCATGCGCTTAAACACAGAGCGATCCCTCCTTAAGTAAACGTTATGTTACCTTCTTCAAGTCTATCAGTAAAGCAGCGTTTCAGGAATAGCATAAGGATGCCCCATGAGAGACATCCTCCGCTACTTAATTCGCCATACCTTTTTCCTGTTCCTGCATCTCTTTTTCCAGACGTGCAATTTTACTATCGAAGGTATGGTGGTAATACGCTCGATTCACTTTCTGTTCCACCTCATCCATATAGCGATCCAGATCAGCAAAGCGGGAGTAGGAGTTTTCACCGTTTTCTTCGATGACGCGATTCATCTGGTGATGTGCCCGAGCGACGTTCTCCCTGCCCATCAATTCCATCCGCTTCACTTGCATATCCTTTAATTTGTGCTTCATTGTTTCGTACTTCTGCTCCAAGTCATCCAATTGGCGGATTGCATCTTCTCTTGATGCTAGCAGTCGTTCTGCACGATTTTCATATTCGCGCTGTTCATTGAGGGCAAATTCGTACATGGATGTCTCTCCAGCCTTTTGAGCAATTTCTGCCTGACGGGCCCTCTTTTCAGCTAAGCGCCTGGCCTGCTCATATTCGCGGATGAATTCTTCCTTCAGGCGATGCTGGCGTTCAACCAGCTTCCTTACTTTTTCCGTTTCCTGCTCACTCTGACGCAGGTAATGGTTCAATGCTGCCATTGGATTCTTTTGTTCCTTTTCATCCAAAAGACCATGGATATCTGCCGAAATCGAATCTTTAATTCTTGTCAAAAGGTTTCCCATAAGTATCGCTCCTTATTTTTTAGTTGTTCATTTCTGCCCATTGCTTTTCAAAATTTGTGAAGGGGTCGTCACTTTTTTTCATGACATCCACTTCCTCATCGTCATTCTCTTTCCATTTCTGAATGATGACATAGAGCACATATGCTGCAGCCACACCGATCAGCGAGTAGATATTCGATACGGAAATACTCAGGATGATCAACCCGATGATCGTCCAGAGGATTTTCTTCCCTGTTGAGTCGCTCTTCACAAACTTCTTGAAAACGATATACAGCAACCAGGCGCTGACAGCTAGTAATATCATCGGACCAAGGTTTGCGAGCAGGATGATTAGGGCAACCAATCCTCCTAGGAAAAGTAAGAATTTTTTCATCTTCACTGCCTCCTTTCGTTTATCTTGACTCTATCGTATCCTGTCAGGAGATTTTGGATAATGAGCCTGAGCTATATTTTGGAATAGGACCAGAGGCGTATAAGGACTAAGCCAGAACAAATGCGCAGGCGCCTTGCTCACCCCCGACAAGCTTAAGACAAGCCTCGTCGTGACGGTCTTTGTCACAAAGAGGATTGACTTAAGACCTCGAGGGGGTAGGCGCTGGAGCTGGATGATCCCCACCTCCTGGATCAATGAAAAAAAGAGGCTTGCGCCTTGTGAGCGCTAAGCCTCTTTCCTGATCATAACCCTAAGTTTTCCAATGTACCTTTCAGTTGCTGGAATTCCTGCAATGCTTGCATCAGCTCTGAATTTTCCAGAAATGACGGATCAATCACGCCATTTTCAATTGCCTGCAAGCCTTGGTTGATTCCATCTTTCATCTCTGCACTGTACTCCTCTACACGCTGATGGAGATCTTCCGCTAGTTGAGGGGCATCCAAATTCTCGACTGCTTCCACTTCCGCTTTCATTTCTTCCAGCCTTGTTTTCAATTCCTGGGCAGCCTCGGAATCATTCGCAGCCTGTTCTACCATTTGTGGCGCCTCATCTGCAAACTGCTCCGTCTCGTTGATAAACGCTGTCATTTCTTCCGTGTAATCAAGCGTAGAGTTCGCTTCTTCCAGGATGCCACATCCAGCCAACGGCAGTACTACCACAATTAATAGTAAGAGTTTCTTCATCGGTCGTTCCTCCAAATCAGTTTTCATTCATGGGAGCATTCAATTCAACCGTATGACCGGCAGGATCGCAGCAGAAAATCTGCGCGAAGCCACTTCGACTTTCGGGCTTCGCTTTCATTTCTATGCCATGTTCCTTTAACCACTGAACCGCCCCTTGATAGCTATCCACTCTCAAAGCTAGATGGTTGCCTCTTGTATCAAACTCACGGGATTCGTTAAATGTAAAGTGCGGATCTTCTATTAAATGGATTTGCTGGCTTTCCCCAACCTGCAACCATGCTCCTGAAAAATCAAATGCTGGTCGTTCCATTTCTTTCAGTCCCAAAACCTGTGTATAAAAACGTCTGGAAGCATCAAGGTCGTTGGTTTTCAAACTGACATGATGAATCGCTTCAATATTCAATATACGTCATTCCTTTCGCCTTGAGAATACCATTTCCCTATCCCTTTCACTAGTTATTTGACTGATAGAGTCGAGGCATTTTCTTTTCTTAATGCATTCTTATATAATAGAGAAACTGAAGTTATTTACTGTTATAGGGGGAAGAATGATGGATCGTACACGCTTTTTACTCCGCACTTCTGCCATCTACGCGCTGATCGGAGCCTTCATCGGATCACACATGGCTGGTGCCGGTGGATATGAGTTCCGAGCAGTCCATGCACATATTCTCGTAGTTGGCTGGTTATCATTATTTGCTTTCGCCATGTACTACCGGGTGTTCCGGATCCCGAAAGATTCGAAACTCGCAACCTTCCACGTCTATACTGCATTCTTCGGGTCACTGGGATTGACCGCTGGGATGTGGCTCTATTATGTGAAACCTATCGAAGGGATGGATACGTTCAACCTGATTTTCTTCATCGGCGGTGGTTCCATTCTTATGATCTGTTTCGTGCTATTTGCCATTATGGCTTTTGTACATGGAAAGTATATTCAGGAACAAGGTTGAAGCAGCTTCAACCTTGTTTTTTTATGTGCTTTTCCAATAGCTGCTGAAACGCACGCACCTGTGGGAGTTCTTCTGCTTGTTTGGTAAGACAGATCCATGTATCCCTCGTCAAAGTGCTTCCACCCAACTTTAAAGGAGTGATGTCAAAGTCATTCTTGTCTAAATCTTTTATTGCCAGCTCAGGGAGTACGGCCATCCCCACCCCACACGTCATCATTTGTTTGCAAATCTCAATTTGATCGACTTTGATGGTTTGATCAGGAGTGAAATCATGGTGTTCCAGGAACCATTCTTTCACCATGCTGTGGAAGGTATGATCACTTTTAAATTCAATCAGCACGTTTTTTCCCATGCTTTCTTTTTTGGCAATGAGATATAATCGATCTGAAAAAAGATGGCGCTCCGGTTGTTGCTTTGGTTGCTTCCCTCTAATGATAGACAGATGATAATCACTCATCGTTTCTTCGATATGACTGCTCAAGCCTGTAACAAGATTGATTTTGACCTTAGGATATTGTTCCATATAGTCTCTAAGCACTTCCGGCAGCAGGTATTGGCCGACCACCGATGATATCCCCAGCGACAAACTGCCCCTCACCTCATCGGAAATGGAGGAAATCTCCTGGATCAAATCATTCTCTTTCTGTAAAACCTCTTCTGCAAACTGGATGATCTTTTCACCAATAGGTGTAAGAATCAGAGACTTATAGGTTCTCAGGAAAATCTTCTCCCCCCAGCTTTCTTCCAACTGCTTCAGTCTCTGACTCACGGCCGGTTGGGAAATATATAACCGCTGGGATGCTTCTCTGATGGTTCCCGCCTGCTTCAACGTCACTAAAAGTTTATAATCATCAATCTTCATACTCTACCTCCTTTTCATAAGAAATACTTATATAATTGTATCATTTATATATATTTCTCTTATCCATTTCCATTATATATAATTTAATGGAAGGGAGGAATTACCTTGCCAATCGACTTTCACAATGAAGCTAATCGCTACAGTTATTCTGGGAGAAGCGTTGATCCAAGCTGGGTGGACCTTTTTCAAAAACTTGTCGACACCTATCACATCGAATATCCGATTGATATCGGCTGCGGAGGCGGTATTTATAGTCGAGTGCTCGCTTCCATAGGAACGATACGAGTACTTGGTTTGGACCAATCTGCACCTATCATAAATACGGCGAAGCAGCATTCAGATGATCCAAGACTATCATTCCAGCAAGGGGATGCGTTGTGTACAGGGCTACCCTCATCAAGCCATGATATGGTTCTCCAACGTGCCTTGGTTCACCACATCAACAACCTTGAAGCCTGTGTAAAAGAGGCAAATCGTTTACTCAACACAGAGGGAATATATGTGATTCAAGACCGGACACCTGAAGATTGTTTCCTTCCTGGTAGTTCTCAGCATATTCGAGGCTATTTCTTTGAAAAGTACCCTCAATTAAAAAAGCTTGAGAAACAAAGAAGACACACCAGTCAGAAAGTGAAACACACTTTGGAGGAAAACGGATTCCTACTTCTCAAGGAGCATAAGTTTTGGGAAGTGAGAAGGAACTATGAAAACAAAGTCGAATGGAAAGAAGAACTGTTATCGAGAAAAGGAAGGTCTATTTTGCATGAACTGAAGGAAGATGAACTGCTTGTATTGGAAGACATGATCTCCCCTCACCTTCCTGAATCCACTCCAATCGTCGAAAAGGATCGATGGACGATTTGGATCAGTCAAAAGAGGAGTTAACTGGATGAAACATTCTCTATGGAAATTATACGGCGCCTACTTCTTTTCGGAAAGCGGGCGGGGGATTTACTTTGTTTCGGTAACATGGCTGTTGTATTTGATTACAGAAGACCCCCTTTACACCGGGCTATTGGTCAGTCTTGGCTTCATACCAGGAATGGCACTCAATCTGTTCCTTGGTGTATGGGTCGATCGGTCTGATCGGAAAAAGCTTGCGGTACTGGCGAACGGGGTTTCATTTTTTATCTTGATGGTTTTAACAGGAGCGTTTGCTTTTGACCAGATTCAGCCTTGGATCATTCTCCTCACCCATATGTTCATACAGCTGGCGGGAAGTTTGATGCGTCCTGCCATTCAAGCGTTTGTTGCAGAAATTACGCCTGAAGCTCTGCTCCCTAAAGTATTCTCTCAATCTGGGGCGGCAGGGATTGTTGGTGGACTGACTGGTGCTGCGTTAGGTGGATTGCTTTTGGCTGAAACTGGAGGTTTGGCTGCACTCTTAGGAAGCGTACTTTGCTATGGCGTAGCTGCTGGACTGCTATCGATGATCCCCAGCAAAGACACATGGAAAACGACAAGCAAAACGACAGGTACGGTACTTCAGGAGCTTGCGGGTGGCTTTCACTATATGCGACAGCACGAGTTATTGCTTCGCCTGTTTTCCATCATGTTCACTGGGCAATTGGTGTTCCACTCCAGCATCGCTTTTTTGTCGGTCTATACGATTGAACATCTTGAACGCAGTGCGACAACCTATGGACTATTAGACGCTACACTTTCATTAGGAGGCGTCATTGCTGGAATACTTGGAGCATGGTGGTGGAAGAAAACGAAGCAATACGTAGCATTGGCTTCTTTGATGGTCATGGCTATCGGTCTGTTCCAAGTAGCTTTCTCGTCTTTCATTTTAGTTTCTTTTGCAGGCGTCATGTTGATCGGTCTTGGCACAACCTGGGTAAGAATCATGCTGCAATCAATTCAGCAGATGGCCACGGAAAAAGAATATCACGGTCGGATGGCCAGCTATCGGATGATGTTCAATCAGACTTCGGTGGTGATCAGTGGACCGATTCTCGGTTGGGCTGCATCAGAGTTCGGGGTCACTTCTGTCTATCTATTGCTTCTACTTCCTACGCTATTCGGTATGATAGCTGCATGGAACTTAAGAAAACGTCAGGCATACGGCCACGTAGTAAAAAGTGCCTGATTTCAATCCGTCTGATCGACCTTGATCAGGCGGTCATCTGTTTCGATCGGATTTCCTCTTCCATCCGTGTTATTCGTAATAAAAAACAACGCTCCATCAATCACTTCCGTATCCCTTATCCTGCCATAGGCATCGGTGATGACATCCGTTCTCAGATCATCGGTATCCAGTGCACGTAATGCAGTTCCACGTAGCGTAGCAATCACAAGGGTGTTTGCTTGAAATGCAATTCCTGACGGAGCCCAGGTCGTTTTTCCGGTGTGGAAAAATGGAGTCTCCATGCCTTCTTTCTGTTGGTCACCTTTGATTTCCGGTCAGCCATAGTTATTGCCAGGTTCGATGATATTGATTTCATCATGAGCATCAGGGCCATGCTCAGATGCAAATAATGTTCCATCCTCTCTCCAGGCCAATCCTTGTGGGTTTCGGTGGCCATAGGAATAGACATAGGAACCTTCAAAAGGATTGTCTGAAGGAATTGTACCATCAAGATTCATCCGCAGAATCTTACCAGCCAGATTCCCTTTATCCTGAGCTGTGCGCTCAACCAGCCCATCTCCTGTAGTAATATAAAGCTTATTATCCGGTCCTATTTCCACTCTGCCCCCATTGTGAAAGTTTGCACCAGGGATCTGTTCCAATAGCACCTGTTCTTCCATCCATCCCCCATCAGCGCGCTGAATGACGATGAGACGATTGTAAATCTCTCCGTTCTCTTTGTACGTATGATAAGTGTACGCTTTCCCACTCTCAGGGAAGTCAGGAAAAAGCTTCAATCCGAGTAAACCTCCCTCCCCGATTTGAGTGATCGCTCTATTTGTCACAACTTTCTCTCGGATCACTTCCTGCCCATCAAAGCTTACGATGGTTCCACCCCGTTCAGATATTAAAAAAGTGTCTTCAGTCTTTTCTATATCCCAGGGCGACTGAAGGTTTTCAATCAAGGTTTCATCAAGTCGGTCAGTAGCAGCAGGACTGATCTCATGTTTTTCTTCATCGGAACAAGCAGTAAAGATAAGGGTCAATAGAAGTAACACCCAAATTCTTTTCATTCTCGCGCCTCCTTTAGTTGACCTCATTTTACCTGCTTATAGCCGTAGATCCAAATTTTTCAAATGAAAAAAACGTGGATCCTAACAGATCCACGCTCGTGCGACTGTCTTATTCGATTATGATCAGGCAGCTTCCTGAGATTTACGTAATGGGGTGCGGTGTAACACTGATTTTTCCAGTCGATGGGCAAATAGACCAGCAACGACAGCGAGAACGAGATCTTTTACAAGGAATAACGCCATCCATCCCCATACGATTCCATAAGAGAATTGTTCAGGTATATCGAGCCATAACTGGTAAGCGAAGTACATCCAGTTCGTACCTACCAGATAATTGATCGCCAACCCTACAAGTGCGGCTGTAATGTACATTGGTAGAGAACGTTTCATTTCCACCAATTTCCCTGCCACATATGCCAGCATTATATATGACACGATAAATCCGAATGTAGGTGCAACAATCATTGATGGTCCTCCGCCGAATTGAGCGAATATCGGTGCACCTACAAGTCCAAGCAGCATGTAAACAAGCAACGAAAATGCACCTAAACGACTTCCCAGTACTACTCCGGCGAGGATAGCGATGAATGTCTGAAGTGTCAGCGGCACCCCTCCAACCGATAAGAATGGAGCCCATGCTGTAATATTCGCTCCAATAGCCATCAAAGCTACGAACATTGCACCGATGGTAAGATCATAAGCAGTCATTTTTTTCTTCATATCAACGTTCCTCCTGTCTATTAACTAATTCTAAGATAGCTAACGGCAAACACATTGTCAACCTAATTTTATTTACGTTAACATTATAAGGTGATAGGTTATATTTTTCTATAAAAGTAGATTAACCCTCTGTTATATCGGGAAAGGGATAACCAACTTAACCATTGTAATTATTTGGAACGAACTTATTAACTGACTGACAAGATTCTGAACATCATAGAAAGGTGGTGGACACCCTTGACCCTCCCTGAACACAGACTGGATAGCACTGTTTTTTTATCTAAATTGATCACTCAATATGCAAGGTTGCACGAAAAGACAGCTGGTCCTGTAGCCAAAGAATATATCAGACAACTCGGGATCAGGACCGGAGAATGGATCGAGGGATTTTATGAACAGGACATTCCGGAACCATGGTCCTTGAATGACTATGTTGATGTAATCATTGACTTGAAGAATTCGATCGGCGGACATTTCGAAGTATCGGAGGTCCATCCTGATCATGTCGTCGTAAAAGCAGGCAGATGTCCATTCGGTGACGCTGTCAAAGACGCCCCTCATTTATGTATGATGACCTCCAGTGTATTCGGTGGTATTGGCGCCAGAAAGTTCGGCTATGCCAAAGTGAATTTGAGAAAGCGAATTGCTTTAGAAGATGATGGATGCGAAGTGGCTATCTACTTTGAACCCACGGATAAAGAAGAAGGAGAAGTATATAAAGACTTGCCCATCACTCCGAAGCAAGGAAACCCTTTCAGCTGGGAAGAGGATGCCATCGTCATGTTGAATGAAGAACTGCATAGAAGCGATAAGATGATCGAGCAACTGTTAGGAGAACTTGAATCCCTCCGTAATGAAGTCGACCAACTGAAAGAGAAGAACAGATGAGCGAATGCATAGAGAAAGACCGGCAACCATGCCGGTCTTTTTTTATTGACTATAATTGCTTCAGCTGGCTTTTTCATCCGACATTGCCTGTCTTTTCTTCCTGATGTCTACTTTGGTCAAAATGGAGACGACAAGGGCAAGGACGAACAGTCCCGCAAAAAATATCAGGCTTGTCTCGTAACTGCCAGTCGTGTCTTTCATGAACGCTGCGAATTGCGGTCCAACTAAACCAGCGGCGGCCCAGGCAGTAAGAATATACCCATGAATCGCTCCCAGCTCCTTCGTACCGAACAAATCTCCTATGAAGGCAGGCACCGTAGAAAAGCCACCTCCGTAGCAGGTATAAATGATTGCCAGGAAAATGATGAATAGTGGCGCTGCGGTCGTCCATGGCAGCAGTACGAACAAGGCGATCTGCAATAAGAAGAAGATCATATAGGTGTTGGCTCTCCCGATATAATCAGAGGCAGAAGCCCACGCTATCCGACCCGCACCATTGAAAATCCCCATTACCCCTACTAAAAGAGCGGCATTCCCAGGACTTATACCGACACTCTCTTCAGCCAATGGTTTGGCTGCAGATATGACTGCAATCCCACAGGTCACATTGATGAAAAGCATAACCCACAAATAATAGAAACGTTTTGTTTTCAAGGATTCCTTAGCACGCATATTCGCCAGGTCCTTCTTCTCCTGCTTCTTCTCTTTCTCTTCATACCCATCCGGCTTCCAGTCCTTCGGAGGCTTGGCTATATAGAGGGAAGATAGAATCATGACAGAAAAGTAAGCGATCCCCAGCGCATAGAATGTCATCGCTAAACCTACCGATCCGATCAGAAAGTCCATTACAGGACTTGCGATCGCCGCTGCAAATCCGAACCCCATGATGGCCATTCCAGTAGCAAGTCCCCTTCGATCCGGAAACCATTTGACGAGTGTCGATACAGGAGCGATATACCCCACCCCAAGACCGATTCCGCCTAATACACCGTAAAAGAAATATAAAAGCCACAACGACTCCAATTGAATGGCAAATCCGGAACCGAACACGCCTATCCCGAAGAATATCGCTGCTGTTATTCCCGCTACTCTTGGACCATACTTCTCAACAAACCATCCCAAAAAGGCAGCAGATAAACCAAGAAACAAGATAGCAAGACTGAACGTGAACTGTACCTGACTGGAACTCCATCCAAACTCTTCACTTAATGGATTCGTGAAATTACTCCACGCATAAACAGATCCAATCGATAAATGGATCCCCACTGCACATAAAGCGATGAGCCACCGGTTTTTCACTTTCCTACTTTTCATAGGTATCCTCCATTCTCAACATACCAATACTAATAGTGTGATATTTTTCCTTTTTTCTAACTTTTCAAACAAAATAGTACAAAAAGATTAATTAGTAGACTAAAGTATCAATACTATAATACTATTATAAATATCTAAAACTATACTTATTACCCAGGAGATGACCTTATGTTTCCAGTAAAACGGTTGAGAGGACAATATGAAACGCCAATACATACCGTTTCCTATATGATTAAAAGGGTGATGGACTTTGTGGATTTCAAACAGGATAACCTTCGGGTCTTGGATCCTGCTGTAGGAGATGGCGTCTTCGTCTCTGAACTTATCCGACAAGGGTGTCCCCCTGCATCCATCCATGCATATGATATCGATCCGAACATGACTCCACAGATTGAAGGCGTCCAATTCAAACATGCGGATTTCTTAAAGGAGAAAAACGGGAATTTCGATGTCATCATCGGAAATCCCCCCTACAAATCAAAACGGCAGAGCGATTACATTAAGAAGAATCAACATTATTTAGAAACGCTCTTTAACCCGATCGGTATTCAAAATATGTATTCAATGTTTGTTTTTCACGCACTGCAGCAGCTAAAGCCGAATGGTGTTCTGTGTATGATCGTCCAGGATTCATTTTTGACGAATGTGTATTATAAGAAGTTCAGGCAATATTTGATCAATGAGGTGAATATAGAAGAAATCACGCTGGCACCGAGGAAATTATTCCATCGCACGAAGGCTGATGTTCGCTCTGCAATCCTTGTCCTGACTAAAAAAGAACCCTCCTCCCCTGCTAAGCTGGTGGACCGACTAAGGAACGAAAATTATGCTGACGTTTCAGAAAACAAAGTGCAGTATCTGGACCAAAACAAGTTTTTTGACCTGCCACGCTATAATTTCGCTATCAATGTGCCGGAAGAATTGTTCCGTTTATTCAGCCCCTCAACGAAGCGCCTTGAACATGTGGTGGATGGAGGAGCAGGTATCTCAACAGGAAATGACAAGCTTTTTCTCAGGCAGTTAAGTGAACTTCCAAAAGATGAACGCTCAGACTGGATCCCCTTTTATAAAAGTGGGGGCTTGAAGGATGGATGGTTCTATCAACCTACTGTGTACATCCATAAAGATTGGGAGAAACAAGCGGAGGAGCATAAGAATTTCCTCGTGCGGAATAAGCAGTTCTATTATCGGGAAGGAATCACCTGTTCTTCGATGGGAGTACCTTTCTCTGCTGCTTATTTACCAAAAGGAGCGCTTTTCGGAGTGAACACGAATCTGTTTGTGGATGGTGAAGAAAAGCTGTATTACATTCTCGGATATTTGAACAGCAATTTGGCTAAATATTTGTTGCGCAAAATATTGAACAGAACAAATATGGTAACGACAGGTTACGTGAAACAACTTCCCTATCTTGAAGGGGATGCAGGTAAGAAATCAGAAGTAGCGAATTTAGCGAGGAACATCGTCCAGTCGAAAAAGGAAAACATCTTTTTTGATTCTGCACCTTTAGAAAAGCAGATCAATCAGCACATTTACGCGATTTATGGAGTTTCAGAGGAAGCTCAGGCCAGTATAGAGGAGTTTTGCGGAGATATGTTCGAGTTGTTATGAAGGAGTAGAGCGTACCTTTCCCCCTCTACTCCCGGATATTTCACTAGAATGCGTCCACAAACTGTATGACTGCTGGTCCAAGCAGTATGATGAATAGACTTGGAAAAATGAAGATAACTAGTGGAAAGAGCATTTTGACCGGTGCTTTCATCGCTTCTTCTTCGGCTTTTTGTTTCCTTGTATCCCTCACTTCATTTGATTGAACTCGAAGCACCTGCACCATCCCTATCCCCAACTTTTCAGCCTGGTTCACACTTCCGATCAACGATCTCACATCTTCATTCAATAATCTGTCTGTAATGCCATTAAGTGCTTGACGACGTGTTTTTCCTAGTCTGATTTCCTCTAAACATCGTCGGAACTCATCTGCCAGTACGCCTTCTTTTTTCGATACGACTTTACTTATTGCACCATCAAAGCCGAGCCCTGCTTCAAGGCTCACCGTCAACAAATCAAGAAAATCGGGCAATTCACGTGTGGAAAGGTAACTCCTGACCTTTGCTTTTTTCTTCAGAATATAATCAGGCAGATAGATCGCTAATAGGAATGATACGATCACGATCAAAAATGCTGCTCCACCAGGCAGCCCTAAAACAAGACTATATCCGAAACCCACGAAGGGTACTACTACGATAAATACGAATTGCAGTATGCGGAACTCAACAGGACCCATTCCAAATGGGTTACCTGCCCGTTGCAGTTTCCTCTCAAGTCGATCTCGTTTTTCATTCGAGATACTAGTCTTAAATGACCGTTTCAATTGAGTAAGCAGGCTGGAAATAATTCTACTTTTTGAAGTCTTCTTACTTTTATCCTCAACGGAAGATTGATGACTTTCTTTTTCGAAGATACTGGAAACCCGCTTATTCACTTTTTGTTTCTTTTCAGCCTTGAATACAACCAATCCATAAATAAGGAGAGAAATGGTAAAGAAGAAAAAAATATAAATCATTCTTACACCTCAATCGTCGTGATTTTTTGAATCATGAAGAAGCCAAGCACACCCGAGGTCAATCCTGCACCTACCATGATCAATCCAATAGAACTCGTAAACAAAGACCCTATGTATTCAGGTTCAATCAGGTAGATGACAAAAGCTAATATGATAGGTAGTAACCCGATTACGATACCTGACAATCTACCTTGAGCGGTCAATGTCTTGATTTGCCTTTGGATTTTCGTACGATCACGAATTGTATCTACGATTTTCTCAAGCACTGTTGCAAGATTCCCCCCTACCTGACGTTGAATCAGAATCGCCTGCACCATCAAATCCAAATCGTCACTTGGCATCCGTTCCTGCAACCCATTTAGGGATTCCTCCATGCTGCTGCCATATTGCATTTCGCGAAGGACCGTTTCGATCTCTTCTTTTATTGGGGAAGAGGATTCTTCCACTACTGTTTGCAAAGATTGCGGAAAACTGAAACCCGCACGCATCGCGCCCACTACGGTTGTAATCATATCCGGTAATCCATCATTAAAGCGTTGCACCCTTTTTTGCTGCTTTCGCTTCAACATCCAACCTGGATAGGACCACCCAAGGACTACCCCGAGCGCAAGAAAAATCAACTTCCCGGAAATGATGTAGAATATGCAACCTGCAATAATCGTCAATATCCATTTGAACAGCACGAACTCTTCGGGCTTAAAAGGTACGCCTGCACGATAGAGTGCTATTTCCAGCTTATTTCCTTTTTCCTTGGTGATCAATTTCCGCTTCAGTTTATCGGTATGCAGCTGCATTTGCAGCATCGATTGAAATTGCTTTTTGCTGAACGGCTTATGCTCTTTCTGATTCAGGTACCGCTTCATTCGTTTCTTCATTCGCTTATCGCTTAATAGAATTACTTGAAGCAACGCTGTAAAGACCAAAAAGGATGTCACTAGTACGAGAAGCATCAAATACCACTTCATACCTGCCACTCCTGTTCAATGAAAACATTAGGCCCCATACGGATGCCTGCATTCTCCAATTGCTCATAAAACTTCGGACGCACTCCGGTCGGAGCAAGGCGTCCATGAATGTTACCATCTTCATCTTTTCCAGTTTGCTTGTATTTGAAAATATCCTGAAGAACGATGACTTCCCCTTCCAGACCTTGAACTTCAGTAATACTGACAATCTTCCGCGATCCATCCTTCAGACGAGATTGCTGGATGATCACATCAATGGCTCCTGCAATCTGCTCCCGAATCGCTTTCACAGGCAGCTCCACCCCGGCTAGAAGCACCATCGTTTCCAGTCGGGCGATCATTTCTCTTGGACCATTAGAGTGTCCGGTAGCCAGCGACCCATCATGCCCTGTGTTCATTGCCTGCAGCATGTCCAATGCTTCCGCGCCACGGACCTCGCCGATCACGACACGATCCGGTCGCATCCGAAGGGAGTTCCTTACTAAATCACGGATGGTCACCGCTCCTTTCCCCTCGATATTAGGTGGGCGTGACTCTAAAGAAATGACGTGTTCCTGCCCCAGCTGCAATTCTGCAGCATCTTCAATCGTCACGATCCGTTCATCATCAGGTATGAAGTTGGAAAGCACATTCAACGTTGTCGTTTTACCTGATCCAGTTCCACCGCTGACAAAAATATTAAGACGGGCTTTTACGCATGCATCGAGAAATTCTGCCATTTCGTCATTCAAAGTACCGAATTCGATTAAATTTTGAATTGTGAATGGATCTTTAGCAAATTTACGAATCGTAACCGTGGGACCACCCAGTGCAAGCGGGGGGATAATGGCGTTCACACGCGAACCATCTGGAAGTCTGGCATCGACCATTGGACTGCTTTCATCAATCCTTCTGCCAATGGGTGCTACGATTTTTTCGATTACACTCATTACATGTTCATCATCCCGGAATTGGATCGCTGTCATTTCCAGTCGACCATTGCGTTCACAATACACCTGGTTCGGTCCATTGACCATCACCTCTGTCACTTCTTCATCAATCAGAAGTGGATTGATCGGCCCAAATCCAGTAAGGTCATTGATCAGCTCATTCACTACCTTCTTCCGATCCACGCCACCTCGGAAGTTTTCATCTTCTTTAATGATTTCTATGGACATACTATCAATCTTCGGAAGAATCTCTTCGATATCTGTATCTTCTTTCACTTCACTTAAAATCTGTTTATGCAGGAGGTTCTTCAATTGCTGATGCTTATCCATGCTTTTCTTCGCTTTATCTTTTGGTGCTTCTGTTTTTCTCACGTCCCGAAAGGCTTTCATTATGTCCTGCGTCGATTCAGAGCTCACCTGGGCCGTTGCTTCCCCTTCCTTTTTCTCCTGCTCGTTTATCGGCTCTACTTCCTGGATGCGTTTTAACAGACTCATTCATCCACACCTTCTTTCGGACGTTTTTTACTGAACAACTTTGATAATATCGATGGCTGTGCTGGTTTGAACGTGGTAATGGTCCGACGTGATGTCAGTTGTTCAGCCATCTTGTAGATGGCTTTCGAGACTTCCGCTTTTGTCTGATTTACAACAAAGGGAATACCCAGATTCAATGCCTGGGAAGTTACCTGAAAGTCATTCGGGACATACAGGAGTTCATTCACCCCTAATATGTCACTCACATCTTTCGCCTGGATGACACTCTCCATATTTGAACGATTAACTATAATCGTCACCTTTTCGTGCAATCCGATCTTCCGGAACGTTTCCAGCATTAACTTTGTATTCTTCAAGGTAGCCATCTCAAGGTTTGTCACTAAAAGAATCTGATCTGCTTTTTCCGCTACCTCAACCGTCAAATCCTGCAGACCTACTCCCGTGTCAACGAGCAGGTAATCGAACATCCGTACAAGCGTGTCAGAGATATGCATGAAATCTTCAACCTTAACCAATTCTGCAAATTCCGGTCGTTCAGGCGGAGGAAGGACTTTCACCCCTGAATCATGCCTGCTCAAATAACTGTTAAGGGTATGCTCATCGATCTGATCCAATTCTTCGATGACATCTTTGATTGTGAATGTCGGATGCAAATCGAGAGCCAAGCTTATATCTCCAAACTGCAGATCACCATCCAGCACCCCTACCTGGATGTTCTTCTTGAACAGTGCAACAGCAAGATTAGCAGTCAATGTTGTCCTCCCCACCCCACCTTTAGCACTGCATACAGCAATCAGTTCTCCTCTTTTACTTACAGAAGAAGGGTTTCCTTCAGTCATCTTCCTCACCACCTTCACTCAGAATCTTTTTCACTCGTACGGTTTACTCTGGAATGCATGGCTAAATGGATGTAGCCTCGTTCAGACGCATTGACGAGCTTTATGGTTTCTTTATCCGTAAGTTCCAATGTGACAGAACTGTACTCCTCATGCTCATCTTCGTCCTCTGTCGACTCCACCATATATCTGCCAACTGCCAATACACGCACCCGATCCAGGATGATTTCCGTTTCAATTTTGTCTTCCTCGCCTGAAACCTTCACCACTTCAGTAAAAATGACGTCAACGAAGTCTTCCGGCTCAATCAAGTTGGAAACTGATCTTACAAAGTCTGCTCCAACGGAAACAGCGCGGTACCCTTCCTGCACTTTCCTGGACACGAAAATATCTTCCTTCTGTTGATCTGCCAGTCGTGAAGATAAGACCATCTCACCTGTTTCAATATCACTCTTTGCTATTTTCCCCGCTGCTTCTCCTACTGACTTCAACGTCTGGGAATGAACAGCGTCCTTTGGTACGGATTTCATTTCCAGCATGGCAGAGGTAATCTGAACATTTTCACTGATCTTCGACTTCGCAACGACCACTTCCACCGTTGTTTCGTTAACGGCCTTCGCTTCATCAAACTGTTTCATATAATTAAAAAACAACATCGTTGTAATTAACCCCATAACCAAGGCTAACACCAGTATTAATTTTGAACGCATGATTTTTTCACCTACTCTGTTAGTCGAATGCTGTATGCCCCTTTGCTGAGGGCAGATGGATGTGTAAATCCTGTTCCTGCACGTTTAATGAACATTCCGGTAATGGATGTATCACTACTGGACATTGGATCGGTAATGTAAAAATACGCGAACCCAGTCACTTTCACTTGTTTCATTTGATTTGATGTCTGATTGTAAGGTTCATATACAGGGACTAAAAGCACTCTGGAACACTCCCTGTCGGATACATCTCTCGGGAGTTCCGTGCATCCGTCCACAAGTTCCCGTACGACACTTCTTGTTTTCCCTGCAATGTTACCTGTTTGTGTATCTAAAACATCGCCAACTTCAATCTGATCTTCATATCCATGTCTCAAGTTGTATTCGTAAGTTTTAGCGCCGGGTCCTCCTAAAGCGAGGACACCGAAGTTGCCTGTATCCACTTCGGTTTCATCAACCTTCAACTGATATTCTTTGTAGTATTCCAGTTCGATGGAGTCATCGATCCCGAGCGGTGCCGCTCCCATCGCTCTGCCCATCACCCCAAGTTCGGCTGCAGCATGCGCACGAACGACCACATACTCCCTGCCAAACAGCTTGGAGAAAGCCAATGGAACCGTTTTTTCTACTTCCACTTCAATTTTCTCGTTTGGAGAAACGGTAATTCCTGAGACTTCAATCGATTTCTCATGCTTGTCCACGACTTCATTTACTATTTGTTCTGCTTCCTCTACGTCAAATGTAAGCTCCTGCGCTCCTGAGAGCACAGCGGCATTCGCCGTTTTCTGCAAGTGGCTCTTATTCATGAAGATCATTCCACCATCAATAACGAGCCCAACAGCGACTAGTAGCACCATCAATGCCAGCGCTGTCAAAATCAATGCATCACCAGACTGTTTTTTTAAAAACGCCCTCATCACATCACTCCTCATTCGACCCTGATCGTTGAACTAGTCTCAATCCATAAGGGGTCTGTGAAAAAATGATCAATGATCGGGGTCACCATCTCAAATGGGTACTTCAATGTCACTTCCACATATTCTCCTGATTTTCTGACGCTGTCACCAGGGGAAATGTCGACGACTAATGCGTCCTTATCTTCAAATGTAATATAGTCCCTCGCAAAGACACCGATTTCCTGATCATCTCCACCCAATCCTCCTACACGGACGGCTTCCTGAGAAGCCATATGAAGATGAGTGTAAGAATAGAGCATGCGCCCGAAATCGATGATTCCCACTAAAAGCAGCAATAGTACCGGAAGGATTAGTGCCAGTTCAACAAGGGATTGTCCCTTTTCATCTTTTATCATAGAAAAATCTCTCCATCGAGACCAAAGCTGATCAACGTGCCAATCGCAATAGCAACCCCATAAGGGTAGGTAGCTTTATAGTCGTCTTTATTAATTCCAAGAGAGAGTTTCGCTCCATTTTTCCAGCCCCAAAGCCAGTAAATGATCCCCCTCAAACGTGACGTCACCCCTCTTCGGAAAAGTAAAATACATAATGCCAGAACGCCGCCTACCAATGCCATATATAAGGCTGATACCAATACGAAACCGACGCCTTTAATCGCCCCTATGACAGCGAGGAGCTTCACATCTCCAGCCCCCATCCCTCCCATCAAGTAAGGAATGAGCAGCAAGCCTAATCCTGTAAGTAACCCGAGGATACTGTTGCTAAATCCGGGAAGTCCTGACTGCACAAGATGTAGCGTCAATGCAAGCAGGAATGTTGGAAAGAGAACTTTATTATAGATTTTCCGGCTTCGGATATCCGTGATCACGCATACAATCAGAAGAAGGATCAAGATCATATCCAGGAGATCCATCCCTATCACCTCTCTAAAATGAAACGATTTAGTAAAAGAAGAGCCTCACGCATTCGGACACGTAAGGCTGACGTACGAAAATAATATAAGTGCTGTTTACTAAGGATGTAAGACGTTGTTCCCTTCGGAGACGACACCGATTGCCTCCTTGAACATTGTTACGATATTTTCTCGAAGGACAATGATTGTCACGAATGCACTAAAGGCAATAAATGAAATAACCAACCCGTACTCGGACATCCCTTGGCCACCCTCATCCAACAAGAGTTTTCTGATCATTTCAATCAACTACCTGCAGAAGAATCTCCGCTTTCTGTTCCGACGATTGCATCTTTAGCATTTGTGAACAACGATACGATTTCATCACGTAGAACTGCCAGTGTACCAACAACCGCAACTGCGATAATCCCTAGTACAAGCCCGTATTCTGTCATTCCCTGACCTTCTTCTTCGACTACTAGATTTTTCATTTTTTCTACCATTCCAATTCCTCCTCAATTATTTACGAAATCAAGGGAATGCCCCTGTTTCGTCATCGTTTTTTTTACAGTACCGACTGGAAGCTCCACTACGGAAGCTGCATCAGCATAGACCTTTCCAAGCTTACCTGGTTCCATCGACTCATCAATTGCAATGACTACATTCAATTCATTCACATACACAACATCGATCGGGTAATTCATGAAGAAAGTATGAATGGATCTGCAGGGCTTAATATGCAATCCGGCTCCTGAGTTAAGTTGGCCTGTAAACATCAAGCCTCTCAGTCGCTGAAAGAACCGATATGCCTGACGAGTTTCACCAGCAAGTAGTTGTTCGTTACTCAGGTTCACTACCTTCAACCTTTCACCTCCATTTCAAAAAAAAATAACCCTGCCTTACCGAAGGCGAGGTTATGTTACCAGCCATACACAAACCGCGAACGAAAGAAGCCATACAAAATACAAAATGCTTCCTTCTTCCTTTGTTATGTATAAACCAGTATGCCCCTGGATCCTTCGATAGCTGGCTGGCTTAGTGCATATGCACGTTAGCCCCTATAGCTTTGCGTCACTGACTTTCATCAGTTTTGCCTTTATCGAGATACAGTTTATAAGTCTTCCGACTGATCTCTTGCGTTCATCATATAAACGATCTAGCAAAAAAGGAATCGGACAATAGACACACATATCTCCAATTGCACACTGGTAGCTTTATATAATTCAGAATATTTAGATAATTATTTTATACTATACCGACATCGCAACCATTTTATTAACCATTCTTTTTTATCTATTTATTTAACATATATTTCAATTTAAAATTGGTTTTTCAGGATATTAGGCATGATAGTAAAGAATCACTTAAATTTTAAAAAAAACCGAAAAAAGTTGAAATTGGTCTAATTTCGTTTCCTATTTCCCGGGAAATGTTGTCGCAAATCAGCGAATGACCGTGTAATGCTTCCACTCTTCAGGTAGCAGGTAATTATATTTGTTAGTTAGAAAACGATCATCCACCAGGAGAATCTTCCCTTTATCCTCCTCAGAGCGGATCAAACGCCCTCCTGCCTGAAGTACTTTGTTCATCCCTGGATACACATAAGCATAATCATACCCGTTCTTCCCTTTTTCGTTAAAATATTCTTTAATCAGTTCCTTTTCAAATGACCTTGGAGCAAGTCCGATTCCCACGACTGCAACTCCATTCAATCGTTCACCCCGAAGATCGACACCTTCCGAAAACACGCCACCAAGGACTGCGAATCCTACCAATGGTTTGTTCAGGTCCGGCTGAAATGCAGCCAGAAAACTGTCTCGTTCATTTTCCGACATGCCGAAATCCTGAATGATTGTGTCCGCCTCAACCCCGAGACGCAACCATTCCCGATAGACTTGTTCCATATAGTGATAGGAAGGGAAAAAGAATAAGTGATTCCCACTCGTTTCACTTACCATATCGTACAACGCCATCGCCAGAAGCATGCTCGTCCTTTCTCTATCTTTATACCTCGTCGATAAAGGAAAGATGTTGATCTGCATTTGTTCCTTTGCATAAGGGGATGGAAGCTTCAGAATATAGTCCTCTTTCGCTCC
Organism: Thalassobacillus hwangdonensis; assembly: GCF_042675915.1. NCBI lineage: Bacteria > Bacillati > Bacillota > Bacilli > Caryophanales > Bacillaceae > Thalassobacillus > Thalassobacillus hwangdonensis. The sequence goes on along the minus strand of NZ_JBHTKL010000005.1, from coordinate 516,795 downwards.
TCCAAGCATATCCTTGTAATAACCAAAAGGAGACAAGGTAGCCGAGAAGAAAATGGAGGATGCAAATCCTGAGCTGATTTTCCCTACTAACAATGAAGGATCGAGACAGTAGAGATGGATGGAACCGTTCTCGTTCCCTTTCTGTCCAAAGATGACATAATGATCGTCAACAAGCTGAAGAATCTTCATGAAGTTTTGGACATTGAAATAGCAGCTCAACAATTCTTCAGCATCTTCCTCCATCTCTCGCAGCACACTATCCGCTTCCGTAATGAAGCGGTCCAAGCTTTCCTCCAAGGGACCAGGAACTTCATCGTGGACAAACCCTTCAGCATCATGGTTGGCATTTAGATTTCTAAATTCACTTTCGATCGCGTCCACCACTTGATTCAATGATTCATCCATACCGTCCATTTGTTTTAAACGAACGAACTCATCCTTTGTCAGTACGGCAGAATACATCTCACGTGACCGCTCCACCAGATTATGCGCTTCATCTACAAGAATAGCAGTGTGCTTCTTGTCCTCCGACATCAATCGTTTTAAAGCTACTCTAGGATCGAAGATGTAATTATAATCACAAATGATCACATCCACTGCATAAGCAAGATCAATGGAAAATTCGAACGGACAAATCCGATGCTTACGAGCGTAAGATTCCACGACGTTTCGAGTCATTTGTGTTTCGTTCATGAGGATGTCTACAATCGCCCCATTGATCCGGTCATAGTATCCATCTGCAAATTCGCAGTAATCCGGCTGACAGATTGTTTCTTCTTTAAAGCAAATTTTATCTTTTGCCGTCAAAGTGACCGATCGCAGCCGCAGACCTTGTGCTGCCAGACGTTCGAGCGCTTCTTCTCCAGTCATTCTAGTGACTGTCTTAGCAGTTAGATAGAAAAGCCTTTCTACGCCTTCTCCCTCCATTGCCTTAATTGCCGGAAAAAGGGTGGAAATCGTTTTCCCTATTCCTGTCGGTGCCTGAGCAAATAACTTCCGTTTTTCAGTAACTGTTTTATAAACAGAACCAGCCAGTTTTCGCTGCCCTTTCCTATATCCCGAAAAAGGGAAAGAAAGATCGGGGATCGTTGCTTCCTTCTGCTGCTTGATGTGGGCTAGTATTCGTCCATATGATGCGTAGGTCTCCACCGCATGACCCATGAAATCTTCCAACTCATCGTAACTGAAGGTGTGGAGGAACCGCTTTTTCTCTCGTGTTTTTTTCTGAACGTATGTAAGCTGCACATCTATTTCTGGGAGTCCATGATCATCCGCATATAAGAAGGCATAGCCTTTGGCCTGTGCCCAATAGACAGGATAGCTTTCTTCCGTCAGCTCTTCCAGCGCAAGTGATGTCGACTTGATTTCATCTATGATAATCCGTTCCTTATCTTTCAGCAATCCATCACATCGTCCATGAACGAGTAAAGAAAACCCATCCTTTTCGAACTGCTTTTTTAAAAACAGTTCTTTCTCGTCGCCTTCTTTATATTCCCGCTGGACCTGCTGGTGAATTTCCGTACCTTCTGTCAAAGCAGTACTTGAACGGAACCGATTGTCGATGCTTCCTGTACGGAATACGTATTCGACCAGCGATCGGACAGATATTTTCATCATTCTTTCCACCTCCCTTTGTCTCAAGACTTTTTATTCAAAAAAACCGTCAATGTCGGACTAGCTACTTACGAATCCCTATAAAAAGTATTTGTAACCACTCATTAAGGGTATAGTACACAAAATAATTTCCATTGAGGTCAACTATGCATATAATTATAATAAGATTAAATTCTGATAAAATACAGGTGTGATTACAAATGCAAAAGCGAACGATTATCGGAATCATTGTGGCCGTTACCATTATAACTGGCCTATTTATTATATTTTTTCTCCAAGGACAATCCTCCTCTCCAAGTGGGTACCCTTCTTTAACTGACCAACAGGAAAACACAGGCGAAAATGAAGGAGATGCTGGAAATCCAGACGAGGAAACGTCTTCTGAAGAAAATAATGTCCGGGACGACCTGAGAGATGCGTTCACGAACGTCATCGAAAATGCCGTCGGGTTATTCGTGAAAGATGACTTGGATATTGTCGCCATCGGTGATTCATTGACTCAGGGTGTAGGAGATGAAACAGAAAATGGCGGTTACGTAGGTATTCTCGAAAACACTTTGAGTAATAATGGAAGTAACCAGGAAATCACGATCGAGAATTACGGAAAGCGCGGAAATCGCACCGATCAGCTGCTCAAACGAATGGAAAAAGAAGAAATCAGAGACTCCATCCAGCAGGCAGACATCGTGCTTATTACAATTGGAGCCAATGATGTCATGAAAGTCGTCAAAGACAATTTCTCTACACTTGATTACAATGATTTCAAAGCTGTGCAGGACGACTACCAGGATCGATTGACGGAAATATTCTCTATCATCTATGAAGAGAATCCGGATGCAAAGGTCTATTTATTGGGACTGTACAACCCATTCTCCACGTACTTCAATAACATTCCTGAATTGGGTCAGATCATGAACGACTGGAACGAAATCGGAAAAGCAGTCGTAGCAAAGGACGAAAATTCAACGTTTATTCCGATTGAAGATCTGTTCATCAATAAAGAGGATGAATTTCTATGGAAACAGGATCACTTCCACCCGAATAAAAACGGGTACAAAGCAATGGCAGAGCGTGTACTGGAATATATCAAAGCTGATGTCGAACGTAGCCAATGACGGTAAAGAAATCAGACAAACAGGTGGAATGCGAAGTGGAAAGTTCAACAAAAAAAAGAAACAAGTGGAAGCTGCTGTTCTTCACATTAGCTGCCTTGAATATCGGGATTGTGCTATGGGTTTTGGGCTTAGTATTTTTACCGACCACGTACACGATCGTCAATGTAGAAGATGAAGCGTCTTCGGATGAATCAGAGTTTACGATTGTTTCGACAAAAGAAAACCTAGAACGGCTCGTCAATGAATATTTAAGTGAATTCAACGGAAGCAGCGGGATGGATTATTCTATCTCCCTGGAACGCAATGTCAAGCTTACCGGAAATATTGAAGCATTCGACCAGAAAATCCCGATCACCCTTGAGTTGGAGCCTGTCGTACAGGAAAACGGAGATGTCATCCTCCAACAAGAGAAGATATCGCTCGGCAAACTGCCTCTGCCGAACAAAAAGGTGCTCGAATACGTCAATAAAAGTTACAATCTGCCTGAATGGGTAGTGGTAAACCCAAATGAAGAAAACATTTACGTTGCGGTCAATGAAATCCAGCCAGCAAGTAATTTCAATGTAAAGGTTGATCGATTCAATTTAAAGACGAACCAGCTCGCATTTAAAATATCCGTACCGAACGACTCCTTCAATTTCGCACAAGATCTAGTACAAAAAAACTTCTGATTGCATCAATTACGAACAAGCAAAGTGGCACAGCACTGTGTCACTTTTTTCTTTCCGTCACCCCATTCCCTTTAAATCCAATCGAATTGATAGGAAATACCTTATAACGTATGATAAAATCATAATTGAGTTACACTTGAATCATACAACTACGAATAATAAATAAATTCTACACCAAAGAAAGGACGTGGAACGATGCGCGTTGTTGACAATATAGCTGATCTGATCGGTGACACACCATTAGTAAAATTGAATCGAGTCGCTCCAAAGGATGGTGCCCAGATCTATCTTAAACTGGAGATGTACAATCCCAGTGGAAGTGTAAAGGATAGAGCTGCCTATAATATGATGGTTCAAGCAGAAAATGATGGTCATTTAAAAGAAGGATCCACGATCATCGAGCCGACTAGCGGCAATACAGGAATCGGTATTGCAATGAACGCAGCCGCTCGAGGATACCATGCAATCCTTGTAATGCCGGATACGATGACCCAGGAACGAATCAATCTGCTTAAAGCATATGGTGCTGAAATTGTGCTGACACCAGGTTCTGAAAAAATGCCAGGCGCGATTAAAAAAGCGAAGGAATTAGTAGCTGAGATTCCTGGAAGCTTCATGCCGATGCAATTCGAGAACTTCGCCAACCCTGATGCACATAGGCATACGACAGCAACTGAAATCATCGAAGCGATGCAAGAGCTGGGAAAACCCCTTTCTGCATTCGTATCAACTGCCGGGACTGGCGGGACAGTAACGGGGACAGGTGAAGAATTGAAAAAACATTTCAAAGATTTGACCGTTCATGTAGCGGAACCAGAAGGCTCTCCTGTATTGTCAGGCGGAAAACCAGGTAAGCATAAGCTCGTAGGCACGAGCCCTGGATTCATCCCTGAGATCCTTAACCAGGATGTCTATGATGAAATTTTCAAAGTATCAGATGATGATGCCTATGATATTACACGCAGGCTCGCACGCGAGGAAGGCATCCTTGTTGGTACGTCAGCTGGCGCTGCATGTTACGCTGCCATCCAGGTTGCTAAACGAAAGAATCCAGAAGAGATTATCGTCGCAATCGCCCCTGACACGGGTGAGCGTTATCTGTCAGGAGATCTTTTCAAATTTTAACTAATTATTGCTCGAGCTATTACAGCTCGAGCTTTTTTATTTTCAGGTAAATCGCTCATCCAGAATGATATAATGATGAAAAAGGAGGAATAACATTGATGGAAAAGCAACTTCTATCTCAATTGGAATTCTCGCGCAAACGGACAATCACAGCACTGAAAGCGACAACGGAAGCTCAGGCAGATGTCATTCCTGAAGGGTTCAATAACTCTATCCGGTGGAATCTTGGACACATCCTGCTCGCAACCGAAAATATGTTGTTTTCATTCCTGAATGAAAAAGGATCCTTACCAGGAAATTATACCGTTTTATTCAATGGAGGCACCAGCCCTTCGGCATGGGCAGAAACTGAGATTCCTCCCCTTCCTGAACTGGATACCAAGTTAGATGAACAACTGTCCCGCATCACTGAAGAACTTGCGCCAAGATTATCTGAAAAAGGTCCAGAGCCCTTTCAACTTGGCCCGGAGTTTAAAATGGAGAAGCTTGAAGACGTCCTTTTGTTCGCAATATGGCATGAAGGTCTTCACCAGGGTACGATCACTGCCTTGAAGCAAGCACAGGGTATCACCGATTTATGGACGAAGGTGTAAGGTTACATAAAAACCAAGAGGGTGCTCCTTAAAGGAGCACCCTCTTGTTATGATTTAAATTCGATATAAATCCCTGAACATCAGATGCCAGCCTAAATGATAGGATAATAAACGTAAACTGATGATGACGAAAAATAACAGGTAGGTTTGGATCACGCTGTTTACATCTACCCATCCAAGGCCCATAATCAAACCGGCAAGCATGGCCCACACTGCATAAATCTCCTTATGCAGCACCATCGGCTTCCGTTGGGCTAGTACATCCCGTGCCACACCGCCCCCTACTCCTGTAAGAATGGCAGCAAATAATACCCCGCCTAGAGGAAAGTCCGCCTCAATCGCAAAAGAAGCACCCTGGATCGCAAATGCTGATAATCCGATGGCGTCCAAGTAAACGTTCCAACGATCCCAGAACATGACCCAGCCTTTCGGAAAAAAGTAGACAATCGCAATCGTAATGGATGCGATGACCAACAGCCGCTCCTGCTCCCATACATGCACCACCGGCACATCTAAAGCAATATTGCGGATAATTCCCCCAGCAAAGGGAGTAGCAATCCCTAAAATAAATGTACCGAATATATCATAACGTTCACTTAAAGCTACAATCGCTCCACTGAAAGCAAAAGCAGCTACAGCGACGACATTCAACAGATCCCATGTCAACGGGCACATCCCCTTCATTAGAAACTATTCCTATACTATCAGGAAAGAAGAAGTTCCACCACTGCTTTGTCGAGGAAGAATTTGCGCCTTCAAACCAAAGGAAAAACACCCGAACAAAGGTGGAGTGCTCGGGTGTTAGGATGAAGCCAAAGATACTTATTTAAGCAGTATTTGTATTCTTCGCATTTGTGTTCTGTTTTTCACGTTCCAGCTCTGCTTTATCTTCCCGCAATGCTTTGTATAACGAGTACACCATCAGCAGCATGATGAATGAAAATGGAAAAGCTGCTGATATGAGCGCATTTTGCAATGCCTGGAGACCACCTGTATAAAGCAAGACGGCCGCAGTAGCTGATTGTGCAATTCCCCAAGCAAACTTGACAGCTTTAGGCGGGTTCAGTGAACCATTTGTCGTCTGCATACCAAGAACGAACGTCGCAGAGTCTGCAGATGTGATGAAGAACGTGGCGATAAGCATCATCGCTAAAATGGAAAGAACGAGCCCGAGTGGATACTGATCAAATACACCGAACAACATTTGCTCAGGGGCAAGGCCAGCTAAATCTGCGCCTGCATCCTGCTTCTCGATTGCAGATACTCCGAAAGCAGAGAACCACAGAAAACTGACGAGCGATGGAACCAATAATACTCCGGATAGAAATTCCCGAATGGAACGTCCTTTTGAAACACGGGCGATGAAGATTCCCACAAATGGTGACCATGCAATCCACCATGCCCAGAAGAATACAGTCCAGTTCTTGATCCATTCCTGCTGTTCTTCATTGTTAGGCGCGGTACGGAGACTTTCATTAGGCAATGTCTGGATATAGGATCCAAGTGCCTCTACCAATGTATTGAGTATATAGAGCGTAGGTCCGATGATCAGCATAACGATAAACAATGTTACCGCGAGCCCCATATTAGCGTTACTTAAATATTTGATCCCTTTACTCAATCCAGTGTAAGCCGAGATCATAAACAATACGGTTACAACGACAATGATCAGCAATTGAATAAGGAACCCTTTTTCAATTCCTGTCAGATACGTAATCCCACCATTTATCTGAGCAGCTCCGAAGCCAAGTGTGGTCGCAACCCCCACTATGGTGGCGAATACCGCTACCACATCGACAACCGTTCCCCACGCCCCGTCCATTTTCTTACCGAAAATCGGTTTAAGCGTGGCACTGATCAACCCCGGTGCGCCACGGCGAAATTTAAAGTAGGCAAGAACCAACGCTACAATCGCATAGATTCCCCACGCATGAATGCCGTAATGGAAAAAAGTGATGCGCATCGCATCCGACATCGCTGCGGGCGTGCCCGGCTCTGCTAGAGGTGGATTCGTCATGTATTGCTGGATTGGTGCAGCTGCTCCATAAAAGACTAGACCGATCCCCATTCCAGCACTGAACAGCATGGCAAACCATGTTGAATAGCTGTAGTCAGGGGTGTCATCCGGCTTCCCCAATTTCATCTTTCCATATGGACTCACGATCATGTAAAGGCAGAACACTACAAATAATGTAACGATCAATAGATAATACCAGCCGAAATGTACCGAGATGTAGGATTGGATATTGCCTGTAATCGTTTCCAGGTTTTTCGGTGCGACAGATCCCCATATGACTGAAAACAGGGTAATTGCCAAAGTAATCCAAAAAACTGACGTAACTTTTTTCATAGTTGTCCCCTCTCAAAAGTTATTTTGCTATAATATAGGTAATTAAGTATAGCTATGATTTTCATATACCCAACTGATTATGATATAAACAACCCACCCATTAATAGGTAAAAAGATCTATTACTTCAATGTTGCAAATTGCCACAAGGAAAACATGCTACATATAAAGAATTATTACAGTGGCAGGTGATTACATGAGAGAATGGCTGATTGAGCTAAGGAAAGAAAAGGCATATACCCAGCAGAAAGTAGCGGAATGTGCAAATATCGACCGAGCGTACTATGCACAGATTGAAAACGGGACACGAAACCCGAGTGTGACTGTTGCTAAGAAAATCGCCGGTTTCTTAAAAGTGAATCCCTCCACTTTCTTTGTGGAAGGGCTCAGCGATCCTTTTGAGTTAGCATTGACCAACTCGCCTATTCTAATCACCCACTGTGACCTGCATTTACGAATCACTTGGCTTTTCAATCCGCACCCGGACTTTGATGTTTCCACTATTATTGGTAAAAGAATAGATGAAGTGATTACAGGTGAGGGTGCTGAGAAAGCAATCGAAGTGAAACGGCAAGTCATCCAAGAAGCATGTCCAATAAGAAAGGAAATTCAATACTCTCTCTCTGAGGGGTTGTTGACATATGATATGTTCGCCCAACCCATCCGTAACGATCACGGGGAAGTTGTCGGTGTAGCTACTGTATCAGTCAGAATGGCATAGTAGCAAAGGAGGCCCGCTTCATGAAAAAGTTAACGAACGATATGCTGATTCAGGCATACCAGAACGCGATTAAATTACAGATGGATGAAGCATTCATTGAATTGTTACGCAATGAAATCAACCGAAGAAGGAATCTCAACCTGAATAGAAATATAAAAGCGTAATACTGTTACATAAGAGAACCTCCAATGGACTGGTACACTACCCAGTCTGTTGGAGGTTTTCTGTTTTAGGATTTGACATTACAATGGAAAAAGGTTATATTTATCTTGAAATCGAGATAAATAGCACTTACACACTATTATTTTTGGATAATATTACAAAAGGAGTTGGATGAATCATGCAATTGAAAGGAATCCATCATGTCTCCGCACTTACTGGTGTTGCGAAAGATAACTATGATTTCTATACAAATACTATGGGAATGCGGCTTGTCAAAAAGACCGTCAACCAGGATGATACCTCCATTTATCACTTGTTCTTTGCTGATGCAGAAGGGAATCCAGGAACAGATTTGACCTTCTTCGAAATACCTATGGCTGGAACGACTTATACAGGAAATAACAGCATCTCCAATACTGCATTGCGCGTCCCGACCGATGCTTCAATTGAATTCTGGAAACAGCGCTTTGAAAAGCTCGGTGTTGAATTCGATGAGCCGTTGATACAGGCCGGTCGTCTCGCTCTGCCATTCCGTGACCCGGAAGGACAGCGTCTGACACTCGTATCCGACGAACATAATGAGGGTGTACCAGGTGGAAAGCCATGGAAGCATGCGGAAATTCCACAAGAACATGGAATCATAGGGCTAGGTCCTGTAAAAATCACCGTACCCCAAGTAGATGCCTCTACAACTGTGTTGACTGAGCTTATGGGCTTCAGTGAAATTGACGGTTATAGTTCAAATGGTCACCCTATCCGTGTCTTTGAGACTGGAGACGGTGGCTCAGGAGCTGAAGTCCATGTCGAAGCGAGAACGGACCTTTCACCAGAGCGCCCTGGAAAAGGAAGTGTTCACCACGTTGCTTATCGCGTAGAAGATATGGAAGAGCTGAAGGCATGGCATGAGAAACTGAAAGACGCACGAATTCCTAATTCAGGAATCGTTGAACGTTACTACTTCACATCCCTATATTTCAGAGAGCCGAACGGCATCCTTTATGAACTGGCTACGGACGGTCCCGGCTTCGATACAGATGAGCCGATGGATAAGCTTGGAGAGAGCCTTGCACTTCCTCCATTCCTTGAACCCCAGCGCAGTCAAATCGAAGCGAGATTGAAACCATTGGATACAAACAAATCCAATTAAAGCACGTTGCGAAAAATCAGAAAAGCGCTGTCCAAATATGGGCAGCGCTTTCTTTGTACGCATGGATCAGCAGCAGTAAGGATATCCACCATAGTAAGGATACGGTGGATATGCATATGGGTACCCGTACCCAAAACCGGGAGAAAGCAATGCACCAGCAGCTAATCCTGTTAAAAATGGAAAGCCGAATCCAAATGGTCTGCCAAAACCATAACCGAATCCGGGCCGGCCGAAACCAAAGCCAAAACCAGGACGTCCGAAACCAAAGCCCGGTCGTCTGCCAATGAACCTTTCATCCTCCTGTTCAAAAGAATAATCATCAAATGAAGGTTCGATATAGTTATAGTGTTCGTTCATATTTAATCCTCCCACATAAATGTCTACATTAAAGCCTATGTGAATTGGAGGAATGTTCTTGGGTGTCCGTCTAATATTGGCAAGAAGACGCTAAAAAAAAGAAAAAAGCAGTATTAGGGCAAGCACCCTGGCTGCTTTTTCTCAGCTGTTCATTCTTCTTTCATTTCCAGGCTCCTGATTCCCGAACCTTCACAAACTGTACAAACATAATGCCACTGCTCATCGTCCATCAAAAGTCCACTGCCGTCACATGCAAGACAATTATTATCTCTGAGATTCATCGTACCCTCCTATTGGTCCAGACGTTCTTTCACCCAGTTGATCAATCCGCCCATCAGCATCATATCGAGCTGACGTGGTGATAACGCGTGGGCTACTTTCACTTTTTTATCTTTCCCCTTCACTTCCACTTCAAATTCATTCTGATTTTTGATTTTCTCTCTTAAGTCATTGAAGACAAGTACATCACCCTGCTCAAGCTCTTCCAGTCCTCCATCGACAAACGTGAGAGGAAGAATTCCGAAATTGACAAGGTTCTGCCAGTGGATTCTTGCAAAGTCCTCAACGATGGCTACTCTTAACCCTAAGTAACGCGGCGCCAATGCAGCATGTTCACGACTTGATCCTTGTCCATAGTTCTGTCCTGCTACGATGGCATGGCCACCTTTGTCTTTGATGTCCATTGCTCTGTCATAGTAAGTATCATCAACTATTTCAAAGCTGAACTTGCTGATTTCAGGAAGATTGCTTCGATAAGGCAATACACGGGCTCCTCCAGCAAGGATTTCATCTGTGGAGATGTCATCCCCCATTTTCAACAGTATCGGAAGCTCCATTTGATCAGGAAGGGCATCCATTTTCGGAATGGACGCTACATTAGGCCCCTTCACTAAGTCGAATTGTTTCGCTTCTTCTGGAGGTAACGGCTCTTCCAATAGTTGAAGATCGATGGTCGGATCATCCAGTTCTTTTGCTTTCGGATAGTTGAATCCTGCATTACGTGGATCCGTGATCACACCGGTCAACGCGGAAACGGCTGCAGTTTCAGGACTACACAGGAATACTGCGTCTTCCTTCGTACCTGACCTCCCCGGAAAGTTCCTTGGAGTGGTACGCAGACTGTTCCTTCCAGTTGCAGGCGCCTGTCCCATCCCGATACATCCGTTACATCCTGCCTGGTGAAGACGTCCTCCAGCTTGTATGAAGTTTCCGATATGCCCATGCTGGGAGAGATCAAGCAGCATCTGCCGGGATGTAGGGTTCAAATCAAATGAAACCCCTGCAGCCACTTGTTTTCCTTTTACAATTTCAGAAGCAACTGCAAAATCACGGTACCCTGGGTTGGCGGAAGAACCGATATAAGACTGGTAGATCGATTCACCTTCAACATCCTTTACCTTTACTACGTTTCCAGGGCTCGTTGGTTTCGCAATCATAGGTTCAATTTCAGATAAATCGATTTCATCTTCGACATCATAGGCAGCGTCTTTGTCTGCGAGCAGCTCGATCCAGTCATCTTTTCTCCCTTGTTCCTTAAGAAACTTTTTCGTCATTTCATCCGAAGGAAAGACTGTTCCGGTCGCACCGAGTTCTGCACCCATATTCGCAATCACATGGCGATCCATAGCAGTAAGGTGCTTCAGGCCGGGACCATAATATTCAAACACATGATTGACCCCGCCTTTGACTCCGTGTCTACGGAGCATTTCCAGGATGACATCTTTCGCACTTACCCAGTCATTGAGTTTCCCAGTGACTTTCACGCCCCAAACTTTTGGCATCTTCACATAAAAAGGTTCTCCCGCAATAGCCATAGCTACGTCTATTCCGCCTGCTCCCATTGCAAGCATCCCCATACATCCGTTGGCACACGTATGACTGTCAGACCCGAGCAGTGTCTTGCCTGGTTTCGCCAGCCGCTGCATATGGACGGGGTGACTCACTCCATTACCAGGTCGACTGAAGTAAAGACCGAACCGCTTCGCTGCGCTTTGCAAAAACAAGTGGTCATCCGGATTTTTGCTGTCTTCCTGGATCAGGTTGTGGTCGACATATTGAGCAGATGCTTCTGTTTGGGCTCGTTCAATTCCCATAGCTTCTAGCTCCAGCATCACCATTGTTCCGGTTGCATCCTGTGTCAATGTCTGGTCGATCTTTAATCCGATTTCTTCACCTGGCTCCATTTTTCCTTCAACTAAATGATCCTTGATCAATTTCTGGGTTACATTCAACCCCATGGATAAATCATCCTCCCTATCTGAATTGTTGAACCGTTTACAAAAATGCTTTATAGATGATTTACCCACCACTAGTCGCATTTACTCATGATTTCGTTTAAGAATTGGAAACGAATGCTATTCAGTGATGGATGACTAACACAGCTTAGCTTATCCAAGACGAAATGATTCATGAGATGGGCAGGTTTAGATGCTCGTCTTACTTCTAAAAATGCGCCAATAAAAAACTCCCGAGCATGGTCGGGAGTTTACATTCATCATGAGGTTTTGATAGGGTAATCCTTTTTAGCCCAGGCGTCAAAACCGCCTTTAAGGTTCAGGACATCTTTGTATCCTTTCGCCTGCAGGACAGAGGTAGCAATCGCAGAGCGCGCACCTGATTTACAATGGACGACCGGAGTCTTACCTTCAGGAATTTCATCTGTGCGGTCCGGTAACGTGCCAAGCATGATATGGTTGGCATCTTCCATGTGCCCTTCATCCCATTCAGATTGGTTTCGAACGTCTACGACCACATAATCATCATGGTCCTTATACTTCTCTTTCAATTCTTCTGGGGTAACACTTTCGTAAGTCTCAAGACCAGACTGTTGCGCTAAGTCTTTTGCTTCGACTTTACCGACGATACGGTCAAGCCCGATGGATTGCAACGCAAGTTTGATTTCATCGACATCGTACTCATTTGCGATAAGAATGATGTCCTGATCATAACCGATCAGCCAACCAGCCCAGTTAGCGAAGGACTTGTTGAATGGAATATTGATTGTTCCAGGGATATGCCCTTCAGAGAAAGCTTTGGCTGAACGTGTATCGACAATGAAGTGTTCTTTCGATTTATACTTCTTAAGGTCGGCCACTGTCAGCTTCTCCAGCTCTTTCTCTTCCAAATAGTCAGGCCCTTGTTTATTGAGCTTCTTCATCATTGCAAAATATTTCGGAGGTTCAGGCTGTCCTTCTATCAATTCACTGACAAACTGAGATTCGTCCTCCATCTGTAGTGCCCAGTTATTGATTTTTTCATAACCGACGGTTGATTGAGGAACGGCACCCAAGGATTTCCCGCATGCACTTCCTGCACCGTGGCCAGGCCACAATTGCAGGTGGTCAGGGAGTTCCTTGAATTTTTTCAGGGCCTGGAACATATCTTTCGCACCGGATTGTGCTGTTCCTTCAGCTCCTGCTGCTTTTTCGAGCAAGTCAGGTCGGCCAATATCTCCAACGAATACGAAATCTCCGGTGAAAATACCCATCGGCACATCAGATCCGCCACCGACGTCTGTCAATACGAATGAGATACTCTCGGGCGTATGACCTGGAGTATGCAGGACATCCATTTTCACATTTCCTACATAAAACGTATCGCCGTCTTTGACAAGCTCGTGGTCCACTTCGTCAAGGTACTTGTATTTCCAGCCTTCATCTCCTTCATCGGATAAATAAAGCTTGGCGTTCACCCGTTTGGAAAGCTCTCTCGCACCAGATACGAAGTCGGCATGAATGTGTGTTTCTGTCGTAGCTGTAATATTGAAGCCTTCTTTTTTGGCTGTTTCAAGGTACGGTGTGATGTCTCTTGCCGGATCCACAACGAGTGCTTCCCCTGTACGTTGACACCCTACCATATAGGACATTTGTGCAAGGTTCTCATCAAAAAAAGATTTAAAAAACATGCAAATACCCTCCAATGTTCAAAAGTTGTTTGATTTACTATGTTTATTATATACCCCTAATGGTATTTTGTAAACATCCTTCCATTTATAGAGCACCTCTACTTTACATACCCATTCTCCTTCAACCTATACATTTCCTTCTAGATAATCTCTGCTTAGCTCAAAGGCTATTTTCTTTTTGAAAAATCTACTTGAAGAACAAAAAGCGCAAGCGCCTTGCTCACCCCCAACAAGCTTAAGTCAAGTCTCGACGTAGTCGTCTTTACCACATAGAGGATTGACTTAAGACCTCGAGGGGGTAGGCGCTGGAGCTGGATTAAATTCACTAGCTAACGTTATAGACAATAAAAAAATGCTGACCACGCTGGCCAGCATCTTTATCATTATTCTTCAAAGTGTTGTTTAAATTTTTCTATCGGTATTTCCCCTTTTAAAAGGAATCCATTGTTTTGTTCATTCATATCCACAGCATCAATGTCGTCATAAGATTTACCTTCAATTTGAGCTTCGATATAATAACTTATTTCATTCATCATTCCCAGAACACTACGATTATGCGTGTTCGTGTAAATCAATTCACTGCCGGCATCGAGCATGTGGTCAATGATTTCCTGCTTTACATTAAGCAGCTTCAAAAGCTCCCTGAGAGAACCCATAATGACCTGATCAATGTTTTCAAACTGCTCTTTCTTCAATCCTAAAAGCGTAAGGTTAAGTCCAGTAGCATCATTCATCAGCAATACGCATTTACGATTACCGATTTTGAATAAATTCATATGCCAACGATAGATGTCAGGAAGTTCTACGGTATCCGCGTCCTGAATATCCTTCTTCAGTTCTTTGGCCATTTTCTTAGTTACTGCAATTTGCATCATTTGTCCTCACCTTTTCCGTCGTCGATTCAACTGTTCTTCCCTCATCTTACTTGATTTCCTCTTCTAAATCCAGAAATCGACAGACTCCCTTCGACATATTATACCTCTTGAATTCTGCACAAAGAGGCGTATGATATGTATCATAAAGGAGGGATTCTTAATGATATGGCATCATTTATTACATTCCGTCCGTTTTCCATTTGTCTTATTCTTTTCATTTACCGCTCTAAGCTTGCTTACTTTCCAAACGATTGAAATAACACAGGCTTTCATCGATTATTTCATAGAAACATTCCGACGCAAATAAAGAGGTCTGCCCCGCTCGTCTTTAGAGACATCGCGGCGGCAGACCTTTTTTTATAAAATGCCATAAGCTTCATTCTTTTTATCTGTAATGAACATGTGTCCTGGCGCATGGGTGATCATCAGCTCAGGCTTCATGTGCATCGCCACTGCTTGAGGAGTGACACCACATGCCCAGAAAACTGGCACTTCACCCTCTTTGATCGTTACCTCATCACCAAAGTCAGGATTATTGATATCATTGATCCCTATGCTTTCCGGATTTCCGATATGGACCGGTGCGCCATGCACAGATGGAAAACGGCTCGTCACCTGGACGGCACGTACAACATCTTCCTGTTTGATAGGCCGCATACTGACAACCATAGGGCCCTCAAAGCTTCCAGCAGGATGACATTGGATATTTGTTTTGTACATCGGAACATTTTTCTCTTCTTCGTTATGGCGCATTTGTATTCCGTTTTCAATTAATGCCTGTTCAAACGTGAAGCTGCATCCCAGCAGAAAGCCGACCATTTCTTCGGTCCAAAGCTCCGTGATATCCGTGCATTCTTTTTCAAGCTTACCTTCCCTGTACACCCGGTACTTCGGTAGGTCCGTCCGTAAATCAGCTTCCGGTGCAACGATGGATGGGATAGCAGATCCCATTTCTGTTACATCGAGTACCGGGCACGGTTTCGGGTTGCGCTGACAGAACAACAGAAAGTCGTAAGCCATCGATTTTGGCAGAACAACAAGGTTCGCCTGCACGTATGAACTGGAAACTCCTGAAGTCGGCTTCTGCCACTCTCCTGCCCGCATCATCCCACGGACTCCTTGTGGTGTTAGATCAAAGCTGGTCATTTCATTTCATCCCCTTTAAGAGAAGAGTTGCGGAATTCCTTCAATCATTGTGACAATTCCCATATACCCCATAGCGACTACGATCAGCACACCGAAAACCGTCATCCAAAGCGGGTGTTTATAATCACCGACGATCTTCGTCTTATACGCTGCAAGCAACATTACTCCCAAGGCAATTGGCAGGATCAGACCGTTCAGAGATCCTACCAGAATAAGAATACTGACCGGTTTTCCAACTGTGACAAATACAGCAGTTGAAATAACGATGAAGCCAACAATAAACCACTTATGGTATTTTTCAATCGTTTTACTGAATGTACGAATGAACGACACGGACGTGTATGCAGCTCCAACCACAGATGTGACAGCTGCCGCCCACATGATGACTCCGAAGATTTTGTATCCAATATTACCTGCCGCAGCCTGGAATACAGATGCAGGTGGATTGGACGGATCAAGCGTGATTCCCTGTGCGACCACACCCAATGCAGCAAGGAAAAGGAAGATCCGCATAATGGAAGCAATTCCAATTGCAGATACAGAACTCTTCGTCACATATCCCAACGATTCTTTCCCTTTTACTCCTGCATCCAATAGACGGTGTCCACCAGCGAATGTGATGTATCCACCAACCGTACCTCCGACAAGTGTAACGATGGCAAGAAAATCGATGGTATCCGGTACGACTGTTTTCACTACAGCTTCACCTACAGGAGGCTGGGAAGAGAACATGACAAAAATGGTCAATGCAATCATGATAAACCCTGCAACCTGCGCAAAACGGTCCATCACTTTGCCCGCTTCACGAACGAGGAAGACAGCAACCGCGACAACCCCACTCAGCAGGGCTCCCATTTCAGGACTTACTCCGAAAAGGACATTTGTACCGAGGCCAGCCCCTGCGATATTACCGATGTTGAAAGCCAGACCTCCGGCTACGATTAAAAAAGATAGGAAAAATCCGAGTCCAGGCAGGACATTATTCGCAATATCCTGAGCAGGCTTTTCTGAAATGGCGATGATCCGCCAAATATTCAGTTGGGCTCCAATATCGATGATGATGGAAATCAGAATGACAAAGCCGAAGCTTGCGGCCAATTGTTCCGTAAAGTGTGTCGTCTGTGTAAGGAACCCTGGACCAATGGCAGATGTCGCCATCAGAAAGGCAGCACCTAACAACAAACTGCGATTCGATTGTTTTTTCATGATGTTTCTCCCTTCGACTTATTCAAGGAAATCTGCTATTTTCGTCAATTCAATGTTCGCGTCTTTCAACGCTTGTGTAATATAGGATGCGAAATCCAAAGCACTTTCACCATCACCATGGATACAAATCGTATGTGCTTCAATGTCGATATCCACTCCTTGCAGCGTGTGGACCTTTTGTTCTTTTACCATCCGGATCACTTGCTCCACGGCTTTACCGTGATCGGTAATCAATGCATTCGCTTCTCTTCTGGAAGTCAATGATCCATCCTGCTGATAGGTGCGGTCGGAAAACACTTCACTTGCAGTGCGAAGACCCGCTTCTTTCCCAGCTTTTACGAGTTCCCCTCCAGCTAGACCGAACAGGACTAGACGATCGTCAACATCCGCTACAGCTTCAGCAATAGCAGCCGACAGTTCTGCGTCTTTGGCAGCCATGTTATACAATGCCCCATGAGGCTTTACATGCTGCAGCTTTCCACCTTCTGCCTGAGCAAATCCTTGCAATGCTCCGATTTGGTAGACAACCATATCATATGCTTCCTGTGGTGTAATACTCATCGGGCGCCGTCCAAACCCCACAAGGTCAGGCAACCCAGGATGCGCCCCAAGAGCGACGCCTTTTGCTATTGCTGTCTTTACCGTTTCTCTCATGATAGAAGGATCCCCCGCATGAAAGCCGCACGCAATATTTGCAGATGTTACATAATCGAGGATTTCTGTATCTTTCCCTAAGGTATAAGAGCCGAAGCTTTCCCCCATGTCACAGTTAAGGTCAACTTTGTACATCCTTTTCTCCTCCTAACAGAATTTATATTTGATACCCGTCTTCAGGTATTGGATATTCCGTTCTCTTTCCAGATAAAGGCGTTGAGCCTCTTCCAGAGAGATCAATGTGAATGTGATGCTTTCTCCAGGCTTCGTCTGGGCGATTTTCGGCAGATCTACAGTGGCAATTTGAGCGATTTTAGGATAACCGCCGGTCGTTTGACGATCCGCCAATAGAATGATCGGATTACCTTCCGCCGGAACCTGGATGGTACCGAAAGCGACAGCTTCAGAGATCATATCTTCTTTATCATTCATTTGCAGCGTCTGACCCGTCAGTCTGTACCCCATCCGATCAGACTTTGTATCCACCTTGAAAGAGGATGCTTCCAGATCCTGTTGGCTTTCAGTCGTGAATCGGTCATATTCTCGCCCTTTCACAATTCTGATGGGTTCCTCAGGCTGGACGACCGGCACGAATTCAGTAGCTACATACCAATCCATCGCTGAAAAGTTTTGTTCATTAGATGTTTCCCGCAGTTCAGCGATCATAAATTCGGCTTGTTCTGAAGGGGCAAGAAAGGAGATGACGTCCTCTTTTTCCAATTGCCTGCCTTTATAGCCTCCGATTCCTGCTCTTAGGTAAGTGGATGCACTTCCCATAACTTCAGGCACATCATAGCCACCAGCAACAGCCAAATAGGACCTGCAGCCATGTTTGATCTGACCAAATCTTAATTCGCTTCCTCGTTTGATGAAAATCGGTCTCCACATACCTACTGGAACTCCGTCGATCATTGGAGTAAGGTCTGCGCCACAAATGGAAATCAAGGCGTCTTCCTGAAACTCGAGCACAGGCCCCATGATCGTGATTTCCATCGTTGAGGCGTTCTCTTCATTCCCTACAAGCAAATTGGCAATCCGATGTGCTTCAGGATCCATCACTCCACTCGCGATCACCCCGTGCTTCTGGTTCCCATATCTTCCTAAATCCTGAATCGATGTAAGGAGGCCGGACTTCATCACTTTCATCATGACTCTTCCTCCTTCAACGTTCTGTATTCTTCTTCTGTAATCGATTCAAAAATGACCTTATCACCTGCTTTTAACAAGGAAGGTGTCTCGGCATCAGGCCGGAAAAGCTTCAATGGCGTTCTTCCGATCAATTGCCAGCCTCCAGGTGTCTCGATTGGATACACTCCAGTCTGTTTACCTGCGATTCCCACCGAACCTTCTGGTATAGCAAGACGGGGATCATCTTTTCTCGGGGTGGCGATTGTTTCATCCATGCCTCCTATATAAGGAAACCCTGGCGCAAACCCGATCATATAGACTAGGTAATCTCCATTCATGTGACGTTCGATGACCTCTTGTTCAGATAATCCGTTTTCATCAGCGACAATCTTCAAGTCCGGTCCGAGGTCCCCTCCATAGCAGACAGGAATCTTCACGGTCCGCGGCTCAGAGTGTTCATTTTCTTTAAGCTCCATCAGCATCGTTTTCAACTGGTCAACTACCCAGTCATAAGGAAGCATTGGTGAATCTTCCGTAATATACGTGCATATTTTCAAAGGTTCGTAGAAGACGGTAACGGTTGTGAATGCAGGTACGTATTCCACCATCCACTCGGGATTCTCGTGATCAAGATAATTGGTAACCTGCTTTACACGTTCATGCGCATCCAAGCTGATCGTGTCTGCAAGTTCAATCACAATTGCCTGATCACCCAAAGGGTTCAGCTTTGCCTCCAAGATGATTCCTCCCTATTTGATATAACGCTTTCATAATTATTGTTTTCTATATAACCAAGCATATTTTATGCTAAACTAATTCGTTGCACCTTTCAAACGGACATTTGTCATTTTGTGATAAACAGCTTATCTTTCATACATATTGAGTCGATTCTACTAAGCCGTATCCCTTTCCATTGATCTATTTTTGTGCTATATATTTAGGGTATCGAAATAAATTAGAAAAGAAGTGATGTTTCTATCGTTTCTCAAACACAACGAACGAAACGCAACTTGATGATCATGTGGTTCGCGAATTTCTTCATTGCAGGTAGTATCACCATGGTACTTCCTTTTTTGTCGTTATATATAGAAAGCTTTGGAGATTTCTCTGAAAAATATGTCCAAAACTGGTCCGGATGGATTTTCGGGATCACCTTCGTCACCGCCTTCTTATTTTCTCCAATCTGGGGGAAAATCGGGGATCGGTACGGGCGCAAGAAAATATTGATCATTTCTGCTACAGGGCTTGGCTTATCCGTATTTCTGATGGGGTTTGCCACTTCCGTATGGCAGTTGTTTTTCCTAAGGATGTTCATGGGAATCTTTACCGGATTCATCCCGATGTCCCAGGCGCTCATTTCAACTCAGACACCTAAAAAGGTAGCTGGCCGTGTGCTAGGCACCCTCCAGACCGGCAGTATCACCGGCAGTCTGATGGGACCGATGCTAGGAGGATTCATTGCTGATCGGATCGGGTATGCGACAACGTTCCAATGGACCTCGATCACGATTGGCCTTTCCGCAATCATCGTAGCGATCGGCATCAAGGAATTCCAGATCAAAGACGAGGAAGATACGGATAAACGTAAGTACACCACCAAAGAAGTACTGCAGTTAATTGTCAGAAACCCGCTGTTACTGATGGTGATGATGGTATCTTTATTTGTACAAATCGCCCATTTCAGCATTCAGCCAATTTTATCCTTATATGTAGGAGAGATCCATGGACCTGAGAATCTGGCACTCTTCTCGGGGATCGCTTTTTCAGCAGCCGGATTAGGCAATCTGATGATGGCTCGACGCTGGGGAAGACTTGCAGATCGAGTAGGATATATCCCTATCCTGGTGCTGCTTTTGTTCATGGCTGGAATCGTCTATTTTCCAGGGGCATTCGTTACCTCGATTTGGCAGCTGGTCATCCTCCGGTTCCTGCTAGGTGTATCCATCGGTGGAATCATACCTGTAAGGACCGCATTCATCCGTCAGGAAGCGCCGATTTCTGTCCAAGGGGAAGTGCTCGGCTATAATACAAGCATCCGCTTTTTAGGGAACATGATCGGACCTGCATTGGGCGGCTTGCTGTCAGGGTACTTCGGGTTCTCTTCCGTGTTCTTTGTAACAAGCACGCTGCTTGTACTCAGTGGTGTCGCCATGCTTCTAACGATGCGGCAACACCAGCATGCAGAAGCAGAAAGCACTGCATAATGAAGCAATTAAAGAAAAAAGAAAGGCTGCCTTCCGTGGAGGCAGCCTTTCTTATCTATACATTAAAAGGGGGGTCATTTCAGTTACATATGATTGTAACTGTCTCTATTATGACAAAAGATTGTTAAAGAGAGATAAAGCGCGAGTGACAATTTCGCAACAAAATGTGGGAATTGTGTAAAACAAGCTGCACGATCCACACACCAACATACCCTATTTCAGTAATTCAAAAATGTTTTTGGCGAGATCCGTATTATCCTTATGCCCGGCAAACATTTCTTTATGCGGTCCATAAGCATAGACTGGAACATCGACTCCCGTATGTCCGTCTGTTGTGAAGCCTGCTCGGGCCCTCTTATTGAATATATCAGCAATTACTGATTGGACATCTTCTTCATCAGCAGCTTTAATCTCCTGAATTTCACCCTTTGTAAATTCTGCATCCACATATTCATTCAAGACAGCTTCAACATTTTTTCCACCATTAATTTCTTCAGCCAGAAACTCAGGTGTACGCTCTGTCTGCTTGATGATTTCAGGATTGAAGACGTATGGTCCTCCACTCCCGATAGTCAATCCACCAGTAGAATGATCAGCTGTGGTCACTACTAAGGTATGCTTGTCTTTTTTGGCAAAATCGATGGCTGCCTGGAATGCTTTTTCAAAGTCTTCCATTTCACTCATAGCACCAACGACATCATTATCATGTCCCGCCCAATCGAT
Source organism: Thalassobacillus hwangdonensis (assembly GCF_042675915.1). Classification (NCBI taxonomy): domain Bacteria; kingdom Bacillati; phylum Bacillota; class Bacilli; order Caryophanales; family Bacillaceae; genus Thalassobacillus; species Thalassobacillus hwangdonensis. Next base: position 495,102 of record NZ_JBHTKL010000005.1, on the reverse strand, counting down.
TTGACTACCTTCTACCATAAGGAAGAAACCATCTTTGTCCTTGTTCAGACGATCAATCGCTGATGTAGTCATTTCACTCAACGAAGGAATCTCGTTTGTACGATCCTTCATTTTAGGCAGCCCGACCGGTGCAAATAAACCAAGCACTTGTTCATTCTCGTCCTTCAAAAGTTCCTCTCGATCCGTTACATAGCTGTAACCGTCCTGTTCGAACTCTTTTGCGAGATTACGATCTTCTCTCTCGAAGTAATCTGTTCCACCACCAAGGATGACATCGACTTTATGTTCACCATTGATCATCTCATCGTAGTAATCATCTGCGATTTCGTTATAGTTTTTTCGACTCTTATCATGAGCACCAAATGCCGCAGGAGTTGCATGATTGATTTGGGATGTAGCAACGAGTCCAGTTGACTTGCCGTTTTCTTTTGCCTGCTCCAATACCGTTTTCACTTCTGATTCATCATTATCAACTGCGATGGCTCCGTTATATGTTTTTATTCCTGCTGCCATAGACGTTGCTGCTGCTGCAGAATCCGTAATATTCTCTTCAGGATCATCTGCATGAGTAGATTGCATGCCTACTAGATAAGGATCAAATGCTGTATTCTCCATTTGCTCTGTCTTTGGATCATCTTTCAAATAGCGATATGCCGTGGTATAGGATGGTCCCATCCCATCGCCAATTAGTACAATAACATTCTTGATCTTTCCTTGGTTTGGGCTATCTGATGGCTGATTACCTTGGGCATTCGCACCCAAACCACCTCCACCAACAATGCTTCCGACTGTCAAAGTAGATACTAGTGCAAGTGTTGCTAGCTTTTTCTTATGCTTCATCTTCCTTACCTCCTGTATCATTCTTTCACAGCCATTATGAAGAGGATTTGTTAATAGAATGTGAATCTAGTATAGATATTCGATTACACTTTCGTGACGAACAGGTATCGGAGCTGAATGTTCAGAAGTTGTTGGTTCTGCTCCACTTGTGTTAAACTCTTTCGGGTATCTAAATTGTTCACAAGGAGGGGAGTCCATGAATCAGACACCTCATTTCAAAGTCATCTTAATTCTAAGTACAGCAGTGTGGCTTGTCGTCATGAATACGACCATGTTCAACATCGCGCTGCCAGACATATTACAGGACTTCTCCATCACACCAAGCCAAGGTGCTTGGATTGTATCTGGATATTCGATTGTCCTTGCTATTTTCACCATCACTTATACAAGGCTGTCCGACTACATGCCAATTCGGACGCTTTTGATTATAGGAATATCCATCTTTGGACTGTCATCCATTCTCGGATTCTTTGCTGATAGTTTCCTAACCTTACTGTTTGCAAGACTGTTGCAGGCGACAGGGTCAGCGGCTATTCCTGGACTGTCTTTCGTCTATGCCGGCCGTTACATCCCGTTTGAACGCCGCGGAAGGTCGATGGCGCTGATCGCCTCTGCTTCCTCGCTCGGTTTCGGATTAGGACCGGTTGTCGGTGGCGGAATCACAGATTACCTCGATTGGAATTATTTATTCATCGTTACACTGATGGTCGTGCTGGTCATTCCGTTACTATTGAAAATCATGCCTGGGGAAGAAATCAGAAAAGGAAGATTTGATGTTCTCGGCGCAATTTTGACAGGAGTAACCATCACTTCTTTCCTGCTGTTCATTTCTACTTTCACCTGGTATTACTTGACTGCAGGTATCCTTACTGGGTTCTTATTATGGCTGCGATTGAATCGTTCAGACGTTCCATTCATCCAGCCGGACTTGTTAAGGAACAAGTATTTTCGCAGGGTGCTCTTTATCAGTTTCCTTGGATTCGCGACGCACTTTGCCATCCTGTTCCTGATGCCGATCATGCTTCAGCAAGTGTTTGATAAAGGCGCCTCTGCCATCGGGCTGATCATCTTCCCCGGTGCGATGGTGTCGGCCATTGCTGCTGTCTTTGTCGGCCGATTGATCGACCGTTATGGAAATATGAAAGTGTTGGCGATGGCTCACGGGTTGCTGATCATTTCCACGTTGATTTTCTATTTCCTATCACCGATCAACGAATATATGATTATGATCGCCTATATGTTCACTAGCTTCGGTTTTTCAAGTCTATCGACTAGCACGACGAATGAAGTTTCTCGTATTCTTCCTGAAGAGCAGATCGGTTCTGGAATCGGAATGAAGCAACAGACGCATTTCATAGGAAGCGCATCTGGTTCTGTCCTTGCCGGTATTTTGCTTGAAATCAATGAAGCCCCTTATCAGGCTGGTGCTTTCGCCATCCCGTTCGGAGCTTTGATTGGGTTGATGGGACTTTCCTTCCTTCTCTTTCTCTACTATTGGCGTTTCGCGCCTGCGGGCATTGAGGGAAAGTGATGGATGAGGTATGATGAAAACAGAAGAGATGTTTGGAAGGAGAATCACAGCTCTAATGTGGAATACTTTGTAAGGATAAAGAAAATTCATAGCCTACTAGTTCCTGAACAAGGGGAGTAGTCTGCTAATTTCTAATCTTACAAGGGACTGCTGGACAGGTGTCATGAATTCTCGTCAGGCAGGCACCTTTGGGTGCCTGCCTTTTTATTATGCATCTCTTAATGACCCTTTCCTCCACCCTATACTTATAGGAGGAAACAGATAATGAATGAAAACAATAAAAAAATTGCCCTGGTCACTGGTGTCAGCTGTGACAGGGATATGGGCACTGCATTCTGTCGCCAATTAGCATCGCAGGGATTTCACATATTATTTACACAGTGGCAGGCGGAAGCTGCTTGGAAACAAACCTTCCAATCTGAGATCACAGAACAAGGCGTACGGTGTGAAGGAATTGAAATCGATTTATCTTCCGATGATGCAGCACTTCGATTGCTTGATTGGGGACAAAAGACGATTGGTCTTCCTACCGTTTTAGTTAATAATGCTGCATACTCTACAAGTGGAAGCTATTCCACGCTCGATGGAAAAATACTCGATGCTCATTATGCTGTCAACATGAGAACAACATTCATGTTGTGTGTGGAGTTTGCTCGACGTTTAGAAAACAGCGAAATAGCAACTGGAAGAATCATCAACATCACTTCCGGCCAGGAGCTGGGACCGATGCCAGGTGAATTGGCATACGTAGCAACAAAAGGAGCGATTTCCGCATTCACCAAGTCGCTCTCTGCGGAAGTGGCACACCTTGGTATCACAGTTAATGCCATAAACCCAGGTCCGACAGATACGACTTGGATGGATGAAGAAATAAGGAATTACCTTCGACCAAAGTTTGGGATGGGCCGGATCGGTGAGCCAGAAGATGCGGCTCGATTGGTCGGTTTTCTTGCCAGTGAAGATGCCAGGTGGATCACCGGTCAGGTCATCCACTCCGAGGGAGGGTTTTTACGAAGTTAAATGAATAGACCAGTCTGCAGCAACCGTGCAGGCTGGTCTTTCTTTAGGATCGAAAGTAATCGATCGTTTGTTCAATTCCTTCTTTGACGGTAAAAAACGGCTCCCATCCTAAATACTCCTCTGCTCTAGCATTTTCATAGAAGGCTCTGTCCACGTCTTCCTCCCGCGCTTTTGCATAAACCGGGTGGATCGTTTTGCCAAAGTGGGTGGCTACCATTGCATAAATCGTATTGATATCCGTTTCGATATTCGTACTGATATTGAAGATTCCGCTTGGTGAATCCAGCGCTGCCACATTCGCTCGTGCAACATCTTCCACATGGATGAAGTCCCTTGTCTGTGCACCATCCCCATAAATGATCGGTGCCTGGCTTTCGAAAAGCTGATCGATGAACTGGTTGATCACACCTTTCCCGCCAGGACCATACACATTGGCGTACCGTAAAATCGAGTACTCCAATCCCCATAGCTGGCAGAAGTACTTAGTGAAATGTTCAGACGTCATAGTGGAGATGGCTTGCGCAGTAAAAGGAGATAATTGAACATTTTCCATCACCGGCAAATCTTTTTTATTCCCATACACATTTACTGAGGAAGCATAGACAAATCGTTTTATGTTCAGTTTATGAGCAAGTGTCAACATCTGGATGGTTCCGCTGATGCTCTCTTCAATTTCTTTTTCAGGGTCATCCTCCGCTACTTCCCTTTCCGTTTGGGCAGCTAAATGAATCATGGCAGAGAAAGATTCCCCGCAAAGTTTGTCATACAAATCATCTTCGAGAATATCCGCCTCCAATACTTTCACTGACGAAGGCAACTCTCCTCTCTCGCTTTCCTTAACGCGATCGATCACCGTAACCTGTGCACCTCTTGTCAATAACGCCTGCACCGTATGGAAGCCTATGAACCCCGCACCACCAGTAACCAGTACGTTCATGTAAAACCCTCCTGCCTATCCAATCTCTGATGTGGAAAATCTTTGATTTCCTGCTGAAAATTGCTTTGCAATCGGTATATCACACACGTGAGGGGGTATGATATAATCAGTTGAGATTGGAACGAATGATACTTGAATTTTCTTCTAAATATAGGTATGATTAAGGGTGGACATTTATGTGTGCCCATTTATATATGTGAAACAGGAGGTTTATCGATGAGTAACAAAGACTATCGTGTATTACTTTATTATAAATATGTCGATTTGCCTGATCATGAAACTTTCGCACAAGAACACTTGGCTTACTGTAAAGAGCTGGGGCTTAAAGGTAGAATCATTGTTGCGCCGGAAGGAATCAACGGAACCGTTTCCGGTACAGTAGAACAGACTGAAACGTACATGAAGGACATGCACGCGGATGAACGTTTTGCTGGAATGCATTTTAAAATAGATGAAGTGGAAGGTCATACTTTCCGTAAAATGCACTGCCGCCCGAAACCTGAATTGGTGAACTGGAGCCTCGAAGACGATGATATCGATCCGAAAACCTTCGGCGGTAAACACTTGAAGCCAAAAGAATTCTACGAAATGTTGCAAGATGAGGATACCATCGTGATTGATGGACGAAATGAATATGAGTACCGTATCGGTCACTTCCGCAATGCGATTAAGCCTGACGTAGAAACATCCCGTGAATTCCCTGAGTGGATTGCAGAGAACGCTGACAAATGGAAGGATAAGAAAGTCCTTACCTACTGTACTGGCGGAATCCGCTGTGAAAAGCTGACAGGAATTCTCATGAAGAACGGAGTCGAAGACGTGTATCAGCTGGAAGGCGGAATCACGACGTATTCCAAGGATCCAGAAGTACAAGGTCGTCTGTTTGATGGGAAAATGTATGTGTTCGACGGACGTATTTCCGTACCTGTCAACCGTACAGAAGAGGATGTTGTCATCGCCGAATGCGAGCACTGCGGAAAACAAGAAGATCGCATGATCAACTGCAGCAACCCAATCTGTAACCGTCAATATGTATGCTGTGAAGAGTGTGAGAAAGAACACCACGCAGCCTGCACGACGGAATGTCTGGAACATCCAGAGAACCGTTGGGACGTGGACTTGGAGCGTCAAGTTGACAAATATGATCGAATTGAAAACAATAATAACGAAAAAGCTGGATTATAAATATCCAGCTTTTTTCTATATCAAAGGAGTGGAAGTATGGATACGTTGCAACGGGAACTGAATCAGATTGACGGAATTGCACAAAAGGAACTGGTTGATGCAAAGAAAATCTCCCAAGCTGAACTGACTACTCACTATATCAAACAGATCGAGCGCTGGAATCCTAAGTTGAATGCAGTGGTACATACGATGTTCGATGAAGCGTTGGAATATGCGGAAAAAGGTATCAATGAAACCTCCACTTTTTCTGGAATGCCTTTTCTGATCAAAGACCTGAATGCAGTCAAAGGTCATCCGACCACTTCCGGCTCCAAGATGATGCGTGGACATATCTCCCCCCAGGATGATGGATTCGTCCAAAGATATCGGAGTGCAGGTCTCAACTTTTTAGGAAAAACAAATACACCTGAATTCGGTTTTCTGCCGACTACCGAATCCAGTTTTCTCGGAATTGCCAAAAACCCATGGAATCAAGACCTTTCTCCAGGCGGTTCCAGTGGCGGCGCAGGTGCTGCCGTAGCAGCTGGAATGATTCCGTTCGCTCATGGAAGTGATGGTGGAGGTTCGATCCGCATCCCGGCTTCCAGCTGTGGTGTCTTCGGGTTCAAACCATCTCGCGGACAAGTTCCCTACTCTCCATATATGAATAACTACGGGGTGAATCATGCACTGACAAGATCGGTACGTGACAGTGCAGCACTTTTGGATATCGTCAGAGGAAAGGGCTTTGGTGAAATCTACCCATCCCTCCCACAAAGCGAAAGCATGACGGCAGCTGCTGAGCGAACCCCTGGTAAGTTGAAGATCGGCATCACACCAGATTGGGACGGCCGTGTAAAGGTACCAGAGGAAATTCACGCCTCCATCAAACATACTGCAAAATTATTGGAGGAGCTTGGTCATGAGGTGGAAATCGCCTCACCTTCCTTTGATTTTGATGCAATGGCAGATTATTTCGTAAAAATCTGGATGGTTGGCGGATCTGTCGTTATCAAACATATGGCAGCTATGCAGGGTGTTCATCCTGGTGAGGACAATTTGGAAACCTTGACCCACCGAGTATTCCTGGAAGGTCAGCAATTTTCTGCTACCGATTATGAAGAGGCAAAAGTGCTGTCTGAATTTGAAGCGAAAAAGTTCCATGCTTTCCACCAAAAGTACGATATTCTAGTTACACCAGTGCTGAACCGTCTCCCTGTCGCACATGGAGAACTTGCACAAAAACACGAACCGAAGATTGACATGATGTATAACTTCACTGATTATTGCAGCTTTACTCCAATCGCCAATATGACGGGACAGCCAGCGATGAGCATGCCGCTATGTTGGACTGCAGACAATGTGCCGGTCGGGGTGCAATTTACAGGAAGGCTCGGAGAGGATGCACTTTTATACCAGCTTGCTTCCCAAATCGAACAAGCACAGCCCTGGTTCCATCGTTATCAGCAGCTTCAATCCAATTTTGCATAAAAATGCAGGGAGGCCGACTCCCTGCATTTTTTATTTCGATTGTTTTTGTTGCAACCATTGGATACTGGCTTGAATCTTTTTCTCAGCGTCAAAAAGCTGCTGCATTACCTGAGCGTATGCGGTACCCCCTTGTACATTCCTGGCTTCAACCACCTGCTCAGGTGCCAGAAGGTGATACACGTCGTCATCGACAGCTTCAGAAAACTTCCTGAATTCCTGCAGGGACAGGTCCAGCAGGTAAAACCCTTTTTCAATACAATAGAGTACCGTTTCACCAACGATTGCATGAGCTTCCCTGAATGGCACCCCTTTTCCTACTAGATAATCAGCAAGATCGGTAGCGTTTGAGAAGTCCTCTGTCACCGCCTGGCGCATTACACCTTCCTTGACTTCCATCGTCTCAATCATTGGAGCAAATAACGCCAAAGCGCCAGAAAGGGTTTCAGCGGTATCAAACATCCCCTCTTTATCTTCCTGCATATCTTTATTGTATGCGAGCGGAAGTGCTTTCAAGGTGGTGAGCATTCCGATAAGGTTGCCGTACACACGACCTGTTTTCCCCCGCACTAACTCTGCTACATCTGGATTCTTCTTTTGAGGCATCATACTGCTGCCGGTAGTGAATGCATCATCCAGCTCAATGAATTGAAACTCCTGGCTCGACCATAAGACGAGTTCTTCACACAGTCGAGAAAGGTGCGTAATGATCAGCGAGCCATTCGATAAAAATTCAACTACAAAATCACGATCACTGACTGCATCGAGGCTATTTTCACAAAGTCCCTCAAACCCAAGCAGCTCTGCTACTCTGTCTCTGTCGATCGGAAACGTAGTTCCAGCAAGCGCACCGGCTCCAAGAGGTAGTTGATTGATACGCTTCCAGCTATCCTGAAGCCGTTCGATATCCCTTTGGAGCATGGCGACATAGGCGAGCATATGGTGAGAAAAAAGGATCGGCTGTGCACGTTGCAGATGCGTGTACCCCGGAAATACGACTTTGGTATTTTGAATTGCCTGGTTGATCAACGCTTGTTGGACGTGAACGAGGCCATCAACTAAATCAGCGACTTGATCTCTTGCATACATCCGCATATCAAGCGCTACCTGGTCATTTCTGCTTCTACCTGTGTGAAGCTTTCCGCTCAACGGACCGATTTCTTCTTTAAGCAAGCTTTCAATGTTCATATGGATGTCTTCATGGGAGACATTCCAGGTCACCTCTCCAGCAAGAATTTTTTGTTGGACCTTATTCAATCCTTCCACGATTTCGTCAGCTTCATGATCGGTCAGGATACCACACTCGCCGAGCATCGTGACATGAGCAATACTTCCTTCAATATCATAAGAGGCAAGCTTATGATCGAACCCGATGGAGGCAGTATATTCTTCCATCAGGGCATTCGTTTCCTTCGTGAATCTTCCTCCCCAAAGCTTCATACTTTGATCGCTTCCTTCACATCTACCTTCACCTTCTGCATAGCTGAGCCAGCCTGCTCCTCTTTATTTACGGAAGCATGAACTTTCGTCGGAAGTCCCCAGAGCTTGATAAAACCAAGTGCTGCTTCGTGATCAAACGCATCCTCTTTTTTATACGTTGCCAAATCGAAGTCATAGAGCGATTGAGCTGATTGGCGACCGATCACCTGGGCATTTCCTTTATAAAGCTTCACTTTCACCACCCCCGAGACATGCTCCTGTGTCTGTGCGATGAACGCCTGCAATGCTTTTGTCAAAGGTGAATACCATAACCCTTCATACACTACCTGCGAAAATTTCTGTTCGACGAGCGGCTTGAACTGTGCTACTTCACGAGGTAACGTAAGTGCCTCCAATTCCTGATGAGCAGCAATTAATGTAACCGCTGCAGGGCATTCATAAATTTCACGTGATTTGATCCCGACGAGACGATTTTCAACGTGGTCGATTCTTCCAACTCCATGCTTCCCTGCTATCTTGTTCAACTTTAAGATGAGGTGGTCGAAAGCCAGCGCTTCTCCGTTCAGCGCTGTAGGCTTGCCCTTTGCGAATTCGATTTCCACTACTTCCGGTTCGTCGGGTGCATCCATCGGATCGGCGGTAAGTTCGTATGCATCCGCAGGTGCCTCCTGCCAAGGATCCTCCAGAATTCCACACTCGTTACTTCTTCCCCACATGTTCTGGTCGATGCTGTACGGATTATCGACGTCAATCGGAATTGGAATGTTATGCTGCTTGGCGTATTCAATCTCCTCTTCCCTCGACATCGCCCATTCGCGGACAGGTGCTACGATCTGAAGCTCCGGGTTCAATGCCGTAATGGCTACATCGAATCTCACTTGGTCATTACCTTTCCCCGTACAACCATGAGCGACAGCAACCGCACCTTCCTGTTGGGCAATCTCCACCAGCACTTTTGCAATTAAAGGTCGGGAGAGAGCAGAAACTAGTGGGTACTTTCCTTCGTATAATAGATTGGACTGCAAGGCAGGCAGTAGGAATTCATCTGCAAATGCCTCCTGCGCATCTACGACATAGGACTTGATGGCCCCGACATCGAGCGCTTTTTGTTTAACAAAATCAAGGTCTTTCCCTTCCCCTACATCCAGCGCTACCGCAATGACATCGTACTCATACTTTTCCTGAAGCCATTTAACTGCAACGGAGGTATCCAACCCTCCGGAATATGCCAAAACAACTTTCTGCTTCTCCATGCGAATCTCCCCTTTGATGTGAATGTTATGAATTATTATGCAATATTAAGTATATTAATTCAAGTGGTTTTTTGAAAAAAGTACTTCGGGCTAGTTTAATAGGAGGCTAAAATCTGTTTTCGCTCACATTTTTGGATTTCCGCCCATATATTCAGATTTTCGCTCATAAATTCGGATTTCCGCTCACAAAACCCCTGGTTTCGCCCACAAATTCAAAATTTCGCTCATAAAGCATTTAGCCCACTGAAGAGAGATTGGAGATATCCGTTGCAAAAAGACTTACAATGATTGAAATTCACCGGTAAAATCATTAAACTCAAGATGAGTTCATAAAAAAGGAGAATCGTTCATGGAAAAAAGACTAGTATTCGGTCATAAGAGCCCAGATACAGATACGGTTTGTTCTGCACTTGTGTATGCAGACTTGAAAAAGAAACTTGGAGAAGATTTTGAAGCTGTCCGCCTTGGTACAGTCAACGAAGAAACAAAATTCGCGTTGGATTACTTCGGTGTAGAAGCACCACGCCAAGTAGAGACAGTTTCAAACGAAGTAAATGAGGTTGCACTTGTTGACCATAACGAACCACAGCAAAGTGTGGATGACTTGAAAGATGTCCGCATTGTGGAGGTTGTCGATCACCACCGCATCTCAAACTTTGAATCTGCAGAGCCGCTTTACTTCCGCGTCGAGCCGGTCGGATGTACCGCTACGATTCTAAGAAAAATGTACAAAGAAAATGGTGTGGAAATCGAAAAGTCCATCGCAGGCTTAATGCTTTCCTGTATCATTTCCGATACACTGCTGCTTAAATCTCCGACATGTACACAGGAGGATATCGATACAGCAAAAGAACTTAGCGAGATTGCAGGCGTTGATCTTGATGCATATGGGTTGGACATGCTTAAAGCGGGTGCCAATACGAAAGACACTTCCGCGGCTGACCTTATTTCCCTTGATGCGAAAGAGTTCCCGATGGGCGATGCAAAAGTGGAAATCGCGCAGGTGAACGTTGTCGATACAGAAGAAGTTCTTGCACGGAAAGAAGAACTTAAAGATGCCATGACTTCCAAAATCGACGACAAAGGTCTGAACCTTTTCGTACTTGCAATCACAGACATTTTGAAAAACGATTCCACTGTCTTGGCACTAGGTAAAAACACAGAGAAAGTAGAAGAAGCGTTCAATACGACGCTTCAGGATGATGTAGCTGTTCTTGAGGGTGTCGTTTCCCGTAAGAAACAAATCGTACCACCACTGACAAATGCATTTAAAGGTTAAAGTTGAAAGCCTCGTCAAATGACGAGGCTTTTGTTCTTACTATTCACTTTAGCGCCGGGCGCTTTTGCCTATGCATTTTTCTAGAAGGAGCTGTATCATACAACCTCTTTTCTTCATCTGTTTCAGGAATGATAGAAGGTACAGGTTTTGGTTTCCCTAGTTCATCCACAGCGACCATCGTCAAGAAAGACTCTGTTGTGACCACTTTCTTCCCTTGCAGTAGATCATCCGCATGCACTTTTACATAGACCTCCATGGAAGTGCGACCTGTCCTAGTGACAAAAGCTTCCAAAGTCAATGCATCGCCTACTTTTGCTGAGGAAAGAAAATCTACAGAGTCAATAGACGCTGTGACTACCACACTATTGGAGTGTTTCATCGCAGTCAAAGCAGCAATTTCATCGATGTAGGCCAACACCTTCCCTCCGAAAATCGTATCCAGATGATTCGTATCTGGTGGTAATACCAGTCTTGTTTGTTTCATTTTTGAATGACTTACTGTCAATGGCTTCATTTAAATCGAATCCTTTCCTTGTAAAATAAAAAAAACACCTTCGTTAAGAAGATGCATCAGAAAAAAATCATTCTATTCAAGGGATCACCATCGATTTTGTACAATGAAGTTTCACGTAACACCCTCCTATCTCCCGTAGGAATTCATGCCCTTCCCTATGGCAGGTCTCCTGGCTCAGAATCATCAGCACATAACCCTTCCCGTATATCTACAGTGGTATATTTATGTACCTTCTCTTTACAGTGGCGGGACCGCGTTGGATTTTCACCAACTTCCCTTTTCAGCTTCATTAAGAATGAAGCCACCATAAGGCATATTCAATTGTAAAAGGAGAAACGAGTCCCCCTGGATTCACTATCGCCTATCCTTTATTATCTGTCAATTCCTTTTAGATATAGAAACATAAGAGTTTCCGATAAATCTAGATTATTATTAGGTATGTAAGTTACATTTAAAGTAGCAAAAATGGTTAAGAACCCTCTGCTGATTACTGCTATTGTAAAGATAAGGTAGGTGGACGCAACAATGGAATATGTGCACTGTATTAAACGAACGCTTGATTATATTGAGGAAAACCTGCAAGAACCTCTCACTTTAGAGCAACTGGCTGAAGTAGCTCAATTCTCGCCTTTTCATTTCCACAGGGTTTTTCAAGCCATGGTTGGGGAATCCGTAATGGATTATGTAAGGAAAAGAAGAATTACTCAGGCAGCAGAGCGGCTCTTTTACTCGAATGATAAAGTGATCGATATTGCATTTGACGTTGGATTTCAATACCACGAATCCTTCAACAGAGCGTTCAAGAAATACTATGGGGTTTCACCTAAAAGCTACCGAAACGCACAACAACTTAGTGGTCCACTGCGAGGCAAAGCCTACCTACCTGCAAATCTAGAATCAGGAGGGTTTACAATGGAACCGAAAATGATTACGAAACCTGCTTTCCACCTTATCGGCTATGGTCTGAAGACAAAAAATCAGGATGGACAAAACAACCAGGACATCCCTGAGTTCTGGCAGCAGTACATCAACAATCAGCTAGGGTTGAACATTCCTAAACCTTTGAACAAAAATGTGGAGTTGGGTGTGTGTACAGATTTCTCCCCGGAAACCGGTGAATTTGTATATGTCATCGGAATGGAAGTGAAAGAAGGCACAGATACACCTGAAGGTATGGTCTATAAGAGTTTTCCGGAATTGGATTATGCGGTCTTCACCACCCCGGAAGCAGATGAGGAGTCCTTCCCTTCTACCATTCAATCTACTTGGAATTACATTTTCACCGAATGGTTCCCACAATCAAGCTATGAGCATCGTGGAACTTTGGATTTCGAGTTATATGATGAAAGGTGTTATGGTACAGAAAATAAACAGATGGACATTTACATCCCCATCCAACCCAGTATTAAAAAAGCGTAACACAAATAGAGTAATGGCTGATCTGACTGGCCATTACTCTTTATTTTTACGGTAAGCTGCCTGATAAGTCGATCCAATTCCCCGCTCGAATGAAACGGCATGCTTAATCGCAGCAGTAACAAAGTCTTTTCCAATTGCCACTGATTCTTCAACAGACTTTCCTTTTGCAAGCTCAGCAGTAATAGCAGCAGCATAGGTGCAGCCCGCTCCACTTGTATGGATGGTATCGATTCGGTCCGCCTTGAATTCTGTGAACGTTTCACCATCATATAAGACATCCACCGCATCTTCCTCTAACGCTCCACCTTTCACTAGCACATAGGAAGGACCTAATTTGTGAAGTTGTTCCGCTGCCCATTTCATTCCATCGACAGTAAGGATGTCATCAAGTTCCAGGATCCGGCTCGCTTCCATAAGGTTGGGTGTGATGATTGTCGCTAAAGGAATCAAGTCCTCTCTCATCGATTCAATCGCCTCATCACGAAGCAATTGCGATCCCATTTTTCCAATCATGACCGGATCGACGACAAGTTTTTCTACCTCTGCTTCCTTGAGCATTGCTGTTACACGCTTGATGATTTCCATCGTGAACAACATTCCGGTTTTAACCGCATCTACCCCGACATGCTCAAGACTCGCATACACTTGCGCCTCGATTGATTCAAGCGGGTGAGTGAAAATCCCCTGCTCTGTAATACTATTGTTTGCGACGATGGCTGTTATCGCGCTCATGCCATATACGTCGCGTTCCTGAAATGTTTTCAAATCGGCCTGGATGCCTGCACTCCCCTGTGAGGCAGATCCAGCAATCGTCAATGCTCTAGGTATCATAACAGCTTTCCTCTCCTATATCCGTTTTCTACATTCTTTCCCTACCATCCACCAGTGTAATCATGAAGCTATCCCACCACAACTTCCGAGCATCAAATCAAGCCTGTTTGTAGAATTTTTGATAGAATTGTAAATAAATAGATTATGTAAGAGAGGAGAGCACACATCATTGATCAAAAACATAATCAGTCTGCTTATTTTCGCTCTCGCTGTAATCAGTATCCTCTACTTTTTACCAATTGATGACATCACATATCCCAATGATGAAATAGAGTTGAAGGAAGATGCACCACTACCTAACGAACTCCATCCAGTTGTCGATGGAAAGAAAGAAGAATTAATCAGCAAAAGCGCTGAAAAAGGAATCGACATCATCATTACTGATGGGTTTCGTTCTGTGGAAGAACAAAATCGTCTTTACGAAAGAGGAAGAAGCACAGGTGGCAACATCGTCACCAATGTAAAAGGCGGTGGCTCTTACCATAACTATGGGCTTGCGATTGATTTCGCACTGCGACTTGATGATGGAAACGTCATCTGGGACCTGGAGCATGACGGCAATGATAACGGGGAGTCTGACTGGATGGAAGTGGTCGCTATTGCTAAGGACCTTGGATTTGAATGGGGCGGAGACTGGCCTGGATTCAAAGATTATCCGCATCTTCAAATGGATTTCGGGTTGAGAGTAGGAGAGTTGAAGCGTGGCTACCGGCCAACGGAAGAGGCGCATGAATGACTCTTTTGACAAAAAGAACTCACCGATATACCATATAAGGTATAATGAGGTGATTTTATGGACGAGAATAAAAAATGTAAGACAGGTTTATGAGGCAGTTCCAAAGATGCGTCTGGTCAAACCGATAAACATGGGGATGACTTACCGAAATTCCCGCCGATATGACCAGGTACCATCGGCATGTTCCTGGTAGGAGCATATATATTAATCAACGAAATTTTCTTCAGATAAGAAGAGCGCTTCCGCAAAGCGCTCTTTTTAATATGCAAGTTTCCGATTGAGTTTTACTAATAAAATGTACAACCCTACACCAAGCAAACTACCAATATAGGCTTTCACAAGCATCATTACAAACGGAATGGCAAACCCAACCATGATTGTGATAACAAGTCCTGCAAGAAAATTCTTGAATGCAATGTACCCGAGATATCCAAAACTGCCACTGAACACACATGTAACAAGAATATAAAACATCAATACCAATACCACACACATTCCTCCGCTTCGTTTTTTTCTTAAGCAAACGGTTTGAGGCAAACAACGATTCCATGTTACAAATGGGACACGGTCAAAAAAGACCGAATCAGGATTCAATTAAAGGAGGCCGACAACATGAGTAACAAACGAGTATTGATGGTAGTAACCAACCATACAAAACTTACAGAAGAACAACAGACAGGTCTTTGGCTTGAAGAGTATGCCGTTCCTTACAAAGCTTTCAAAGATGAAGGTTTTGAAGTGAAAGTAACAAGCATTGAAGGCGGCGAAGTGCCATTGGATCCGAACAGTATTCCAGATGAAGAAGTTCAAGAATGGGCAAAGGCTCAGGAAGAACTGAAAAATACAGCTAAACTTTCCAAAGAGGATGCTGAAGGCTTCGATGGAATTTTCTTACCTGGAGGACATGGAACCATGTTCGATTTCCCAGATAATGAGACCCTTCAGTACGTGCTTCAGCAACATGCAGAGCAAGGCAATGTAATCGGATCTGTATGTCACGGACCAAGCGGACTTGTGTATGCAAGGTATGAAGATGGTACACCGATTGTAAAAGGAAAAAACGTCACCGGCTTTGCTGATTCTGAAGAAATCGGTATGGGATTAGAGCAGCACATGCCGTTCATGCTTGAAACAGAATTACGCAACAAAGGGGCGAATTATTCCAAAGGAGAAGACTGGTCTTCCTATGCAGTAAGAGATGGCAATCTGATTACCGGTCAAAATCCGATGTCGAGTGAAAGCGTCGCTAAAAAAATGGTGGGCGCGTTGAACGAAAAATAGTAAGCAGATAAGATCTCCTCGATCACAGGGAGATCTTTTTTTGTTCTGATAGACTGCACTCTATCTCTGAAGGATCAACACTCCATTGGGGTCGGTACTATCCTCACTCATACCCCACATCGTCACTTCCTTCAGCATGACGTCCTCATCAGTGACACTTGCTATTTTGATATCTTCCCTTCCCAGCAATTGGGTCAGCTTTTCTTCCAAGCCAAATTCAGGCGTACTGATTTTCATATGGTCAATCCTAGCAAAGTCAGCATTTCCCTCATCAATCGCATCCCTATGTGTTTGCAATTCGACGCGGAATTCAAAAGGTGTGCCGATGAAAGTTCTTCGCTCTCCCGGATCAGTTTTCCACCCCATCTCCTCAGCACGAGTACATATTTCATCATGCTGCTGTTGAGACACAAGGAAGCCGATATGATCGAACATCGGTTTCTTCCCCAAACCAAAGGTAATATTGACAGAACCTTTTTTCACTTCAATAATCCGGAAAGCAATCTGTTTCTCCCTGAAATCTTCCCAGTCCAAAGGTGGATGGAAGGATTGAAACTCTCCTTCATGCCTTCCGATTCTTTGGTGCACTGTAAAACCCTGCTCTATATAGAACTTTTCTGTTTCTTCCACGTAAGGAGTCCAAAAGTGGTAATGAAATAACATACATACACCCCTCTTATAATTTCTTCGCCATAATGACCTGAGGATTTGCTTCAGATAATACTGGTGCTGATGGATGAAGTACTTCCCAACCGTTTCGCTTATACATTTGAAGTGCAGCATCATTATCAGTTGCAGTGGTCAATACGGAAGTCTGTTTTGATAGCCCTTTAAATAAGTGCTCTTTCAGTTTACTGGCTATTCCCTTTCTCAAATGATCAGGATTTACAGCCAACTCAACAAATTCAAAACAATCTTCGAGCCACTCTTCTATTTGTGCCTGTGTAAGCTGGTTCACCAGCTTTTCCCGATAAAACTGCCCCGGGAGGCTTGTGTAACCATATGCAAAGCCTAACGTTGATCCATTTTCATCGGTAGCCAACACTCCTTTGAATCCTAGATAGCCTGCATGCTTGGAAATATTCTGTTCTGCAGTTTCCACATCGGAGGAGAACACTCGGCAGTAGAGTTCAGCTACGGAAGTGATGTCTTGTGCTTCGATGCTTTCAATCTTCACCTTTTATCCTCCTTCAGCGCAGCGATCTCTTTTTCTAAATGCTGCATCCGCTCATTCATTTCTTTGCGTGGTGCTTTCAGCCGGTTCTTCACTGCGAGAACCGCTCCAATAATGGCCAGCAGCAGCCCTCCTGCCCCTATTCCGAATAAGATGAAAAAATTGATCACGCATCCCTCCGATTGATGACTTTCATGTTCGACTTGCGTACGATGTGCGTCTTCTTTTCATATGGTGCCAGTTTCTCCAATACCGCAGGCTTTCCAACGGTTTCAAAATGACGGTTCCACTTGAACATTTTCCTAAAAATTTCAAAGGTCGGCGTGTAGTTGGCTTTCTCCAGCTTTAACTTTTGCTTGATGAACCTTGTAACAATACGAATGCGGCGCTTATACATCGGAGTGTCGAGGTAGATGATCTGTTCTGCTTGTTCTAAACTGTCAGCAACCCATTCATGGTGCACCCCTTCGATGATCCAAGCGTCATTTTCAAGAATCGACTTTAGATGTGCATCCCTCTCTTCATCCGTTCTCCTGCGCTCTCCGTCCGGCAGTCGCTCCCAAACGACGTTATCCAATTCGTAATATGGTATTCCCAATTTTATTGATAGCTGTTTCGCCAGTGTCGTTTTCCCGCTAGCTACTGACCCAACAATATGTATTTTCTTATTTGGCATGGATGGTCACCTGCATCAACGGTAGATTCCTATCTTTAAAGACTGTAGAGGGTGTCTCACCAATTTGAACAGCACCCATTTTTTCGTAAAACTCTTTCGCATGAGGGTCGCTGTCAATCGTGAATGACTGGATCCCCAATGACTTCGCTATAGAAATCAGCGAGTTCCATAACTCCCGACCATATCCCTTTCCGATGTGCACCGGATCAATATATAAAAGATCCAATTGCCAGCCTCCCTCATGGATGAATGAGAAGATGCCGACCTTTGTCCCCTCCACTTCAGCTACATAGACATGATGTTGATTTATATATTCTTCCGAAACCGTCAATGCTTCCCGACAGGCTTCAATAAATTGTTCATCATACCCCCAGTAAGATTTCGAGCTTAAGGCTAATTCTGAAAAGAATTCAGCTTCTTCTTTTACGGCAGCTCGTACAGTGACCATCACACCACCCCCACTTATAGTTTACAATATTTCCTAGTGGTTTCCTGTTTGAATTTCCTTTTTTTCTGATTAAAACTAAAGGTTTTCTGATTAATAAAAGTGTTTTATTGATTAAGCGCACTCATTTTCTAATCATTCCTCTCGTTTTTTTATTCAAATCAAAAAGAGGACCCTGAAGGCCCTCTTCTCGAGAAAATTAATATACTCCGACGTTATCCCATGCAGTCGAAACTGCATTTGCTGTTGATGAACCGTACAAATCACTCGCAGATTGGACTAGTGCATCTCTCGCATCAGAGAAATTGCTGTTCGGGGTCAAGTAGACGGTCAAGGCACGGTAGTAGACTTGTTCCGCTTTTGACTTGCCGATGCTGTTGATCGTATAGTAGGCAGCTTTGTTTGGGATACCACTGTTGATGTGGACGCCGCCCCAGTCTCCTTCTTCCGTATTCGGCAGGTTTTGATAATCATTCATGTGTGCAGGCTGGTTGTACTGCTCCGGATTAGACATGCTGCGCAGTGCATCTCCAGCAACTCCAGGCGTATAAACATCTTCTCCCATCAACCAGTCTTCATCATCAACAAAATAACCGAACACGTCTGAGAATGACTCGTTGAGTGCCCCGGACTGATTTTCATAGACGAGGCTTGCAGAAGTGTCTGTCACGGCGTGTGTCAATTCGTGTGCTACGATATCATCTGCACCTGAAAGGGATGTGAAGGTAGAACCATCGCCATCACCGTAAATCATCTGATTCCCGGTCCATGCAGCATTGTTGTAGTTGTTTCCATAATGGACAGTGGAGGTGATTGTAGCACCTGCATCGTCATAGCTGACCCGTCCGAAGTTATCATAATAATAATCGAACACTTCTCCGGCATAATAATGAGCATCTACTGCTGCTTTATCGCGCTGATCAGAGAAATAGTTATCCGTTTCTGTGATGTAATAGCCAGGAAGATCATAATAGCCACCATTATAATTATCTGCTGTCTGGATGACACCGTTCATCGGCTTCGACACATCATACAGATAATAGGTGCCATTGGTGTAATAAGTGTTTACAGGTTTTGTATCTCCTAGCACACCGACTCCTGTACCGGTTGCCTCGTGCACTTTGTTGACCGCCTTCAGCACTTCCCCGCTTTGCGCATCGACGAATACTTGCCAATTGGCAGGGTACGGCTGGGAGAATTGCAGTTCGACATGATAGGCCAATTGATAGGTTCCATTTTCATGATAGACTTCGAGATTCGATTTCTCAGTCAATGATTCTATCGCCTCTCCCGCAAGAGATTGAGAGGTTTTGTCTGCTTGGGAGCGATCGACATCGATATGATTCCACGCATTTCCCAATGCCTGACTTTCTGACAGCTTCTTCTGCTGGTTCAGTTTTTCAGGTGCATTCGGATGGAATTCACCATTTACAGCAGTGACTTCCCCATCTTTATTTACGTGGACTTTCACTTTGGAATCGGAAATGGGCACATTACCTACAACCGGTTGATATGTATAATGCGTCATCCCAACATCATCTGTTTCAGAATCCACCAGTTTCAGCTGGGTATCCGGGTTGATTTTAAAGAGATCTTTATTGGCTTTGAGATAACCTTTTACTGCTTGTCCATTATTCACTTTCTTTCCAGCTAACTGTTTGCCTGATACGAACGTTGGCACTTTTTCAGATGCCTGCTGGCTCCAGTTTACATCTGCCTTTGATGTTTCAACTCCTTTTTCCGCATGAGCGAGGCTTCCCCCACTGATCAACAGACTAGTTCCCAATGTAAATGTTGCAGCTAGATGTTTCCATTTCATATAATCCCTCCTGATGTAGTGTGTCTCGATTGTACAAAATATTCAGACAAATTAATTGAGAAATTCGTTGCCTTTTTGTAGTCAGAAAGTAGTAATCTGTCGATATTTGTCATAAAAAAGAAGAGCTGCATGCTCAAGCAGCTCTTCTGAGTCAGATCTATGCTTCTTGTTTTCGAATACTTCTCCGGCGCTGTCGCCACAATAACAATTCCAAGGCCACGATACAGATCAACAGCCAAGCCAGGCCAAATGCCAATCCTGCCACTATGTCGGTAATATAATGGACCCCAAGGAACACCCGGCTAATTGCAATACCAAATGCCAGCAGCCCGAGGAAACTATTGATCGTCCATTTCCATGCCTTGCTCAAAGGACTGATCAGAATGAGATAGATGATAAATCCGTAGAACGTGATGGCTCCTGTCGAATGTCCACTCGGAAAACTGAACCCTGTACCATCATACTGTGCAAGCACTTCAGGTCTCTCCCTTTCAAACAGCAGCTTCAGCGCTTTGGTGAGAAGGCTTATACCTAACATATTGACAGCGAAGAAAATCGCTACCCACCGACTGAAATTTGAAAAGAAAAATAAATACGCAAACAGCAGAACGGATAAGATCGATATGAATAACACGGAGCCGACTTCCGTCACGTACCCCATGACCGTCTGTAGTCCAGGTGAATTGATGGTTTCCACGAAGTCCATCAATGCCTTGTCGATGGCAAACTTCTCTCTTTCCAGCACCTCTTCCGCAAGAATGGCGAAGAGATATGTACCAGCCCCGAGAAGGATGAACCCGAGTACGATGGTTATGATTGATGCCCTTGTAAGATCTTTGATATGTGTTCCTTTAAACAGCAAACAAATCCCCCCTAGCACAACTGTTCTTCCTTTCATCTTTCCCAATTAGGGGAGGGGTGAAACGGCTGAACATGCGGAAGGAGGAACTTCACTTGTCTTTATCGTCACCTTTTTCATCGTCTTCCTCTTCTTCCACAACCTCGCTTTCCTCATGAAACTCTTTGTTCGTCTGGCCTGCGATATGATCGAATGGGGTGTAATAGTTCGTAGGTCGTTCCTTTTTGACGAAAATCTTGAATGCAACAACAAGCACGAGAACGATAATGATGATCATCACGAAAGTTGAAAGATTGAACAAGAAACTGATGGTGACCCCTCCTATAAAATAATTTTGGCGAGCAAAAATACCACACCCGCTAACTACTTGATCATGATACCTTTTAAAGAATTCGTCTCATTTTTTGAAAACCCTGCAAATAAAGCACCTTCGTCATGAAGGTGCTTAATAGGTTACAGGAAGAAGCGTCACTGTTTCTTCCCCATCCTCCCATTTGATTTTCACTGATAATTCTTCCCTTTCTTCCGGTTTTATAGAGATAGGCAAATGTGGAAAGCTTTGGCCGATCCATTCAGGATTGAATTTCTCTTTGATGGTCTCTCCTCCCCATTCGATGGTGATTGTTCCTGCTCCTACTCCATTTTCACCGGATTCCAAAGAGGATTTATAATCAAGGTCGAGGTAGCTTTGTTGTTCATCAATCTCTTGCAGCCTCGCACTCCAGCTTCCACCTTCACCTTCCAGAATAGTAACGGAATCCGTTACCTCCCGCACACGGAGATACATAGCGGTAATCGATTGATACACATCTTTATAGACTTCATAGTCATTTTCTAAATCATCATAGGTATATTCAGTAGTACGCTGCGTGATGTTATTGATTACATCTTTCAAACGCTCATCTTCTACATGCTGCTCCATTGCACCTAGGAAGACCCAGGGGGTTTTCATCTGAATTTCTTTCTCATCATGAAGTTGGAGGAACCTCTCCTTTGACAATGGTCCCCGACTGAATTTGTATTCGATGAATTCCTCCCCGGTTTGCGTATCAATCCGATCATCTTCCGTAATAAAAGTTGCCGCTTGATAAAGCAGGCCTGCCGCCACCGCTTTATCAAATGATTCATACACACCGTTGAATGGTGGATCAATGATCGGCGTTACACCATCAAAATATTCTTCTAACAATAATAGGTCTTTCTGACTTACGAGCGGTGATTCAGGTTGCTCCATTTGAACCGAAGTGCTTCTAATGTAGCCTGCTATGATAAATAGAAGAAATAGGACAGCTGTAACAGGGTAAGCCAACCATTTTTGTGTACGTATGATAGAGGTATTGGAGGAGTGTTTTCGCTTGACCTTATATAGGTTGGCACGTTTCTGGTCCTCATCCATCCTGAACTTCGGGAGCTTGTGGAAGTTGAATTCATCTCCATCATTAGAGGACATGGTAAGCATCTCTCCCTTCCGCTTCCAGGTACTGGCGTAATTTTTTCTTCGCGCGATAAAATGTGGTGTCCACTTTACTATGCGTACAGTGCAGTATCTTAGCAGTCTCTTCTGTACTCAGTTCCATCACCCCTCGCAACAGAATGACTTCCCGATAGTTCCGCTTCAATCGATTAATCTGCTTATATAATTGAGTGTTTCGCTCTTCCACCATCATTCTTCTGGCTGGATCTGAGGAATCAACCGGCTCTTTTTGAAAGGTCATCCACTGTTTCCACTTATTCTTGCGATGATAATCAAGAGAAACACGTCGTGCTATCGTAAATAGCCACGTTTTTGGGGAGGAGTCATATTTGAACGTTTCCTTACGCTTCCAGGCTTTTACGAACACGTCCTGAAGCAGATCGTCCACGTCCGTTGACTTATTGTAGTAAACCAAAAAGTTATATACGTCCTGACTATACAGGCGGTACCACTCTTCCAACTGATCATCGTTCATGCTCCTCCCCCTTTCCTCACTTATTAGACGTAATTTTTGAACTGCATCTTACATTTTCCCTATAAAAAAACGCACAAATTATTTGTGCGCATCGTCAAAGTCTATGTACCTTTACTTTTCATTGAGCTTTTTCTCGATTCGGTTCATTTTTTTCACGAGAATGATGACGCCGATGATGACTGCAAGCGGTAATCCCCACGTAATGAGCGAACCAAGTACCATTATAAAAATCGCAGATGGATCCATCGTTTCATCCTCCTTTTACAAATTCTCTTAGTCTTACATTACCACAATATGTAAAGCAAACAAGGGTGGACAACGTTTATTTTCCTTCTTCAAACATATATATCAAAGAGACAATCTATGAAGGAGTGGAGCTGATGAATTCCCAAAATATGTCCATCTATTCGGTCATCGATCCTTATGTGTATCAGACGCTGCAATCGATTGAAGGGTCAGCAGTTGTTGTACAGACCACACAAGGTTCGTTGCGAGGACTATTGAAAACGGTCATGCCTGATCATGTGGTCGTCGAAGTAAGCGGAGCACCATTTTTCATACGAATCCAGCAAATTGTTTGGGTACATCCACAGGCTTGAAAGGAGGAATGACATGTTTAAACGACTGAATCGCATGCAGATTGCGCTGACCATTCCTGAGCACGGGGATGCAAATGCAGCCGCTGCCGTACAGGAATTGCTCGGCGGAAAATTCGGTGAGATGTCTACGTTGAACAACTATATGTACCAAAGCTTCGGCTTCCGGAATAAGAAAAAATTCAAACCCTTTTATGACCTGGTTGCCAGCATTACAGCAGAAGAATTCGGCCATGTGGAACTCGTCAACAATTCGATCAACCTTTTGACACGCGGAGTCACTTTCACAGGCGATCCTGATATTACTCCGATGCAAAACGGCTTGAATAAAAGGAATACCTATCAATTCATCGCAACTGCTCAAACGGCACTTCCTGGTGATTCAATGGGAAAATCCTGGTCAGGAGATTACGTATTCAACAGTGGAAACCTGGTTCTAGATCTGCTGCATAACTTCTTTTTGGAATTAGGTGCGCGGACACATAAAATGCGTGTCTATGAAATGACGGATCACCCGACCGCACGGGAAATGATTGGTTATTTGCTTGTACGGGGTGGAACCCATGCGCTCGCCTATGCAAAGGCGATTGAAATCGCCACAGGTGTGGATGTGAAGAAAATGCTGCCGGTGCCTGATTTGAGTAATGAAAAGTTCGATTATGCCAAGCCGTTCATTGAACAAGGACTGGATAACATCCTCTACACATGGAGTGATACCGATTACAAAGACATCAATAAAATCTGGAAAGGAACGAATCCTGAGACCGGCCAGCCGCTGAAAGTGATCGAAGGTACACCGGAAGGCGCTCCAATTCCTGACCTTGATGACCTTCCGGAAGAGTTTGCACCAGGTATTGACCGTGATGACTACGAACGGATCGCGAAGAAGCTGATGGAGAATTTGTAATGACTGGAACCACTGAAGCGGAATGACTTCACTCTCGGTACTTAGCAATTGATTTTGCATGATACCTACCATTACGATGTACATAACAATGCCGTTGGAGTGAACCGAATGCCGAAAATACGTGTAGCAGGATTTCTCGTTCTAATAATTGCTATTGCAAGCTACTTGTTACGTCCAAAAGTGAAGCTTTCCGATATTGAACAACAAAACACAGGATTGTATCCTGATACCCCGATACCGATTGAACCTGGCGACCTGCTTTTTTCACCGACCGGAAAAAGCGAATCGAAATATGTAGGTCATGTTGGAATCGTCGATGCTGACGGCAACGTCATCCACTCGATTCCAGCAGGATTGAAAAAAGATACGGTACTGGAATACTTTCGCAAGTTCCGTGCGATCAAGATCTATAAGCCTCACAACCCTGAGACAGGAGAAAAAGCAGCCCGTCATCTAGCATTATTGTATGAACATCACCCAAAAGCAGCCTACCGCATTCTCACGCCGCTGAATGATATGGAGGAACAACAGTACTGCACGAAAATCGTCTGGCAATCGTATTATCATGGGGCGGGAGTAAGCCTTGGAAGAATAAAACCTGCCTGGAAGGCGATCCACCCGTCGCTCTTGAAAGATCGCCGCCACCTGAAAAGAATGTAAAAGAAGGGACAGCACTTCACCGATTTAAAGTGGTGAGGGACTGTCCCCATTTGCACTAAAGAGTAAGGGATAACTGCTTTAAGTTATCCCTTACTTTTTAATTCTTATGACGTAGGAGCGGATTTCTTTAATTTTTCCGTTTTTGAATGTGTTGAAGCGATACGTATCACAAAAGGCGTACGTTTTCTTCCCACCATTTTTATCAATCATTTCGACTACGCCCTCTAAGGCTGCAGTCAGTCCATGGGTGATGATGGAGTGAATGGTCAACGTTGTATCAGGGCCATGCCAGCCCATTTCTCTGCATGCCTCTCTGAACGCTTCCTTTCCCTTTACAAAAGGGCCGCCCACTTGTGTCCACTGAATGTCATCAGTTACATGTTCAAGTACATTATCAAAATCCCCATGAACGAATGCTTCATTCATTTGCTGAAGGACCTTCCCTTTTTCAGTAGCCATACTTTCTCCCCTTACTCTTTCGCTTCGGTTGTACTTTCCACTTCTACACCTTTCAATGCCTGGGAAGCGAGACGGTCTGCTTCGCGATTTTCCTTCCGTGAAAGATGAACGAACTCCGGAGTGACCCCCATATCGGCCAACTTTTCATCAATCCGGTCTGCCCATCGTGACAACTCTTCCTCCAAACATGGCCACTCATCATTCATCTGATTGATGACAACCTGGGAATCGCCGACAAAGGTGACAGGCATATCATGGACTCCCATCGCTTCCAGTTCCTGAATCGCCAAATGCAGTGCTGCATATTCCGCTTCATTATTCGTCTGCAATTCATCGACCAATGCATTCTTCCGGAGGCGCATCGACTTGCCATTCTGTTCAAAGTAGATCGCACATCCCAGTCCAGATCTTCTGGTAGACAAGTCAAATCCACCATCGAAATATACTTTCACATCATGAGGCTCTGTTTCGATTTCCTTCAATTGTGCCTTCAGTTCTTTAAGTGTCCACGTGGAATCATGGGTATCCACGAAAGACACTTCTTTCGCCCTGCCTGTCCGTTCCATATCTTCAGCCAACACGATCGCTTTTCCTGCCGGCATCACTTCTGTAAAACAGGAAGTCTTCAACCCTTTCGGTGTCCGATACGTCCATTCAATCCTGACCTTCAATCTCCGCACCTCCTCATCGGATTCTACGCCTTAGTTTGGTTCCATTCGCTCTCCAATATTCCATAGACCATGTGATCGACATAGTTACCGTACAGCCGCTCCGCCTGACGGATACGACCTTCAAAGGTGAATCCTAACCGCTCAGGGATTGCTCTGCTTTTGGCATTCCCTTCCGCCGCACGGATATCCACTTTGTTCATGTCCAATTCAGTAAATGCATAGTCTACCAATGCACAGACTACTCTCGTCATAATCCCTTTTCCCTGATATCCTTCACCTAACCAGTAACCAATATAGGCGGTATCATTCGCACGATTCAATTCATTGAACCCTGCTGTACCAACAATTTCACCTTTATATAAGATGAGTGTAGTTAAACTGCGCTCTTCAAGAAATCCTTTCCTTGTCCCTTCCAAAAAGCCTTTTGTATCTTCTATAGTAGTCGTGCCATCCACCCACGGTAACCATTCTCTTAAATATTTTCTTGAAACATCCGTCAGTTCAAATACTTTTTCCGCATCCTTCAATTCGGGCAGTTTCAATGCTAATTCTTCATCAATCGTATGTAGAAACATTATTTTCCCCACTTTCCTCTTATGTTGGACTATTTATCTTCGCTTTTAATATCGGCATTTCCTTCTTTCGTAAAAGAAGTCATTCATCTGATAGAATAGAAGAATGAAAGTTATGTGATGTCACAGGAGGATTTCCTATGTTTGAAATAAAACCTTTCCCTGAGCTGTCCTGGTCAGTTTCCCGTCATAAGACGCTGATGGACTGCCCGAGAAAATATGCGTATGACTATTACGTTTCCCATAATGGCTGGCTACGCGATGCGGACTCACTGGCCCGCCATACGTACCGGCTGAAAAAAATCACCAATTTGGAAATACATTTCGGAAGTCTTGTCCACGATGTCATCTATCATGTCATCCAGGACTACTTGAAAACAGACCGTATCCCTTCTGAAAACGCACTGATCGAACGGATCCGGAACCAATTGAACCAAGGTTTCATTGAATCGACCAAAAAGGAACACCTTTGGCATGATAAACCGAATCGCTACACGATGCTGCACGAAATCTATTACAGTCAGCACCAGCAACTACCGAAAGAAAAGATAGAAAAAATCAAATCCCGACTGGACGCTGCTATTGTTCACTTTTTTAAGAGTCGAACGTTCTCCGATATTCAGAAAAAGGAAAAGATGCAGTTCATCGAGTCAGAGAAGTTCCGGTTCATGACAGTCGGAGATGTGAAAATCTACGTCGTGATGGACTTCCTTTATCGAGACTTGAAAAGTGATAAATGGATCATCGTAGATTGGAAGACTGGTAAAGCGTCGTCAGAAGACCGGAATCAGCTGGCTTTATACGCCCTGTATGTAAAACAGCGGTTCAATATTGAGTCGCTTGATCAAATTGTCATCCGTAACGAATATTTGCTCGAAGGTACTCATCAGGAATATAAGCTCAATGAAGCAGATCTGACGAATGTGCAGAACCTGTTCGGCATGAGCATCCAGGAAATGATGAAGTACCTGGATGATATCAGCAAGAACCAACCAATGGACCTCGAGCATTTCCCTCAGTATCAGGAAGAAAGAAAATGCTCTCGGTGTAATTACCAGGAGCTATGCTTTGGCTGAGATTTGGTCAAGGACACGATTCAGTTCCATGTCACCCATGGAAGCAAGCTTCAACCGGTGGCCTTCAAACGACAATATGGCTGTGACAGGGTTCGGTACCATCACGCAATGGAGGCCTGCTGCTTTAGCGGCTTCCAGGCCATTTGCCGAATCCTCGAACACCACCGTCTCTTCAGGTGCTACCTCTAACGCTTCCACTGCCTGCAGATAAAGTTCCGGATCCGGTTTCACCCGATTCACATCATCTTTCGTCCGGATCACTTCAAAATAATTGAAGATATCGAACTTCTTCAAAAAGCCTTCCACCCAGCTTCGACTAGAGCTTGAAGCTAAACCGATTTTCAATCCCAGTTGTTTTGCGGACTGTAAATAATCGAGCACTCCTTCACGCAAAATCAGCACTTCCATCCGCTGCTGATAGAGTGCTTCCGTTTTTTCTCTGATTGCATTTCGATCCAACTGTACAGCATAAGTTTTATCCAAATGATCGAACAGTACATCGTCTGTAGTACCAATTGCGAGCGCAAATTCTTCCATAGTAAGGTCTACTCCGTATTCTTGGAGCGCATCTTTGAAAACGTCGAACCAGACAGATTCTGTGTCGACGATCAATCCATCAAAATCAAAAATTACTGCTTTCATTCTCTTCCCCCACCTTTTCAAATTATCAACTAGACACCGCGCACGGGTCTATTGTTTCAGTTCCGTTCAATCCCTATGTCTTTTTGCCTGATTATACAGGTCATTGGAAACATTTTATTCCAGCTTCATCTTCCTTTAACATTCATTTGCTACACTGAAACTGAATTCAATTATCTCACACAGGAGGATGAAAATGGTAAAAAACAGTTTCATTAAAGTTTTGGCGATCATGATGATCGCTGTCCTTGTCCTTACTAATTTCTCGACAATCAAGCCCGCTCATGCTGAGGAGACCGAAGGAATTTTCTTCTCGGAATATGTGGAAGGCAGCAGCTATAACAAAGCGTTGGAAATCTATAATGGAACGGGATCGGAGCTTGATTTAAGCACGATCACTGTCGAACTCTACTCCAACGGCAGCACCACACCAACCAACACGGATACACTCTCAGGAACTCTAGCCTCAGGAGATGTGTATGTCCTGTCGCATAGCAGTGCCGGCGATTCCATTCAGTCTGTTACGGATAAAAACTCCACTACCGCCAATTTCAATGGCAATGATGCCGTAGCACTTAAACAGAATGGCTCGATCATTGATGTAATCGGTACAATCGGAGATGATACAGACTTCGGCGCAGACAAAACTCTTGTCCGTAATGAAGCTGTAACCACCGGAAGTGATACCTTCACGATTGAAAACTGGGATGCACACGCGAAGGATACATTCACCTATTTAGGAGCACATCTCAGTTCCCCATCCGATCCGGAAGATCCTCCTGCATCAGGAGAAATGACGATTGCAGAAGCCCGGAATCAACCGGTCGGAACAGAAGTCACGGTGACTGGCATTGTACTTGCAGACAATGATGCCATTGGAGGCTCTAAATTATCTACATACATCCAGGATGAAACCGCAGGCATCAACCTATTCGCTTTCGATCCATCTGCTTTTCCTAATCTGAAAGAAGGGGATGAAGTCATGGTGAAAGGAAAGCTGGACAGCTACAAGAAATTGCTGGAACTCGTTCCTACCGAACTCACGAAGTTGTCAGAAAACAACCCACTTCCCGCACCAGCAGAAGTCACATTGGAAGACCTTCAGAATGCTTCAGTTGCAGAACCATTGGAAGGACAGCTTGTCCATCTGACTGGCTATGTGAAGGATGTACCTGCAGACCCTGCAGGTGGCGGTTATAACATCAGCCTGATTGATGAAAACTTCAATGGAACAACGCTCAGAGTTATCGAAGGTTCGATGGATGTTGGAGAGATCCAGTCTGGAACCTGGTACGACATTACAGCAATTTTGAGTCAATATGATACGTATCAAATCATTCCTCGCTCACTGGATGACTTGCAGGTTTCAGCAGAACAGCCGGAGATCCCTAGCGTAGCTGGCGATTACGAAGCAACGGTGAAAAGTGTCGTCGATGGAGATACGATCCATTTGGAATCGCCAGTACTTGGCACTACGAAGGTCCGTTACGTGAATATCGACACGCCGGAAACTTATGCGGCTCATAACGATGATCCTGCAAGAGATACGATTAATGAAAACCAACAGCGGCTCGGTGAAGCTGCCAAAGTTTATATGAATGAACTGCTCCAACAGGGAGATGAAGTCATCGTCCGCGTCGGAGAAGAAGCTACCGATGACTACGGCCGTTTGCTGGCAGAGGTCATTCGAAAAGAAGACAATCTTAATACCAATTTGAAAATGGTACAGGAAGGCTATGCGGTCACCTACTTCCTCTACCCGATCAATGAAGACGTCTATCCGGATTATCAAGATGCAGTAAAAGCTGCCAAAGATGCGGAACTCGGCATTTGGAACCCGGAGGACCCACTCCTTGAGCTTCCATTCGTGTTCCGAGCGAATGATGATCAGAAAGGATTTTCAAAGTACGTCGGGAATTCCGATACAATGCTTTATCTTGCTCCTGAGCAATGGTCTGAAGTTCCAGTGGAAAAACGTGTATTTTTCTGGACAGAGGCTGAAGCCAATGAAGCAGGCTATACTCGATCCGATGACTATGATGGAGATCCTGAAGAACCAGAAGCACCTGCAGTGACCGTAGAAGAAGCAAAAGCATTACCGATCGGAACTGAAGTAACTGTCGAAGGTGTCGTCACTTCCGAATCAGGGCTTTGGGGAAGCAATGGTTTTTATATGCAGGATGATACTGCTGGTACCTATGTGTACCAAGGTGATGTTGATGTAAATCCCGGAGATGTCGTACGACTTACAGGAAAAACCGATGAATATAACGGAGAATTCCAGTTGGGAAATGTCTCTAAGTTGGAAGTGACCGGTACTGCTGCTATTCCTGAGCCCGTTTCCGTTACACCTGCAGAAGTGAATGAATCCAACGAAGGTTCACTCGTACAGCTGGAAGACGTAACAATCACTGATTTACGAGAAGCAAATGCTTACGGAACCACCGAATTCACCGCTGTCAAAGGCGATGAATCCGTCCTTGTCCGACTCGACAGCCGTACAGGAACCACATTCGAAACTTTTCCATATGGTGAAGGAGATCGGATTACGATTACCGGCCTCTCCGGAGAATTTAATGGGACGAGACAACTGAAGCCCCGAGGGATTGAAGACTTGGTCGAAGCGCAGGTCTCCCCTACTGAACAATTGGAACTGGATATTGAGCAATGGATGAACGGCGATCTGAGCTCAGAAGAACTTTCCCAGAAGATGATCATGTACGTGAACGACGGCACACTTACAAGTGAACAAATTTATGAAATCTTATTGGATGCGTTCGCGAATTTCCTGCAGGATGCGGACCGGAAAGATCGGATGCGCACGAAGGCTTCCATCAAGGTGATGAAGCTGACATTGGATCGCGTAGAAAAAGAATTCCGCAATTCCAAGGTCGAGGCGGTCATGGACCGTGTAGCTGAAAAGCAGCTGACTCACCGACTCGAGCGCCAGCAGGAGTGGATGAACCAGTAATAGAAAGATTAAAGAAAGGAACCGTTTTCGGACGGTTCCTTTTTTGCTTATTTCAAGTGATTTTCCATGTAAAATGAAATTTGGTACATATTTTTGAAACTTTTTGCCAGGGTGGTTGCTCTAATGGGTGACAGGAGGTTGAAAGATGGATGTAAAACTAGTAAAGAAAGCGATTAAAGGAGATGAGCGAGCGTTTGAATGGCTTGTCCGCGAAGAAAGCGACAAGCTCTATCGCACCGCTTATCTCTATGTAAGAAATAAAGACGATGCGCTTGATATCGTTCAGGAAGCTGTATGCAAAGCCTTCCTTTCGATTCACCAATTGAAGGAGCCTGCTTACTTCAGCACATGGCTTACAAAAATATTGATCCGGACTGCGTATGACTTCATCAAAAAGCAAAAGAAAATCGTACTTACCGGGGATGATTTCCTTGATCAGATCGCCCCTTCAGAATCTGTAGCAAAAGAGGATGAGATGGATCTTGCTCATGCAATAGCAACATTGGACTACCACTATCAGACGGTCATCATCCTTTTCTATTATCATGACCAATCGATTCAATCAATTTCTCTAACGATGGACAAGCCTGAAGGAACGATCAAAACCTATCTTCACCGCGGAAAAGCAGAGCTGAAGCGGATATTGGAAGGAGTCAACGTATATGGATAAAAAGTGGATGGATAAACAAATGAAGAATATTGAAGTGCCGAAAGATGAAGTGTTTCAAGCAATTTCAAAGGGAATGGAAGACGGCCGACAACAAAAGCGTCAGATGAAACGGAAAAAAGCATGGAAATTGAGTGGAGCCCTTTCAAGTACAGCAGCCTCTCTCGTTCTCGTATCTGGTTTCCTGTTCGCACCAGTTTCGAATGTATTGGCAGATGTTCCTGTGCTAGGATCCATTTATCAGAAGGTCGGTTCCAGCTTGGGCAATGAGTTGTATGTCAATGATGCAGTGACCGAACTTAACGAAACGTCTACGGATAATGGTGTGGATGTAACGATTACGAGCGCTTACTACGACGGGAATGTCATGGGGGTCACTTTCGAAGCAAAAGGAAAAGACCTCACCATTGAACATATGGATAAAGGCAACCGCCCTGTTGGTGGATTGAATTATCACCTATTTGATGGAAAAGATCAGAATCAATGGGGGTCCGGGAGTTCTGGTCTGAAGAAGGACGGAGATACGTTCATCGGATCAATTGAATTTTACAGTAGTGAGGCGAACATACCTAAAGATTTCACGTTACCACTCACATTCACGCATATGGCAGATGTGAATGGGACATGGAAATTTGATGTGCCGGTGGAGAAAATTCCTGCTGAAACAATTGAAGTAGATAGTCAAACAAACGGAATTTATGATGTAAGCGTCCACTCCATTACCAAAGGGAAAGCAACTACCTTGCTCGAATACAGTTACACAGTTGATAACAAAGATGATCACATCAACCTTTCTATTACAGACAATTTAGGGAACCGGTTAGCAAAGTCAAACTCGACAGTCATTGATTTCGTTGAAACTGATGGGAAGGTACAAAAGACGGTGCGTGAGCTTTTCAAAACCGGACTTGATGAGAATGTAACTTCACTGAACGTTAGTGCGGAGGTCGAATTGCAAGATAAACATGGCCACCACACATTGGATGATGCCGCACCATTCACCGTGAACAGTCCAAGATTCGACTACCAAATCACTGTGCATGATATGGCTGCTAAAGATGGCGAACTGACCCTCGACTACACGGTGGACAACATGGAAAATAGTTCTTTAAGGCAAGATATCCTGGACAATTTTGCTGAGTTCGTCAAACTCGTACCAAAGGAACATTTCCAACTGGATGACAGTGGTCATGCGAATTATTACTCAGAGATGATCGAGCACACGATTCGAAATACCACGGTGGAAAATTCGGAACAGGATAAATACCGTTACACATCCACCTTCGACCTCGCAAAAAGTAAGTCAATTGAAGATTATATGCTGATTGTCCCATTCCCTACGCTTAGTCTCAATGATGAGATAGTAGAAATGGATCCATTTACAATCGACTTGAAGTGACACCATTATAAATCCGTGGAGGCTGAGCCTCCGCGGATTTTTACTATGGATGCATCGCACGAACACGGAGCGATGGATGCAAATAAAGAAATCCTGCAATTAAGGTGACCATCCCACCAATTGCGATCGTCATCGAAGTTCCTATATATTCTGCCAGAACACCAGCACTGAATGCTCCGACCGGCATAAGCATCCACGTCATAAACCTGCTCGTGGCCTGTACTCTCCCTAACAATCGATCCGGCGTGAGCAATTGACGCAGCGTCACGATACAAGGACTTTGAATCGATGCACAAACGGTCCCGATAGCATTCGCCACAACCAAGAGGACAAACGATTGGACGTACGCGAACAGAATAATCGATCCTCCCCCAATTAATGCAGCTGTAAAGAGGATGTTTCCATAGGAAAACCTTTTTCTGAAAAATCCTGATGCAAGCGCACCGCCTACTGCACCTAAGCCACCGATCGATAAAAGAAATCCTATCTGCCCAGCAGTCAATCCGATTGTATCTTTCAAATGAAACACCATCAGTGTCAACAAAATTGTCGTTCCGAATATGGATAAGAACATCGACAAGTTGGTAAACAGAATCGGTCGCGTTTGAATGACAAAACGAAAACCCTCTTTAATCTGGAGCATCCATCCAGTTGATGCCTGCTTTTCTTCCGGTGGGGAAAGCTTGATACTGGAAACTGCCAAGAGTGCTGCAAAAAAACTGATTCCATTGATCACCAGCGCATAGCCTGGGTCATAAGCAGCAATCAGGATGCCACCAAGCCCTGGTGCAATAAATACTGACGTCTGGAAAATCCCGCTATTGATGGAATTTGCCAGTTGTAAGTCGGATGGACGAACGAGCCTCGGCAGTATAGCGAACTGAGCAGTGTTATACAGCTGGCTCAGCAGTCCGATTACAAATGCACCGATCAATAAGTATGTAATAGGAAGGTTTCCAGTCAAATAGGTAACTCCTAAAATCAATACAACTGTTCCTCTGAGCGCATCACAGACCATCAGAACTTTTCTGCGATCGAACCGGTCCGCGACGATTCCTAAAAATGGTTGGAGCAAAATTGGTAACCGCTCAAGAGCAGCGACCACCCCCATAATAAACGGAGATCCTGTCAATGCCAGCACAATCAAAGGAATCGCAATCAAATAGATCTGATCTCCGAAAAAGGACACAAAATTCCCGCCCATCAAACGAAATACCGGATAATTCACTTTGAATGATGGGTTTTCCTCATGTGCTTGAGATTGGTACTCTACCTGTCCCATACATTCACCACCCGATATAATCCTTCAATTCCCCAGCCAATGACTCCAACGCTTGCCGCTTCAATGTATAAACGCCTTTATCCACTTCTACAAGACGGCACGAACGGAGAATTTTCAAATGGTGATGAACCGTAGACTTTCCAGCATCCAATTGTCCATGCAAGTCCTGTAAGCTTTGGTCCTGCTCTGCTAATAGCTTGATGATGCGCAACCTTACCTCATCCCCTAGCGCCTTGTGCTTCTGCACGAGTGATGCACTGGGTGTGTACGCATCTCCTGGATGGATGCTTTCATTCGAAACAGGATAATAGAATACCTTCGACCCTTCGATATCCGCTTCGACATTCCACGGTCGGTAAGTGACGTGCGGAATCAACAACACCTTCTCTACTCGCGGTTCAGGTAGATAGGATATCCCCCCTGTCGCCCATTCGACAAAGGATTCTGGATGCATCGCAGTTTTATTTTTAACTTTAGCTGTAGCATCTCTCTCCAATATACCCTCAAGCTTATCTGCTTGTGGTTCCACGACTTCCTTGTACCATTTTTCCATTACCTCAGTCAGATGCTGTTTCAATTCACCTGTATCTTCGTTTGCAATATATTCAATGTAATTCGGAAAAAACGGATTGTCCCTCGTCACTTCTTTCAAATGTTCGATTGCTTCATTATGACCTTCCGAAGCTTTCCTGCGTTTATCCTGTAAATCATCCCCGAGGAATGGAATGGCAACAAATTTCAGACTTCTCCCGTCCATACGATCGATATACTCGATGAAATCTTCCAACCTATGAAAATCACCTTGATGCAGCAATTGTAATAGCGTTTTCCAAGTGTTGTTCTGTTGTACAAGATCCAACTGATCATTTAACTGATCGGAAAGTCTATTCCTTAACTTCCCCCACTCCGCTTTTGAAGTTTCCATCGTATCGAGCAGACGACCATTTGTTACTGCTGCAATTCCAAGCGCGCACTCCCAAAGCAAGGATTGAGCAATTTCTACTTTGTAGGTTTCTCGTTTTCTGCTTGTCGCAGTAAAAATTCCCATAACCTACCTCCATTCTTTTATATAATTCTATATTAATAGAATAAATAATTCAATATATTTAGAATATAAATTTGTAAATGTATGGTACATGACCGAATACACTTAACAGGAGTCCACTCAGATGCTATACTACTGCTTAGAAATGAATAAAAGTCTGCGTCAACCGATGCAGGAGAGGTTCTAGCAACACCCTCTATAAAAAACTAAGGATCAGACTATACCTCGCCTTAGGTATGGTTTTTTTATTTTAGTTCGGGTGTGTAGAATTCTCTTTTCTTGAAAGGAGAATTTTTTTAATGGAGAAAAACAATAAAGCTGTCGTCGTTTTCAGTGGTGGCCAGGACAGTACCACCTGTTTGTTCTGGGCGATGAAGCATTTTGATGAAGTAGAAGCTGTGACATTCCATTACAACCAGCGTCATGCGGAGGAAGTGGAAGTCGCAAAAGAAATCACGAATGATCTTGGAATCAAGCATGAAATATTGGATATGTCGTTATTGAGTCAATTGACGCCGAATGCGCTGACGAGAAACGACATCGAAGTGAAGGAAGGCGAAGATGGTGCCCTCCCTTCTACTTTCGTCCCGGGTCGCAATCTGCTTTTCCTTTCATTTGCAGCTGTGATGGCGAAGCAGGTGAACGCCAAGCATGTCATCACCGGCGTTTGTGAAACAGACTTCAGTGGATACCCTGACTGTAGAGACGTGTTTATCAAATCGTTGAATGTCACGTTGAACCTGTCGATGGATGAGCAGTTCGTGCTCCACACACCACTGATGTGGCTCGATAAAAAAGAAACATGGGCACTTGCAGATGAACTCGGAGCGTTCGATTTCGTCCGTGAAAAGACACTTACCTGCTACAACGGTGTGCGCGGGGACGGCTGCGGGGAATGCCCAGCCTGCAAGCTGCGTAAAAATGGCCTGGACCAGTATTTAGCCGAACAGAAAGGAGCGCAACGTTCATGACACTTGATCAATTCGGTTTTCGAATCGTTGAAGACCTTCAGAAATTTGAAAAAGACATCAAACGAAGCGAGCTGCGTTACCACAAGAAGCGCGTGCTGATCAGTAAGGAGTTCACCTTTGATGCCGCCCACCACCTTCATGCGTATGAAGGAAAATGCAAAAACCTTCACGGACATACGTACAAAGTCATTTTCGGAATCAGTGGTTACACCGATGACATCGGAATTATGATGGATTTCGGTGATCTGAAAAAAATCTGGAAGGATCAAATTGAAATCTACCTGGACCATCGATATATCAACGAAACGTTGCCTCCGATGAACACGACCGCTGAAAATATGGTCGTCTGGATTTATGAAAAGATGCAAGAAGCACTTGGAAAAGGCGATTATGATGGTGCCAGAGTGGAGTTCGTCAAACTCTATGAAACTCCTACAAGCTATGCTGAAGCACGACGGGAGTGGATGGAAGTTGAATAAATTCCCTGTACTTGAAATTTTCGGCCCTACCATCCAGGGAGAAGGAATGGTCGTTGGCAGGAAGACGATGTTCGTTCGTACCGCCGGATGCGACTACAGCTGTTCGTGGTGTGATTCTGCATTTACGTGGGATGGCAGTGCAAAGGATGAGATTCGTAGATTGACTGCTGAAGAGATTGTAGAGGAATTACGCTCGATTGGCGGAGATCAGTTCGATCATGTCACGATATCAGGCGGGAACCCTGCACTGCTCGTCCACTTAAAAGAATTGATTGACCCCTTGCACGCACAAGGCTGTGAAGTCGCACTGGAAACACAGGGAAGTCGATGGCAGGATTGGTTTGTCGACATCGATGACTTGACGATTTCACCGAAGCCTCCCAGCTCCGGAATGGACACTAATTGGGAAACGCTCGACTCTATCATTGAACGGATGCAAAAAGAAGGTAAATCGGATCAGACCAGCTTAAAAGTAGTCATTTTCGACGAGGATGACCTGGCGTATGCAGAGAAGGTGCATCAGCGCTATCCGGGTGTCCCCTTCTTTTTACAAGTAGGAAACGATGATCTCGAAGAAAGCAATGCAGAAAACCTTGCAAGCGTACTGTTAACTAAATACGAATGGTTGATCGATCAGGTGGTCCAATCATCAACCCTTAACCGAGTTCGCGTCCTTCCCCAGGTCCATGCACTTTTGTGGGGAAATAAGCGAGGCGTCTGATTAAAGTGGCTTTCCATGGTGAAAGCTGCTTTTTTTATTGAAGTGTTCACTCTCTAGCGACTGGTTTAGATGCGCTCAGAACAGGTAAGATAAGCGTAAAAGGAGGAGTTTCAATGGAATCCAGAAAGACTGCGGTGGTAACAGGTGGAGCAAACGGAATCGGCAAATCGATTGTCCATGCATTTGCTGACATCGGATATACAGTACTGATTGTCGATAAAGATAAAGAAGCCGGGCAGAAATTAAGCGATGACCTGCGTGCGAATGGAGCTGAAGTTATTTTCCAGGCTTGTGATGTGGGAGTGGTTGAAGAAGTACAGCAGCTTTTTCATACGGTTAAAGAAACGTATGAAAGCATTGATATTCTTGTAAACAATGCAGGAGTGTCTGAATTCAAGAATTTCTGGGAAGCAGAGGCTTGTGACTGGGATAAAGTGATTGCCTCCAACCTGAGC
Source organism: Thalassobacillus hwangdonensis (assembly GCF_042675915.1). Taxonomy (NCBI): domain Bacteria; kingdom Bacillati; phylum Bacillota; class Bacilli; order Caryophanales; family Bacillaceae; genus Thalassobacillus; species Thalassobacillus hwangdonensis. Next base: position 456,877 of record NZ_JBHTKL010000005.1, on the reverse strand, counting down.
AGCATGTTCTACATGACAAAAGAAGCAGCCGGAATGATGAAGGATAAAGGCGGAAGCATCATCAATATCGCTTCGACAAGGGCTTCGATGGCTGAGCCTCATACGGAAGCTTACTCTGCAAGTAAAGGTGGCATCGTCGCATTAACCCACTCCCTGGCGATGACATTGAGTGAGCACTACATTCGAGTCAACTGCATCAGCCCCGGATGGATCCAGACGGAGGAATATGAAAGCTTAAGAGACGTCGATCACTTCCAGCACCCATCCAAGCGGGTCGGTAAGCCTGAAGATATCGCGCGAGCGTGTGTGTTCCTCAGTAAAGAAGAAAATGATTTCATCAATGGAGAAAATATGGTCATTGATGGCGGCATGACCAAGAAGATGATATATGAACACTGACCAAACAAGGGCTCGGATAAGTTCCGGGTCTTTTATGTTGGATTTTTCCCCATAACAGCATCGCCCCTATCGTTGCTATGAAGGCTGACCTGCATTTAACTGTTATATTTATTGACCTACCGTCAAATGTGCTTCTATCATTCCTGCATTTCAACCGGAGTTGGGGGAAAGAGATTCTCCTTATCAAGTATAGCAAAGAGCCTAACCTGGTAAAAATTCGGAGGCAGGCTCTTTAAATTATTTCGATATAAAAGGCTTCAACAAGTGGCTGATACCTTTCAAAACACTCATGTCAGGTTGGGCGACAATCTTCTTCACCATTGAATTTTGAAGTGATTTGATCACTAAATCAAGTTGTTTATCGCTCAGCTTTTCAATCGCTTTACGCAGTACCAGGGAATCCTCATAATCCTTATACAGCGGTTTACATAGAGTTTCGTAATCCCCAAGCCCGCAAATATCCTGAGCTGCATAGATACCACTGAGCATAGCTCCTGTCTGTCCAAAACCTAAAAATGGGGTAATACCTCCGAAACAATTGCCAACTATGAATGTATTGCCAATTCGTGAATAATTACATTTTCCGACAATGTAATCGTCGATCATAAATTCTTTTTCAATAATGATTTCCTGTTTTAGTGTACGGGAGGCATCCTTCACCATGGCCTCCCAGTACTCATTTCTTCTTGTTAACCAATCCTCTTCATATTGAGGGTAGACGATCACGAGTGTTGCATGTGTTTCGGAGTGAGGTAACAAATAGCCCATACCTTTTGGAGCAAGGTGGCTATTGAACCAGGTATGTACCTCATTGCGTACGAAATCCCCCTTCACGATAGCCCCGGCAAAGGTAGAAGGGAAGGCTATGTGAAACGGCTGAATTTGCTGAGTATCCTGTGGATCGCCTGTGGCTAGTATCACATGCGTACACTCTTTGGAAATATCTTCATAAGTAACATGACTGTCATAGTGGACTTTACTATGATTCAGCTGTTGGGCTAACTGCTTTTCATAAGAATTTTTGTATTCACCGCGCATATTGATGAAACCGATATTTCCTTCTATATAGGCAGTTTCATTTTCAGAATGGACATGGACCTTCTGTACATTGCTGGAGGGCTTCAAGTGGATATCATGTGTCTCAGAAAAAAATTTAACCGAGTCATTAATGGGTGCATGAAGAATAGGGGTCATTAGTTCCGCAATGTCATACTGAAAACCTACTTCTTTTCTTCGCTCAAATATATCAGCAGTATACCCGTATTTTTCCAAGGTCAATGCACACGAAAGACCGGCCAGTCCTGCACCTATTATCGCTATCTTCACTGAACCCCCTCCTTTGTTTTATTTTTTGTAAGGATGTCATTTTTATTCCTAACGATAAATCAATCTTTAGCCTTATCGCAGATATCTGAACATTTATGATGTGCATTTAAGCCGTCTAACTCCTCAACTGCTTGCGCTGCATTTTTAATACATAAAAAAACAAGCCCCCTTCAAAGGGACTTGTTTAAAAGTTAATTATCTTACTGCATCATAAGAGTTGATGCGGCCATGCTCAAAGTAATAACCAGTACCGCTGATAGCATCAGCAGATTGTTCGATGTCCTGGCGAATTTGCCAGTTGCTCTTTCCTTGCGCTGCCAGTAATCCTGCAAGACCTGCAACGTGAGGGGAAGCCATGGAAGTACCCGACATATAAGCATATCCATTACCTGGAACCGTGGAAGCAATATCCACACCAGGAGCAGTGACATCGACCCAAGTTCCGTAGTTGGAGAAAGATGCCTTGCGGTCGTATCGATCAACAGCTCCAACGGCAATGACATTAGCATAAGAAGCAGGTTCAAAGGTCGTGGACACCCCATCATTTCCTGCCGCAGCAACTACGACGGATCCTTTGTTCCAAGCATAATTAACAGCATTTTCTAAAGTAGTCGTATCGCAATTACACCCTAGAGAAAGGTTGATTACTTCTGCACCTTGGTCAGCTGAATAAGTGATAGCGTCTGCAATATCAGCAAGTGAGCCGCTTCCATTAGCATCAAGTGCACGAACTGCTAGAATCCTAGTATTTGGTGCCATACCCGCTACACCTTGAGCGTTATTCGTTTCTGCAGCAGCTGTACCTGCAACATGTGTCCCATGGCCATTAGCATCCATCGGATAATAATCATTATCCACAAAGTCATATCCTCTGATCGTTTTCCCATTCAAATCCTGGTGATTATAGTCTACACCTGAATCAATAATCGCAATTTCCTGGTTACTGCTGCCACGGGTAATGTCCCATGCTAATTCTGTGTCAGTATTCTGCGGCCCATATTGATAACCACTGTAATAAGTATCATTTGGTATCCAATTTACATTGAACGTATAGTTCGGTTCTGCATATTCCACATTCGGGTTCTTATTCAACGCTTTAACGACCGCTTCTACATTTCCTACCTTAAGTACTTTAAATTTAGAATCCACCGCGTCCTCATCTGGTAAAACGTTTGCTCCCAAAGTATTCAAAGCCTTAGTTTCTTCATTTTTCTTCACGTTGTCTTTGAACTTTACAATGACCTCACCTTTCACGTAATCACTTGAATTTTTTTCTACTTGCTTTATAGGTGATGCTTCAGACTCTGATAGATCAGCCTTGGGAGCAGCCCCACCTACAGCTGGTAAAACAGCTAACGACATGGCAAGTGAAAGCGACAAACTAGCAATCTTCGTTTTAAATTTCATTCTACTTCCTCCTTTGTTGGGTTACTCTAGAAATTCACGGAGAAAGAGGTAGAATCCTGCTGATTTTTATTGAGAAAAATGGCGGAATAAAGGGGTTTTAAAGGGGGCTAATAGATGGTGTTTTCCCAACAATAAATAGGGATTATATCCGGAATTTAGGTATAAAGGACCATGAACCACTTTAAATATGAGTAAACTTTCTGATTAATTAGAAAATTTGTTGAGGTAAAATTAAGGAGGTGTCCGTAAAACAACCTGAAGATGAATTTGCTCAACAGATAATTAGAGGGGGTACCAGGGTGTTATTAGCAGATAAATACACGAAGATGGATTATGGTAAGCTGATTTACCTCGAAAGGGTAAATCAAGGATTGACTCAAAAGCAATTATCCAGTGGCATATGTTCAATCACTTATTTAAGCAAACTAGAGAACCAACGCATGAATGAACCTAATCATGAAACCCTTTCACTGCTACTTGAAAAGTTACATATAGACTATCAGGAGCAAGCGTCTACCGTAACAGAGAGCTTGATAGAAATGGAATTACTCTATAAAAATCTTATAAGTAAGAATGAAATTAATATCAAAAAACACCACAAATGCTTGAAATCCCTTTCTTTCGACATATATCCTGACCTAGCTATATGGTTTGATCTTTTATCCATTCGTTATTACGTTTATTGGAAGAATATCCAATCAGCAGAGGAACTGCAAAAGAAGCTTTCAGACATGATAAATAAACTGGACGCTTATCAATCCTTTTATTTTCACTACTTCTCCGGCCTTGTCCATTGCTTAAAGAAGCTATTCAATGAAGGTACATCCTACTTGCATGAAGCGGAAGAGCTAGCCAAAAAACATAACTTCCATGACCCGGAATTGTTTTATCATCTCGCTCTTACTTATAGTCATTTGAATCATACCTCCCTTGCCATCTACTATTCTCAATCAGCCAAAAACCAGTTCGATCAATCAATGAATATCTACAGGAGTCTTGATTGTCAGGTAATATTGGGAATTAATTTTCTAAGGATCAAAAGATATGATAATGCAGAGTTGGTATTTAAAGATATTTTGAGCGTTGCTCATTCGATTTCCAATACCATTACCTTAGGTAAGACCTTTCACAATTTGGGATATTTGCATAGCGAAAAAAAGAACTTTGATGAAGCCATCTCCTACTATCATAAAAGTTTGAAGTACAAAGACAGTGACACTGAAAGTTATTATCGTACCGTCCTCCAACTCACTCAAGTGTATCAGCAGATGAAAGAATTTCGAAAAGCAGAAATTTGGGTGGAGAAGGCATTAAAAGGAAATGTGAAAGAGAACGATTTAAAGATTCAATTCCAGTTAAAGAAGTTGGAACTTCAAGCTGATCATCATGCTTACTATAATTACATCAGAGATATTGCCTTACCTTACTTTCTGAAGGTAAACAACAGAAAAAGTGTAAAGCATTATGCGGAGAAAGCAGCATTGCACCATGAAGCGAACTTCCATTATAAAAAAGCGAATGATTACTACAAAATGATACTCGATCAAGGAGGTGATTCTATATGAAGAATGGACTCTTAAAAGTATTTCTATTGCTTTTAGTAAGTTCTGCGGCTATTTACGGAATGTCAGCAACTGAAGTTGATCATCACGAGAGCGCATCCCAAACTGCCCACCATTCCGATGAAGATCATCCGGAATATTGATACTTAGGTAAAAAAGGTGACTGTGAAAGTGCTTTGAATTAATTGCAAACGCAGCTGTTCGATCTCGTACCAGACATTTCAACCATCAAAAAACAGACCACCAATACGGTGGTCTGTTCTATTTCATACAAGGGAGGCACTCTACTCGAGATGAGACCACCTTACCTGAATGAACATGGATAAACTTAAAAAAATACCGCCCTCTGAAAAGGCGGTAATTTAAACTATTGTGCTCCTTTTCTTCAACGAATCCCGAAAAAATGCTGCCTATATCTTCTCCAGAATAACAGTGAAGAAACCAGTGGTACCAATCTAACTGGACTCCGAGAAACCACCTTCCATCCCTCTTGAAGAAGTTGATTAAACTCACTTAAAAATCTACAAATAGAACAACCAATCTATAAACTTGTTATCAATAATCATTAATTTATTTAGGTGTTGGGAAAATAAATTAAATATTCAAAGTTAACTTTTAAGAAACTCCTGAGGGGGTATATCTGGATTAGGAGGTGGATAAAATTGAAAAAAATAACAAAAATAGCCGGGTTGATTACTTTTGCTTTTATAATTACTGGATGTCAAAGCTCAGAAGAAGAAGCAAATCCGCAGACATCTGAGACTGCTGAAAATGAAAGTGCGGATTCTCCAGAAAATGATGGCAGTAAAGAGGACAACGTTGAAAGCGATAATAACTTGGACTCTGAAGAAGATGGCACATCTGGTGATGGTGACGTTGAAAATAAGGATACTTCAGATGAAGCTAGAACTTCCAATGATGAAGAGAGCAACACAGATGACGTTTATGCCGGGACTCAAGAGGATCCTGATTATTTTATTGATACTCAAGTATTCGATCGTGAAAGTGGGTTTTATACAGCATACGCTATCCACCGTGATAAGGGAGAAGAACAAGCACTCTCACCTGAAGAACGCTTAGAAACATCGCTTTTAAATAATGATCCGTCTGAGCAGGATATTTTAAGTTCGTATGCTGATCTATCATTTGAGTGGCCAAACCTAATCATTCAGTTCAATGAAGATGGGAATGAATTAGCCGCAACCTCAGCACAAAGCAATTTATTCTTCGAGGCGTTATATGGGATAAGTGATCTTTATGGGGTAGAAGAAATAACCTTTTTAAATCCTGATGGTGAGAAGGCTGTGACATTAGCTGAAAGATCAATCGATGAACCTATTGCCGTTAAAGATGAAAGAGATTTAACACGAGGTTACTATACGATTTATGATGAAGAATTAGGGGAAACACTGTTTCTGCCTGGTGGCGAGCTGGAGGAGCAAGTGGTTAATGAAAACGATCAGCCACTCTCTTTCCCAGAAACGATTGAAGCAATGGGCTCAATAGATCTTGCCGATGCATTTTACTCGTCAGCAATTGTTGAAGGGATACAAATTGTCGACTCATCCATTACAAACGGTGTTGCTGCGGTGCAATACACAATGGATGAAGATATAGTTACGGAAGAGGATCGGATTGTACTTGAGAATGCAATTCAATTGGCAGCACTCGATTTTCATGCATGGGAAGTTAAACTAATGAATGATACTTTGAAAGAAATCACTACGTATCCGTTGATAGGTCAGTAACATGAAACTGAGAACCAGACTAATAGGAAAACAAAAAAATGAGCACCAATAATATGGCACCTGTAGCTAGGACACTTGAAATTTAATGTATTATCTACAGGTGTTTTTCAAGTAAAAACTGAAGACAAGTCCATTCTTACCTATTTAAGCTAATACGAGAACTCTTTCAATACCTTCCCAACTAATCCTCTTTACTATAATCATTTCGCTTTACTAAAAATATCCACCATTTAAACACTCACCTGTTTGTCCAATTTCCTCAGGAGAGCGTAAGGATGCTTATACTAAACGAGAATAGTAAGCTACATCGGCAACTCTGCCGTGTAAATGTGATTCAGGCAACACCGCTACCAAAGTAAATCCGAGTTTTTCAATTAACTTTTTTGACTTCATATTTTTATTATCTATAGTAGCAAATAGGCGTTTAAGGTGTAATGTGCTTTTGCAATGCTCAATGACCGCGGAAACCGCTTCATACGCAAAACCGCCTCCCCAATGCTCCCTCATGAAGCGATAACCAATTTCGCCAAGATAACCTTCTGCTATTTCTGGGATCATTACATCACCGATGAATTCATCCGTATCTTTTAATGCGACCGTCCATTTTGTTTCAGTACGATTCCTAACCATTTCTAACATTGAGTGTTCATCACGAGGGGGATTAATTCCAAGAAATTCTCTTACTTCATCATTGTTAAACATTTTAATCATATTGGGAATGTCTTTTTCTGCTCTCGGACGTAAAACCAATCGTTCTGTTTGTATTTTCGGTGCTTCTTTTTTTGTCATGATTAATTCCAGCCTTTCGGTTACATTAAATAAATAATCTATCAATGTGAACGGTATTGAACTTCATCTTTTGTTATCTCCTTCCTTCTTCAAGTAACCTCAATAAGCAAAAGCACCTATGCAACGATCGCCCCAATTTTTTCAGGTAAGCTCCCCAAATTTCATCATGAAACTCCGCACTTTTCTTTGTCTCTTGAACGAAGAAGAAAATAACAAAACAGGCTAATAATACTTATCACTAGATGAAGTATAGATTGGTTTACCTCATCCCTTATCAACCCATGCAGTAAAACTCCTTCTTCATCGATAGAAAGAATTTCTTTTGCATCATCTATACTGGTCATGCTCAAATAAATAGCTGAACATCCAAAATAGATACCAAACACGGATAAGGTGATAAAGCGAGTTCCAAAGAATTTCTTACTAACTAAATCCTTTACTACTAGGAAAGCCATTAGGCCAACTATAACCCCAGCAATAATTGTGTAGATATAAAAGTTAGTTATGTACTCTGAACCTCCAATAATAAGAAACCTCTCCTTTTTATTTTTTATCCTATTGTACTCTACTGATCCGATAATTGAAGCACATTACTTCACATACTCTCTCTAAATTTTAACATAACTTTCCAATGCGCTTTTATCCGGGTTAATTTGGATAAAGCAGTTTCACTTAAAAAAGCGCTCAGATCAACTGAGCGCTTCATTTCGATATATTCCTTTTCCGATACAAAATCAGACAGCCCGCAAGCATCGCATAAATCACCAGGACGCCGATCAGCGGTAGGATCCTTTTATAAAGTACTTTTCTGCTTCTTAATTGATAGTTTTTTTAATAGGTTCCTTCCAGTTAACAACGCAATATATAAAGAAATTGTGACTAATAATATTAGATAAAAGTCTCGTTCAGCAAGATAAGTTGTAGAGTGAAGACCTTTTATAAGTAAGTGAGCAAATAGGTAGGAGATAGGCAATAGAATGATTTTTTCTAGTCCAATTCTTATTTTTTCTTTCTTACGGAATAGGACCCATCCAATTCCACTAATTAGTAAAAATCCTATAGCAAAGAACACATAGTAGCTTAACACTAGCCGAGGTAACGTCATGACAGAACCATCTGTTATTGGATCTCCATAAATTAAAGTATCTTCACTTCCATCGGTATTGTAATAATAGATGGAAGCGACCGTTTCCCCATTCGGGTTTAAGACCGTATTTTCGGGGTTGCTTTTGCTTATTTTCTGGTGCCAAATCGTTTCCCATGTCGTTATATCATAGACATAACCTGAATTGTCTGCTGCTGGATATTCGGTTACATCAAACCCAGCGACTTCTTCACTAAAATTCAAAAGTACAGTTCCGTCATCCTTTTCAATGATTGAAACCGCATCTTCATTATAAGAGATGTATGCTGGCGTTGTCAGATAAGCCATTGTGACCACTGCAAAAACCAATGTTACCATGACTGAAAATATAATTGTCTGCAGCTTTTTCCTTCGCAATGAATTTTGTATGTTTCTTAAGGGAGCTATATCTGTATCTACTGGTGGTTCTTCAAAAGTCCGCATTTCTTCAAGGCGTTTTTTGCAGTTTTCACAAGAAGCTATATGGTCTTCGACTAGATCTCTCGTATCTTGACTTGCCATATCCTCGGCATATAACGGCAGTATATCCCTGATCACATTACAGCTGATTTTCATCGATAATCCCCCAATCGCACTTTAATCTTTTCTCTAGCACGGTGATAAGTAACACAAGCCCAGTTATCACTTTTTGCAAACAATTTGCCAATTTGCTTAAATGACAGTTCTCCAAATACACGGAGCGTAAAGACCTGTTTGTATGGCTCTTTTAAATCTTGGATAATTTCATGTGCCTTCATAGACGCTTCTGAAGTGGCTATATCTTGTTCTACATTGTCTCCACTAGCTGATTCGGGAACCGACTCTAAATCTACAAAGCTTTTTTTCTTACGCAAATAAGAGTAATAATTGTTTTTGGCGATTTGGCATAACCAAACACGGACATCACTATTTCCTCTGAAACTGTCCAGCGATGATAATGCCTTCATAAAAGTTTCCGAAGTGATATCTTCAGAGATATGCTTATCGCCAGATAAACTATACACATATAAAAATACATCTTTAAAGTATGTATTATAAATATCCTCAAGCTGTGTCACCATTTCACCTCCTTACATATAAGACGCGATAAACTCAAATATCTTACAAAAATATAAAAAACCGAACAAAGTACGCCCAGTCCTTTTATTATTATTGGGTACTGTAGTCGATACCTCTTCCCATGTATCGCTTTCACAATGAAATCGGTTTAGTTTAAGTGAAATATCTACAATCTTTACACTAACTAATTTCTTATTACCAAGCGATTTTCAACAATCCGGTCGTTTTATTTAAGACCCTGTTTCAAGATAACTCTTAAATGATTTTAGTGGGTAAGTTTTAATCATCTCACCTTTTTACTTATTAGTAACAATTAAAAAAAGCGCTCAGATCATCTGAGCGCTTCATTTCATGATATTCCTTTTTCGATACAAAATCAGACAGCCCGCTAGCATCGCATAGATCACCAGGACGACGATCAGCGTAAGGATCCTTTCATCCGTCGGACCATCTGCAAACACGACCGGCCCTATTCCGAACGCGGTAACTGCCAAAAACACGATAATAAAACTTGTGTATACCAGCCACTTCATTACGATCATCCTTTTATTTTTCAACACGTAGGCTCTATTATAAGGGATTCAAGGCTGAAACGCACTGTCATATTAAGTAAGCATAAAAAAGAGCACGCGTGTGAGGCGTGCCCTGGTTGTTATAAATGATGGTTCACTCGTGGTCCGTGATCCCGTTCCTTGTATAGTTTGATGAATTCTACTAAGCCGTCCACTGCAGCTCCGAGCAGTTTCTCACCTTTTTCTTTCGTGGATGGTCTAGGGTCGCCGAGGGTTCCCGTCTCGGATATGGCGCTCCATTGTGGCACCATGACTACGGGACGGCCTTCCCCGGTTCCGACCAGATCCAGCCAGAAGTATTTCGACATCTGGTACTTATCCAAGTCCCTTACTGCTTTATCCATTTGTACCAGATCTTCTTTGATCGCAAGGTACATGGAAGTTTCCAATTCCCCGGCATGGTTGATGCCACCAGGGTTTTCTGAATCACGGATTTCATTTGCAAGTGTCACAACCGGTTCAAAATCCCAATGCGACATGGACGCACACATGACGTCAGGGTATTCCAGGAAGACCTGACGTGCCGCTACCTTCAACAAAGGCACATTACTTCCGTGACCATTCAACAGTAAAATACGTTTGAAGCCTTGATGGGCTAAACTATTACATACATCCACTACATAGTGAATGAATGTCTCCTGACTGATCGAAATCACCCCAGGGAAATCCATTTGGTGGGGAGCATACCCATGATTGATCGGTGGTATTACGACCATATCTTCCGGGATTTGCTTAGCCGCTCTGACACACACTTCGTTTGCCAGCACGACGTCTGTGTCCACGGGCAAATGGTGTCCATGCTCTTCAATCATTGCGACCGGAACGACCGCTACCCTTTCTTCCTTCACTACCTGCTTCACTTCCGGCCATGTCATTTCTCCGAAAAGGTATTTATCTACTTTCATCCAATTCCTCCAATCATCCATTCGACAGCATTTGCTCGAATTCTTCTTTTATCTGTTTCTGCAAAGTTTTATCCTGAATAATCTCCCAGCCTGTTAAAGCCATGCTTTTTCCAGCTGTAATCATTGTTTCGTATGCATAAGGACTGTTGCATAATTCCGTAAATGCTCTCGTATGCCCCGGAACCAGCTCGTCAGTCAGTGACAGTACTGGGTGAATGGAAGGAACGACACGACTGACATTCCCCATATCAATTGAACCCATCCCCTCTTTGTGACGGGACTTATCGACGAAGCCGACTTCATCTAACGCCTTTGCATAGACCTCTACCATTGCTTTGTTGCTTTGCATCGCATCATAAAAATGACCGACAGGCTGTATTTCAAGCTCTGTTCCGCTCATTAATGCTGCACCCTTGGCACAATCTTTCACGCGATTGACGACTTCCGTTAAATAGTCATTGTCTTCCGAACGGATACAGAATTCAGCGACCGCTCGATCAGGAACGATATTATTCGCTTTTCCACCATCCTTGATGATCCCGTGAATTCTAACATCCGGTTTCAAATGCTCTCGTAATGCATTGATTCCATTGAACGTATGAATGACTCCATCGAGCGCATTTCTACCTTCCCATGGTTCGGATGCAGCATGCGCATTCTCTCCATGAAATATAAAGTCGTATGTATGGAATGCAAGGGATTCGACATCTAAAATCGTGTCATAGCCTGGGTGGAACATCATGGCGGCATCTACCCCTTCGAATGCACCTTCACTGATCAAGTCGATTTTGCCGCCTATCCCCTCTTCATCAGGTGTACCTATAACAGAAACTTTGAAAGGCTGCTCCGATTCACTTTTCGCCAGCGCTACACCTGCGGCTACACTGGCTACCCCAATCAGGTTGTGGCCGCATGCATGACCGATTTCAGGAAGCGCGTCATACTCAGCACAGTAAGCCACATGGTAGCCACCGCTTCCTTTTTCAAAAGTAGCGATGAAGGCTGTCTCCCATTCACCGACACCGCGCTGCACTTCAAACCCTTGGCTCTCGAGATAATCACACAACGTCTTTGATGCAAAATGTTCTTCTCCACCCAATTCGGGGTTCCGTTGTATTTCTTTACTGATCGCAATCAATTGTTCCTGTTCTGCTTCAAGAATGTGATCCAACTGCTGCTTTATCATCTGTCTCCTCCTTCTTTTCTGCAAAATGGCAGGCTGCATATTGACCGTCTGCAACCTCTTTCAATGGAGGGATCTCATGCTTGCATTTTTCTTCTGCTATCGGACATCTTGGGTGAAACCTACAGCCTTTAGGCATATCGGATGCGTCCGGCAGCTCCCCTTTAAGAATTTTCCTTTCACTTCGTTTCGAGCGTAGAGAAGGCATGACATTGATCAGCGCCTGGGAGTATGGGTGACTTGGAGATTTCACTACCGACTCTGCATCTCCGATTTCTACGATCTTCCCTAAATACATGATGGCAATGCGATCTGAAATCAACCACGCCAGCGACAGGTCATGGGTAATGAACAGATAGGAAAGATCCATCTCATCCCGTAGTTTCACCATCAGTTTTAATATATCAGCACGGACTGACACATCGAGCATGGACACCGGCTCATCCGCAACGATGAATTTAGGGTTGAGAATCAATGCAGAAGCTATCGCGACACGCTGCTTTTGGCCGCCGCTCAATTCATGAGGATAACGATATAAATATTCTTCAGCAGGACGTAGGCCAGCCCACTCCAAAGCCTCGACCACTTTCGCCTTACGTTCTTTCTCGGGCTTCACTAACCCGTTTACCACTAAAGGCTCGGCTACGATATCGTAAATCATATATTTGGGATTCAGAGATTGATAAGGATCCTGGAAGATCATCTGTGCCTGCTGACGGAAAGCTTTCAATTGCTTCTTGTTCTTCTTGAAGTCATCTTTCCCGTCGAAAAGAATGTCACCTTCCTGCTCTTCAATCAACTGAAGAATCGCTTTCCCTGTCGTCGTCTTGCCACTTCCACTCTCTCCGACGAGAGAAACGATTTCTCCACGATCTATTGAAAAATTGATGCCATCGACCGCTTTGACTTTCTTTTTTTCCTTTGTGAATAATTCCTTCATCAAGCTTTGGCGGACCCCAAAGTGCACCTTAAGGTCTTTTACTTCTACCAGCTTACTCATGTTCATCCCCCCTATGGTGGCACGCAGCATAATGACCAGGTCCAACAGGTTTCAAATCTGGAGCCTGTTGTCTGCAAATATCCGTAGCAAATTCACATCTGGGGTGAAAATAACAGCCCTTCGGAGGATCGAGTAGATTAGGAGGAGCACCGGGAATGGATTCTACCATCGTTCTTTCTTTTGTAATATCAGGAAAAGAGGATACAAGTTTTTCCGTGTAGGGATGTGTGGGACGTTGAATGATCGCCTCCACTTTCCCACTTTCTACGATTCTACCTCCATACATCACCACTGCTTTGTCACATGTTTCCGCCATGACAGACAAATCATGGGTGATCAGAATCATCCCCATATCCAGCTCTTCCCGCAAACGTTCAATCAAATCGAGGATTTGCGCCTGAACCATTACGTCCAAAGCTGTCGTAGGTTCATCACCGATCAATACCTTCGGCCTGCAGGCAAGCGCCATAGCAAGCATTACACGTTGCTTCATCCCCCCACTGAATTCATGAGCGTAATTATCGATCCGCTCTGCATCGATTTCCACCATCTCTAGCAATTCCTTTGCACGATTTCTGGCAGTCTCATAGTCTATCTTTTCATGAAGCATGATCACTTCTATGATCTGGTCACCGATTTTCAGTACCGGATTCAATGCATTCATAGCTCCCTGAAAAGCGATCGAGATATCTTTCCATCGATGCTTCCTTACTTCCTCGGCATCTAAGCCTGCCAAATCCTTCCCTTCGAGAAGTACTTCCCCATTTGATACGCTCCCGTTTTCAGGTAATAGATTCGTAATGGAAAGTGCAGTCGTCGTTTTACCACAACCGGATTCACCGACCAGGCCGATCGCTTCTCCTTTCTCCAGCGAGAAGCTGACATCATCTACTGCTGTAACGGTACCGTCTTTTGTATTGAATTGTGTTGTCAATCCTTTGACTTCCAATAGTCCCATTTAAGATCCCCTCTTCAGCTGTGGATTCAGAATTTCATCAATTGCATATCCCATGAACGTGAATCCAAGTACGATTGCGACCACGCATATACCAGGTGGGATCAGAAACCAGTATGCACCTAGACTTGCTGCACCTGATTCGAATGCGTAATGAAGCATCATCCCCCAGCTCGGATTCGATGAGTCTCCCATTCCAAGGAAGCTTAAGGTAGTTTCCGAAAGGATAGCGGTAGCTGAAACAAGAACAGTATTGGCAAAAATCAGCGGGAAAACATTGGGCAGTGCATGTTTTCTCATGATATAAAGAGAGCCTGCTCCTAATGCCCGGGCCCGTTCAACATACTGCCGTTCTTTGATGGACAGTGTCTGTGACCGGACAACCCTTGCTGTACCAGGCCAACTGGTCAGTCCGATTACGAGAATGATGTTCCAGATGCTCGCACCAAGGATTGCTGTAAGTACCAATGCTAATGGCAGCCATGGTAACACCAGGAATACATCGGTGAATCGCATGAAGAAGTTGTCCACTTTCCCACCATAAAAACCGGCTACAAGCCCTACCACCGTACCAACAAACATCGAGATGAGGGTTGCCAGCACACCGACAAGAACGGATATACGTGTACCTGCAATCAAAGCGCCGAGCACGTCTCTCCCCATGTCATCCGTACCTAGAAGATGCTCTTTGCTTGGTGGTTCGAATACGCCTCCAGCACCATAACTACTTGAGTCATAATCCGTCAGCCACGGACCGAAAATAGCGATGAAGATGAATAAACCCAGCAGAACTGCACCGAAAAGACCCAGTTTATTTTCTTTGAAGGAAAGAAGTATCTTTTTGTATTTTTTCATTTTCAGTTCGGATTTATTTTTCATTTCGCATGTCCCCTGTTCAACTCTTTACTCTCGGATCCAGGTAACCGTAAATCACATCAGCCACCAGATTCGCCAGCACGACACATACACTGACAATCAGGAAAATCCCTTGAAGCAATGGATAATCCCTGTTAAGTAACGCATCGTACATCAATCTTCCTAATCCCGGCCACGAAAAGACGGTTTCAATTTGGATTGCTCCAGCAATCATGAACCCAAGGTTGATCGCGATGATGGTAACCATCGGCAGCATAGCGTTAGGCACAGCATGCCATCGGATCACCCACTTTTCCTTGAATCCTTTTGCTTTGGCTGTCGTTATATAATCTTCTGTCAGAACTTCCAGCAGGGAGTTACGCATGATCAGTACAAACTGACCGATCAGAATAAGACTCAGTGTAACCGCTGGTAGGAATAAGTGTTTACCGACATCGATCCATTCTTCGATAAAACTGCCATAACTCGCCCCCGGCGTCGCCATTCCACTCGTAGGAAAGATTTGAAACTGGACACTGAACAGAATGACGAGGATGATCCCCAACCAAAATGTCGGCATCGCATAGGTGATCAAGGAAAAGCTCAGTGCAGATACATCGATTTTCGTTCCTCGTTTCCACGCGGAAATCACTCCGATGAACGTTCCGGCGATGATAGCGATGATGGTAGAGACGCCGACGAGCAATAACGTCGGCATCAACTTAGAAGCAATCACTTCGATTACAGGTTTCTTGAACATGAAGGAAAGTCCTAAATCCCCTTGAAAAAGATCTCTGAAATAAATCCAAAGCTGGACATAAAGCGGCTCACCGATTCCAAAGAGTGCTTTTGCCCTCTCCACCGCTTCCGGCGAAGCATTCGGATTCCTGATCATCATCGACAGCGGATTACCAGGCATCACCCGAAAAAGGAAGAAGTTGATGATCAATACGAGAAAGATCGTAACTGCTGCTTGTACCAATTTCTTTGCTAAGTAACCCCAACTCATATCTCCATCTCCTTCAAATCGTTACATCCCTTTGAATCGTTTCTTCCCTCTTGCTTTCATGATGAAGAAAATGATTCCACCAAGCAGAAGGGCACCTACAATCAATCCCCACATCATTCCATTGTTGGTCGATTCCTCATCCGCACTCGCTGCTTCCCCTGAATCCGCTGAAGCCACATTATCAGAACCTTCCACGGCAGGAGTTACATTCATATAATTGGAGTGGTTGAACGTCAGGAAGTACGTATCCCGTACTTTCGTCCAGCCAGTCCACTCTTCTGTGTTGACTGCCTGCAGGGCGTTATCGTAGGCCAGAATGATATATGGGTTCTCGTCGTACAAAATTTCCTGCATTTCATGGACGACAGCTTGTCGTTCATCCCGATCGATCAACGTTTCCTGCTCTTCAAACAATTGGTCATACTGGTCATTCGCATAGTAAGAATCACTCAATCCACCAATTTGTTCTCCTCTCATGACATTCAGGATTGTCGATGGATCTGCGTCTGTACCCCAACCCCAGATGAACATATCGAAGTTGGCGTTGTCATAGATACGATCTGATAGTAGTCCATCATCAACCGTTTCCACTTCTACTCCAATCCCAACATCCTTAAAGTAATCAGCAATCATGTTTCCTGCTTTCACTTCTTCTGTTGAATTGGACCTAAGCATCAATTTAAAGTTGAGCGGTGTTCCATCTTCACTTTCTCTGATTCCATCGCCATCACTATCCACATAACCGGCCTCTTCCAGCATGGAAGCTGCTTTTTCAGGATCATATCCTCGCTTATCTTCCGGCTCATAATGCCAGAAATCAAGGCTAGGAGGAATAAGTGATGTACCTTCCGTCGCTTGTCCTGCATAAGCAATATCGATCAGCTTCTGCTTATCAATGGCATACTCCATTGCCTGGCGAATCTGCTTATCTTTCAACAATGGATTACCTTTGGAAGCTGGGTCATCCCAAGTGTTGATCGCCAATTCTGTGAAACCGTGAGTCGTAGCCGAGACGACGTCCAGGTTCTCTTCCTGCTGCAATTGAGCTACCTGATTCGGATTGATATTGATGGCAGCTCCGATTTCACCGACCTTCAACGATTGCACCATCGTGTCATTGTTGGAATAAAGCACGAATACGAGCTCGTTGATTTTTGCAGGTGTCAGGAAGTAATCTTCATTTTTCACCAGCTTGATATACTCGCCTTCATTTTGTTCGTCAAATTTGAATGCACCCGTTCCGACCGGGTTTTCATTCGGCCATGTTTCCAGCTCTTCTGCAGAAACCTCACTCCAGATATGTTCAGGGAGGATAGGTGCCGTAATCTGCAGCATATTCGCCTTAGGCTCTTCAGTCTTGATGACTACGGTATGTTCATCAGGTGTTTCAATGGATTCCATTCCGGACATGTTACCGGCATAGAGTCCAAGGCCACTTTCTTTCATCGTTTCGTATGTGAATTTGACATCCTCAGAAGTGAATGGCTCACCATCGTGCCATGTCACATCGTCTCTCAGCGTGAATGTCCACGTCTTATTATCGTCACTCACTTCCCACTTCTCCGCTAATCTTGCAACAGGTTCAACATCATTATCGAAAGCTACCAGTGGATCGTACACTAGTGAAAAAATTTCCGTTGCAGCAATGGTGTAGGCAACGAATGGGCTCAGGCTGTCAATCTCCTGTGTCCAGCCTACTCTCAATGTAGCGTCTTCGTCTGCGTGAACTGTGCCTTTATTCGAACCTGCAATTAAACTTCCAACTAACATTACTAGAATGACCATCACCTGAAAGGCTTTATTCAATATTGGATTACGCATCTAATTCCCCCTTAGTAGTTTAAAATCAGTCTTCCGTTCCTGATTCTTCCACAAAAAGTTTTCCATTCGTCGCATCTAAGTAAGCGCTTACCCCAATCGGCAGGGTAGCTAAATCTTTTGTATGTCCTATCGGTAACCCATGAATTACCGGTATATCTAATGGTTTTAAGAAATCTTCGAGAATATCTTCCAGGAAAAATGTCACCGGGAATCCCGGGTCAAGCTTCCTCGGTTCACATTCACTGCATTCACCAATGACGATACCTGCAGCTTCCTGTAATTTTCCGGCATTTTTCAAGTGTGTGAACATGTGGTCAAGAATCCACGGCTCTGTCCAAACTTCCTCCAGAAATAAAATCTTGTCTTTCGTGTCGATTTCGAAAGGTGTACCTAAAGAAGCACAGACGAGCGTCAGGTTTCCACCGACTAACTCTCCTCGGACTTGTCCTTCATTGATGACATCCAGATACTTTTTATCGTCTGCCATCTTGATCTCTCCAATAGGTTCTGATGAGCATAAGGCTTTATCAAGGTACTCTTCTCGATAGGCAGTAAGGTCTTCTGAATTGAAGCCTGCCATCCCAGGTCCGTGGAACGTGACAAGACCGGTATGTTTTTGAATTGCGAGGTGTAAGGAAGTGATGTCACTGTAGCCGATGAAGATTTTCGGGTTCTTCCGGACAAGGTCAAAATCAATACGATCGATCATACGGGCTGACCCGTATCCTCCCTGGGTTACGAAGACAGCATCGACATTATCATTTGCAAACATGGCATTGAAGTCAGCCGCACGTTGTTCATCTGTACCTGCTATGTATTCATGGCGGCAATTGACATGATCCCCGACGACAACGTTGTAGCCCCATTCTTCGAGCGTTTTGATTCCTCGTTTTAAATCACTCTTTTTGAAAAGTGGACTTGCAGGTGCAATGATCCCGACGGTGTCCCCTTTTTTCAGACGTTTCGGTTTCAAATTTTGCATTGGTTTCCTCCTTTTTTATATGACCGGTGCATACCCCATTTCCTGAGATATTTGGGATGATGCACGAAGCAGTGCATCAATATACTGCTGACGCTTATGTTCAGGCAGAAAGTTGATCGGTCCTGAGATAGCGATGCCGGCTGCAATTTGCCCTTCATGATTGAAGATCGGTGCTGCATAAGCGATGGCTCCGAGTGCAAGCTCACCATGTGACTGGGCATAACCGTGCGTTCTGATTTGTTGGATTTCTTCTTGTAACTGAGTTTTTTGTGAGATGGTCAACGGGGTGACAGCTTCGAATTCATTCGATAGGCTGTTCAGTTCTTCTTCAGGCAGATAGGCCAGAATCGCTTTAGATAAAGCACCAGCATAGATTGGCATCCGCTGGCCGACTTTAATTTCAAAGCCGAAATGATGAAAGGATTCAATGTTGATTAAGCAGAGGGCTTCCTGATTGTCATATACACTTAAATTCACGTTGAGTTCTGTTTCCTGCGCCAGTTTCTTCAACCATGGATACGAATTGTTCACAATATCGGTTCGTTTGATCACGATTCCGCCAAGCCTTACAAATTTCACACCCAGCCGGTACTTCCCCGATTCCTGATCCAATTCGATGAAACCCTTCGCCAAAAGTGTCTGCATAATACGATGAACGGTAGTCAATGCAATCCCTGTTTTGATCGAAATCTGTTTCAGCGTTAATTCTGAATCCTTATGAGTAAATGATTCGATAATGGTCAACGCTCGATCAACGGAACGTATCGTCACTTCTTTTGACATTCATTTCCCTCCTTCCAACTGTTTCCACCTGGTGGAATGACATTTCCGTTTTTCTAAATCTAGAATATTCTAAAAATTCTAAACTGTCAAGTTGCCTTTCAGATACGGGACTTTTGACGCTTAAAAAGCCAATAAAAAACAGCGAACATCTATGCTCGCTGTTTATAAGACGACTCTTCTACACCGCACCAGTCCATCATTGCCAGAGCCATGATCTCTGCTACTTCAAACACTTTGGAAAGCTCGATGTATTCATTCGGAAAATGCGCCATCTGTGTCACTCCAGGTCCGAACACCAAAGAGGGCGTCTCCCCGAGTTCAGTCAGCAGTCCACCGTCAGTGCCCCAAGGAGAAGCCTCAACGATTGGTTCTTCCTCCATAACCTCACGAAAATTAGAGACGAACGCGTTCATCAGTTCATGCTCCACATCAATCGATCCCGGTACCCATCTAGCCCCGAACCACTCGAGCTTTGGTGGATTTGTTTCAAACCAAGGGTCCGTTTCCTTAAGTACCTCCATCCATCTTTCCATTTCACGCTTGGCTTCTTCCATCGTCTCTTCCGGCGACACACCCATACGCCCTTCGATACAGACAAGATCGGCGACCGACGACGGCCAGTCACCTCCTTCAATTTTTCCAACATTGATCGGAATTGGAATAGGGATGGATTCATACAATGGGTCAGTTACCCGCTCATTCCGCACCTGTTCCAAGTAGCGGATATGTTCAATGACGATCATGCTTTTTTCAATGGCACTTACACCCTCATACCTTGTGCCCCCGTGTGCGGAGCGACCTTTGACGTGCACACGAAACCACATGGATCCCTGCTGTTTCGGAAACAGTTTCATATTCGTAGGTTCAGGAATGATGGCAGCATCTGCTTTATACCCACGTAGTACAGCGGCTAACGTACCAGCACCACCACTTTCCTCTTCGATGACACTTTGAAAAATGACGTCACCTTTCAGCTGGACACCGAGCGAACGCAGCGCCTGGATGGCCATCAGCATCGAGACGTTCCCGCCTTTCATGTCGGTCACCCCACGACCATACATCTTCCCGTCCTCTATATTCCCACTATAAGGATCATGGTTCCATTGCTCATGGTCTCCTGCCGGAACGACATCGATATGCCCGTTCATGATCAAGGATCGGCCACCGCCAGTTCCTTTCCACTTGCCGACTACATTCGGATTCCCTTCAAAGCTTTCTCGCGATGATGCATAGTAAGGATGTTTAGAGATCTCCTCCTGGTCCACTTCCCATACATCAATCTCCAATCCCATATCTTTCAACGTTTCAATTACAAGCTTTTGCGCCTGTGCTTCATTTCCTTGTGTACTGTCTGCCTGAACGAGACGCTGTAATAAATCAATCCCATCTGACTTGTTGGTTTCCAACCACTCATGAATTTTCGTCTGCAGTTCCGCTTTCACTTTTGTCACGATACATCCTCCTCTTCAACCACTTACACTTACCAAATCATCAGAAACCTGTAACGTGCAGCCAGTATGCCGGATCACTTCCTCTGCCGTGTATGGAGGCATGACCTCCTTGAGCATGAGACCGTTTTCGGTCACCTCAATGACAGCCATATCCGTAATGATCAGATCCACACACTTCTTTGCTGTCAGTGGCAGTGTGCATTCTTTTACTATTTTGAAGTCCCCTTTTTTATTTACATGACTCATCAGAACAATGACTTTCTTTGCTTTTTGGGCAAGCTCCATCGCCCCTCCGATTCCAGGAACGCGCTTCCCCGGTACGATCCAGTTTGCAAGGTCCCCCTGCTCACTGACCTCGAGGCCCCCAAGAATTGTGATATCCAGAAGCCCTGAACGGATGATGCCGAATGCTGTTGCACTATCGAAATATGCCGCTCCCGGCACGACCGTCACAGGAAACCCGCCTGCGTTACAGAGCATCGCATTTTCCTCACCTGCTTCTGGCGCTCCTCCCATTCCGAGTACGCCGTTTTCCGCCTGAAACATCACCTGCATATGTGGGGGGATATGATTTGCGACAAGCGAAGGGATCCCTATTCCAAGGTTCACGATCATTCCCGGCTGGATTTCCTTCGCAGCCCGCTTTGCAATCAAGTCACGTACAGTTACTCCCATGCCCATTTCCAATTCACCCCTTTGCTTTGCACGATTTTATCTACAAAAACACCTGGTGTAACGATACACTCCGGATCCAGTTCTCCAACCGGAACGATCTCTTCCACTTCTGCAATCGTAATGTCCCCAGCCATTGCTACGAGCGGCGAGGTGTTCCTGGCACTCGTATCATAGATGAGGTTTCCGAAAGTATCCGCTTTTTTGGCGTAAACGATCGATACATCTGCTCTTAGTGCTGTTTCCAATAAACAAACCTTCTCGCCGAGCCTCACTTTTTGTTTACCTTTTTCAATCATGCTGTCGAGTCCGACATCCACCACGATTCCTTCCAGACCGACCCCACCAGCACGGATACGTTCAGCCAATGTACCCTGGGGAGAAAATTCCACTTCCATTTCTCCAGCTTCCATAAGTTTTCCGGCAATCGGATTGGATCCGATATGAGAAGCGATCAACTTCGCCGCTCTTCCCTGACTGACGATTTTCCCAATACCGATATGCGGAAATCCTGCATCATTCCCGATCAAGGTGAGTGCTTTGACTCCTTTTTCAAGTATTGCGTCAATAATCGTTGGTGGATTGCCGAGTCCACCGAATCCACCGAACATCAAGGTTGTACCATCGTGGATATGCCGCACTGCCTCTTCAATTGTCGTTTGTTTATTCAAACGCTGCATTTCTGATTGCACCATCATGCTCCCTCCTATCCAATTGAATCTACCAACCCTTGCACATGTAAGTCCCTTTGTATTTCCTTGATTGTTTCTTCAAAAAGGTCAACGAGCAGATCCATTTCCTGCTTTCGAATTGTCAATGGCGGGGCAATGATGACCGCATCCCCATCCCCACCTTCGATCCCGGCAGCTGCAGGATAAATGAGCAACCCTTTATCCCTGGCTTTCCTGACCAGCTTATTTGTCAAAGAAACATCTTTATGAAAAGGAAGCTGCGTCAAAAAATTGGAGACGAATTCTACACCGATCATCAGTCCCTTCCCCCGCACTTCACCGATCAGCGGCTGTCTATGTGCAACATCCTTCAAGCGATGAATCAAGTAATCCCCGTTCACTTCAGCCATGTTGATTAGATCGTGTTTTTCGATATAGTCGATCACTGCCAGTGCTACCGCTGCAGATTGAGGATTTGCACTATACGTATGCCCGCTCATCACCGATGCAGAACCATTCAGGATCGGCTCGATCACTTTTTTACTGACTAGGGTCGCTGCCATCGGTGTGTACCCGGCACTCATCCCTTTTCCGAGGGCGATGATGTCCGGTTCGACGCCCCAATGCTCCATCGCGAACATTTTTCCTGTCCGTCCAATCCCCGTCATCACTTCATCAGCAATGAAGAGAATGTCGTAGGCATCGCAGATTTCCTTTACCCGCTGATAATACCCATCAGGGGGGACGATGACCGCACCTGCTGCACCAACAATCGGTTCGGCTATGAATGCAGCAATGTGTTCCGGCCCTTCTCGCCTGATTGCTGTTTCCAGTTCATTGGCGCACATCAACTGGCACGAAGGGTACTTCTGGTGGAACGGACAGCGATAACAATTCGGGGAAGCGATGGTCGGAAAGCTTTCCAATAATGGTACGAATCGCTCTCTGCGCCCGATATGCCCCGACATCGACAAGGCACCCATCGTGATGCCATGATAGCTCGACCACCTGGAAATCACTTTGTTTTTGCGGTAGTCCCCCTTCTCCTGCCAATGCTGGATGGCGATCTTCAGCGCTGTCTCAGTCGCTTCCGAACCACTGTTTACGAAAAAAGAAAAATAATCATTCTCTCTCCCAGATGCAAGCTCGTTCAGTTTATCTGCAAGCTTTTCTGCTGGGTCACTCGTAAACTGTGACCGATACACGAACGAAATTTTCTTCGCCTGCTCTGTCATCACATCGATGATTTCCGGAACAGCATGGCCGATACTTGCAGTGACCGCACCAGATGATCCATCCAGGTATCGCTTGCCTTGTGCATCATAAATGAACACCCCATGCCCATATACGGCCGAGGGGTAGACTTCCGTCATATCCGCCTTGATCAGGTGGGAACGCATAAGCACTTCCTCCTCCCATTCATTACTTTTAGAATTATCAGTTAATTTCATCTTATTTTAATAAAGCCCTATTTGCTATTGGCCAACACCAATGAAAAATTAAGTTGTTTTTTATACAAGATGTATAATGCCACAGTGATACATAGGTCCAAATACACCTTGCAAAGAGTGTGACCTTGTACATGTAGGCAGATTATTGAAGGAGGTTCGGAACTTTTAACGAATACTACTACGCAAGAAAGGAGTGTGCGGGATGACCATCTCTGTCCATGAAGCTTTGACCCTCCCCGCAATGGGAACCGCTACGCTTATTGCCGGAACGGAAGGGGTCCACAACCAGATTAAGTGGGTTACGATTGTAGAAGTCATTGAAGATATCGAACGCCTTCAGGAAGGGGAATTCCTCGTTACCACCGGCTATGGTGTTGATGAAAATAACGAGCAGTTCCAGCAACTGCTCGCTTCAAAGAAACTATCCGGAATCGCAATCTATACCGGGTTTTATTTGAAGGAAATTCCTTCACGCTTCATCCAATTGGCAAATGATCACGATATGCCGCTAATCGACATTCCTACCGATGTCAATTTTTCAACGATCACCAAAGGTATATTGGAGCAGATCGTCAACAGGCAGATGGAAATGATCACGTCTTCACTGGCGATTCACAAACAGCTGACTAGTCTCGTATTAGAGAAAAAAGGAGATCAGAGAATTGCAGAAACGCTCAGTGAATTGATCCATGCATCCATTTGGATTTACAACAGCGAAGACCAGGTCACCCGGCAACCTGCAAGTCCTTCTGAAGAACTTTCCAACTTGGCTGATGCAATGGTACAAAAGAGCAGGCTAACTTTCTTACCTCAGCAGCAGGAAACCAACAACTTAAAGGTTATCGTGCACCCGATCATTGCCAGCGGGAGTTATTATGGCTGCATCATGGCTGTCAAACCGCTCGACCAATGGGCAGAAATCGATGTGAATGCGATTGAACATGCCGCAACTGTATTTGCCATCGAATACCTGCAGAAAGAAGCAGTCGACCAAACAGAGGTGAGGATGAGAGAAGAGTTTCTCGAAGAAATCATCAATCACAGCTTCAAGAGCTCAAAGATCGCTTTGGAACGAGGGGTGAAGCTCGGGTATGACCTCTCCCTCCAGCAAGCCATCCTTCATGTGAAACTGAAAGAATACGGAAGTGCAGAGGATTTAGAAGCGAAGGCTATCCGATTACAAGCGCACGTATTGGACTTCTTTCAGCGAGCGAAAAGACAAGTGATTGTGCGAAACCGGCTGGATAGTATCGTCATTTTGTTTGAAGTGGAAGGAGAAACGGACCCCAAGCAGGACTGCCTCACTGTAGCGTATGAGTTGTGGGGATCCTGGAAAGAAAAAGGTGATGCCTCAGCAATTCAAATTGGTGTCGGGAACGCCTATGACCATGTCGACCACTTGAGCCAGAGCGCAATGGAAGCGCAATATGCGGTAGATTTGTCCCATCTATTACTCGCCAGCAAAGACATCGTTCATTTTGATGATCTGGGAACCTTCCATTTTTTATTGCAGATGAAAGAAATCGGGGTTGACTTGAGCCAATTCTATCAATCTCATATCGGGAAATTACTCGAGAACAGTAGGCAGGGGATCGATCTTCTGTACACGCTTGAAGCCTACTTTAAGCACAATCTCAACTTACAGGAAACATCCCAGCGATTGTTCATCCACCGGCATACGTTGAAATACCGGTTGAGGAAGATGGAGGAGGAAAGCGGGCTGGATTTGTCATCTGCGGATGAACGGTTGAAGATTCAATTGGCGATTGCCGCATATAAAATCGACCAGTATTGAGCTGGATTTATGATTGTGATTAATTTTTTCGATTTACTGATTGAAAGTTCTTGCTTTCTGATTAAAAGTGGAGCTTTACTGGTTAAAATTACTCTTTTACTAATCGAAATGCCCCTCTTTCTAATCAAAACTCAAAAAACGGCCAGGGCACACGCACCCTAGCCGTTCACTTTCGTCCAAATATTCATATCTTCCAATCCTGTTGCGATCCGACAATTATTGACCAGTCGGCCTTCGAACGTGTAACCAAGGCGTTTCACAGTAAGGTTCATGCCCGGAGACAAAGCCCGAGTCATCGAATACATCGTATGGATGCCTTTATCAATCAGCAGTTCTTCCAGTTTTATCACAATCGGATACAGCAGTCGATGCCCTCGATAATTCGGGTCTGTGGCACAATCTGTGATTTCCGCACAATTGAATCTTGGCCGCACAAGCGCCGCAGCAACCGACACTACTTTCTCGCCGTCTTTGACGACCACGAAAAAATAGGAATCACCCATTTTCTCTCTTAAGTAAGATGGATCACGCACTCCGGTCGGGTAATTTTCAAACACGCGATCATAGAGTGATGCTACTGCCTCCATATCCTCTTCTGTAGCAACCTCCAAGTGGAAGTCTGCCGGAAGCTCCGGATTGGTGTAGGTCGTCGTGTCATGTTCAACGATGCTCATCGACTTCGAAACTTCTTCATCCAAGATCGTGTTTGCGCGATCCGGATCAGGAAACTTCGTATAAACAACACTATCCTGTCCATTGAAGAAACCGCTGATCTTCCCTTCCTGACGATACCCCGCTGGTTCAAGCGCAGTTTTATGTTCAGGTAGACCGTAAATGATCGTTTTACCAGGCTGATGCTTTCTTTCCAGCTCACTGATCCGGTTCAGACTTCCCTCAGCATCGATGATATGACACACGATCCGTTCATTCGTCTCATCATATTGATACAAATTTTCCGTTAATCCTGTCATCGTACTCCCCCTTTTCTACCTATCTTACCGAACCAGTCAAAAGGCTGCTAGATTTTTTGTAACAGCCCCGCTAACATCGCTGCCCGCTTAGGTAACTCATCCAACACGATATGCTCATGCTCTGCATGAGGACCTTCACCAAGTGCACCGAGCCCATCAATCGTTGGTGTTCCTATCATCGCAGTGAAGTTCCCGTCGCTTCCGCCGCCGACCTGAGCCTCATCCACCTCGAAGCCCATTTCAGCTGCCGCCTCCTTAGCCTTTGTAAACAATGCACCAATTTCATCCGTCCGTTCCATCGGTGGTCGGTTAAGCTCTCCCCTCACTTCAACCTGAACTCCTTCGGTAATAGGTTTAATCTCCTCCATTACTTGAACCATCCGCTCGGCTTCCTTTGCCGTCTTCACACGGAAATCGATTTTTGCTTCGGCGTATTCGGAGACGACGTTCATCCTTGTCCCACCTTGTACGACACCTACATTGACGGTGGTTCCTACTTCGTAATCTGTCATTTCCTCCAGACGAATGACCTGATGAGCCAATTCTTTGATGGCACTCCTTCCAGATTCATGGTCATTGCCGGCATGGCTCGCTTTCCCATGGACGATCAGATCATAAATGCCAACTCCTTTCCTTCCGGTTTTCAATGCTCCGGTCTTTGCCACAGGTGGTTCGGTGACGAGTACCGCATCACTCGCAGCCGCTTCTTTTTCAAGTAGGGCTCTCGACGTCTGGCTTCCGAGTTCTTCATCCGATGTACAAAGGAAAACGATTTGGTGATCGGGAAGGTCACCCAACTCCTTCAATGCTTTCAATGCCCAAACCGCCTGGATGATTCCTCCTTTCATATCAAGGACACCAGGACCGTAAAATTTACCGTCCGTCATTTTCATCGGGAGTCTCCCTTTATCCCATACCGTATCAAAATGAGAAAGGAGCAGAACCCGCTTCTCCCCTTCACCGACTGTCAATTTGAAATGATCACCACGCTCAACTTGTGGATAGACTTCCACTTCGCCCCCTATGTACTCCTCCATCATCCCTCTCAGCAACTGGCCACATTGATCGACCAGATCTTTCACTTCGGAAGGAGATTCCGATTCGACCAACCTTTGCAGGTCGTCTACCATCTCATCCTGATGTTTGTTCATATAGTTTAGTAGTCTATTCATTCCAACATCCCCTTCCACGAAAAATAGTTTAGATACAGTTATACAGATTTTATTCTGAAAATTCAATACATAGTAGAAAAAACACGAATTCTGGTGAAATCAGTCTGATTTTCACAGGTCCTCTTCCCCTTTACAAACTGCTTGATGAGTCATTATCTTTATATTTGTCTAATAATTGAAAATATTCTGTTAAAATGCTAGACTTGGACTTGCCTGCATATCTATTTGATTGCAGGAAAATGTAAACGCTTCCAAAAATAGCAAGGAGGAATGAACATGGTTTATGCATTTCCAAACACCGAAGGATCACCGGTAGAATTCAAAAAACGATACGACAACTTCATCAATGGTAAGTGGACCGCACCTGTGAAAGGGCAATATTTTGAGAACGTAACCCCTGTCACCGGAAAAGCTTTCTGTGAGGTCGCTCGTTCTACGGAAGAGGATGTCGAACTGGCTCTTGATGCCGCTCATGCCGCAAAAGACGCATGGGGAAAAACAGCTGTCGCAGAACGCGCATTGATTCTGAACAGAATCGCAGATCGAATGGAAGAAAACCTTGAAAAGCTTGCGATCGCAGAGACTTGGGAGAATGGTAAAGCTGTTCGTGAAACGTTGAACGCCGATCTACCATTGGCTGTCGACCATTTCCGCTATTTTGCCGGAGCTATCCGCGCTCAAGAAGGAAGCATCGGGGAAATCGACAACGACACGGTAGCCTACCATTTCCACGAGCCGATCGGTGTCGTAGGTCAAATCATTCCATGGAACTTCCCAATACTTATGGCTGTATGGAAACTTGCTCCAGCATTAGCCGCAGGAAACGCAATAGTACTGAAGCCGGCGGAGCAAACGCCATCGTCCATCTTATACTTATTTGAAATGATCGAAGACCTGCTTCCACCTGGAGTGGTCAATATCGTCAATGGCTTCGGACTTGAAGCAGGAAAACCTCTTGCCTCAAGCGATCGTGTCAACAAGGTTGCGTTCACTGGTGAAACGACGACAGGTCGTATGATCATGCAGTACGCATCTCAAAATATCATACCAGTTACATTGGAACTTGGCGGAAAATCGCCGAATATATTCTTCAAGGATGTCATGGATGCAGATGATGATTTCCTTGATAAAGCGATTGAAGGCTTCGTCATGTTCGCGCTCAACCAAGGAGAAGTTTGTACATGTCCTTCCCGTACGTTGGTGCATGAAGATATCTATGACAAGTTCATGGAAAAAGCACTTGCACGAGTGGAAGCGATCAAGGCAGGAAATCCACTTGATCCGAACGTCATGATGGGTGCACAGGCTTCCTCCGAGCAGCTTGATAAAATCCTATCCTACCTTGAAATCGGTAAATCCGAAGGTGCAGAGTGCCTGACTGGTGGAGAAAGAAATGCACTGGAAGGTGATTTATCTGAAGGGTATTATGTGAAACCTACCGTCTTCAAAGGGAACAATAAAATGAGGATCTTCCAAGAGGAAATCTTCGGCCCTGTGCTGTCAGTAACGACATTCAAGGACGATGCTGAAGCATTGGAAATTGCCAATGATACGTTGTACGGCTTAGGTGCAGGCGTCTGGTCGCGCGACATGAACACCGCTTACCGCTTCGGTCGTGCTATCGAAGCAGGACGCGTTTGGACAAACTGCTACCATGCCTATCCAGCGCACGCAGCATTCGGTGGTTACAAAATGTCCGGTGTCGGCCGAGAAAACCACAAGATGATGCTGTCCCATTACCAGCAGACGAAAAACCTGCTCGTCAGCTATGCACCTCAGAAATTAGGTTTCTTTTAAAATCAACGTGGCGTAAAGGAGAGGCTTCAATATGATTGAACGTGTCACTGCCACAGATTCAGCGCTTGAGCTGATCGAAAAACTGAAGGAAAAACATGGCCCCCTGATGTTTCATCAATCAGGAGGATGCTGTGACGGAAGCTCACCGATGTGCTACCCGGATGGGGACATGATCCTGGGAGCACAGGATGTGAAGCTTGGGGAAATCGGCAGCAGCCCTTTCTACATCAATAAAAAACAGTATGAGTACTGGAAACATACGCAGCTGATCATTGATGTCGTCGACGGACGCGGAGGCATGTTTTCGCTCGAAGGAGTCGAAGGAAAACGGTTCCTGTCCCGCTCCCGACCGTTCACAGATGAAGAGTACAAAGAATTGAAAGAGCAAGGCGTCGTTTAGATTAATATAAGAAGGAGCATCGAATTTTCATCGATGCTCCTTTTTATTGCGCCAATCCTCACGTTTCAATACCATATTGATCGAGTCGATGCCTTCCCCTTCGTACTCAAGGTCATTTTCATCGATACTTTCAAACACAAAGCCTATTTTCTCGTAAACTTTTCGGGCCCTTGGATTGAATGCATACACGCTTAATGTCAGTTGATCCAGATCGGTATTGTCGAATATATAATCAACGATGAGACGGGTCGCTTCTGTCCCTAAGCCACGATCTCTGCCTTTTGGTCCGATCAGAATCCGGAAGTTCATGCTATTCGCTTCTTCGTCGTAAAGATTCACGACCGCTTCTCCGACGAGATGGTTTTGGGCTTTATCAACAATAGCAAGATCCAACCGGTCTGTCTGATCATTTCTTGTTCTGTACCATTTTAACGTTGCTTCCTTATCCAGTTCAGAAGTACTTCCAGTAAGCTTTAAAACTTCAGGGTCTTCCAGGCATTCCATTATGTAGGGGATATCCTTCTCCTCAAAAGGTCTGAGGATGACTTTTTCCCCTTCGACCACTGGTTTGTGTCGTAAATCTACCATTTGATCCCCTCCTAATAACTCAAGCGTGCGTTTTTTGACAGAAGGTCATGAAATGCGTGTTTCTGGTTCTCCCAATAATCGGGAAGCTGATCTAGCGGAAAAAACTTCAGCTCGAGCGATTCACTATCTTTTGCCTCGAGAGTCCCTTCGAAATCATGGCAGGTGAACATGATTTTAACTAATGCGACCTCATCCCCATTAGGCAGCACTCTTTCCTGTTCAGCGCCTGAATAGATTCCTAAGAAGTCAAGCTTTCCAAGGTGAAGGCCGGTTTCTTCGAAAATTTCCCTGCGTGCCGTGTCTTCGACTGACTCCCCCATGTCCATGAATCCTCCTGGATGCCCCCATTCTCCGTTGTCACTTCGTCTCTGAAGCAGCACTTCGCCTTTTTCGTTAAAAATGAAGACACCAGAGACTACCATGATCACCTTGCTGTGGCCGACCATTTTTCGTAAATATTCAATGTAATCCAAGTGATCCCCCCTCACTACTTTCTACTTAACACCATCCATTCGTCTATCGCAAATGATTCTATCTTACCGCTTTCTTCTTTAATCTGAAAATGCGTTTTTGTATCTTCATTCGCAGACACTAGATGGTTTCGAACTTTTTCGATTTCTTCTGCGTCATCAAGTGTCCTTGTCACCCAGTTTTCGTATGGGAGTGTCTTCTTCCGCAAACTTTTATGGTAGATGGATAGATTGTTTTTTGCGAGCAGCGCTTCCCACTCGGAAATCCGTAACGCTCTGACATGGCTCTCATCTCTCATTTTTTCAAGGCTGTTATAAAATTCCGCAAGTTGTTCATTTTCCGGGGCGATGTTATCGATCATTGCAAAACGGCCACCAGGCTTCAGCACTCTTGCTACTTCTTCAATGAATCGTTCAGGGTGTGGAAAATGATGCGGCGCAATTCTGCAAGTGACAACATCAAAGGAGTCATCCAAAAACGGCAGTTCTTCAGCATCAGCCACTACGTAATGGATATTGGAATAGTCCGTCAGATAGCCGGAGGTATTCTGCAGCATTTTCTTTGTCAGGTCGGTCGCAAAAACGGTATGGACGTGTGGAGCCAGCTGCTTTGCTACATGCCCTCCCCCTGTTGCAATATCCAGTGCTATATCATCTTTTTTCAGCTGCAATTTTTCTTTCATGATCGGCAAGTCTTCGCCTTTCGAATGGGTTTCACTGTGGACATATGCATCAGCATGCTTCGAAAATGTGTGGATGACGCTCGCTTTTCGTTCATCTTTCATAAGAACCACCTCTTCCCTTTTGTTATCTTTATCATAAATCAACGGAAGCGATAAAAATAATCGTCATTTATAATGGATATGAATAAGTATTTCTTATGGAGGTGAATCTGATGATGCTATCCACATCTTTCGAAAAGACGATCGTGCACTTTTTTGGTGAGAAGGGACGGGAGTGGATCGAAGGGTTTGATTCCCTTTATCGCTATTGTGAGGAGCGCTGGGGTCTGGAAATACATGAACCCTTTCACCTGTCAGTCAATTATGTGGCTCCGGCAGTGAAGCAGGATGGGACAGAGGTCGTTTTGAAGCTTTCCGTTCCGAGTGAAGAATTCCTGAGTGAGCTCGAAACATTGAAAGCTTTCAATGGTGAAGGTGTCGTTCCCTTATTAGATTATGATATCGATAGAGGAATCATGTTGCTGGCGCGGGTGAAGCCAGGAATCACGTTAGCTTCTGCCATCAATGATGATGAGGAGGGAGTGAGGATTGCCGCGGATGCTGTAAGAAAATTGTGGCGACCGGTGGAAGAGGTACCGCATATTCCTAATATCGACTCAAGGGAGGCTTCGTTTTCAGCGATTGTGGAAAAAAATGCGGATGGGCTTGGTCCAATCAATTGTGAAACTTTGCAGGAAGGATACAATATTTTTTCTGATTTGGTGAAAACTCAGAAGAAGACTTCTTTGCTGCATGGCGACTTCCATCATTTCAACCTGTTAAAAAGTGAGAATGGGTGGACAGTAATCGATCCGAAGGGACTGATAGGAGAGCGAGAGTATGATCTTATACAGTTTCTTCTGAATGAACTGCCTCAGGAGCAGGTGGCAGAGGTGCTGGAGAGGCGCATCGATCTGTTCGTCGAAGCATTGGACCTCGACCGTGAGCGGTTGCTTCTATGGGGCTATGCCCATGCTGTGCTCGCCACCAGCTGGTCGGTGACCGATGATGGGGAATACAGCAAGGATTTTTACAGAGCAATCTCCATTTTTAGAGAGATGTGTAAGCGGGAGCAGCTGCTTAGGTAAGTGGGTTTGTGGTTGTGGGCGAAAATTGTGATTTGTGAGCGAAAGTTGCGGTTTTGTGAGCGATATTTCTGATTTATAGGCGAAAAATCAGATTTATGAGCGAAATCCCAAATTTATGAGCGAACCCGCCAAATCCCCCCTGGTTGTCCTCAACCCCGATTCAGATTACAATAGTTTAAGTAGATTTCTTACATAGAGAGGACGAAAAACATGGACCATACAACAATCCAAGTAAAACAAGCCGACCAGACGTACACGCTGACCCCGGTAAAAGGAAAATCCCTGCTGGCTACAGCTTTCGAGCAGGATGTACCGCTTGATTTCAAATGCCAGAAAGGGAATTGCACGCGATGCCGCGTAGAACTCCTGACCGGTCAAGAGATCGTGAACGAACCTACACCTAAAGAACACGTAAAATTGGAAAATGAGCTGGAACAAGGGTTCCGCCTCGCCTGCCAGACCGTGCCACTAAAATAGGAAAAAGCCCTCCGCCGAGGGCTTTTTTTACATTGGTTTTGCAAAATAGATCGTGTCGATTCCTTCGCCGCGATGGTTCTCCAGCCGTTCTGCCACTTCGAATCCGATCGTCTCAAGCACCTTGATATGTGCGCCGTTTCCGTTCCATGTCCGTGTCGTTACATAAGAAGCATGTGCCTGTTCCGGCAGGTTTTCCTTGTTCATATGATGATAAAATCGTTTCGTGATTCCGTTGTTGCGATAGGTCTTCGTGACGCAGATGGTTGTGATGTAATTGCTCGGTGCGTGGTTTCTCAGTTCATGACATTCGTACCCATTGCGAAACGTGAGGAATCCGACAACCTCCCCGCTTGCCTGATCCTTTGCCAGCAGGAAATTCTCTTCGATCATTTCCTCAAAATGTTCCACCGGTTCCGCATCCTCCGCTCCTTCCCCGAGCAGCTCATTCTCTGCCGAGTTTTCTCTGGCAGACAACGGTGGTACGAACTCCTTGTCACATTCACATAGTATTTCCCATACTCTTTTCTTTTCATCTTCTCCAAGTGTTGTCGTGTATTCGATCGTGATGTCCATACCTACCCCTCTTTCTAAATAATCATTATGTATCAATTGATTGCGCAGCATCTGAAGGAGTAGTTCAAGTATAGTTTTCAAATGCTTGATTCTCAATCTTTTTCCTCATGAAAAAAGAGCGGAGATCCACAAATCTCCACTCTTTCCATGATCATTTATACATAAAGCGCAACATGACATGTGCTGCAAGTCTGCTGGTGATGGCCCGAACGTCTTTCGAAGGATCGATTTCTACGATATCCATCGCCTTCACCTTTTCATGCATGGCCGCCGCTCGCACACTGCTTAAAAGCTCACGGCTTGTAAAACCACCAGGGCCGATGGCTGGACACCCTGGTGCGAATGCCTGATCCACTGCATCCATGTCGACCGAAAGATAAATGACATCGACTTGATCCGCCAGCCGCTGGAGTTCTTTTTCAACGACCTGAAGTATCCCTTGCTGGTCAAGATCATCCATCGTGTAGACGTGAATGCCTTTCTCCTCGCAATAGTCGTCATAAGCGGCTGCATTGGAATAATCCCTGATACCGATCTGAACAAGATCTTCTCCACGGATCACTCCACCTTCAATCAAGCTGCGGAAAGGTGTGCCATTGGTACGCCCGCCGTCGTCAAGATTACGCACGTCATGATGGGCATCCCACTGGAGAATACCGACCCTGCCGAATTTTTTCTGAAAGGCATGGATCGATGGAAAGCTGACGCCATGGTCACCACCCAGCATGATGTAACGTTCGCACGCCTCGGTTTCAAGCATTTCTCCTACGCTGACATGCAAGCGGTCCAACGTCGCTTCCACATCTGTCGGATGGACGGAGACATCACCGAAATCGATAAGTACGTCATCCTTGAAATCGTGGTTTTTCGTCGCTGAAAAAGTTGAATAGGATCCCAGCGCCTTACGGATTGCCTGTGGCGCTTCTGCGGCCATCGACATTGAAATCGATGACTTGGATGCTGGCAGACCCAGGATTCCGACTGCTCCACGGTCGCCTGATTCATAAGGCTTGATGCACTCTGTCACTTTCGTCGTGAACCGGTCCTTAAAAACTGCAGGTTTACCTGGCTGGAGATAGTTAAAAGACATGGCTTGCCTCACGCTCCCACAGCTTATCTCCTTGTTTCATGACGAGCTGACTATGATTCACTCCGTAGTGATAAGGAATGTAATGGTAATTCGGTGCATTCCAG
Source organism: Thalassobacillus hwangdonensis (assembly GCF_042675915.1). Lineage (NCBI taxonomy): Bacteria > Bacillati > Bacillota > Bacilli > Caryophanales > Bacillaceae > Thalassobacillus > Thalassobacillus hwangdonensis. Next base: position 421,907 of record NZ_JBHTKL010000005.1, on the reverse strand, counting down.
ATGACTAGATCTGCTTGTTTACCGACTTCAATGGTTCCTGCCTGCTCCCCTTTTCCAATGGCATGAGCAGCGTTTACGGTCACCGCATTCCAAATCTCCTCTGGCGTCATCTTCAGCTTCAACGCTGCAATTGACATGATCAACTGGAGATTTTCCGTCACACAGCTGCCTGGATTGAAATCTGTAGCAAGAGAAACCGCCACACCGCTATCGATCATTTCGCGTCCTCTTGCATATGCATCCTTTCCTAAATAGAACGTGGTACCCGGCAGCAGCACCGCCACCGTATCACTTTCTGCAAGATCCTTGATCGCCTGATCAGATGCTGCAACCAAATGGTCCGCACTCGCAGCTCCAATTGCAGCAGCTAGTTCCGTGCCGCCCAATGGATCGATTTCATCCGCATGGATCTTAACGCCAAATCCTTTTTCTTTAGAAGCTTCCATGAACCGCTTTGACTGTTCGACTGTAAATACACCGGTTTCGCAGAAAATATCAGTATAGTCAGCGAGGTTTTCCTGTTTGATTTCATCCAGCATTGAAATCATGTCATCAAGAAAGTCTTCGGAATCTCCATCATAATCTTTTGGTACGGCATGTGGGCCAAGGAAGGTGGATACAATGTCCATTTTCCCTGCGTCATTCAGCTTTTTGGCTACTCGAAGCTGCTTAAGCTCGGATGCTCGATCGAGTCCATAACCGCTTTTCGCTTCCATCGTTGTCACTCCGTAGGAAGCAATCCGTTCAAGGTGGAAGCGGGCTTTTTCATATAATTCTTCTTCTGTAGCTTCACGGGTAGCTTGCACGGTCGACAAAATCCCTCCGCCTTGCTTCAAGATTTCAAGGTAAGGTACGCCAGCCTGCTTCAGCGCCATTTCTTTTTCCCTTGAACCTCCAAAGACCAGGTGGGTATGAGGGTCGACCAGGCCAGGGGACACAAGCTTCCCTCCTGCATCGATGCTTTCTTTCCCCTCTAATTGATCAGCCTCATCATTGCTGCCGATCCAAGCTATTTTTCCATCGGCAATCGCCAAAGCTGCCTCTTCCTTCACTTCCAGCTGCTTCATCGCGTTCCCTTTCAATGGTCCTTCTGTTGTTGCTGGCAAAATCAGCTGCCCTATATTTCGAATGATAGTATCGTAGATCACTAGAATTGCTCCCCTCGTTTATTTCTGCATCGGAATATCGATTTGTTTATCTTTTGCAACCTTTGTGGCAATGTCATAGCCTGCATCGGCATGACGTACAACTCCCATACCTGGGTCGGTCGTCAATACGCGTTCCAACCGCTCTTCAGCCAGGTCAGTACCGTCGGCTACGACAACCATTCCTGCATGAAGCGAATACCCCATACCGACGCCACCACCATGATGGACGGAAATCCAAGAGCCTCCGGCTGCCGTATTGACCAAAGCATTCAGAATTGCCCAATCTCCTACTGCATCACTGCCATCCATCATCGCTTCTGTTTCCCTGTTCGGTGAAGCGACAGAACCTCCATCCAGATGGTCCCTGCCAATGACGATTGGAGCGGAGATTTCTCCTTTTCTCACAAGCTCATTGATGGCCAAGCCCATTTTCATCCGTTCGCCATAGCCGAGCCAGCAGATACGGGATGGTAACCCCTGAAAGCTCACTTTCTCCTGAGCCATATCGATCCATCGCAACAACTGTTCATTTTCAGGAAAAAGTTCTTTGATCAGCTCATCGGTACGATGGATGTCTGCCGGGTCGCCTGATAGCGCTGCCCAGCGGAATGGACCTTTCCCTTCACAGAACAAAGGTCGGATATAAGCTGGTACAAACCCTGGGAAATCAAAGGCATCTTTCACACCATGGTCTTTCGCTACCTGCCTGATGTTATTACCATAATCAAACACGATGGAGCCAAGGTCCTGGAAGGAGAGCATCGCTTCGACGTGCTTCGCCATCGATGCACTAGCCACTTCCACGTACTTTGCTTCGTCCTGTTTTCTCAATTTGGCCGCCTCTTCAAGTGAATAGCCTTCAGGGATATACCCGTTCAATGGGTCATGAGCAGAGGTCTGGTCGGTCACTACATCGATTTTGATACTGCGGGCCAACAGTTCGTGATGTACTTCGGCCGCATTGCCTAACAAACCGATGGACAACGGCTGTCCCATTGCTTTCGCTTCCTCCGCCCATTGAATTGCTTCGTCGATCGATTCCGTCATCCGGTCACAATACTTCGTGTCCAATCGCTTCTGAATGCGTGAACGATCCACTTCAACAGCGATGACGACACCACCATTCATCGTAACAGCAAGTGGCTGTGCACCACCCATGCCGCCCAGTCCGGCCGTCAGGGTGATCGTACCTTTCAATGAACCTCCGAAGTGCTTTTTCGCTAACGCAGCAAAGGTTTCATACGTTCCCTGTAAAATCCCCTGGGAGCCGATATAGATCCAGCTGCCCGCTGTCATTTGGCCATACATCATCAGCCCTTTTCGATCCAACTCGTGAAAATGCTCCCAGTTCGCCCACTTCGGTACCAAAACCGAATTCGACAACAATACTCTAGGTGCTGCCTGATGGGTCTTGAATACCGCAACAGGTTTGCCCGACTGGACAAGCATCGTTTCATCACTTTCCAGGCGTCGTAGTGTCGCGACGATTGAATCAAAAGCTTCCCAGTTTCTTGCCGCTTTCCCAATGCCGCCATATACGACAAGGTCCTCCGGTCGTTCAGCAACTTCCGGATCCAAATTGTTGTAAAGCATCCTCAAAACCGCTTCCTGTTCCCATCCCTTACATTCCAGCTCCAAGCCTTTCTTCGCTTTCACATTACGTTTGGTTGTCACCATACATCTTCCTCCTCATTCGTTAATCAGTTGTTTCGTACCCTTCCATTCAAACTGGTTCGTTTTCAACCAGGACGCCAAACGCTCGATGTCTTCTGCAAACACCCGATCTTCGGTTATCGAAGGAATGAATGCACGGACCTCTTCATACAGCTGTCTTGTCGAGGAGGCCATCCAATCAACTCCTCTGTATTCTACCGCCTGCATTGCACATATCAATTCAATCGCAAGCACCCTCCGTAAATTGGCGATAATTTGGGATGCGTGTCTCGCACCGATTGTCCCCATGCTCACATGGTCTTCCTGATTTGCTGAGGAAGGGATTGAATCGACACTTGCCGGATGTGCAAGCGTCTTGTTTTCAGAGACAAGGGATGCAGCTGCATACTGCATGATCATTGCCCCTGATTGAAGTCCGGGCTTCGCACTCAGGAACGGTGGCAAGTCATTCAATTGAGGATTCACCAAGCGTTCAATACGTCGTTCTGAGATGTTCGCAAGCTCTGCCACCCCGATTTTTAAGAAGTCCATCGCTATCGCTATCGGCTGACCGTGAAAATTCCCTCCTGAAATCACTGTATCTTCATCAAAGATCAATGGATTATCCGTCGCTGCATTCGCTTCGATCTCAAGCTTATCTTTCACATAGCCGATACTTTGCCAGGAAGCACCATGCACCTGAGGGATGCACCTTAATGAATAGGCATCCTGGACACGCATTTCCCCCTGTTTTGTGGTCAGTCTGCTGTCTTTCAACAACTCCCTTATCCGCTCTGCCACCTCGATCTGTTCTGGATAGCCCCTTGCTTCATGCAATGCAGGGTGAAAGGCGTCAATGATGCCATGCAGACCTTCCAACGTCATTGCCGAAATCCATTCACTCTGCAAGGCAAGCTGTTCGGTTTCAATCAAATTAATTGACCCGACAGCTGTCATTGCCTGTGTGCCATTGATCAATGCCAACCCTTCCTTTGCTTGAAGCACGATAGGAAGAAGACCCTCCTTTTCATATGCAGTCTCTGTCGGAACAATATCTCCCTTGTAATGGACACTGCCTTCTCCAATCAATACGAGCGCCAAGTGGGAAAGCGGCGCAAGATCGCCTGAGGCACCAAGCGACCCCTGACTCGGGACCACCGGATGGATTCCCATGTTAAGCAGATCACTTAACCGCTCGACAATTTCCTCCCGCACGCCGGAAAAGCCTTTCAATAATGCATTTAGGCGCAAGAGCACCATCGCCCTCGATACAACCTCCGGAAAATTCTCCCCAATCCCACACGCATGTGAACGGATCAAATGCAGCTGAAGGTCATGCACATCCTTTTCATTGATAGGTACATCACTGAACTTCCCGAATCCTGTATTGATCCCGTACACCGTTTTCCCTTCAGAAACGATGGCTTCTACGATCTTTCTGCTTTTTCGCACTTTTTGCAGACTTTTTTCTGAGAGGCTTACTGGCATACCGTCGATGCATACTTTTTTTATGGCGGAAAGCTTCAAGCTTTCTCCATTCAATTCGATCATCTTATTTCCTCCTTTTCCTGAAGATCCTCAAACAAAAAGAGGTGACAATGACACACGTGTGCCATTGTCACCTCCTATTCACTAATAGCTCTAGGCGACTAATTTCATATATGGTTGATTCCTAAGCCAAGCGTTTCGTGCTCCAGCCCTTTCACTGGTGCCCCGATCGTTCCGTAAAAGGCGACAGCAATCCATTCACCTTCTCCTTCTCTTTCGTAAGGCTTCCCTCTGACGACCGCAAACCTCAGGCCGACTGTACGCATCATATCCCCAATCGCAATCTGCCCTCGGGTCACCCCTTGCAAAGCTTCGAGGATAGCGTGGTAAAGGGCATGCGTTTCACGATAGACATGCTCTGCAATGATGCCATTCCGCTTTGCTGCCGTTTCCACCGATGATATCACTTTCTGCATATTCATCGATCCAGCTTTACCTTTACAGTATTGGACGGTTTCAAGCTTAGGTTTGAATACAGCGAGCTCTTCCTCTTCCATAGTCGCAATCAAAACAGCTAACTTTCCGATCTTCGGTTCATTCATAAACAAAACCTCTTCATCTATTCACTAATGACTACTATGATTGTAACCGTTTTCAAAATTGTCTGTCAACGTACATCTCAAATTCATCACTGCGCTCTCAGAATAATAATCGCTCCCCTACTAAAACTATGGGCACGAGGTGATGGTATGCAAAAGGAAAGAGCGAAGGAAATATCTGTTTCTCCTGTGATGGCGAATGTCACATACAACGGCCGGCAAGTATATATCCAGCATGTAGATGAACAAAACGAAACCGCACGCATTTACCCGTTGGATGAGCCACAAGATGAGTTGGAAGTTTCCCTACGCACCTTATTGGAAGAATGAAAAAGAGGAGGAGTCAAGGTGGATAAAAAAAGAGCGCAGGAAATCATTGAATCAGAAGAAATGATTAAAGTAACACATGAAGGAGAACCTGTTTATTTGAACGCTGTTGATGAGGAAAACGAAATGGCCCACATCCAGCCCTTTGGAAATGTGGGACGAGAACAACTTGTAGCACTTCACAGTTTACTGGAGGAAGAGTCTGAACAGCAACGATAAGTCAACATATTCAAGAGATGGCGGTAATGGATCATTACCGCCATCTTTCTTTTTTAGTTGTATAACGGCAGACTGATTTTAACAGTAGCACCAATGCTTTCGTTATTTTGGATATCCAGCTTCCCTCCGTGATTCTCAACAATATTCTTGGTTATCATCAGCCCGAGTCCGGATCCATCTGCTTTCGTTGTAAAAAATGGTTTCAAAATGACACCATGATTTTCGTCAGGAATACCGATTCCCTGGTCACTAAACGTGATCAAAAGTTCGTCTTCGACAGTTTCAATCCTGATCGTAATTTCTCCACCTTCAGGCATCGCTTCAATGGCATTCTTCAGTATGTTGATGAATGCCTGTTTCATTTTATTTTCTTCACAGGCGATTTCAGGCAACGGTGATGCTTGGTTGAATTCAATGTACACTTTACTCTTCCTTGCCTGAGTGGCCATTAACCGAATGACCTGACGCAAAGTTTCCGCAAGGTCCACTGCTTCACGCTCTTCATCAGACGGCTTGGCTAAATCCATGAATTCATGGACCATTTCATTGATCCGTTCGATTTCGGACATGATCAACCCTTCATACTGCGGGGCATCCCCTTCTCGTTCACTTAACTCCATCAATTGAATGAAGCCTTTCAGGATCGTCAAAGGATTTCGTATTTCATGTGCAATGCCTGCTGCCAATTCTCCGACGAGGTTCATCTTCTCTAATTGCTCCAGCAAATCACTGCTGCGGGATTCATAGGCTACCCTCTCAGTTACGTCTCTGAAAACGACCTCGAACGCATCCTCCCCTTCGAATTGAATGAATGAAGCTGTACTTTGAATGTACATTTCCTTGCCATTGGGGAGGTTCAACCGGACCTGAAGCACTTCACTAGTATCTCCTGTACGAATTGCCTCCTCCACTTTCTGTTGAAGCATTAATGCAGACTCCTGATGGACGAATTCTTTCAGTTGTTTGCCCAACACTTCTTCTGCCGGCAATTCGAATGCTTTCAGTGCTGCTTTATTTACATAAAGGAACTTTTCATGGTCATGGACGACCATAGGGTCCGGGATATTATCTACAAGCTTACGGTACCTGGCTTCCCTCAGTCGCAATTCATCTTCTGCCTTTTTGCGGCGATCAATGTTCTGGACTTGAGCAATCACAAACGTTTGACCCTCTTCATCTTTGAACATCGATACACTGATGAACACCCAAATGATTTGTCCATCTTTCCTTATGTAACGTTTTTCCATTTCATAATAATCAATTTGTTCGGAGATCAACTGTTGCCACTGGGACAAATCGTTTTCCAGATCTTCTTCATGGGTGATGTCCTGAAAGGAAAGCTGAAGCAATTCTTCTTCTTCGTAGCCTGTGATCCTGCCATAGGAAGCGTTCACCATTAAAAACGTGCCATCCGTATCCAGGATACCCTTTCCGATTGGCGCGTGCTTGAATGCTTTGATTAATGCCTGTTGCTTTACCCAACCGTCCAACATCCAGATTCTCCTTTTTCAAAATGACTTCTACTTGTACTTATTATGCATGAATGACGAAATACCTTCTAAATTGTTAAACTTTGCAGAAAATGCGAGAAAATAATGGAGATTAAATAAAAAAGCAGACAATTGAGCCTGCTTCTGGTTAAAAGAACAACTTTGGCTTAGGACCTTTATCGTCCCTTTTTCTCTTCCTTTCCTGCTGGACATCACTACGTAACAACGAGCCGCACTGCTGTTCGAAGTCGAAAGGTATCCCCTGTTCGTATGGAGGAGGAATAAGTTTTGCATTCCTGAACTCCCTGTAATGGACATCAACAGGCAGTCCTTCTGAATCCAAATCTTTTTCCAGCTGTTCAACGACCAGTCTTCCGATTTGTCTACCCAATCTCAAACCTTGATCATTATCAACTTTGAAGTGTACTCCTCCAAGCAACCTTGATTCTGCATCTTCTTCCGCTAATTCACGCAATCGTCTGCGCTCACTAGGGAAGAAGTAACTTAAGATGACTTCTGCTGCTCCAGACACTGCTGCATGCCCTGACGGATAGGCAGGAAAATTCGGTGTGCAGATAACAGTAGCGAATTCCCTATCCAGTTGGTTCGGTCTAGGGACAAGCCACTTATATTTTAAATACCAGGTGACGACAAGTGCATCGTTCAATCCGGAAAAAAGTGCACCTAGAATTCTCGCCGCTCTTGGAGGTTCCACTCCGTACGTGTCAATCAGTGCATCCACAATCGGAACCCACTGTTTGGATGGAGGCCCTGATCCCCAGTACACCGCTTTAAGCTTATCCTCTTCTGTCAGACGATCCGCTACTCTTTGGACGAGCTTCAACTCCTCATACCAGTCAATTCGGTCCGGTTTTACAATTTCAAGCTCGATCGGCCGTCCATCCAACGTTTCGAAACCGCCTCGTTCACTTCGTTCGATGAAATAAGTCTTCCAGGATCCTGCATATGGAGTTACCGCATTCCGAGGAGGGTGACTCTCTCCCGCATAGGGAACATCCGTCCATAATGGGTAGGATCCTCTGCGCTTTCTTGACATGATTTCACCCCCTTTTTTATAAGGTATTCGACCATGCCATGATAAGATTGGACAATTGACCATTCCTGATACCATGCTGTCCGCCTATTCTTCAAGGGATATCTTTTCCCCTTACGGATACAACCCGTTACAATGAATACATACGTTTGAAAAGGAGTGAAAGCAATGGGGAAAATGAAAGAAATCCATTTAGTGAAACGTCCAGAAACAACTCCAACAAATGAACACATCCAACTTGTAGATGCAGAAACACCTGAACAATCAGAAGGTGAAGTGCTCGTCAAACCGCTCTATATTTCAGTTGATCCTTATATGCGAGGAAGAATGAGTAATACAAAATCCTATATCGCCCCTTTTGAATTGAATAAACCTTTGGAAGGCGGCGCTGTAGCCCAAGTGGTTGAATCCTCTCATGAAGATTTGGCTCAAGGGGATATTGTTACTGGTATGATACCTTGGGCGGAACAGGCTGTAGTACCTGGAGACAGCGTGCGGAAGATCGACCCTTCTCTGGGACCATTGAGTCCCACGCTTCATGTATTGGGGATGCCAGGTCTTACTGCCTATTTCGGACTGACAGACATCGGTCAGCCTAAAGAAGGTGAAACCGTTGTCGTGTCGGGTGCTGCTGGTGCGGTAGGCTCAACAGTCGTCCAAATTGCTAAAATTTACGGCTGTCGTGTTGTAGGAATTGCAGGTACAGAAGAAAAAATCGACTTCCTTAAGGAACTCGGTGCAGATGCAACGATCAATTATAAGACGGAAAATGTAAAAGAGGCACTGAAGGAGAAATGCTCAGAAGGGGTGGACGTCTATTTCGACAATGTAGGTGGAGATATTTCCGATGCTGTCTATCCACTACTGAATAAATTCGCCAGGATCATCCAGTGTGGAGCAATCGCTTCTTACAACAAACCAGGTGATCAAGGCCCACGAATGCAGATGCACTTGATTAAATCGAGTGCATTGATGAAAGGATTCACGGTCGGGGATTACCAAGAGCGATTCGGAGAAGGTCTTAAAAGGCTTTCCACATGGCTGCAGGAAGAGAAGCTTACCTATAAAGAGACGGTCACGGAAGGATTTGAAAATGTTCCTGATGCATTTTTCGGATTGTTCAAAGGGGAAAATATCGGGAAACAGCTTGTAAAAGTAGCAGATCCTGAATAAAACACTAAAAACGCTTAGGCTGAGTGCCTAAGCGTTTTGTTCTTGTTGGGGATTCCCGTACGTTTCATCATAATCATCGCGTAATAGATGAAGCGCTCGGGTGATCAGTTTGACCATCAGTAAATAGATGACCATCATCCCCATATCAAGAAGAAAAGAAATGGTCAGAGGAACACCGAAATCCCCGGAAATTGAATTGTTGAAAATGTTCGTTCCCCAAAACCCGATATAAAAAATCGGGAGGTACACATACAACTTTTGTCCAATATGCTCTGTACGATCGTACTGCTTAAAGTGGCGGTACATCGTGGCGTACACATTCCACAAGCCATAAAGGTTGTAAACGGGTACAATCACTCTTGCGAAAGATCCCCAAGGTGAAACCGGATAATACGAATCCATCGCATTTAAATCCTTATGTACTTTGTATAACCAAATCAAAAACAGGATGCCCTGGATGAAGTAAAACACAAACGTTCCCCATATCCCTATCACATCCAACATTTCAATCTTTCTATATAACTCGGTATCAATGATGTAGATCAATGAAGTAAAGAATTCTATAAACAAGGCAATGAATGTGAGGATGATGAAGCCTTTTAATAAATGTACCGAATGGTCAGATTCTAATCTCAATCTTCTCCTCCTTATCCACTATTCATAGAGGCTTTCAGAGAGTCAATATATCGCTTTCCTTCCACTAATGAAAAACCGAACGCTTTTCGTGCTTCCTTCACAGCCTCTATATCTTTTCCTTCCTCAATCAGAATTCGCAATTTATCGATTTCAGGGTTCTCCGGCAATCCCATATATTCTGCAAGCTGTTCGAGGCGTTGATTCATGCTGGACATCCGCTGTTCCATTTGCTTTAGCTTACTAAGCATCCCCAACAATAAAAAGAACAGAACGAGAAAGGCCAGGCCTCCCTGCAAAGTCAATTCCATAATCGGTTTCCTCCTCCACCTTAACTTCTCTAACGCAATCCTACCATATTATCCCTGGAAGTTCAGAAGTTTCTTAGAAAGAAGCGTACCAATTTTTTAGTAGATAAACGAGACTTTAACCCAGCCTCGCACACTATTGATCATCCAGACTTGATCCGCTTCATCCAGCAAATGCTTTGTTATAACTTGCTCCTTCAAAATTCCCTCAACTAATAATTGCTGCCTGCGTGTCCCAGGGAGAAGCCCGCATTCGACAGGCGGCGTATAATATTCTCCATTTTTTTCAATGACGAGGTTCCCAATCGTAAATTCGGTCAACTCATCCTTGTCGTTCCATAGCAGAACGGTTTCAGCATGAGTAGGTGCTTGCTGCTGTAAGTTTTCATAGATCGAACGCTCCGTTGTTTTGTTAAATAAGAATGGATTCATTCGATCGATCGGTGCACTTGCGATAGATGACCGGATCGTGTTCATTTCTCTCTTGATTGGTGTAGCAGTAATATCCACTTCTCCACCTTCACTTACCAAAACCCTCACCTTATGATTACCATCCGGATACTTCTTTCGACATTTTTCAAGCGCCATTATTACCCGGGAAATAGGAACAGCAAAACCAAAATAACGGACTGAGTCTGTAAGACGTTTCATATGATAGTCCAGTAGAGGGAATTCACCGGCCTCCATCCTCAATGTTTCCAACAGTTGAAACTCCTTGCGCTTTTCAGTCAGAAGTCTCGCTTTTGTTAAAAGTTCCTCGTATTCGCCTTCGGCCGTAGAGTCCCACGTAATGCCGCCGCCAGTCCCATAGACAGCTTCATCCGTATCCGTGTCGATTGTTACTGTACGGATCGGTACATTAAAGATCGCTTCCCGCTCAGGTGTCATATATCCAATCGCCCCACAGTACACCCGTCTCGCTGACTGCTCCAATTCCGAGATGAAGCGCATTGTACTGACCTTTGGGGCGCCTGTAATCGAGCCACAAGGAAACAGTGCTTTGAACCAATCAAAGGGCGTCATGCGTTGTTTTAATACCGCCTCAATTGTGGAAGTCATCTGATGGACGGTGGGATATGATTCAATCGAAAAGAGCTTCGGTACGTTTACCGTACCAGCTTCGGCAATGCGCCCTACATCATTCCTCAACAAATCCACGATCATGAGATTTTCAGCCTGATCCTTTTCAGAATGACGAAGGGTCTCTTTCAGAACTTCATCTTCTTTCGAATACCTGCCTCGTTTTGACGTTCCTTTCATGGGTTTTGTGGTGATTCTTCCGTTGTCCACCTTGAAGAAAAGTTCGGGGGATGCAGAAAGGATGCGGTATCTGCCGGTGTTCAAATGTGCGGAGTAGTCTCCCTTCTGGTTACGCGCAAGCTGTCTGTAAAAGCTGTTATCATCACCTTCGAACTTAGATTTCATCCGGACTGTATAGTTGACCTGGTAGGTATCCCCGTCTTCGATTGCTTGCCTAATCTTGCTTATTCCTTGTTGATAGGAAGCAAAATCGCCATCCAAGTTCCAATCGGATAGCTGATACGACTCATCTTTCCCAGATGGAAATCCCTGCTTCATCTGTTCGTACACACCAAACCAGACGAGTGGAAAACCCTTGGCTTCATGAACCTGAAAAGCAGGATCAAAAGCTGGTGCAGCCTCATAGGAGACATAACCTGCAACATAGTAACCTTGATCAAGAGCGTGATTGACTTCTTCAAAGACTTCTTCCACTTCATCAAGCTCATTTGCCTGCAGAATACGTACAGGTTTTTCAAACATACGAGGGGTAGCTTTACCTGTTACATTATCAGGAAATTCAAACAGCAGCTCGTACACCCTACACCCCTCCTATCTCTATAATGGAACTTTTCCTTTTCAATGCTTGTTCAAAATGATTTTTCAACATCAAAAACCCGGACTTAGTCATAATGGACTCTGGGTGGAATTGGATGCCTTCAACAGGAAGGTGGCGGTGTCGAACAGCCATGATTGTTCCATCCAAAGTTCTTGCACTGACTTCCAAATCTTCAGGGATAGATGCTTCATCCGCTGTCAATGAGTGGTACCTTGTGACAGGGGTCGGAGAAGGAATATCTTCGAAGAGTGTCCGCTTATCATGAGTGATTTCAGATACTTTGCCATGGACAGGCTCCAATCCTTTTATCACTTTCCCACCAAAATATTCTACAATTACCTGATGCCCCAGACACACCCCTAAGACCGGGATTTTGCATGCGAAATTTTCCAGCACACGTGCGGAAAACTCAGCTTTGGCAGGAGTGCCTGGTCCGGGAGAAAGAACAATCAGATCCGGTTCATAGTCGGATACTTCCTCTATGGTGATGTCGTCGTTTCGTCTAACGACTACATCCGTGTCCAGCTGGAGGTAATACTGATATAAGTTATAAGTAAACGAGTCATAGTTATCAATGATGACAATCATGTTTTTCACCACTTTGTTTTCAAGTTAGTACCTTCATTATAGCTTGTCTTAGGAGAGTTGAGAAACCGGAGCATTTTGGCAGAAGTATAATTATTCCTGAACAATAAAAAAAGCCGGAAATGTACTCCGGCTATCCACTGCTATATTCATCACGGATCGTTTCCCATTTCTTCCAAGGAAATTCAGATGGTGTGCCATTCAAACTAGCTTCAAGCATATCCAAATGACTTTCCCACCCACCGATGATGCTTGGCATCTGGGCGGCATCATGGATGATGTGAGTCAGGGACAATCGACACCCTTCTTCAATTGGGGTGACTTCAAATGTCACAGTTTCGTTCATTTCTACGTCCCACAGGTATTCGAAAATCCATTTATCTTTAATCTCAATGATTTTTCCTACCTTTTTGTTACCTGCTGACTTATTGAAATGAATATCCATTCTTCCACCAAGTTGATATTCCATGTCTACATCTGCGAACCATTGCCTTAATTTATCTGGCGAAGTGATCGCTTCCCAGACCTTTTCGAGAGAATGGGGATAATTACGAATGAATTGTACGATATAACCGCCTTCAATTTCGTTGATGATTGGCTTCAACAGGCTTCTCCTCCCTAACTATCAATTCTTCTACGACTAATTTCCCTACATCCGCTATCAACTCTTTACCCTTCCAATTTGAAGTTAACCCTTCCGTAAGGACCACCACTTCTGCAACGTTGGCTTTATACTTGATTAAGGCACTGTCATGCTCGACTCCCGGGAGTTCTCCTGTCTTATTATAAAACTGGACTTCCTCTACATTTACTTTGGCTGACAGTTTATCTGTGAACTGCTGATGACTTAGGATTTCCATCATCATAGTAGAATACTTTTGTTCAAACAGGTCAGGATCCGAGATTAACGAAAGGCACTTCCCTATCGCTGCTGCTGTAATCGTATTATCCAGCCCTGCCTCCATTGCATCCATGTCCATGAGGTTTCGATTCAAGTGCGTTCCTTGCAGATCATTTTCTTTAATGAACGCTTGAACATTTTCTATACCTAAATCCCGGATCAATATATTGGTAGCAGTGTTGTCAGAAACAACCATCATAAGCGTCAGCAGCTCTTGGAAGGAGTAGGTGGGTCTTGGAGGAAGAGACTGGATGACTCCCGCACCGCCGACTACATCCGACCGGAACATCGGTATCGGTTCGTCCAGCTGACGGTCACAACAACTGACAAGATGGAACCCATATAAAAAAATCGGCCACTTTATCAGACTAGCTGCAGAAAACTTCTGGGTCACATTATGTTCATACCTTTTACTCTCAATGCTCACCAGGATCGCCACTTCCCCTTCGATTCGGTCCAGTACGTGTTGCAATTGACGTTCCATCGCTTCATCCACCCCTTTCCGCATTTTCCAGTGCGTATAAGTAGAAAATATAATCCGTCGATGCTCCTTTATGTCCCATCTGCCGCAGCATCGCAGCTAGGTTTCCCCTATGATAGGTGCCATGATTGACAATGTGCTGCACAATTTCTATGTACGTGGTGTGAAGCTTCCCAAATCTAGGGTGTTCCACGATCAAGGGGTCGTCTTCGCTTTCCACTTTATCAAAAAAGCCTTGAAATGCTCCCGTCAACTTTAAGAACTTCTCTTCAATCGCTTCGATTGTAGGACTCTCCGCTTCCTTATCCCAATCCTGCACCTTCGAAAAGATCGTATCAAAATCATCCCCCACTAGGCAGCCGAGCCAGATTTTATCCACTACATAGATGTGTGAAAACACTTCACTCACACTGGAAAAAACGCTCTCCACTTCCTTTTTGAAAATGGATGGATCCATTTCCTTCAAAAGATTGAAATACTGCCGGTTTGCCCATACATGGTATTCATATAACTGTTTTGCTTTCATCCTCATTCACCTCGTCTGATTTTGAGTTCAACTAACCCCTTATCCCTTTATTCGATTCCAAAGGAGTCAGTCCCTTTTTTGAATGCAAAATAAAAAGCACTCCCTTAAGGGGAGTACTTCAGCTATTACCAAGCGATTGTAGCTCCGACGATGATCAATAGGATGAACAAAACTACGATCAGTACGAAGTTGCTTCCGTAACCGTAACCACCGCATCCGTAACCCATACAAAAAACTCCTTTCTATACTGAAATAGATGCTTAAGCATGGATGGACCATACCCTCTATACATCATATTTAAGAAATGGAAAATTGTATGGGTACTAAACCATGACAGTCGAAATCAGGCCACCATTTGCTCAAGCAAAGCAAAACATTCATTGGCAAGGTGGTATGCATCCGTCAATTGGACGGACGAATGGATGATGGTATAGATTGTGATCATACAGAACAATGTGACCAGCGCATAATACATCAATCTTGAAGATCTCACTTTTAATTTAGAACCTGCAAAAAGGGCGACAATTGCTCCAATTAAATATATCAAGGTGATGATCAGCTTCAGCCGTTCCTTATGTACAACATCGATCGCACTTTTGTAATCCTCCAAATGCTGCTGATTCCATGGCGTTTCGTTAAAATAAAGCACTCTATCCTGCTTCTCGATCATCCATATCATCTTCTGATGCTCGGTCATTTTCACTTCATAGGAAAACATGCCGGCGGACCCTTCAGCTATGAGCAAAAGCTCTGCATGTGCCGTCACGGGGAGGAGAACAACCATGACACAACCAACAAATAACGTGATGTTCTTCATCGTTCCCTCCCGCTCGCCTTCCCTGAGGCTGATTGTAATAGTTTGTCGCTAAATTTAACAGGCGGCTAAAGGTCAAGCTGCCTATATATTATTCTACCATAATTAATGGTGTTTCTTTATTCCTTCAACAATTTTATCGATGTCCAACTGTCCAGGGAATTTATCGACGATTACGCCATTTCCATTCACGTAAATGATGCTATAACTATAGATGTAGCGATCACCATCCTCCGTCATAGGACTCTGGAATGCCTCTCTAGCAAACGTTCTGATCACTTCATGGCTGTCAGGTGAAACAAAGTGGATATCCTCGGATTCAAAGCCGATACTCTGTTTGAACTCTTTCAAACGATCAGAGGAATCATATTCGGGTCTCACGGTAAATGCAACGATTGTGGGTGCAAGATAACTCGAAGCAAGCTGATGTTGTACTTGCTTCATTTTTACTAATAAAGGGATGTTTGTCGTTGCGTTATGTTTCGTATCGATCAGCACGCCCATCCACGTCTCGCCAAACAATGCGTCGTTGCTGATGCTCCCCCCATCCTGATTTGGAAAATTGAAGTCGGGTACTTCCCGCACATCTGAATTTTTATCTGTTTCCACCTTCTTTTGAGGGGGGTTACCTGCATACTTCTTCATCAAGTCCAGGACATTCGAGTAGCCCCGCTCTTCTGCAATGGAATAGGCGCTACGCCCTCCGTTCACCACCATGTATGGATCTGCTTCATGTTCAAGGAGAAGTTCAATGACGGGTTCGTAATTGAACTGTACCGCCGTCATCAAAGCAGTGCTCACCTTCCCTTCAATATCCGAGTTGTCGTTGATGTGATTCACATCTGCTCCATAATCCAATAATAACTCCACCATTTGAAGGATGGAGACCACTGTTTTTGCATCTTCTCTGTTCCAAATAGCTTCTTCTAGCGGAGTGGCTGCAACCTGATTATTACTTTTATTCGGGTCTGCTCCATGGTTTAATAATGCCTGCATCATGTCTACATGACCATGTCTCGCAGTTAATTCAAGCGGGGTTTCTCCGGATACTTGATTGATGTTCGGATTCTCTCCTTGCTCAAGGGCTTTTCTTACACCCTCTCCATCACCATTGTTAACTAAGACAAACAAATCAAGCTCTTCCACGGCTTCGACTTGCATCTCCTCAGTACTCTCATCCCCAACATAAGATTCTTCAACATTCTCTTCTGTGTCTCCCTGTGTATGACGCTTATCCTCGAGCAGAAGGTTCACTCTAGCAAAAAACTCACTCTCCATCTGATCAAATGCGTCTTCGACAAGTGTAAATTCCCTTTTCGCATCGATGTATATTCCCTGCCACACCTCGGACTGATTCACATCATCCTCCTCGATCGTTTGCATTACTTTTTCCATTCCGTGCAAATAATCGACGTAGACCAGGTGGGCTTCTCTCAATAGAGCAGGTATGTCTTCCTTTTCCACCCCTTGTTTTATATGGTGGCGCACTGTACGTAAAGCAGTTTCGTAATGATCGATTGTAGCGTCGTTGGCCGCGCCTTCTTTTACAGCAGGGGCAACCCTCAGCAATTCCTCCATGCTGAATTCTATCATTCTGACAGATTCTTCTACGAAATCACCATAGTCGTTGTACTCTCCCTCTCTCCCTTGTTCATAAATGTTCAGGATTTCTTCATCAGATAAGTCCGACACGGAGACTGGCTGTAGATCTGTAGCGGCAATTCCGCTGTCAGATGATGTAATTCCAGAGGCATCGGCACACCCCATTAGTAGTCCGGTAAAAATCAATGCAGTAATACTTTGCAGTTTCATAAGCTGTAAACCCCTTCAAATTTATGTCGTCTACGAACTTTATCGGTCAGCAAACACCAATATGAAGAAGTACGGAAACATTCATGGGTAAAATTACTCAAACGAAAACCTCCGATGCATGCAGGTCGGAGGTGTAAATGGAGATTCTATTGGATTTTACCGATGAAATGCAGCTCATCTTTCTTTACAGTATCGGTAGCCCCATCTACTATTTTCTGAATATCTGAGAGGGCATCTTTCAAATGGACAAACTCACCTTTTTGCTTCGTAAATTCTTCTGCCACAAAGAATGGCTGGGTAAGGTATGCTTCCAAGCGCTCACCCCGTACATACGTCTGTCTTTCTGAATCCGGTATCGACGCTTCCCCTTTTACATTGACAAACGAGCGGAGCTCCCTGTACCTTCGCAACAGCTTTCTCGCACGCTGTTGGACAGTGAAATGCGTCTGATCAATATAGACATCCTCCAATAGTGTCGAAGTAGAAGATACCGGCGTTACTGCAGGATACATGTGCCGTGCAGCCAAGTCGATGTCGAACTGCCATAAGGTTTCCAATGGACCATATGGAAGTTCCTCATCCATCGAGTCTCCGGATAAGTCAAGCAGGAATGTCGTCACTGAAGTGATTCCTTCTTTTTGCAAGCGTTCCTGCAAGGCGAAAATTTCACCATTGACGACTTCAGAACGATCCGCAGCGAATACGATGCCTTTCGCCTGCTCGTTAGCTTTAATTTGCTCATACACTTTTTCAATATCGGTATCCATCACATCGAACTGTTCCTTCAGGTCATCCACTTCAGGATGTTCCCCCTCCGGCTTCAGCATCATCGTCTTATACCCGTCTTTTCTCAAACGGTAAAACACTTCTGCAATGATGACGAGCTGCCCCATTCCAGGTCTTGCAACCAATCCAACTGTACCACCTTTGGTCAACGGCGCGAACACATCCAACGTTTTAATGCCAGTTTCAATCATCTCCACTTTTCCCCCTCGTATAATGAGTTCGTCTAAGCTGCAATCTGCCAATGATGCTAACGCTACAATCGTCCTTACTTCCGATCGACCGACCGGTATTTTACCTGTACAAAGATTTGATACTGTAGCTGGACGGAGTCCAACAGATTTAGCGGCACTGGTCAAGTTCGGCACCTTCCTCCGAAGCAAAGCTACATTCAAACTAATATTTTCCATCACTTCCACCTCCTTACTTTATATAGTAATCAAGTTTACGTTATAAAGCAACAAATAATTACGCTTTAAAGTAATTATTTTTTCGCATTGCATTAGTTCTAAAATCGATACAGGTATCATCTACTAGGATAGACTTGCTTGTCCTTTAAAAAAGGGGTGCTGGAAAATGGGAATAGTCGTTGGTTATATCCTGTTAGGACTATCTATTGCTGCTCCAATCGGGCCGATTAATATTGAAATTATCAACAGGGGATTGAAGTATGGATTTTGGCCGTCTTTCTGTGTGGGATTAGGCGGGATGACGTTCGACTTTTTCTTCATGGCGTTCATGTTCATGGGTCTGGCGCAAGTGCTCGGTATTGTTTGGGTAAAGGCCTCTCTGATGTTATTGGGAAGTGTCATACTGATTACTTCGGGGTGGACAAGCTTAAAAGGAGCACCTCCTGAGACGCTTCACGAATCAGAATTTCCGTCGCGAGAATTGAAGCGCGAGGCTTTAAAGGGGTATCTTACGGGATTCACCATCGCCGGCACCAACCCAATGAATCTATTATTTTGGCTTGGAATCTATGGATCCGTCCTTAGTACAGCACTTACAAAAGGAAACCCTCTGGAATCCTTTTTGATCAGCAGTCTGGTGTTCGTCGGACTCGGACTGTGGAATGCGAACCTGGCTTTTACGATCCATTACGGCCGTATACTGATGAATGGTACCATCACCAAGTTGGTCCATGTGACTGCAAGCTTTATCTTGATTGGGTTTGGAATAAGGTTCGGTTACCTCAGCTGCATAGAATGGCTCAACTTCTTTATCTGACACTCTTCTTTAACAGACAAAAAAAGAAGGGCTGCCCCTTCTTTTAACTTTCGTAACACTTGATTCGGATGTGATCTTCCTTTTTTGCCTCATATAGCGCAAGATCAGCATGGTGAAGAAGTTCTCTGCCATTTTCGGCATGGCTCGGGTAGACGGAGATGCCGATCGATAAGGTCAAATCAATCGTACCCTGATTCAATACAATCGGCTGTTCCACATGGGAAAGGATCCTGTTCGCAATCTCCACCGTCAGCGACTGATCTTCAAGTTCAGGAATCATGACTACAAATTCGTCCCCTCCAAGCCGAGCAAAGACATCTTCTCCCCTTAGAACCTTTTGCACCCGCTTAGCAAAAATGATCAACACTTCGTCTCCCGCCTGGTGTCCGAATGTATCGTTGATTTCCTTGAAATTATCCAGGTCGATATATAAAAGCGCAAGCGATGGATGCATATTTCGACCAGTTGCAGTCATCGCATCTTCCAATTGCTGATAAAAATATCGTCGGTTCGGTATCCGCGTCAGCTGATCAAGGTAAGCCATTTCTTCCAAGTGCTTTTCATACTTCTTCCGTTCAGTTATGTCACGGCAGATTGTCTGAACCGCGTACCTGCCATTATATTTCACCCTGCCAGCATGCACTTCTACATAAAAAGCTGTCCCATCACTTTTGATGAATCTTCGCTCGACAGGGCCGGACTTGTCACCCTTTTCAATGATTTCCATTAAACGATTCTTTATGGTCGAGGTAGACTCAATATCAATATAATCATAGATGCTATTACCGATCAGATTTTCCTGTGTTTTGCCTCTGAGCAATTGAACACCTGCGTCATTGACATACATGATCTGTTCTCTTTCATCATGGACAAAGACAGCATCCGGTGACATCTCAACAAGCGCTTGATACCTGTCCTGCATCTCTTCCAGACGTTGCTTCTTTTCAATCAGTTCTGTATTTTTCTTGAATGCATGGATGTTTCTGAACATCACTACGTAATAGGTGTATTCTCCGCTTTCGCCTTTGAAAGGGTGGATCGTCAATTCCCCTTTGAAACCAAGGCCCTCCTCAGAGAATGAATGAGCGTTCACATCGGTTGTCACAGATCGATCCAGCCATTCTCTCAAATAAGACGCTGTAGCCGCATCATGCGCCTGGTCCAACCGTTTATAAAGAATGCCCTGGGTATGAAAGTATTTCTTCGCTTCATTATTCAAAAATACACATCTATACGCGCCTTCAACTTTCTCATACAGCAGTACTCCATCACTGATCGTGTCGAATACTTGTTTTAGCATGGATGGGCTGTGTTCAATCAAATCATGGACAGTCGACATCTTCATTCGGATCACTGCCTTCTCCTCGTGGTATATAACTAATATCCTAATACTAAATACCCTGACGTCTTTACCAATCAAACATGACAACTGATGGAACAGCACATTGATGTGTATTAAAACGTTGATACAAGATAATCGCTTTGTGTTTTCCCCTGCATCATTTCAAGGAAGATTTCAGAAAAATACGGATCCCACTGCGTCCCCTTGCCCTCTTCAATGATTGCAAGCGCTTTTTCTTTGCTCATCCCTTTTCGGTATGGACGATCAGATGTCATTGCATCATACGCATCTGCCACAGCCATTAAGCGACCGAACACGGGAATCGCTTCTCCCTTCAACCCTTCCGGATACCCTTTTCCATCGTACCGTTCATGGTGGTATCTCACTCCAGGCAAAATCGGCTGCAAGTCTTTGGGCAGCTCGACTTGCTCAAGGATATTCGACCCAATAGCAGGATGTCCCTTGATCTGTTCAAACTCTTCGACTGTAAGCTTCCCTTCTTTCAAAAGCACATCATCACGAATACCAATTTTCCCGATATCGTGAAGCAGTGCAGACTTACGCAACAGATCGATATCTTCTGCAGAGAATCCAGCTCTTTCTGCTATTTGAACCGAGTACTCCGCCACCCGCTTCGAGTGACCTGCTGTATAAGGATCACGTGCATCCAATGTAGCTGCAATCACCGTGAAAAAACTTTCGAGCATTTCTTCATTCCGCTCATCCCGTTCCTTGATGCCGGAAACCATATGATTGAATCCCGAAGCTAAGTAAGCAAACTCATCTGAATACGTATTTTCCACTCGCTCATATTCACCTTTATAGACATCTCCGAACCGTTTTTGTAAAGCTTCAAGCGGTTCTTGTATGCTTCGATTCAAGAAGAATGAGGTTCCTAAAGCTACCGCTAAAATAACGACCATGATAACAGATGCCCAGCTCCAGTAATCTTCAACCCCAGCATCCACACCTTGCCCCAGTCGCACCTTCGTTGCCATCATGAATAAAAGCACCGGAAACGTGGAGGTGAACAAAGAACTGACGAATAATTTCTGCTTGATGGTTACACCGGCATTCTCACTTATGCCCAAATCACAACCGTACAGATGCATCCCTTTTTCATTCAATTCTTTAATGATTGGACGAATGGCGCGGTCAGCCATAAAATATTCAACCAATGCATGAAGCAGCGCGATCAATGCACCTCCACTCCAAGCCATAGCTATGTATGTGTAGGGGATGCTTAATTCACCCAAATAGATTAATACAGAGAGAAAAGAGGAAGCCGGAATGGCCAATCCAAGAAAATGCGGTCCGATAATACGTCTTACCGTCAGCAGGGGGAACTTATGGGTAGCCATAATTGCTGTGTGGATCTCATCGATGCTTGGGCTTTCCTGCTTAAATGCTTGTGCAATAGGCGCCACATGCCTTCTGTAAGCGTAAAGTTCACAGCCAAGCATAATGATTACTGATGAACCCATGGCAATCAGGAAGTACACCATTTCTTCCGTTTCCAAGTTCAATGTTTGGAAGATGAAGATGCTGCCTACTCCGAACACTGCAATCATCGATCCTATAATATAATTAAAGATGACACTTCGTTGGAACTTATTAAAAGTACTCAATATGCCCTCTCCTTATAATCAGATTAATACTTAAATTATACCAAATGAACTAGTACAAAAGTAGTCATTACGTAACAAATTCCGATTTTTTACATCAAAAAAGCCCCACACTTTAATACGCGTGGAGCTTTCGGCATCATACACTGATCAAACTTTTATGAATCCAGATGGCCGCTTGCAGACCATCACCCATCGCAATGGCAACCTGTTCGGAATGAGCGACGACATCCCCGGCAGCCCATACGTTTTTTACACTGGTTTCTTTCGTTCTGGCATCTGCCAGGATATGCCGATTGTGGTGGAGCTCGATACCAAGCTGAGCGGCAAGGTCTGATTTGACTTCATTTCCTCCGAACGCAACAAATGCATGTCTTCCAGGAATGCGCTGTTCGTTTTCCAATACGACGCCTTTAAGTTTATCCCCTGTTCTTATGATTTCAGTAATCGGACCTTCATGGATACGAATACGATTCTGTTCCAGCTGCTTGGTCAACTTTTCTCCTACAAAGGCTCCGTCATGATTGATATATACAATCTCATCCGTCCAGTACTTCAACGTAAGAGCCATGTTCGCGCCTGTGTCACCTGAACCTAATACAAGTACACGCTTGCCCTTAACCTCATAGCCGTCACAATCCGGACAGATATATATGTTGATACCAAGGCATGCCCGCAGGTCCTTCAGCATCGGGATACGATCTACAACCCCGGTTGCGAGCAGGAGTCGCTTCGCTTCTACATGCTGGTCGTTTTCAGTCGATACAACGAATACGTCATGATTTTTTTTGACAGCTTTGACTCGTTGTTTTTCAAAACTCACCCCTAATTTAGCTGCCTGCGCTTTTCCTGTCTTCCTAAGAAAACTTCCACCAACTCCATCAGGCCAGCCAAGCAGGTTGTGATAGCTTCTGCAAAGATTGGAGCGACCTTCCTCACTATCGATCACCAGCACGTCATGCCCATATCTGCCTAATTGGATTGCAGCCTGTAATCCAGCAATTCCTCCACCTATAATGACACACTCATAAGTCATGGGCATCCACCTCCTGCACATTACCTATTAGCCTGTACATTATATGGAAAAATATGTTTCAGACACGTGGTTTTGATTAGAAACACTTGGCTTGTCGCCAAATACTTATGGCGAAAGCCTTAGTATTTTCTTATACTTTATTCCTTTAATAGAATTAAAATCTCTTAAAGTACAAAAAGAAAAGACGCCCATAAACCAAGGCGTCCATTTATGCATTCATCTGTGTCCGAACAAGGTCCGCATAGAAACCACCTTCTTTCAACAACTCCCTATGTGTCCCTTTTTCAATAATTGCGCCTTCTTTCAATACGAGTATTAAATCTGCATGGCGAATCGTATTCAGCCTGTGGGCAATGACAAAAGTCGTTCTCCCCTTCATCAGCTTTTTCAGAGCATCATTGATTTTCATTTCTGTCACGGTGTCGATACTGCTTGTCGCTTCATCCAGTATCAGTAACGATGGATCTGCCAGCATCGCTCTCGCTATAGAAAGGAGTTGTCGCTGACCATGGCTGATGCCTTTACCATCTGCATCCAGCACCGTTTCATATCCCTTCGGCAGTTCCATGATAAACGCATGGGCGTGGGCAGCTTTTGCTGCTTCTACAACTTCCTCGTCAGAAGCGTCCAATCGACCATAACGCAAATTATCCATAATGGTTTTATTAAAAAGCGTAGCATCCTGCAGGACAAGACCTGTCTGATTCCTGAGGCTTTCTCTGCTGATATTCTTTATATTGGTACCATCGACATAGATCGCTCCTTTATCCGGCTCGAAAAATCTGGATATCAATGAAATGATGGTCGTTTTCCCGGCACCAGTCGGCCCGACCAGTGCGACCGTATCTCCTGGCATGGCACGGAAATTGATTGCATCCAACGTCTCTTGATCCTCTTCATATGCGAAATGTACACCCTCGAAAATTATTTCCCCGGAAATACTTTCGACAGCTTTCGCATGGCCTTCATCCGCCTTTTCTTCTGCTTCATCCATGATTTGGAATACCCGTTCAGCACCTGCTACAGCAGATAAGATCATATTGTACTGGTTTGCAAGGTCATTCAATGGACGAGTGAACTGCCTGGAATACGTAGTGAAGGTAACGATTACTCCGATAGAGATGGAACCTGAAAGCGCCAACAGCCCGCCGGCACCGACGATGATGGCGAAACTGACGTTATTCAGCATATTCATCAGCTTAGGAATGAATCCGGAATACGTCTGCGCCCAATAGCTGGAGTGTCTTAGCGCTTCATTCTTATCGGCGAACTCTTCCATGACCCTCTTTTCCTGGGAAAACATTTTGATGATGCTGTGCCCTGAGAATGTTTCTTCCACATATCCATTCATTTCTCCCAAATGCTGTTGCTGATCTTTGAAGAACCTCCCTGTACGTTTCGTAATCCATTTCATCCCAAAATACATGACAGGAAGGATTGTAAGCGTAAATAAGGTCAAGAGCGGACTCAATAGGAGCATCATGATGATCGTCCCCGAAATGGTAATGACACTGGTCGTAAATTGAACTACCGCTGTGTTCAACGTTCGACTGACATTCTCTATATCATTCGTCAGTCTGCTCATCAGTTCACCGAATTGATGCTTCTGAAAAAAGGAAATCGGCAGTTGCTGAAGATGGGAAAATAAGTGATTTCTTAATGAAAATACCGTATTCTGGGCAATCCCGATCATCCAATAGTTTTGTAGCCAAAGTGTCAGCGAGTGAAAGACATACACTCCACCCAGAAGTACAAGCATCTGCAGCAATTCACTTGCTCTCGGATCATCGATGACACGGTCCACTGCAACTCCAAGCAGATAAGGACCAAGCAACGAAAGCAATGAACTGGCTATGATCGTCACGATGACAACCCAGAACATTGTCCTCTCAGCAGCCATATAGCTCCATATTCGGGTAATTGTTTCTTTTATGTTGTCAACCTCAGGAGGCTTCGTACCAATCCCCTGGTGCCTTCGGTGAGGGTGGGCAGGCGCCTTGTCGTGCACTTTCCTATCAGCCATTTCCCATCACCCTTTCCCGTTGTTGAGACTGATAAATGCCATTGTATTCAGCGCTGGTTTCCAAAAGTTCCTCGTGGGTTCCTGAAGCCACCAGTTCTCCTTTATGCAAAAGGAGAATCTGATCCGCTTCGCGCAGCGTGCTTATCTTCTGCGCTACGATGAATACCGTACATCGGTGTTGCTTCAACGTTTTCAAAAGCTTTGTTTCTGTATGTGCATCCAATGCGCTTGTGCTATCGTCAAGGATCAACAGCTTCGGCTTACGTATTAATGCTCTAGCGATTGATAATCGTTGCTTCTGTCCTCCGGAAAAAGTGACACCCTTTTGACCCAGCCTCGTTTGGTAACCTTCCGGTAGGCTTTTAACAAAGTGGTGGATTTGAGCATCCTTAGCAGCCTGGATCACCTCTTCATCTGTAGCATCCTGTTTGCCCCAACGAATATTTTCGCTGATTGTCCCCGAAAACAAATGGACGTCCTGCGGCACTAGGCTTATTCCATTTCGCAGATGCTCGATATCAATTGCTTCAATTGGAGTTCCATCCATTACAATCGAACCTTCTTTGTGCATAAGCAGTCTTGGAATCAAGTGAAGTAACGTTGTCTTCCCTGCCCCCGTTTCTCCAAGAAGACCTATCGTCTGACCAGGTTCGACCGTGAAGGAGACTTGCTTTAATGCAGTCGCTTCTTTCTCAGGATAATCGAAAGATACACCTTTGAACTGGACGCCACCCTTCAATTCAGGACGACTTGCTTCCTTGTTGAAAGCCACGGCTTCCGTTTCAAGCACATCAAAAATACGTGTAGCCGAGGCTTTTCCTCGTGAAAATGTCATGATCAGGAATGTAAAGACAGAGAAAGTGAACAGCATTCTAGTTGCGTAATTGATAATGGCAACCACTTCACCAGGCTGTGCCCCGTCCACTCTTAATTCTCCTGCACCAAGCCAAAGCAAAAGCAGGATCACCGCGTTCATCAGAACCATGACGATTGGCATTGCCAGCTCCATCAACCAAAGCGCTTTTTTATTGTCCTGACGCAGGGAAACGTTTTTATCGGTGAAGCGCTTTTCCTCGTAATTACCCCGATGAAATCCTTTGATCAGCCTTATATTGGCCAGGTTTTCCCGGATCACGGTATTGACTCCATCCAATTTTTCCTGCACTTTTCTGAAGAACACGACACCTTTCAGCAATACCCAGGATAGAAATAACAGGATGAATGGGACAGTAAAAAGTAAGACCATTGCAAGACCGACATGGACGGTGAAGGCCATTATCAAGCCACCAATGATGAATAACGGTGCCCGCAATGCAATACGCATGGACATGAAAATCAGATTCTGTATCTGAGTCACATCATTCGTAACCCTCGTAAGAAGAGAAGGCACGGAAAACGCCTGAAAATTTTCACTGGTGAAGGCCTGGACACGTTTGAAAAGATCTCTCCTCAAATCATATCCGACCCCCTGACTGACGTTGGCAGAGAAAAACGAATTGATCACTCCAGATGCAAAAGCAAGTAGCGACATCCCGAGCAGGATACCACCCCAAATAGCAACGGCATCGAAATCATTTTCAAGTATTCCGTCATCAATGATCTTCGCCATGATCAGCGGTTGTGCCAGTTCAACGATCAGTTCAACGATCATCAACGACAAGCCGATCCATAATGAAACTTTATATGTATTCACATAAGCTAATATCTTCCTCATTGTGATCCTCCGATTGTATCGATGGTGATGCATCCATTATACAGAAAATTTCAGAAAACTTGGATTTCAGGCTTCTTTTTATGGCTTCTATCCAGAAAATTTTCTTGAAGTGCAAAAAAAGGAACGAGCAGTTCTCCTGCCGTCCCTTTATCAATGTATGAGTAAGTATTTGGTTTTAGTCGTATGAGTGCTGATTATGTTCATTTGTTCATTTTATCAAGGAAGCCGCCGAGAGGATCCTCGTCTTCCACTTCTACTTGCTGTTGCGACTGGAAGTCATCTTTCATTGAATCCCAATTCAAGTTGTCCAGATCATCATGGTTCAACGGAGGTAGTTCTTCCTCGTGAGGTTCTTCTTCCACAGCTTCATCCGTAGATGTGGCCGCATGTTCTTCCTGCAGGTATAACGCTTCGTTTATATCAAGCGCATTACTGTTCAATGATGCTAATAGGGCGCTTGATCTGACCGGATCTGCAATCAACTGATAAAGGATGCTTCCGAGCAATGCTTCAGAATGCTCGTACTTCAACCAGTCCCTTTGCGCCTTGGTCAGCTGCTTCGGAAGGGGGATCGTGATCGTTTCTTTTTCCTTAGCTAACGTTTCACCGACACCATGAGTGACGAATTCGGCGATTTTACTGGAAAAATTACGACGTTCCGTTTCTTTCAAGTGCTGCAATTGTTTGATTATATGATCAGGTGTATCAGAAGGGACGCGAAATGTGATCGCTTGTCCCCTCTGAATCCCGTTCCCTGATTTCTTCATCTACATCACCTTACTTAGAGGCATTGGCAGTTTGTTTCTCAGCCTTCTTTTCTTCTTTTTTGTTCACCTTTTCATTTTTACGTGAAAAATCGACGATCAATTTGTAATACGCATTCGCCATCATCCAAATGCTTTCCTTTTCGTCTTCGAAAAAGTCGATGTTGTAGCCATCTAAGTTGTTATTCAACGTTTTCAAGTAATCTTTCAGCACACTAGCTCCACCACCGACAAAGTAGCAGATTTCTGTCTGGGAGTTCTTCTGCCATACATTTCTCAGATGACGGTACTGTTTCTTCGCCAATTCCAGCAGAATGCGGTCTGTAATGTCATGGACACTAGTACGGCTTCCTTTGACCATGATATGGTTGCGATCGTTTTTCTTCGTGATGATATCGACGACGTCGCGACGGCTATCCAGCTCTACGCCATGTTTCGTGCGGATTTCTTCACGGATTTTTTCCAATGACTCAGACACACCAATGTTGAACCCTTGCGCCTTATCATCATCCACATTACGGTCTTTGATGACAGCGATATCTGTAGAAAGGCCACCGATATCCTGAATCAGGATACGCTTATCGATCAAGTCTTTGTTAATGATATTCAATTCATTATCCATTACTAGATTGATATACGCTGCAAATCCCTCAGGGTAGACTTTCACTTCATCAAATTTAAGATTGACTTTGATGCCCTGGTATTTAGGTGTTACAAGGAACTCTACCTGGTGGACGGAGCCAAGAAGTCTGGAACGATAGCCGACATCTTTCCCTTCTTTGACTTCTCTTAGCGGAAGTCCTGTACCCAAAGTATAGTTGGCATCTACGACACCATTTGCTTTCTTGAATGTACCTTCGTTCTTTTCATTGACTGCATCGAGTGCAAGGGCTGCGAAGAGCATCACCAATGTCTGGTCTTCTTCCGATTTCGCACTACCCGGATCCAACTCTGACGCATTGTCACTTTTCGTAGCAAGATTACCTACACGGTAAATCGCATTGTTATCCTGCAGGGCAGGGGAGTGGACACGGACGTGCAGGTTGTCTGCCGGATCCTTCTGGTCCAAATCTTCAATACCGATGACCGGGCGATCCTCAATATCCCTCGCGATCACGTTTGGTATGTAAAGCTCTGAATCTAGTTTACCGAATATCCCTTTGACTGCATCATTTCCTACATCAACTGCAGCAATTCTTGATTTTGTCATGTTAAGCCTCTTCCTTTCATTATGAAGGTCCTCTTTTTTAAATCTATCACTATAAAAATAGAGTTGTCTTAAATGTACTGAACTTAAGGATACCAGTCAATCAGCATTTCGAAGTATTCCTTCCAGTGTACTTGCATACGTTTTTCGTGTACATAATTACAAAAGTGTACACATGTCTCTATAACAGCATGAGTACAACTTTGTAAACTTGTTTTCAATATTGTATACATTAGAGTTACATTTTGTTTTCTTGTAAACTTTAATGTATACAATTCAGATGTAGGTAGGAATTACTCTTTTAATCCCTGTTCCATCTCCTACTTTATACAGGAAAATAAACCATTTTATTCCATATGAAAGTACAGAGTGAAACTCAAAGAACACTAAAAATTACTATTGAAGTGAGTAAAGTGAGAATGATGCAGTAGAAAATGAAAGATGGTTCAAAAGATTAGAGGAAAAAAGTGAAAGATCTCTTAAATACACACAAAAAGAGGGAGAAGTGGGATAAATAAAAAAACCGAACAATATCCGATGAATTGTTCGGGTTATAAACAGGGTAAAGTTATTCAAAGTATAAATGATGGTGAAGCTTACATCCGGGGTTGAAAGAGGAACCACATGAGACACACGCTGAAGAATTCTTTAAGTATGTATCAATTCGATGCTGGGTACCACAAATCCCGCATAGGATGGCCTTTTCAGAGTGTTCCTCTCTTGGCCAGACTTCGACAGGATGACCGGCAATTTCCTCATGACAGGAGATACAGGAGTAATACGTATCACAGCACTTGAATTTAATTGCGATGACATCCCTATCACTCCTGTAATGCGAGCACCTGGTCTGTTCATCCACCCCTACCCCTTTTACAAGGACTCCTTTGACATGGCATGACATGGGATTACCTCCTCCACTAACCTTTAATCTTCAATGTATTTCTTAAGTTTTTCAAGGTGATCGCTATCTTCCTTCTTTATAACAGCAGTCATCAACGGTTTCATCAGCAGATTTTTTAGTCCTTTGGTTTTCAATTCCCCATTGAACTCAACCCTTGTACCTTCCCCACTATCACTGAATTGATAATGATAGATGATCGTCACACCACCGTGCACACTCTGTACGGAATACTTGGCATTAGGTACAAATTCGACAATTTCAAGAGTCGCTTCTGCTTTCCTGCCCCTGATTTCACGAACTTCCTTCACCTTAGTACCAGTACCTACAGGTCCTTCCGTCAATTTCTCTACTTCGACTACATTATCCATTATTTCCGGAGAATTATCGAAATCTGTAGCTGTATTGAAAACCTCATCCAGTGGAGCATTAATTAAGACTGATTGGCGAAAAGCCATCTCCTTCACCCTTTCTCACACGTTATGTTTTAAACAATGACACTTCCTTCTCCCTTGTTCCTGTACATACGGTCGAGCAACCCGCCTGTGGTGGATGCAATCACTTGTTGAAACAGCATTCCGACTATGACTGGAAGTGCCGCAGCATCAGGAAAATACGTAATCGCAATGACAGCTCCTGCGCTGATGTTGCGCATTCCACTGTTGAACGTAAGGGAAATGATGTTCGCCCGAGACTGTTTCAATACACTCGCCGTCAGCCAGCCCAGGAAATACCCGGATACAGCGATGATGAACACTACCAATGCGACGAGTATCAATTCCAATGATATATTTCTGAAATACGAAGCGACACCTGAACTGTTGATCGAAATGACACCGATGATGGCCAGCTTTGCAAACGGCGCTAGCTTTGGCTCTACTGTTACCTTCACTCTACCCTTAGTGAACTGATTCAGACTCATTCCTAGTAGAGATGGGATGACCACCATCCAGAACAATCCTGTCATGATTTCCCATCCGTCCATCTGTATACTGTTCCCTACGAAAGCCTGGAGGATCAATGGTACTAGTAATGGTGACAGCAACGTATCAAGAAGGATGATTGATAGCGTCAATACAACATTCCCTCTGTAGATTGAAACCCAGATCAGACTCGTTATTCCTGTAGGTATGATGAATGCAAGTATCAGTCCAGTGATGAGATATGGGTCATCGCTGAAAAAAACATTTCCGACACCTAGACTGATGATAGGCATGATCAGATGCAACAGCACCAGACAAATTAATAAAGGCACCGGATGCTTGATCACATGCCTCACATCAGTAAAGTTCGACCCGAGACTTCCAGCAAACGTCATGAAAGCAAAGATCCATGGCACTAAATACTGAAAAGATTCCAGCCATCCAGCAAAAACAACTCCGAGAATGACGGATACCGGCGTTATGAAAGGCATCATTTTTTGCAATAATCGATTGAAAGAGTGTAACATATGCCGCTCCTTGAGATACGTCATTTAATGATCATTATACATGACATGCTCAGAGAACAAGCGAAAATCATCTCACCCTCAACAGACACACTTCTTACGCTTTTTACCTACCCCATTCTTTTGTTCGACCTTTTCAATATATTGAGGTGCATATGGCACTTTACAAGCTGTGTCTCCTACATTTACATGGACTTTTCCAACTGCCTCCGCTACGCGTTTCGCCTCACCCAGCAACGGTTCATAATACGCCCCTACAGCGATGACAAATCCATTCATTGTATAGCGGACCCGATTCGCCGATTGATGGATGGTCTTCTCGATTTTTGAAAGCAGTTCTTTAATTTCTTCATAAGATATTTCCTCATCCGGAGTAATCGACAAGTAGTTGGCATAGGTGCTCCAACCAGCCGATGCTATCTTCTCCCTGTCTGAAGCGATCCACTCCCTCGCCAGCTCAAGCGCATACCTCGATTCTGCGGCCACTTGTGCCACCGTGTACTCGCTCAGCATGTACCAGTTCGCCTGTTCAACCCATTCTCTAAGCTGCTCCTTCGACAATGAATCAGGCGTCACACTCAACCCTGCGAGATACATAGCATCACTATTACCAGAGGCATAAAGCTTCAACACAAGCTCCTGATCTTTCTTCACTTTTTTGACCAGATGCTTTTTCAAGTCGCCAATTTTCACTCCGTAAAACGGTTCCTTGGCACCATGCCTCATTAACGTTTTCTTTGTTTGCTCTGATCCAAGGGACTCGAGCTGCGTCATTATCTCATCATAAGTAATCATCGGGCACCTCCATAAATTATTTCTATTTCACTTAATTCTAAGAAAATAGGAAAATTCCTCTTTCCTTACATTCCTATGATTACAAAGTCCCTCTTTAGGGGAAGAGTATCAATAGACGATCTTGGTTGGTCGAAATCATTGGGAAGGAGTATTTACATTTATGAATATGGAAATGAAGGGAATTATTAATGAATCATTGCAGGCATTGAACGACGATGAATCCTATTTACCCGATATGCAAGGGGATGACAGGGAGAAGGCTTTCAAATCACTTGAGTCCATCCTTTCCACCCCAAACAACATCAGCAAATCCTTTCTAAGGGTGCCACTTGAAAATGGAAGAGTGGTACGGATCCCAGCCTTCAGGGTGCAGCATAACAATACACTCGGACCTTATAAAGGTGGTATCCGGTTCCATGAAAGTGTAAATGAAGACGAAGTATCGAAACTCGCAGAGCTGATGACTTTGAAGAACTCCTTGCACGAAGTACCGTTCGGAGGCGGTAAAGGTGGCGTCATCATCGATCCTCGCGAATACACCGTTAAAGAACTGAATCTGATCTGTAAGAAATATGTGCAGTATTTCAGTGATATTATTGGACCGGATAAAGATATCCCTGCACCTGATATGGGTACTGGTGAACGGGAAATGGATTGGATGATGGCGGAATTCAAATCCATCCACCCTGGACATGCGTACCGTGGAAGCTTCACAGGTAAAAGCATATTGAACGGAGGTTCTCTGGGACGTCGTGAAGCTACTGGTAAGGGGGTTTACTTCTCTTTCCGATACATGATGCATGATTTCCTAAAAGAGAATAAGAAATGGTTCCGTGAAAACGAAAACCGCTTTGCCCAGACCGCACTGGATCATCTGGATAAACCATTCGACATCGCTGTCCAAGGTTTCGGTAATGTCGGTTCAGTCGCTGCATTGGAGGCATTTCAGTGCGACCACTTGCAAAACCGGGTGGTGGCGGTTAGTGACCGGAATGTTTGCCTCTATAATTCAGACGGCCTTGATATCCCAGCACTCATAAAGTACACAGAGGACCATGATGGCGCGCTTCCGACCGAAGAAGGACAATTAGATGATCAAGGAATCAAAGCGATCATCAAAGACCGTGATGAACTTCTGACGTTGGAAGTAGATACCTTGATTCTCGCAGCATTGGAAGACCAGATTCATGAGGACAATGTTGAGGAGATCAAAGCGAACATCATCGTCGAAGGTGCGAACGGTCCAATAACGGAACAGGCGGACGAATACCTTGCTGACCGAGGAGTCGTCATCATCCCCGATATCCTGGCAAACGCCGGTGGTGTAATTGTTTCCTATTTCGAATGGATGCAGGGACGTGAAACGCAATTCTATGAAGAAGAGGAGATCTATAAGCTGCTATTCAAAAAAATGCAGCATACGATGGATACCATCCTTCCGCAATTCTTCGGGGATCCGTTCCCATTGAGACAGAACTGCTACATTCATGCTGTTGGAAAGCTCTCCGAAGTATTGTATCGACAAGGAAAACTTTATTGATCAAGCTAATGCTCAGGCGTGCAGCCTGAGCATTTTTTGTATAGAGAGCAGTCTAAAATATAAACAAAGACACGGGTGATTTCCCCGTGTCTTTGTTAAAATAACCCACCAATCCATCCGAAGATATTTTGGAAGAACCCTTTTTCCTCTTCATCTACTGATTCACTATTCACTTCTACAGCAGCAGGCGATTCGATTTTTTCGGCTGCCTGCAATGCGAGCTGTGTCGTCCCCCGTATTTCGCCATCTGATTCTACTATGAGCTGCCCCCAAGGGGAAACATCTGTTGTTACAGATGAGTCTTTCGGTTTTGTATAGTAAAAGTCTTCATATGCTTTAAATTCTTTTCCATTGTGGTTGAATTTTGTATCTTTCGCCACTTTGCCTTTTTCGAAGTTGTCATAGCCATAATCGAAAAGAGTGGTCGTTTCCCGATATGCTCGTTCAAAGCCCTGGACTTTCATGACGACTGCGATCAGTTCCATTCCGTTTCGTTCAGCACTGGAAACAAGCGTATGTCCAGACTTGGTCGTCCAACCGTTTTTGACACCTGTCGCGCCTTCATAACGCCAAAGAATTTTATTGTGGTTGATCAGCGTCGTATCCCAGCTTTCTCCGACCCATGGAAGTTCTTTCGTTCCGACGATTTCACGAAAGATCGGGTTGTTCATCGCATAGCGTGTGATTTCCGCCATATCAGCAGCTGTCGTATAATGATCATCATCCGGAAGACCGTGCGGATTTTTGAAGTTGGAGTCATACACCCCTACCTTTTCTTTAACAAACGCATTCATTCGATGTGAGAATGCGGCCACACTTCCATCCATATGTTCAGCAATCGCCACTGCCGCATCATTCCCCGAATTGATCATCAACCCTTGGACAAGCTTCTTCAGTGGTACTTGTTCCCCTTCAATCAGATAAACAGACGTACCATCAGCCTGAGCAGCATTTTCACTTATGGTGACTGTATCATCAAGGTTACCTTCTTCAATCGCAATGATTCCTGTGATGATCTTCGTGATACTGGCAGGGTACATACGCTTATCCGAATTTTCGCCATAGAGGATATCCCCAGAGTCGGACTCCATCAGAACGGCTGTCTCACTTTGCAGGTTGAGATTATCCGAAGCTGCGAATCCGTTCGTCGGGAGGAGTATTGTAAAAAGAATGGCTGATATGAGGGAAATAATACGCCTGTTCATGTGTGCCGCCTCCAAATGATAGTTTAATGCCTAGTAATCTTCTCTGTATAAACTCTCTCCATAATATACCCTAATCTATCAAACTTTTAAAAGGAAGATACAGGGAATATGGCGACATTTGAAGGATTGTAATGAAAATTTAATCGAATCTACACGAAAAAGAAAACTCCCCTTACTCAGGAGAGATTTTCTGGTTGATTGACTCATTAAATTTTTGAGGATCATCCATTTTCAAATAGATGCGATCGACCGTTTTCTTGATGCCGAAAATTTGGTGCACCTTTACCGAGTCTTTCAGTTCCAGGACATATGGTATAGGGTCTTTTTCAAGCCCATGCAAAGCAAGCGCGATCGATTGTTTGTCTTTTCCTACTTCCTCTGGTGTTTGACTATTCTGTTCGACTCCTCTGACCATTTCCCAGGGAATAAAACCATAAACACGGATCCCCTTTTGGAAATGGACTCCGGATTCGTCAAGTACCACAGGAGATAAACGAATTGCCTGGTAATCCGAAATGATGAACAGCAACGTGTAGATATCAAGAGCAGTGATCACCCACGCTGCTACGTGGCTGTATTGAGCAACCATAACGTGAACGGCGATAATTTCAAGTACCATCGCATGTACGAGCATCAGGAATACAGCCTGATACCCACCATCTTTATGAAAAGTGAATGCATTCGCTCCAACAGGGGGCTTCTTTTTCCAACTGAACAGACTGTAATAGATGGCAGCTATATCTGTTGCAAGAATCCTTAATGTGAGCTGGAATTTATTCAGCCTTGGGTTGCTGAATGTAAATGTACGCTGGATTGCTTTGGAGAAGCTCAATAGGAAATGGTGATGGTCGGCCTTATCCTGTTTGTAATTCTTTATCAAAGTAGGGAATCGCTTAACAATTGCAATGAACAGGACTAATTCCAGAAAGATGACGCCCGCTTCAAGAACGATGACAGAATGATTGAAATAAGATAGATAAGCATCGGCACCGCCCGGAATCATCCAGTTGGCCAGGATGAGCCCCCAGAAGATGAGTGCGCAAAGAAGGAGCCAGGACATGCGCTTTCGGAATCCGAAGAAGTAGATGAGCAGTGGGAGTATGATCGTGAGGTCAATCGCTGTAGCTAAACCGATGCGGTCATCAATTGGTCCAGCTAGCTGCATCCGCATAACAAGGTAATTCGGTACGATAATGAGCAGCAAGAAGAATAAAATCCGCTTCCATGCAATGTGCTGTAAGGAAAAAGTAGCAGTCATCCAACCCCAACCTTCCATGTTTTGTTAATTCTATTATACTGTATTCAATATGGTAATCCCCCCAACAAAATGTGTCCAAAAACGCACAACCCTGCATAAACGATGCATATTCGGGGACAGTCCCTCAGCACAGTAATGTGCTAAAGCGCGCTGACAAAATATAAACCAGCCCTTTTGGGGGGCTGGTTGGTTAGTGTCTAATTTAGTTTACAGGACTGGAAGTGACTTGGTGGGATGTATCGTCATTCGGTTCCCCTACACCACTTGAAGATGGCTTAAGCTCGTCTTTTGCGTCTTTTGCTGTACTTCCTACGCTCTTCAATTCTTCCTTCGCATCTTTGGCAGTAGAAACAGCGTCCTGGGTATCTGCTTTGATGTCTTCTACTTTCTGTCTCAGTTCCTGTCCTTCATTATCGATGACGCTCTGGATTTGTGTAACGACTTCCTTCGTAACTGCAGTGATTTTGCGGATACGTGCCATCAACTTTTCCTTCGACGCCTGTGGGTCCTCTTTTACTTGCGTCGTGTATGTGCTGATCGTATCTTTAGCATTCGATGTAGTGCTCTTTACACTTGAGCGCGTGTTGGAGCTGATCAATGCCAAGGCTCCTCCTACTGCTGCACCTGCGAGCATTGCCAATGGCAGCTTGCTCTTCCCTTTCTGTTGGTTCACTGGCTGGTTTTGTGTTGTCTGTTCCATGATCATTTCCCCTTTCGGTTAATTCGTATGTTCTACTTTTCCACTCGTGGTTCAGTAGCAGCCGCTTTTTGTGGAAGCAGCTCCTTCAACGCTTTTTTACGTTGCGAGAGGAAATAAGTGAAAGCAATCGCTCCCGTCAGACCACTGAGCCCTTTTTCGCCGACGACATGTTCCCCATCACTTGTCTTCTTTTTCATCGATTTGGTTGCATCCAACAATGACGAGCTCACTTCCCTGGAAGCCTGCCCCAGGTCACCGATGATGTAAAACAGTGGACTTAGTGCCTGAATCTTATTATTGACATCTCCGAGGGTATCATTGCTTGTATGCAGCACCTCGGAGGTCTGTTTCATAACCTGATCGAGTTGTCCAGGCAACTGGTCGACGGTTTTGTTTACACCATTCAAGACCTTTGCAAGATTATTGAGGGCTTTCGCCAGAAAAATAGAAATAATAATGAACGCGATTCCAATTACCAGTACTCCAATTCCCAAAAAATCCATCTTGATAACCTCTTTTCCTCCTGAATTTTACGAGTTTTGTCTCGTAGACGTATCATTTTTTGCCTTTCCGGCAAGCTGAATGACGGTTTCTCCCCAGCGGATTGCCTGACCGTACGTACTTCCGTGTCTGGCCGTCTGCTCGTGTACGCGGTCAGCGACTCCACGGATCGAATGGCTGACATTCCCAAGCGAGGTGCCGACATGATCCAATGAATCTACCATACTATTCAGTGAATCGCTCTTATGCTGTGCATCTTCCACTAATGCGGTAGACTTCTGGATCAAGTATGTAGATTCTGTCGTGATGCCTTTCATCTGTTCTTCCACATCTTCGAGCGTTTTGGACATGGAGTCCATATTTTTGACCGTCACTTTCAATGTTCTAGCTAAGAATATGACGACAATCGCGAAGCTGATCGCCATAAGAAACACACCAATGGATACGAGTGACATCCTCCACCCCTCCTATCTCCTCTTCTTCTAAATAGTAGTACCACTAATCTCGCAAATTGAAACAGCTTGATAGATTAACCTTACCCAAAAACGGGGATAAGTTCCATATATGTCGTTTCAACAGGAGGTGCATGCGTTGAAAAAATGGATTCAGTACGGAAAGGAATTGCAGCAGGAATTTCAGAAAGATAATGTGCCACTGCTTGGAGCGGCACAGGCTTATTACTACTTATTGGCGATCTTCCCGATGCTCATCCTGATCATCTCTGTACTCCCTTATTTGAATTTTGAAACACAGGAAGTGATGGAGTTTGTAGAGCAGGCGATCCCGGGAGAAACGGCCGATCTTTTTAAAGAAAACATTGTCAGCATAGTCCAAGACCCCAAAGGTGGACTGCTGACTATCGGTATCCTTGGTACATTATGGTCCGCTTCAGGAGGTATCAATGCCTTCATCAAGGCTTCCAATATTGCCTATAACGTGGACGAAGAACGATCCTTCATCAAAGTACGACTGATTTCCATCGCCCTCACATTAGGAATGATTGTGGCGATTGTCGTAGCTTTGGTTCTCCCGGTATTCGGTGATGTATTGATCGAATTCCTTCAGAATACGCTTTACTTACCGGAGCAGACCTTGATCCTTTTCCAAGTGCTTCGTTGGGCAATCGGAATTTTGGTTATGACAGGAGTGTTGATTGCGCTTTACCGTTACGCTCCCTGTAAACATCTGCCGATCAAAGATATTCTTCCCGGTGCTTTGACGACAGCAGTGCTGTGGCAGCTGATTTCTCTGGTGTTTTCATTCTACGTCAGCAATTTCGCTAATTACTCTGCCACCTACGGCAGTCTAGGAGGCATCATCATCCTGATGCTCTGGTTCTTCCTGACCGGTATCATCCTTATGGTCGGAGCAGAGGTCAATGTCATTCATAACCGAAGAAGAAAAGCATAATAAAAAGACGCAGTGGAAAATCCCTTCTTCTGCGTCTTATTGCTGGTTAATTTTCAATTGAAATGTCGATTGTTGCTTCAACTTCACCTTCAGTGATTACCTCTATTTGAGCATCTGATTCACTTACCCACCCAATGCTGAAATCTTCAGGTGTATAGGACCTTGATACATCAAATTCCTCATAAGTTGCAAGGTTCTCACCTGTTTCTCCATAATAAGCTCTCACCTTTGCACGAATCACTTCATTAGCCTCGTTTAAATAGAACGATTCCCTCAACTCGACAATATACGTTTGATTGGGGGATGTGCTCTTTTTAAACGTCATACCGTCCGTTTGTTCCACCTTATCTGGAAACCATTCTGACGGACTGATTGTGCCAAAAAACATAATCGATAATAGTCCTCCAACTACGAGCCCGAACTTCCACACGTACAGTCCCCCCTTTTCAAATAGTGTACCTTTTGCTGCACG
Organism: Thalassobacillus hwangdonensis; assembly: GCF_042675915.1. NCBI lineage: Bacteria > Bacillati > Bacillota > Bacilli > Caryophanales > Bacillaceae > Thalassobacillus > Thalassobacillus hwangdonensis. The sequence goes on along the minus strand of NZ_JBHTKL010000005.1, from coordinate 382,891 downwards.
AAAAAAGAAGACCTCCCTTCGAGGGAAGCCTCCTTCTTAGTGTCATTCGTCGTGCTTTCTTACTTTTCTTTTCGGTATCGGTTCAAAGCGTATGACTTTCAGGAACGCATACATGAAGATGAACAGAATGACCGTAAACGGTAACGCTGAAACCAGTGATGCAGTCTGAAGCGCATCCAGTCCATTTGCAACAAGTAGGACTGCAGCGATGGCAGCCATCAGGAATCCCCAGACGATTTTAACGAACAACGGCGGTTTCAAACTTCCATTCGTAGTCATACTGCCTAAAATGTAGGTAGCTGAATCTGCAGATGTAACAAGGAACGTAAAGATCAGCAGGATGGATAATAGTGAAAGAATATCGCTCATTGGTAAGTATTGATAGGTTTCGAACAGGGCGACAGTAACATCCTCACTTACAGCTTCAGCAATATTCGTCCCATTCATAAGGTCACTGTGTAATGCAGTGCCGCCAAACGCAGCGATCCATAGACAGGCAATCAACGGAGGTACGACCATAACACCGATAACAAACTCCCTGATCGTCCTTCCTCGGGAAACGCGCGCGACAAACGCACCGACGAAAGGTGACCAGGCAATGACCCATGCCCAGTAGAAAATAGTCCAGTCCCGCACCCACGTACCGCCCTGGTAAGGGGTCAGACGGAAACTGTAGCGGACAAAGTTGGCGATATAATCGCCGATTCCAAGTGTGAATGTGTTCAAAATGAAAATTGTTGGACCAGCAAAGAATACGAAGACCAGTAATACCAGGCAAAGACCCAGGTTTACATTACTTAGCCATTTGATCCCTTTATTCAGCCCGGTACTTGAAGAAGTCAAATAAACGGCGAGCAGCACAGCTGTAATCAACAACTGCACCCAGGTGGCATTCGGAAGTCCGAATACATTTTTCAATCCACCGTTCATCTGCAGGATCCCTAACCCAAGGGACGTTGCAATCCCCATTACAGTCGCAATAACAGCAAGGGAATCGATGGTCGTTTTTACCCCTCTTCGCTTTCCGACAACAGGTTCGACAGCTGTTGAAATCAAACCGTCTTTTTTCTTACGGAATTGAAGGAAAGCAATCAATAGCCCCACAATTGTAAACACGGACCACTGGCTGATTCCCCAGTGGAAGAAGGAGTAGCCCATTGCCACTCGTGCAGCCTCTTCTGTCTGTGCTTCCATTCCTGGGAAAGGTGTAGTGAAGAAGTGACTCATCGGCTCTGCTACACCCCAGAATACAAGGCCCGCACCGAAGCCGGCGGAAAACAGCATGCCGATCCAAGTGAAAAATGGATATTCCGGTTTGGAATCCTGATCGCCCAGACGGATTTTTCCATACTTACTGATCGCCAAACCAATTAAGAAAAATACGAAAATGAAAACAGAAATAAGGTAAAACCACCCGAAGTTGATCGTAGTGAATGAGAATAGTTTTTCAGCAACAACTCTAAACCCTTCAGGATTCATTGCACCGATGACAACTAGGATAAAGATGACGACGGATGAAATGATGAATACAGGATTCTTTAATGGTTTTTTCATTAGCACTACCTCTCTATCAAATTTTTATAGGCAAGATATGTAGGTCTTTGTGAATGCCTATACGTATGTAATCCCCCACCGACGCATTTCTAAACGTGAGTTGCAATGATAGAAGTATTCGCCTATTCAAGGAATTTATGAAAAAGAAAAACCTCCACGGGCTAAGTAGAGGTTCATTCATATTCTTCGTTATAGATGTTGGAACGGCTGATTTTATGGAGGGCATACAGTGCAATCTGAAACGATTAGGGTAAGGAGGACGATGCAGGCCCATCCATTCAATAATAGGAGGTGACAAGGATGTTTATTCAGCAAATCTAAGGAGAACCGTGTCATAGGTGAATAACAGAATAACGTCCAAGATGAATAGAAAAGCGATATACCTTTTCTTTACAAGGAATAGGGAAATGGCATTTGCAGCTATGGCCAATGGTAAATAAAATAACACCATATTAGCTCGCACACCTTCATCCAATAACCCTAGAGGTGCCTCTGTAGTTGTATTCAATTGGAAGAACTCCTTGGCAATCAATCCTAAGACGATGATTTTAAATAGGAGAATGAAGAAGAACCCTGATCGTTTCAACCAGATCAGCTTTGTGAATGGACGACCATTTATGTGATCAGATGATCGATCTTCGTCCTCTTCATCTGAAAGTGAATCAAATGAAGCTTTACATACCGGACATTCTTCCAGGTGTCGTTCCACCACTTTTTTTGCATCTTCGCTCAAGTCCTCATAGATAGGTAAAACCTCTTCACATAGTAGATGTATATCCTTATTAACCATCATTCTTCCCCCTCCTTTCTTTCAGGCGCTTCTTAGTTCTATGTATTCTAATTTTAATTGCAGCGGGAGATTTGTCTGCCAGTTGTCCAATCTCTGCATAAGTAAGTCCGTAATAGTACTTTGCAATCACATACTCGCGGTCTTCTTTATTCAATTGCTTAAGCAGCTTTTCGACCTCTTCATTCACTTGGACGGACTCTTCTACAAAACTATCATGTTTCAATTCGTGAAAGAATCGATCATTGCTCAACAGCACTTCTTTTTTCTTTCGAGTGTGATCGATGAACTTGTACTTGGCCGCCTGAATGAACCATGCTTCTATATTTTTAATCCCGGAAAAGACTTCAGGTTTTTTCAAGATGCTTAAGAAGACATCTTGAATGAGATCGTCAATCAACAGCCGGTCTTTTGTCAGTTTGAACAAAAACCCAGCCATTGCAGGGTAGTGCTCCCGATATGCTTTCTCCAGCTTTTTCAAAGGATTTGCCAATGCGTCTCCCACCTCCCTTATAAGTAGAACGAATACCTATAGCATAAAGTTACTAGAAATTTTTACATAACACTACTAACAAAACCCTTGCATCTATTGAACAAAATTATAAAGATGGAGCTGTTTCATGAGGTGCGACCTTCTCAAATAGTTGTCTCAAACATATCGGCACAGTAAAATATATAGAATACATATCGGAAGGGGGAGAGGCAATGAAAGAACAACTCTATAAGCGGTACTGGCTTGGACGATTATTCGCCTCTGACCCAGGGCAAAAAAGGCTATCACAGGCCGGCAAAGCCACCCTCAGCCTCATATCGTCCGTTTTCGCGGTCCTGCTTCTGCTTCAGGATGCTGCGCTCACACCTGCAATCGTCTCAGGTATGACAGCGATGCTATCAATCATGGCAGTGATGGATGATACGAAAAAAGAAAAACAGGTGACCACCCTGCTCATGGGAATTTCAGCTGCCTGCGGGGTCACTGTTGGCTCATTACTTGCATCCAGTGCGTATCTCGTATCATCAGCGATGGTTGTCATCATTTTCAGCGCGTTTTACTTCACAAGATTCGGAAGCAGATATTTTTCGCTCGGAATGATCGGGTTCATGACGGTATATATTTCTTCCTTTTTAAAACTCTCCCCAGCACAATTTCCATTGTTCTATCTCGGAATCGCCATCGGTGTCACCTTTGCGTTCATCTATAACTTCATTATTTTCAAAGATTCCGCAGAGATGCTGCGAAGAGGAATGCGCTCATTTCATATTCAGGGGAATTTGACCTTCCAGATTCTACTCGAGATGATCAACGATCCGGAAATCGATGAAGGACGGAAGCGGAAGCTTGATTACAACGTCAGCAAACTGAAGGAATATGCAAGCAATGTAGCAACAGACCTTAACAGTCATGATGTCAGGGAAGTCTGGCCAGGATTGTCCACCGGGCAGCTGCGCCTATATGTTTTTGATACATCGATGCTGGTAGAAACACTTGCCGATTCCCTTGAGCAGCTAAAAAGAGACGAGGCATTCAAGGCGGATGAAATTCGTCAGTTGATCATCCATACGATCACAGCGCTTCGGAATGCCAAAGTGCTGGCGCCTGAATACGAGAAAGAAAACTTATCGGCTGCAAGGGACGCAATTGCTGAACTGAATAAGATGATCACAGAGCAGTACAAGCAGGATAAAGAAGAAGATGGCCATATCTATCTGCTACGCAGAATTGAATCGATCGCAGAACATGTCACCTATGGGGCACTGGCAATCCAGCAGTCGCTCCAATCCAGAAATGCGATTTCTGTTAAAGAGGAAAATGAAGAAGATGCGGACAACGAAGAAGAGGAAGAAAGTTCGGAAATGAAACCATCGACGAAAAAGGCATTCCAGGCTTTGATTGCTGGTGCGATTTCCGTAGTTGTCGGGCATATCATCTCCCCAATCCAGCCCTACTGGGTGATCCTGACCACTTTCATCGTCCTTTTAGGAACGGAATCCGTCGGGCATACGTATCGGAAGGGATTTCAGCGCTCGATCGGTACTGTTGCAGGAGCAATCATCGGATTCGGACTGGCCAAACTGGTTTCCGGCCAACCAACGCTCGAAGTTACATTGATTTTCATCGTTATTTTCTCTGCTTTCTATATGCTGGCTGTTTCCTACACGATCATGAGTGTGTTCATCACGATCCTGATTGCTTTCATGTATGATTTGATTCTAGGTGGAATCAGCTTTGAGCTGCTTGGTGCACGGGTCATCGACACAATTGCTGGCGCGATCATAGCGCTGCTAGTCTCTGCAGTCATCTTCCCTACCAGGACAAGGGATAAAGTGACAGAAGCATTCACGTCTTATTTGGAAGAACTGGAGGCTTATGTCGTCACCTATATGGAAAGCTTCCGTGAATCCAAAGGAATCAAAGAACTAGCGTATAACGCATTTGAGCTGGACGATAAGGTGCAGGCGATCAAGGATCAATCGCAACCGCTATTGAATCGCCCTGGCATCTTCAAACATATGGAACTCCCTAAGTGGATTACCATTTTTACAGCGATCAATTATTATGCGAAACACCTTGTCGCATCTCCTTATCAAAAGCATTTCAACTATCCGGAAGAGCTGGATGGTGTGTTCGGCAGCATCGAAGAGAAGTTCAAACATAACATCCACCTGCTTATCAAAAAGATGCAAGGGGTTGTAACAGAAGAAACCCTTTATGATTTGAACGCAGAACGGGAACAAGTGGAACGGTATAATCCTGAAGGCGGCAGACTGCAAGGTGACCTGATCCACCACCTCTACTATGTATGGAAAATCAATCAATCCTTACTTGCTCTCAACAACAGACTTCATAAAGCAAAAAAATAAGGCTGGCACCTTCAATGAGGTGTCAGCCTTGTTTCTTATTCTCCTGTTTCTGCAAACGTTTGGATACGATCACGGATCTGGTCGCGGACTCGCTGGAATACCGCCCACTTATCTTCCTCCGTGCCTTCCGCTTTTGCCGGGTCATCAAAGCCCCAGTGATAACGTTCGACATGCGGCGGGGTCATCGGACACTTATCATTCGCATCCCCACACAATGTGATTGCGTATGCTGCATTGTTCAGAATATCCGAATCGATGATATCTGAAGTCTGATCAGTGATATCGATATCCGCTTCGTGCATTGCTTTGACTGCTTTAGGGTTAAGTCCGTGCGCCTCAATTCCTGCAGAACGCACATCGAATTTATCGCCTAGATATTTTTTTCCGAATCCTTCTGCCATTTGGCTGCGGCAAGAGTTTCCTGTACATAGAAAATAAATGACTGGTTTGTTAGACATAAGACATTCTCCTTTTTGATTGTTTTTCTTAGATGATCAAGAGCCAGATATACAGGCCGGTTAACGTGATGAAAAGTGTTGGAACAGTAAGGATGATACCTACCTTGAAGTAGTAGCCCCAGGAAATTTTCACACCTTTAGTCGCTAACACATGCAGCCATAATAACGTTGCAAGTGAGCCGATTGGTGTGATTTTCGGTCCTAGATCGGAACCGATGACATTGGCATAAATCAACGCTTCTCGCATTGAACCAGACGTATTCGTTTCAGCAATAGCAAGCGCATCAATCATTACCGTTGGCATATTGTTCATGATCGATGACAGGATCGCTGCAATAAAGCCCATCGAAATCGTCGCAACGAACATTCCTTGATCCGCTGTGTACTGGATGACTGTTGCCAGCACATCCGTCAAGCCGACATTACGCAGACCGTAAACGACGACATACATTCCGATGGAGAAAAATACGATTGCCCAAGGTGCTCCTTTTACAACAGTGGCTGTCTCGACAGCGGCACTTCTTCTCGCCATCATAAGGAAGAAGATCGCGACGATACCAGCAATGAATGACACTGGAATTCCTAACGGCTCACTGGCAAAATAGCCTACAAGAAGAACGGCAAGCACGGCCCAGGATAAGCGGAACATCTTATGGTCACGTATCGCTTCCGCTGGCTTTTTCAATTGGCTCAAATCATAATCGGACGGAATGCTCTTCCGGAAGAACAAGTAAAGCACGAGCATGCTCGCCCCTAATGAAAAGAAGTTCGGGATGATCATCCGGGAAGCATATTCTGCAAACCCGATACCGAAATAGTCGGCTGATACGATGTTGACAAGGTTACTGACGACAAGCGGCAGCGAGGTCGTATCCGCGATGAATCCACTCGCCATGATGAACGGCAGGATCATCGCCTCTTTGAAGTTGAGGTTACGGACCATCGCAAGGACAATCGGCGTCAGGATCAATGCTGCTCCATCGTTGGCAAAAAGAGCTGCCACAACTGCACCTAACAGAGTTACATATACGAACATGAGCTTCCCGTTTCCTTTAGCCACTCGCGCCATGTGCAGTGCAGCCCATTCAAAGAAGCCGATTTCATCGAGAATTAACGATATGATGATGATGGCAATGAATGCTAATGTGGCGTTCCAAACAATGCCGGTAACGTCCCAGACATCCTGCAGATCGACGACACCGAACAACAGTGCAATGATCGCTCCTCCACATGCGGACCAGCCGATGCCAAGGTTTTTCGGCTGCCAGATGACAAGCACGAGTGTAAAAATGAAAATGATACTGGCTATGATTGCTTCGTTCACTTCAATCCCCCTAGTCGCACTGGATACGCAGTCCTGCTTTCTCCAATGCATGTAGTTTCTCTTTTTGATCTGGTATTTGTTCTAGTATTTGTTGAATGATCGGATACGTTTCATGAGATCGATTCAATGCATAGAATATCCACTGTCCATTACGTCGTTCCTTGACGATGCCGGCATCACGCAGCTTCCTTAAATGCTGGCTGACAGCAGGCTGACTCATCTTAAGTACTTCTACAAACTCACAGACACAGCATTCGCTGTCTTTTAAAAGCCCGATGATTGTCAGGCGCGTTTTATCTCCGAGCAATTTCAATGTACGTGCAGCAAATTCCAATTCGACGATTGTCTTTTCCATACACTCACCTCTCCGCTGAATAGTATATAAGCATATGCTTATATACGCAACATTAAAGTTTTTCCATTTATTTCATATTATTTACCATCATACTTTTATACTAAATGAATACCGTGATATAATACCTATATCAGCTTGACCATAGATCCTACGGAGAGAAGGTTGTGTTATGGTAAGTGATCTGGTCATAAACGTTTCTCTGTTGATGTCGTTTACATTTGTGTGGCATCAGCTGTTCCGCAATAACCGGCTGACATTTTCCACTGCATGGACGATCAAGGTGGTGGACGGGGTGATAGCCGGGCTTCTCGGAATTATACTGATGCATTACAGCATCGCCGTCAACGACATAACTATTCTTGATTTAAGACATATACCAGTCATCCTCGTCGCTTATTACGGTGGTTTCTTCCCTGCATTTGTCGCATCGCTTGTAATCGTAGGGGGACGCTTTTTCATTGATGTGAACTTTTCCTCTTATGTGGCGTTATTCATGATGCTTGCTATCGCCATAGGGGCTGGATGGATTACACATGGGGTCAAAGCCGGGATGTGGAGAAAATGGACGTACCTCTTAATTTACAGCCAAGCCGTCTTTTCACTGGCACTTTATATCGTTGTCGATTCGTACAGTAACGTACTGGACTATGCTTTCTATCATGTCATCAGTACATTTATCGGTGGATACCTCACCCTTTACTTTGTGGAATATATCAGGGGGAACAGCGAACGCTATTTAGAATATAAAAAGAATGCGCTGAAGGATTCACTTACAGGCCTTTATAATGTCCGCGCATTCGACCAGTACTACAATGAAATGATCAAAGAAACGAAAGAAACAGCAGGCACATGCGGATTCTTCCTGCTTGATATCGACTATTTCAAAAATATCAATGATACACACGGGCATACGGCGGGGGATGAAATGCTGAAGCAATTCGCCCAAGTGGTTCAAAGGACATTAAGAGCAGGAGATAAGCTTTGTCGTAATGGAGGCGAAGAGTTTTCAGTGCTGCTGTATGATTGCGAAGCAGATCATGTGGAGGAGATTGCAAACCGTATCCGCCGTAAAGTGGAAGCCCATCCGTTCCGCTTACCAGATGGGAAGAAAATAAACTTCACGGTATCAATTGGTGTAGCAACATTCAACGGCCAGCCGGAAAGCAAAGACGACCTTTTCCAGCAGGCGGATGACGCATTATACAACGCTAAACAAAATGGCAGAAACCTCGTTTATACATCAACAGGATAACAACGACCCTGAGAAGTAAGTACTTCTCAGGGTCATGTTTTTTATTTCCTGCGACGCTTCATCTGACGATATTTCTCGGCGTGGAGTGCTTTTCTCGTGTGCTTGGTGAATTCGAAATGTTCAAGCTGGTCGAGCATTGTGGCAGATTCCTTCAGTATTTCTTCATCTCCAGTCTCTTCTGCGTAGCTCTGCAAGTGTTGGGCATTGGCGTAAAGGAGGTCCTTACCTTCCTCCAGATTCCCTTCATCGAATAGCTGAAGTGCCTGTTCAAGCTTCTGCGCTGACTGCGTGATTTCCACTTGTTTATCAACGGCTGTGCTGCTAGCCTCCGATAATTTTTCAAGGTCATTTGTAAAGGTGAACGGCACCTGATAGCTACAGGAGTACTCTTTCACCCCATCTGTCACATCTACGAACGACCATTCCACATCAAACATTGGCCTCGTACCTGGATCGCCTGCAGGCAGGGCACATTCGATCAGCACTGACTTCGTCTCTTTCGAAAATATATCCCCAAGGCTGACACGGACACCATCTTCCTCATGTTTCTCCTGATAGCCGAAGACGTTGTGAATCTCCGCCCCTTTCTTCGGTTTGATCGTAAGTGTGATATTCTGCGCGACAACCGAAAGCAGTCCTTCCAGCTCTTTCGCGAAGATGTCCGGAATTTCTTCCACTTTATCGATAAAGTAGAAATTGCCTTTGCCAGCGTCTGCGATCCCTTCCATCAGTTCTTCATCGAAATGATCGCTGACACCCATCGTAGTGATCACTGTGCCAGCAGCATGATAATCTTCCGCTACTTTTTTCAGTTTCTCAGGATCTGTGATTCCGGCGTTTGCCATGCCGTCTGATAATAACAGTACACGGTTCACATGGTCTTTCCCCTTCTGATTCACTACATGCTGGCACCCTTGGATCAGACCACCACTCAGGTTGGTAATTCCTCGCGTTTCAATTCCTTCGATAAGATGCTTCAAGTGATCTTTATGCGTCACAGGCTGTGGTGGAAAAACCGTGTCGATCGAGTCATCGAAAATGACCATGCTCATCCTATCCTGCTCAGAAAGCTGGGTGACGACAAATTTACTCGCTTCTTTACAATACTCCAGAGGGGATCCGGACATCGAGCCACTCCGGTCCAGGACAAGGGAAAGATTGATCGGGGCGCGATTCGTACTGTTCATCTCCTTTGCATTTAATTCAAGCAGTAAATAAACAGATGCTTTACCTGATGTAGGGACGTAGGGGGACTGGTGCGCGTGGGACAATGTTACGTTTTTACTCATGTAGACCACTCCTGTTCAAAGTTTTTCAATCTACTCCCACTATATCAGCGTATTTTCATTGACCCTTACAAAATAACGATAGGGTTCTCCTAAAGTTTCCCAGCAAATACATGACAAGTGTCATATATCTTTCCTGACGATTATGACTTCTTTAAAGGATGTATTTTTCTTATTCTAATTGTAGACATTAAAGCACACAGGAATGAGAGGACGGAATAGCATGAGTAGACAAAAACAAGCACAATTGAAAAAAACGGTCGCACCGTTTGAGACGTCCAATACAAAAGCAAGCATTATGCAGCTGATCAATACGATTCTGCCATTTCTAGGTTTATGGTTCTTGTCCTATGCAAGCCTATCGACCTCGGTGTGGTTAAGTATATTATTTTCAATGATTGCCGGCGGGTTCGTGATTCGAATCTTTATCATCTTCCACGACTGCACACACCAATCATTTTTCAAAAATAAAAAAGCGAACCGGATTATCGGAACGATTACAGGGATCATTACATTATTCCCTTTCGAACAATGGAAACGTGAGCATGCCATCCACCATGCGACAAGCGGAAACCTTGATAAACGTGGAACAGGCGACATCTGGATCATGACCATTGAGGAGTACCGAGAAGCTTCTTTCTGGGGCAGATTGTCTTACCGCCTATACCGTAACCCGATCGTCATGTTCGGATTGGGGCCAATTTACCTTTATTTAGTCAAAAATCGCTTCAACGTAAAAGGCGCAAAACGAAAAGAACGTATGAATACGTATTTGACGAATGTATCCATCGTCATTCTATACAGTTTTCTTATGTGGACACTAGGCTGGCAGGCATTTCTGATCATTCATCTGCCAATCCTGTATGTTGCAGGAATCCTTGGGATCTGGTTGTTCTACGTACAGCACCAATTTGAAGACTCTTATTTCGAAGAAGAGGATCAGTGGAGCTTTGTCAAAGCAGCTGTCGATGGTAGTTCCTACTATAAGCTGCCGAAGGTTCTGGCATGGATCTCTGGTAATATCGGATATCACCATGTACATCACTTGAGCCCAAGGGTGCCGAACTATCATTTAGAGCAGGCGCATGAACACACACCGCCGCTTCAGCACGCTACGACCATCACGCTGAAGTCAAGTCTGGAGTCGCTTCGCTTCCGACTTTATGACACGGATAAGAAGACATTCGTGAGCTTCAGAGAAGCAAAGCAGCGACTGAAAAAGCCACAAACTGAAAAAACGATAAGAACGAACGCTCAATTGGATTTACAAAAGAAATAGAAGGTGAGGCTGTCAGCTTGGCAGCCTCATTTTTTAACGCATAATTTGATATAATAAATGTACCTATAATCAGGAGATCGGGGAGTTCCTTATGCAGAAGTGGTATCATATCATTCCAAAAAACACCGGACTGAGCCTGTATGTTTGGCTCATCTTTTGCGGACTGCCGTTCTTTTTCATCTTCCGCTCGTCTTCTGTGGTTGAGATTTTCCTCGGCATCCTGCTTGTCTTGTTATTCTTTCTATCCTATCGACTTTCGTTCATTTCGAAGAGCTCGCTCGTCTATCTCTGGGTAAGCATCGATATGGTGATCAGCATCGTGATGACGATTTTCTTCGGCTATATTTATTTCGCATTATTTCTTGCCTTTTTCATCGGAAACGTGGAGCGGAAAGCTGGATTTGTTACGCTGTATATCGTGCATCTCGTAACCTCGATTGCTACGATCACACTCGGATTCTTCACGCACTTCAGCATGTTTTTTCCTCAGCTTCCGTTCATCATCATCAGCGTACTTGGGATCATCCTGTTGCCGTTCTCGATGTATTTCCGCAACAAACGATCGAAGCTTGAGGGACAACTTGCTGAAGCAAATAAACAGATTGCCGAGTTGAGGGTGACAGAAGAACGTGAACGGATTGCGCGCGATTTGCATGACACCCTCGGTCAGAAGCTGTCATTAATCGGATTGAAAAGTGATTTGGCAGGAAAATTGATTCGCGTTGACGGTGACAAGGCAAAAGCGGAACTGGATGACATCCGACAAACGGCGAGAACCGCACTGAATGAAGTCAGAGAAATGGTCTCTGATATGCGCGGTGCCAAATTGACCGATGAAATCATCCGAGTGAAGCAGATGCTGAGCGCAGCAGAGATCGAAGCTCACCTTGAAGGTAGCCCTGAGCTTCACCGTACGCCGTTACTTGCTGAAAATGTATTGAGCATGTGTCTGAAAGAAGCGATCAACAACGTGGTGAAGCATAGCAAGGCAACGAAATGTGAAATCGGGATTGGGGAATCCTCTGATGAAGTTCGGATAAAAGTCGAAGACAATGGGGTCGGAATTTCCAACTCCTATCAGGGAAATGGCCTTCAGGGTATGCGTGAGCGTCTGGAATTCGTCAATGGCAGCCTTGAGATTAATTCTTCTTCGACTGGAACGACTTTGCATATCCGAGTACCTGTCATTCAGCAAAAACAAAAGGAGGGATTGGTATGATACGCATCGTCATCGCAGAAGATCAGCGGATGCTGCTAGGAGCACTCGGTTCTTTGCTCGACCTGGAGGAAGACATGGAAGTGGTAGGAATGGCAAGGAATGGTGAGGAAGCAGTCGACCTCGTAAAGAAGCATCAACCTGATATCTGCATCATGGACATTGAAATGCCTTCTAAAACTGGCCTGGAAGCGGCTGAAGAGATGAAGGACGATCCCTGTAAAGTCATCATACTGACTACTTTCGCCCGTGCCGGTTACTTTGAACGTGCCCAAAAGGCTGGTGTACGAGGGTATTTGCTTAAGGACAGCCCAAGTGAAGACCTTGCTGAATCAATTCGTCAGATCATGGATGGAAGAAGAATCTATGCACCTGAACTGGTGGATATCATGTACGGTAAGGACGCCAATCCTCTTACTGAGAGGGAAGTTCAGGTAATTGAATTGATTGCCGAGGGAAAAACCACAAAGCAAATCTCCAATCAGCTTTATATCACTCCTGGTACGGTCAGGAATTATATTTCGATCATTCTCGATAAGCTTGATGTCAGCAATCGGATTGAGGCTATTGCGCGGTTCAAGGAGAAGGGCTGGTTTAAATAAGAGTGGGGGCCACTAGCCCCCAAAAGTCTCATTACTCAACTATGTCAGCTAGTATTCCAGGTAATGTGATTTCCCAACCAGCCTGCGATTGATAGGAATAGCTGCCATACACTTCTCCGTAGATAGTTACTTTGTCTCCTTCCACAAAATCAGTGTAACCATCATACTCTACAAACAGCACCTCATTTCCCCAGTCATCAAGAGCAAGACGTATTTGTGTGTAATTGTCCCCTTCCATGATCTGAATGATTTCACCTGTATAAGTGACATACTTTCCTGCATGGCGATCAGCATTTTTATCTAATTGCTTGAAATCTATTGTTTCAGCATCAGCCTTTTTTGCTTCCAGTTTAAATTGCTGGATTTCGTCTGAACTATACGCATTCTCAAGATTAATTTCTTTTTGTGCTATATTTTCGATAACATAGCCTTGCTCAGTCTCTTCAACGGTTCCATCGATTTCATATTTTTCTGTGAAGGCTTTAAACTCCCCGTACTTTTCCAGTAGATGCGTGTTATTATTTAAATCTTTGTTCACAGTCAGACTTGCAGCCAGCTGATACGTACCATTTTTTAAATATTCACGACCATCATACTCATCAACAAAGGTACCTAGAGATAATTCAAGTACTCCGCCTTCTACCACCGCACTTTGAGGAACACCGTTATAGTCGTAATCCTCTTCACCTTTCAATCCAAAATACACTTCCGTTGAATCTGGAAGACTAGTTTTTGCAACTATCTTAAACTCTTCTGAATCAGCTAAATATTCCGCTTGTTCAAATTCAAATACAATAGGATCTTTAACTACCTCTTCCTCTTCCTCCTCTTCAACTTCTTCCTTTTCAGTACCTTCCGGCTGCTTTTCTTTTTCCGTTTGTTTATTTCCTGCTTCTTCGGCCTTGGTTTCCGTTACAGCATCCTCTTCACCTGGGCTTGCTACTGCAATCACTACAATAATTGCCAGAACCCAGAACCACCATTTTTTAAATACGCTTTTCTTTGGTTTTGCCATTGTACCTCTCTCCTTTTTATTCGTTTCAAAACTGTAATCAAAGCTTATCACCGGACAAAAAACAGACCCTCACACTTTTGGGTGAGGGTCTGTCGCTTAGTGATAAAGCTTATATAATTTTTCTGCTTCCTGTTTCATTTTTTCTTTCAGTTCAAGTGGGCCGATCACTTCAGCATTACTGCCCCATGTCAACAGCCACCCGACAAGGCCGGTGCTGATGACAGCTTTCGTCTTGAGCGTGAATCGTCCATCCTTCCCTTCTTTGATAGGGACTTTTTCTCCGAATCGGTCGATGATGACATTGATCAGTTCATCCGCGAACTTGATTTCGATCCACTTTTCTTCCCCGGTGAACATATTGAACAGGTGATGGGTGTACTGGGTGACATCGAAATCTTCTTTTTGTTTGAAGGGATCGTCAAGCACTTGTACTTTCACAAGTCGGTCTACACGGTAGTGCCGCAACTCTTCAAACTCCGGCGACCATCCGATCAAATAATAATAGTCCCTGTTCCATACAAGTGCGTATGGATGAAGTGTGTACGTCTTCCCTTCCCTACTCAGGACGAATTCCTTTTTCATATTGTACCGACCGTATTGGAAGCGGATCGTCTTCGCATCATTGATTGCATTGTGGAGATTATAGATGACGTATTTCACTTTATCCGACTGACTATGCGCAGTTTCATTGATATGTATCTGGTTTTCAAGTTTTGCTGCCAACGGTTCACTTGTCAGCTGTTTGATTTTTTCGATCAGACGTTCCTTTTCTTTCATTGTGATGAACCTGGCAGATACGACCGCATCACTCAAGAGACGGAGCTCCTGGATTTCGAACAGGCGGTTCTGGAAGCTGTAGTATTTCGGTTTTCCGTTCATTTCCTGATTCACAATCAAATCGATGACTTCTGAATCCTCAAATGTCGCCAGGTCTTCCTTGATCAGCCGTTTGGAGAAGTCGTAACTCTGGTCGAATTCCTCATTCAGGAGATCGATGATTTCCGCTAACGCCAGTTCATTCTCTTCATCCGTGTACTTTTCCAGCAACTGCTTCAGTACGAGAACACGTTCCCTTGTGGAAAGTTTACTCATCAACGTATCTTCCTTTCTTTTTCCATTCCTATAGTATCATTTTACTTGGTATGGATTTTTTCACAACGGCTAGAGGTGAATTATGCAAAATTATCCTGCCATTCACTTGATATCTCTAGTTTTCTCCCCTCTTTTTTGGTAGTCTTGATTACAGAAAGCGTTTACGTTTATATTCGTTCCATTCACCTAATGGACAAACATACTGCATACGGAAAAGGTGGTCACCTATGAAAAAATTAGTGTTGCTTGGTGGGGGTTATGGTGGCATCAACATTCTATCGAACATGCTTGATGGCGGTCTTCCTGAAGATGTTCACATTACAGTGGTGGACAGAAACCCATACCACTCGTTAAAAACCGAATTTTACTCGATTGCTGCAGGTACTGCTGCGGATAAAGATGTACGGATCGATTACCCGGAACACGATCAGCTCGACTATGCATTTGGCGAAGTTGAAAAGATCGACGTGGAGACTCAGCAGATCCACATCCGCGAGATCAGTGAGCCTGTAACCTATGATTATCTCGTCATCGGACTTGGATGCGAAGATAATTACCACGGGATTCAGGGAGCGGACCAATACACCGAGAGCGTGCAGACGTTCACGAAAGCCAGAAGGACCGGCCTTGCGGTAGGTAACTTGAAGGCTTACGGAAAAGTGTCCGTCGTCGGTGCCGGACTAAGCGGAATTGAAGTGGCATCTGAAATCAGAGAAAGCCGCTCCGATTTGAACATTCGTCTGCTCGACCGCGGCGACACCGTCCTGAAACCTTTTGATAAAAAGATCCAGGAGTACGTCGAGGATTGGTTCAAGAAAAATGATGTAGAAGTTCTGCACGGTGCCAATGTGGAATACGTTGAAAAAGATGGCGTATGTAACAATGGTGTATGCTATGTCAACGATGTAACCATCTGGACTGCCGGTGTACGCCCAAATTTCCTCGTGCGTGAACTTCCTTTTGACAAAGATAATCAGGAAAAAATCGTCGTGAACGAGTTCTATCAGGTTCCGGCGCAGCCACATGTATATGTGGTTGGAGATTGTGCGGCTTCTGAACATTCCCCAAGTGCACAGCTGGCCGGCCAGCAAGGTGAACAAATCGCAGCAATACTGCTTGCTGTTCTTCGTGGGGAAGAACCGAAACCACCGAAGGAAATCAAGCTGAAGGGTACGCTCGGCTCTCTTGGTAAAACCGATGGATTCGGAAATATGATGCAGAAACCGATGACTGGTCTTCTGCCTCGCCTTGCTAAATCGGGAGTGCTTTGGAGAAGCAAACGTCATTGATGACGAAGGGGGAAACGGATGCAGCGCCCTGTCTATTGCGATAAGTGTCTCAAAGAAATCGAGTACAGAGATGACCTTGTGACCGTGCTGATTTTGTGGGTGGTTGCTCCTTATCACGGAGACTGCTACGTGCGGGAAATGAAAGGCGCCAGAGGCTTTTTCCTCGGTGACCATCCATTGAACAGTTTTTCTGGGAATGTTTTATTTTGGATGGCCATCGTTGCTACGATTCTTTTTGCGATATTCGGAGATGGGCTTGCTAAATATGCAGGATTGCTTGCGGTGGTGCCTGTCTCCTATCGCGCCTTTTCCTACTTCGTGTATGAACGACAGCTTCAAAAATAAAGCTTGATCCATGACTGGTAAGTAGTTCCGTTTCCAAGGAGAAACACTGCATAGCAATAGCACCCCGAATAACGACTTGACAATGGATATTGTCATGGAACGAAACGGGGTGCTATTTTACTTGTTATTTAAGATTCGATTTTATACTATTCAAAGAAAAAATAGATATTCGACTAGAAAATAAGCGATTAATAACAGGCAGGTATAAATGATGTTACATTGTTGGTAACGAACGAGAGGGGGAATAATGTTGGAATGGCTATGGTTGCCGTTAATTGTTGCATTTTCTCTAACTTATTATGCTCATAAGAATAAATTAAATCATAAAGAAAAATTAAGAGAAATTGACTTGAAAGAGAAACAAATTGAGTTAGAAATGCTGAAAGAAAGAAACGGCTCAAACACAGATAAAAAAGGTATTACATAAGTTCCTAAAAACTATATCACATTCAAAAGCCAAAAAGGCTTGGGGATATCCCAAGCTTTTTTTTGGTGTGTTAATTGTATAGTTAGTTAGCTTGCTATATACTTCTCGGAAACAATCAAGCTTTTTTCTTTGGTTCTGATGTATCTTCATATGCTTCCGTTTCCCATTTATCCAGTTGACGCTCCATTGCATTGGGTTGTCCAAAGTTCCTGAGGCCATTTCCGATAAAATATCCCGCTAATGCAATGCCGGCCGCTAACACTACCATATTGATATCCAATTCCATTCTTCCCACCTCCGTTAAGCTTATTTTTCCTACATGTTACATATAGTGTAATGGATAACTCTGAACCATTAAAGATAATTCACCTAAAATGGTCTAATGCATACGTTGCTGTATAGGCAATGTACATCGTTTATCATTTTCAGGGGAGAGGATACGTGTGACTGGACGGTTGCATCAGTATTTTGCAGGAGATCATACTGCTAAAGGGTTTCGGGCGTTATATCAATCGAATTTCCAGGGGTTGGACCGTGTATTTGTGTTGAACGGTTCCTCGAATGCTGTAAAAGGTGCATTAATCAAGAAGCTTGCCAACAAGTGGCGGAATAAAGGGTTCGACGTGGAACTGGTTCATTGCTCCACCGATCAGGACAGCATGGACGCCCTGGTCATTCCGCAATTGAAGGTTGGGGTATATGGCGCTGAAGAAGACTTTCGGGCAGCCGGTTCCTCAATCGATTATATTTATACAGACCGTGCTTTGGATACGAGCCTGGTCGAATCGTACCAACGTGATAGAAAGGTGTACCAGGAAGAACTTGCCGCGCTGTATGAAGCTGCGCATGAATCCTTTGCTACCGGACTTCACATCCACGATGGACTTGAAGAGATTTATATCAATAAAATGGACTTCAAAAAAGCGGACCAGGTCGCTGAGGAACTGATCGATACATTGTATGGGGATATGGATCAGCTCGAGAAATCTGCGACAGTGAAGCATCGATTCTTTGGCGCGTCCACTCCAGCAGGGGTTGTCGACTATATACCGAATTTAACGGATGACTTGAAGAAGCGATACTTCATCAAGGGGCGGGCAGGAACCGGAAAATCGACGTTGCTGAAAAAGATAGCAGCAGCAGGAGAAGCATTGGGGCTGGATGTGGAAATCTATCATTGCGGCTTCGATCCCGATAGTCTCGACATGGTAGTTGTACGGGAACTCGGCTTCTGTATTTTTGACAGCACAGATCCCCATGAATATTTCCCGGATAAAGACTCGGATGAAGTGGTAGATTTATATGAACGTACGGTTGAGCCCGATACAGATGAACGGTATGATACCGCGATAAAGATACTGAATCGCAGCTACAAGTATCATATGAAAAAAGGTGTCGGGTATTTGCATGAGGCTAAGATGATGATGGATGAATTCGAAGGACAATACAGTGATGCGATCGACTTCGCCAAGCTAGGAATTGTCTACGAAACCATCGATGACGCCATCCTTCATCACGCCGCCGCAGCGGAACAGTAACGCGCTGAGGGACAGTCCCCACACCGTTTAACGCGGTGAAGCACGTGGGGACAGTCCCTCATTGCGGTAGTGCACTAAAGGAAGAGGTCAAATCAAAAGGGGGATCGCTCTTGAATGAGCGATTCCCCTTGTTTTGCTTATAGATAGCGGTCGAAGAATTCCAGTACTTTTCGGTAGACCATGATTTCGTTTTCTTTTTTGGCAAAGCCGTGCCCTTCATCTTCCATGACGATATAGTCGACTTTCCGCCCTTTTTCTCTCAAAGCTTCTACGACTTGATCGGATTCTGCCTGGACGACCCGTGGATCCTTCGCACCCTGGATGACAAGCATCGGCTTTGTCATCGTATCCAGGTAGTTAATCGGAGAGTCCTCTTCCAGTTTCTCCTTATCCTCAACAGGGTCACCAACGAACTGTGCCATTGCCGGCTTCCAATGTTCCGGTACAGAGTCGATGAAGCTGAACAGGTTACACGGACCGAAGATATCCACGACAGCCTTGAAGTAATCTGCGTGCCTTCCGTGGAGAAGCAGCGCCATATAGCCGCCATAGCTCCCTCCCATCAGGAAGATTTTATCCCTTTCTGCATACCCCTGTTCAATCAGCCATTCCAATCCCTCGATATTATCGAGACGAGGCCCGTGTCCCCAGTCGCCTTCTATCATTTTCGTGTACGCACGACCATAACCTGTCGACCCGCGGAAGTTCGGTGCAAATAACGTGTAGCCCCGATGGACAAGCAACGAGAACAATGCACGGAATGTCTCACGTTCCGCATACTGCGGCCCACCGTGCGGCCAAAGAATGGTATGGCCGTTATCTTTTTCAGAATCGGGACGGAAAAGCATGGCTTCGATCGTCAGTCCATCGAATGAATCATAGTGGACAATCTCCGGTTCTACTAATTCTTCACGGCTCACACCAGGCACGCCGTAGTTGGTCAAAGCAGTCCACTCTGCCCCTTTTGCAAACTTATAGATATTCGTAGGAACAGTAGATGATGTCCCCATCATGTAGAGGTTGCCAGTTTCAGTGACTTTCAGCTCATGAATGACACTAACCGGCGTTTCCATAGTGTCCATCCCACCTTTGGACAAGTCATAGCGGAAAAGGGTATCCTTCACCCCTTTTTGACTGACGATGTACAAGGAGTGGCTTGATCGATCGAACTTCAGCTGGGAGAACTCCTCATGGTCCAATTCCATCACCTTCTGGAACTCTCTTGTTTCCAGGTCGAAATGTGCGAGATACGTAAAGTCAGCTTCATAGTTTGTGAGAAGGTAAATATCCGTTTCGCTTACATAAACGGCATCCGATACAGTATGTTGCGGCTCAGCAGCAGGGGTGAGCAGAACCTCCTCTTCCCCAGCTTTCACGTAACTTAAGGTGTATGTATTGGAGAACGCTTTATGGAACAAGAAACTCTTCTCTTCAGGACTTTTACATAGCAGGATCGACATGGCGTCTTTTCCATGGAGGACAGTCTCTTCTTCCCCACTCTCCAGGTTGTAGCAATAGCTTTTCAGGTACGTGGCATCCTCTTTAGTGGAAGTATAGTAGAGTCGTTTGCCATCATCCGAGAGGACTGGATTGATATGGCGATGTCCTTCCGACTGTCTGACGGGCTTCAGGGCTCCACCTCTTGGAGGGATAGCGTAGATCTGGCCGTTTTCATCCCCGTCTTCGTCAATGACTGCCAACAGGAAATTTCCGTTCTTATCATAGGTGATCTGCTCACAGCTCTGATTTTGGGAGGTCAGTGGATATGGGAAAGTGTTCGGAAGATCCATCCCCCATAAATTATACTTTCCGTTTATGTTCGTGCTGAAAGCAAGCTGTGACTCATCAGGGCTGATCGTGAAGGATTGGATTCCAAAGGTTTGAAAAAACTGTTCGACATCCGGCTTCGGGAAGTTCAACATCATATATTCCTCCTGGAAATAATTTTGTCTTCTACCTATCATTATTCGACACCACGCATCATTTTCCTTTATATGGGTAACGGTCTGCGTGATACTTTAAGTCTATGCCAAAGTATTGCCACTCACGACCGCATTCCGAACGAAAAAAACTCCGCCCAGAGACGGAGACACGCTTTAGCACAGCACAGTGGTGAGGGACTGTCCCCACATTGTTTAACGCGGTGAAGGGTGTGGGGACTGTCCCCCTATGAGCTGTTGGCGGAGGTGGTGTGAAAATACTTTCAGCTTCTCCATGTCAGAGACGTCTTCTTCAAACAAAGGAACCTGTGCCAGCTGCTGGTTGTGGAAACGCTGGTTGATTTCTTCCAAATAGGCTTGCTCCTGATGTCGGCGTTTTTGCAGAAAGTCTCCATCTGCATGCGGTGGCAATACTTTATTCACGATCAAAGTCCGGATATGCAGGTCGTGCTTCGCGAGCTGTTCGATTGCCTGGCTCGTCTCCAAAATCGGCAGACGCTCAGGAATCAGTACGAACATAAAGGCTGTCTGCTTTGAATCCATGATGATTTCCCGGACGGAAGCGAACTTCTCTTTTCTTTTTTGCAGAATAGCGTAAATCGGATCATCAACAGGATCACCGTCGTTGAGCAGTTCACTGTAATTCGCATTGATTTTCTTACGTCGATCCAGCATTCCGTCAATCCAAACTCCCATCAGCTCAGGCAGACTCAACAACCGGACAGTATGACCTGTCGGTGCCGTATCAAAAACGATTTTGTCATAATGCTCGGATTCCTCCAAAATGATCGAAATCAGCCGGTCGAACAGCGCTGCCTCATCCGCTCCAGGTGAGGCACTTGCCATATCGATCTGCCGATGGACTTCTTCGACCATCTTCGATTTCACCAGTCCCTCGAGGTTCTCTTTCACCCCTTTGATGTAACGCTTCGACTCCCGTGCAGGGTCCACCTCAATTCCCCAGAGATTTTCCTGCAGCTTCGTCTTCTCATGATTCAGCTTATGGTGAAAAATATCACCTAAGTTATGGGCAGGATCGGTAGAGACAACCAGTGTCCGATAGCCTTCTTCCGCATATGCTAGGGCGATTGCGGCGGACGATGTGGATTTTCCGACTCCCCCTTTTCCACCGACAAAAATAATTTTACTAGTTGAAACGTCCATTTCATCACCCTCCTCTTCTAAAATCAGCAGCAGCGGATGCCATCGAGTGGAGATTTCTCCATTCCCATCCGCAGGTGCCAGTCATGGAATTTTTCAATGATATATGGGTAGAGCTCTAGTGTGTAATAGAATGCAGGATTTGGAATGCCGAGCATGTCCGAATAGACGAGCAGCAGGAAGAGGTCATCCTCATCGCGCAGTTCCCGGGCAATTTCCTGCTTATGCGGTAGGCTCAGCACTTCATCATACAGTTCGACCAGTCGTTTAAAGGAAAACTTCTTATCCATCGAAAACCTCCCTTTCCTCGTTGGATGTCAATCTCCCATTCATAAAAATGGCATCGTATTTCATATCCATCAGCACGTGCCGTAGCGCCCGCCAGGCCGTTACATTCCCCCGCTTTACCTGAATCCCGAAATACATGAGAATCGCTAGGGTATTCCTAGGGTCGATAAACGTGATGTCCACCTTTTCCCCGTACAGATCTGTCATAGAACGATACCATTCTCCTAGACGAAGACGACTATCATCGTGATGGGCGAACTCGTTCTCCATATTGATCAGCCCGTCACGGTCCCCACATAATCCACCACAGCAGCCCATGCCGATTTCCTTTTCCGGACGTAGAACGATGATCTCTACCATGGCTGTCGCTCCTTTCAAAAAAGAGAGCCGCACTTTTGTAAGTGCGACCCCCTTCTGAAATTGTCAGGCACTCTTCTCAATCGAATCGTCGTCTTTTTTCCCAAGAGCGGATGCAGCTGTAATCAAAATCCATAGTGCAAAGACGAGAATGATCGCGCCGAAGCTGAACAGTAGCCAGTCACTTCCTTCATTCCATGGCGCCCATTCATTGAATACCTGGACAATCATCGCCCATAGAGTCATGAACATGAGGAAGACCATCGGGATGACGGCCGGCAAGTAATTCCGTCCAAGACGCTTCAGCCATATCGAAATGAGCAGCAAGCTGATTCCCGCCAGCAGCTGGTTGGATGTTCCGAATAATGGCCATAGTAAGTAACCACCGGATCCGAAACCTTTCGGACCTTGTGGAATCAAAGTCAATGCTGCAGACGATACGACAGCGACGGTTGTCGCCACATGCATTTTCGTAAGTGGTGTCACTTTATATTCCGTTCCGAGTTCAGAAATGATGTAGCGCATCAAACGAACCGACGAGTCAAGTGTAGTAGCAGCAAAACTGACCACGATCACCGACACAATCGTAGCAGCGACAGATGCCGGGATGCCAAGGCCTGAAGCGAGTGCCGCTGCACCTTGTATGAAGACACCGAGACCTGCACTACTTGCCTCAGCGAAGCCACTATACGTAGCCGTGAATTCCTGTGCAGTCGGGAAAAACGTGACGACGGCGATGATGGCAATCAAAGCGAGCGCTCCTTCACCGACAGATCCTAGATAACCGACAAAACGGGCATCGGTTTCTTTATCCAACTGTTTGGATGATGTTCCGGAAGATACGAGTCCATGGAAACCTGAGATTGCACCACAGGCAATCGTAATGAACAACAGCGGGAACCAGGAGGTGTCCGCGGAACCATTCGTCACAGGAGCAGTGATTTCCGGGTTGGTGACAAGTAACCCGAGGTACAATAAACCAAGTCCTACGATCAATTGATGGGAATTGATGTAATCACGCGGCTGGAGCAATTTCCAAACAGGCAATGTCGATGCGATATATACATATACCATCAGCACGATGATCCAGACGAAGAATGCCATCGACGTCGAACTCATACCGAATAAAGTCGTCGCACCTTCACCACCGAAGTAACGGACAAGATCGATTTGCAAGGCAGGAACGTAACTTGCTACGACGGCAGCCAAGTACATGACGGCCAGTGCCACCAATGACGGAAGCAGCATATTCCCTTTTTTCTTGTAGACACTGTAGCCAATCCATATTGCCAAAGGAATCTGGATGAATACGGACAAGACACTTGCCGGGAATGAAATGAACAAGTTGGCGATAACCCAGGCGAATACAGCGTTTACCATCAATACCAGTAACAAAATGATGAAAAGGAAAAGGATTTTTGCCCTTTGGCCAATCAGCTTATTAGCAAGTGTGCCGACAGATTGTCCTTTATTACGGACGGATAAAACCAATGTCCCGAAGTCATGGACACCTGCTGCGAACACTGTACCGAGCAGCACCCAAAGCACTGCGGGCAGCCAGCCCCAGTAGACAGCGATCGCAGGTCCTACAATCGGAGCCGCCCCAGCGACGGATGTAAAATGATGCCCCCAAAGGACAAATTTGTTCGTCGGTACGAAATCTACCCCGTCTTTATACTTGTGTGCGGGTGTAACATAGTTTGGATCGAGCCGATAGATCTTTTCAGCAATGAACTTAGAATAATACCTGTACCCTAAAAAGAAGATCAGACCACCAATGACAGCCAGCCATATCCCACTCATGGAACTCCTCCTATTCGAGCTTTATTATATGTATGCGCTTACATATTGCTCGTATTATACTATAGCTATTCCATCGGCTTCAAGGTAATTACCAGAATTATTATAATATTGAAATAATTCAAGATTAAAAAAGACCCCGGTCTCTTTTACCGAGGTCTAAACATTTATTTCAACGTGCCGCCATGTATTCTCTTTTCTGTAATTGGAAGGTCCAGTTCTTCGCTCATTTTTTCGAGAAAACTCAGCTGTTGTTTGTTGACGAGGGAGATAACGGTCCCTTCTGCTCCCATTCTGCCAGTACGACCCGAGCGGTGAATGTACTGCTTAGCATCAGACGGAAAATCGTAGTGGATGACGTGAGTGACATCCGTAATATCAAGGCCACGGGCTGCCACATCGGTCGTCAGCAGTAATGGAACTTTTCCTGCACGGAAGCTGTCGAGAGACTGTTTACGGGCGATTTTTTTCGATTCGCCTGCGAGCACTTCGAGTTCGACCCCTTTGTAACTCAGCTTGTCCGCAGCTTCAGCAAGCTTATCCACCTGATTGAAAAAGACGAGCGCTTTGATGCCATTGAAATGTGCAATGCTTCTTAGCGCCTCGATTTTATCTCGGGCTTCACTGAACACGAAGGTGTGCTCTACCTTCATCTGGTCGAGGGAGTCTTCCATTTTCACGAGTTCATACTCGTTCAGCATTTCCTCAGCAACATCTTCCGTTTCATCGGATAAAGTCGCGGAAAAGAAAAGCGTCTGACGTTCTTTCATCATTGGCTTGACGATTTCTTCCACTTCGTGCAGATGCTCTGCCGCAATCATCAAATCGAACTCATCGACGATGACGGTTTTCACCTCGTGGACTTTCAACTTTTTCATTTTCATCAGTTCGACGATTCGGCCGGTCGTGCCGACGATGATATGCGGTTTCTTTTTCAGTTTTTCGACTTGGCGTTTGACATTGGCACCACCGATGAACGCTGCGCTTTTAATATCAGATCCTTTTGTCCATTTCTGGATTTCCTGATGGATCTGCATGACAAGCTCGCGTGATGGTGCGAGAATGACTGTTTGAGCCTGTTTGCGGCTTGGGTCGATCGTATCGATGACCGGCAGCAGATAAGCAAGGGTTTTTCCTGTACCTGTAGGAGATTCGCACACAAGGTCCTTCCCGCTCTGGATGATTGGAATGGCGCGCTCCTGTACAGGCGTAAGCGCCTCGAATCCTGCGTCCTGCCAGTTTTTATGAATGAATGGAGATTGGATTAGCTTTGAAATATCAGACATGATCGGTTCCTTTCTTCAATCCGGATTAGTGATTACACTTCATTTTAAACGAAAATCATCGTTTCATCCATTTTGACAATGGATAGACACCAAGGCTCTGGATGATCAGCGACAAAAAGACGACAGCAAATGAAATCGACATTAACAGAGTCGCTTCCTCTGAAGCCTGTGCCTCTAGGCTCAGCAGCAGTACGACGGACATTGTTCCGCGGATGCCTGACCATGAAATCAGCCCGATCTGCTGCCAGCTCACCGTATTCCTCCATCTGGAAAAAAACTGAAACGTTCCGGCAATGACAATGAACCGGATGATGATGGAGGCAATGAACAAGAGAATTGCTAATCCCCAATGGTCGAATGCAAGGTAGCCGGTCGCTTCGATACCGATCAACAGGAAGACAAGTGCGAGTACGGACGGTTCAACAACATTCCAGAAGCCATCCAGTGCTTCCCGGTAATGGTCTTCCTTATTCGTATTCTCGAACTCCCATGCCAACATGATCCCAGAGGCAACCGTCGCCAGCACCCCAGATACCCCGATATGCTCCGCGATATGGAAGCTTCCATAAGCAAGCACGATACTGAGCATGACTTGGTAGTCTTTCTGATGGGTGAAATGGACAGCTTTACTGACAATCCACCCTAGAATCACCCCGGTTACCGCTCCGCCAAGCGATACATATAAAAATTCGCCGATGAAGGAGAGGAAGTCGAAGGATTTTTCACCAGTAAGTATGCCAGCAAGTACGGTAAAGAGCACGATGCTTGTACCATCATTGATCATCGATTCTCCATCTACGACATCTGCCACTTTAGGATCGTCTGCAGATTGTTTAAGGATCGATACAACCGATACCGGATCGGTCGGCGTAAGGATCGATGCAATTACAAGTGCACCGACAAGCGATAACGAAACAAATAAACCGCCTATCACATAAATAGTGAAGCCAAGCAGCACAGCAGTCGCTATCAATCCTAGTGTGCTCAGTGTAGCAATGATCCCCGCATTCTCCCTCAATGCTTTTGGAGAAAAACGGTAAGCGGATATGAAAAGTAACGCAGGGAGCAAAATGTCGTAGATGACCGGCTTCGTTACATTCACCTCACTGAAAAAGGGAAGGAATGAAAAAACCACACCGATGACAAGCAGTAAAGCAGGGACCGGTATGTTTTTCTGTTTTTTGTCCAGCGTAAAAACGATATAGCCTATGAATAATAGCAAAATGATTTGTGATGCGTGCATGATTCTACCTCCCTAACTCTCCTTTTCCTCATTCATGCCTCTGCAAACCGAATGGTTTTATATAGGCACGCGAAGGATATAGGTCACTAGCATGATAGGTCGATACTTCGAACGCTTCATAAAAAGGACGTTTATTATGGAATTATTCTTTTGAACAGCATAAACTTGAACCAGGTTGTTGCCAATTGAAGGGAGAAGGTTGAATTGGATTTGATTCAAAAAGGAAAAGAAGTGGATAATTACTTTAATAGTAAGTTGATTGACGAGGATGAAGTGATGGCAGAGGTACTAAAATATAACTCGGCTCAGGAACTGCCTTCCATCGATGTATCACCTGCACAAGGAAAGATGCTGCATTTGATGGCAAAGATGAAAGGTGCCACGTCGGTTCTCGAAATCGGGACACTCGGCGGCTACAGTACAATCTGGCTTGCACGCGCCTTGCCTGAAAACGGGCAGGTCGTCACGCTGGAGTTCAGTCCGAAACATGCCGAAGTGGCAGAAGAGAACATCAGACGAGCAGGTGTCGAAGATAAAGTGGAGATTCTTGTCGGCAAGGCTTTGGATACGTTGCCAGTGTTGAAAAACAATGGAGATGCACACTTTGATTTTATCTTTATCGATGCAGATAAAAAGAATAATCCGTACTATTTAAAATGGGCGCTGGAACTTGCGGAGCCTGGTGCAGTAGTGATTATTGATAACGTTGTACGCGGCGGACGAGTCGCTGACGCGGAGAGTGAAGATAAAGATATCGTCGGGACACGTGCATGCTTTGACATGCTGGCGTCTGAGGATCGAATCGATGCTACATCTGTCCAGACCCTCGGAAGCAAAGGCTACGACGGGTTTGTACTCGGCATTGTAGCGCGTTAAAGCATGTGGGGACAGTCCCTCATCGCGTTAAAGCGGTGAGGGACTGTCCCCTAGTGTGCTAAAGTGATTTGAGATAATGGGTTACGGTTTCGATGCCTTTGGTGAAGTTTTCAGTATGGAAATGTTCATTCGGTGCATGCAGATTTTCACTTGGCAGTCCAAAGCCCATCAGTACGACGGGTGCATCGAGTACTCGTGCAAATACCTCCACGATTGGAATCGACCCGCCTTCTTTCGGAAACAATGCCCGCACTCCGTAGACTGCTTCATATGCATCCGCTGCCTTTTGAATCATCGGATGGTTGGAATCAAGTGCGACCGGCTTCGCCTGGATGAACTGTTTCAACTCTACATCCGCTCCAGCCTGTTTCTGTGCATAGATATGTTTTTCAATTTGTTCATACACATACTGCGGGTCCTGATCCCCTACAAGCCTGCAGCTGATTTTCCCCGTCGCTTCATTCGGTACGATCGTCTTGATACCATCACCGCCATACCCGCCTGTTACTCCATTGATTTCAAGTGTCGGACGGATGCCGGTCTGCTCCAGGAAGGAGAATCCCTCTTCGCCATACAGCGAGCTTAACCCAAGCGTCTGCTTCGTCTTTTCCTCATCAAATGGAATAGCGGCAATCTCTTCTTTCAATTGTTCAGTCACCTCTGGAACCCCTTCGTAAAATCCATCTACTGCCACACGTCCTTTGTCATCATGCAGCGAATCAAGGATGTTTACGAGTGAATGGACCGCATTCGGCACGCCTCCGCCGTACTGACCGGAGTGAAGATCTGAATTCGCCGTCTTCACCTTCACTTCCAATGCAAGTGCCCCTCTCAACGAGGTACAGATTGCAGGATGATCCGCGTCGATGAACGAAGTATCCGAGACAAGCACGGCATCACATGCTAATTTTTCCGTATTTTCATTAATGAAAGGACCGAGGTTCGGGCTTGCGATTTCTTCTTCGCCTTCGATACAGAATTTCACATTGACCGGAAGTTCACCGTATTCCTTTTTCAGCAATTCCAATGCTTTGATATGGATGAACAACTGTCCCTTGTCGTCCGTCGCGCCACGTGCAAAGATTTTCCCGTCTCTTATAACCGGTTCGAATGGAGGCGTATCCCAAAGTTCCACAGGGTCCTCCGGCTGCACATCATAATGGCCGTACACAAGCACCGTCGGCTTATCCGACGCATGGAGCCAGTCCCCGTAAACAATCGGGTGTCCATCCGTCGGAATGATCTCCACATTCTCCACTCCGACCTTTTCCAATGCTCCAGCCACCCATTCAGCACCCTTTTTTACATCATCCTTGTGTTTTTCCTGGGACGAGATGCTCTGGATCCTAAGAAAATCCTCCAGTTCCCTCAGAAATTCCTCTTTATGTAGTTCCACCTGTTCCTTCATTGCCGCTTCCTCCCTTTTCATTTTATTATCACTATTATAATCCTCGGCACCTTCTAAACACAAAAAAAGCCGGCTCCTAAAAACCGGCTTTCGATCAATTCATCGTTCGTAATTCATTAAAACGGAAGTAGACAAAAATCGTGTAGGCTACTACAAGGATAGCACCGCCAGCCATGATATGGTGGATTGACAAACCAAGGGCAAGCATACCTGAGGTAATGACGTAGCTTACAGGAATCAGTCCCATCGACGCCAGTGAAATCAAGCCCATCACCCTACCGATCACCTTTTCTTCAATCATCCCCTGGATTGCAGCGATGAAAGGAATATTCGTGAAGGAAAGCGTCAATCCGAAGATTCCCAGTGTAATCATGCTCAACCATAAATTCGTAGTGAAACTCATCCCAGCAAACGCCAGCCCGCCGACGATCAGGGAAAGCAATGCGATTTCCCCTCTCCTCTTATTCAAGTTGAGTATTCCGATAACGATCGCACCGATCAGCATGCCTCCTGCAAGTCCTGCTTCCAGCAAACTGAAGTCGACCGCTGAGCCATCGAGGATATTTTTCACGAACAATGGTAGGCCCATGGTCATCGGCCCGGTCATGAACAAATTGATGAAAACCGTCGTCAGTAACACGAGAGATAGAATCCGAGAATTCTTCACATAGACGACACCTTCTTTGAACGTCTCCCAGAAGGCCTGCTGGCTATTCGCTTCCTGATCCGCCGACTTAGGGATGCGCATCATGATGATTAGGATACTCGCAATGATCAGCATGACAGCAGTCGTTCCGAAAACCACCTCGTAACTACCGAACGCGATGATCACTCCTGCAAGCATTGGCGCCAGAATAAACGACGTCTGATTGGTCATCTGGATGATCGAGTTCCCGCGGGT
Source organism: Thalassobacillus hwangdonensis (assembly GCF_042675915.1). Lineage (NCBI taxonomy): Bacteria > Bacillati > Bacillota > Bacilli > Caryophanales > Bacillaceae > Thalassobacillus > Thalassobacillus hwangdonensis. Next base: position 352,950 of record NZ_JBHTKL010000005.1, on the reverse strand, counting down.
CAAATTTTCTTTTCGTATGATGGCAGGGATGATTGCGCTCTCCGCTGCCCAGAAGAAAGCATCAAGAATACCGAAGAAAAATGCGAACCCGACAAACGTCCAAAGTGTAATTCCACCGAACAAGAACCATACCACCAATCCGATCAGCAGTAATCCACGGATAAAGTCCGACATGAACATGATTTTCGTCTTACTGTACCGATCCGCCACCGTTCCGCTGATGATCATGAACAGGACCCTCGGAATGCTGGCTGCAATATAGATGAACCCAAGTGATGCCTCTAGATTGAGCACATTTACGACATACCAGCTTTGTGAAAATAAGAAAAAAGAGATTCCGAAACTTGATAGTAATGCCGCCCCCCACAAGAGAAGGAAGTTCTTATTTTTGAAAATCGACTGGACCGGACTCTCCTCCACTGCTGTGAGTGTATCTGCTGTCACCGCTTCTTTTACCGCCATCGTTATCACGCCTTTTCTTTTGATACTCTCAGTTTACGAGATTGGCAGTCTGGCAGCGATGTGCCCTGGATTGATTTTCTATCCGACCAGAGACCGAGATGCTTTTAGGACTTGTTTTCTTTCTACAGGCATGGTTTGTCCCATCCCTTGCATATAAATGAAAAAAAGGAGGCGTGGCCATGAAACTGACGACGCTCGAGCTCGTACGTTATGCGGTTGCATTTGTTTTCATTACTTCCGGATTGATGAAGCTGTTAGGGACTGGATTGGGAGAGGTTTTTGTAAGCTTGGGGATTCCGTATCCGATTTCGTTCATGTATGCGTTAGCGACATTGGAAATTGCCTGCGGAGTGATGTTGATCATGAACAGGTATGTAAAATACGCTGCAGTTGCGCTGCTTATCGTCATCATCGGGGCGATTCTGATGACGAAAGTGCCTGCACTGCATGATGGGTTGGTCCAGGCATTGTTCAGCGCCCGACTCGATATCGTCATGCTCGTACTGCTCATCATTCTTTACAGGCGGACATTGGACGTTAGGTAAAAACAAAAACAGAGCTCGAAGCTGAGCTCTGTTTTTTCTATCAGTTCATCATTTGTTTGACGAGTTCACGGTTACGCGCCTGAAATACAGCGTTGTGGGAAGAGACCATCGCAGCCTTTTCTGCATCCGGCTGTATGTACTGTTTTGCCATATTCACCGCATTAGCTGCATCCTGGAAGGCTCCAGCAATCAGGTTCAATTTGCCATCATGCTTCAGAATATCTCCAGCAGCAAAAATGCCAGGAACAGAAGATTCACTGTTCGTACTACCCTCGACATAGTAGTTGTCCTTCAGTTCGATTCCGAGTCTGCTGTTATTGAGTAGAGATGCATCGATCTCATACCCATGGCTGACGACGACTTCGTCAATCGGAAGCATGGACACTTGCCCTGTTTCATGGTTGGTCAGTTCGACATGCTCGATACAATCGTGGTTTTCACAAGCGACAAGTTTTGTAATCGACGTACGGAAAATACAGTCTGCACAGCTGTCCATCAGCTGTTTCACATGAGCTTCATGCCCGGCAAATTCACCCTTTCGGCATGTCACGTAAACTTTTTTCGCAACGGCTACCAGTTCATTCGCCCAGTCGATTGCAGAATCTCCACCGCCCGAGACGACAACCGTTTTCCCTTTGAAGTGCTCGAGCGACTTGACCGTGTAATTCAAATTGGAGACTTCAAACCGCTCTGCTCCTTCAATATTGAGCTTCTGAGGGTTGAGGATTCCACTTCCGACAGCAATGATGATCGTTTTGGAAAGGTGACGCTCTCCAGAAGCTGTTCTCAACTCGAACATTCCCTCTTCGTTACGTTCCATCGCCTCGACTTTTTCATTCAAGACGACAGACGGGTCGAATGTCAGCCCTTGCTCAATCAGGTTATCCTTCAGTTTTGCACCAGGAGTTGGAGGCAATCCTCCTACATCCCATACTATTTTTTCAGGATAGACATTCACTTTCCCACCTAAAAACGGTTGGTACTCGATGATCTTCGTTTTCATCCCGCGTAATCCACTATAGAAAGCAGAATAAAGCCCTGCAGGCCCTCCGCCAATGATCGTCACGTCAAAAAGCTCTTCCCTTTCCATTCCGTTCACTCCTCGAAAATCAACTGTAATTGATTATCATTCTCATTAAACTATACAATCCTTTACTGAATTTTTCAATACGATTAATGCTTGACAACACTTTTTTTACAACTTATAGTGTGTATTGTAATCGAGATTGAGAATCATTATCAACAATTATTGAGAATCGGAGGATCCTGCATGACTCGCCTCTATACTACTAATCTGGATGTTGGATATGATGAACGACGGATCGTCAAAGGGTTATCAACCACTATCCCTGACAAAAAAATCACGACCATTATCGGCGCCAATGGTTGTGGCAAGTCGACCCTGTTGAAGGCAATTACCAGAATCATTCCACATCAATCAGGCAACGTCGTCCTCGATGGCGAAACGATATCCAAAGAAAATACGAAGCAGCTGGCGAAGAAGATGGCGATCCTCCCTCAGACGCCCGAAAGTGCCAATGGTCTATCCGTTGGTGAACTCGTTTCCTACGGACGCTTTCCTTATCAGAAGGGTTTCGGCCGGTTGACGAAGCGTGACTATGAAATGATCGACTGGGCACTTGAAGTAACTGGCACGAAGGAATTCAAATATCGTCCTGTCGATGCATTGTCAGGTGGACAGCGGCAGCGTGTCTGGATTGCGATGGCCCTTGCACAGGAAACCGAGATCATTTTCCTTGATGAGCCTACTACATATCTGGATATGGCCCATCAACTCGAGATACTTGAATTATTGCAGCAGCTGAACATTCACGAGGAGCGCACGATTGTGATGGTGCTCCACGATTTGAACCAGGCTGCACGCTTCGCTGACTACATCATTGCGTTGAAGGATGGTGAAGTTGTGAAGGCTGGTGACTGTGAGGAAGTCATCCAGCATGATGTCTTGAAAAGAGTCTTTCACATCGATGCGGAAATCGGTCGCGATCCTCGCACCGGTAAACCGATGTGTGTATCTTATAATCTATTGAAGGAGAATCAGCAATGAAGAAATTATTCATCCCTGTTTTACTAGTTTTCGTATTGATTCTGAGCGCTTGCAGCGAGACGACAGGAAAAGAGAAAGACAAGGAAGCGAAAGAAAAAGAACCGGAAACGTTCACCTATGAATCTGAAAATGGTCCCGTAGAAGTACCGACGAATCCTGAGAAAGTCATCGTACTATCAAGCTTTGCAGGTAACGTAATGGCGCTTGACGTCAATATGGTCGGTGTCGATTCCTGGTCGAAAATGAATCCACGCTTCGCTGAAGAATTGGAAGGCGTAGAAGAAGTGACAGCTGAAAGCCTTGAGAAGATCATCGAGCTTGAGCCAGACTTGATCATTGGACTTTCCAACACTCAGAACATCGATAAATTGAAAGAGATTGCCCCTACGGTAACGTACACGTACGGTAAACTCGACTACTTGGAGCAGCACATCGAAATTGGTAAACTTTTGAACAAAGAAGAAGCAGCACGTGACTGGGTAGAAGATTTCCAAACTCGTGCACAACAGGCCGGAGATGATATCCGTGCTGAAATCGGCGAAGATGCAACCGTTTCTGTCATTGAAAACTTCGACAAGCAGCTGTATGTTTTCGGTGATAACTGGGCGCGTGGAACGGAGATCCTTTATCAGGAAATGAAGCTGAAAATGCCTGAAAAAGTAAAAGAAATGGCGTTGAAGGATGGTTTCTATGCGATGTCAGCGGAAGTGCTGCCTGAATACGCAGGTGACTACCTAATCTTCAGTAAGAACCCGGATACGGACAACTCTTTCCAGGAAACAGATACGTATAAAAACATTCCTGCTGTGAAGAATGATCAGGTGTTTGAAGCGAATGCGAAGGAATTCTACTTCAATGATCCTGTTTCACTGGAGTTCCAGCTGGAGTTCTTTAAGGAAAAGTTTTTGGGAGAATGATTGGTGAAGAGGAGTTCTATTCATAGAATTCCTCTTTTCTATCTGGATAGAGTTCCAATCATATAGTTGATAAGGCGGTCAAGGAAACCACTCCCTTTCCATGGGCGCACGTTCGAGCCTCCTCACTTCGTTGCGGGGTCTCTCTCGTACGTTTTTCCGCAGGAGTCTCCCCGTTTTCCCTCCCCCTTTATTACGATTGACTATTGGAAACCCATCCCTTTAGATAAACAAATATTTTTATAGAAAAGATGAGTATGATGAGTGTATATAAGGGTTTTTCGATGACATTTTTATTTAAGATGGTTGTTGGGCTGATTGTTTTTGCCGGGATGTTCACGGTGGCAATGGTGTTCGGAGCGGCGGATACGTCGCTTCGGGACGTCTGGTTGGCATTGACCTCCGACGCGGTCAGTACGGAAATCACGATTTTGCGCGAGCTGAGGCTGCCGCGTGAAATCGGGGCGATGTTCGTCGGTGCAGCATTGGCTGTCGCAGGAGCCATCATGCAGGGAATTACCCGCAACCCGCTCGCTGATCCTGGATTGCTCGGCTTGACTGCCGGGGCGAACGCTGCACTGGCAGTTACGCTTGCCTTCATCCCGACTGCAAATTATTTCGGCATCATGATCGCCTGCTTTATTGGTGCCGCTGTCGGTGCCGTGATGGTGTTCGGCATCGGTGCAATGAAGCGAGGCGGGTTTTCCCCGTTCCGCATTGTGCTTGCTGGGGCAGCGGTATCCGCTTTTTTGTATGCCATAGCAGAAGGAATCGGGATTTACTTTAAAATCTCAAAGGATGTTTCGATGTGGACGGCCGGGGGCATCATCGGCACGACATGGGGACAGCTGCAGATCATCGTCCCAATCATTATAATAGGTATCCTCATTGCGATCATGTTATCAAAACAATTGACTGTTCTAAGCTTGAATGAAGAAGTTGCAGTAGGGTTGGGTCAGAAAATCCGTACGATCAAGACCCTGCTCTTTATCATCATCGTATTGCTGGTAGGTGCTTCGGTTGCGCTTGTCGGAAACCTTGTGTTCATCGGACTGATGATTCCGCATATCGTACGCGCCATTGTCGGTACGGACTACCGGTTCATCATCCCAATGTCGATGGTCACTGGAGCAACCTTCATGCTGCTCGCTGATACATTGGGCAGGACAATCAATGCCCCGTATGAAACACCGGTCGCTGCGATTGTCACGATGATGGGGCTTCCCTTCTTTTTAATCATCGTACGTAAAGGAGGGAATGCATTCTCATGATCCACCCATCACTTTTACGGAAACAACGGATCATCATCGCCGTGACGATCCTGCTTATCCTGGCAACATTCGTGTTCAGTTCAGGAATCGGGTATGCTTCCCTTTCCTATGACCGACTGATTCCGACGTTGCTTGGAAATGGCACATTCAAAGAAGAATTCATCTTATTTTCAATTCGTCTGCCACGTATTATCATTACTTTGCTGGCAGGGATGGCGCTCGCGTTATCAGGAGCAATTCTGCAGGGGATTACGCGGAATGACCTGGCTGATCCAGGAGTGATCGGAATTAATTCCGGTGCTGGTGTATCGATTGCTGTGTTCTTTTTATTTTTCCCGATTGAACCGGGCTCGTTTGTCTACCTGCTCCCTGCCGTTGCTTTTGTTGGTGCATTGATTACAGCTGCATTGATTTACGCATTTTCATACAGAAAGAATATCGGACTTCAGCCGGTTCGCCTCGTTTTGACGGGTGTAGGATTTTCGATGGCGTTCTCCGGCGTGATGATCGTGCTAATCTCCTCTGCCGAACGGGAAAAAGTCGATTTCATCGCCAAATGGTTGGCGGGTAACATCTGGGGAACCGACTGGCCTTTCATCCTGGCACTTCTTCCTTGGTTGATCGTGCTGATTCCTTTCACCCTATATAAGGCGAACCGATTAAATCTGCTAGGGGTGAGTGAGCCTGTCGCTGTCGGCGTTGGAGTATCGATTGAAAAAGAACGCATCATTCTATTGCTGACAGCGGTCGCGCTTGCCGCTTCCGCTGTATCCGTCACTGGTGGCATCGCGTTCATCGGACTGATGGCGCCTCACATTGCCAAAGGCCTCGTGGGACCACGTAACCAGTTATTCATTCCGGTTGCCATCCTGATTGGTGGCTGGCTGTTGATGGTTGCAGACACGATCGGCCGAAACATCGTGGAACCAGAAGGCTTGCCCGCTGGTATCATGGTCGCATTGATCGGGGCACCATATTTCATGTATTTATTATTGAAAAAATAACCTCCAAGTGGGGTTATTTTTTATGACTGAAACGTATTGGCTTCAGTTTTCGTACAATAGACTTGGAGGTGATTGACGTGCAGGATCTATTAGGGAATTGGATGGAATATTTCTGGCTGCTCGGATTAATCTGTATCATTATTTTGTTGCTGCAGCGCACCAGTTTTTCCAAACGAATGAAAGGGATCGTGATTGGCTACTTTTTACTTGTTACGGTTGTTTTCGCCAGCGTTCGGGAGTGGATACGCGCCAAGTTTGGAGGAACTCCGGTACCTGAAGAGTATTGGGATAAAAATTCTGCCTGGGTCGACGTTGCGGCTTGGCTTTATTTACTGCCGCTCGCTGTAGTGGTGTTCATTGCTTATTTGAGATGGTTTGAGAAGGCGAAGACGACACAGAAAAAAGTGTGGATTGGTGTCTCCATCCTACCTATGCTGTTATTTTTCGTGTTTTATTTATTCGTGTTCGGTTTCATGTACGGGTACCGGCCTTAAGGGAGTGACGTAATGATCGATAAGTGGAAGAAAGTGCTGGAAGGGATCTCTGAAGCAGAGGCAAAAACGATGCTCCTACATATTAAGTTGGGATTGGATCGCACCTCCCATCCGAAGTATGGAAATGACGGATTCGTCCGGGATGTTGAAAGGTCATTCGATGACCTGGAACGCGTCTATGAAGCTCAGTTCAAGCCCGAAAGCTATGATAAGTACAGGCGCGTTCATCTTACATTTGGCGCAAGTTCTGCTGGCAGTTTGAAACATGCATTAAGGAATGATGACAAGGAAAAAGTCATTGGTCTTGATGATAAATTATCGATCGGGCCATTGACTGAACTACATACAGTTAAAGGTCGCGAACAGCGGATTGAGTGGCTGAAAAATCACATCAATTATGACGAAGAATATATTGACCGTTATCTTTTTCAATTTGACGATACGTTGAGGGAGTTGCAGGCAACCCCTGAGGACATGCCGATATATATTTGGATGACTGGGAGCGCCAATGAACAAATCGGATTACGTTTTATCATGAAACTGTTTGAGGCAAGCCATCATCCGATTTTTGTGATGGATGCCGTGAAAGGGTATTTTCAGGAATACCAGCAACCGAATATTGATTTCACACCTCAGCGTCTGGGTGAAATTTCACCAGATAAACTGCATGGGATATTCGAGCATGTGAATGCTGATCCGTTAACAGTGGATAAGAGAGTGGAATTGGTGTCAGAATGGCAGGAACTATCTATTGCCGATTCTGTGCTGCGGATTAGCGAGGATGGAGAAATCAAGCAAGTCTCAGAAGCTTATTTTGACGAGGCGCTGATTGAGGTTGCTCGTGAACTCCACTCAAAAAAAGGCTATGAATTCATCCGTGCAGCACGAATTATCGGACAGGTGTTAGGAGAAGCGGAGCAGGATGTGAGCGATGCATATCTGGAGTATAGATTAAGGACACTCGTGCTTGATGGTTTGTTTGAGGTGAAAGGCATTATGAAAGGCATGCGTTTTTATGAGGTGAAACTTAAAGAAAACTCCCCTTCGTGAGGGGAGTTTTTTACATGGTGTCGATCAGTAGATAGATGCCTGTAAATAGAAGAATTGCATAGGTGAACAGGCGAAAGAGTTTCTGGCTTATTCTTTTAAAGAGTGCCTGTCCGAGAAATAGTCCTACAATCACAAGCGGCAATGCGCGGCCACTTGACTTCCATACGGTGGCATCGGTCCCGGCGAAGATCACCTGAATGAGCAGGCTGACGAAATAGATGAACAAATAAAACGCCAGCGTCGTACCGCGTAATTTTTCCTTTTTAGCATCCGTTCCGGAAAAATAAAGCAGCAGCGGCGGCCCGGGCATCCCTATACTTGTAGTGAGAGAGCCTGAGAACCAGCCAGCGATTGTATCTCTTTTGTGTGATTGGCGTATGCGGAAGTTAAGCAGCAACAGCACGGTCAAAACAAGAATGACCACGCTGATCGCCAGCTTCATTGATGTCATATTTGCCAGCAGGAAAAGAACGATGCCGACAGGAAGACCTGTCAGGCTTCCAATGATGAACCGTTTCAAAACAGCGGTATCGATGTCTTTTTGAATTTTTGCGATCAGTGCAATGGATATGGCAAGCGACAGAATCAAATTAATCTGGATGGCTTGTCTCGGTTCGAACAACAGCAGCAGGAACGGTGTCGCGAGAATCGAGAAGCCGAAGCCTGTACTTGTCTGTAAGATGGATGCAATCAGGATAATGAGGGCGAATAGGAACAGCTCCACTTGCTCACCTGCCTTTTTTACTCAATATCCCGATTTTATCATAGTTGGATCAGCCTGCTTGGTGCTGGTTCGATTTTTCTGCATTCATAAAGAATGAGGTAAGCAGCATGAGCGCAAGGAAAATGAGGACGACACTGAAGCCTCCAGCCATGCCGAATATTTCAGATGCGACACCGACGATGTAACCGGCGAGTCCACCACCGATTCCGGCTGCAATGTAAATTAGACCCAGCGCGGATCCACCTGTTTTTGAAATTTTTGTACCAAAAGCAGTAGCTGTCGGGAATAACGTAGAAAAGAACAGCCCCGCGCCTGCAAACAGGTATGGAAAGCTTGTTGCAACAAGGAACCCGGCACCAACCATGATCAAGGATCCTGCCGAGAAGGTGATCAGGATCAGACGCTCATTGATCCAATTCGTCAAATAAGCGACACCAAGTCTACCAATCATGAAGAAGATCGAAAAGATCGAAAGAATCGTTGCTACCATATCCTCTTTCGCTGCCGTGCCAACTCCCAAATCAAGTGATTTCAGGTAAGACGGGAAAAAGTTCATGAACGACACTTCTGCAGAAACCTCGAACATAAGGAAAAACAGCAGGAAGACGAATTGAGCATCCTTCAGCATCGGGATGAATGCCTTCAGGTCGATTTTTTCCACCTTACCATCCGGGAACGCTACCGTCGTAATATAGATGATGACTGCGATCAATGCGATGGCGATACCAATGTAAAAATAGCGCCAGGAAGCAAACTGGAACATATAGTTGAGAAACTGTGGAAAAACGACCATACCAAGACCGTATATACCCATTGCAAAGTTGAACATCCGATTCTGGTTGTTCGGGTAGGCGACAGGAATAATCGAGTTCGATGCGACGCCAAGTGCGCCGAGGCCGAATCCGACAATCATATAAAATCCTAGGAAAAACAGGATATTCGGTGCAATCCCTGTTCCGAAAAAGCCGAGACCCATAATGATGGATCCTACGATTGTCATCAGTCTGAGACCTTTTTTATCGGTATAATAACCGATGATTAAACTTGCGAGTGTAAAACCTAATTGAAATATGAATACGACGAGTCCGAATTCACTCATATCAAGGCCGAGGTCATTTTCCACCTGGTCGAGTACGATTCCTTTCGTGTTGGTCACGCCACCTGAAATGAACTGTGTGAACATGAGGATGACCAACGCATGTATGCTTTTACCTTTCGTCATAAGGGTACCTCCGAATTGCTTGATGTAATCAGCTTCGATGTGATTCACTCAGAGGCATTCCCAGAAACTATTTTCATAAAACAATGAAAGCGATATCTTCTAAATTAGAAGATATTTCAGGGACAGTCCCTCATCACGTTAAAACGGTGAGGGACTGTCCCCCATTGCGTTAAAGCATTAAAAGACCTGCCATGCTGATGGATGGCAGGTCTTTCGTTTATATAGAGAACAGGGGGCTGTTCACATATAACCTAGTTTTTATTTCAGATGGTTCTCATCAACAAGTCTACCCTACTCTTCTAACAATCTATACACTATTAAAGATCTCCCTCTATCATTATTTAATCATAGAAGCATCCCATAATATACAAACTATAGAATGATAACTACTCCGTCTTGAGGCCGATTTGGTTTCTCTTCTCTTGACCAGCATAAAATTAATGGTATATAATTTTAATTGAACAACGGTCAATAAAATCTAAAGGAGTAATTATGGCACCTAGGAAAGCAGTGAAACAGGAACTAACTAGAGAAATTGTACTTGATACCGCACGTGAATTATTTGTTAAGCAAGGATTTCAAGGAGTAACTCTTAGAAAGATAGCAAAGGAGCTCGGCTACAGTCACGGTTCCATTTATTATCATTTCAACAATAAAGCTGAACTGTTCTTCGCCTTAGTGGAACTGGATTTCGCCAAGTTGGATCAAACAATGGAAGGAATTCTGGATCTTGATCTTTCCAACAGAGAAAAGCTCAAAGCGATCCTGCTCGGTTATATCGAATTCGGTCTTACCTACCAGCACCATTACGATGTCATGTTCATGACCAAAGACGAGGACTTGAAAAGTTACCTCGAAGAAGGTCCGAATCGAAGCTACGACAAGTTTGCACAATCGATTTACAGTCTCACCTCGACCAAACTAACCGTTCAGAAAATCTGGTCTGTTTTTCTAATGCTACACGGTTTTGTGTCCCACTACTGTCACAAAGTGGAAGGATACGATGAGGTACGAACCATGGCTGAAACTTATGCAGAAGATATTCTTGCAGGGATACTGCAAGAATAATTTTTTACACATTATTGACCAATGGTCAAATAGGGAGGAAAAGTGATGAAAAAAGCAATTGTTTTAGGTGCTACCGGCGGGATGGGGAGTGCTCTGACCCTCGAATTAGCTGGTAGAGGGATTTCAGTTACTGCATTTGCAAGAAATAAGGAGAAGCTGCAAAAACTATTTGGAAATTCAAAAGTAATCAAGATCCATGAGGGAGATGTCTTCGATAAAGAGAGCTTGTCTGAAGCTTGTGCAGGTCATGAAGTGATTTTTCACGCCATCAACATTCCTTATCCTGAATGGGCTGTAAATCAGCCGGTACTTATAGAAAACATTCTGCATGCCACGAAAGAAAATGGCGCAAAACTTGCGATAGTGGATAACATTTATGCCTACGGGATGATAACTGATAAAAAAGTAGCAGAAACAGATAGGAAAGCTCCTCATACGAAAAAAGGAAAACTTCGCTTAAAACTGGAAGAGCAAGTGAAAAGTTCAGGTGTGGAGTATTGCATCGCCCACTTCCCTGATTTTTATGGTCCTCATGCAGGGAATTCGTTACTGAACTATACACTCAATTATGTTGTCAGAAATAAAAGAGCCGGATATATGGGAGATCATTCGATAGAACGGGAATTCATCTATACTCCCGACGGGGCGAAAGCGATGGTGAACATTGCTTCAGAAACAAGTGCTTACGGACAAAATTGGAATGTGCCAGGATCACGAACAATAGCGGGTAGTGAAGTCATTGAAATAGTACGAGCGAATACAGAATACACAAAGAAAGTCGGTACAATAACAAAACCGATGATCCGCCTGCTTGGGTGGGTCAATCCAATGATGAGAGAATACGTGGAAATGTATTATTTGAATAAAACCCCTGTTGTGCTGAGCGGCGAAAAATACAAGGCACATTTCGGGGAACTCCCTTCCACCCCTTATGAACAAGGGATCCCAGCAACCCTGGATTCACTAAGATCCTTTAACGCTTAAAAGCGATGAGGGACAGTCCCTCACTTCTGTAAAATTTTACTGTGATGGTGCATGAACTGCATAAAAAAGCTGCTCTCTATGCATAGAGAGCAGCTTTAAGTTTTATAGAATTTTATCTTCGTTTAACACGACTTCGAATGCTTCCACTACAGTTGGATCATAATGTGATCTCGCCATGCTTTTTATCTCATTTAAAGCATACTCTTTGGTAAAAGCTTTGCGATATGAACGATCTTCTGTCATGGCATCAAACGTGTCGCTAACGGCTATGATCCGTGCCTCCAAAACGATATCGTCACCCTTGAGTCCATTAGGATAGCCGCTTCCATTCAGTCGCTCGTGGTGCTGCTCAATAATAGGAACGAGTTCCTGATAATAAGATTCCTTAATCATCTTTGCACCATCGCCAGGATGTTTTTTTATTAAGTCGAATTCTTCCTCCGTCAATCTTCCCGGCTTGTTCAATACTTCTTCAGGTGTGTGAATCTTACCGATATCATGGAGCAGGGATGCGTTCGTCAAATTCACTAGGCTTTCTTTTCTCAACTTCAGCTTCTTAGCAATTTTCACTGCATAATTAGCTACCCTATCACTATGTTGAAACGTGTAACGATCTTTTCTTTCCACCTGTTTTACTATGTCCATTAGATCAGAGATCCCTTTACTAATGTGCATGAATTGCTGTTCTGTATTTACGCAAAGAAAAGTCACGTCTTCCACCACCTCAAAATGAATCGGTTCTTCGATTCCTCTGATGGTGAAATAATCTCCAGGACCTAATGTAACTTTCCCATCATTCATATCACAGATGATTCTACCCGAAACTAAGAAATAGAACTCCAAAATTTCATGGTTATCAGAAGGATAAACATAGAACAAGCGACCTTTATTAATGGTTTGACTAAGAACTTCGATTCCATCTCCATAAGTGAGAAGTGAGATATCGTTATGATCGTATTTTACTCTTTCTAAAGCAGAACCTTTTTTACCTATGTTGAAGCCTTCCAAATTTCTCACCTCATGAAAAAAAAGAGCTCAAAATTAGAACTCTTTTTTAGTTGATCTGTACCTGGGTCAAACGATTAATTTACTCCTACTACTTTGATTGGATCAATCCATACCCATTTATCTGCAAAGCGAACAAGTTTCCAGCTGCACTCTGCAATGACGCCTTTTTCTGCGGCTTTCTCAATCGTTTTTTGCGACATTTCCAGCGTATCATCATAGACGTCAGTAATCACTTTCTCCAATTCTTCCGTGTACTTATCTGTTTTTTCGGTCATTTTTTCATTTCTTTTAGAAAGCTTTTCTTTCAACTTTTCAATTTTCTTCTCAAGATTTTCTTTATCTTTTCCATCAGATTCCATCATTTCTGTTGTAACAGATTGGATTTCAGTTTTTATTTCTTGGATTTTTTGATCCATCTTTTCTTTATGCTCTTGCTGCTTCTCTTCGATCTTTTCAAGTTTTTCGTTTAATTTGGCTCTTTTCTTCTCATCGTTTTTTTCTTTAGCCAAATCTGCAAGGACTTTTTCTTTTTCCTCATTCAATTTAGCAAGTTCTTTCCCAAGTTCGATCTTTTTCATATCCTCCAGGTATTCCGCTTGGAGTTTGTCAGCTTCTTCTACTGCTTTTCCAATCTCTTTGTCAATCTCTTCATTGGTCTTCTCAATTTCTTCCAAAGCCTTAGCTACATCTTTGTCGACTTCTGCAAATACTGTCGTCCCCAATCCAAAAACCATGGCCAGTAAAAAAATAGTTGAACATAACGCTAAGCTGAACTTTTTCATCACAATTCCTCCTAAAAAATTCAAATTATGTTTAACTTTTATGAATAAAGACCCACTACCAAAACACTACCACAATTATACAATGGAGATTATGTAATTACTAATATTTTGTTGTAATTTTTAGAAAATTATTGAAAAATGAACGTTTGAGTTGAGAAATGCAATGAAAGGACAGTCCCTACTTGCGTTGAAGCGTTAACGTGCCGGGGGACTGTCCCTCAATACGGTGAAATTTTACTGTGGTGCAGGGGTGCAGCCACAGCTTGGTTAGAAGTTCTTTTTCCATGATACGGTGTAGGTGATGATCTGGGTGAGTGGGAGCAGGGTGAATACCAGTAGCGGATAATAAGGCACCACTTCTGAAACGAATGGATACAACAGCAGTAACGCACTGATGATTGGAAACGAGTACATCATGCTGATATAAGCGGAGCGACACGCCTGGGCGGTGAGTTGCTTTTCCCTTTCATCTGTTTCTTCGAATTCATCCGGAAGCAATAATACATTTTTCCAGGAGTGTTTCTTGCGCTTTTTTTGAATCGAAATGAATCCAAGCCAGCCACCGAAGAGCAGAAAAACTATCAACGGTAACAGTTTGATTTCGAACAAGTACTCCCGATCAGGGTCTTCTAAGAACATGGATATGTCGATTGATGCCCCGTAAAATTCGATTAATGCCCAGATGAATAATAGCAAAGTGACCAGCGTAATAAGTACATTCTTCATGATCTTCATCCTTTATCCCCCTCTAAAAAGAAAATTTCCTCCACAGGCAATTGAAATGTGCGTGCGATATTCATTGCTAGCAGCAATGATGGTACATAGCTTCCTTTTTCCAAAGCGACGATGGTCTGTCTGGTGACATTCACTCTTTCCGCCAATGCCCCTTGCGTCAAACCATCTCTTGCCCTCAATTCTTTCACTCGATTTTTGATTTCCATATCAGCGCCCCTTCAACTTTCTTCCAATTTAATTGTAAAGTTAACCATACATTTTGTAAAGTTAATTTTACATTTTTATTCAAAACTGCAGTAATGTGTGCATTCGATAAATTTGATATAGTGTTAGTAGACATTGCGAGGTGAGATGACCGTATGAATTTCGAATCGATTGTAGCGAAGCTTTCCGAGCATGAACCGAAAGTGCTTGGAAGCGAACATTTTCGCAAATTTGCCATCCTCCTCCCTCTTATTGAAAAAGACGGAGAGATTCATGTCCTTTTTGAAGTGCGCGCACATCACATGAGACGACAACCGGGTGAAATCTGTTTTCCAGGTGGGAAAATCGACGCTGCGGATTCAACGGCGCGAGCGGCAGCCATCCGGGAAACTGAAGAGGAATTGGGAATAAGTGCTGATGAGCTTTCCAATGTCCACGCTCTGGATTATCTGATTTCCCCATTCGGCATGATCATTTATCCATACGCCGGGTTCCTCCACCAAACAGATATTGAGCGGAACCCTGCAGAAGTAAGCGAAGTATTCACCGTGCCTCTATCGTTTTTCATGGAAAATGAACCGGATATTCATCATGTCCAATTTGAAGCGAAGCCTGACCCAGATTTTCCTTTGGATCTCATTCCAGGCGGTGAAAATTACAATTGGCAGGCGCGCAGGATTGAGGAGTACTTCTATATCTATGGTGATAAAGTGATTTGGGGGCTTACCGCAAGGGTTTTGAGCCACTTTATCGACTTGTTGAAGAAATAAGTACAGCAGCTGATTTCAGCTGCTATTATTTTTATATTGATACATAGTAATTCTATGTATATACTTTTACTAAGTATCTAGCAGGAGTTGATTGAAGTGAAACGTTTGTTAATTATTTCGTTAGCATGTGTGGTATTGATGGTATTGGCAGGATGTGATGCCTTTGCAAAGGAAAAAATGGATTACTACGATGAGACAGATTCCACTGAGCTTACTGGAATAACGGTTGATGGTATAGGCGTATCTTCTAGTAAGTCTGAAATGATCAATACATTCGGTGAACCCGATCAGGTTGATGAAGTTGGGGAACCGCCAGCTGAATACTTCATATATGATCAAGTTGAATTCGGTATCAAAAATCAGCAGGTATTCCGTTTTATCATCTTAGAAAGCCATGCTTTGAATAATGGCATTGCTCCTGGAGATAAGATGGATAAAGTAATAGAGATATTAGGTGAAAATTATTACATAAGAGAGGACACAGGTTCTGAAATCCTCGGATATTTCGATAAAGAAAATAAGGTGAGCCTGGAATTCGCTTTGAAAGACGAACGCGTCTCCTATATCCTCATGCAGACACTCGAAACGCATTGACTTTAGCGCTTTAAACCGGCGAGGGACAGTCCCTCACCGATGTAATACGGTGAAGTGTTATAGGGTACATGTTTCCTAAGGTTCGGGGCAGGATAGGTGGTGAATGTTATTTTACAGGAGGGTATTTTTGTGAAACAACCGAATCAAAATACAAATCAGATGCAACAACAGATGAACCAGAATCCTGCACCTGCTGCAAACCCTGGTATGACCACAAACCCTAACCACGGCGGACATGAACTGTTCGATGCGCATGAGGTTATTGCCGGCATCATCAGCATGCTCGATCAATACCAAATGTACGCCCAGCATATCCAAGACCCTGAGCTGAAACAAATTCTTCAAAAACAATCTACCTTCACTACACAAATGTACAATACGCTTGTTGAAAGTTTTCAATCAGGGCAGGATCCAACCGTTCCCACCCAGCAATATCAAATGACACAGACCAACGATACCGTTACTTATGGCATCACGCCAGGGCAGCCAAAGAAACCGAACCAGTCAGTGAGTGATCTCTCTGATCAAGGCCTCTCCGCCTACATGCTAGGCCAGACGAAAGCACTCGCTTCCTTACTTTCCATGACAGCACTCGAAATGACAAACCCGGTCTTGCGCCGTGTAGTCGCAGATAGTGTCCCGAATTTCATCGAGATGAGCTATGAAATTTTCCTTTATCAAAACAAAAATGGCTACTACCAAGTGCCTCAGCTTGCCCAGCAGGACATGACTCAGATGCTTGGCAGCTATACGACCGTCCCACAACAGACACATTAACGCTAGACTGGACAGCCGCTCCATATGGTTGTCCAGTTTTTTCATGCCTAACCTACTAATTGCCTGCCATGAAGAATATACATGCTTTAAAGACGTGGAAAGGTGGACAGGCATGAGCATATTCTTCACTTATGTATTATTGGGAATTTCCTTGGCAGCCCCGATAGGACCAGTCAATGCGGCTCAATTGGATAACGGGATACGCTACGGTTTCAAGTCCTCATGGCTGACCGGATTCAGCGCAATGATGGCGGATGCTGTATATATGCTGATGATTTACCTCGGCCTCTCCCAGCTTGTTGACACTCCTCTGCTGAAAACATTCCTTTGGGCATTCGGGTTCTTTATACTTTGTTATACAGGCGTTGAAACAATCCTGAAAGCCGGATCAATCACATCTCCTGATTATATAAGGGATGGTACCAATAAAAGCAAGGCATTCCGAACGGGGTTTTTCATCGCGATCTCGAACCCGCTCAACATTATGTTCTGGCTCGGCATCTATGGTTCAATTCTTGCAAAAACTGCGAGTACCCAAGAAGGAGCTCACGTAATTCTCTACAGCATGGGCATCTTCGTCGGCATCATCCTATGGGATACGGTGGTGGCAGGAGCGGCAGCAGGATCGAGAAGAGCCCTGCAACCCTCAGTACTTCGCATCGTATCCATACTATCTGGATTCGTCCTCATCGGCTTCGGCATATATTTCGGATACCAAGCAGCTATGGCGCTGTTTCTTTAGCACATTAACGTAAGTGGGGACAGTCCCTCAGCGCGGTGAAGCGTTGAGGGACTGTCCCCTTCAAGCTGAATTAAGAATACCTATAGAGATCTGGCACGCGACTTGTGAAAATCGGTACGTCTTCTCTCACCTGTTTCACTTTTTCTAAATCCAGCGAGATGGACAGTGTTTCCTCTTTGCCTTGTGACCCCTCTACCAACACATCCCCCCACGGGTCCGTTACCATAGACGTTCCGGCAAATTCCACTCCATCATAAGCTCCGATGCGATTACAAGTCAGGACATACATTTGATTTTCGATGGCGCGTGCCCTTTGAAGGGTACGCCAATGATCGACGCGTGCCAGCGGCCATTCCGCAACAATGACAAGTGCCTGTGCTCCTTCAAGAGCCAGCCAACGGATCAATTCAGGAAAGCGCAGATCATAACAGATGACAACGCCTAGTTTCACTCCATCCAATTCAAAAACTTCAGCCGGACTTTCTCCACCTGATAAATATGCAGGTTCATCCAGCATCGGTACGAGGTGTACCTTGTCGTAGTGATAAACGAGGTTCCCTTTCCGGTCAATCACAAGCGCCGTATTGTAAACCTTCCCATTCATCTTATTGGCAACTGATCCACCTATCATATTAACGTTATGCTTTATGGCAAGTTCCTTAAGAAAGCTTTCCGTAGGCTCTCTTTCGTCATCAGCAATTCCATCCAGCTCACTCAAGGTGTATGCTGTCGTCCACATTTCAGGAAGAACAATCGTATCCGGATTATTACGTTTCACTTCAGCTTCCACCCACGCCGCTACCTTCTGCCGGTTCGCTTCCGGGTCACCTGGATGAATGTCCATCTGATACATTGAAAATTTCATCATTGGCCTCCTCATATTGAAGTGTAGTACAGCAAAACCCCTGCACCATCTTCCGAATCTGATTACCTTCATCATACACTACATCCAGAAAGTGGGGACAGTCCCTCAGCGCGTTAAAGCGATGGGGGACTGTCCCCACTTGCGTTAATGCGGTATCAATTTGAAGCGCTTTCGTTTAGAATAGTTTCTAGCATCGATCGAGAAATGGAGGGGAAACCGATGCGAAAGCCACGCTTCAAGCTGAGTACAATCATCATCTTCTACGTCTGCCTCGTTGTCCTCCTCTCCCTCTTGATCACGGACCTGCTGATCACGGATACGACAAGCGATACCATCGAACAGCAGCTTGAAGAAAAGGCGACTGTCATTTCTAAAACCGTGGCTGAGTCCAAGGTCGTTCAACGTGGTCTCCAAAACCCCGCACAGGAAGCGAACATCCAGGATTACGCGATGACAATCCAGGATGCTGCAGATGTGATGTTCATCGTGGTCATGGATATGGAAGGCTACCGGAAGTCACACCCTGAGCCTGACCGGATCGGCAATCACTTTGTCGGCGGAGATGAAACTCGCGCGCTTCAAGGCGAGTCTTATACATCTAGATCTACCGGCACCCTTGGCGACTCCCTCCGTGCATTCACACCGATCTTCAATGACGACGGTACTCAAATAGGTGCAGTCGCGGTCGGAATCTCTCTTGAAGCTGTCCAGGCATCTATCCGCCAAAGTCAGAAGCAGATTCTCATCGGCTCACTCATCGGTGTCCTGATCGGTGTTCTCGGTGCATTCCTGCTCGCTCGTTACATAAAAAACAGTCTTTTCGGCCTTGAACCTTATGCAATCGCCCGCATTCACGAGGAGCGGAACCAGATGCTCCACTCCGTGCATGAGGGAATTATCGCAATTGATAAAGATGCCACTATCGTGCTTGTGAACAAATCTGCTCGGACTATTTTTCAAAAGGCGGGCCTCGGTGACAAGGAGCCGATCGGGATGAAGATCAACGACTTCCTCCCTGGCACAATGCTCGATAACGTCGCGGATGAAAATGAAGCGGACCTTGACAAGGAGCAGGTGATCAACGGTCTTTCGATCATCACCAACCGCGTGCCGATTGTCGTGAACGACCAGGTCGTCGGAGCAATCGCCACTTTTCGTGATAAAACAGAGGTCAACCGGCTGGCGGAAGAACTCACTGGCGTGCAAATGTATGCGGACACCTTGCGCTCCCAATCTCACGAATTCATGAACCAGCTTCATGTCCTGCTTGGGATGATCAAAATGGAAGAATACGATCAGGTGAACCACTTCATCCACCGACTCGTCGATCATCAAAGCTATGAAGTTGGAAACGTCACACGACACATTAAAGATCCAGCATTCGCCGGCTTTATCATCGGAAAAATCAGCTATGCCCGCGAATCACACGTCAATTTGACCGTCACCTGTGAAACAGAAATTCCGAAACCGAACGAACCCGCAATGACCCATGAGCTAATTACGATTCTCGGAAACATCATTGATAATGCAGTCGACAGTGTCCTCGAGCAGGAAGATAAAGAAATCACACTCACACTCTCTTATATCGATAAATTGCTGACGATGACGGTGACCGACAATGGAACTGGCATCCCGGAATCCCAGCAGGAATCTATTTTTGAAAAAGGGATCTCGACGAAAAAAGGAAAAAACCGAGGCTTTGGACTTTTTCTGGCAAAACAAAGCATCGAAAAATTGGAAGGGTCCATCGAAGTTGATTCCGAGCCAGGTGCTGGTACAACATTTACGATCATTCTTCCTTATGAAGCAGGAGGTGAGGCACATGATTAAGGTAATGATTGTCGAGGATGACCCGATGGTGGCCGCCTTAAATGAGAAGTATGTCCAGCAGATGGAAGGGTTCCACCTATGCTGTACGGCTCCCAATACAGATAGAGCGCTTGACGAGCTGAAGCAGACCGATATCGATCTGATCCTGCTCGATGTGTACATGCCGGGGATGAATGGCCTTGAATTTTTGAAAAAGCTACGCGAACAAGCCCAGGATATCGACGTCATCCTGATCACCGCTGCTTCCGACATCAATCAGATCCAACAGGCGATGCGGCTTGGTGCTGTCGATTACCTGATCAAACCGTTCGAGTTCGACCGTTTTCAAAAAGCACTGACTGAATACAGAACCAACCATCATACATTGAAGCAATCAGATACCATCAGCCAGCACGAGCTCGATCAGCTTCTGCAGAAAAAATCGGCCCAACAGGTAGAGCATCAATTACCGAAGGACTTGCCAAAAGGCCTCACAAAAAACACGCTCACACGGATCCATGAGGTGATCATGAAGCGTAAAGATGACGCGTTCAAAACAGATGAAATTGCGGAAGATACGGATATTTCCAGGGTCTCGATCCGTAAATACCTGAAGTTCCTCACTGACATCGGCTATTTGGACGAAACACTCGTCTATGGCGTCGGTAGACCAATCTACCAATACCACCTTAACCCAACCCAGCAGCAGAACATCGACAGGTATTTATAGAAAAAGCCTACCACTCCAACTAAGGAGCAGGTAGGCTTTTCAGTTACTGATTGGATGCTTGAGAATAGCTTTCTTCTACAAAATAATGCTGCTTGTCCTTTTTCAAAATCAGCATCATTAAATACATACTGACGACGCCCATCAACACACAAGCCCCGATGATGCTGTATCGAACCGGGATGATATCACCTGTAAAACCTACCAGTAAAATGAATACAATCTGCAGTACGCTTTGAAAAAGTCCATAAACGCTTGAGATCCTGCCCATCGTTTCTACTGGTACGTTATTTTGGAAGAAAGTCATGATGCCGGTGTTTGAAAAAGCATTAAAGAAGCCAAGTATCATAAAACCAGTGGCAACGCTGAAAAATGAAAATGAAAAAGCGTAAATCAGATATCCGATCGATACCATCAGAAAACCTGTACCAATCAACGCTCTGATGGAAAGTTTTTTAGCTACCGCTGAAACCGTAAACGCTCCGAGGACTGAACCGACACCAGTCAAACTCACCAGCAACCCATAATCAGCCTCGCTTAAATCCAGCACCTGGCGGATGAACACGACTTCCTGCGCATCCATTCCAAGAGCGATGATCATGAAAAGCTGGGCAAGAAAGTAAACAAGCACGATGTAGGATTGATGCCGGCTGAAATACATGACAGCTTTCCAGTCGTCCCGCAGTATTTTCCGACTGAATCGAGCCGGTACAGCATCTGCCTCTTTCTTTTGAACATCTGGGAGCAGCGCGATCATCCATAGTGACAAAAGGAACGAAATCGCATTAAGCCATATCGAAACCTGGACAGAGAAAAACAACAACAAAATACCAGATATCGCGGGCCCGACCAAAAATGCACCAGATGTAATCAGACTGCGGAAAGAATTGAACTGCTTGCGATCTTGTTGAGGTACAACGCTCGTTATATATGTAAGTGATGCCGGCTCAAAGAAAGATTTGGCCACGGAAAGAATGAACAAACAGCCATAAATCAGCCAAATCGAATCGATGAAAGGAATAGCCGCTACGAAAAGGGCTCTTATGAGGTCCGTGCCCATCATGATTCTGCGGATGTTCCAACGATCCACAAGACTACCGATCCAGAATTTCGTCAACAGCGAAGCGATCGGACCGATCATCCACAATCCAGCTACAGCAGCTGCTGAACCAGTCATTTGCAGCACCAATACATTGATAGCAATCAGATAGATGAAGTCACCTAACGTGGAGATGCCTAGTCCAAAGAGTAATAGAATACGATTCTTCAAGCTTGCATGATTCGATGTAGGAATAACCGCTGCCCCCTCCCATTTAATGATGCTCTCCTGTAAGCTTTCGACTCCACCTGGAAAATACCTGTAAACAACTCCAACCCTTCACAAAACGTTCACAACTAAGGGAGCGCGTTAAAGCGATGAGGGACTGTCCCCACATGCTTTAAAGCAAAAAAGGAGCCTTTATAAGGACTCCTTTTCAGCTTAGTTATAAAAATAGGTGTGTGGTTTATCCTCCCATATCATGGGGGTCTCATCTTCAAGGACTACTCCCTCCAACTTATATCCTCTTAACGCTTCACGCACGTCCCCCTTGCAGTAACAAACCGCACTCAATTCATCGAAGAAGCAGCTGAATATGATAGATTCGCTCTCATTTGTTAGGGTGGTGGGATTTTCACACAGCTCAAGCATCCGCTCCTTAGTCATATCGTGAAATGCATAGGTGCGCCATTCTTCACTTGCATCATGAAGTTTCGCAAACTTGAACGTCTTCTCCCCATTCTTACCAAGCACCTTGAGGAAGGTACGGATCAACAGCTCGGAAAAAGCATCCTCATTTGGCTGATAGATTTCCGGTAGCAGATTCTCTTCTATCCGGTCCCACAAATCTAGTCGCTGGAAAATCCCCCTTCCCCGACCTCCAGTAACCATCGCATGCAAACCGATCGAAACCTCAGCCACACTTTCCAGTCCGCACAAAACACTCACTTCTTCCCATGTTACCGGTCTTCCTATTTCTAAAAAGTTCCTCCGCAGTATTGCAAAATCTTCCGAGTTCTTCCACCCTCTTGGCATCCGGATAAATGGGTAGAAGACTTTAGCGATGGAAGTATAACCTTCTGGCAACTGCGCTAAGACAGAATCTTTTTCAGGATCCTCACCCAAAGGGTATTTAAACTTAAACTCCACTTATCCACGCTCCTTCTCCAATTTTACTAGATAGCTCATTGCTTTATTTAATGGCACGCTCTCATGATAGGTCCCCTTCTCATAATCCATTGCTCCCCCAACACCGACGATTTCCATCGCCCACTCATTTCCCACCAGTAATTGTAGATCAGCAGGTGAATAGCATCGCAGAGATTGGGTGTAGGTTTCAGAGGGTATTTCTGTTTGCCACCATGTATCGAGCATACGGCAGCCTTCTGGGTCAAAGTCATAAGCTCTTGATATACTTTCGTTCAATTGCATCCGCTTCCCAGCAACTTTTGCCCAATACCAAGGAGTATAAATATCCATATACATATCTCCACCCTGTCTGAGCCATTCCCTCATCCGTTTGATCAACACACGCTGATCCGTATCCGCTCCGATACCAAAGCCGTCCCAATAACAAATTACATCGAATTTCTCTTCTAGCTTCACCTTATAAAAGTCACCTTCAATAATTTGCAGGTTATCACTTACCTTATGTTCTTTTGCAAGAGCCTTCATATGTTCCACTGCTTCTGGGATGAGTTCAATCACTGTAACCTCATATCCTCTTTTGGCTGCCATTACAGCAAAATGACCTTTCCCTCCACCTAATTCAAGCAGGTTTTTCACAGGTCCCGAATGCTTTTCCACTTTCTCAATCAATTGTTCCTCAAACGTAAAAAGAGCTTCGTCATCCGTTCCCATCCACTTATATTGTTTCGTATAAAAATCTTTAATCCAATCCAACTTCTCCCACCCCCTATACAATATATTCCATAATTATATTCTTTCACCTTCACACTAACAAAAATTGGTATAATGAAAGAAGGCAGAAAGGAGGAGAGAGCGAATGCGTTTATTCAAATTGGCGACATTAATGTTTTTCGTTACATTTTTAGTTGGGATTCAACCGAATGAAGATATTCAGCAGTTGGCTTCCCATGAGCAAAACACGGTCGTTACAGCGAAGGATACTGCTGTAAGTGACTCTGTCGCGGACCTCCAACAGGCTCCGTCTCTTCTCGAATCTCCAAAAGAACTTTCTGACCTGCCACCTGATTTTCTACCACCAGTGAACCCGAAGAACCCGACTTCGCCTATAACCGTACACTCCTCACATATGGATTCGGGAGATGCACAAGGGTTTATCACTGTCATCCATCACCAATCCAACTTCACGTAACTCTCTTTTGAATGAAAAACAGTCTTCCGCTTTCTTTTTTCACATAAAAAGAAGGCTTGTTTTCGTGTGCAAATCTATCATTTCAAAGGAGAATTACTATGAAGGATAAGCTTATGTGCTATGGCACGATGTTGGCAATTCTGATGTTATTTTTTGGTGGGGTCTTTGTGTCCGGACTGTTTACAGGCGTCCATTGGGAAAATTACTGGATTGATTTTTCCTGGCAGCTCGTAAATGTCAAAGAGCTGAAACAAATCATCGGGTTCAGCTGACCCTAAGCGGGAATAGTTGCCATTCCTTTCCTTACACCGTACACTTTCGTTAGACCTTAAGAAAAGAAAGGATGAGCGAGGATGGCACAATCGCTTAAAGGAAAAACAGCCTATATCACAGGGGCAGCGCGGGGAATCGGCAAGGCAACTGCGCTTGAACTTTCACGCGAAGGCGTCCATGTCGGACTGCTTGCACGTACGGAAAGCACGTTGGAAAAAGTCGCTGAAGAAGCTCGGGAACTTGGTGTGAACGCTAGTGTCGCAGTTGCGGATATCGCAGACATGGAACAGGTGGAGCAGGCAGTCGACAAGCTTGAGCAGGACCTAGGAAAAGCTGATATCCTGATCAACAATGCAGGTATAGGCATGTATGGAGCTTTTCTTGAAATCGACCCTGCAGACTGGAAGCGTACATTCGAAGTGAATGTGTTCGGAACTTATCACGTCACACGTGCGGTCCTGCCACACTTGATTGAGAAGAATCAAGGCGACATCATCAACATTTCTTCCAGCAGTGGATTGAAAGGTACAGCAAAAAGCACGGCATACAGCGGATCGAAGTTCGCCGTCCAGGGGATGACGGAAGCGTTGATGCAGGAAGTTCGCAAACATAACATTCGCGTGATGACACTGAATCCGAGTCTTGTTGCAACGGACCTATCCTTCGGTGACAAGCTGGACGAGGCAGATACCGAAAAGTATATGCAGCCGGAAGATTTGGCAGAGCATATGGTTTCTCAGCTTAAGCTCCATCCGCGGATTTTCATAAAACAATCGCTCCAATGGGCAACGAACCCATTTTAATCACGACGAAGAATCCAGCCGACTGCTGGATTCTTTTTTATTTTCCTCTACCCTTCTGGTAAACTAGTTATTATCAGAATTTTCCATACAAAAAGGGAGGCGGGAGCGTGAAATTTCTGTGTACGCTAGCTGTGTGCGTCATCCTTTTCCTCCCTGCATGCAGCCAGGATGAAGATGAATTTACAGGACCACCGACTATTGAAGGATACATTTTGCAGGTTAATGAAACCGAATTACTAGTTGTTAACGGTATTACGAAAGATCAAGCGGTGGCTTCCACCTGGGAAGACCTCGCGAAATCGAGCTCAATCAACAATGCCATAATTTTTCACCGGAAAAGCTGGTGGGACGATTATTCCGATTGGGAAGTCGGGGAAAAGGTAAAGGTCTGGGGTGACGGTGGAATGAATGACTCCTTCCCCGGCCAAGTCAAACTAGGGAAAATCGAAATTACAGAATGAAGTGAATTGCATACAAAAGGAGCAAACGTTGAAAATGAATATTCTATCATCAACAGCCCAGACAGAAATCGAACTTATCACACTCGCATTAGAAAAAGAGGGATTGCCAACTAAGTTCGAACGATTAGGGGAAGGGGCGTGGCATTATGCGTATTACATCCCAAAAGAAGACCTCGTTCTACGCCTTCCGAAAAAAATCGCCTATGATAAAGAAGTTGCCTTCGACGAGAAATTATTTAAAACAGAATACGAAGGTACAAAACAGTTTTATTCTCATGCCAACAAAGTTAAAGAAGACATTTGCCCGAAATATTTCCGTTATACAGTTAGTGAGCCGCTCACTTACACGATAGAATCCTATGCAGGCAGAACCACCCCTCTTGCCGATCAGACTCCTGCACAGGCAAAACTTTTCGGAAGAGAGATCGGATCATTTTTTCTTGGTTTAGAAGAATTAGAAGCCCCATTACCAGGGGTAGGTTACTTGACCTTGAACGACGATGAAAAGTTGACGGGGTTTTACAACATGAATCTGCAAGCGATGATTCGTGAAGAAACAGAAGAATATCAACAGGAGTTAGAAGCATTGCTTTCCAGTCCCTATCCGTTTGATAAAGAAAAAGTGGCTGCGTTTGGACGTGAACTCATCGCTCAGCGCGCGGTTGAATCAGAAAAATGTATTTTCACCAATCAGGATACCTCTCCGGAAAATATCCTGTTTACAAGTGGAGGCATCCGGATCATCGACCCTTATCCGATTCTTTATACAGGCACATCGCTCGCAGCCAACTTTGCGTTCAATTATCAGACGCTGTTTCATTCCTTACATAACACTCGGAGATATGGAAAGGGCAACTACCAGCATGTCGTACCGCAACTGAAGGCCAATGCAGAGGGATTTATTGAGGCGTACACCAGCGGCTCTGAACAGAAACAGAAGGATTTGACAGTAGAAGTGTTTATAAAGCTTGTAACAATGGCTCATGACCACCTGGATCTTCTACAAAGGGAGAGGTTGAATGAGGAGCAAATAATCCGTTTTGGGACGAAGGGGCAAATCGAAGAACGACTTCGCTTTTTCCTGAATGAACTGGAGCATTATCCAAGGAGGATGAAGCATGGAATACTATAAATACTTAAGACAATACGTCGGCCAGCAACCGATCATCTTACCTGGCTCAGTGGTGATTATTCTAAATGAACACAGTGAAGTATTATTGCAAAAACGTACGGAAGGCTGCTGGGGGTTACCGGGCGGCCTGATGGATTTAGGAGAAAGTTACGAACAAGTGGCAATTAGAGAAGTGTATGAGGAAACAGGGTTGACCATCAATGGTTTAAAGCTGCTGAACGTGTTTTCCGGCGCTGACTACTATCTGAAAGTCCAAAATGGCGATGAATTATATTCCGTAACAGCTGTCTATTACACAAATGATGTTAGCGGCGAATTGAATATCGATTATAGCGAATCAGAAAAAATGCAATACTTCCCACTACATAATCTTCCGAATGGTTTAACCGATGAATATCGAGGCTTTATCGAGGAATACCTCAATCTTGAAAAAGCACATGCATAGCAATAAAATAACGCTTGGATAGTGCCCACTATCCAAGCGTTTATGTTTATTCCAGCAGCTCCCACATATCAGAGAACTGCGCTTCATCCATTTGAAAATATACGCCGCCATAACCGTAATAGATGTAGCCACCTTCAAGCAAAGTCAACTGGACTCTCGAGCCATCTTCAAGTGTTAAATATAGCTTTTTGTGCGTTTCATCACTACGCAAATCGCCGATCGGATCATTGGATTCGGAGCGCACCAACGGCTTTGTTTCATTCAAATCTTCAACAAACGTGTTAACGACTTCTTCATCTCCAATCGGCTTCTTATTGCCTCTGCTTTGATACCAATCGCTATAGAACTGATATTCTGCAGAAACAACATTCCCTGTCATATTCATTTTTCCGAAAACATCTTCTCCGCTCGCCACTGTAATTCCATTCAAATGCTCATAGAATTCTGCATGGTCATCGCCGTACATCATGATACGGAAGGATGGTTCGTAACCTTTCACAGCGAACACATCACCAACCCCTGTCGATGAAGCGAATTCCTTCTCGTAGTCTTCCTGTTCACTCCACTCATCGATGGTGCCAGTGGTTCTCCCAAGCTTTTCACCTACAAGCTCCTTTGCATCTTCAGGAGAAATTTCTGTATTCGTCTGTGTATAGATGTTCCCTTGATACACGATCAAACCAATCATATCCGCTGTCGCCATATCTGACCCCTCTGGCAGTTGGATTGCGGGTATTTCCACTCCATTATCACTTTCGCCGCCTGCTTCCGTCGTTTCTTTCTCATTTGACGATGTAGTACTAGTAGAATCACTTGTATTGGCAGGTTCCCTTGCTTCTTCATTACAAGCGGTCAGAACCACTATAAGCAAGAATGCTGCAATAATATTAAAACCTCTAAAGTTATTGCTGCTATTAAACAACGTCATTCCCCCTCACTTGTCCCTGATGATCATTCATCCAAGGATTCCCGTTGCACATCCCACAGGTAATAGATTCTCGAGTATAGTTTCGTTTCAACTACTGTTCCCTCTTCCCCATTAGAAAAAATCAACCCAGCTCCCATTTGCTCTTCATACTCCCACCCTCGCTCTGCCATGAACGTTTTGACGACATCATACCTGTCCTCTCCACTGTTCTTAGCTATGTAGCGATACGTGTCTTCGGTTGTGGCGAACTTTTCATACCCTTCATCGGATAATTCTAATTTCGTAATGGCTTTCAGGAGCGGTATTGGATTCCCTTCCTGAAAGAGTGTTCCACTCACCGCTAGACCGAGCAGTCCGAAAATCAACAATCCGAGCATCAGCCATCTTGGTAAATACTTTTTCACCCTTCTCCACCTCATACATACTTTCTACTTGAATAGACGTTTTATATTATTCATTGGTTACACAACTCCAATTTTTTTGTTCAAGCATAACATTTATCTCCATTCATACCCCCTTGCCTTTTATGATAAAATGCACTTACATGAATAAATTCAACAACCCATATCACCAAAAGGGGGGTACAACTATGGCTGAAAAGGTGTCGAGTTTAAAATGGTTCGGGACAGCCTTGAAGGCACTGCTCGTTTTGGCAGACCATGAAGGCAGATGCCCTAGCGGACAGATGGCTGAAAAACTGGAATCGAAATCCTTATATCTTAGAAAAGTCCTCACCCACCTCGTCAAGGCTGGGCTCATTCATGCCAAGGAAGGCCGTGATGGAGGTTACTCGTTGGCAGAGCGCCCGGAAAACATTACGCTTGCAGAGGTTTACGAAGCGATGCGTTCCGAAACGATATCCAAAGGGTTTCTTGAGGTGGAAGGCGATGCATGCTTTTCCCCATCTACTACGAGTGCCTTGTGTGAGTTACGTAATGAAATGGAAGGCTGGATCGTGGACGGATTGGAACAAAAGACACTCGCCGACCTGCTGGCCAAAGAAAAGAACTAGTACGTTGAACGACGTACCTTTTTTTCGTGAGTAACTGTTCTTGACAACAGAACAGTATAGGAATTATACTGTTCTCGTAATATGAACAGTTAAAAAGGAGTGACCATACAATGGCTAACGATACAATGACAAAAGAAGAATATTTGAATAAAGCGAAGGAACTAGGCGCAGCTGAAAAGCCGAAGGAACTGCAGGATACAGATTTCTTTACGGTAGCGAAAGAGCGGCGCTCCGTAAGGCAATATGATGCTTCTTACGAAATGGATGAAAAGGATATCCGCGAGATTCTGGAAGCAGCGATTCTTGCACCATCCTCCTCCAACCTGCAACCATGGAGATTCCTAGTCATCCAGGACCAGGCAGCTAAAGAAACATTGCTGCCAATCGCGTACAACCAACAGCAGGCAGTCGACGCTTCTATTGTTATCGCGGTTCTTGGGGACAAAATTGCATACAAGCAGGCTGATCGCATTTACGGAGAGATTGCTAAGAAAGGCAACATGCCTGAAGAAATGAAAAACACGTATGTGAACAGCATCCTCGAAAATTACGGCAACTTCCCTGAAGAACGCCGTTCACGCATTGCCGCAATTGATGGCGGACTCACTTCCATGCAACTGATGCTGGCAGCGAAAGCGAAAGGCTTCGATACCGTACCGATGGGCGGATTTGATGAAGCTAAATTCGTAGAAACTTTCAATATCCCTGAAAACCTTGAACCAGTCATGCTGATAGCGCTTGGTAAAGGAGCGAAGGCAGGATTCGAAAAGACTCGCCTTCCACTTGATGATGTACTTCAATGGAATGCTTATGAAAAATAAAATAAACTAAAAGAAAAGGGATGCAGTAGTAATGCTGCATCCCTTTCCTATACATTTCAGATACTATTTCACTTCCTCAATCGTAATTCTAGGAAGTGTATCGGAAGCAATATTCATGTAGCCTGAGCCATTTTGACGGTACACATGATTAATATTTGAGAAAAAGAACTTACCGTTAAGGTCATCGAGAAACAAGATATATTCTCCAGACTCGATCTCAAGCAACTTTTCACCATCAAAAGGGATAAGTTCATCCTTCAGCTTCCCATCTTTTTTCTGCTTAAAACCAATCGGATAAACTATCTCTATCTTATCTTCACTAGTGTAGTTTTTATTAATGTTATTCTTGAAACTACTTTCGACAGTAGCAGTATAAATTCGATTGATCTGGTATGTATCGTATTCAGCATCGGTTAATATCGCCTCAGTTTCAAAGTTTCCGTCAACTTCTGCTAAGGCAATGAAATCTGATTCTTTCTTCAATTCTTCTATTTCACCTTCTGCCTCTACCTTCAATCCTGTACCTGTAGATGTTTCCTCATCTTCTGTCCGCTCACCTGAGGGAGTTTCTGCACCAATTGAGTTACATGCACTAATGATTAAAGATAAAATCAATAATAGGATGCACACTACCAACTTCCTCATCTACTCCCCCTTTCTCAACTTTCTTTATTACAGTTTTTCTTAGCTCAGATTCTACAGATCAACAAGCTATCAGCAAACGTATTCCATTCTCAAAAATTCATACGTACTGCCGTTAGTCGCTTGCATGAATGTGCCTTTATCAACAAAACCAGCCTTTTGATAGACTCGTATGGCCCGTTGATTGAATGTAGCTACAGAAAGCGCAACCCTTGCCGGAGAGAATTCCGTTTGCACAAAATCCATCCCTTCCTTTAAAAACGTCTGTCCTCTGCCTCCACCGGTCAAATCCGGTCGCAACCCTAACCCGATATCGAAGCTTCCTACATCAGCATGTACGGCGAAGAAGCCAATCAGATCGTTCCCTTCATAAACGGAAAACGTCGTGTCTCCACGTTTTTCAGAGTCCAGGAATTCGACCAGGTCCTCTTCATCTGCTTCCATATCGTAAAAAGCATAATCCCCATCGTAGTGCCACTGGTGGGCAATTTCTTCTGCTTCTTGTTGTGTCATCACCTTGAATTGATACTTCATCCACTTTCGTCTCCTTCCAACTCCTTCAGCCAACCGTGCAATTCAGGAATGGCTTCTGCATAGCTGTTCAAGTCGTTCAATGTTGCAAATACCTGCTCCGTTCCCAACTGCTGATCTTCCTCATCGGAGCATTCCATCCATAAGGATCGCTTCAAATTATATTCCAGCCAATCGAGCTTAGTTGCAAAGCCCATCACCAGGCCATTGAACCAATCTGCATGAGCCGTGCCGCATTTTTCTTCATAAGCTTTAATAAAAGTCAGGAATTGATCTTTATCCACTGCTTTCTCTTCTTTTTCCGACCAATAGATGGCAGTCTCCAGCAGTTCCTGCATCGGATGGACAGGACCTGCTGCTTCCCAATCAATCACAGTGGGAGCCCCATTTCTCCATAATACGTTCTTCGGGTCCAAGTCCCGGTGACTATAAACGAAGCCCTGCGAAAGCTTACTTGCCGCTTCGGTAGCATGCTCTGTCCATTGATAAAGGGAATCTAAAGTTTCTGAAAAGGCATCCACCCATTCTGCATTTTCTTCTTTCCCTTTATCATAAAATCTCTTCCATTCAATTAATGCTGCTGGATGTTCCGGCTCAACCTCTCGCAGTGAGAAGTCCATCGTATGTAACTCCCCGAGAATCGCCCCCATCTTCTTTGCATGCTCCCGCTCAATTTTACTAGATTGCAAGATTTCACCTTCCACCCAATCGAACACCAGAAAATAACTTCCATCTATTCTGATCAGTGGACTGCCGTCGATCACCTTAGCAGGCAAAGCCGGTACGTGCTTTGCAGCAATTCGGGCAATTTGCTCGGCGGTCAGATAATTCTGCACTGCTTCCGGTCGCGCCATGATCGTTGGATTCAAGGCTTTCACTGCAAATGCTCCACTGGTGGTTTTCACTGCATACATTTTATGTAACAAGCCTCCAGAAAGAGGCTTTGGAAACTCCACTACCTTCCCTAATCCAGCTGTCTCACATAGTTTTTCTACTTGTTGTTTAAACTCCATCTTCCCCCTGCTTTCATCCAGTCATTCTTTTTGTGCATCCACAACCGAAACAGCACGAATTTTCACTGTTGGTTGACCAGACATAACCTGTTGTTTAGCCTCTTCCATACTGTTCGCAGCAACTTCCTTGAAGAAAACAACCCCTGATTGTTCATATTCAACAGAAAAAAGTTTATTATTCTCCATATTCATTCCACCTCACTGATTGTAATGGTCAATCCAAGCGAAAATCTCCCGAACTTGTACGAACTTCCAATAGATAAGTACCGTCGCCTTTTTGCCCTTCCACTCGATTATCCGCCCGTTTTTCATAGTCGATGCCGTCAATGCTGATCTTTTCATCTCCCGAGCTCGCCTTGAAATCGACGACAAAAGATTCTGGTTCTTCATCAAACGAAAACGCTACATCTCCACTGGAAGTATCGGCAAATACATCGCCTGCAAGCTTCATGAAATTCAAGTCGATGCTGCCAGAAGACGTGTGTGCTTTAGAATCTGCCACCTCCAGCCCTTTGCCGACGATATCACCGCTGCTCGTTTCCCAATCTGCAGTTGCACCCCCAGTCACCTGACTGATGGTTATATCGCCGCTTGAGACATCCGCTTCCAATTGTTCTTCCACTTGCATGTTGGATAGGTGAATATCTCCCGAACTAGTATCCACCAGGACACGTGCGGCCTCCACACCGGAAATGTCGACTTCACCTGAAGATGTATGGATTTTCAATGAGTCATATGCTTTTTCAGGAAGAGTCACAGACAGTTTCAAAGAATCACGATTAAAGAATCCGAATGAAAAACCACCCATTTTCTTTTCGAGGTTTACCTTTAAAGTACCATCAGCCGCTTGTACCTCGTACCGATAATCATCCCAGTCCTTCACATTACCGCTTAGCTTGACGACGACCTGATCAGACTCTCCTTTCACGAACCGAATATCAGTCGAAGAAGTATTCACATCAATTTCGCGGATCTCACTCTCTGAAAACAGTTGTTCTTTATGTACATTCATCCCATCTTCCCCTATTACGTTTGTCGTTTGTGAAACTAAATAAATTCCCACCACCGTAAACACGACAATGGCGATGATCCAGCCTAGTCTTCTCATAGTCAATCTCCTTCATAACAGCCTTAACCTTTGGAAAATTTTGATAATACCAGTCTAACATACTAGCGAAGAGCGGAAAATAACCCTCTCCTACCAATGGAGCAAGCGCTTCCATAACCTCTGTACCTTTCAGCGGATGGACAGGAACTTTTTTCCTATCTATCCAGCGACCATGTTCACAGTACCAATTCATCATTTTACAAGATTTACAAAAAAATCACGAAATCAAGCTAAAAACTCAACTAAAATCTGATACTATTCGATTTGGAGCCTGAATTCTGCGCTCCACCAAATCTCAAGCAAAGGGTGAGTCATCTGATGGGAAAACGGAACAAAATTGCAAAGCAGATTTTGTCTGGTGCGCTTGCGTTGAGCGTCATCGCAACTCCGTTCATGACGGACGAAGTGAATGCGAAGGCGAAAGGCAAGCATAAGGTCCAGTCAGAAGTGGATCTTCGGATCATGGAAACGACCGATATCCACACGAATCTCGTAAACTATGATTACTACAAGGCGGAGGCAACAGACAGTGTTGGGCTTGCGAAGACAGCCACACTGATCAAGGAAGCGCGTAGTGAAGCGGATAACGCGGTATTAGTTGATAATGGCGACTTGATTCAAGGAACTCCTCTTGGTACATACAAAGCGAAAGTCGACCCACTCGAAGAAGGGGAAGTCCATCCATCCATCGAGGCATTGAATATTCTTGACTATGATGCTGCAAGTCTAGGAAATCACGAGTTCAACTACGGTTTGGATTTTCTCGAGGAAGCATATGATGATGCAGAATTCCCGCATGTCAATGCCAACGTTTATGTCGATGATCACGACGAGAACCCCGAGAATGATGAAAACATGTACGATCCATATAAAATCGTCAATAAGAAAGTGAAGACGAATGACGGAAAAACGAAAGTAATCCAGGTGGGTTACATCGGTTTTGTTCCTCCACAAATCAACGAGTGGGACAAAGCTAATCTTGATGGAAAAGTGATTACCAAAGACATCATAGCTTCTGCCGAAAAATTCGTACCTGAAATGGAAAGTGAAGGTGCGGACGTCATCGTTGCAATGGCCCACTCCGGTTTCAGCGGTGATGAATCGAATACAGAAGACACGGTCTATGCACTGAGTGAAGTAGATGGCATTGATGCGATCACTTTCTCCCATACACACAAAGTATTCCCAGCCGCCAGCGAAGACAAGCTGGATGCATTGTTCCTAGGTCCGGACGGCGAGCCGCTCCCAGGTGTCGACAATGCAAAAGGAACAATCAATGGTGTACCGGCTGTACAGGCTGGTTTTGGTGGGAATTCACTCGGAATCATTGACCTTACTCTTGAAAAAGTCAGAGGGAAATGGAGTGTGACAGATTCCCAGTCCATCGTCCGCAGTGCAAGAGAAGCAGCACCGGATCAGGAAATCCTTGATGCGGTCAATGATGCTCACGAAGCGACGATCGACTATGTGAATACACCGATCGGAACGACAACGGATGATATTTACAGCTATTTTGCATTAGTACAGGACGATCCATCTATCCAGGTCGTGACGAATGCACAGAAATGGTATGTAGAGAATTATCTTGAACTGAATAAACCAGAATACGCGGATATGCCGATTCTTTCTGCCGGCGCTCCATTCAAAGCTGGCCGTAACGGTGTAGAAGAATACACAGAAATCAAAGAAGGTCCATTGACGATCCGCAGTGCTGGTGACCTTTACCTTTACGACAACACCCTGAAAGCAATCAAAGTCAGCGGTGCAGACGTCAAAGAATGGCTGGAAATGTCTGCAGGTAAGTTCAATCAGGTTGACCCGGATGCGACAGAAGCACAAGCATTGTTGAATGACGGATTCCCTGTCTATAACTTCGACGTCATCGATGGTGTCGAGTACCAAATCGATGTCACCCAGCCTGCCAAGTACGATAAGTCAGGTAATGTAGTCAATGAAGAAGCGAGCCGTATCGTAAATCTTGAATATAATGGTGAACCTGTCGACCCAGCTCAGGAGTTCATCGTCGTGACGAACAACTACCGTGCTGGTGGTGGCGGTAACTTCCCTGGAATCGAAGGCAGTGAGATGGTGGTAGATTCAGCGGATGAGAACCGTCAGATCCTGATGGATTACATCCGTGAAAAAGAAGAAATCACACCGACTGCAGATGGAAACTGGTCAATCGCTCCGATTTCCGGAGACGCGACGATCACTTTCAAGACATCACCAAACGCAAAAAATTACATTACAGAAGACAGCCCGTTCACTTACACAGGTGTAACGGACGACAAAGGCTTCGGAATTTTCACATTCGATTTGAACCGCGGTGTCAGCGTCCAGCTGCTTGGTCTGAACGACCTTCACGGTCAATTGGATTACATCACTAAAATCGGTGAAGATGCTGCCGGCAGAATGGATTACACTGCTGCAGCAATGAAACAGGAAGAGGCTACGAACCCGAACACATTGATGGTGCATGCAGGTGATATGATCGGTGGAAGCCCATTGATCTCTGCGTTGTTCCAGGATGAGCCGACCGTTGAAGTGATGGAAGCGATGGGCTTTGATGTCGGTACGTTAGGTAACCATGAATTTGATGAAGGGATCGATGAGCTTCGCCGCATGATCAACGGCGGTGAGCACCCGGATGGGACAGAAGGCTACGACGGCATGGACTTCCCAGTCGTTGCTGCCAATGCCTTTGATACGTCCACCGGTGAATTGATTACCGAACCGTATACAATCAACGAAGTAGGTGGTCAGAAAATCGGCTTTATCGGTGTCGTCACGCAGGAAACACCTTATATGATCATCACGAAAGGCAACGAAAACCTTTCGATTACAGATGAAGCAGAAGCGATCAATACCTACACCCAAGAATTGAAAGCACAAGGTGTCGAATCAATCGTCGTGCTGGCGCATAACCCTGCAGCACAGGAAGGGTACACCGATCAGTTCGATGCAAGTGAAATTGCAGAAAAAGTGGATGATGAAGTGGATGTCATTTTCGCTGGTCACAACCACACGTACGTCAACCGCGTCGTTGATAACAAGTTGATTGTGCAAGCGTACTCTTATGGCTCTGCTTTCTCAGATGTCGACCTAGAAATCGATCCTGTTACTGGTGACATCTACAAGAAGGAAGCAGAAATCGTAACGGTTTATCATGAAGACTATCAGCCGGACCCAGAGGTTGCAGCTATCCTTGATAAATACGAGGAAAAAATCGGCCCGATCAAAGCAGAGGTTGTTGGCGAATCAGCTACGACGCTTGTAAAAGGCTACCCGGACGCAACCCAGGAAGTCAGTGATGTTGCACTAGGAAACCTGATCGCTGATGGTATGAAGGCAGAAATGGATGCAGACTTCGCCCTAATGAATGGCGGCGGTGTTCGCGCGAACCTGGATGCAGGTGAAGTAACATACGGCGACCTATTTACCATCCAGCCATTCGGTAACGTGCTGAACAAATTGAAGTTGAGTGGAGCAGACCTGCGTGACGTGCTGAATAATCAGATCACAGAACGCGGATTGGACTTCCACATCTCCGGTTTCACTTACACGTATGAATTTGATGAAGCAACGAAGACTGGAGAAGTCGTCGATATCTTCTTACCGGATGGTACGGAGATTGATGATGCTACAGAATATACAGTGGTCATCAACAACTATATGTATGGAAACGAACGATACGGAATCGAAGAACGCGCGACGGACCTCGAAGTAGGACCGGTCGATCTTGACGCGACAGTGGAGTATGTCAAATCCCTACCTTCCCCTTTCACTTATGAAGCAGAAGGCCGCATCAAGCAAGTCGTTCCAGCAACAGTACAATAAACAAGAAAAGGTGTTCCAGCTGCAAAGCCGGAACACCTTTTTATTGTTCTGCTAAAAATTCAGTGATTACGCTTTGAAACTTATCCGACTCTTCAAGAAACGGGTAATGATTGCTTCTCTCGAATATCTCGAGCTTCGCATTTGGAATCAGATTTTCCATCTCGATTGAATAAGAAACAGGACACTGCACATCATGCTTTCCACATACGACCAGCACTGGCGTCGAAATAAGGTGAAGCTTCTTCGTTACATCGAATATGTGCAACTCGCGGTTGAAATAGTTCATTCTCGGTGCTGACATCTTTTTATGTATAGGTAAAGAAAATAAAGCGTCATAGCGATCAGGGTCATACAATGAGAGCTTGGTCCTCTCAGCTGACAACTGCTTCCTCACCTCATCCATCAGATCAGGTGATTTAAGCCTTTCAATCAATTCCTGCATCAGGTCGAAGTTCGGATGAGCCTCGTTATAAATGCACTCTGGTGAAAGCGTCATATACTCACGAGCAGCAGACCCGACAATGATGCAATAATTCAGCTTCTCAGAAAAGTAAATCCCATAAAGTACACCAAGCATGCCCCCAGTCGAATGCCCCGCAAATCCCCAACGCTCGAGCCCAAGGGCCTCCCGTACACTTTCTAGATCAAACAAGGTTTCCAGCATGCTAAGCTGATACGATTCCTCCGCTTTAGGAGAACTGCCAGCTTCACGAAGATTCATCAAATATACACGGTGTGTCAGTGTAAATGACTCCGCAAAATAATCACCAGAGTCATTAAACTCCGAATAGTGATGCGTGACACAAAGCGGATCTCCTTGTCCTTTTACAAAGACTTCAAATCTACCTCGGTCTGTATCCACCATCTTACGTTCCCATAAGTCCATCATGCACCTCCGAGTAAAGCAAGTTCTACTTAATGCGCGGTCCCCGACTGCTTTCTAGCCTTTCGTTTTAAAAATGTATACAACACGACACTCACGAGGAACACCGCGACACATACATACCATGGAATGTTATGCCTGTAATATGCAAAAAACAATACAGGGATGACCGTCACTACCATTTCAAAGTGAAAAAACTCCTTAATCGTGTTCCACACTTGTCCCCTCTCCCTCAATAAGTGCTTTTTACTTCTTTTCCTTGCTTCTCTTACCCAGCATGACGATGGAAACCCCGATCAGACCACCAACTGCCAAAGTAATCATGAACTGCCAATCAAAGGATTCGCCTTTCCATAAGCTGATACCAACTCCGGCAATGATGACACCGGCGATCCATGTCAGAAAAAACTTTATGTAATACATACGTACCTCCTCTGGATATTGTTTCATCCAATCTTATTTTAAAATGGCATGCCGGTTAAGAATGGCAGCACTAGTTTAAATACTATCCATATTACCGCAAACATACTTGAGAAACTCACAAGTATCTTCGATTCACTCTTGAATGCTTATATAAAACATCCCATCCGAACCTTACTGAAAATAATATGAATACAAGTAAAAGTATTACTATCCCAGAAAAGTCGAACATAGATCCGAAAGCGAAAATAGATAGAAACCCTGCAATCGTCAGTGTATTATCCATGCCTTTATCGACCATTTCAAAGTAACTGTCTACTCTCTTAACATACGCTCGAATAGATGAAAAAACTCTCACCACTCCTCATTCGGCTTAATTGAAAAAACGAGTCTGCTTCCACTGAGTTTTCATACGATCCACTCGTTTTCTCAGCCGGTTACGGTTATCCGGAAGCAATTCGATTTCAGATTTCGCCGCAATCGCTTCGACAACTTCACCGATTGTTTTATCGTCAGTCAAAATTCTTTCGTGAAAAACATCATCCGATAACCCTACCATGCAACGGTCAATCTGTTCTGCTGCCCAGGAGTTTTTCCTTTCTCCTCTGCTGCGGAGTCGCTTTTTCAACGTGTCCTCCGACGCCCACAGTACATAATGGTGAATAACTATCCCATCTCTCCTTAACCTTCCGACGATCTCTTCAAAATAAACCGGATCGACGATTGTCATCGGCGCAATTACCGTACCATCATACTCGTCATGGATATACTTAAGAATATTATAATTGGAATCCCGCCAAAGATCATAGTCCTGAAAGTCGCCCTTATGAGTTTCGTTCGGGGTGTTCTTATTTATAAAATAGCCAATTCTCTCAGGGTCATATACAAATGAACGGGGAATTCTCCGGTGCAATTCATGAGCTGTCTGCGATTTTCCCACTCCAAACGCTCCATTAATCCATAAGATCATATGCTCACCTTTTCCCTGATAGGTTAATCAATCTCCAATATCCGCCAAACATTGTCGTTTTTTGGATGAATCTTCTTACCTATTCCATAATCCCCCAATACATTCCTGCCAACTTCAAAAAAATAGGAGTATACGGTCACACTAAATGTGACTATATACTCGTTAAGATAAAACATTCACTTTGAAATTTTTCACCTGTATTACATCCGCCGCTACGTAATGATCATGGCCGACATGAACCAAGTGAGGAGGATGCGGAGAAGGGGACGGGACCATTATTTCTTCTCCCTGCCCTCTCAGCATCGGGTCCGCTTTAGGTATCGATGCAAGCAAGGATTTCGTATACGGATGGATCGGATTCTGATAGATTTCATCCTTTGGGGCGAGTTCGAGCATATGCCCCTTATTCAATACTCCAACCCGATCACTCATATGGTGGACCACACTCAAATCATGGGAGATGAACATGTAAGTCAGGTTGAATTCTATTTGAAGCTCCTTCAATAGATTCAGTATTTGAGCCTGGACGGATACATCAAGTGCAGATACAGGTTCATCAGCAATTACAAGTTTCGGATTCATCACCAGCGCTCTTGCGATTGCAATCCGCTGCCGCTGCCCACCGGAGAATTCGTGGATGGTCTTATGATAAGCACTTTTCGGTAGCCTTACACTTTCAAGCATCTGGTATGCCTTTGCCTGACGTTCTTTCGCAGTGAAGACCTTTTGGATGACCATCGGCTCCTGAATGATTTCTCCAACCTTCATACGTGGACTCAGGGATTCATATGGATTTTGAAAAATCATCTGGAAGTCTTTACGTAATGGCCTCAATTGCTTTTCATTCATACTCGCAAGGTCCTTCCCATCGAAAACAATCTTACCATGATCCGGCTTCAGCAACCGTATCAACGTCCGGCCAAGCGTTGTTTTCCCCGAACCGGATTCGCCTACAATTCCCAACGTCTCGCCTTCGTATATATTGAAAGTGATTCCTTCGATCGCCTTATGGAGATTGTCTCCTTTACGAAAGATGGTGGAAAGGTCGCGGATTTCCATCAATTCATTTTTCATAAGCAACCTCCTGCCTTTCGGTATAGAACCGCACCCAGTGTCCCGGTTCCACTTCGACCAGGTCAGACGCTTCAAGGTCACTTCCCTGTTTCTTCGTTAGAGATTCAGGAGCGAAGCGCATCCCTTCATAAGAGTGTCCGCTTTTTTCTGCATCCTTTACCGTCAAAAGCGTTTCTTTAGGGGAATCAATCCTAGGGATGCTGGCCATCAATCCTTTTGTGTAAGGATGGAGCGGATTTTCAAACAGCGTATAGACATCTGCCTCCTCGACAATCCTTCCGTTGAACATGACGAGAACACGATCCGCATATTCAGCGACAAGGCCGAAATCATGCGTAATCAGAAGAAAAGAAGTATTCGTCCGCTTCTTATAGTCCTCCATCAAATCAAGGATTTGCTTTTGAATCGTAACATCAAGCGCTGTCGTTGGTTCATCGGCGATAATCAGTTCCGGGTTACAGGAGATGGCAAGCGCAATCAATGCACGTTGTTTCATCCCACCTGACAATTCACCTGGATATCGGTGGTAGATTTCAGAAGGATTTTCAAATCCTACAAGCATCAGCAGTCGCAGCGCCTCCCGCTTCCTTTCATTGCGATTGATGCGTCGGTGGAACCTCAATCCCTCTGTCACTTGCTTGCCAATCTTCATCGTCGGATTCAAGGACACGGATGCATCCTGAAAGATCATGGAAATTCTCTTCCCGCGGATTTGCTGCAATTCCTTTTCGGACATCGCCACCAAGTTTTCACTGTGAAAGTTAATGCTGCCACCTGTGATCCTCCCATTCTCAGGTAACAGTCCGAGAATCGCTTGAGAGGTGACACTTTTTCCAGAACCGGACTCTCCGATTAAGGCCACTGTTTTCCCCTTGCCGATTGAAAAACTGATATCGTCGACCACAACCGCTTCCTGTCGTCCTGAATCAAACGAGATTTGTAGATTCTCTACTTCAAGCAGCTTCATCGACTTCCCTCCTTTCCTTCCGTTGCATCGCATTCCGCATGCCGTTGATCACCATATTCATCGCAAAGATCGCCAGTGAGAAGAACCCTAGTGGAATCAAAATCAAATGAGGGCTATGGTTGATCGCATCATAGTTATTGCCGATCAGCCCCGCCCATTCCCCTGTAAGGGAAACGAACACCTCATGTTCACTCAATAGATCCCCGTCAATGATGGTGGCAGCCCCTCCGATGAAGATGTACAGCACACCTAAGTGGGAGAGAAGAATCAGCACCTGGATGATCTGCTGAGCAACGACAAGTAGGAAGCGGCTCCCCATCTCAGGCAGAACATGCTTAAAATAGACATAGCGATGCTTGGCTCCAAGCGAAAGTGTGCTGACAATGTATTCCTGATTGGAAATACGGGCGATATCCTTCGAGAAAGCAGCTAATAAAGGCGGCACACCCAGAAGTGCGAGAATGATACATTGAGTCAGTACCATCTGCACGAAACCTCCGCCTTCCTCCGAATATTTTGTAGCAAGCGGCGCAAGGAATAAATACGCAACAATCGCCGTGGGAATATACAGCATCGATTCTATGAGATCCTCAAGTAAAGGTCGTAATTTTTCGTTGTAATGATAATAGAAAAAAGACAACACTCCAGCCAGCAATACTCGCACAAGTGCAATTCCCAAGGCGAAAAGCAACGTGTACTTCGCGCCGTTGATCATCAGATCGAGCAAATTTCTCCCAAATACGTCCGTACCGAATGGCGGGGCTTCCGCAGGTGAAAAGGGTGGAACTCCTACCAGTTTGCCATCTTCATAAAGATAGTTGACCTCTTCAGGCAACTCGAAGAAAAACGGGTAAGCGATACTGGCTGCCATTAAGGATAAAAGAATGAAGGAACCAAGCAAGAACTGCGGCTGTTTCCATAGCGCTCGACTCATGCCGCTTCCTCCTCTCGTTCACCCGTATACTTTTGAACCATCGTACTGCTCATTTCAAATAAGTAGACGAATGGAATGGCAATCATGAACGTTCCGATAAGAAAAACAAAGCTATTGGAACTAAGCATGATCCGCATCACACCATGGATGTTGAAAATATATTCGACGATGAACAGGTTCGAGAGCATGAATACGAAAATCGGCTTGAAATATAAAGACAGATGGAAGAGGACATTGCGGAACACATGACGGATCACTATGTAAAGCTTCCCCAGTCCCATTGATCTTGCAACCTGTATGTAATGCTTATTCGCTTCTTCCTCTAAAAAAAGGAAGGACAGCTTGAACAACTGAATGGTTGGTAGTACGGCCAAAACCAGAATCGGCAGCAGATAGATCCGTTCATCATTGACCGCCATCAAATCGCTGATCAGCCATCCTGTTTTCGCATAGACGTAAATGATGACAATCTGCAGCGTGACCACGATGAAAAGGTCCGGCAACGATTCTAAAATCGTCAATACTCCGTACAGAAGCCGCTTGAAAGATCTTGAAAGCATCGATGCGATGAATGTAAAGAGTATAGCTACACATATACTTAACGCCAATCCTCCTAACAGAATCGTCATCGAGTAGAAGTACTTTTCAAAAATGCCCGGAAAAATATCGTACATCACACCGTCGATTTGATAATCTCTTAGATTCAAAGTCTGATTAGCCCCACTGATTATTGAAGGAAGCAGACTTATGATAAGCAGCCCAATAAGAATGGACTTCAGCTTCTTGAAATAATTCCCGAACGTCACGGAGCATCCCCCCTTTTCCACTAGTACAACCGTTTACATTTATTGTATGTTTCGACACTATATTTGTAAAATATATATAATATATACATAATATAAAAAAATTATATATGTGGGGGGGATGCTTACATGTTCGAATTACTTAAAACATTTGTAGCAGTTGTGGAGAATGGCTCCTTGTCCAAGGCTGCTGAACAGTTGCATGCGAATCAACCGAATCTTTCTGTACGAATTCAACGACTGGAAGAGAACCTTGGAGTAAAGCTGTTTGATCGAGAAGGAAAAAGGCTAGTGCTAAATCCAGTTGGAAGGCGAATGTATAAACAGACCAAATCACTGTTGAACATGTACGACAATATGCAGGAGGAAATCAAGCTATTCGAACGTCCAGACGCTGGTCATATCAGAATAGGCGGTGGCTTTCAGCTATTATCTACGACACTGCCTCCGTTTCTGACAGCATTCAGTGATTCTTTTCCCAACATCACCTACGAAATCAATGAAATTGGTCCTTCCTATGAAACCTACCAGCTTGTG
Source organism: Thalassobacillus hwangdonensis (assembly GCF_042675915.1). NCBI lineage: Bacteria > Bacillati > Bacillota > Bacilli > Caryophanales > Bacillaceae > Thalassobacillus > Thalassobacillus hwangdonensis. Next base: position 309,160 of record NZ_JBHTKL010000005.1, on the reverse strand, counting down.
GACCAGTATAAAATTGATTATGGAATCGTCGATACGAAGCATCCTTATGAAAATATCCAGACAGAGCCGCTCGGAATCCAGTCGCAAATTAATCTCGTCGTGCCAAAGCATCATAGGGTGGCAGAGGAGGAAAAACTTAGTGTGGAAGACCTTAATGACTTATCATTCATCACGTTCAAGAAAGGCACGAAGATCATGAATGAAATGGAGGAAAGGTTTGAGGAAGCAGGAGTCACCCTCCCAGTCCGCATGGAGAGTGGACATATTGAAATGATCATCAAAATGGTCGAAATGGGAATGGGGGCTGCCTTCCTTCCACTCATCACAGGCTCTCACATCCTTTTGGACAAAGAGGTTCAGGTGATGAATGTGGAAGGGCTAGACTTCCCTGCGAAACCGATTGACCTGATTTATCGAAAGAACCGTTATTATCCTGCTTCGTTGTTAACATTCAAAGAGCAGTTGATTCAGTATTTCCAGAAGTAATCAATATGACCTGACGGGTGAAATCAAATGCAGATAAGTGTCATCGCCAACGGGCTGGATGACAATCGGACGCATCGAGCCTCCAAACTGGACCTTCACCTGTTCCGATTGCACCTGCTTCAGCGCATCCATCAAGAAGTTACCATCGATATGGATGGTTAAATCCTTATCCCCCGTCAACTCATGGATGGATTGTGTTTCGCTGATTTCTCCTACTTCTGTCGAGGTAGAGGATATTTTGAGTCCAGTTTCTTTCAACGATAACCGGACGTTGTTATGCTTCCATTCCGACGCAAACAAAGAAGCCCTGTCGATGCCTTGAAGAAGCTTCAGCGTATTCAACGTGACACTCGTTTTATATTCTGATGGAAACAGCTTCTCTGTATCCGGGTAATTGCCTTCAATCAGCCTTGCGTAAAGGGTGGTGTGCTCCATCTCAAATGCTATATGACCTTCGGTTATGTAAAGATTGATTGTCGGTGATTCCGTTCCTGTAATTTTCATAAGCTCTACCAGTGCTTTACTTGGAATCGTACAAGAAACCGCTTTGGCGGTAGGAATCGCTTGCTTCCTTAATGCAAGTCGATGTGAATTGGTTGCTACGGCAACGGCCTCATCCTGTGAAAATTGGATGTTTACTCCGTTTAGGACTGGCCTTGTTTCATTGCTGGACACTGCGAATACTGTTTGACGAATCATCTCCATCAATTGTTTCGAATCCATCGAAATCGTTTCACACCCATCCAGGGAAGGAAGGTTCGGGTACTCCAAGGAGTCGAATCCGTTCATACGTGTGATGATGTCACCGGAGGTAAGCGTTGCAAAGTGATCCTTCACGAAAAGGTGGACAGGAGCATGCAGCTTCTTCACCAGCTGACTGATGTACTTTGCAGGAAGCACAATGCTGCCTGTTTTTTGGATCGTGACTGGGCTGTCCCCCACTTCCATAACAGGTATCTTCTTATAGATGATGATCTCGGAATTGCTACCAGTTAGCGTCAGGCCATCCGCTTCTGCAGTCAATTTGATCCCTGTCAGGACTGGTAGAGTTGTTTTTTGAGTAATAACCGAACTGACTTCAGCAATCGCTTTATTGAATATTGAAGACTTTATGTAAAATTCCATAACTGAACAACCATCTCCTTAGTTAGCATCTTGTTGCCTCCGTAAAACACGGACTCGTTGTACACACATATAAGCACCGATAAATCCTGTCCCGGTAAGATAGGTGCCCATTAAAAAGTCATAGAGACCCTGCATATCTATGAATCTGCTGATCCCTTCCATCCCCAGTAGTACTGCGATGATGCATAGAGTAATGAGTAGGAAGGGACTTTGTCTTACTTTCTCTCTCGTACGTTGCTTCAAACACATTGGAACACCTCATTGTTGTATTTGCTTCATGGTGGGCAAATAGAGAACGACTGCCAGAAGTGAACTGATCATGGTGAGATAGAATCCGAAATGTGTGTGCTCGAAACTGGTTTGAAAACTGATCTCTCCTGTGACAGTCGGCACGTGCCAAGTGAAAAATCCATACATACAGGAGAGCGGGATGATAAGCAGTGCTGCAAGCGTCAATAGGTTAATCTTTTTTGACCGGCGTTTCTGCCACAGCAAAATAAATCCAGCGACAATGCCAATCAACACTGTCGGTACAGCAGCCATCCACCTCCACCCATTGGAATAATCCACATCAGCGTTAAAATAGAACCACGGAAAAAATAATCCAAGTAAACTGATTCCAACCAATACACCTGTTATCCAACGAAGCATGCTGTCCTTTGACATCACACACCCCATCCTCTCTTCCGCTCTCAATGAGCTCCATTTTGATAGATTATTAAAAATGAATCATACCTTGTTCAGATAAATAGCTGATAAGGAAGTAGCAGACGACAGCTGAACTTATATATGTAAATGTGATCGCGCCACCCTCGACTTGTTTGTTTTTACTACCAATTAATCTTCGAATGATATGTATCTTTATAATCTCTAAAACAAATGCAACTCCAAAAAAAAGAAACAAGATCGAAATGAAATTCAAAATAGTAGAGTTGAATTGTACAAATTGAAGTAATAAGACCACAATAATGAATGCTGGAGGAATTGTAATGATATCCGCAATATCTCTCCCTGGAGTCTTGTGTTTCTGTTGATTCATTTTAACCTCCTCCCTCTTCATCTGTTTCCCCATCAACAAACAGTTATTTAATGTCCTGGAGCTTGTTTTTTCTATTCAAGTATTCAATCACTAAGATGATGCTGACTGCAATAATGATCATCGTAACGATGGCAGTGGTCGAGGACAATATATCAAGGACAGCAAGCACCATAACACCGTTGATCAGGATTAAATAGGTGAAAATCAGAAATTTAAGCACATCGATCTCCTTTCTCCTTTCTATCTCAATACTCCAGCCAACAATTTTCATCTATCTTCCACCCTTCAGCTTGAGGGACGGCTCCCCAATAAGGAATGTATTCCCTTTGCCAAAAAGCTTGTCCCTAAAGCAACCACAGTGTACGCACATACCCATATGAAGAAGCTGCTGTTGTACGCGAAGACTTGCAACAATAGGAAACTAATAAATACGACAACGGGCGCGATCAACACGTTCTTGAAGAATAAATAACCCAATACTCCTGCAAGTAACGCCAATGCAGGGTAGACAGTCAAAACAATTACAATCATCCCCATGGAAAATTCCCCCTTCAATATTTTGGTGTAATATTACACAAAAAGAGAATATATTACAACAAATATGGAAGGGAAATTCACTTATGTATGAGAAAAAGATTTTTTCTTTTGAATAAAAAATGCCAGAATCAACAGTATCACACTGACAAGAATGATCCCTAAACCTAACCCTTCAGAGAGTTGAAAGGCGTTAATTGTTTGGTAGATACATAGTACTGCAATGAATGCGAGCCATAGTATTCCTTTGAACCGACTTCGGGTGAAGATGGAAGAGAAAATCGCTAACCCTCCCGAAAGGCCGATCATCTGAGCAATCAAGATCATGCTGTACATAAGAAAATCATTCATTTGTGCTCTCCTCTCCGTTGTTATTTAACTAATGAGCTTCCCAATCAAGCTCCATACTTTCGATCACCTGCATCAGTTCGTTTTCCTGCTTCACTTCAAAATAACCGGACTTCTCAAAGTCGGTCCTGTTTTCACTGACGATGGCGAGGTAGCGGTTGGAAGCATCGGTGTGAAAGAATATCGAGTATGCCATATCTACAGGAGGACTGTCTTTTCTAATCAGCTCCATATCAGAAGGAATCTCGATGATCTCCGTGAGTTTCGATTCGTCATTGACGGTTGCTTTGTGCCCGTCGCTCTCTCTGAAAATCGTTATCTTTTCCACACTTTCCCCTTCTTCCAGCATGGTAGAAAGTGCTTCATCGTATGTAGTTGTTTCCGGCCAATTGATGATCACGATCGCTCCGATAAAAATGAGAACACTTGCACTCAAGATAAGCATCGTCTTTTTCATATCCGCTCCTCACCTCCCTTTTCCAATTTTAACATTATTTTCATTAAAGAAAACTCACTCTGGAGCCGACCAAGGCATCTGTAATTCCTCGATTTGATGCAGCAATTGGTTTTCCCCTTTTACTTCATACGAACCCCCGAAAAAGAGACCTTCTTCCCCTACAATCAGCTCAATCGTCTTATAGTCATCCGTAGTTGCATACAACCAGTACTGCATGGGGTGCACGCCCTCATCACTTTTCAGTTCCATACTCGAAGAAGCTTCCATTAAGCCCGAAATGAACGATTTATCTTCTATAGTAACCCTCGCTCCATCCATCTCCCGCTTGATCGTGAGCTTTTCTATCTCTCCATTTCCCTCCACAGCTTCTTCCAATTTGTCACCGAACGTTGTGACTTCAGGCCAGGTTAAATAAAGGTAAGCCGCAGCTACAAGAGTGATGGATACAAGGATTATATAACGCTTTTTGATAGTACGACCTCCTTATCTATAGGTGAAAAAGGCATTTACGCCAATCAGCATAAGAATCAAATTCAGGATGAAAATGATGCCGACCACCCATAACAGTACTTTTCCAACAGGTCCCATCGAATCCCCCTTAAAACTTTTTCTCCTCGGGTCTATGATTTTGACTGCTTATTTCTTCAACAAGTTCGATCAGCCTTTCATTTTGTTCAATCAATGTCTTGTTTTGCTGTCTAAATTTCGTAAAGTCGAATAAGTAAATGATCAGGATTGCTAACACTAGAAAACCCATTGAATCTCTCCTTTCTTTATATACGATGCAGCCCTCACATACGTTTCACCCAATACCAATTCCATCCAATTTGCTCGCTTTTTTTAATTACAATAATATCAATAGTTTCATAATATGTGAATTTTCTGTGAACTAAACTAACCTGAACTTACAAATGAAAACGCTTACTTAATCTAAAAGGAGTTGGAAACATGGCTAGAACAGCAGAAGATTTGAATTATCAGCAACAAGCGCACGCCAACCTTGCTGAAGTGAACAGCGAGAAGAAATCATTTGCAATCTTTGGAATACCTGTTATCTGGTTCGCAATTTTCGCAGCAATCACACTCACAAGCTTATACACTGGCAATCTTCCAGGAGGAATGATTGGCGCATTACTCGTTATGATGGTACTGGGTGAATTATTCGGTTACATCGGAGACCGCACCCCGATTGTCCGGACCTTTTTAGGAGGCGGAGCGATCATCGCCATCTTCGGCGCTGCCTTCCTCAACTATGCTGGATGGCTGCCTGAATCGTCCGTTACGAACATGACGACATTCATGAAAGACGGCGGCTTCCTGAATTTCTACATCGCTGCATTGATCACTGGTAGTATCCTTGGCATGCAAAAGCAGATTCTTGTAAAAGTCGGACTTCGCTATTTCATCCCAATCTTCGGAGCGATTATCGGGGCAGCAGCAATCGCAGGTCTGCTCGGTACGATCGCTGGATTCTCCCTCAGAGATGCGGTACTCGTCATCACAATGCCGATCATGGGTGGTGGAATGGGTGCAGGCGCTGTACCGATGAGTCAGATCTATTCTGAAATCATGGGGAATGACCCAAGCTACTACATCTCCATTCTCGTTCCAGCATTAGCACTTGGTAACGTGTTCGCAATCGTTTTGGCAAGTATGTTGAACCTGCTCGGTAAAAAAGTTCCTTCCCTTACTGGGAATGGCCAATTGATCCAGGGCTTCACTTATAAGAAGGAAAAAGAGAAGGCTTACGATATTCAGAAGATGGGCATCGGACTGCTCGCTGCTGTCACATTTTTTGCAGTCGGAAGCCTGCTTGGTGACTATGTTCCGCTTCACCCATACGCACTGATGATCATCGTTGTCGCAGCAGCTAAAATTGCGGATATCATCCCTAACAACATCGTTGAAGGTGCAAGCCAGTGGTACAAGTTCGTTGCCAACAACTGGACACTTGCATTACTGTTCGGAATCGGGATCGCCTACACGGACCTTGGTACGGTATTAGAAGCGTTGACATTGCAATATGTTCTGACGGTCTTCGGTGTCGTATTCGGCGCAATCCTTGGTGCAGGTATCCTTGGAAAACTCGTCGGCTTCTATCCGATCGAATCCGCCATCACTGCCGGACTTTGTATGGCGAACATGGGAGGTACAGGCGACGTTGCCGTACTTTCCGCTTCCCGTCGTATGGAAATGATGCCATTCGCACAGATTTCTTCCCGTCTTGGCGGTGCACTGATCCTGCTGCTCGCCGGGCTGATCATCCCATTATTCTCCTAAAGGAGTGTTTCGATGCTTGAACCGAGAAGTTACTTGTTCGTTCCAGCAGCTAAGAAAAAAATGATTCATAAAGCGATGGGATCAGAAGCCGATGTATTGATCATCGATCTCGAAGATTCCGTCGCCACTTCGGAAAAACAAACCGCACGTGAAAACGTGATCGAAGCATTATATGAAACGGAACGCAACCAGCGAATCTATATTCGCATCAATGCGCTCGACACTCCATTTTGGGAAGAGGACCTTGCCTGCGCGCTTCAAGTTGAAGCGGCAGGCATTGTGCTGCCTAAAGCGGAGGACGCGGAAATGATGAAGGCTGTTGCTGACCATTTCGACACCGAGCGGCTGATTCCATTGATTGAAACCGCTAAGGGAGTACAGTTCGCTTATGACATTGCAGTCGCCAATCCAAAGGTGGAGCGGCTCGCATTCGGTTCACTCGACTATGCGCTGGACATTGGATGCCAGCTTACCCCAGGAGGACAGGAGCTTTTATTTGCACGCTCGCAGCTTGTCAATGCATCCAGAGCAGCAAACATCGGAGCTCCAGTCGACACAGTTTACCCGGATCTAAACAATGAGGAAGGTTTCGTTCATGAAGCAAAAATGGCAAGGCAGCTCGGCATGCGCGCAAAGCTGCTGATTCATCCAAAACAGATTGAAGCGACTCATCGTATTTTTTCACCTTCTGAAGAAGAAGTGGAGGAGTATAAAGAGATTGTTGCACGTTTTGAAGCTGCCGAGCAGGAAGGAATAGCTTCGATCGCCTACAATGGCAGGATGATCGACTATCCCGTCTATCAGCAGGCAAAGCAGGCACTCGAAAAAGTATAAGGAGGAAGATCGATGCTACCATTGAAAGGAATTACCGTCGTTTCACTGGAACAGGCAGTAGCTGCACCATTCGCGACAAGACAGCTCGCTGACCTTGGGGCTCGTGTCATCAAGGTCGAACGTGAGGATGGCGATTTTGCAAGAGGCTATGACCAGACCGTCAACGGCATGTCGAGCCACTTCGTCTGGCTGAACCGCTCGAAAGAATCGATTGCCCTCGACTTGAAATCCGAACACGGGAAACAGGCACTTGATGGACTGCTGGCAGAGGCGGATGTATTTATCTATAACCTTGCTCCCGGCGCAGTCGACCGGCTCGGGTTTGCTGCATCCGACTTGCGAAAAAGGCATCCGAGGCTTATCATATGTGGAGTATCCGGTTACGGAGCAGACGGCCCATACACGAATAAAAAAGCGTACGATCTCCTGATCCAGTGCGAAGCAGGACTTGTTTCTGTCACAGGAACGGAAGAAGAACCATCGAAGAGCGGCATTTCCGTCGCAGATATCGCTGCCGGCATGTACGCGTATTCCGGTATCCTTACCGCAATCATCGCACGTTCTCAGACTGGCGAAGGTACAGTGATGGAAGTATCGATGCTTGAGGCGCTTGCGGAATGGATGGGCTATCCAATGTATTTTGCAGAATACGGAGGGGAAGCACCGAAACGGACCGGCGCACGCCATGCTACGATTTATCCATACGGGCCATTTGAAGCAAGTGACGGTAAAATGGTCTTCCTTGCGATTCAGAACGAGCGGGAGTGGAAGCAATTCACTGCGAAAATTCTTGGGCAGCCCGCACTTGCTGATGACCCTCGTTTCAGCAGTAACTCCCTGCGGGTAGAGAATCGTGAAGCATTGAAAGCGATCATCGAGGGGGCATTGGCAAAACTTGCTTCCGACAGCCTGATTGACTTGCTGGAGGAAGCCCGCATCGCCAATGCAAGACTGAACAGTGTCAAAGATATCACCGGCCACCCACAATTGATGGCTAGGGATCGTTTTCGTGAAGTCGACTCCCCGGTCGGCAAGCTGAAAGCATTGATTCCACCAGTCACCTTCGATGGCATTGATACCGTCATGAACCCGATTCCGGAAATCGGTGAACATACAGATAAGATTTTAGAAGAATTCGGGTTTTCCGTAAAAAACTGACGGAAACCCTTTTGACCCTCATTTAAAGCAGGGGCTGTTTTTGGAAAAAACCAGAAGCAGCTCCTTTTGCAGTTTTTTAAATCACACGAATGGTTGTGAACGAAATGGAAGTCATCTTAATCGTCATCCCTGCATTCATCATCTTCGGTTTAGGTTATATCGGCCAAAAGACGATCGGCTTCGATCATCGAAGTCTCGCGAGCGCATCGTTGTATTTGATGTACCCTTTTCTCGCTTTCCAGACCTTTTACGAAAACGATGTGACGTTGGAATACTTGTATATTGTCGTGTTTTGCGTCGCATTGATGGTCATTTTGATCGGAGGTTCGATGCTGCTCGCGAAGTTGCGTAACCAGCCCCGATCAATGTCCTCTGCATATATTCTCGCAGGTGTATTCATGAATAGCGGGAACTACGGCGTTCCGATCATCCTGTTCGCCTTTGGGGAAGCAGGCGTCGATTATGCGATCATCATGATGGTCGTCCAATCCCTCTTGATGAACACCGTAGGCCTTTATTATGCAGCACGAGGAAGCAAGACAACGACTCTCAGCATGAAGGACTCTCTTGTGAAAATCGCTAAGATGCCGATCAACCATGCAGTGGTCATTGGCTTGCTAGTACAGTTCCTTGATGTTCGAATGCCCGATTTCATCATGCAGGCAGTCGACCTGATTGCAGCTGCCACCATTCCGACAATCATGATTGCTCTCGGAATGCAGTTAGCCACATTGAAAAAAGGCCATGTGAAAAACAGCGATCTGGCAGGTATTTTCACGCTACGGTTCGTAGTTTCACCCCTAGTAGCATTGGTCCTGACATTGGTGCTTGGTCTTGACCCAATGCTGTCGAGCATCCTGATCGTGCTTGCCGCGATGCCGACAGCAGCTAACACGACGATGTATGCCCTGCAGTTCAATACGGAACCAGAGCTTGTTTCTTACAGCACCTTGGTAACGACGGTTGTCAGCATTGGAACAGTGCCTTTGATGCTTTGGCTTGTGGGAGCAGTTGCCTAAATACGCATGCAGTAGAAAAACCCACGATCCAGTATAAATGCTGAATCGTGGGTTAACTCTTTAATTGGAGAAAAAATCATTAATGATTTTCTCCACGTGATAATTCTCTTCACAGGCTAAGCTTTCCGCCTTTATCTCCTTGCCTGGACGGTCTGACTCATTGACCTTCTTCCACGTTTGTTTATCTCTTCTCAACTCAATCCTTATGTTTTCATTATCAAAATTTTTATATAGTAAAAATGCTTGATCAGGCTTGCTCTTCAAAAAATACAACCTCCGTCTTCCTTGGCTCTCACCTTCAAAGTACTTATTCAAGCTATCAATACGCTGATTTCTTCCACCTATTAAAACGAGTCCTTTATGTAAATCATCACTGGTGAAATAACCCATTACATCTTCACCTTGATAGTCATAGGATTGGAAAACATCTTCGTACACCATTTCCTCGAAATGTTCATCTCGCATCTCCATCTGTCGAATACAATCATCCGAAATGGCTGGTATATCATGCAATGTCATTAAACCCATTACTACTAGAACTTTCATCATTTACGCTCACCTCAATACTAAGGTGGCTTAAACACGTGTTGATATACACGATGAAAGTCGTTTACCTAGGAATACTTGATGCTGTTACATCAATACTAATTCATGGAGGTGCTCTATGAGAAAAATCTTACAAAGTACGCTTATCTTACTACTTATTATGTCTTGTTGTTTTCAACCTGCTGCATTCGCCCGAAGTAATGATCTGGATTCTAGGGTTCCGATGACCGTTGATGAAGTGTATCAATCAATGGGATATGTAGAGGTGAGTGACGCAATAAACACGTATGAAAGTAAAACCTCTTACACCATCGCACTTCCGGAAAAGCTTCCTTTTCAAACAGAAAAGAACTTCGGTAAAGCGGAAGGAGATAAACTTACCATTGATTTTGTAAGTGATAATGGAAAAAAGCTATTTAAATTGACTATTCAACCTCTTGCAGACACAAAACAGGAATATAACTTCAAATTGGAAGATGGATCACCTGCGCTCCTGAAATCTAATCCATCACCCATGAATGTAACCTTTTTATATTTTCAAAAGGATAAGTTTCTTTATAGTTTGTCTCTCAATTATTACGATAAGAAATCAAGAAGGGAAAAGTTGATTGATACAGCTAACTCAATGATGGCCGATAACCAAACGTTTCAGGAATAGGACAGGCTCCACCGGGATTAAAGTATCTCCCGTGGAGCCTGTCCTGTCATATCATCGATTCATTTTTTATTTTTCTTATCCTGGTGATTTCCCCTGCATTATACCCTACCCACCCTGCGAATAACGGGAAGTAATCAGATGGAGATTCCATATACATAGGACGAAAGACATCAAAGTTAATGATAAAAGCCGTAATTCCAATGTTAATGATAAGCACCAAGACAGCTTGCCCAATTTTCCTTCGCTTCCAACGCTTCTCGCCCATGTACGCTCTCTCAAATTTCTGAACGAGCCGCTCTGACTTTATACCAAAAACCCTTCCCGTTCTCAGCGACCACAGGATGATGATCAATTGAATCCACAAAGCAATACAACACAGGATTAAAACCACGCCTGTCGTTCCACCATGATCTGCAAACATCCCGAACAATACCGCTACCAGCACCATAACAAGGTTGTAAGCGACAAGATGTTTGATTTTCAGCCGTTTTATTTTCTTAATATCCCAGTCCTGTTCATTCATTTTATCCTGCCTCTCCACGCTTAATGAATCTTCATCAATTTAATCAGACGGATGACTTCTTGGTCATCACCAGTATCAATTGAGACGAGTTTTGTATTCTCGATGATTTCGTTATAAAATTCTTCTCCTGCTGGATATTGGCCATCCCATCTCAATGGTACATTGTAAACGTTGATGGTACCGTCCCCATTGCCACTGTAGGTCACAGAGCCGTCCACAAGACGACCTCCCGCCAGTTGGATAACGTCCTCTGGATAGACAGCACTTGTTTCATCGTCCTCGTTCAGCTTCTCACCAGCAGGGATATGCCAGACGTTCAATTCATCGAGTTGCTGGTTAGGTCCAAGCTGCAGCCAGACTCGTGCGTATTCGATTTGTTCACTTGTAAAATCCGATAGCTTCTCCCCATCCGCAGGTGCTTCACTATTCTCGAAGTCCTGGATCAAGGTAACAGAGAACTCTCCATCGTAGGAGACCCAACTTACTGAATCTACTCGCGTATTCTCTTTGAACTCCGGCAGTTCAGCCATAATTTGTTCAGCAGTATCCAGCATTGTTTGCGTTTCATCGTAGCTCTTACTGCTGTCCTGGAACATTTCATCGATTTTTTGTCCATAAGCTTCATTATCCGGCAAAAGCTTCACTGTGTAGTTGACCGTTCCTGACTCACTTTCCCAGACATCCGTTTCATAGTGCGTCTGATCGAGCTTATAGTTTTCATTCAGGTAAGTATCGACATCCATTTCTTCTGCAGGTGCACTTTGTTCACCTTCAGATTCATCGGAGTTGGTTTCCTGCTCATCTTCCTGATCGGGCGCTTCGCTAGTAGTGGTTTGATTTTCTTCCTGATTGTCCTGTTCCTTGTCACTTTCTCCATCAGCCTGTGCGCATGCTGCCATCAACAACATTGCCATCATGACTGTGAGCATTAGTATTTTCTTCATGTTGATCCCTTCCTTTATGTGCGTAATGTTAAAAGCTTCCTACGGAAAGTTTTTCGATGAATTCACTTACGTTTTTATACGTGTAGTCCGGTTCAACGCTAAACGACGGAGCTTGGTAATTCGGCAGCCATTGGACACCGATTGTCAGGACTTCAGCGCGCTTACCTGCTTGTATATCCGCGTCGCTGTCTCCAATGAACATCGCTTCTTCCTTCGTTACACCTAGTAGTTTCAAGGCTTTCTGTAGCCCTTCTGGGTGAGGCTTCGGGTCCACCACATCATCTCCGGTTATGATGACATCAAAGGCATCGTCCAACTTCAGGTGGCCCACAGAAATGACAAGACTCCTCCTCGCTTTACCAGTTACGATGCCCAATTTATAACCCTCTCGTTTCAAAAATTGAAGCATGTCCGCGACTTCCTTATTTTCAAGTACGAGTTCTGTATGCTTCTCACTATATTTTTCATAAAAGCGTTCAATTGCCTCGTCGTGGTTGGAGTGCTTCAAATTTTCTCTGATGATGCCTGTTTCAGAAGGTCCAAACATCGATACGATTTCGTCTGAAGTAATTTCTTTATCATCAAATTCTTTGAATACAGATTGAAATGCATAGAAGCAGACTGGTAATGTGTCCGCCAACGTTCCATCAAAATCAAAAATGATCGCTTTCATCTTCATCATCTCCCTTGATCTTGTTATTTCCAAAATTATGTAAGCAATCACTCACTATGTTATCATAATTTTCCAAAAAGAAGTGAAAGGAAATGGAGAAATAAGTCGAAATTTAGAGCTAAAAAAATAAAAAGGAAGCCAAATTGCAGCTTCCTTTTTTTATTGACTTATCTGACCTTTTCTAAGGTCTGCTCAATCTGCATCTGTAATGATGATAGCTTAGGATTATTATTGATTTTTACGTAAAAAGTCTTTAAGAAAGTCTTAACGTTAAATACGAGCAATAAGTATTCTTCATAATCGATCTTGTCTTTTCTTTCGGCCAACTCATCTGGCAATTGGTCCATTAAGTCTTCAAGAACATGAACTTCCAACCCTTTGTCCAGCATCTCAAGAATCGGATGCAATAACCTTTCATCTTCTTGATGTACATAGGCATGACTGGATACAAGGACTTTCTGCCATAATGTTCTCATTATCTCCGGGAATTCTTCTTTATCGAACTTCGAATTCTTCACCAACTCAACAAACGCATCTGTAACGTGAGCAACACTGTGCGCCCATCCTTTGCCCGTGACATACCCCCTGAGATCTTCTTCAAGCTCATAGTACTTAACAAGCTGCTCTTTGACTCTATTAATAGTAGCTTCAGACAAGAAATCTTGCTGATTATCTTTGTAGAGGATCAATGCGGTCACCAGCGTCGTAAACGACCTTGTGAATACTGTGTCCGTTCCATTTTCCCCGATTCCGGTGAACAGTTTTTCATTTATACACATGTCAAGAATCTCAGACAGACGCTCTGTTTCGATTTGGTCACGCTCCACCATCAACCTGAAGAAAGTGTCGTAGATCAACTGATCTCTGAGTACACTGTCCGTGGAGCCGATATGCTCAATCATAGAGTTCAATGTGGTCGATTGATCGATGTCCTGCCAGTGGATTTTTTCTTGTTTGAATTCCGTTAAAATTGATTTTAGTTCGTTTTCATTCAATAGATTTTCTCTTAGTGATTTTTTCATCTAAGTTCCCCTTTATTATGTAAATTACTTATATTAATCAATGATTTCTCCGCCTATGAATTTCGTATCACAGTATGGACAGCGATAGATATCATTTACATCTTTTTCTTTATCAAACCGTAACGGCAATCTAGTTTTGCATGCTGGGCATTTCCATAAGGTGAGCGTCATGATAAAAAAGATTGCTAATAAAGAGATACCGATGATTGTTAGCCACCAGCTTCCCGTATTTATCACATTAATTGGGATGGAAATGAACAAACAGATTAACGCAATAGTTCTGTATTTCATTATATCTGGTACCTTTTTTGCTTTTGTCATTGCTCCCTTCACCCCTGCTCCAAACACTATTTTCACTCTACTGCACTTTTCTTAACAAAGAAGAACACTGCCAAAAAAACTAGGATGACTCCCATAAACAAGAAGGTGCTCATAAGATACTTCCCCCCTGTTGTTGGCGAATCCGCAACTACAAGCGCAAGCAAAATGAAAAGCAAACCTAGAGCTAAGTGAAAATAGATCATTATTTTCTTTTGTTTATTCAATAGGACAAATCCACTTAAAGTTATGATGTAAGCCAGGCTGACAATCATTAATATCGGATAGACGGGAGTGAATTTTGCTGCATAGATGAAGTGGTCTAATTGTGATAGATCCGTAGCATTCGTAACCTCTCCATTCAGTTTTTCAGAGAAAAATGCAGTGTATTTCCATTCCCATGGGTCCTGCCTGATTGCACTTCCTTCAAACCAGGCAACTAATGTTGAAAACATAAGTAATAACGAAGCTACTATGTATTGGATTATGTATTTCATTTTCAGTCCACCCTCAGAATAAACTTCCGCGTCAATATATCGCACAAACAACCTGTGTCACAACAGTTTTACATGTCCAGCTCCGATGCTTAAATGCGTATCAAGAGCTGGAAACATTCATTTAGTTTGAAATAATGAACACGCCACCACAATGTGAAAGGGCTCGGAATTCAATCTTACAGTGATTACTCAGATTAGCAGTCAGTTCATCGCAAACGAAGTAGTATTCATCCTCATCCCAATGGGCTCGGTTCTCTTCACGGCATTGGTCATGTTTTTCCCTTGTCTCAAAAGAAATGTCACCAAAATATAGCTTTCCATCTTTCTTCAAATAGGAGAGCAGTTCGGATATAAACGCGACTTTCGCTTCATCATTCAAATGATGAAGTGTATAGGTACTGATAATAGAGTCATAGTGCTTCCCTGTTAAATCAGAAGGTAACCCATTTGAAATATCCCACTCAATTAAATTTGCGTGAGGCATTTTTGCTTTAGCAATCGAAATCATTTTCGATGAAAAATCAATTCCATCAATCCGGTGTCCATGTTCATATAATTTCGTTGTGAGCACACCAGTTCCGAACCCAATATCCAACACATCGCCGTTCGGTTTCTGCATTACCTCATTGTATATAGAATTAAGTATTTCCTTATACCCTGCAAATGGATATTGATTATTTCCTTCACTTCTTCGAACGGTCTCGTCGTAATGATCCGCCCATAGATCAAATCCTTGATTATTTAACATAAATGCTCCTCCAATACTTCTTTTGTGTACGAGCATTCTCCATCATTTTCGGATTACTCGTACCGAACCTCAATCAACTTATAACCATTAATAGTTTTCATAAGAATCACACCTTTCAGAAT
The DNA here is from genome assembly GCF_042675915.1 of Thalassobacillus hwangdonensis. Taxonomy (NCBI): domain Bacteria; kingdom Bacillati; phylum Bacillota; class Bacilli; order Caryophanales; family Bacillaceae; genus Thalassobacillus; species Thalassobacillus hwangdonensis. The sequence continues at coordinate 293,829 of NZ_JBHTKL010000005.1, read as the reverse complement.
AATAGTTAAATTTTAACATAAATCAAACCAGAAAAATTAAAAAAGCTGAGCCTTTTTACTGGCCCAGCGATATCTATATACTTTACTCCAATGAAAATTTCCACATGACGCTTTTTAAAGAAGATTCAGCCGAGGCATATTCCATGCCAGCATAGTACTCTTCTGTTTGGTATAGTTCAAAGAGCAGTTCGCCACTGGCTTTCTCGCCTGGCTGCAGTTCCTTTTCCCACGGGTCCTGGTTCTCAAGAAGGATCCAGCCTCTTCCTGTATCATCTTTGCCGCTGTACATATCAAGCGCGCTTACTGCATCTGCAACCTGCAGGGGCTCCTCACTCGTATTCTCGACTTCCCACTCAGTTACGACGAACGTATCCAATTGGGGTTGTTCGCCATCGATTTCAGCTTGCTCTTCTGCATCCAGCAACGTCAAGTTGAAGTTGCCTAGGGTCGTTTTCAATTCTGCAGTTTCCCCCATTCCAAGTTCAACGGATGCATCACTTTCCTCGGTGCTTTCCGTTTCTTGTTCTTCTTCTGTTTGTGTCGACTCTTCTTCTGGATCGTTCGCAGCTTCTCCTTCATCGTCGGAGCTGCACGCAACAAGTACAAGTGCGAGTACCAATACCAAGAATAAAAATTTAAATCGCTTCAACATTTTGTCCCCTCCAGATTATTCAGCTTCGTCGGCATCAAAGTTCCATCTTGCTTTCTTCAATTCACCTTCAGGACTCACATAGGTCATTTCAAGTCCGTAACGATCCGCTTTTTCTGTATCATAGTATAGTTCACCAGTTGCGGAGTCACCTGGCTCCACTTCACCTTCCTGTGCTTCCATATCTCCCACAAGGACATTCAACACATCACCAGATCGTTCACTATTGAAAAGACTCAGTGTACTTAACACATCATCCATGTTCAACGCTTCTTCCCCTGTGTTTTCAATCGTGAGGTTGGTGATGACAAAGGTTCCTTTCGAAGCAGTTTCTCCTTCCACTTCATCTGTGATTTCCGCCGAATCCAGTGTTATGTCATAAGTGCCAATGGTTGTTTCTCCTGAAGAAACCGTGTCTCCAATCCCTAACTCTTCGTTTGATGCTGATGTATCACTTGTTTCTTCCTTATTTTCAGTTTCATTCTCTGCAGCGTCAGGCTCGTCATTAGATGAATCACCAGAGTCAGACGAACTGCACCCTACTAACCCAATTACTAGAATAAGCATTGCTGCGATCCAGTATATCTTCTTCATAGGTATTCCTCCTCTGTTATGTACCTTGTTAAACATATACGGATTGGACCTGTTTTCGTTTCAAACCACATGGCACTAATTTCCAATCTACCCCTTCCGTCTCCTATCAAAACAAAAAAACTGAGCCCGGAGTTTGGGCTCAGTTTTATATACTAATAATTCACTTTTAACAAGTACACATCGGCCACTTCTAGCCCATTCCTATTTCAGCACAAAATCCTCATGTGCTCAGAATGATCAGCCGTAAAGATACCCTAATTTATTGATCCTGTTCAGAGACAAGGCTGGAGAGGACATGAACACGAAGGATAAGCCCTTCCAATTTACCATCCTCATTAATAACAGCTAGCGGAAACTTAGTCTCCAGAGCTTTTGGGATGATATCTTGTACATATTCATGCTTCTCTATTGTCGGGACATCTTTTACAAGAACATCCTCAAGAGTCAGCTTTTCCTTAACACCTCTGACTGCATCATCTATTGTCACAACCCCTTGCAAGAGGCGCTTCCTGTCGACGACGAAGGCACTGGATACTCCGTTTTCTTCCATTTCTTTAATGGCGACTTTCAAACCATCTTTAAGCGATACAAGAGCATTGGGTTGGATCATAATGTTTTGCGCTTGAAGGATTTTGGAGCGGTCAATATCCTGAATAAAGTTAGAAATATAGTCATTGGCTGGTGCTTCCAGAATTTCTTCAGGGCTTCCGACTTGCACCACCTCACCATCTTTCATTACGGCGACGCGATCACCGATTTTAAAGGCTTCATTCACATCATGCGTGATGAAGATGATGGTTTTTTTCAATCGCTCCTGAATGTCAAGCAGTTCAAGTTGCATTTCTCTCCGGATGAGGGGATCCAATGCGCTGAAAGGTTCATCCATAAGTAGGATGTCCGGATCGTTAGCCAGGGAGCGGGCAAGACCAACACGTTGTTGCATGCCACCAGATAGTTCATCAGGGTATTTATTTTCATATCCCTTCAGACCGACACTCTCAATATTTTCCATAGCGATTCGTTGCCGCTCTTCTTTAGAATATTTTTTGATTTCTAACCCATATTCCACATTGCCAAGGACTGTGCGATGACTGAACAAGCCGAAATGTTGGAAGACCATCGAGATTTTTTCTTGACGATAGGTCTTTAATTTTTTTGAATTGTAATCAATGATATTTTCGCCATCCACCTTGATTGCCCCATCCGTCGGTTTATTGAGCAGGTTGAAGCAACGAATCAATGTTGATTTTCCACTGCCCGAAAGCCCCATGATGACAAATGTTTCGCCTTCATTCACTTCTAATGAAGCATCGTAAACACCTACAGTATGATTGGTTTTCGCTAAGATCTCACTTTTGGACGCGCCTTCCTTAATCATTGGAATTGCAGATTTAGGTCGGGGCCCGAAAATTTTTGAAACGTGTTCAATTTTAATTTTTGGTTCCATACTCAATCAGTCCCCCTATGTGCTTGCAAACGATCGGCGATGCCGCCAGTCACGCGGTCGATAATAATGGCAAGGAAGACGATACTGATACCCGCTTCAAAGCCTAAAGAAATATCAATACGATTAATAGAGATCAACACTTGTTCACCAAGTCCTTTAGCTCCAACCATAGAAGCGATTACAACCATGGCTAAAGCCATCATCGTCGTTTGGTTGACACCAGCCATTATCGTAGGCAATGCCTGTGGGAGCTGGACTTTTTTCAGCATTTGCCATCTTGAAGATCCGAATGATTCGGCTGATTCAATCACTTCTTTATCTACATTCCGAATAGCAAGCTCCGTCAAGCGAATCACAGGTGGGAGCGAGTAAATCAATGTTGCGAATACAGCGGACACATTACCGAGTCCGAAAAAGAAAATCGCAGGAATCAAATACACGAAACTCGGCATCGTCTGCATGGCATCAAGGATGGGTCGCATAATAAACGAGAACTTTTTACTGAATGCCATCAAAACGCCTAATGGTATGCCGACGAGCAATGAAATAAAGACAGATGTCAGTACGATTGCAATAGTGATAAGCAAAACATCCCATAAGCCGAATGTTCCCACCAGGAAGATAAAGAAAGCGTAAAGCACACCTGAAAATAGAGATTTAAAATACCAGCCCAAAAGAAAAATAATGATAAGTAAAACCCACCAGGGCAAAAAGGATAAGAATCCTTCAATTCCATTAATAGTTCGGAAGGAAATCACACGAATAAATTCAAATAACCCAGCAAAAGTGATGTCCAACCAATTTATGAAAGCCTCTACATAATCCCCGATGAATTCCCAGCGTATTTCAGGAAAGTTATTATTCATAATGTCGTTGCCCCATGCAACTGTTCACCCCTCTTAATGTCAATCTTAAAAAAAGATGAAGAAGCTAGCACGAGCTAACCTCTTCACAGATCTTTCATTACTCCATCGAGTCTTTTACTTTAGTGGCAACATCTTCTGGCACCCATTCAGTCCAGATATCTTCATGTTGCTCCATCCACCACTGTGCAGCTTCGTCTGCTGAAGCTTCATTGTCTTTCATATAAGCAAGCGCCTCACCAGTCAAGTCACTGCTTGTTTCATAGTTTTCCAAGAATTCCACAACTTCCGGCGCTTGGTCAGGCAAGTCTTTATTTGCTGCGACTACCACGTCATTGGGTGGAAATTCTGTCCCTTTGTCTTCATCCCATTTCTCTTGGTCAAACTCAGGTTCTTCTAGCAGTGTCATGTCGTATTTAGCTGTAACCCAGGTTGGCGACCAATAGTAACCGACCCAAGGTTCACCGTTTTTATAAGCATCAGCAAGAGAGGTTACAATTGCAGAGTCGGACCCAGGCAAGAAGTAATTAAACTCTTCTTCCAAGCCATATGTGGTCATTTTGGTATCCAAATACTCACTCAAAGCCCAGCCTGAAGGCGCACCTATTACACGACCTTTACCAGGGTCTTCAGGGTCCTTGAATACTTCCGGATATTTTTCCAAGTCCTTCACACTTTTCAAGTCTGGAGCCTTAGCTTCGATTCCACGCTCTTCGTCTCCTTCAATCACATAAGTCGGAACCCATAAACCTTGTTTGTTATCATCAAAGTTAGTGGAAAGTTTTAAAATGTCTCCGGAATCAATCGATTCGTTATATAGTTCCTTGATGTTATCGGTCCAAACTTCCATGTAGGCATCGATATCACCTTGACGCAAACCTTGAATGGTTGCAGCAGTCGATCCTGAGGTTACGTCTGTTTCATAACCGTAGCCTTCCTCGATGATTCGCTGAGCAATGCTGTTGTGGAAACGAATACTATCCCACCCGGCATCTGCAAGAATAATCTTATCTATTCCACTACCTTCTCCTCCATCAGTACTATCGTTGTCCCCACAACCTGCGATGACAAGTAACATGAGTGTAAATATCAATATGAGTTTTTTCATGGTATGTAGAATCTCCTTCCATATGATTGGTTATGTTTTAATCTCTTAATTCAATAAATCAGGTTGCTCTTTAACAATTCGGTCGTAAAGTGGTTTAAAGTCATGGGCGGCCACTTCTGGAAGACCCATTTGCTGATAAGTGTGTTCTGCATACTTCGCTTCGATCGGAATCGGCTTCTGTCCAGACGATTCGATAATCATTTGAATTTGGCATGCACGCTCCATCGCAATAAACCACCACGCTGCTTCATCTACAGAGTGGCCAACAGTCAACAATCCGTGGTTACGCAATATGACCGCTTTATTTTTGCCAAGTGCATCAGCAATACGTTTTCCTTCCGACATTTCATAAACGACACCGGTATAGTCGTTGAATATAGAATGATCCTGGTAAAATGCACACGCATCTTGCGTAAGCGGCTCCAGCTTTTTCCCTAAGGTTGAAAACGCCATTCCATACGGGGAATGTGAATGGGCAGCCGCCGTGACGTCCGGACGAGCTTTATGGATGGCTGAATGAATGGCGAATGCAGCCCCGTTGATATCATGCTTGCCTTCTAAAATGTTACCGTCTTCATCAATCCGCATAAGATCAGATGCGGTAACCTGACTGAAATGGACCAAATAGGGGTTCACCCAAAAGTGGTTCTTATTCTCAGGATCCCTTACGGTAATATGACCTGCCGAACCATCATTGAAGCCAAACTTCGAGAACAGCCTAAACGAAGCAGCCAAACGTTGTTTAATGTATTGCCTTTCTTCTTCTATCGAATGGAAAGTCGGTGTGAATTCGTTCATTCCAAATGCCTCCTAATAACCTTTTGTTAAATCAACTAAATTAAGTAGATGATCATTTTGTGTGAATGATTGATAGTTTTTCGCAAATTTGTCCAAACAACGATTCATGTACTGTGGTGATTTAGCCGCTACATGTGGTGTGACAATGATTTTGTCATGATTCCAGAAACGATGCGTGGACGGCAGTGGTTCCGGTTCAAATACATCTAAAGCAGCTCCCGCAATTTGATTATTATCAACAGCTTCAAGTAAAGCATGATCGTCTATTAACTGCCCACGCCCTAAGTTAATGAGAAAAGCACTCGGTTTCATACTTTGATACTCTTTTTCACCCATAAAACGGATCGTTTCCTCCGTCAGCGGCATCAGTAAAATGACGTAGTCACTCAGTCTTAATGCATCACAGCGATCTTCGAGCCTATACATATCGTCAAATGGATGTTTCATGTTTCCAGTCGTATTGACCCCATACACCGTCATATTCAAGGCTTTGCATTTTGCAGCAATATCAGTACCTATCGTTCCGGCACCCATGATGGTAATTGTCTGCCCATGCAACTCACGAAAAACTGCTTCCTCTTCCCAGTGGTTTTCAGCTTGATATGTCAGATAGCGCGAAATATTCCCATTAAAATGAAACAACATGGAAAGCGTGTACTCTGCCATGGGAATACTTTGGATTCCCTTCATATTGGTGACTTGTATATTTCTATCTTGAAGTTCATCAAAAGGAAGTTGTTCAACACCAGCCTGAAAAATTTGGATCCAACATAAGTTTGGCATTTTTGCTAGTATTTCTGGCGTGACATCATGTCCATAGGTGATCCAAATGCGAACTTGCGGAAGTAATGAATTTTGGCTAGTCAAGTCTTCTTTGATGTGGGTAACAGGAAGATCTGGAGAAGTCATTGTCTTAAGTTCAGATAATTGCTCGTATGTAAGATCTTCCGTTGATATTAGCAGCATAGTACATCTCCTTGTTAATCCCTAAAATGACGACATTTCCCATTATATCGCTAACAGGTAAGATGACGAACCTGTATAAAGGGGTAACAAACATGCTCAACAGCCAATGAAGGCTAACTGATGTAAAGAGTTATCTTATACATATAATCCATGTCATATACTCACGAATAGTGTCGAATACATCAAAATCACTCTGTTTTACCTTTACTTTTATTAAAACGATTCTGAATATGCATCAATTGGTATAGCTCTAAGTGTTCAACTTCAGTATTTCCTTTTAAAATATGGGGAGTTCACCTTTCATTTATTTAAATACCGGTTAATCAATAAAAAGAAAAAAAGCCAAGCCCCAGTCTGAGCTCAGCTTCTTCAGTCAGTTTTATTTAGAATAAACGACACCTTCATATGGTGCTAATTTATGACGAATGTCATAAGAATCATCATTCGAAATCACAACTTCTGCTCCTTGAACCTCAGCAACAATTGAATCTTCCAAAACGGCTTCTTCCCCGGAGAAGTTACAAACAACCACATAGGTCTCTTCCTCTCCAACCCGCTTGTAAGCGAAAACCTGCGCATCGTCACGCATCAGCAATTCGAAACGACCGTTGGTGAGAATGTCTTTCTCTTTACGCAGCTGGATCAGCCGCTTGTAATAATGATAAATAGAATGTTCATCCTCGAGTGCCGCTTCCGCATTGATCTGCTGGTAATTCGGATTGACCGCCAACCACGGAGTTCCTGTTGTGAAGCCAGCATTCTCCGAAGCATTCCACTGCATCGGGGTTCTTGCATTATCTCTGCCCTTCGCATAAATAGCTTCCATGATCCGCTCGTGAGACCAGCCAAGTGATTTCTTCTCTTTATACATGTTCAAAGTTTCGATATCCCGATAATCTTCGAGACTCTCAAACTGGACGTTCGTCATGCCGAGCTCTTCGCCTTGATAGATATACGGCGTCCCTTGCATCATGTGCAGGCAGGTGGCCAGCATTTTCGCCGATTTTTCACGATACTTAGCATCGTCTCCGAAGCGCGAGACGATACGCGGCTGGTCATGGTTGTTCCAGTACAAGCTGTTCCATCCTACGCCATGAAGTGAAGTCTGCCACTTCTCGAAATTCTCTTTCAAATCTACGAGATTCAACGCCTTCAAGTTCCACTTGTCTCCATCAACCTGATCGAGGTTCATATGCTCGAACGTGAAAATCATATCAAGCTCATCATTGGCAGGATCGGTGTAATCCTTCGCATCATCAGGAGTAGCTCCCGGCATTTCCCCGACCGTCATCACATCGTGCTTGGCAAGGACCTCTGTATGCATTTCCTTCAAAAATTCATGGATGCGCGGACCATTAATAAAATATTGCCCGCTATCTCCATATAGCTGACCTTCGCCTACTTCTCCATCAGGGAAATCCTGATCCTTCGAAATGAAATTGATGACATCCATCCGGAAACCGTCGATGCCTTTATCAAGCCAGAAGTTCATCATTTCATAGACATCTGTACGAAGGTCCGGATTTTCCCAGTTCAAATCCGGCTGCTTCTTCGCAAAAAGATGGAGATAGTATTGGCCGGTCGCTTCATCGTAATCCCAGGCGGATCCACTGAAAACGGAACCCCAGTTGTTCGGAGGCTCGCCGTCCGCCTTTCCATCCCGCCAGACATAATAGTCACGGTATGGGCTTTCCTTACTGCTTTTCGATTCGACGAACCACTGATGCTCATCGGATGTATGGTTGACGACAAGGTCCATCACAAGCTTCATGCCGCGGTTGTGCACTTCCTCCAGCAACTTATCCAAGTCTTCCATCGTGCCGTATTTTTCATAGATTGACTGGTAGTCACGGATATCATAGCCGTTATCTGCCTGCGGGGAATCATATACCGGCGAAAGCCAGATCACATCGATGCCGAGATTTTTCAGGTAATCCAGTTTCTCAATGATACCCGGGATGTCACCGATTCCATCTCCATTTGTATCGTTGAAGCTGCTTGGATAGATTTGATAGACGACGCTTTTCTTCCACCAATTGTTTGTTGTTTTTGTCATATGTCTTCACCTGCTTCATTTTTTCCAATTATTTTTGTAGCTATAATTTCTGCAGTTGCTTCATAGGAACCTTCGCGACTTATCTGTAAATCTCCTTTTTTATAATCATAGGTAGAGATGCTGTATGCTTGGTCCCGATAGTCATAAGAGATTCCGTCATCTTCATAAAGGATTCCTGTTACTTCCTGCTCGGAATGATAGATATGGAGCTCGATCTCTTGTTTTTCCTTCGTATTACGGACGGGAGATCCCAAAGGTAGAATGGTTCCTTCCTTAACAAAGAGTGGCAAGGTATCCAAGTCAGCCTTAATGAGATGATATTCCCCGCCTTTGTACCGTTCCTCTGTCCAGAAATCGTACCATTCACCAGCCGGCAAATAAACAGCGCGGTGCGTCTGACCCTGTCGTAGAATCGGGGCCACCAGCACATTCTTTCCGAGTAAAAATTGATCACTGCACTGGAAAGTTTCCTCATCCTGCGGGTATTCCATCACCAATGGACGAACAACTGGCAATCCTGTCTGCTCCGCTTCGTGGAATAGAGTATAAAGATATGGCATGAATCGATAGCGCAGCTCGATGTACTTTTTGACCGACTCCATCGTCGCTTCCCCGAATGCCCACGGCTCCTGATAGATGGAATCCTGGACACTATGATTTCGGAAGTACGGCAGGAATGCGCCTACCTGCGTCCAGCGTATGAGCAATTCAGGGGTTGTGTCGGAAGAGAATCCACCGACATCTGCTCCGCTGAAAGCAACTCCTGACAGTCCAAGGTTGATGATCATCGGCAGTGACATTTCGAGATGTTCCCAATGGCTGCGGTTATCTCCCGTCCAAACCGCCGAATAGCGCTGGACCCCTGCATAACCAGCCCGTGTCAGGGAAAATGGACGGGAATTCGGAACTTGTTCCTTCAATCCCTCGAAAGTAGCTTTACTCATGTAAAGCCCGTAGAGGTTATGGCCTTCCTTGTGGCTGATCTTCTTTCCATCGACATCGTGCATGACATCCAGGTCCATCGTCTTCGTTTCGTTGAAGACAGAAGGCTCATTCATATCGTTCCAGATTCCACGAATGCCAAGCTTTGTATAATATTGATGGAGTCCTCCCCACCATTTTTGCACGCTAGAATTGAAAAAGTCCGGGAAGGCACTTTCCCCTGGCCAAACTTCTCCATAGTAGACATCACCATCAAGATATTTACTGAAATAGCCCTTTTCCATCCCCTCCACATAGACAGGGTAATGAACATCTTTCTTTACTCCTGGATCGACGATCGGGACGACATCAATTCCCTGACTGTTCAAATCCTTAACCAATGCTCCTGCACCCGGGAAGGTGTCTTCATTAAATGTGAAGACGCGGTAGTCATCCATATAATGAATATCGAGAAAGATGCAGTCTAAAGGGATTCCATACTTCTTGAAGGTCGCTGCAATGGTGCTCACTTCATCCTGGGAAGTATAGCTGTATCTGGATTGATGGTAGCCAAGCGACCACTTCGGTGGGAGTGGCGTCTTTCCGGTCAAATCCGTGTAAGCCTGTACTGTTTCCTTCACGTCTTCTCCCCAAATGACATAAACATTCACCTGGCCACCTTCTGCCATAATCTCCAGCTTGTCACGATAGGTTTGCATATCGAATGATGTGCGGAATGTATTATCGAAAAAGATGCCAGTTGTCTTGTCTTGTGCATGGATGAGCGCAAACGGTATCGATTGATACAGCTCCACGGTATCTTTATTGTGTGGAGCGAACACATCTGTGTTCCAGTTGCTTATTTTCAACCCATTTTTATTGATGAAGCCGCTTTTCTCCCCTAATCCATAAATAGGAGCATCCGTTTCTTTCTCCACCGAAAAGTAAACCTGCTTCTCTTTGGTGTAGCTGACGCAAGGTGCTTCTGTTTGGAAAACCGTCGCACCGTTTCGCGATACGGAAAAAGACAGGGAATTTTTGAAGATGGTCACCCGGTGTGCACCTGCTTCCAGCACAAGTGAATCCTCTGATGGCTCAAACGTTACCCCATCCAGTGGTTGATCCCTTTCTGCTGCGATGGTTGGACTTACATCTGCTTCTCCAAATGGTTGGACCGCGAAGCGCAAAGTATTTTCCCGGGTGAAATAAATGAAAAAGCTTCCCTTTGACAACATACCGCTCAATACTTTCCCATCCCATTCATAAGAACAAATGGATTGTACCGGATGACGGAGTTCTTCTTTCTTATTCACTTGAGAAGGCAGGATTGCATAGCTTGTTGTTTCTAACATAACAGCACCTTCCTTAGGACGATTGGTTGATTTTAATAGTTTCTATATGGCTGATCACTTCGACTTGCAGATTTTCAATAGATGTAGAAATAGTTACGCTGACTTCATGCTCCGTCACTTCGACGTTCAGCTCGATGTTGTTACCAAGGTGGTCAACAAGGGTTTGAGTGAACGAATTTTCACAATAGATCTTACATAATGGCGTATGGTACTTCGTCAGATCGTTGCCGACGGAAGAGCCCAGCTGCTTCGTTGTGTCGACATTCAAAAGGAGTGCTCGGTTCATTTTCACGAATACAGGAATCTGATCGACTTTGGCAACTGGACGAATCACTGTCGGGCCTTGGTGTACTTCGTCTGTCCATAGATCGACCCACTTCCCTTCAGGCAGGTACACGTTACGCGAAACAGCACCCTCCTCAATAATCGGGGCGACGAGTAAATACTCACCAAATAAATACTCATCATACAGTCCTCTTGCTCTCGGGTCTTCCGGATAATCAAGCATCAGAGCGCGCATCATTGGCAAGCCGGTTTCACTTGCCTTCCTCGCTTCCTGATAAAGATATGGCATCAGGTTCATCCTGACATTTGCAAAGAACCGATAGACATCAATGACTGCGTCCTTACCAGTGCGCGCTGCAATATTCCAAGGAGTACGGTCCTGATTGAATTCAGCCTTGCTCTCCGCATGGTACTGCATGATCGGGCAAAATGCAGCCATCGAAGAAGAACGCATGAACAATTCTGCGGTGGGAATATCACCGTTGAACCCAGCGAGGTCCCAGCCCCAGAAAACGACGCCGGCAAGTCCTGCATTGATCCCGGCAATCAGCGATCGTTTGAAAGCACCGAATGTGGAACGCTCATCACCAGCCCAGTGAGCCGGGAAGTTCTGTGCACCTGTGTAGCCTGCACGGCTGAAGGTGATCCCGTCATTCTGTTGGGCGAAATCATAATAGGCTTCGATGTAGTCATTCGGATACTTATTCCGCATTTCACTCCCGGTCTGCCCATTGGCAAACTGGAGGTTTTTCCCGAATACGAATTCGCCACCATCTGTTTTAAATCCATCCACTCCAATATCAATCAAATACTGGCGCTTTTCGAACCACCATTCTCGACCTTCTTCATGGCTGAAGTCCATAATCAGACTATTGGTGAACCAGTTTTCCGGAATTCGATAAGGCGTTCCATCCTCATTTTTCACGACGTATCCTTTTTCGATCATGTACGCTTCATCCTGGTCCTTGAGTGGGTGCTCCTGCTTATTCAAGTACTTCTGGATCGGAATCTGCCACATGATCAGCTTCAGATTGTTCTCGTGGAGATCCTCCACCATCTTCCTTGGGTCCGGCCACCTGCCCCATTCCGGGAAAGTCATGTCTTCATAGCGGTGGACATACCCAGGTTCCTTCATGTCGTACTCAGCATCATTGAACATATAATAGGTCGCTTCATCGCTCCATTGCTCCAACACAATGACGGTAGCCGGGATGTCCAGTTCATTCGTCTTTTCCACTTCCTGCTCGACGATCGACTGCCGGTCCCAGTTGTTACTCGACATCCATGGTCCAAGCGCCCATGCCGGCACCATTACAGGTTTGCCGGTGTCTTTTGTATAAGAGGCGAGCTGACCTTTGTAATCACCGAAGTAGAAGTGCAGGTCGGTATTTGTAACAGCCGTTCCTTGTTCGAAAGTCACACTGCATTTATCGTTAAGCTCTGCTGCAAGATCGAACTTCGTGTACGTGTTCGTATCGATAAAGCAGCCGTAGCCAGCATTCGTCATATAAAAAGGGATTGGGATATATGTTCTTGTTCCTTGGTCGCGATACTGGTTGTAGACATAGCAATCAATTACTTCTCCACGCTGCTCCGTCGCATTGTACCGCTCCCCGAATCCGTAGAACTGCTCTGTTCCAGGACTGTGCCAATGGATGGTAAAATCACTGACATTTCCATCGACATCGGTTTTCCACTCTATTGGTGCGAATAATGGGTGAGTGGATAAGATAAGATTCTCATTTTCGTACAGGTGGATGGAGGGCTTTTCTAAATCTACCTCCAACCGATGGTTACCAGCTTCGATCATGGCATATTTTTCATGCCTATAACTGTCTGTAGCAAGCAGCATGTTTTGTTGGATACTCATGCTTAGTCCATTTTCGTTGATGGAGAAGCTGAGTCCGTGACGCTTTTCACCTTCCCCGAACATCAGTACAAGCGAATCCTCCTGCTTAGAAAATAAGCGGAGCTGTTTTGCCTGATGCTTTTCCAACGTAGTAACGTGAAAGTCTTCTGAAACGAGTTCACTTTCATCTGCTAACCGTGCAATAAAATGATACGTGTACCGTCCATGGTGAGGTAGTGGTTCGAGTCTACAGTGATAGACGCGTGTGTCGTCCTTCATTGTTAGCTGTAATTGCTCCTCCAACTGCCATCCATCGCTTTCGATTGACATATGGACAGACGCTACATCCGATTCGGCTACTACTTGGCAGGTCAGGTTCAAATTGTCCTCCAACGTCGGATGATGCGGGTGCCGTTCCGTCAGTTTGGAGATGTAAACATTTTCATTGCCGAGCGGTTCATGGATGATCCGGTCTTTTTCATCCCGCTCTTTGGCATAATGATCAAAGAGTTTGAGGATGACCTCGCCAAACTCATCATCCCCTTCTATGTCCCTTGCAAGCGTTGCGTAATAGACCGCTTTTTCCCGGTCGGATTTTTCAAGGAAATAGAGAGCGAGCAATGCTGTTGCAGCTTTCGAAGTGGATGGAGTGCCACTCATTGGCATGAGTCCGGTGCCATTATCGAGCTGGCGCCTCATATGCCCGACTGCTTCGACCATCACGAGATCCTCGGGTGAAAAAAGACCATATGGCATGACGGATAACAACTGATCCGTCGCAATCCCCCGCTCGTTCACTCCATTCAAAACAGTTCCACCTGACAATAGCCGGTCGAACACGAAATCCCGTATTGCAGTCATCGTTTTTTGAACAGCGGTATATTTACGATTGTTTCTAGTTTCCAGTAAAGCAGCATATGCCATCGATAGATTGGAGAGATATACATCATCATCCGCACCATCCATCCAGATACGAGGCTGAGGTTTGGACCAGTTGTTTTCTATATAGTTGAGGTATGGTTTAGCATCGATCTCAGCCAATTTCCCAGATTGGAGACGGAGCTGCTTCTGCAGGAGCCACACCCACGTCGCAATCGTATAAAATGAGTCCTTTTCAAGATCCGGCTGATGCTGCAGCAAGTTTTTTTCCACACTCGAGTAATTTTTGTTCAATTGATCCATGTATGTATGAAGTAGTTGAGTGTACGCTGGGCATGGGTTCATGGGTAACTCCCTTTCAATAGAAAGGATATATGTGAACATAAATCCACATATATCCTTCTGGTTTATTGATTATTCACTCATGATACTTTCGTATTCGGTTTCTAACGTTTCCAATACTTCCTGAGGTGTTTTATCACCATTCAGTGCTTTTTCGAATTCCTGGTTGGTTACGTCACTGACTTTGCTCCAGTTGTCTACAGCAGGAGGCAACACTAACGTATCCAATGCTTCGAATACAGCCTTCCTGTTCTCTGGTGGAGTCTTTTCTAAGTATGGACTCAAGATTTCTTCATCTGTAATAGCAGGAAGCTCCCAAGAAGCATCGACGCGGATTTTTGCGACTTCTTCACTTGCACTCATGAAGGCAGCGAATTTGTAGGCAGCTTCCTTCTTATCCGTTTGTTCGGACACAGCAAGCCCATTGGCAAAGAAGTGGTGTGCTTTCTGCGTGTTACCTGCTTCAAGCTGGATATCCCATGCGAATGGTGCATCCTTGAATGCTTCGAACATCCAGATTCCTGTATGCAGGATTGCAAGCTGACCATTTTTGAACAGGTCTTCAGGAGATTGCCCGGACATTTCCGCCGGTGATGGCGCAATCTTATATTCAGTTACATTATCAATCATGTATTCCAATGCTTCCAGGTTTTCTGATGTATTGATCGTTGGGTTTCCTTCTTCATCAAAAATCTGACCGCCATTTTGTGCAGCGATTTTGAAGTATTCATTCATCGTTACTGGTGCATACGTACCCCAGACATTGTTGCTGCTGTCCGTCAATTTTTCTGCAGCTGCACGTTCATCTTCCCACGTCCAGTCTGCTGTTGGGTATTCGACACCTGCTGCATCAAACAAATCCTTGTTATAGAACGTCAATACATTCGAGAAACTTTCAACCATACCATATTGCTTTCCATCGAACTGGTAAGCTTTGAACGCTTCTTCATTCAACTGGGATGGATCGAAATTGTCATCTTCCTCAATGAATTCGGACAAGTCAGTCAATGTACCTTTAGATGCGTATTGGACGAAGTTCTCATAGTTCAATTCGAACACATCCGGAGCGTTATCCCCAGCAATACGTGTCTGAAGCTTCGTGAAGTACTCATCATAAGCAGCCAGTTCTGTATTGACTTTGATATCCGGATTTTCCTTTTCGAATGCTTCCACCATCTCTGCCAGCTGGTCTTCATAGTTCGGTGATGCAGAGAAACTGTAATAGGTGATTTCCGTTTCTCCATTTTCTTTGCCTTCCCCTGAGGAAGAACAGCCAACTAATCCAGTGATGACCGCCAAAACTAAAACAAATAATAGCGTAAATCTCTTCTTCATTTGACCCTCTCCTTTAATTTATTCTTTCATTCCGCTCATTGTCATTCCCTGGATGAAGTATTTCTGAGCGAAAAGATAGACGATTAAAATTGGTACGACACTGATGACGACGCCTGCCATCATCAATCCCCAATCGGTTCCCCAGCGCCCCTGCAATAGTGACAAGCCAAGCGGTAGCGTCGCCAGGTCATTCGAACTGATGACGATCAATGGCCAGAGGAAATTGTTCCATGATGCCATGAAGGTAAAAATGGACAACGCTGCAATGGTCGGTTTCACCAAAGGTAAGCATACATGGATGAATACTTTGAAGTGATTAGCACCATCCATGAAGGCAGCTTCCTCAAGTTCCCTTGGGATACTGAGCATGGCCTGCCGCATCAGGAAAGTACCGAAGACGGCGAACATTGTGGGGATGATCAACCCTTGGTAGGAGTCGAGCCATCCGAACTCTTTCACTAAGATGAACTGCGGAATCATGGTGACTTGTGTTGGCACCATCATGGTTGCTAAATACAACAAAAATAATTTATCTCTACCCTTGAAGTGCATACGAGCGAAGGCATATGCCGCCATCGAACTGAAAACGATCTGCCCGAGAGTCGTAAGCACTGCAACAAGAAGGGAATTCCATAAAAAGCGCAGCATCGGGTACTTCCCTGTCACGGTCTGATAATTTTCAGCCGTCGGTTCACTTGGAATGAACTCTGGAGGGAGCACCATCGTTGCACCACTGTTCTTCAATGAGGTCGACACCATCCATAAGAACGGAACTAGCATGATGAAAGCGCCTACAATTAGAAGCAAATAAAAAAGTGCTTGTTTGAGGGCTCTGCGTGTATTCGTCGTATCCTTTTTCATCTTTAGTTGGCCCCCTTATCCTGAACCTTCATCTGGATGTACGTGAAAATGAAGATGACGATGAACAGTACCCAACTCATTGCTGAAGCGTACCCCATTTCATAGTAGCGGAAGGCGTGATTGTAAATGTTCTGTACCATAACGACCGTAGATCCGCCAGGGCCTCCGCCAGTCATGATCATGACCTGGTCGAACACCTGGAACGAGTTGATCAAGGAAATAATCGTCACGAAAAAGGTCGTCGGTGCCAGGAGTGGAAGAGTAATGCTCCAGAATTCCCTGAATTTGCTCGCACCGTCCATGGCCGCTGCTTCGTAATAGGATGGGGAGATGTTCTGCAGTCCTCCCAGGAATAGCACCATGACGAACCCGATATCTTTCCATGCACTGGTAATGATGATACCGATCATCGCTGTGTCCGGATCATTCAACCACTGTGGACCGTCAATACCTATGACGGAAAGCATGTAATTGATCAGACCGAACTTCGGGTTGTACAACCACTTCCACACCAGCGACACCGCAACCCAACTCGTAATTACGGGCAGGAAGTAGGTGGCACGGAAAAAAGCACGGAAGCGGATTTTTTTATTTAAAAGTAAGGCACACCCCAACCCGAAGATCATCACAAGCGGGAGATAACCGAAGATGAAGAAGAATGTATTCCGGAATGAAATCCAAAATTCAGGATCATTTGCGAGTCTTATGTAATTATCAATGCCAGTGAACTCCATTGAGCCGAGCAGATCCCAGTCTGTAAAGCTGATTACCAATGAGGAAACGATCGGTACCCCAATGAAGATCAAAAATCCAAGCAGGTTGGGGAGCAGGAAGACTCCCAGCCAAAAAAATGTGTTTTTCTTCGTCATTCCAACCATGATGTAACAGCTCCTATCATACGCCAGCTTTCATTTGTTCGTAGATTGGCTCCTGGAAGATGTGATTGATCGCCAGCAAAGCTCCACCTGTCAGCCATGCATCATCCTCTAATCGAGTAATTACAAGGTCAGTCTTGATGCCGACTTTTTCAAAGAAATTCTCATTTGCGATGCGCTTCACCTTATCCAAGAACTGATGATGGTATTTCGAACCTTCTCCAGCTATGACAATTTTGTCAGGGTTGAAGGTGTTGATCAGATTACGCACGCCATGTCCGAGATATTTCGCCATTCCATGCATCAACTCTTTAGCTAGCGGGTCTCCTTCTGATGCTGCTTCGGCAACTTCAGAGAATTGGAATGTATTCAAGATAGTTTCCGGGTACGCATGCATGAGCTCTTCCCCTTTGTTGTGGAAGTAGAATTCAGACGCATACATCTCAAGGCATCCTTGCTGCCCACAGTGACAATCGTAGCCGTCGACCACGATGCTGGTATGACCGAATTCACCCGCACCACCAGTTGAGCCGTAATAGATTTTCCGGTCAATGACAACAGAAAGTCCAAGTCCGGCACCGATGGAGACGACGAGGAAATTGTTATTTTCCTGCCCTTCTCCCTTTTCCAGTTCCGCCAAGGTGTAGCCATTGATATTGTTATCTACAAAAATTTGTGCGTTTGGAAATTTGATTTTCAACATGTCAGTGATGGAGACGTTCTTCCATCCCAACATGGAGGAACGGATGACACTGCCTTCATGACGATTGACCAAACCAGAAGAAAGAATTCCTATACCGAGAAGGTCGGTGATTTCTTTATTGTTCTCAGTGAGTAGCTGTTTGAGAGTAGTTTCGATCATATCCACGACAACTTCTGGTGACGTACTCTTTTGGAATGGAACAGAACGATTGGAGAGAATCTCTGCATCCATGTTTGTAAGCGCAACCAAAATTTGTGTCTCTTCGATTTTCACACTGATTGTCGATCCAAAATCTTTATTAAACTCAATCAACTTCGCTCGTCGACCACCAGTCGATGAAGATTCCCCCACCTCGTATATTAGTCCTTGGTTCTTCAAGTCCTCCATAATATAGGAGAGAGTAGAAACTCCAAGATCACATTGCTTGGTAATCTCACTTCTGCTGATGGGATGCTGATGACGAACGATATTCAAAACCTTGAATCGGTTGATTTCTTTAATTAATTCTTTGCTTCCATTCCTTAGGACGCGCACCGCGTTCACCTCAAAACTGCTTGATTTATCTGTTCGAACTTACTTCTTTCATTGAACGAATTAAGTATTAATTTCAATATACGCTACTCTCGAAAATAAAACAACACATTTTTCAGAAAAATTAGAAAAGACTAGTCCCTCCACCGCTTTAACGCGATGAGGGACTGTCCCCACTTGCTTTAAAGTGGTAAACTATCAAACTCTTTTACAAGTCAGATGTGGAACGTGTGTGCTATACTAAAATTATATAAATATAGCAACTTCTTACTGAAGGAGGGTCTGGATGCCGAATCATACGATCGAAGAAGTAGCAGGGCATGTATTTGAATTGTTGAAAGAAAAGATCGATCTCAATACATTTTTCATTGCGAGTAACGATGGTCAGGAAGTCGATGTAGTGAAAGCATTTAATCGAGAAGAAGTGCTTCTCGAGGAAGGCTTCAATATCGATTTTCAGGAGTCGTATTGAATATTGATCGTCAAAAGTGGTCGTGAACCACTTATCGTTCCTGATTTGAACAAAAGTGACCTTACCAAAGATATGAATGTCACCAAAGCTTTCGGTGGCGGATCCCTTATTGGCGTTCCGCTTATCTATGAAGATGGTGAAAAGTACGGGACTCTGTGTGGCATGGATAACAAGCCATACGCCTTCACGGACGCGGACGTCACCCATTTCCAATCACTGGCCTCCATCCTGACCTATGTCCTCCAATTGGACAAAGCGAAAAATCGGATCAATGAGCTGTCGGTACCTATTGTTCCAATATGTGAAGGAGTTGCAATTCTTCCTATCATTGGTGAAATAAATGAGTTAAGAGGGGAACGCCTGATTGAGGATGCATTATACAAAAGCCAAACGATGGACCTTGATCACTTGTTAATTGATTTATCCGGTGTGTCGAAAATCAATGAACGCATGGTCCAGCAAATGCAAAGAACGGCGCAGGCTTTGAAACTTCTAGGGGTTACACCGATCATTTCCGGAATCCGGCCGGACATGGCGATGAAATCTGTCCATTCCAACTTGCAGCTTAAAGATGTGCGTGTCTATTCAACTGTCCAGCAATCGTTGGATGCATTAGGATTGAGAATTGTGAGTGAAGATTGATCAGTAGATACATAGAGGGCTACGAATCCGCACAGGAATTCGTAGCCCTTTTTATGGAAGATGACTTAGCGGCAATCGATGGGGGCATATTCATCAAAAAGAGATTCAAGGACACTTGTTTTATCACTTATTCCATAGCACCTTTCATCATCTCCCCGGAACTTTAACAGCATTTCATTTTGCGTTGAGAGATCTATGTTCTCGCATCATTTTCCCAAGATAATCAGGAAGATGTTAGCTACGGCTTCATTCCTTATCAAGTAGCGTATCGTCTAAATCAAACAGTACTGCTTTATAACCACTCATTTCAGTTCACAGCCTTTTTACTTGTTGTGATTTGCAAAACATTCCCTCCAATATCCGTGATGTAAAAACTCTCCCTCCCTCTTCCCACTTTGTACTGGTGCGCATCCAGCAAGCGATAATAATAAAAGATTTGCTCTGGTCTTGATGTTTTTACTGCCTTGGCAAACCCTGCAATTGCATTGGCAGGAGCTTCGGGCTTGTACATCGAATCTATCGTAGCAGGGAGTTTTTTTCTGGCGCGATGGAGTGCGGTCTTCACCGCCTCATCACGTACCCGAAGCATGAAGGAAATTTCCTTTGAGGTGTATCCGAATCCATCCTTCAGCATCACCAGCATCGCCTGCTTCAGTGGCAGCGTGTGGATGAGTGCTTCGATCAGGCTGTCAAAATCGGTGAAATCCTCATGGTAGTGGTGGAGGGTTTCGTCAAAGGAGAAGCCGGGCCTTTCTTTTCGCTTGCGATCGATGAACAAATGCTTTGCAGTCGTCTTCAAGTAAGCAGGCGACAGCTCGCTCCGGGGGACCTTGTTCTGTACATAGGCTTTCAGGATCGTTTCCTGAACAAGATCCTCCGCGTCCCAGGTGGATGAGGTCAGGCTAATGCAGTAAGTATATAAAGCGTGTATGTGTTTTTCAGTCAAAATCATGGAATCCCTCTTCATTTTTGAAAATATGTAACTTTTTGAACGTGAAAACCGTTAAAGGTATGAAAAGAATTATTAGGAGGAGTTGTATGTTTCAAATAGGAAGTATCTTTGTACCAGTAACGAATTTAGCAAAGGCGAAAGAGTGGTACACAAAGCACCTCGGTGTGAAGGAAATCGATTCTTGGGAGGGCGGTGCAGGGTTTTATTTTCCAACAGGCTCGGTTCAGCTAGGATTGATGGAAGTTTCCGAACCTCAGCCGACGGATTTCAACATCGGCAATGGTCAAAAGAATAGCTATTATAACTTCGTTGTCCAGGATATTCACGAAGCCTACGATCATTTTAGCCAGAATGATGTGCCGACATCGGAAATCCATGAATTCGGAGGAATGAAGTTCTTCGACTTTTTCGACCCGGACGGAAATCCGTTCAGTGTGGTTGATGAAGACCTTTCCTCCCCTTTTCATAAAGAGAACGTGAGGAAGATGCAGGAAAAGGACCAGCACTAAGATTGTATTTGTGGCCCCCATTTAGCTGGGGGCTATTTTCAAAGGTGAACGCCCACATTCTTATCTTTTTAAAAGGCTACACAAAATGGGTGCTCTTCCTCATTCAATATTTTATAGATTCGCTCCTTAAAATTTGACCAGGTCACCATCTCTGATACTTCCTCCAAGGTGAAGAAACCGACCTCCAAGCTTTCACTGCTCGTTCGGCATTCTCCGCCTACTGATCTCGCCAGCCAGCATGTGGCACACACATTGGCGTTCAAATTCTGGTACACACCACAGAACTTCGTTATTTCTATATCGATACCGGACTCCTCTTTGACCTCTCTGATGATTCCATCCTGGATTGCTTCACCATTTTCTATGATTCCACCGGGAAATTCCCATCCCCTGCGCGGACCTTTGATCAGGAGGATTTTTCCTTCTTCATTTAATACGACCGCCCCTGCAGATAGGGAGTGCTTTGGAAATGACATTCAATTTCCCACCTCAATTTTTATGATAGATCACTATGTAAGCGGTGCTTCCCGCAAGAAAAACATTGAAAAAGGTAGCCTTGATGATCGCCACCATTCACTAAACTTCGTTTAAATACCTCTTCTGTAATCTGAAACTGATCACAGATCCGTTTAATATCATCTGATAATTCGCTTTCCAATTCTTTAATCTCATTCCATCCAACGTAAGCTTTAATCGCACAAAAATCGCCGCAATGACTTAACCAATATTCCTGTTGCCAGCCTGAATATCCAGGTGTTCTGTAAGCAAGCTCGTTGATGTACTCCTCGTGTTCCACAGGATCACAGTTCTCGATGTCTTGAAATTCGCCTTCAAAAACCTCAGCTGCGGAACCATCTTTTATACATCAAGGACATATACCTTCCACCTCTTCAACAGAGAAAAAAGGACCGACATACACATAAGACTGATTTTTCTTACAAACAGGACATCCTGTTTTTTTGCTTTTTAATCACCTTGATGCCCAATGGATTAGGGTTATATTTAAATACTGGCAACTCCAACATACTTCCTCCTTGCAGAATGATTTTAATAATCAGGTGCGTTTGAATACCTTATTCATAAACCTCTGAATAAGAGTGGAGGGATTTCCCGTAGTTTCTGTAATTCTCATTACCTCCCATGTACCATCAATGGCTTCAGCTTCTATCAAATGACGGATACCGAGCTGTTCACAAAATTCTTCTAAGTAAATATAGTCGATGAAAATACTGTCCCCTACCTCATCGAATAAAAGCTCCGATTCAAATGGCAATGGATTGCCCCGCTCTTCCACACCAAGTGTATCTTCACCACAGTAGAGTTCTCTTGTCAATTCCCCTCGTTGATGGACACTTAAATAATAGGTATCGACGGTACTTTGACCAAGGGTATGGACGACAAGCCCATCAAAATATGTAGATAGCTTTTGGTTGAATTCCTCCAGCTTTTCGTAGGAGTCATGCAGTACGGTAGTCCAGCCGTCCTGAAGCTTACGGACTGCAAATAGTTTAGGCGACTCGTGTTCAAAGAAATCCTCGAGGGTAAGCTGGCGTTCGGTAATTTCAGGTTGCTGCTGATATGTTTCCAGTAACCATCTGCTCAAATAAGATTTCACTTTGGTGAGATCTTCTGTTTGGATATTGATTTGATAGAGATTCACGGACATTGCACCACCCCCAACTATACATCCATTATACATGACGTTGGAAAAATAAACCAAAACAAATAAAGAGACAGCCCCCTAGCACTTTAAAATGCTGAAGGACTGTCCCCTTAATTTCTATCTTGCGTTTTGGGCCATGCGGAGTGGCACGATTTTGTTACGTGTCCATGCTTGGTCGAAGGCGCTTGTTGGCAGGTGGCGTTCACCTGGATAGGCTCCAATTTCGATGGTAAGGCCAACACGTTTGAATTCATCAACAAACCAGTCGGTATAGCCGCCGCCAGATGGGTTTGGCTGAGGGGCAACTGGTTGATAACCGGTAATCTGGCTGATGTTTTCAGCTACCCGCTTATCCCGATCATAGGTATCACCGGTCTGACTGAAGTACCAATAGACAATTTGACCAGCGGAATGGTACGCGACTGTGGATCTTGGGCCGGTTTCATACGTAAAGTCGGCAAGGTGGCGTGCTTCAATCGCCTGCATCGGGTAGTAGCCTTTGAAGTTTTTATAAGACGGCTTACCACTATTGTATTTGATATTTTCCCAGTCAGCCGGGTATTGGCGGTTGATATCTTCCCCTTTTGCATTCGCTTTCCAGCGTGTGAAGTTATCACTGCCACCATTCATGTTAATCAGATCATCGTGAATGGATGAAGGCATGCCGCTCAATCCCTGTTGCTGGAGCGTTACTCCGTCTGGATTCACCATTGGTACGAACCAGATGGCTACATCATTGAGCAGTGGGCGCACCTGAAACCCATTGACAGTTGTGCGGTTGGAATAGGCATTAGCGTAGGTTTCCACCATTTTCATATTAAGAGTTGAGGTAAGCCATTCTCTGGCGTGGTGGGAACCATTGACGAGGATATTTTTCTCCCCTTTCCCAACTTTTACAGCCCAGATTTCTTTCCCGTAAGTAGAAGTTCCGATAGATTGATAGGTGATTGCGTCAGGATAACGTTCAGCTAGCGCTTTGATATCCTTGGTCATTTTTTCATAAGAGTATGTAGTGTCAGGGTCGATCTGTGAGGCGGAGGCTGTGTGCTGATGGATCAGCAATCCCCCTGTAATGACGGTGAAAATAGTGACGATGCGGATGAACAGATTTTTCATAGACAAGTGTGCGATTCCTCCTTTGGTGATGATTCGACAAGCTTCTTGCTTGTTATCTATTAAGCTATCGCATTCGTCATCCTATTTCACGACTATTACAGAATGTTACGGAAAATCAAACATCCGTACCAGCACCGCCCTCCAATTGGTGCAGGTCCTATTAATCTGGTTCGAGCCATATCCTGGCATATTTTTGTACGTTAAAGCGCTGAGGGACTGTCCCCACATGCTTTAAAGCAGTAAACCCACGCTTGGTGGGCGTGGGTTTAGGTTCTTCTTATTTAGGTATTAGTAGTTTTCAATAATCTCTTTTTTGGTCTCTTCCATATAGAAGGCGTAAGTTGCAGAGAGGTTTCCTTTTATTCCTTTGATACCTTGCCATTGACGGTATTCAGTTGGTACTTCCACTTCTGCCAATAAGCTTTCCAGGCTTACTTCAGTACGGATAGCATCCTGGGATGTCCGAATTAAGAAATCTAGGTACGCCGCTAGTGTATGTAGCATTTCAAGATTTCCTACATTACCATGTCCAGGCACAAGGGTATCAATATCCATCTTCTTCACATATTCCAAAATATCGTGAAACTGTTGCGGATCATGAACGGGGACATGAAGGTTTTCCGTCACCAGATCTCCCATGAACGCAATCTTTTCATCCGGTAAATACATAAACGTATCGCTTGGCGTATGCCCTCCACCTAAACAATGAAGCTCCACTTTTCTTTTCGAACCTTCAATCACGAGCTTTTCCTCGAACAGAACTTGTGGAAGCACTGTTCTTAATACGTGTAAGTCATCCAGAACTCTTTTCATTTCGTTGTACTGGCTTTCGAGGCTGGATTGGAGGACCGGCGTTCGGCTTTCTTCTATTTGCACTTTTAGACTTTGTAAATAGGCTTCCATCTCCGTCTTTTCTTTCTCCAGATCACCTACGGTATTATTTTCTTCTATTAGTTGCTTGGTCCTAGGGGTGGAGATGATGGTGGCATCCGCGAATGCTTGATTCCCAAAGACGTGGTCACCATGGTAATGACTATTGATCATGTACTGCACCTTTTTCCCAGTTAAAGATTCTGCTTGTTTTCTCAATTCCAGTGCTGCAGTAGGAGTTGAGAACGCATCAAAAACAAGTAAGGAATCGCCAAGATCCACAACCCCCGCGTTGCTCCAAGCTCCTTTTCCAGGCTTAGCTATAGCTGCGTACACACCTTCATCTAACTCGTGCATGCTGAAATATTCAGTTTCTCTTATTTTCAAGGGCTCTCCGCCTTTTTGTATTTAATTTTTAGTTGCAGCACTAATTCGGCTACTTAAGCACTTATGAAATTCAACTACGTTTTGGACTACAAGCTCAGGGTGCACATCTGGAATCATGTGAGCAACCTTCGGCAGGATTCGGAGATCTGATTGAGGCAGCTCCTCATTCAGCCTCTCAGCATGTTCGATGGTGCCGAATGGATCGTCCTCTCCGACCAGAATTAATACTGGATGTTGTAGGGAGTTGTAGTCTTCGGAAATTTCCTTGGTTGCTGTAGGAAAAGCCAATACATCTTCCCTGTTCGCTGCAAAATGTCGTGGCCGGAACGCTAACGCATATACCTCTTCTATGTATCCTTCAGGCGGGACCTCTGGTTTAAAAGTTTCTTTCACCATTGCGCCAGCCATCCCCTTACCCAATGGGGATTTCAACATTGTGTTCATTATCAACTTCCCAAGGATTGGAGTTTTCACCAGCTTTGATAGCGGATCGCCATTCTCAGCTGGATATCCTTCTTTATACAATGCTGCTCCTAATGTAATGACGCCGCGAACATCTTCAGGAAACTGGTTTGCATAGGAGAGGCTCATACTACCACTCCAGGAATGAGCGACAATGATCACCGGTTCATCTACTCCAAGCGTTTTTATAGCAGAATGAAGCATTCGGGCTTGTTGAATAGGTGTCACTTCACTTTTAGGTCTTTCACTGAAGCCATATCCCGGACGATCGAAGGCAATGGCCATGAATCCCTTACCTGCTGCCAATTCAACAATTCGTTCAAAATCCCTGCTGGAAAGAATTCCACCATGAAGAAAAACAACAGGATGCCCCTCTCCCTTTTTTATAAAGTGGAGCCTGCATCCATCTACTGTGATAAATTCACCTTTAGGTGGATACATTTTTTCAGCCTTTGCAAATTGGAATCTATTATAGGAAATGATCAAACCAATAACAACAATCAGCCCAACAACTAAGTATCCATACAAATGAATCCCTCCCATATGTGAGCTATCCGTGTTTTTCGTTCAGCTTATCCGCTATATCCCAAAGCAGCCCGATTAAACTGGCGATTCCCGGGTGTTTTCTGGCGATAGTTCCCGGCAATCTGGCGATAATAGAAATTATCTGGCGAAACCACCTACTAATCTGGCAAACACCCTTCATCAAGAGTTTTTCCGGCGACATTTTAGTCTTTCCAGCGAGTGGATGAGGTTTGTCGGCGACTTTCCGGATTTTCCGGCGACCACCGAGCATTTACCGGCGCAATCAGAAATTTTCCGGCGACCTTAAATGTTATGTATGTTCCCATTCATTTTGGGAGTAAATAATCATTTGCTGATACTACTTCAAACATTCCACTTTCCCTCAAAAACTGATTCAACAAATAAACATGCCCAGAACCAACCAGCATTAACGTCCTGTCTTGCGGCAATTTTGTTATATTGGCAAGGTTTGAGTAGATAATAAGGTTTCGTTGATACCACCATCTTACCCAATCGATTCCAACATAATTTGATCCCTCTCCTATTCTTGCAACCGCCATGTATTGTTCATGGTCCTTTTTGACGTGATTTTCTTCATTCAATTCACGAATATGTTCATATATACTCTTTTGCTTGATTTCCTCTGAACTTGGAGCTGGATACTTTTGTTTAAACGATTGATACATCTCAGGTTGATTCTCTTTCGCCCAATCAAAGACTTGTCCCATGCCTATGTTGCCAACCGACTCCATCCAATCCACAGCATAGACTTCTTCATGCCCCATTTCTTCAGCAAGTCTGAATCCAAGTTGATGGATTTCATTCACTTCCAATTGAAAATTGTCATGTAGATAGTTCTGGTAATCTCGATTCAATTTCTCACTTTCATCTTTTACTACTTCAAAGGCGATCTTTGTCGGCTTAAATTCTTTAATCCTTTCGAGAACCTCTCGTATTTCTTCCTGTCTGTGTGATTCTAGTACATCGCTGGCATCCACTCTATATAAATCCGGCGTGTACCTCATATGAAAAGTTCCTAGAATCATGACTTTCGCCTGTAGTTCATTATTCAAAATAGAACCTCCCAACTCTAATTATCTATACAATTATTTCAAAATTATGTAAATTTAGCAAATAGACGTATCTAACAGGAGTCCTATGCATGAACTTCATTAATGAACTTTTCTAATATTCTCGAATAGATATCCGGTTGTTCTGAATGAACCAAATGTGATGCAAAAGGAATAATAGAAACATGAACATCTTCTTTTAATGATGGGTAGAATAATGCCCCTTTCGTTTCCGCTTCATTTCTCTCACCAACCATATACAGCACAGGAGCATTGAACCCATCTAAATCTTTTGTTTCTTCAAATGGATACCACTCATCGTTCTTTGCCATCTCAAGAAATTGTCTCCAATCAGACTTATGCAAGCTGTCAAAATAACTTACAGCGTCTTTATTTTTTAATAATTGAGCCTGGTGCTCCACATCTTCCTTTTGAAGTTCCAACCAATTATCCGGCTTCTCAGACAAAATGCCAGAAATCGTTAAACTCTTTATTTTATGTGAGTATCTTTTTGCGAAATAGAGCCCTACTAAACCTCCTAATGAGCATCCAACAATGTGTACGGACTCTAAATCTAACTGGCTAAGGGTTTCTGCAAGATCTTCTGCTGAGTCTTCAAAGAAATTACCCAAGTCCTCATTTACTGAGTTACCATGACCACGTAAATCAGGAACAACAATTTTATACTTGTCTTTAAAATATTCTCTCTGATATTCAAAATCGGTCATGCCAGTTTGCAGACCAGTATGTAAAAAAACTATAGGTTGTCCTTCCCCCAAAACTTCAGTATGTAAAATCAAATTTACTGCACTCCTTTTTTCTTTAAACTTAAGGTTATTGAAAGAATACTCTTTGTCGCCTCACCCACCAAACCGCTCATTATAACTGCCCTTCACACCTGTCTGAACCCTAAAAACTCCACCCGCATGCGGATATTGTTCGAGCTCCGCTTCAGATGTTCTTGTCCTTGCCGTTGTTATGTACAACTCATTCATCTCTGCTCCCCCGAACGTGCATGAGGTAACATTGACGGCAGGCACCTGGATGAAGTCGAGCTGCTTACCGCTGGTGGGATCCCACCTCGATACGCCATGACCACCCCAATGCGCAATCCAAAGCATGCCTTCTTCATCGATCGTCATTCCATCCGGAAGTCCGCTTCCTTCCGGAAATTCCACGCCCACCTCTGGGTCCGAAATCATTCCACTTTCAAGCTCGTATGTATAGCGGACCACTTGTCTCGTCGGAGTATCGATAAAATACATCGCTGTGGCATCAGGGCTCCAAACCAGTCCATTTGATGTCCCCACGTTTTTGATTTTTTTCGAAACCTTTAAACTCGTATCCAACATATACAATGCTCCATGCCCATCAACCCCGACAGAATCAGTCGTTCCAGCCCAGAACCTTCCCGCAGGGTCACATTTACCATCATTGAATCGGTTATCCTGCAAGTGGCTCTCTGGATCAGTAATAGGCTCCAGACGCCCCAGCTCCCAATCATAAAAATGGAACCCATCCTGAAGCGCAACGACTACGCCCCCACTTTCTCGCGGTACAACACACCCGATGGCTCGATCGAACGCAACGACTTCCACCTTATTATCTCTTGCGCCATAGCGGTACAATTTTTGGTCCAGAATATCCACCCAATAGAATAAGTTTCGCGTGTGATCCCATATCGGGCCTTCCCCCAACTTACATTTCGTATCAAATAGTAATTCCACAGTCATTTCAAACTACCTGCCTTTCAGTTCAAAAACAAACAGACGCTTCACCAAACGAGCGTCTGCATCAAGTACCTTCTTGAATTATTTAAAAAATTCATCTTTCAGAATGCTCATCCTCATACGATCCACATACAATCCATTCCTTAACCGATCTTGGCGCAAAATACCTTCTTCCACATAACCTATACGCTTGTAAGACTTGATCGCCCTCACGTTATCCACTTCGACACGGAGCCATATTTTGTTAAGTCCTAACTCATTGAATCCCCAACGCAGCATTTCTTTCATTGCAGACAACCCATAACCTTTGCCCCAATAACTTTTATCACCAATGGCAATACCTAACTCTGCATGTTTATTCAAGTGGTCTATGTTCTTCAAATCAACCCAGCCAATATGTTTCCCATCCTCGGTCCCAATGGCCTTTTGTTCGTAACCATTGGTTCTGTTGATGCACATTGAGATCCAGTTTTGTGTTTCTTCCATTGAAAAAGGAGGATCAGTATCAGGCATATTCAAATGCTTGGTCACTTCTTTATCCAGACACCATCGGTAGCGGTCTTCTGCATCCTCAAGTCTCAGTTTTCTCAACACAATCTTAGGCAATTCTAAAATTTCCATCATTTTAATCTCCTTCAATTTCGCTCCATCACTGCAAAGTAATTCCCTTCGTCATCTGCAAAATTGAACACCCTACCACCCGGCATTTCAACAATCTCGCCGACAGTGACACCTTTTCCCAACAAATCTTCATACTCTCCATCCAGGTTGTCCGTAAAGAACATCAATGATGGTGTTCCTAGGTTCATTTCCGCATCCATGCTGGCAACGAAGGCTTTATCGTGCAAGATGATACTCGTTTCCGCCTCCTGTGAAGGTGCGACTTCGATCCAGCGCATCGGACCGCTCTTCTCCTCAGCGATGACTGTAAATCCGACTTTCTCCGTCCAAAACTTTACTGCTTGATCCTGATCATTGACATACACCATGATTTGACCGACTTTATGGATCATTTCCTTCCTCCTCAGAAAATTTCAGTTTCTATTTATTTCTGCAAAGGAGGTTGATATCCTTCATCCTTCTATGTAAAGTCAGACCGTCCATTCGCTTTTTTCACCGACCCAGATCATCATTCGCTTCGTCTCGTTATCAGTCACTTCACGCATTCTCCCTGTGACTTCACAGCGATTCGTCGGTGCTTTGAAAAATTCCCTCGCCCCGTGGTACGTGGTGTACCACAGGTTGTTGATCGTGTAGAACTCATCCGCACCATAAAGGATGATTGGATGGAAACATGACCCGAAGATGCTATGCTCGCTTTCGATAATTCCCAGACTTTTATTTTTATCCAGCCAGACCCGTTTTGTATTCACCGTCATCACCTCTTATCAAAACGTACGTTCGCGGACGCGAAAAGTTTCATAAAAAATAAAATTTTCTTACAAAAATGGTATCATTTGCGAATAGCGATTACGTCAGGTGCATGGAGGAGTCCCTCTATGACTTTCGGCTGAAAAAAAGCGCTACCCTTATGGATAGCGCTTAACCTGCCAATATATCTTCTTTTGGATAGCGAATTTTTTCAAGTTTCGGCTTTGCCAATGAAAACGCCAGCGTCAAAGGTCCAAGCTTCCCTATGAACATGACTGCAATGATGACCAGCTTCCCTACCTCAGAGAGATCACCGGTCAATCCCATCGACAGTCCGACCGTACCGAATGCTGAGAACACTTCAAAAATAATCATCAGCATCGGTGCTTTTTCCGTGATACTCAATACGAGGATTCCGATAAATACAACGCCGATCGACATCGTTGTAATCGCAAGTGCCTTCAGCAGAAGATGCGGATCAATCGTCCGCTTTCTGATAACAATTTCAAATTTTCCTTTCAGGAACGTGACGACGGCGAACAGGATGATCAGGAAAGTCGTCACCTTGATTCCTCCAGCCGTCGATGCACTCCCACCCCCGATGAACATCAACAGAAGCATCAGAATGATCGACGGGTCCTCCATTCCCCCGATGTCGAGCGTATTGAACCCTGCCGTCCTTGGTGTCACCGCCTGGAAGTACGAGGTCAGAATCTTATCCGTATTGGATAATCCTCCTAGTGTAGCCGGGTTATTGAATTCAAAGGTGAAAATGAACACAAACGAGATAAGACTGATCAAAAAACTGCCGATCACCATCAGTTTCGTATGCAAGCTGAGATTTCGGATATTCTTGTTTTCCCACAAGTCGGTCAATACTGTAAATCCGATACCGCCTGTGATGAACAAGAAGGGGATCACCGTGTTGATGACCGGATCACCAGCATACCCCATCAAGCTGTCCGACCAGATGGAAAAACCAGCATTGTTGAACGCTGAAATGGCGTGGAACGTGCTGGCATAGAGCCCAGGACCAAGTCCCATTTCAGGCGCCCAGCGCAGCGTAAGAAAAACGATTGCAATTCCCTCGATTATTATCGAGAAGAAGAACAATTTTCTCACCAGCATGATGATGCCGCCAATCGAAGTCTGGTTCAGCGCCTGTTTGATGTACAAACGTTCCTTCAGGCCGATCTTTTTCCCGATCATCATGAAGATCAGCACTGCGAATGACATGATGCCCAATCCGCCGACCTGGATGAGCAGCATGATGACAACTTCTCCGAATATCGTGTAAGCACCACCCGTATCAACGGTGATCAGCCCGGTTACGGTCATCGCAGAGGTAGACGTAAAAAATGCATCCAGCCAGTTGACCGATTCTGTCGTTGCAAACGGAAGCTTCAATAAGATTGTGCCAAGCACAATGAAGCTTAGGAAAACGAGCACAAGAAACTGGGACGGAGAGACGTTGATCTTTTTCCAATGTTTGGCCATCGCCTAGAGTCCCTTCTCCTCAAATCGGTTCAAGTCCTTATTATTTCCAATCATAATCAACACATCATTCTTCTCAATCACTTCTTCAGCAGCAGGCGAAACCTGGATGTCTTCCCCCTTCATGATTCCGATAATGGTACAGCCATACTTAGCGCGTACATCCAGCTCCAGCAAGGATTTCCCATCGACCTTGGATGTTGCGACAAGTTCAACGATACTGAAATCCTTCGATAACTCGATATGATCGAGCAGCTTATCTGAAGTGACACGGTGAGCGATGCGCCTTGCAATATCCTTTTCTGGATGAATGATCCGGTCTGCACCGATTTTTTCAAGTACGAGCCGGTGGTATTTCGATTGTGCCTTCACCCATACCTTTTCCACGCCGATCTCCTTCAGAACAAGCGTCGTCAATACACTTGACTGGATATCATCACCGAGCGAAACGATGACGAGGTCGAGATTCCTCACACCGATCTCCCTCAACGTCATTTCATCTGTCGAATCCCCAACAAAGCAGTGGGTCGCGATGGACGCATAGTCATCCACTCTGTCTGCATCCCGGTCCATCGCCAATACTTCTGTGCCGAGTTCAGCAAACTCCTGACACAGGCTTCCACCAAAATTACCTAATCCGATCAAACCGACTTGCTTCAATTTATGCTTCGCCATATGCGTTGTCCTTCCTTACTGTCCTTAGTTGTAGGTTTGTTTACTTTCTTAAAAAAATGCACAAAAAAATCGCAGGAGGAATCCACCCTGCAATCAAATTACGTGATCACAAGTCACCACATCCTCTCTCCACACGCTTACGAGGTTAGCTGTCGGATTCGGGCGTAAAGAGTCGCCCTACCTTCAATGAAGGATTCACCCCAAGTGATGCAAGCATCACACAAGATTGGTTCCCCCGCTTCTAAAAAATAGAATTAAGCGATCGATTATTGGAAACTTTGTTTATTATTATGAAAAATATCATACTCCCCTTATCCGAGGTTGTAAAGATACAATCGCAAAAATTTACATTCAAGAAAAATCACGACCCGCAGAGTCGTGGTTCGTTGCTTTATAACGCTTTATCCATCACGATGTCCGTCTCGACATAGCCAAGCTTTTTGTAGAG
The DNA here is from genome assembly GCF_042675915.1 of Thalassobacillus hwangdonensis. Lineage (NCBI taxonomy): Bacteria > Bacillati > Bacillota > Bacilli > Caryophanales > Bacillaceae > Thalassobacillus > Thalassobacillus hwangdonensis. The sequence continues at coordinate 261,029 of NZ_JBHTKL010000005.1, read as the reverse complement.
TTCGCGGGCGACGGTGTTATGGCCGAACACATGAAGACCGATCGATGTCAGCCCAAGTTCCCGACCAAAGGCTTCAATTTCCTGCATCGCCTGTTTCCCGTAGCCATGACCCTGATGATCTTCCCAAATCCGGATGTCATAGATGAACCCTTTGTTGTTCGGCTTCAGCCCGAGCCAGATCATTCCCACTTCCTTTTCGTCGTCACGAATCGAGAACAGTTTCTGTCCCTCGGAATTCTCACCATCAGGAAGTAACATGTTGAATTGCTCGGTTGCATTGGTTAATGCTTCTTCTTCCGTCCAATTGCCTGCGCGCACATGCTCGCTTGCATAATCGTTGATCGAGAGTTCAAGATACGCTTTGAATTCCTTGTTGTCCATTGGTTGTAGTGCAATCATTCTACCACCCCTTCTTTTTCAAGCTTACTTAAAAGGGTGAAGCGAGTCATCGGTCTGGAGATGTATCAAAAAAGCCACGCAGTTGCCCACGTGACTTTTCTTCATTTATTAATTTTGGATATATTTATCGAAAATGTCTTTGAAGTCTTTACGCGTGTGTGCTTCGTACTTGCTGCTGTACCAGTCGTAGGCAGCATTCGCGATTTCAGCGAACTCTTTGGAAATCACGTTGTCGTGGAAACGATTGTCCCTCAGCATATCCCTCGCAGTCACGACGCTATCCTGCGCGAAGCCTGCGTGCGTGCTGTTGTGCTCCTGGATTTGAGAGATGGCAACGAGTGATTTGTACAGATCCGCAATTGCTTCGCCCTCATTTTTATCGATATCGATGCTCATCGGCACGCTGCCAATGGTGAATTTGATTTCAAGATCCAAATCAATCGTTCCTGCTGTTTCAATGGAAACATTGGCGACCGGATTTTTATAGTAGTCGTAGCGATAGATATTACGCTTACTGCTGGTCGCCTTTTCCCCATCCAGGTGGATCAGGGCAAGGTTTGTGAAGCAGTATTCATCGGACTTGGACTTGATCAGGAAGTGGATCTTTTCCCCATCTTCATATAGTACAAAATCGTCGGATTGTGTTTTGTCAAAATCTTCTTTGCTGATGATTTTACCAATATCACTAAGGCCTAATGCGTCACTAGCAATCTTCTTGAACATGGACGTGTACCTCCCAAAGATTTTTAAGGAAATCGCCTCGATTCCCCTCTCTCATTTTACACTTAAAAATTTGAAGGATAAACCGTTTATTGAAACTCGGTACCGTCCAGATGATCGTTTTCGAAGTAATCGCTGATGTCCTCGCCGTCTTCTGCGTACACCTTTGGTTTTTCGACTGCTGGCTCTGAAGGTTGTGAGGATTCCCCTGCCAACCGTTCGTAAAAAGCTTTGTTCGCTTCATCGAGTTCCATGGAAAGGGCGATAAGCTCCATCTGATGCTGGTGATAGAGTTGACGCTCTTCCTGGGACATTTTATCCCAGTTTTCTTCGATATTTTTCTGGATACCTTCTCTCGTCGTTTTGATAAGTTCAAACATTTCACCGTAAGTGTTCTCGTTCGCCTGCAGAATGTGCTCGATCGGTTTCATAGATACTCCTCCATTCGATTCCTTTGTTATCTTTATAGTAGCGTAAATACACCGGACTACCCTATCGGAAAAACGTTTAGGTTGGGGCGGCTCCGTGGTATAGCATGGTAATTGGATATTCTTACCTTAACGGAGAGAATGGAGTTGTTTTTATGTGGAAAACGATACTTTTCAGTTTAATAGGTGCAATCATTTTATTAGTCGGAAGCTTTTTTGCATTCCAGGAGTTCTTATTCCAAACCGATGATGTTGAAACGTCGAAGGCTGAAGAGGAATCTGGAGAAGCTAGTGACATCACAGTCGAAGAATTGCGGGAAGAAGCTGGCGGCCAAGCCTCTGAGGAGGAAATGGCGAGGTATGAAGAACAAGGAAAAAACCCGTTCGGTCAAGAAAAGCAAGCGAGTGAGCTCGGAGATACCGGTTACCAGGAATACATACACGGAATGTCGCACCAGAAGGTAGAGGCCCCGAAGAAGTGGGGATTCTATGAGATTAACGACACGCGGATCGATTGGCTGTTAAAAGGATTGGATGAAGCAGAGCTGGAGCATGAACAGACGTATCGTAGAATACTAGAGAAGTGGAAAGCAGGCGATTTCAGCACTGCCGATCAGGATCATAACGCAATCTGGTCGCTGCAGGGTGGCACAATCGGCAAAGCCACTGGAGTCCTGAGCCCATCAGAAGAAGCCGCCTATTTAAAAAGCAAACAGTAAAGAGCCTGACCGACCCAACAGGCTCTTTTTTTTTGCGCTCCGTGGGGGACTGTCCCTCGACACCCACCGCGTTACATTGGTGAGGGACTGTCCCCACTTGCGGTGAAGCAGTGAAGTGCTTATCACGCATTCTTATTGTCTGTGCATAAGATAGGTACATGATTCAATAAGGAGGAACAGATCATGTACGGTTACTACGACTCTAACTGGTATCGTCAAGATCCAGAAACCTATGGTGCAAAAGGAGCTCTGAATGCAGGGACACTTACCTTCCCCGAAATGCTTACCTATGCGATGCAGGATGAATACTTGGCTCAGTCCCGTTACAATAACATTCTCGGTAATTTCGGTTATGTTCGGACGTTTGCTCAAATTCAACAGGCAGAGCTTCGCCATATCCAGGCACTACTTACTCTTTTCCAGAACTACCAGCTACAGATTCCAGTTGATGATTCCCAAGCATATGTGACAACACCAGCAAATATTAAAGCCGCATTTGCTGGAGGGGTGCAAGGCGAGATTGAAAATATCGCGATGTATGATAAGTTTCTCGCATCCGATATACCTGCAGATGCTCGCGTTGTCTTCACCCAGTTGCGTAATGCCTCCGTCAACCACCTCGCAGCATTCGAACGCGGCCTCGCACGACCGCTTTAACGCATTGAGGGACAGTCCCCCACCCGATTAACGCTTTACTGTGGTGAGGGACTGTCCCCCACTTGCGGTAGTGCACTAAAGGACGCATCCTCACCCTCTTCCCTCATGCTATAATGGGAGCAAAGAACTGGAGGTTGATACATAATGAAGAAGGATTTGATTGATCGGTTTACTAGATATGCGCAGGTGGATACGCAGTCGGATGAGAGCAATCCTGCCTGTCCATCCACTCCTGGTCAGCTTACGCTTGCGAATATGCTGGTCGATGAGCTGAAGGGAATCGGCATGGAGGACGTCACCATCGACGACTATGGTTATGTGATGGCAACCCTCCCGGCCAACACAGACAAGGACGTTCCTATAATCGGCTTCTTGGCTCACGTTGATACGGCGACAGATTTTACGGGCAAGAACGTCAATCCACGTATCGTTGAAAACTACGATGGCGGCGAGATCATTTTGAGTGAAGCCCATAATGTGGTGCTTTCCCCTAAGGATTTCCCTGAGCTACCGACATATAAAGGGCATACACTCGTGACAACAGACGGCACGACACTTCTCGGTGCGGACAACAAAGCCGGCGTGACGGAAATCATGACAGCTATGGATTACCTGATTCAGCATCCGGAGATCAAGCATGGTACGATTCGCGTTGCATTCACTCCTGATGAAGAGATTGGCCGTGGCCCGCACAAGTTCGACGTGAAACGATTTAACGCTGATTTCGCTTATACCATTGATGGCGGCCCACTTGGCGAGCTGCAGTATGAGAGCTTCAATGCTGCCGATGCACGTGTCACGTTCAAAGGAAACAGCGTGCATCCAGGGACAGCGAAGGACAAGATGGTCAACTCCGCGAAGCTCGCTATGGAGTTTAATGCAAAGCTACCAGCAGAGCAGGCTCCAGAGCATACAAAGGAGTATGAAGGCTTCTATCATCTGATTTCCATGAGTGGAAATGTAGAAGAAACGCAATCTCTCTATATTATCCGCGACTTCGATAAACAGGAATTCGAAGCTAAAAAGGACAACATCCGCTCGATTGCAGCTGAGCTTCAGCAGAAGTATGGCGAGCAGCGTGTTGTCCTCGAAATGGAAGATCAATACTACAACATGGGTGACAAGATCAGACCGGTTAAAGAAATCGTCGACACCGCCTATCAGGCGATGAAGAATCTCGACATCGAACCATTGGTAAAGCCGATCCGCGGTGGTACAGATGGATCCCAGCTTTCTTACATGGGCTTACCGACGCCGAACATTTTCACTGGAGGCGAGAACTTCCACGGCAAATATGAATATATTTCTGTTGAAAATATGGAAAAAGCGACCCACACCATCGTGGAAATCGCTCGCTTGTTTGAAGAACAACAATAATGAAGATGCCAGTCCACCCCGGGCTGGCATTTTAATGCGCCTTAAAGGAGAGAAATCTATGAGGAATTTAGATGGATATGATGCTGGCACTATATTAAAAGAGGATGTAGAAGCAGACCTTGAATTAAAGAGAAGATTGCTTAAAGCTAAAAAGGACATTATGGATGGAAAAGTCTACACAACAGATGATGTTTTAGAGATGATTGATCAAGGTGAAATTTGATAACACACCTAACTTCGATAGCAGGGAATGCGTTCATAAGTGAATGTACGCACCCCCAGCTATTTTTTAATTCCGCCCAAAAAGTGAAACACTTCCCCTCCTCTCACGTATATAAGGGAAAAGATTTTCAGGGAGGAACCAACTTTGAAACCAATCACTAAAAAACGCACAAAAGCCATTTTCATCGATTTCGCCATTTCAACAGCAGTCACTCTCGGCATCGAATACTTTTTACGAAAGAAAGTGAAAAATGAAGCAGTACATGCCCTCGTCACTCCAACGCTCGTCATGTGGACAATCGAGTATGGCCAACTGAGAAAAACCGGACAAACCTATGGCTATAAACAGCAAGGCTTGAAGCTCGAAAGCGTAGACGGTTCGGAGCTCACTTGCGGTCAGCTCGTCAAACGGATGGCCTACCGCGACACGCTTGCTTCCCTTGATTACTTTAAGGATCGTAAGGGATTCGAGCAGCAGGATGGGGCCGTGCTTCCTCATGATCAAAAAGCAGGGACGGTTGTAAGAGAAGTTTCAACGTGAAAAAGGACCTTTATCAGAGGTCCTTTTTAAATTTGATTGCCATGAAAAATTTTCAATATGATGTCTTTGTCCGGTACTTCAAGCTCATGATAGGAAGCCAGAAACGCTCGGTTGTCATACGGGACCTCCACCACTTCCGCTTCAAAGCCTCGTCCAGAAAATTCCACGATGGCATATGGTGCGACCGGCTGATGCTGGCACCCGAGTGCGCCAGGATTCAGGTAGGTCGTTTTGTCATTTTTGAAATAATGCTTTGGGTGATGATGGCCGAATACAATTAGGTCCTCCTCATAAGTCTGGAACAATACCTCCATATTCCGAAGCGAAGGGTCTAAGATCGGCGCGAATGGGTCTTCACTGATTGGTGCTTCCAGCTTCCCATCAGCAATTGCATAATGCAGAAATCGTACAGTGTTTTGTTCAATATTCTCAGTAATCATACGTGGCAGCTTGCTCAATTTTTCTATGTATGGTTGTTCAATCCGATTGGCAATCCACTGATGATGCGCCCTCACATGCGCATGACTCTTTGGATAAGCTTCGCCTTTTGCCAATGCCAGGATCGCTTCATCGTGATTGCCGGTGATCATCGATACATCTTCCCTCGAAAATAGCATGTCGAGAACGGCATTCGTATCGGGACCGATTCCTATCATATCACCTAGGCAGTATATGTGCGTGATGTCGTGGTTGTCGATGTCCTGCAGCACCGCTTCAAGTGCATGCGCATTGCCATGGATATCTGTGATAATCGCTATTTTCATCGGGAAAAACTCCTGTTGATAGTGTCGATCAGTTCTTGTCTTGTACCCTTACAAAGCGTGACTTCCGTGAGATGGTAAAACGTGCTCGAGTCCTCCAGCCGGTGATCAGGCGCGTAAAGGAATACTGGCTTGTCCATTGCCAGTGCAAGTCCGAGTTCGACGTGACTCCCTTTTCCTGCAGGCAACAGGACCACCAGGAAATTCGCTTCGCCAACGGCCTCTTTTTCCGCCAGACCGATTCGCTTTAAATCGCTAGCTGTAGACGCTTTTTCGTTCTGGGTCCAGTCGTAGGTGTGAGTGAAACCTTTCCGTTTGAGTGTTTCGGCCACCTTACGAACTGCTTCGATATTTTGAAAACTGGATGCAATATAGAATTTCATCAGTGGTTGCCTCCCATCGTGTGCTGTTCGATGTACACCTTTTTCGCAAAATGGAAGGTAAGGATTGTGGTCGTCAGCGCCAACACGAAAACAAGGACAAGACCGATGAAGCTTCCGATATTGTCTGCATAGTTGAAATAGAGTTTTCCTAATATGTAATGAAAGATAATGAAATTGCCTATGAAGTTCACAATCTGAAAAAATGTCAGCATGGACTACTCCTTTCCCTTACGCGCACGATATTCACTGCCGTAATAGATAGCGGCAACTAGGAAGAGGATGTTCGAAATCATAAGTGCAATCCCGTTCCATTCCCCATCGAAAACCGTTATGTTGACCATAGTAGTCGTGTGAATCAGAAAGAGTAGTAGAAATAGTATCGTAGATGTTCGCATCGTGTATGCCCCCTGGTTAGATGACTAATAGTATCGAAGTGACGAAAAATGGCAGACCGAAGGCCGCAATGATCATCCCAATGCCGCGTTGCTTACGGTCTTCCTCCGGGTCCGTGTTCACGTCGAGGTCCCTGCCCCTTATAAATACTTTCATGAAAATTGCAGACAAAATCAGTGATCCTATTGCGATTCCCATCACGATTTTCATATATAGCTCCATATTGATGAGGGCTGTAATTGAAATAACAGCGAGCACCGCCAAACCGCTCAGGAGTGCTTTTTTCATTATTGATCGCCTCTTTTCCATACATAATAGACGAAATGGACCTGTTCCCCATTCATCCAGAAGGCTTCTTCGTCCTCAGCCACTCGCTCAAATCCGTTTCGTTCAAGCACTTTCTGTGAGCCTATATTAGTAGAAGTTGTTTTTGCATGGACTTCATTGAGCATGGGAGGAAGCTCATTCATTAATTGCTTCAGTGCAGTCGTTGCCAACCCTTTCCCGGTATACTGCTCCCCTAGCCGGTACCCGAGATCAGCTATCGTACCATCGACAATCAAGTTGATGCGGCCAATGATCGAAGCCGTTTTAATCAAATAATAATAGCCGATGCCTTTTTGCTGTTCTTCCAATAATGCCATGTGTCGCTCCTTGAATACATGCGGAAGATAGTAGTCCTCTCCCCTGCCTGGCACCATCGTTTCAAAATAATCGCGATTCTCGCGTTCAAACTTCAGCAGCTCCGATTCATGCGTTTCGTTCAAGGCTTCGAGCCGGATGTCCATCCCATCGCCTCCCCATGTTCCCTCAAGTTTTTCGCAATCAACTTCCCTGTCAACAGCTTGTGTGGCAATGGCTTCCCATCGACCCAAGCACTCCAATCCACTTTAAGCGTATCTCCATATGGCAATGCCGTCAGCACAATCCCTTTTTCAAAATCATAGGCGAATGTGTGGAGCGTGCCGAACAGCTGGTGATAGGCATGGAAAAATAGAGGTGATGCAGGGTCCTTGAACCATTCAAAGGCTGAACTGAAGTCTTTTGGACCTGTGCTTTCCATGGACTCAAACCTTGCATGGCTATAGGTCGCGTCGGTTTCTTTTCTGATATGTTGAAAATGATTGGTACAGCTGAGAGTGTTGGGCTTATTTCTGGTTGTCACTTTTTCAGTAGAAGCTTCAACAACAGCAGTGCTGCCGTACGCGTCAGCCAAAGAGTAATTATAGCTCCACGCATGGGGAAGCTTTTGAAGTAGAGCAATCGCCTCTTCCGTAGTGGTGCAAGTATCCAGAACGATCCTGACGACCGTCGATGCCGCCAGACCCGGCTTAGGATTTTCGTTCCCGACGAAATGCAAGGCGATGAAGAGCCCCTTCTCGTTCACCCCTTCATGCCTTCCGATCACGTGTAGGCTGTAGCCGATGCTCGCCAGACATTCCTGCGGTTGGATGAGCACCAGCCGCTTATCATAGAGGTCCGGGGAGAAATCATAATTACGGACAGCGAAAGCCTCGTTCACCATCGACGAACAACCCATCCCACTGATTTTCGGAAGGTCATATCCACTGAAGCGACTAGCCGTTTTTTCAAAAGTCCAATTCAGCCCGTCTGCGAGACCCTTCAGTTCATCAATCAAGTGCGGAGCATAGGCTTCGAAGGTTTCAATCATGTTATTGATGGAAAAGTTTTCGTTCTCGAGAATCGAAATTTTTTCAGGAAGCTGTGGATCAAGCTCCCTGCCTTGCTGATAGCCGAGTTGATACGCACGACCTCTATATTGTTCGATCGTCACTTGTAACGGTTCCACTTCTGTTCCCCCAATTAATGTATTCAAAATCATTAGCTCTGCTTTACTTCAAATTGGCGAGGGACAGTCCCCCCTACGCCTATTGGTATGTACCGTCTTCATAAACCTGATATAGCCCTACTGTGCCCGAGCCACCAGATTCATGGATTTCCTGTGAAACAAGCTTGATGGTGTAGTAGGAACCTTTTTCGTCCGACTGCACTGTGCCACCCATGTCATCGAACTGGATATCTTCGTTTTGTTCCATGTCGAGCTCTTTTTTGAGAAGCGCGATTGCGTCCTCTCCACTGGTGACAGCGACCTGCTCTTCGTCGCTATCCGAAGCGCTTGTATTTTCCTCGGTTGTTTCCGTATCGGTTTCATCTGCCTCATCGGTCGTTTCTGTTTCTTCCTTTTGAGTAGAATCAGAAGAATCTACGACCTTATCCACTTCTTCGACTTCTGGCTTAGTGGTGGATTCCGATTCATCACCACAGCCAGATACGAAAATCAGCGCTCCAGCTAAAACTATCCCTGCTGCAAACCCTCTTATTTTCATATTTAATTGAACCCCTTTATTATGTAATTATATTTGGAAAATATTGATAAATTAATTGTAACATACATAATAATTCAGTTAACCTCTTCCTCAATAAGCCATATGACAAGAGGATCATAGGTTATATACTCCCATATGGAAAAATATCAGGCCGAACATTCCACCATTACTCTAACTTTTTTCCTTACTATTTGTACGAATTTAAATAAGGTTCGTTTCATTCCATTTATCCAAAAGTCTATCGAGATTTTTTATATAACACATGCCGGTAAAGTTCGCTTGATGGATCCACTTTCGGATGGTCGAATTCTTTTACAAAATGAAGACCGATTTTCTCCATGACGCGCTGGGAAGGTGTGTTTATTTTCGCTGTGAAACTATACACCTCTTCAAAATTCAGCGTCTCGAACCCGTGTTGGAGGCACGCTTCAGCCCCTTCTGTTGCAAGCCCTCTCCCCCATGCTTCTCCCTTCAGCCGGTAGCCGATTTCCACACATGGGGTGAAGTCTGCATCGAAGGTTGCGCGGTGAAAGCCGATGAATCCAATGAATTCATTAGTTTCTTTGCTTTCTGCGGCATAGAGCCCGTAGTCGTAGTCCTGGAATTCCTGTTGGATGGCTTCGTAAAATCTGTCGGTTTCTTCATTAGTCTGAGTTCGAGGAAAATAGTGCATCACGTGCTCGTCTGCGTTCATTTTTCTGAATGCAGGTAGGTCTGTGTCTTTCCAGTCACGTAAAATGAGTCTTGGAGTTTCTATATAAATCATGACGTTCCTCCTTTATTATTGCTATTATATCAGCCCGGGTGAATGGCTGCGGATGTGAAATATTTTTCGTATTGATGGATACATTAACCTTCAGGAGGGATTCATCATGAGCGAAAAATTCATAAGCATTGAAGAGTTCAATCATTTGATACAAAAGTGGAGTGGCAAGACGATACGGATCACAAAGCAGGAGCTTGGAGACCAGGATTCAGTGACAATGAAGCTGGGTGAGGTTGATTATCAAACGGATACGCGGAGGATCGATGGTTACGAGCCAATGCACGTACTTCATCTGCATGGCTCCGGAACAACGCAGACCGATTTGGAAGGTGCACAGCCGCTTCCATCCGATTATTATGAGATTCCACTGGAGGATTCGAGCAAGTACCAATTCAGCAACAAACGCTTCTTCCTCTCGACCGAACGAGGCACCTACACCATCGAAATCGTGTGATAAGGAAGTGCCCTTTATCACACTAACGCATCGAGGGACAGTCCCCCGCCAGTTTAACGCGGTGACGCGCGGCGGGACTGTCCCTCATTGCGTTAAAGCACGAAAGCCAGGTTCTCTTTTTTCAACTTTTGAATAAGCTTATGTTGGAAGTTTTTTTGAGAGGAGAATCTGGATGTATAACGCATATAGTGATCAGTGGTTATTGGAAGCGATGAAGTATGATGCCTTGGCGAATTATTATAAATACCTCAATCCACAGTGGCACATCTACTATTATCAGAAGCATTTGGAGTGCATGCAGAATTGGGCGATGAGTCATCATCGGGGAGAAATGATCGGAATGAATGGGAATGCGATGGTCCGTGTCCTCCATGCTTCACCGGATGCCCCGGCAGTTGACGTGTACGTAAATGGGGATCGTATCTTGCAGGGAGTGCAATTCAAGCAATCGAGCGATTACTTGACGGTACCAGCAGGTCAATATCAGATTGAGATCTACCCTGCCGGAAGTACAGATCAGGCAGTGTTGTCGCAGAACGTCGGTGTGGAAGCTGGAAATATGTACACTGTTGCAGCAGCTGGAAGGCTTGAAGATCTAGAATTGATTGCAGCTGTCGATAATGACAGTATTTCTTCAGGTCGAGCGAAGGTGCGGTTCTGGCATTTATCACCGAATGCTCCAGCCGTCGACATTGCTGTGAAAGGCGGCGATGTACTGTTCCGTAACGTGCCATTCGGAAGAGCGACACGATATATTACGCTTCCACCTACGACAGCAGATTTGGAAGTTCGGGTCGCGGGTACCGATCAGGTCGCATTGACTGTACCAGGAGTGACGGTTGAACCGAATCAATCTTACACTGCAGTGGCCGTAGGGCTGGCCGGCGAACAGCCACCCCTTGAAGCCATCTTCCTGCAGCCATGATGTAATGCTTTAACGCAATGAGGGACTGTCCCCCACCGAATTAACGCGTTAGCGTAGGTGGGGACAGTCCCTCATCTGATTAACGCATCACCGTGCCGGGGGACAGTCCCTCAATGGTTTAACGCGTTAGAATGTGTGGGCGAGGTCTTTGGCGCGTGCGATGCCGTCCTCTTTGATTTCTTCTGCTTTGTCCGGCATTGCTGCGTGTCCTTCGATAAACAATCCTTCAAAGCTCGGAACACCGAAGAAGTTCATTACTGTATCAAGGTAACGGTGACCCATTTCCATTGCCGCTGCAGGACCTTCGGAGTAGATGCCTCCTCGCGCTTGGATGTGCAATGCTTTTTTGTCCGTCAGCAAGCCGACCGGACCTTCCGCTGTATATTTGAATGCTTTGCCTGCTACTGCGACAGAGTCGATATATGCCTTCATCACCGGCGGGAAGGAGAAGTTCCATAGCGGTGTAACGAATACATATTTGTCTGCATCGACAAACTGTTCGCTAAGTTCAGCTAAGCGGCTCACTTTTTCTTTTTCCACTTCGCTCAACGTTTCCAATTCTTCGCCAGCCTGGAGCTTGCCCCAGCCTTTGAATACATCCGCGTCAATTTGGGGGATGGATTCTTTATATAGATCGATGTGTACAACCTCGTCTTCAGAATTTACACGTTTATACTCATTGATAAAGGATGTTGCTGCAGCCATGCTGAATGACTGTGTTTCGTCGTGTGGATGTGCTGTAATATACAATACTTTAGCCATAAACACTCACCTTTCTTCTATTTAACAATCTATTTTGATATTTTTTTGGAAATATAAATCTCAGTTTAGAGATTTTCTAACCACGAAACATATCATAAATCACCCGCACGTCAGAGTCAATTATGGATACTTGGCAATAAAAAAAGGACTTGTCATAAAAGACAAATCCTGTAAAAATCACACTTCGTATGGATTACCACTCATGTTTTTTCTCATCTCATCCGTAATCTCCAACGGTTGATTCTCTGTTACTTCCCTATCATTTTTCAACGTGCCGCTTCCATCAAAGTAACCAGGTTTTTCACTCATAAACCGCACCCCTTTTATTCTATTATAACGGAAAACAGGTAAAAACTCCCCGACACTTAAGAAATTCTTCCTATTTTTATTTATCGGACCAGCGAAAGAAGCGAGAAGCAAGCACAATCGAAACGACTGCGATTGCGAGTAAGACTCCTACTTCCAATCCATATTCCGTGATTGGCGCTTCGCTCCACGTGCCGCGCATCAGCTGGATTACATAATAAAGCGGCAGGATCTTAGCTACATACTGCAGGACCGTAGGCATCATTTCCAGAGGGAATGTAGCACCGGACAAGAACAGCATCAAGTTCAGGAAAAGGGAACTGATTGCAGCCGCTGCCTGGGTGTTTTTCGCAAGTGACGTCATTAATAAAGCAAACGGGAAAAAGGCAAGGATACTGACGATGAGCGCAAGCAACGTGCTACCAATATATTCAGGCAGTGTCAGGTCATACATCAGCATGCCGAAAACCATCAGCAGTACTGCGGAAATCGCAAATATCACTGTCCCCTGTACCGTATGGGCGACTAGGATTTTCCAAGGCTGCACCGGGGTTGATTGGTAACGTCTTAGCACACCCGTTTCTCTATAAGCCGCAAGCACCGTTCCTAATGTGAAAAATGCCGTCGTTACGATATTCACGCCGATCCAGGCTGGGATGAACAGCTGTGCGTAGGATAGGCCGCCTCCCATATCATTTCCTGCAAACATTGAACCGAACAACCAAATCATTAATACCGGGAATAAAAACGTCCAAAATACACTGAGGCGGTCCCGGAAAAACATTTTCGTCTCTAAACTAGCTAGTTTCGCAACGGCTATCATCCGATCTTCTCCTTTTCCAGATACTGAACGAACAAATCATCCAGGGATCCTTTTTCAAATGCAAAATGCTTTAGTGCAATATTCTTCTCATGGCAATAGGCGAAAATATGGTACGCAGACGTTTGCTGGTTTTCACTGAAGACCTTGAACGAATGACCATCCTGTTCCACTCGGATCACATGTGGGACGGTAAGGAGGTAATCGTATTCCAGATCAGCGCTGTCGAACGATAGGTACTGGGCATTCGAATCGTTGAGCAGCCCTTCCGGTGTATCAAGTGCACGCAGCTTCCCGCTGTAAATCATCGCCACTCGGTCACAGAGTTTCTCTGCCTCTTCCATGTAGTGCGTGGTGATCACGATTGTACAGCCGTCATCCTTCAGCATCTTGATCATCTCCCACATCTCCCGGCGCGCATTCGGGTCGAGTCCCATGCTCGGCTCATCAAGAAAAACGATTTCCGGCTTGTGGAGTGTCGCAAGTGCTAACGTAACGCGCTGCTTCCATCCTCCTGACAAGTCACCGAACTGGGCATTCATTTTTTCGTGGAGTCCAAGGATTTCAATCAGGTGATCCTTTTGGGAGGTAGAGGTATAAAACGATTCAAAAAGGTCAAGTGCTTCCTTTACTTTCATTTTTTTCTGAATCGAAGTCGCTTGGAACTGCACACCGATTCGCTTGTTTAGTGCTCTAAGGCTTTTGCTAGGTACGAGGCCAAGTACATCGACATTCCCGCTATCCGGCTTCAGGATCCCCTCCAACATTTCAAGCGTGGTCGTCTTTCCTGCACCGTTCGGGCCGATAATTCCGAAAATCTCCCCCTTGCGCACGGAAAAAGACATATCCTTGACGGCTTCGGTTGCGCCAAACGATTTGGACAGATTCTCGATAGTAATTACGGTTTCCATTTCATCGCTCCTCAGATTGTTATATATGTACATACGAAGCATACGCGCGGAAGTTTCAGAAAATTCATTTTGCCGCTTTAAAGTAATGAGGGACAGTCCCCCGGCGCGGTGACGCGTTAATCCGGCGTGGGACTGTCCCTCTTTTTTAGTGGCTATTATTCTTTTGTTACTAGATAGGCTTTGTATTCAGTGACACCTGCTTCTTCAACATAGACGGCTAACACCCAATCGCCATTAGGAAGCTCTTCTCGCGTATTTCCTTCGGTCCTAACCTTTCCATCCCATACAAACTCATGATATGGAAGTGGTGCATCTTCAAACACCCCTATTGTATCGATGGGCGCTCCAATTCCACCTGTTTCTTCATCAAATACATACAGGTCATAAGCTAATACTTCTGCTCCACCTGGCAGATAAGCACCTACGTAATAGGAGTCTTCATTCGCCTTCTCCATGAATGCTCCGGTTACGCGAGGGTAATCCGGCTCGCCTACAAAGAGAATCGATGGTACTTCGATGATTTGGGAGCCATCGCTCACTGTTATTGTTGCTTCGTAATAACCTGGCTCTAGTTTGGAGGTGTCTACTTGTACATTAAGGTTCACTTTTTGAGATTTTCCAGCTCCAACTTTCAAGTTTTTGCTGGTGGAAACTTTAACCCCTTCAGGGTTTCCGTCAAATTCAACATCAAAGTTATATGTCTTTCTTTCGTTCGATAGGTTCTTGATTTCAAAATGTTGCTTCTCTACCTGTTTGCCTTTTTCTTTCACGAACTTACCGAAGGAGTAGCTTCCCGGTACCACAAGGTTTTCTGTGTTCAATGCGTCCATGACGCGAACACTTCCAGCACCCTGCGTGTTATGAGCGTAAGCTTCACCTGTTCCTGGATCGATGACATCAACCGCGGTGTTCATTAGTGCTGCTTTAACATTTTCAGTTGCCCACCCAGGATTCTTTTCTAATAATAGTGCTGCAACACCCGCTACATGCGGAGATGCCATGCTTGTACCCTGCAAAGCAGCATATGTTCCATTCGGGAATGTACTGACGATGTTCACGCCCGGAGCGGAAACGTCCGGCTTGATCATCCAACTCAACGTGACCGGTCCTCGAGAGGAGAAGTCTGCCATGGTTTCGCCAACTGCTTTATCGAATTCGATATCAAAAGAAACCGTATTGTTGCCAGCTTCCAACTCTGCTAAAAGTTTTTGTCCATCTGCGAGTTCCGTCTTGATTGTCGGAATCGCCATGCCAGGAACATCCGCATGCTCGCCAGCGACATTATTGAAAATAATCGCTCCAACAGCGCCTGCTGCTTTCGCGTTTGCAGCCTTATCTACAAATGCAAATCCTCCCCGACTGATCAGAGCGATTTTACCTTCTAAATCTTTACCTTCAAAATCTGCTTCCGCTCCCAGACCTACATAAACAAACTCGTATTCTACTCCGTTCAGAGCCAAAAGCTCTTCATCAGAAGGGAAGCCCATTACTTTCGCAGTAGGGTATTCTACGCCTTCAGAAGGAGCCAGCTCCACAGTGTACTCATTGTAAGGCAGCTGTGTCGCTCCTACAGAAATCGCTTCACGGGAAGTTCCCGGAGATCCGACTGTCCAGTTATTAGGACCAGCATTACCATTTGAAGTAACCGCGACTACTCCCTCAGCCATCGCCCAATCAAGCGCGATCGAAGTCGCCCAGTCAGGGTTGTTCAATGAATTACCCAATGAAAGGTTCATGACGTCCGCGCCGTCTTGGACGGCAAGTTCAATACCTGCGACGACATCCTCTGTCGTACCACCATTAGGACCAAGTACACGATAGCCAAGAAGGTTTGCTTCTGGAGCCACACCTTTAATCGCTCCGTTCGCTGCTACTGTACCGGAAACGTGTGTACCATGGTATTGAGTAGGACCTTCCATTGGATCATTATCGTCATCGACGAAATCGTATCCTTTATAATCACCGAACGCATGCGCAAGGTCAGGGTGTGTATAGTCCACACCTGTATCAATGACCGCTACGGTTACACCTTCACCAGTGAAACCAGCCTCCCACGCTTCATTCGCACCAATGAACGGTGCGCTCTTCATCATTTCCGGGCTGAATTCCTCTGCAGAGATTTCCTCCTTGGAAATGACGTCTGCTGTATAATGCACGTTCGGATATACCGCTTTAACACCAGGAACCGCTAGTAGTTTAATAATCTCGTTCCCTGGCAGTTCCACGGAGAACCCGGAGAATACATAGTCATACTCCCTGTTCACATCCGCTGTCTTCACTTGCTTTTTCAGTTCGCTGATAACTTTTCCGCGTTCCTTATTCAGGTTCGCTTTGGATTGCTTCTTCCCTTTATGATTCGCTTCCACAATCGACTCTTCTTCCAGTTCTACGATGACCGAGGTCGGCCGGTCTGAGGACGTTTCAATTTCACCAAACAGTTCAGCGATATCAAGCTCCTGTAATCTAGGACTCTCATTCGCCGTTGCATTCGCCGGGTTATAGCTGAATGCAGAAAAAATCAGTACAAGTGCAAGAATACTGAATAACACTCTAGAAAAATTTCGCTTCATGAATTGTTTCTCCCTCTCAAATGTAGTGTATTAACCAATGCCTGTCCCAGCAGCTGCCTTTTCCCTCCTATGTATGTTTTTGCGAAGAAAACGGACTTTCGCATAAATAATTTATTAGATAAAAAAGAACCGATTCCTCTAAGAATCGTTCATCAAATAACTCTATAAAACTACAGAAATAGTATGGTTTTTAGCATAATCACAAGTAAAAGATCGAAAAAGGGGACTGTCCCCTTTTATAATAGTCTGATACAATCATCTGATAGGTATTTAAACCTAAATCTATGTAACTAGGAGGTGGGCTATGAATCAGTGGGTTCAAGAACAATCCGAGACGGGACATCACAGGACAGCAATCTACTCATTCCCGCTCGTTGTCTTTCTAGGGTATTTGCATCCTGTTTTGTTCATCGGAGGACTTATTCTATTTTTTCTTATTACATCTTTTAAAATGTTGAAATCCATGCTTTTGTGGATGGTGGTGCTCGGTGTTATTTCATTCGTTCTGCCTTTTCTTGCGCCGATCATCTTCATCATCATGGTTGTATTATTTATCATGCGTATAGGTTACATATGGAAAAATTGGCGACCTTTTGTTTCAGGAATTCTGTTCTACGGAATTTCTGCGGGACTAATCGGTCGTTCAGAGTACTTACATAGTTATCAGTTTTATGGCATACAAACGAGCACAATCACGGAAGGTGTGATTGTCAGCATCATCAGCTTTTTCGCGCTCAATGGCCTGCTTCGCTGGCTTTACCGACATGATTATACGAGCTACGCTGCATTAGGAATTATGGGAAGTGTCCCTGTCATTATCGTTGCTTTCATTCTTCCTTTCTTGAAATTGCACGTAGGCGGCGACTTTTTTGCTACAGAGACGAAGCCTGTCCATGGTGAGGTATATATGGAAACGAAAACTGCGACGGGAGAGCCTATCGGCACAAGAGCGGTTACAGCCGGAGAACCTCCTCTTGTACATGTCCAGGAGCATGTGCGAACTGCGCCGGATGGAGATCCGACCAACAACCTTTCTTATGACGGACCTGATAAAAAAGCACCGAATGGTGAGCTGGTGCATGTGCAAGAACACGTTCGTACAGCGCCTGATGGAGACCCTACAAACAACCTTTCCTACCGAGGTGATGGCGACCAAACAGTCGTTGCGATGGATTCAGAAGCTGCAACGGAAGAACCTAAGACAACGAAAGAGAAAATCATCGAAAATGCCCAGGCAGCAACACCTGGCCAGGCCGCCGTCGATCAACTTCTGAGAAAACTAAAAGAAGAAGAAAAAGAAAAAGTTTCATCCTGAATGAAGGGACTGTCCCCCAGCGGTTTAACGCATCACCGCACCGAGGGACAGTCCCTCACTTCTTTAAAGCGTCAATGCAGCCAGCTTTCTTTAATAAGAGAGCTAAATATTGGAAAAGCTAACCATAAGGAGTGATAAACATGGATGAACGATCAATTACAATAGAAGAATTCAACCAAATCATTCGCCAGTGGTACGGGAAAACCGTGCAGGTGACGACGCAGGATGGGTGGGAACCAAATTCCGCTTTCATAAAGCTGGACGATGTTACGGTTTCACCGGACAATGGCGTTATTCAGTTGCACGGGGAACCCGGCGAAAGTGTAATGGAAGCAAGCGAGCACCGCACCAGCACACACATTCATGAAATTCCGATAATTAAACACCCCAAAATCTTATTCGATGACGCAGGATTCACAATCCAAACAGCTTCTGGCACCATCAAAATCGACCAAATCAACGACGTCGGCGCCTAACCTCTTTAACGCTTTACTGCAGCGGGGGACAGTCCCTCACCACAGTAAAGCTTTACCGTGCCGGGGGACTGTCCCCCTCTAAGCTGTTACTGATGACAAGCTTCCCCCTCCACCTGTAGAATGAGGTTAGTAGGAACCTATCTGGGTATCCTGCGGGAGGGGAATTATAAATGAGTCAACCAGCACACCAACTCGAACAGCATCCATCGTGGATGCAGAAATACATAGATTCACCAGAAGAACAAAAGAAGATTTACCGCCGCACACTCATCATCGTCGTTATCGCACAGATTTTCGGCGGTGCGGGCCTTGCCGCGGGAATAACCGTCGGCGCCTTACTTGCAGAAGACATGCTTGGAACCAACAGCTTCGCGGGGATGCCCGTCGCACTTTTCACACTAGGATCAGCGGGCGCGGCACTTATCGTCGGTAGACTGTCGCAGCGATTTGGTCGTAGGACCGGCCTTAGCATCGGGTTTACCACCGGGGCCATCGGTGCAGTCGGTGTCATCTACGCCGCTATCGCCAGCAACATTTTTCTGTTGTTCACAGCTCTACTAATCTATGGAGCAGGATCTGCGACCAACCTTCAGGCAAGATACGCTGGCACAGACCTCGCTAATAAAAAGCAACGAGCCACTGCAGTGAGCATCGCGATGGTAGCGACGACGTTCGGGGCTGTGGCAGGTCCCAACCTCGTCGGAGTCATGGGCAGCTTTGCTACTTCCATCGGCGTGCCTGCACTATCCGGACCTTTCATACTTGCCGCTGCTGCCTATCTACTGGCTGGCATCATCATTCTGACAATGATGCGACCTGACCCTTTTGTCATATCTAAAGCGATTGAGGCAGTCAAAGCAAGCAAACCGGAAGCGGACACACCCTCAACTGGTACGATGAACAAACGGGGAGTAAGATTCGGAGCTACAGTGATGATTCTGAGCCAGGTTGTCATGGTTGCAATCATGACAATGACACCTGTCCACATGGGCGACCACGGCCATGGATTGAATGCTGTCGGTATGGTCATCGGCATCCATATCGGCGCGATGTATCTGCCTTCGCTCGTAACCGGCGTGCTCGTTGACAAAGTCGGGCGGATGACAATGGCAGCAGCATCTGGCGTCACTTTACTTATAGCGGGAATTCTTGCGGCAGTTTCGCCGGGCGAGTCGATGGCAGGGCTGACAATTGCATTAGCACTCCTCGGTCTTGGGTGGAACTTCGGATTGATCAGCGGAACCGCGATCCTCGTCGATGCCACCACACCTGCCAACCGTGCCAAAACACAAGGAAGCGTCGATGTATTCATCGCACTTTCAGGGGCAACGGGAGGTGCTGTTTCCGGCATGATCGTTGGTTTCTCCAGTTTTCCAACCTTGTCCGTCATCGGCGGCGTACTTGCCTTATCCGTCATACCGTTTCTCTTTCTCTTCAATAAAAACTAGATAAAAGAGCACTGCACCCCGCAGTGCTCTTTTGGCATTTTACTAGAATTTAAACCCCTCACGCTTTAGCACACTACCGCAAGTGGGGACAGTCCCCCATCGCTTTAAAGCGACAGTGCGCCGCCCCCTTCATTCTCATTTGAGCATAACTTTTTGAGAATGATTAAATCTTACGTACAATAGACGCCGTAACCTCACTTTCCCACCAGCAGTTTTCGACAAGAAACATTATGGTTTGACAAATAAGAAATTCTATTTAATAATAGGTATCGAATTAGAATTATTATAGATTACTAACTTAGTAGTCTATAAAATATATACACACTTCAGGAGGAATTTCACTATGTCTCTAATCGGTAAAGAAGTACAACCATTCGAAGCAAAAGCATTCAAACAAGGCGAATTCATCGACGTAACAAATGAAGATTTCAAAGGTCAATGGAGCGTTGTCTGCTTCTACCCTGCAGATTTCTCATTCGTATGCCCGACTGAATTGGAAGACCTTCAAAATAACTATGACGCGCTGAAAGAACTTGGCGTTGAAGTATACTCTGTTTCTACAGATACGCACTTCGTGCACAAAGGTTGGCATGACAGCTCTGAAAAAATCGGTAAAATCGAATATGCAATGATCGGTGACCCATCTCAGGCAATCTCCCGTCAGTTCGATGTCCTTAACGAAGAAGAAGGACTTGCTGATCGCGGTACATTCATCATCGATCCGGATGGTGTCATCCAGACAGTTGAAATCAACGCTGGCGGCATCGGCCGTGATGCTGACACATTAATCGGCAAAATCAAAGCAGCTCAATATGTACGCAGCAATCCTGGTGAAGTTTGCCCAGCGAAATGGGAAGAAGGAAGCGAAACACTTACGCCAAGCCTTGATCTAGTAGGTAAAATCTAAGGAGTGACCCGGTATGGTTCTTGATGCAAACATCAAAGCACAATTAGACCAGTATCTACAGATGATGGAGGGGGACGTTCAGCTGAAAGTCGACGCTGGAGAGGATGACGTATCCCGCGAGATGCTAGCTCTTACTGATGAGCTAGCATCCATGTCCTCCCGCATCACCGTTGAAAATGCCAACCTGAAACGCACACCTAGCTTCAGTGTGAACCGCCCTGGTGAAGATACAGGCATCACGTTCGCCGGCGTCCCTTTAGGCCATGAGTTCACTTCCCTCGTGCTTGCCCTGTTGCAAGTGAGCGGTAGAGCTCCTAAGGCGGACCAGGACGTAATCGACCAAATCAAAAACATCAGTGGCGAGTACCACTTTGAAACGTATGTCAGCCTAAGCTGCCATAACTGCCCGGACGTGGTGCAGGCGCTGAACTTGATGAGTGTCATCAACCCGAACATCACCCACACGATGATCGACGGTGCCGCTTTCAAGGAAGAAGCGGAACACAACAACGTGCGCGCAGTTCCATCTGTCTTTTTGAATGGCGAGTTCTTCGGCGGCGGTCGTATGACCCTCGAGGAAATTGTCAGCCAGATCGGCGATGGACCGGATCCAGAAGAGTTCAACAACAAAGAGCCGTATGATGTGCTTGTCATCGGTGGCGGACCTGCCGGTGCGAGTGCGGCAATCTATGCCGCTCGTAAAGGTATCCGCACAGGTATCGTTGCTGAGCGCTTTGGTGGCCAGGTAATGGATACGATGTCGATTGAAAACTTCATCAGTGTCAAGCAGACGGAAGGACCGAAATTCGTCGCGAGCCTTGAAGAGCACGTGAAGGATTACCCGATCGACGTCATGAACCTTCAGCGCGTCCGCGGCATCGAGAAAAAGGACATGTTCGAGGTTGAGCTTGATAATGGTGGCGTTCTTAAAAGTAAAACCGTCATCGTTTCCACAGGGGCACGCTGGAGAAAAATCGGCGTTCCTGGCGAACAGGAATTCAGCAACAAAGGTGTCGCATACTGCCCACACTGTGACGGTCCACTTTTCGAAGGAAAAGACGTTGCTGTCATCGGTGGCGGAAACTCCGGTGTCGAAGCGGCAATCGACCTTGCAGGAATCGTCAACAACGTGACGGTGCTTGAGTTTGCATCTGAACTGAAAGCCGACGAAGTCCTGCAAAAACGTCTGAACAGTCTGCCTAACGTTTCCGTCAAGACGAACGCACAAACGACTGAAATCACAGGTAAAGACAATGTGGAAGGCATCACTTACGTGAACCGTGAAACAGAGGAAGAGGTACACACCGAACTTGATGGTGTGTTCGTCCAAATCGGTCTCGTTCCGAATACGGAATGGCTCGGCGAGCAAGTGGAGCGCACCCGCATTGGTGAGATTGTAACGAATAAACAAGGAGCTACCAACATCCCTGGCCTGTTCGCAGCCGGAGATTGTACAGATAGCCCGTATAATCAGATCATCATTTCGATGGGATCTGGTGCGAATGCCGCACTAGGCGCATTCGACTACCTCATCCGAAACTGATGAGTTAATAGTTAGCAGCTATCAAAAGCCTCTCTGGAAATCCAGAGAGGCTTTTTCACTTTAAAGCACCGGGGGACAGTCCCCCGGTGCGGTGATACGGTGAAGCGTTGCTTACTTTGCGAATTAAAAAAGCCTCTTTCATCTGAAAAGAGGCGTCTTTGATTCTATTCATTTCAATCGTTCTTTCAACCGTTCAGGCAGCTGCTGGTACCCGAAGCCTTTATACTTGATATCGAGCCACACCGCTACTAGCGCGCCTATCCCTGCCAACGCGATCCACATCTGTTTCATACTCACAAGCCTCCCTCCCAAAAAGAAAGAGAACCATCAACCCGCCGATGCGAATCAAAGGTTCCCCTCCCTCTTACTCTCTATTTAACGTTTCCGATCAATCATTCGATGCTTTCTGCTCAATTTCCCAGCCTGGATCAACAAGACCTAGAGCTTTTGCAGATGTAGCATTTACTTGGTCAAGCAGCTCTGGCTTCTCGGACAACTGAACACCGTAGGATGGGATCATTTCCTTGATTTTCGGCTCCCATTCCTGCACGTGCTGCGGGAAACACCTCTCAAGCACTTCAAGCATGACAGATACAGCTGTCGATGCACCAGGAGAAGCACCCAACAATGCTGCTACTGACCCGTCAGAAGACGTAACAACTTCTGTACCGAACTGAAGCGTACCTTTTCCACCAGCTTCGGTATCCTTGATCACCTGTACGCGCTGACCAGCGACTACAAGGTCCCAGTCCTCCGCCTTCGCTTCGGGAATGAAATCACGTAACGCATCCAAACGCTGTTCCTTAGACTGAAGTACTTGCTCAATCAAGTACTTCGTCAGCGAAGCGTTTTTCAGGCCTGCCATGACCATAGTCACCACATTATCCGGCTTCACTGAGGTGATCAGATCCATCTTTGAACCGGTTTTCAGGAACTTCGGTGAGAAGCCTGCAAACGGACCGAACAACAAGGATTTCTTACCGTCAATGTATCGCGTATCCAGGTGAGGGACAGACATTGGCGGCGCGCCAACCTGCGCTTTTCCGTACACCTTCGCATTATGCTGCTCGATGACCTCCTCATTTTTACAAACGAGGAACTGCCCGCTGACCGGGAAGCCGCCGATGTGCTTCGCTTCAGGCAAGCCTGTCTTCTGCAGCAGGTGCAGGCTCTTACCGCCGCCTCCGATGAAGACGAACTTCGCTGTATGGTATTCGATTTTGCCATTTTGTAAATCATGTACTTTTACTTCCCACGTACCGTCGTCCTTACGTGTGATGTCCTCGACACTGTGTCTGTAGTTGACCTCCAGTCCATTGTTTTCCAGATGGTCGAACATTTTCGTCGTCAGTGAACCGAAGTTGACGTCCGTTCCGGAATCGATTTTCGTCGCTGCGATCGGTTCGACGGATGTACGGTCATTCATGATCAACGGAATCCATTCTTTCAATTTTTTCGGATCATCAGAAAATTCCATATCCTTGAATAATGGATTCGCAGACATTGTCTTGAAGCGCTTACTTAGAAATTTCACATTTTTCGCACCTTGAACGAGACTCATATGTGGCAACGGCATGATGAATTCATGCGGATTGCCGATACGTCCCTCGTTGACAAGGAAAGACCAAAATTGCTTGGAAACCTGGAACTGTTCATTGACTCGGATCGCCTTCGTCATATCGATGGAGCCGTCCGTATTTTCGCTCGTGTAGTTCAGCTCGCACAGCGCCGCGTGGCCAGTACCCGCATTGTTCCACACATTCGAGCTCTCCGCACCCGCGCCTCCAAGCTTTTCGAACACACGAATATTCCAATCCGGAACCAATTCTTTCAACAGTGACCCCAACGTCGCACTCATAATGCCAGCACCAATCAAAATAACGTCAGTTTGCGTATAGTTTTTACTCATGGTCGAATTACTCCCTATAGTGATAGAAAAGATGTAAGCGTTCTCTAAAAATAGTCAGACGAAGTCAGAGTTCGACCTGACCGCACATCTTTTCCAGTATATTTTTGTCTATTTATAGTGTATCACTATTATCGAAAGAATTAAATATTTCTTACACTTATAGTGGTACACGAAAACGGGGAAAAAGTGCATGAACACCCAGAAAAATGAAAAATCTCAATCCTTCCCGCCACTTCACCATAATTATTTCCTGAAGCCTGCGCCCTCAAACATATCTGGGGTTAAAACGGGCACGATAACGGGAAGAAGGATAAGGGATCACTTTAAAAAGGAGTGGATTGTATGAACAACACCCATTATGAAAAAATGAAAACTGGCAAAGGCTTCATTGCTGCGCTAGACCAAAGCGGTGGCAGTACGCCGAAAGCATTGGCTGCCTATGGTGTGCCTGAGGATTCTTATTCCGGTGAAGATGAGATGTTCACACTCGTGCACCAGATGCGTACGCGGATCATCACCTCCCCCGCTTTCAGTTCCGATAAGATTCTCGGCGCGATTCTGTTTGAACAGACGATGGACCGTGAAATCGAAGGTCAGTACACTGGGGACTACCTGGCATCCAAAGGTGTCGTACCTTTTCTGAAGGTGGACAAAGGACTTGCTGAAAAAGAAAACGGCGTCCAGATGATGAAACCGATCCACGACCTCGATGAAACCCTTAGCCGCGCTAATGAACGCAACATTTTCGGGACAAAGATGCGCTCTGTCGTCCATGACCCTAATGAAGAAGGCATCAAAGCAGTTGTCGATCAGCAGTTCGACATCGGTAAGAAAATCATTGCCGCTGGCCTCGTGCCGATTATCGAGCCTGAAGTGAGCATCAACAGTGCGGACAAGGAAAAATGCGAGGAAATCCTTAAGTCGGAAATTCACAAGCATCTGGACGAGCTTTCAGATGACCAAAATGTGATGCTGAAGCTGACGATTCCGACGAAGGCGAACCTGTATAAAGAACTTGTTGACCACCCGAGAGTCGTTCGGGTTGTAGCACTGTCCGGCGGGTACTCCCGTGACGAAGCCAATGAAAAATTGAAAGAGAACCATGGCGTAATCGCCAGCTTCTCCCGCGCACTCGCTGCCGACCTGAATGCGAAACAATCGGACGAGGAGTTCAATGATAAATTACAAGCAGCAGTCGACTCGATTTACGACGCATCCGTGAACAAAAAATAACTACAAAACAGGACCACCTGCCGTTGCAGGTGGTCCTGTTTTTTACTTACAGAGTTACAGTAAACCCTTGTTTCCTTGCATGTTCATGAATCTTTTCCAGTAGATCTTTTTTAGTGATGGGAACCGTCTGATGGGTTACCCGCTTGCCGTCAATTTCATATTCGTCGTAAACAAGAAAATTTTCATGATCCTTCTTCTTAATGACAAAGCGATTTCCTTCGTATTCCCCACACCGGATATTCCAGGAACTGATAAATTCAACAATCGCTTTATAAAATTCTTCATCAGAGATTTCATCTTCCAAAAAATCCTTCAACATCAGCCGTCCCACCTTTGAGCTATCGATCATTCAAACCTTTTCCATCAAAGATATCCTGCTTATGCTTCTCCACCCGCGCTTCTCTCGTCGCAGAGCGCTTTGCTTTTGAAAAATGAAGAATGTAAGCCCGCTGACGTCCAGGGGTCAACGCTTCAAACGCATCTTTAAAAGCAGGATCTTCATCAAACGCCGCTTGAAGTTCTTCTGGGATTTCGTATTCCTCGGTCTTTTTCGTTTCCACTTTCAACCCCGCTTTTTCCACTTCAATAGCTTCCTCGATATAAGCTTTTAGCAGGCTTTCCATTTCCACGATATCCTCGACATTCGTGAACCTGATCTGACGAGCAGCCTGAACGTTTTTGGTCTGCTGAATCAGGATGCCGTGTGGATCCTTCAGTAAAGCACCCTTGTGAAAGAGAAGCGCACAGTAATCTTTGAACCCGTGGATCAGTACGACGTTTTTTCCATTCAACGTGTAACAAGGATGCATCCATTTGAAGTCCTCGGTCAGCTCACAGGTACGAATGATTTCTCTCAATGCCTTGAATTCCTCTTTCCATTGGTCTGCGCGGCTTATAAATGCTTCTACTTTGGGATGGGTAGTCATCAATGATTCCTCCTCTACCTTCTATTTTCCTCTTGCTTCAACCAATACCGAATCCCTTTTCCAGCCAAAGGTTCATCGTTGAATCTTGGAATCACGTGCAGGTGACTATGGAAAATCTCCTGATTAGACACTTTTCCTACATTCCAACCAATGGTATAGCCATCGGGGGAAAGCGACTTATCGAGAACTTTCTTCGCCTCTTGCAGCAGCTCATACGTATCGTTCCACTCTTCACGGGTTAATTGAAAAGCATCCCGGTGATGCTTTTTAGGAACAATCAAACCGCTTCCCTCCAACACCCCTTGATGCTTATTGTGCTGGAGGAAATAACACGTTTCATTCTCCAAAACAATATTTTGATCAGCGTCTTTTTCTGGATTGCATAAAGGACATTTTTCAACGTAAGACATGGTTTACCTCCATCGCCTTTCTTTAGCTACGGAACATATTCGTTATCTATGTAAAAGATTCCTGTATAGGCAGTAAAACTCACATACGGTTTTTTTGTATATTTAGTGCATATTTAGGGACAGTCCCCCACCGAGGTAACGCGTTAATGCGGTGGGGGACTGTCCCTATGGAGGTTTTATGAGCGAAAAGCTACAGGGTTGTGAGCGATATTCCAGATTTGTAGGCGGAAATCTCGATTTATGCGCGAAATTTTCAATTAATGAGCGAAAAACAAAATTTATGGGCGAACCACCTTAATCAAGCTTAATCCTCATACCGCCATTTTCTTTCCTGCCAAGTGTCACCAAATCCTGGCCAATATTTTTTCGTAAGGTCCATGTGTCTCCGGATGACGATCCCCTTATGGAAAAACGTCGTGAAATAAGCAAGAATCAACTGAAAGAACGACAACGTTACAATGATGACCATAAAGTAGGAAGCTGTGTCATAAAAAAGGAAGAAAACGATCGCGCATAGAACTAAGCAGCCAATCAGGAAATTGATGATCAACTTATAGTTCACACTTTCCGGATTTTCGTGATACCTCCTGTAGGTCCCATCCTTGAGCCACTTCAGATTCACAAGATTCATCACAATGACCTCCAGCACATAGCTACCAAAGATGACATACAACAACAGAAATGACTCCGGAAGCAGCCACGCGTAAAGATATTTCACTACGACTACTAACTGGCAGTAGCCTGTTACTGCACTCAATATTCCAAGTAGAAAATAAAAATAAGGTTCAAGCTTCCAAGGAGCGAATAGATAGGGCACTGCCATGATCGTCACCAGCACTGCCGGGTAAAGCCCCAAGTCGACAAAAAATGGGGAGAATGGTGCCGCGTAGAGCGGAGCAACTCCGAACGCCCATAGAAAAAGAATTAAAAAACCAAACACCATTTGTCGATTGAATGTGGGGTTTTGAATGTTGATATACCCTAAGAAATCAGCCTCAGAAAGTCGTTTTTTCATTAGAAAGCCTCCCCTTTCAATCGTCTCACCAGTTTAATAGATACTCATTTTATACTCTATAACCTTATTGACGAAACGCACAAGGAATTCTATAGTATGTTTAACAAATATTTCAATTAACGTCGAGTGGATTGCGCGGATTGATGCGTCCCATGACACAGTATGGTATCACGTGTGAAACTCGTCCCTCATAGCAGGGGCGAGTCATTTTATTTTTACATTATTGGGGGAAATCGCATGTTTACATTAAAGGTTAACGAAGAGCTTCAGTTAGGCCTTCTTCAGCCTCATCAGGCGGAGGAAGTTTTTGCATTGGTTGATGGTAACCGCGCGCATTTAAGAGAATGGCTCGGGTGGGTCGATAATGTCTCTTCAGCCAAGGATTACAGCGAAGCGATCATTCCGGCATGGTTGCAGCAATTTGGTGAAAACAACGGTTTCAATGCTGGAATCTATTTGAACGGCAGTTTGGTAGGAATGGTGTCTTTGCACTTCATCAATTGGAAAACGAAGCATACAAGCATTGGCTATTATTTGGGCAGGAACGTAGAAGGAAAAGGGATCATCACCAACTGTATCGAAAAATTACTAAGTTATTCATTCACTGAACTGGGGTTGAACAAAGTGGAGATCCAGTGTGCCGAATTTAACCTGAGAAGCCGAAAGATCCCTGAGCGAATGGGATTCAAAAAAGAGGGCATCAACAGAGATGCGGAATATATCAATGGTAAATTCAACGATATTGTCACCTACAGCTTACTGAAAAGAGAATGGCAAGCATGATTGTAAAAATGAAGTTTGAAGGAGGATGAACGTCCAATATGACAATAATATTTGACAATCTAGACGCTGAAGGGTTACCGGAAACCCGTGACGAAAAAGAAGTCTATCTGATTGAAAACGGAATCGAACAAAAAGTTGGCGTTACCTTCGAAGAATTGACCATCATTTCGATTAAGGACCGTGAAGTGGTAAGAAGGAAACAAACTTTAACCTCTGAACTTCTAGGCAATCGCGAAATTATCGTCTTAGCCGATAGATCTACATTGCTGCCGATTTCTTTTGAAAATTTCATGGAAGGGGTTAAAACTATTGAATTCAACTATCCAACTCCTCCACAACACTTTGACACCTTTAGTGTTGAGCTGATTCTACGTCTCCTCCCGCTGGCATATGATTATGCTGTACAATTGAATAGCTTCAACCCTGTAAAACAAGCCAACCAGACAATCGATATCCAAGTTGTCGACCTGGAAAAAGTCATACGTAGTACGGGAGAAACAGCAAAAGCTTGGAAGGTGAAAGTTTATTTTGGAGATACCCTCCAATACTATTGGGTGGACCGCACTCATAAAGAATTGCTTAAGCAGGTTTCTCAAATCGATGAAACGACTACCATGGAATTTCGCTGAGGCTGACTAGGACATTTAATCAGTATTTGGAGTATTTTAATCAGTATTGAGAAAGCTTGATGAGTATTCGAGAAGTTTTGAACAGTAAAGGACAATTTTTAATTAGTAAACTCACCTTTTCAATCAGAAAACGCCAAAGGAGTGCTTCCATGAAGCTCACCAATCCAAGCATCAGAATGAAAGCCCGTCTTAATCAACAAGATTACGACGAAATCACCATACTCAAAAACCATTGCATCGAAAACGATCAAGTCACGCTCAAACTCGAATTGGAATACAAGCTAGCCAGCGCCAACACTAATGAGTTCAATGAGTTCATGTATTACGATGATGACCTCCTCATCGGATACATTGGCATCTGCCAATTCGGCGGCAGCACGCTGGAAGTGAACGGCATGGTCCACCCTTCATATAGACGGATGGGCGTCTTCACCAAGCTTTTCGACCTGGTGAAAACAGAGAGCCATTACAGGAATGCAGAGAACATGCTGTTATTAAGCGATCGCAATTCCCCTTCTGGTCAGGCCTTCATCAAACAGTTAGAGACACACTATGAGCATTCGGAGTATGAAATGCACCTAAAGAATGCCCCTGATAAACAGCCTCCAACGACAGTGAAGCTCAGAAAAGCAACCAATGCCGACGCGAAGGAAATCGCCAGACAGAACGCCATCTATTTCGAAATTGATGAGCCCGAAGTCAGACTTCCTGAAGAGGAAGAAAGACACGGCGTGGAAATTTTTCTCGCTGAATTCGAAGGCACCACCATTGGAAAAGTACACTTAGAGACCAACGAGGGCGTCGGGGCGATTTACGGTCTTGGAGTCATTCCAGAACAACGGGGTAAAGGCTATGGCAGAGCGATTTTGATGGAAGCAGTAAAGAAGTTGCAAGAAATGCAAGTCGAAGACATCATGCTTCAGGTGGCTGTGGAAAATAAAAATGCGCTCACCCTTTATAAATCGTGCGGATTTCAAGTGACCTCTACAATGGATTACTTCACGCTCGAAAATTAACAGGGCCAATTCATAAGAATTGGTCCTGATTCATTATCGAAATTCATCTAATCCCTTGATGAAAATTTCTCGCAAGCTTGCCTGATACTCCTGCCCATCCTCCTGCTCTTCACGTCCATACCTTTCCTGGAGGATTGGGAAAACCTCACCGCTCACGTAAATCATCGCAAAATTATCATATTCCCACTCATAATAAAATTCGTTTAATGTTATACCTAAAGATGAAGATAATTCCTTGAAAAATTTCAGTTCCTGCTCGCCTTTCTCTATTTGTTCAACTTGAGAATCTATAAATGCTCTTACATCTTCAGGTTGTACTTCAACTCCGAACTCCTGTGATGCGTACTCCAACAGATTTTCCCGTTGATTCTTCGCTACCAATGCATTCTCAACAAGAGCCTCGTCACTAACTTCTTCAGCACCAACCATTTTGGCATCCATATAACTCCGCAGCATCCACTTTTCCATTTCTTTTGTAGTGACATCCACTTCTTCCCCGTTGATCACGACTACCTTGTTTTTCTGAATACGATCGATCTCTGCTTTTGACTCCTCCACTAGCGTGCGGATGTCGAGATCCCACATCGATGCTGTTTGCTCAGTCGGCGAATCTCCACTTTTGGCTTGCTCAGCAGGGGCCTCACCGAAAGTCGCACGTACGCCAACTATTGCGATCACACCTACTAAGGCTGCAGATAAAATAATCGCTAAGCCGCCTTTTTTCATAATCAACCCACCTATCCAAATCATTCCATTAATTACAGCCTAACAATTATTTTTGAAAAATTCCTCCTTTTCTTTATTGGAAAAATTCTATATAATACACTTCCACTTACAGGAAGGGAATGGTCTGATGAAAATCACCCAGCAATGGAACCAGCAAGACAGCGACTTCATCCGAAAAAAAGTAATTGAACATAATGTGAGCCAACTTCCAGAGGATTGCAAAACACCTAACGAACAAACCAGTTTCATCCTCCGTAACGAGCAGGATGAAATCGTAGGAGGCATCACAGCAACAACGTTCTGGCATCATATGCACATCGATTTCCTATGGGTTGACGATCGACTTCGTGGACGTGGATACGGGGCAGAACTTCTGAAAAAAACTGAACAACTCGCTATAGAAAAAGGCTGCCGGTTCATCGCATTAGATACGTTCAGCTTCCAGGCGCCGGAGTTTTACAAACGGTATGGCTTTGAGGTATTCGGAGTGATTGAGGACCACCCTAAAGGGTTCAATCAGTACTTTTTACATAAATGGCTGGGTTCACACACATGAAATACATTGAGTTCGGTATTGGTAATACGTGGCTGATCCGAACCGAAACCGAACGCGAGAATGGAATCGAATTCGAGGAAAAAGGAATTGTCGGTCCCATCCGTGCCCACTCCCTCTATCTACGAATCTGGATGAATAAAACTGTCCTCATTTTCGACTCAAAAGAAGGGTTTAAGAAAATGAAAAAGAATAGAAAAGCATACAAGTTCATTTTCGGAATAACGAGTACATAAAGGAGCGATCCTCATGGAAGTTTTCAAGGATTTTTTGGAAAAGATGGATGATCCGCAGCAGCGGGAACGAACCGAAGAAGTGCTGCAGTGGGTGGCGGAGAAATATCCACAGCTAGAGCGTGAGGTCAAGTGGAACCAGCCGATGTTCACCGATCACGGCACCTTCATCATCGCGTTCAGCGTAGCGAAGCAGCATTTGGCAGTTGCACCTGAACAGAAAGGCATCGTCAATTTTTCCGAGGCGATCAATAAGGCAGGATACAACCACACCAAGATGCTGGTACGTTTCCCTTGGAACAAACCGGTGGATTGCAACCTGCTGGCGCAGATGATCGACTACAATATCGAAGATAAAGCAGACTGCACGACTTTCTGGAGAAAATAACCCAGCCACCACGGCTGGGTTATTTCAACGCTTTAACGTAGTGAGGGACTGTCCCCCGCTGCACTAAAGCGTTAATGCGAAGTGTCTTCTAAATCAAATAAAAAGTGGTCTGGGTGAACACTTTATCTGTTCACCCAGACCATTCATCCCTCTATATTATGCAAGTGCTACCTTTCTCTTCATCCGTCTGTAGTACATCAAAGCCCGGATGGAGAATATCGAAAACTCCAAAATGACAATGGTGTAGATGATTAAGGAATACCAGTCAAGGCTGCTCATTCCATCCCGCATTGCTGTATTCACAGTCAACCACACCAGCCCCATATATGCTAAGGACAACGGCGCAAAAACGGAAACTTGTGTAAGGGTCACCTTTCTCGCATGTTTCAGCTTGGATACTTGATCACTAAAAAACTCAGGAGCTTCTTCCTCATACGACTTCGCCCAAATGCACCAACGATTGAACATGGACGCTGACGTATAAATCAACGCCCAACCCGCTTCCTGGTGAAGGTCGAAATAGCCTTGCCGCTGCGCACCATGATAGTCTACCGCATAAGTTATCTTTTCTTCAGAGTCCTGCACGAACTGATACCGCACTCCTCCCATTCTTACACGGACAAGCTGGTATCCCTTTTGAGCCATCTCTCCCAGCCATTCCTCTAACCGATCTGGTGCATACTGCCAAGCAAATTTATATTTTGTCACTGTCGGTTTTGTCCGATCATAGCGTTTGGCCGTACGCTTCTTCCGAATGAAATACTCACTTGTATGCTCAGGAGCATCTATTTTCACCATTCGCTTGTTCGCCCGATACAGTTTGACCGCTCCATAAGGAATCGTCGTCCACAAAAAGATACCCACCGTAATGGTAATAAGCCACATCGGACTTCCTACCACGCTAATGGAAAGATCCTCTCCTGAGAGTAGCGAAAAGAAAAGGAAAAGGAACGGGAAACTCAAGGTTAAAAGCAAGTAAATGAACAATCCCACGAAAACATACATCAGCTTTTGATTTCTGCTTAATACGTTATCGCGAGTTGAAAAGATACGGATTTTTGAATCCTCTTTATGGTTCGCCATCACATTCCATTTACCTGTCCGAGTGATTTCTTCCCAGCCACCCTCCTGCATGGTCGATGTAAAAGGCGTCTTATAGTCCAGTTGATAAACCGTATTCCTGGGCTCCCCAGCCTCAAAAATGAACAAACTTCTTCTAGGATGCAAGTCTACTAAAGAAAACCCTCTGCCGGCCATGTCAGCCAGCCAATCTTCCGTTCTCTCCACATCGAAGCTCCAAAAAGGCTTCCAAACTCTTTTAATCATTGAACTCCTCCTCATATTGGAGCGCGTTGGAGTGCAGCTCTTTGATCCGAGTAATCTCCTTTTCGATCAATTGACGCCCCACTTCCGTCATTTCATACATCTTCTTTCTTTTTTTATCTGCATAAACAGCGATTACTCCATCTCGCTGCATCTTCGTCAACGTACCGTAGACCGTGCCCGACCCAAGCCTGATCCGCCCGTTCGTCACGTCCTCTACATGCTTGATAATTCCATATCCATGCTTCGGTTCATTCAAAGACAAAAGAATGTAAAATGCCGTTTCTGTCATTGGTATGTAAGATTTCAGGACTTTTTCTATCTTTATTTTCATCACCTTCCACTCACTATGTCACACCTCGACTATATCGCAACGTGACATAATAAACAAGAAATTTTCCCTTATAACTTCTCATCCTATTTTGGATACTCAAGTTGAATACTAGTTAATCACTTTATTCTCAGT
This sequence comes from Thalassobacillus hwangdonensis, assembly GCF_042675915.1. Taxonomy (NCBI): domain Bacteria; kingdom Bacillati; phylum Bacillota; class Bacilli; order Caryophanales; family Bacillaceae; genus Thalassobacillus; species Thalassobacillus hwangdonensis. The sequence continues at coordinate 227,268 of NZ_JBHTKL010000005.1, read as the reverse complement.
TAAAGCCAATCCCGTTTCACGTGGAACAATTTCCTCTGCTGTTTTTCCTGCACAAGAGCTGAGCCAAAATCCCCAATAAGTTCAATGATAAAGCTTTGATACATGATAGAATAGGGAGACGTATCTTTCTAATTTGAAAAAGTAGGCGATAAGAATGAAGATAAATAGTTTATTTACGTTCCTTCTCATTACTTTGCTACTTGCAGCATGCGGCCAAAGTGAAGAAGACCCAAATGATTACTCAGGAGTCATCAGCGATGGCGAAGTAATAGGTTATACATACGTGGTTACAAAAGAGCAAGGTGCCTTCGTGTGGGAGATAGGGTACAAAGGGAATTCAACTATTGTCGATGAAAGTAAAGAAAATGAAGATGTACTAGAGGATTACAGGACGGCAGTAAATGAAGGCCAAGGAGCTTTAACAACCCTTATGATCTCAGGAGTGTACTTTTTAGTTGCAGCGTCATTACTAATTTTCCTATATAAGAAGAACCGGAAGCTACTTAAGAATGGCGGGTTCATTGCTGGCATATTAGCATGTGTCATTGCTTTAACGATCGTTATTGATGCAAGCATTGATTTGCGAAGTGCTGTAGATAATGCTGAATTCTACTACCTTAAAATAACTGATTAAAAATAATGCCAGACCTCCTATGCGTTTACAATTGGAGGTCTGGCATTTAGTGAGTCTACAGATCTCTTACTCACCCGTGATTCACTTTTTCTTTTTCTAATTTGGAAGAAATGAGTAAGTAAAGCCCAATTCCACCGAGAGTAACGAGCGAGCTTATAATCAGTTGGGTTTCATCCGTCATGGATGTCTGCTTCAGAATATAATCCGGCAAGGTGAGAAATAGTACGATGATGAGCAGCAACCATGTTTTTGCCCAAATCGACATTCCTATCATAACCAAACTGGTTACTATCCCAATTACCAGAGTTCCCGTGCTACCGAATTGGACCATCGGCGTTTCAATCCTCTGATCCAAGTAAAACAAACTTAAAAACAACAACATAGGAACGGCAGCGATAACTCCTAACACTATTCCATGCTTAACACCCGATTGACTGCCAGTAGAAAGATATTTAAACCCTGCAAAGACAGTACCGATGAAGATTACTCCAATCACGATATGTCCGACGATTTCCAATACAGAATAAGAAAGATTCCCCTTCAATAAATCAGGAAAAACCGTAATTGAAAAAGCCCCTAACAGGATTAGGCAAATGTATTTCATCCACGCTCGATAGTCGACAACCATTTCTTCAGAAACCATCTCCATATATTCCTTGGGTGAATTTCCGATGATTTTTTCAATCGGCTTTCCGTTTCTTTCTGCTTCGAGTAAATGGTCCTCCAGTTCTTCAACAATTCCATCTATTTCAGCCGAATTTTTTCCACTAGAAAATAAATAAACACGTAAATTCTCGAGAAACTTTTTGCTTTCAGGTGAAAGCGTACCTTCATTAGTCAATTTTCTCATCCCCCTTTTTTAGGACTTTATTTACTGAGTTATTAAGCTGATCCCAACGCTCTTTGAATGCGATCAGCTCCTGCTCCCCTTTTTCAGTTAATGAGTAATATTTCCGTTTCGGTCCGGCTGTCGATTTTTTCAATGTGGTGCTTAATAAATTCTCTTTTTGCATCCGGAGCAGCAACGGATAAATCGTACCCTCACTGAATGAGTGGAATCCGTATTCCTCTAATTTAGCGGCCAATTCGTATCCATATATTTCTCCTTCTTTGATGATGGCTAGTAGACAGCCATCGATGATCCCTTTCAACATTTGAGTGCTACTCGACAATGTTCCATCACGCCTTCCTTTTACCTTGTAATGCAAGACATTAAAGCAAAAAACTTACCTTGTATTGCAAGGTATATACACAGTATATTCCAATTACCCTTGCATTACAAGATAAATATGGAAGAAAAATCAAAATGGGTGGAAGCTCCCTTCAAAGCATCCACCCAAACAATGCCCGATATCCTAAAGGCAAGACTGCCGCAACCGCCAAACCAATTCCAATCGACATAGCGACATAAAGTCTAAACTTCCGCTTCGTGATTTCATTTCTTTTCAAAGCGATTGTTAGCACCTTAATCATTGAATGTACTGTTATGTAAATGATTAATGCTGAAAAAAAGCTAGCTACATAGATTTCCATTGTTCTCTCCTTCCAGCCGTAACCCTCGTTATGGAGTAAAATCAAACACATCCCGAAACACCCTGCCAATCACTCTGACCACGAAGAAAACCAGCCGGAAAGGGAGGATAAGAAGCTCCGGCACCCAGAAGAGCACATCCCAGAATCCGTCCCACCACGTGTAAGATCCTTCAGGCTTTCTGGCTTTTCTTGTTCTTTCTTTTTTTCGCTTCCACCGTTCAAACATTCCCAGCACCCCCGAAGTTTTCTTTTCCTTTATTCTACGAATACAGGTTTAGCCAGGTTTTCACCTGGCACTCCCTCTACTTCGCGAGTAAATCCTCCAATGTACTTTCCAAATCAGGATAGGCGAACGTGAATCCGGCCTGCTGCAACCGCTCCGGAATCACCCAGCGACTCTTCAATACCAGCTCCGTTTCTGTCCGAATAGCCACTGATCCAATCTCAAGCATCCACTTCGGTGCCGGTAGGCCGAACGAGCGACCGCCATAGATCCTCATCAATTGCATCAATTCCTTATTCGTCACAGGTTCCGGTGCAGAACAATTGAATACTCCTTCCAGCTCCGTCCGTTCATGCAAAAAGCGGGTAATCTGGTACAGATCTTCAATATGGATCCAGCTGAACATTTGACGCCCGCTGCCTTGAATGCCGCCAAGACCAAATTTGACGAGGTTCCGGTAAGGCTCCATCACCCCACCATCTTCTCCTAAAACGATTGCTGTTCGAAGTGCAACCTTCCGCGTCTTCGGTGTTTCCATCGAAAAGAAGGTATCCTCCCAGTTGGTCGCGACATTAACGGAAAATCCTTCGCCGATTTCTCCAAACGCTTCCGTCATCGGCCGATCCTCTGCATGACGATAAATCGTCGCTGTACTGGAATTCATCCAGACTTCAGGTGGTTCCACACACTCAGCAATACATTCACCAAGCACCCGCGTCGTCAAAATCCTCGACATCATAATTTCATTCTTGTTTTTTGTATTATAACGGCAGTTCACCGATTTCCCCGCAAGATTGATCAGCAACTCTGCTCCATCCAGCGCTTCGATAATCCCAGTTCTATCATCCCATGAGATGAACCCCGACCGACGGGAAATGATCTTCACTTCGTAACCTAGCGCTTCATACTTCTTCTGAAAATACTTGCCGATAAATCCGGTTCCACCGGCTAAAACGACCTTTTTCATAATCAGCCTCCGTTCTGTTGAAAACAATCTTCGCAAATAAATCTGCCCTCATTCTTTAAATACGCTTTTACTTCCGTCATTCCCTTCCTTTTCGGATAACGCATTTTGATATATACCATTTCGCCGCCTTCGATTTCATTTCCGCACTTCATGCACTTCGGTTCTTCTCCAAACATATTAATCACCTCTGGTATGTAGTACGGATAAGATGACTAAAAGTTTCCTAGAATCATATCCTTCTACGAGTAAAAAACATGCCAGCTTAACTATGTTAAAATGGATAATACTACTAATTCAAAGGGGAATAGAATTGACTAAAATCATTGCCGTCATCCTTTACATAGTGTTGCTAGTGCTTCTTTCAACAGGGATCTTTCTCGCTGTTACCTCGGTCCTCGCGACAAATGACCACGCAATCGTCTTTATGCTTTCTTTAATTTTCACCCACATAGTACTATCCAATTTTGAAAAGATGATTAGTTAATTAGGGGGCACAAAATCATTAAGTATTTGTATTTTATTTTATTGACTGCAATGTTCCTTCTGACTGGAGGCTGCGCAGAAAACTCAAACGAAGAAAGTGTCAGTGAACAGAATATCCGCACGTTTTTACAATCCATGTTGAACGGACCTGATGAAGAATTTATTGAAGCCATGAACTTCCAGGATAAAGATTTTGAAATGGCCGCAAAAAGGTACGCTGAATATAAAATTGAACATTTCAAACCGTATTTGTCTGATCGTTTTTTTGAGAACTTTGTTGGGAAAAGCCTTATGGCCACGGAGTTCCTCCGAATGGCGCACCCTGAATATAAGCTGGAAGTGGAAGAAATCGAGCTCGAAGTAAGAGATGAAGAAAAGAACTCCTACAACTTCACTGTTAAAGTGACCTACACGAATATCGAAAGTAATGAAAGCGACACAGTGGATTTTCGAGGGATAGCAGACGCCAATGATGAGGGGAAGATTACTGGCGTTCACTATTACAATTCCGAAGAGCTTTATGAGGCTTTGAACTACGGAATATAAGGATTGATCTTGGAGCCTGGAATTCCAGGCTCTTTTTAGTATCTGTTACTTCCGCCAAAACGCAGTATATTCAGCCTTATCCTCAATATTGAACGCAATGATTTTTTCGAGAAGATCGTAATCCACCGGCTGTTTCCACTTGATTCGGAAAAGTCCCTTCGTAGCGCTGTAGCCCGCTTCTGCAATCGCATCAGAAAAACGTTCCATCGCAACTTCCTCGGGTGCGAAGCTCATATGCTGCTTCGCATGATCGATACCGATGATGAACGTACCATGGTCGGTGAACATCGGCGTATTCCACTTGATGACCGGTTCCAGCTGCAGGAATGTCTCCTGCACCCAGTTCAACACTTCTTCCGCTCGTTCACGATGATCGGGGTTGTCGATGCCCGCTAAGTATTCCTGAAGAGTTTCCATATCGATTCCTCCTAATGGTTCTTTTACTCGATATTATCATAATGCACGTGCTGAAGCCCGCTCACCTAACGCTCGATTCCAGGGTTTAATCAGTAAATCCAGCTTTTTAATCAGTATCCACCCTGGTTCAATCAGTAAACCGCACCTTTTAAACAGAAAACCACAATCTTTAATCAGATAAAAATGGCGCCGCCCCCTCTTACTGGGGATACGACACCATTACGATTATTTCTGTATGATAAATTCCTCACTTCTATCTGTCAAAAAAGCGCTCGGCTTCCCGACACTATACAAATGCAGATGATGCATCGCACGCGTACACGCAGTATAGAACAACCGTCGCAGGCTTTCCTCGCTATAGACTTCATTCGAAGCGTTATAAATGATAACCGCATCAAACTCGATCCCCTTGGCAAGATAAGCCGGGATCACCACTACACCTCTTTCATACTCATCACTGTTCTTCCGCACGAGCTTCACTCCATCCAGCCCTCGAAGAGCTTCAAATGCACGCTCACTTTCTGCAGCAGACTTACAGATAACCGCAACCGTCGAAGCACCACGTTCCTTCAATCGGTTCACCTCACCAGCAATTTCACGGTTCAATGCCCCCTGATCTGGCACCACTGAAAGCTCCGGCTTCTCCCCTTCTCGCTCAAACGCCTTGATCTGCTGACCTTCAGGAATGAGCTCACGGGTAAATTCGATAATTTGCTTCGTTGACCGGTAACTTCGCTCCAAAATGATGCTCTCGGTCTCTTCTTCACCATACAGTCCGGTGAGCGAATGAAAATCTTCAAAGTGATCCGAATGTGCGAAGATCGCCTGATTAAAGTCACCGAGAACCGTCATCCGCGCTGCCGGGAACAATCTCCGCAAGAATTCAAACTGGAACACGGAGTAATCCTGCGCTTCATCGATGAAGACGTGCTTGATGGCCGTATTGGAATGGAAACCTTGGATCAGTTCCTGCAGTAACAAGTAAGGTGTGGCATCTTCCTGAAACAACCTCCCATTCGCCAGACTCTCCTTCGTTATAGCGCAAACCTCAATCCATGCCTCTGGAAGCTCGAATCCGCCGAGTGACTCAACCTTTCCGTCAAACAGCTGCCAATACAGCTTTTTCATGTTGATGAATTGAAGTCTTTTCACCTTTTCACGCAATGGCTTCAACCTGCGACGAACCACCATACGCACCAAAAGCTCTTTTTCTTTATCATGAAAATCAAAGGAATCCTCATCCGCATCCTCTGATTTTTGTATTTTCTTAAACACCTGCTGCAGCTCATCCTTACTAAGCAGCTCGATTTCTTCCTGCACCCAGGACTTCTGCTTCTCTTTTTCCTCCGTCTCCTCAATCAATTTCAGCAACCAGTCCCCCAGCCGCTCAATTCGATGTGGGAACGTAAGCGACGTATCGTTACTGTAAAAATACTCACTGATCTCTACCGCCGAAACAAGCATCTCCCCACGGAAGCGAAGGCCTTTAAAAATCATCCCCGCGGTTTCCAATGCCTTCTGATACCCTCTGATCGCATCAAAAAAGCTTGCCGAAGACTTGAACGCGATACTCGCTTTCCTTGTTTTATAAAAAGGATCATCCGTACCCTCCAGCAAGTACTCCAACTGATCATACGGGTCCTCAACATCAAAGCTGTCGCCAAGCCGGTACTCCAAATACCCCTGGAACGTCTCCTGCTGCATATTCTCTTCACCAAGCTCAGGCAACACATGTGACACGTAGCTGCTGAACATCTGGTTCGGAGAAAACAGGACGATCTCGCTTGCCAGCAGCGTTTCCCGGTATTTATAAAGGATGTACGCAATCCGCTGCAACGCTGCCGACGTCTTTCCGCTTCCCGCAGCCCCCTGAACGATCAGGAGCTTTTTCCGGTCGTGACGGATGATCTTGTTCTGCTCACGCTGAATAGTCGCGACGATGCTGTGCATGTATGGGTTCGACCCTTGACCAAGCACTTGCTGGAGGATCTCATCGCCGATCGTGATGCTCGTATCGAACATCGACTCAAGTGTTCCACCCTTGATGATATACTGATATTTCTTCTCAAGTTCTCCCTCAATCATGCCTTCAGGAGTGTCATATGCCGCTGAGCCAGGAGGGTAATCATAATAGACACTCGACACCGGCGCCCGCCAATCATAAATGAGGATGTCATCATTCGCTTCCTCCATCAGCGTCGAAACACCGATACGGATTTCCTCTGCAGCCTCCGTACCCTCTTCATGAAAATCAATTCGGCCGAAGTACGGTGTTTTTTCAAGTCGCTTCAATCGCTTCAGCCGTTCAGATGCGTATCGGTGCGTACTCTGGCTGACCGACAGATCCTGCGCCTGCTGCCTCATCCCAATGATCGTCTCAAGATAATCATCGAACGTATCCATGTTCACCTTGAGATCATCCCAGAAGTGCTTCCGCATCGTGATGACTTCATCCTTACGCTTTGAAGTATCTGCCTCGACCTCGCTGATTTGCTCCGCAACCGTCGCCATCACCTTATCCAAATAGTCCTGTTCTTTGCGAATTTCGTTACCCAGATCAAGCCCTCCTTAAAAAATGCAGTGTAGGGATTGACTTCGTTTTGGATTTGCTATATAATTTATAATAGGGAATAGTATATGCAAATCACAAACAACAGTCGTTACATAATCGTACCATAATTTCATAGGCTCCACAATAGGTCGATCTCTTTTGAGATGGCTTTTTTTATTGGGTTTTTAAGCAGAATGGGTTTTACCTATGGATGAATAGTGAAACAGATGACATAACATTTTTTCGGGAGGCGCAACCTTGCAGAACAACTCAAGAACTCAAAAACCCTTCACTTATAAAATTGGTCTATTCCTTATCATCTCTTCCGTTCTCGTATGGGTGATTGCACCTGTGCTGATCCCCTTTTTACCGCTTACTAATGGAATGAAAGCCATTACTATAACGACCAGCCTTGTTATAGGCGAAATAATATTTTGGATAGGCGCTGTGATGGTAGGGAAAGAAGCGGCAAAGAAAATCAGAAAATCGTTCAACCCCAAAAATTGGAGAAAGAATTCTGATGAGAAGAAAGAAGAAAGAGGCTAAGTATAGATAAAAATGCCAGGTCCTCAATTCAGACATTGGGGACCTGGCATTTTTGTTGAAGCGAACGTCACCTTAAGCAAGGCTCTTGCTGCTCCTTACTTCTATTAATTTGCATCTTTAGCCATCTGTGTATCACGGATATTCTTCTGAATCGTGATTGCGGCAAATAGGCTAAGAACAAAGGACATCGCATAGAATCCTTTTTCACTTAAGATGATACTGCCAGCATTATAAAGGCCGATCGCCATCAAGGAAATCGCTGCAACCACCGCGAACCAGCTGATTCCGTAATAGATTGCCGATACAGGGATATCCTCTTCCTTGTCCCTTACCGCTTTTTGCAAAGATACAGCTGAATATAATCCAAAAATCAATACTGCAAAATAATAGCCCTTTTCATTCAGTTCCATCCCTGCATTGAAAAGACCAATCAGATAAGCGGAGACACCTACGACCAACGCTGCCCAGCTCGCACCTTTAAATGCAGCCGTCGGTTCGCCTTCTTTCCTTTCCACCTTAACCTTTGGTTTCTTTTCGTCGTCGTTACTCAATAACGTGCTTTCCCTTAATTCTGACACTCGTTACTCCCCCTTTCACTCTCGATCTAATCGATGCACTTAATTTCCTGCTGTTAAAATCATTATAGCAATATTTTACAAATGATGTTTATTAATTCCTTCTTCATTCTATGCCTGGGCTTTGGTGGACCATTCATACATCAGAATCACCAAAATTATTTTATGATTGAATAAAAACAAGTATCCGTTAGTCTAGTGCCATCTGCAGATAATTCGTCATTCCTCAGCGTCCCTTCCAATACAAAACCAAGCTTTTCAGGAATAGAGCGACTTTTATAATTAGTGGACTCACATCGTATTTCAATTCTTCGAAACTTTATTTGATTTAGTCCCATGGTAACAATCTCCTCTACCGCTTCCGTCATATACCCGCAGCCACTGTATCTGGTATTGATCCAATATCCTACTTCACATTTAGGAACATCCCAATCAATCCCCTGAAGACTTGTTGTTCCAATAAAATCGTTCGTATCTTTATGAAAGATGAGAAAACGGAAACTGTCTCTTTTCAGGAAGCTTATATGAGCTTTTCTCAAATTAATCTCTGTTTCTTCCACACTAGGAAGCTCTTGTGCAAACGGCAACCACGCTCTTAATTCGTTAAAAGAATTCCGGATCGCCTCGTTCACCATAATGCCGTCTCCAGTTTGATGGGGTGCACGCAGAATCAGCCTCTCTGTTTCTAATTGCATTGGAACATCTAATAAAATTGGATTCATGTCAAATCTCCTCTCGCATAATCATCAAAAATTGCGCAATAAAAAAACTCTCACCTCCAAGAAATAAATTCTTGAGGACGAGAGTTATAACTTCGTGGTACCACCTCAGTTTGTTGGTCTGTCACCACACCAACCTCTTCAGGTACATTCATACCCTATCACGATATCGGATGAACCCGTCTTGCGATCCCTAATTTTCATTAGATTGGCAAGAAGCTCCGAGGCTTTTTTCATTAAGAAGAATATTACTCCATTTCAGCATCCCGGAGCTCTCTTTAAATATTCTCGTTTAACTACTCTTCTCTTCAACGCTTATGTATAAATTTTATAAGATTATACCTATCATTTATCAAACTGTCAAAATATTCTTCCTTTATAGACAAAAAAGAAACCCACCAATTGGTGAGCCTCTTTAATAACGGACAATTACCTCCATCGCAAGGCAATCGTCAGCCGAGCATCGCCCATATTAGCTGCCGGAGAGCTGAATTCCAGCCTCAAGCCATCAGGATTGTAATGAATATCAACTTCTGACGTTATTCCTATCGAATGGATCAAGCGTTTCACTTCATCGAGGTCAGAAGTTTGTGCAGCATACATGAGTTGAGCATCGAAATCTGTTGATTCAGATAGTGCATCAAGAACCATGCTCGCTTCCTTCATCAGTGTCTTGGATTCTTTCGCTGAATGGCTCAATAATTCAGTATCCACCGAAGGATACGATCGTGGCCAATAACCATTCTGAGGATATGGCGGATATACGTAATAGGGGTGACGATAATACATGCACTGCTTCACTCCCGTAAATCATCGTTCCTCCACTATATGCAAGCAGTGCTTGGGGCGTTTCTATTCCCGCTATTCCCGCTTCCTATACACCTGATCGTTTGCAAAAATGAATTGGTCGACGTCCATATTTTCAATCGAGTAGATAGTTGTGCCAATCGACAACTGAGTAGCTGCTCCGTTTTTCGCTAAGGATAATTCTTCTTCACTCGAGATCCTCTCCGTCACTTCCCCTATTTCGGATTGGACTACATCACTTTCAACCTTTGTTTCATCAAGCGTATAAATGTGGTCATTCCAGATGATCAAGTCCGTCCATTCCGTCGCTATTTCCGTCTCCTGTGATGCGCCGCATCCAGCCATCACCATACCTACGAAAACGAAAATGATCATACCTCTCATCAGTTTCGTAGTTTCTTCACACCGGAAGCAACCTCCAATCGTGAAGGCGATGTGGTAAGTTTTGCGTTTACTCCCAAAGGCACACCGTAATTAGGCTGGCAATGACCGATTTGAAAATTTTCGACTACAGGAAAACTTACATCCGCAAAGAAATCTTGAAGCACTTTTCTAATTTTCACAGATTCTTCAGGGTCAGCTTGAAAATTGCCCAGCACGACACCTTCAACCGTATCAAACAACCCTGCCTGCTTGAGTTGAGCGAGCATCAAGTCGATTCGGAAAGCGGGTTCAGCCACTTCTTCAATCAGTAAAATTGCTCCATCCGCATTCACTTGATAAGGCGTCCCCATTGCACTGATCAGTAGCGATAGATTGCCTCCGACCAAACGTCCTTCTCCTGTGCCTTCAACAAATGTAGTGAGAGGAGACTTACCAGAATCATAAATCAAGGATTCTCCTGTGAATAAAGGTAGAAATGAAGATTCGCTCCCTTCTGTCCTTTGTTCATCATTCAAATCAGATGCCACCATCGGCCCGTGGAACGTAACCAGATCACCGAAGTTCTGAATGGCATGAAGCAGGTATGTAATGTCACTGTACCCCCAGAAAATCTTCGGGTTGTTGCGTATTAACTCATAATCGATCTTAGGAGCGAGCTTGGCAGTACCGTACCCACCATTCGCACAGAAAATAGCCTTAATAGCAGGATTGCGAAAAGCATCATGCAGGTCAGCAAGCCGCTTTTCATTCAGAGCAGCAGAATCCTCCTCCACATCATATACGTGGCGGCCAATAACGACTTCAAGTCCCATTTTTTCAAGTACCTTTATCCCCTGGGACAGATGCTCTTTATCCGGAGGGCCGGCCGGGGCGATAATCGCCACTTGATCCCCTTTTTGCAAAGCGTTTAGTTTAATCATACATACTCCTTCCTTTCCTCTCTTCTATATTCGAAACGTTGCATTCAGACACCGTTGCTTCAACTCGTTAATGAACGCCTGCTGGTTCTTAGGCGAAATTTTCACACTTCCCCACAACCCTTGCTTATAAAAAATTTCAATGCCGTCCCTTGCTGACAAGACACGATATCCCGTGAAAATATCAGAGGATGAAGAAACCAGCGTTATATCCTGATAAGGGATCCGACTTCTAAACGGTCCACCTCTTACAAATAGATAATCTTCATGAAGTACATACTTGACCGAAAAGCCCCACCACACGACAAACGTCGCCAACAGAACAAAGGTGAATGTCATCCCTGCAACCGTCGATAATGATGGATCATCTTCAATCATCACTGGTAAAAATGAGACCGCACCAAGCAGGGTAACAACAATCACGATAAAAATTACGAAGAAACGATCGACTCTCGAACGAAAAACCATCTTTACTCCCCCCTTAAGGAGTACGTTCAGAACGCGATGAAGTTTCAAAAAGAAGGAGCCTGCTACAGATGTATCAGGCTCCTTAATCACTATTAATGAATCATTTCTTGTTTTTCTATATCCCCATCGTTCTTTTCTTTGGAAAGGAACCATCCCCCAAGCGCAATCAGGAGTAGGACTACATAGAATGTCAGTTTCCATTCGAATGATTTCGCGAAGCCCTCGGAAAGGATCGCTAATTCCGGATGAGATAAGGTGTACACCGCCAACTTCACCCCTACCCAACCGACAATCATAAATGCCGCAATCTCCAAGCCAGGTTTTTTATGAAGCAGCTTAACGAAGAAATTGGCAGCGAAGCGCATGATGACCAATCCGATCAAGCCACCTGCAAAGATGACGAGGAACTTTCCACCATCTAGTCCGCCAATCTGAGGGAGAGCCGTATTGGGAAGCGTGACTGCCAAGGCAACTGCGGCAAGAATCGAATCCACCGCGAATGCGATATCCGCCAACTCGACCTTCACAACCGTCCCCCAAAAGCCAGATTTCTTTTTATTGTTTTCAGATTCCTGCTTCTGCTTTTTAATGACCAGTTTCCGGAAAAGGTGGTTAGCCGCAATGAATAGAAGGTAAAGGGCACCGATTGCTTGCACCTGCCACACATTCACCAAGAACGAAATCGCAAACAACGAACCAAAGCGAAAAACGAATGCCCCGGCAAGGCCGTAAAATAAGGCTCTTTTCCTCTCTTTTTCTGGAAGATGCTTCACCATGATCGCCAAGACAAGTGCGTTATCTGCAGCCAGAACCCCCTCAATCGCGATCAGCAGCAACAAGACCCAACCATACTCCAACAATAGTGCAAGTTCCATTACCCATCTCCTCCTGGATTAGTTTATTCGACTTTCAGAGCTGTGCCCCACTACGGACGCACCACTTTAAACGAGAATGATAATCGCCACCTACCTCTCCCTGCACTCGTTCCTACTCCTCGCACCAACCAGGTATTATTGAAAAAATAAAACCTTTACCAGGACAAACTTGGTAAAGGTTCTTGATAAACAAAAAGACCTCTACCTCATTGGTAAAGGTCTGGCTAACAACCGTTAAGTTGCCAACAAAGCCGAGAGCTGCGTGCTCTGGAATGACGACTTTGTTGTAAAAGCTACTCCCCTTCAGGAGAAAACGTATGTGATTAATTCAACTATATTTCAGCCTTCATTCCATGTCAATCATCAATGCGCTAAATGAAGTTGGCACTTTTTCAATTCTCTTCAACACTAAGCTTCCATTGCTTCCCCAAAAATCTTTCCGCAATCTGCTGCCGCGGCACAGGCGGGCTGCATAAGTAACCCTGATAATGCTGACACGGGGTTGAAGCCAAGTATTCCAACTGCTCCTCGGTCTCCACACCTTCCGCAATCACGTTCAGATCAAGCTTCAGCGCCATATGGATGATCATATCCACCACCGCCTGATCCTTCGAGCTCTGATGAATCGTCTGGATGAACGATCGATCAATTTTCAATGTATCCAGAGGAAACTCCTTCAGATAGCTGAGGGAAGAATAGCCGGTACCGAAGTCATCCAGTGACAGCTTAACTCCCATCTGCTTCAACCGGTGCATGACCGGGATCGCCAATGCCGTATTCTGCACCAAACTTTCCGTCAATTCAATTTCCAAATGACGCGGGGCCAGTCCCGTTTTAGCCAGCACCCGCTCGACAACCTCCGGAAAATCCCTTTGTCTGAATTGCACAGCTGAGATATTGACGGAAATCCGGTCAAGCTCCGCGCCGGCATCCAGCCACTCCTGGAACTGACGGCAGGACGCTTCCATCATCCATTCCCCGATCGGGATGATCAAGCCGGTCTCTTCCGCCAACGGAATGAAATCTGCTGGAGAAACCAAGCCAAGCTCTGGGTAATTCCACCGGATCAACGCCTCGAAGCTCGTTACTTCATTCCTTTCAATCTCCACCTTGGGCTGGTAAAAGACTTCAAGCTCCTCATGTTCAACCGCGCGCCTTAAGCCAGTTTCCAGCATCATTTTTTTAGCAATCGTATCATTGAGATCGTTCGTGAAAAATTGATACTGATTGCCTCCATTAAATTTTGCCTGTGACATCGCCGTGTCTGCATGTTGGATCAAGTCATCCGCAACAGCTCCATCTTCCGGATAAAGGCTGATACCAATCGAAGGAGTCATAAACAGTTCGGTTTCATCGAACACCATCGGCTCCCGCAATGCCTCAATAATACGTTCTGCCATATGGCCCGCCTCATAGAAGCTCGTCTGCGTCATCACCAGGATGAACTCATCACTGCTCTGCCTAGCGACCATATCCTTTTCTCCAATACAACCGGCGATTCGCTCCGTCACGAGCTTAAGAACTTCATCACCTATTCTATGCCCGTAGACATCATTGACCTGTTTGAAACGGTCTAAATCGGTGAATAGGACTGCCACTCGTTTTTGAAGTTCAGAAGCATGTGCTAATGCCGCTACCAGGTGATCATGAAGCATTTTCCGATTCGGTAGTTTCGTCAACTCATCCTTATACACCAGTTCTTCAATTCTTCCCTGATCCTTCACCCGATCCGAAATGTCACGCATGAGTCCAGTGAAATACAAGTCCTCCCCGTCTTCAATCGCAGACAAGGACAGTTCAAGGGGAAACACTTCCCCTGATTTCCGTAACCCGTCGAGTTCCACGGTACGCCCAATTACCCGCGCTTGTCTTGTCTCATTAAAACGTGCCATGCCGTTCATATGGGCTTCCCTGTACTCTGGCGGCATAATGATTTCAAGCGATTTCCCCTTCACTTCGTCCGCTGTATAGCCGAAAATCCGCTCCGCTGCTTTATTCCAGGAAAGAATCCGCCCTTTGTGGTCAGAGGTCACAATTGCATCGTTGGCCGTCTCGATGATCGTACGATACATCGTATCAATCCATTCCAGCTCATCCGTCTGTGCCTCGATCGTCGAATCGTAATGTACGAGCATAACGATGATCCCTGTAACAACGAGACTGATGAGGACGATCGCATACGCCAATGTCATCGGCTCCACATAGGCATCCATATTCATCGCACCTTGCCCACTCGGGTAAAAGGAAGCCGAAGCCATCCCGGTATAATGCATCCCTGCAATTGCAGCTCCCATTACCCCCGCGGCAAACCAGCGAGCCTTAAGAGAAATCGAAATCCTCCGCCCTGACTGATCCGAAAACGCACTGAAAATTCGCAGCGCTACATAAGAAGCGACTAGTGCAATCACTACAGAAGCCCCGACAAGCCAGCGGTCATAGACGATTTCCGCCCCCATCTCCATCGCTTCCATGCCGACGTAATGCATCGAAACTATTCCAGTCGCAATCAGAAATGCACCAGTCACCCGGAAAATTTCCAGATTCAATCCCTTGCTGATCAAATAAAACGCAAGAAAGCTCGCCAGCGCAGCAGATAAAATGCTTAACGTAAGAAGGTCCGCATTGTAAGTCACCACCATGCCCATGTCGTAAGCAAGCATCGCAACGAAGTGCATTGACCAGATTCCACCGCCTAATGTAATCCCACCAGCAAACAGCCACATCAGCCATCGGAAGTCCTTCGCCCTTGCAAGACGTTCGACGATTTTCAAGCATGTATAGGAGGCGATGACCGCCACGATAATCGATAAAACTACGAAACCGTAGTTGTACTGTCCAATTATTTCATTCAACTTGTTCCCCGCCTTTATTATGTAAAAAGACTACTCCTCTTTATATCGGTTGGAACTGGGATGTCTTGAGTGAAGTAGGCAGTTACCTGATTATTCTATTATAACTTGCAAAAGCTACAGACATGGAGGTGATTCATGATGGAAAAAAGCAACACACCGGCTGGAAAGAAGGTTCAACAAGCTAAACAAGAGAACTCCAACATTAACCGAGCCGCTTCTTCTACAGACCCACAAAAAGTGAAACAGGAGATAAAAGAGGACTTGAACAATGGTATCGGAGACATGACAGCCAGGGAAGCAGGAGCTATGCGAGATTAAAGAGCCACTACTTGTGGTTCTTTTTTTATTCCAAATGATGCTACACTTACATTATCAATGTGTACATACAGGGGGAAATATGGATTATATATTCGTTGTTTTTCTGAATATTGGATGGTTCTTCATGCCGATCTTGAGTATTATATTTTGTTTGAATTTAGTTTCAATCTTAAAGAAGATAAAGCGTGAAGAAAAAACTACAGCCAATACTGTTTGGCTTACGCTCTCTTTCACACTTATTGTATGGAGTATAGCCATGATTGCTTCAGCAAGTGTGTATTGAGCTAGCACTTAATTTAATGCATAATACCACCTCCCACTGAGATACTGTTGAAACAAAAAGTGGGGGCTGACACTTTTTATGAACAGATTGGACGTAAAGTACACCGAACAATAATACATAATATGGAAACATGATGCTATACTTAGGTTATCTATCTTGTTCAGTATGGATAAGCAAATAATGATTTAGGAGGTAATGAGATGGTTAGGAAATGGACTTATGGAGCATTAGCAATCATGGGCTTTATCGGATTATTGTTGATTGATGTTACAATGGTTGTTCCCTTTTCCTCGAACCCTACAATCACTTCAGCCCTCGTCCTTGTTTTTTATCTGTACCTCCTATATCTTATTGTCTTTCGCAGGATATATTGATCCGTATAATAATTAGGAATTGGAGGGTCACGATGTCCAGAAAAATGATCTCCTTATTATTACTTTGTGTTGTCATGTTGTTATCCGCCTGCAACACCAAAACTTTTACTTATTCTGGAGAAACAGAAGAATGGGCAGCAGAATTAGAAGTTATTCAGGATAGTAATGACTATGAAACACAGAACCTCACCCTTGAATATACGGGTGATGATGTTAGTTCAGTTGGAGAGATTACTTACAATGTAGAAAGTGTGGGAGGCTTTGGTGAAAGTGGCGTTACATTAGGTGAAAATGGAAAGATAACGGGTGGTTCTAAAGCTAATCCAACGAATGCTAAAGTTAGCGAACACACGGAAGTGGAAATATCAGTAGAATGGAACGGCAACACCGAGACATTCGAACTGAATAAGTCACGTTAAAAATCAGCATTAAAAAAACAGGACTTCTCCTATCCGTGAAAGTCCTGTTTTTTAATTACGATCTGCTTTTCTCGTGACAAAGATCGCCAGTAGGACAGCACTGACTCCTCCTGCCAATTTACCAACAATCATTGCAAAAACGATCTCCTGATTCACTCCGGCAACAAATCCCAGGTGGCTTCCGAACACGAACGCCCCGCTGACAGCAAAAGCTACGTTGATGATCTTCCCTCTCTTATCCATATCTTTAAGGATCGACAGCATCGGAATGTTGTGTGCCAGCGTCGCCACCAGTCCCGTAGTGGAAACATCATTCATCCCTAACGATGCGCCAATTCTGCTCAACGGTTTTTTCATAATGGAAGAGATAAAAGTAACCAATGGAAATGCCCCCGCCAGAAACACAGCGATTCGTCCGACGATTCCTATCCCTTCTTCAAGCGGCGTCATATTCGGGATAACAACCACCCCTGTAAAAGTCTCCACACTGATCGCTATCAGACCGACAATCGCGACAATCTGGATACCTTTTGCAAAAACAGAAAATCCAGCAATCATCTTATTCGTGTACTTAAACAACCCGATTGAAATAGCAAGCGATAAAATGATCGTCGGGATAAGGTTTTGGGTGATCATGAGTAGATCCAAGCCTGCGACCATCCCACCAATCAAGCAACCGACAGGAACCGTAATCAGGCCGATGAGGATCCCTTTTGCAAAATACGGATGATCGTCTTTTTCGATGATGCCGAGCGCCACTGGGATGGTGAATGCAAGCGTCGGTCCCATCATCGTCCCAAGGAATACCCATGCAAACAGCTCCGCTTCCGCACTCTGAGACATTTCTGTCGCTAGCGAATATCCGCCCATGTCCAGTGCCAGCAGCGTATTCGCAAAGGAGGCAGGATCCGCACCGACCAGCCCGTATACCGGAACGACGACAGGGGACAGGATGCTTGCCAGCACAGGTGCCAAGGAAATGATTCCGACCATCGACAGCGTCAACGGCCCCATTGTCATGATTCCATCGGTAAAGCCTTTGCCAAGCCCCCACTTGTTGCCTCTTAATTTATCAATTCCGCCGAGGCACAGAAAGCCGATAACTATGTACACAATGATTTCGTTGATTCCCATCGGATGCCCTCCCAGTCCTGTAATCTTCTGCCTCAAGAATAGCACTTCACGATTGAGAGATGCTAGATTAAGAGAGTGTGCCTATTGGGTATTAATGGAATTTACGTCATGCTATACTTGAAAAACACCAGAAATAAGGAGAGATCATCATCAATCCTAAAAAGCTCTATGACATCGCCCAAACCTTCGTTTATGCCATCTTAGTTTATATAATCATTATTTATTTTTCCTTTGGGGATGGAGCCCTTTTCACAACCGGCATGATCCTTCTGGGTGTAGTGGCAGTGTTTCAGATTTTCCTGAAGCATCGCATGAAAGAGAAATAAAAAAAGAGCGGTTAGACCCTAAGATACGCAACAATGCAGAACTTTCCACAAAACACATTAAATCGGAGGAGTTCCATGTATTTAGAAATTTTTAATGAAGTCGTTGATATCATGCACCACGACTACGCAGGGTGGAGAGACAAAAAAGGGTGGGATAACCCAAAGGAATTTGAGAAAAAGGTAAAGAACCTGGAAGAAAAGGGAGAAATAGACGCATATTCATTTACGGAAATCGTAGAAGATTACCTATTAGACTTTAAAGATCCTCATATGTACTTTAAGATGAGTGATTCTAATGAGCAAAAAGAAGTCGATAATGGGTTTAGTGTCAGACGGTTTGATGAAAAATTGTTCGTCACATCTGTAGGCCAGGAGAATCGCCTCGCTCCAGGAGATGCAATCCTTTCACTCGATGCATTATCTATACATGAGTTGGTGGAACAACACCAGGGCGAACTTATGGAAACAAAAGCAGAAAGAGAAAATTGGAAAAAAGCCCTGCAAAACTACAGTGTAGCTGATGTAGTGAATTCTAATGGTGAACATCGATTACTAGATTTAAAAAAATATGAAAAAAAGGCTTACGCCCCAATACATACAATAACCAGATTAGATGAAGAAACACTATACCTGAAAGCCACAGATTTCTTCGAAAAGTCCACAATAGATACACTAATAGCCCAGTTCGAGAGTGAACTAACGTCAACCCAAAACCTCATCATTGACGTGCGCGTAAATTATGGTGGCAGCACCTTAGCTTATGCTAGTTTAGAAAATTACCTTTTCCCTGCTACATCAATGAAAATCGATTACCTCGACTACGCAACTGAGTTTAATTGTACAGATCGTAATGCAGAATTGATGATTGGCTTAATAGATCAGGAATTGGCCAAGACAGATAATCAAGCCTACCGTAAAGGCTTGGAGCGATTCAAAGAAGAAGCATGGGTTAAGAATAAGGGGAAAGGCTTCACTTCTTTTAGCGAAGATAATGAAGAAATCGAGAAAATCGGCTGCGAACTTCCAGCAACTATTATTGTATTAACTGACACCTACTGCGGCAGTGCTGGTGATATTTTTGTTTACTTATGTAAGAAGTCACCAAAGGTTATAGTTGTAGGAAGACCAACAATGGGAGTCAATGATTATTCCAACTTAACAACAATTAAGTGGAACGAAAAATTCGAATTCAGTTACCCAACATCAAGATTAAAGTCATTAGATTATCGCGGAGCGCTAATGAATCCGGGTATCCAACCTGACGTATATATCCCTTGGACACCAGAGCACATTTATAAAGATGTGGATTTGGAGGAAGCAATGCGTATATTGAGAAGGAAGAACCTCTTCAAGTAAAGGGGAATTTCAGGTCGCCGAGACTTCAGCTTTTCGACTATACAAAAAAGCGCCTGGCCCCTCTATAACAAAATGGGGCTGGCACCTTTTAGAGGAGAATATTTGAATAATACATAGTTTCCTCTCTTTCAATCATCTCACCTTGAACTTTCCTACGATAAATCCAAGCGTAAACACTGCAAACATAGTAAGGTATGCAATGATTGTAATGGTTGCTCCGTCCAATACATTTGAGAACAATAAAGATATTCTAGTACCTGACCAAATAAATGGGAGCATGTAATTTTGACTGATGAGTGCCAGGAACATATTTCTGCCTTCATCCTCCAAAGCTACGAATTGCCACAAATATAGTAAAAACGAAACCAACCAAATGCTATTTCCAACAATAAACCACTTGATACTACTACCCTTTAAGCAGGAAAATCTTATTCCGACCCAAAACCAAAATATCGCAAAAACAAGCTGACTCAAAAGCGAAGGTATAAAGATCATAAAGTAATTAGATAAAAGTCCATATATAAATGGGATCAGTATCCATATGAGCGTTTTCTTATTTTCAGTCATAGTTACCCCCTTATTTCTAACTTCCTGACTTCACAAATCACTCATCATCTCCAAATGGAAGTTCTGCACTATCACTAAGATCAAACTGGCTTTCATCGACTTCAGGCTTCTCTGTCACGACAAGAGCCCTTAACACGCCCCAGTGTTCATCAATATACCACTCCGTGTCTCCAACCATCTGGTACAGCTCAAGTGTAAAGCCGACGTTAGCTGTATTCCCTTTTTCAGACGTAGTCGCCTCCACAGTGCCATCCACCCATACAACCCGCTTATCTCCAACCGGTTTATCGTAGTCGGCAATATTATTGACCACTTTGTCTGAGGTTATAGCATTTTGGACAATCTTCCAGCTCGCCAGTCCCTCCTGCTTGGCCATTTCCTGTTCAACCAATTTCCGTGTGATTTTTTGAGGTTCCGTCTCCTCACCTGCTCCAGCATCATCCGTTTCCTCTGGTGAGGCTGTTTCCTCTTCAGTATGTAGTGCTGTCTCACTGCTTGTATCCTCCGCCACAGCGTTCAGGTCGCTTTCTTGCTTATCTTCCGCTACCACAGCTCGAGGCCCTTCTCCCATTACAGCACTTTTGACTCCAGGTACCATCAAGGCAATTCCTGCAAAAATGGTAAGGAAGCCCATAATGGATAAAGAAACGATTGCTGGCGAGACGCCCTTACTCCCTTTTACCGAGACTCCTAAAAATAATACAGCCAGCAAGGTGGCGCCAATCCCACACCCAAGTAATATGATGCTCAAATTTTCCATGTGTCCCACTCCATATGTAGTCAATTTGTTCTGATTCTATTTTATTATAAATGATGGATTCCTGGATAGAGTGATAGGTTGTTTCGGACTATGTATGAAGCTTGGTAACTTCCTTAGGAATCCATCCCTCCTCAGAGTTAGCTGCATGCCTCACCCAGTACCAACCATTCAATTCCTTCAATTGGAGGACTCGATCTCCTGCATCTACATTCAATTCTTTTGCCGTATAATCCTCCAAAATCGTGCCAGTTCCTCCAGACCGTTCAATTAATTGTTCCTGTACCCAGCCACCTGAACTTTCATCAACTGTATAGCAAAAGATCCAGTGGTCCCAGTCCTCTTCCCCTTCATATTTCTCCCCGACGATCACAGATTGTCCTTTTGTAAGTGTAATCGGATTGGGATAATTCGTTCTGTAATTGTCTGTGATCTTAAGCATAGATTTTCTCCCTATTATCCGCACGATCTTCCTCATAAAAACATCCTCCTATTAAAAGGAGGATGCGGCTTTTGTATTATTTCATTACTAGAACCGGACAAGGAGAGTGCTGGACGACATTATTGCTGACACTTCCAAGAAAGAAGCGTTTGACGTTTCCGAGTCCTCTGTTTCCAATCAGGATAAGATCAATGTTTTCTCTTTCCGCATAGGCGCATATGGCTTGCCCAGGGTTATCTTCGGTTTCAGATATCATGACATCAGTCAGAATGCGTCCATTGACTTCGCCTAACTCCTGCTTGATCTTTTCCATCTCTAAGTTGAACTCTTCCATCATCTCTTTTCTGAGATCTCTTGAAATTATCGGCTGTGTGAGCGGGCCGTTCGGTTCCAATACAGAGACGATGTGAACTTCTTTATCTTCGGCCTCGACTGCCTGATTTTTCACTTCCAAAACGGCTTTCTTACTAAGTTCGCTTCCATCATACGCGACTAGTAGTTTCACTGTAATGGGTAACCCTCCTAATGGGTGTCGTGAATTTCCTTTATATGTCTATTGTAACATCTATGGATTAGGAAAAAAATCCCTCACCTATATTATTCCATCTGTGCTCGTTCATAGAAAATTTCATACCTCATGTAATTGTTTAAAAAACTCCCGTGAAGATTGCGGTATTGGATGTTCAGTGTCTTTCGCGACTCTGCTTTCCCAGTTTTCATATCAACAATGGCTTCCTCTAAAGCTAGAACCCCTTCTAAAGTAGTAACTAAATCCATCCTTTTCTCCTGGGGGAAGTCCTCCCTTCCCAGAAGGTCCAGCAACGTCTTTCTAACCGTTTTCACTTCAAATAGCAGGTTACCCAGATCCACCATACTCATGCTCACAGGTTCCTTGGTGAGCAGCCATTCCTGCTCAAACAATGGAAGGATATACTGGGTCTGCCCCGTTATGTAATCATATCCTTCATCCGCATGAAGCGCATCCAAGTCTTTTTCATATGTGCGTTTAAATTCACCCAGATCCGCCGCATACCCATCGACAACAACAGGGTCAGGCGTGAACGAGTAACTTTTATGTAAGCTGAAAGGTGAATAGGGATAGAGCCAAGTCCATCCACCCAAAAGCACAACCAACGCCAAGCTACTAATTAGAATTGCTTTCTTTTTTGTGCTCAAATGACACCCTCCAATTCAGCTACCCATTCACCTATCTCCAACTTCTGTAGTGGAGTCATGGATCAACTCTCCACCTCTCCAAAATACCAGCCCCAATACTTCATGGGCTCATCATCGATTGTATAACCAACAGAAATTTGATTTTCTTTATATTTGGAGTCAAATTCCACTTCCTGGACGAATAATATTGTAAAATCATCGTTGCCGACGCGCTCTTCTAATTCTTCATGAACGGCTTTATTTAATTTTTTATCATCTATGTAGTCAATCACGATTATTGTAGCAACGGTTAAACTTAACCCTATACCTAGTAAAGCAAGTACTTTATTTATCTCGCCAAACCCCTTAATTCGATCACACCCCTTTTCATATATTTCTATACTTTACCTTTCAACATTAAAATCCTTTTTCCTCTACCAAAAAAAATAAGGGTCGTTTCAATATGCTATAATGACACTGATTTTACATAGATTGAGAGGCAATACCATGCAGTCCTTCCCTAGCGAAACCGAAATAGAAAAATCGATTGATATCCTTATCCATAAATTCAACGTACCAAGTCAGCTGTTCCTTGCGATGGTTGGAAAAGAATCCTTCCACCGCATGAATGATGTGCTGACAGCGATGGATCAGCCTAAGCTGACGGACGAGCGTTTGCTCCGTACACTCCTCGTCAGTAAAGGGGCAGACCTATTCGCAGGATCAGACGACGCGACAAGGAAGCTCCGAGCGTATCTGCTCAAACAGTTGGACGATGAAACACTCCTTCGTCTGTTGAAGCGTAATCCCATCAAAGGCAAGCGTATCCAGTCCCCTTCCTACGTACCGAACGCACTCGCCAAAAAGAAATGGATGCCAGGTAGCGTCTGGCCAAGAGATTTCATCAAGACGCTCGGTCTTCCATTGATCTTTTCCGGGGTGAAAAATGCAGCCACACAAGCCAAAGAACCTATCATGGACATTCACCCACGCAAGAAGGTGCCCCCGCTTGTAGACTATCAGGTTGGATTGAAAAATCGGATGCTGGAAGTGCTGCGGATGGAAGGCGACCGAACGCGATGCGTGGTCACCCTGCCGACTGGTGGAGGAAAGACACGCGTGGCCGTCGAGAGCTTCATCGACTGGATGCAGCCTCGTTTCAACGAAGGGAAGTATATGATCTGGATCGCGCAAAGCCAGGAGCTCTGTGAACAGGCGATACAATGCATCACAGATATGTGGCAGAACCGCGAATTCCCGGAGGCTCTCAGGGTCTATCGCTATTTTTCCGGTGCAGAAGTGAAGCCGAATGACCTAATCGGTGGTGTGGTCGTTGCCAGCATTCAGCAGCTTTACTCACGTGTCAAAAAAGAGGACGAGGTGCTCGATGAGCTGTTAAGTAACTGTGGGGCAATGATTATCGATGAGGCCCACCACGCCACCGCTATGAGCTATGAGCAGCTGTTCCTCCGTGCGCGTGAACTGACGGACAATCAGCTGTTCCCAATCTGCGGTCTGACCGCTACCCCAGGGCGAAGCAACGAAGAAACCGTGGCACTGGTGGATACCTTTGAAGCCTATCTGATCCACCCAGAGCTTCCCGAAATGAAAAAGTATAACGACAACCCATTGCGCTACTTCCGGGAACAAGGCTACCTCGCCACACCGAACTTCCTATTGCACCAATACGGGAAGAAGTACGAACTGACTGAAGACGAGCTGGATGGCAGTCAGGAGGAGGTCCATACCGATTTCCTGAGAGTGTTGGCAGAGGACGAAGAGCGGAACTTCCATATCATCGAAACGATGCGCAACATCCCGGAAGGATCCTCGACCCTCGTCTACGGCTGCACCGTCGAGCACTCAGCCTTCCTATCCATGGTGATGAACGCACTTGGCAGGAAATCCGCCTGCATCACCGGAACGACACCGAAGTCGATCCGCCAGATGCACATCCATGCATTCAAGAACAAAGAAATCGAATTCCTATTCAACTTTGGTGTCCTTACCACAGGTTTCGACGCACCAAAAACCGACCACCTGCTTATTACCCGCCCAACTTCTAGTATTATTCTTTATGAACAGATGGTCGGGAGAGGCTTGCGTGGGCCAAGATTTGGCGGGACCGCAGAGTGCAACATCATTGATTTTTCCGGGAATATCTTCAATCATGGACAGCCGCTGGCCTATGCCAGGTTTGTGAGGGAATGGGATTTGGAAGTGAAGGATTCTCAAATGGAGGGTGTTAGGATATGAATAGAATAGACCACCCCTTTATAAGAGGCAGGGTCCCCGCTAAAAATACGGACGATCATTATATGAAGACCGTGATAAGGTGAAAAGAAAAGGAGAGGTGATAAAGTCACTTCTCCTTTTCTTATTCTTTAGATTTTGTGTAAGTCGCATAATACTTTCCGATGCTGATTGTAGCGATAATGGTGAAAATGATCCCTAGGAAGATGATGATCATCACAATGTCGTAAGTACGTTGCATTTGCAGAAACAATCCTGCCGCTACTAAAAATGGAGATTCTATACTTACTTCCTTTGTCCCCATTTCATTCCAACCACTGTATAGACATCATCCAAACTGATGACACGTGAGAACCGTAGCTTAC
The DNA here is from genome assembly GCF_042675915.1 of Thalassobacillus hwangdonensis. Taxonomy (NCBI): domain Bacteria; kingdom Bacillati; phylum Bacillota; class Bacilli; order Caryophanales; family Bacillaceae; genus Thalassobacillus; species Thalassobacillus hwangdonensis. The sequence continues at coordinate 202,022 of NZ_JBHTKL010000005.1, read as the reverse complement.
TGTTAGGGAAATAGCCATCCTGGTCGTAGTGCTTGTCCGTATAAATGTCGTCACGTTCGATGTGGTGCTCGTATTTAGAATTGCCTTTCTTCGGATAGGCAAAGTACACATACCCTTGATCCTTCACCAATTGTCGGTCGATGATTTCATGCAGATGGCTGAAGAACTCATCCATCGTTTTGATATAGATGAAGATCAGGTCGTACTTGTCCTGCGCTATGGAAGTATCATATTCAATCTCGTCAAAGTCCTTGCTATCCTCCGGCTGATTCAAGATCAATCGCGCCGGATACTTTTTGAAATTCAGTTTTTCAACGACAGATTTAGTTGATTTCATCTGCGTACACCCTTCCCATGAATTATTTCCATGCACCTAGAATAAGGCCCATTACGGTGTAGGTCACTACATGATAGCCTGCGTTGATCAGGAACAACCGCAAGGACTTCCGCTCGAACAAATATGTAATCCCGAATGAAGCCGCCACCCAAAAGAGTCCCGCCATCAACCCTGCACTTGCACCGATCACTGCATTCCTCTCCGGTCCCAGGAACATGACCAGCACAAAAGCAATAATTAATGAAAACAAAAACGATCCGCCGAATATGATGCCGAGCTTCCCGTTTCTTAAGTCTTCTTCACTCAAACCGTTTTCTTTCATCCAAGGTTTTGCGAATAATACCGAATACCATAGACCACCGATAATAAATGCGGATAATGCCGCTGTAAGAACTGCAAAGTAATTGATCGATTCCATCGCTTGTCCAATATCCATATCCATGTACCTCCCTTCTGTTTATCATTATTATAGGTAAGGTCCATCCCCCTGTATTGTAAAAAATGGACATGAGGGATTACAGGAAGTTATTCGATTCGATGGCGCGCTTTCGGTACTCGAATGGTGTCATTCCAGAGAATCGCTTAAACTCTCGGTTGAAATGAGACTGGTCATAATACCCCAGTTCAGAAACGATCGTTGAGACATCCTCTTCAGACTTCGCATGCAGAAGCGAAAAGGCTTGTTCAAAGCGGGTAATCCGCCCGAACAATTTCGGGTTAATCCCCGTTTGGTCCTTAAAGACGCGATTCAAATGCCGCTGAGTAAATCCCGTCCGCATTGCTAATTCAGCGATAGATTGATTGGGGTTCGCTTTGATTTGCGCGACCAGGTGACTGACAGCTTGATGCTGGGTTGTTTTCTGTTCGGTAATTTTCTTCATAAGAAGCTGGTTCAGTACTGTGTACATACTCGCCGAACCCTCTAATGTACACAGAGCCTCATAGACTTCCCCCTGAAGCTGTCCCCAGAACGATTGGAGATGCTCCACTTGATTCACCGTTTCATGGATCGGAATGTTCAGAAACGGAAACAGCCCATGTGGATAGAAACGAATACCCACCAGATTCGAACTTCCGCTATATTGAATTTCAAGCGGGCTATGATGGATGCCGGACAGCCACGCCTGATGCATCGGCTTCGTTGATCGATTCATCACGTGATAATCGCCTTGTAGAGCGAAAATCATTTCAATTTTTCCATTGGGCAGGATGGTTTCCTTCTTAACTTTTGTCCCCGTTGTCAGCTCTACATTCCAATAACATTCAATCCAAGGGCGAAGCAGCTTCATCGGTTTTCTCATTTCAAATCTCATATCTTCCACCAATTTCTCGATTAATTTTTTTCACCTTCCACTCGATCCAACCACTCATGAACAAGATGACTGAAGAGATCCGACTGTTCAATCTGCAGGTTATGTCCAGCAACATCCAATGTCGCAAATGTCCCTCTTGGATATTTCTCCATCACATCAAGTGCATCTTTATATCCCACGATGGAATCCTGCCTTCCCATTAGGAAAAGACTCGGTTTCAGGAAATCCTCCTGATCAACGTCAAAAGAAAATGCATAGCGCTCCTTAACCTTGAGCAGCACCTTCTCATCCACTACCATGCAGCCGCTCAATACTTCATCCTTATACCGTGACCAATTGTACTCATCAAGCACGACCTGGTGATTGGAAAAATCCTCTGCTTCTTCATTAGATAATTTGCTAAGGAAGGCTTCATCCTTTTTAAGTATGTGATGTGCTCCTACTGTGCGGTCCTCCGGGTTCGGCAGAATGACTGGACAGATGAAGGCAGCACCTTGCACCCGCTCCGCATCCTTCTTTATAATCCCACGGGTGATGTAGCCACCATAGGACTCACCCACAATTATGTAATCCTCATCAGGAATAACCGATTGAATGAATTCGCACACAGCTTTCAACATGTCATCGGAACTGTTGATGTCCTGATAGTTTTTCGTCCTACCCATTCCCGGCAGGTCGATATAAATCCGTCGCCAACCATCTCTTTCCGTGAAGATCGGTTCCATACACCCCTTCATCAAGCGGTGATCGGGAGAAAAGCCATGTATCATGACGATCGGCTTCCCTTCTCCTATATCTTCATAATAGATTTCTGCCTGTTTCACTTTGCAATACGCCATCTATTCAGCTTCCTCTCAATTTACTTTCGCTTCAGGAAATAATTTACCTTTAGCCAAGTTCACCTGTTCAATCATATGCCCGATATTCCCTTCACCGGCATAAAAGGACATATCAAAGAAATCATGATTCAAATCGGACAAGTAAAGGATATTCTCGTCACCAGAGACGGGAACATCACGCTCTAGTCTCCCAACATACACTTCGACATAGCAATCCTGAAGATAATAGGTAAAATCCATCAGATGATGCAAAGTGAGATCTTCTTTCGATATGTTGGTCTCTTCCTTAAGTTCCCGATAAGCAGCGTCGAGCCCTGCCTCCCCGTCCTCAATCTTTCCACCTACCAAATTGCTCAATCCCTTATAAGGGTTCTTCAACCTCTTGCACATCAACAGCTTGTCCATCGTTTGATTGTAAATCATCAGTACATTATAGCCTTGCAATCTCTCACTTCCTTTCAAAAAATTTATATTCCTATATATAATCTGAACAAAATAACCAGTACTGATAAGACTGTAAAATATAGAAAGACTTTAAATGTATCCTTGTACATTCCTAGCTTTCTTCTTTTTTCTACAACTACATCAACAATTAATTTTATAAAGATAAGGCAAGGCACCAGAATAGTCATAACAGGCTTTGGTGTGTTGTATGTAGCTAAAAAAGCTGCAAGTATTAGAAGTCCAATTATTCGCCAATCTCTTCGGTGGATCGAGTCCATACCATACACCAGCCCTTCATACCTTCATTTTACAATAGATAGAATCTTCAAATAAGCATTTCACCAGATAAAGATTTTCTATCAATTCGTTTACATAGGTTTGAAGGACAGGCAAATGTGATAAACTCTCCCATAATCTACACGTATGACATCATAGAGAAAAGGAAGTGCGAGTCTATGAAACAACTATTCCTGCTGCTTGCAGCAAGCATACTTATACTAGGGGCATGCTCCGACTCCTCGGAGGAGAGCGAGAAGGAAACTGCTCCTTCTGAACAGGAAGCTTCCAACCCGGATAAAGGAAAGACCGAGAAAGAACAGAAAAACGAGGAGCCGGAACAGCCATTCAAACCGGTGGAACCGTCTGAAGACGCTGTTTCCATAAAAGAAAAACTATCAGAGAAGGGTCAGAAACGTACGGTTCCTATAGGGGAAACACTCGCAAAAGGGAAAAAGGACCCTTCCGACGGTCCGCTGAAAAACCATCGCCTTGTTGCCTACTACGGAACTCCGGAATCTGAGAACATGGGGATTCTCGGCCAGCTGGAGCCCGAGGAATACATGAAGCAGTTGAAGGAACAGGCGCAGGCCTATTCCGATGCGGACCCTGAACGTCCGGCGGTACCTACGATCGAGCTGATCACGACGATGGCTCAAAGTGCACCAGGGCCGGATGGGAATTATATCCGTATGAACTCCGAAGAGAACATCAAGGAATATGTAGAGCTTGCTGAGAAACATGATGCGCTTGTGCTGCTTGATATCCAGCTCGGCAAGGAATCGGTCATGGAGCAGGTGAAGCTGGTTGAAAAATGGTTGAAGCACCCGCACGTGCACCTGGCAATTGATACAGAGTTCCACGTCGGTGAAGGCGAGAAGCCTGGAGAGGATCTCGGTCAGGTCGATGGCAAGGAAATTCAGAAGGCCGTCAACCATGTATCCAAACTGACGGAGAAGCACAACCTGCCGGATAAGTTCGTGCTCGTCCACCAGTTCACCAGTCATGTGTTGACGAATAAAGACGCGATCCAGCCGAAGGACAACGTCCAGGTCGCGATCAATTTCGATGGCTGGGGCGCAGCTTCTGATAAGAAGACGCTGTACCGCAAGTTCATCCGCGATGAGCCGAACCAGTACGGTGCATTCAAGATTTTTTACGACAAAGACGAACCGGTCATGAGTCCGGAAGAAGTGTTGAAGATGGATCCGAGTCCAGCGATCATCAATTATCAATAAACAAATGGAGTGCCTGCGGACAGGCACTCCATTTCTATGTCAGCCTTCATATTGCGAAGGATCAATGAAAAAGGAATAGACGAGAAACATCACCATACAAAACGCTGTCGCCAGGAACCCCCAACCGAGAATGATCTGATCCGTGACTAAATAGTTGTTGCACAGGGCGGTTTCCGACGTGATATACATCCATCCCCACGCAACGAACAGGACAGTGAAAATTATAATGAGGCTATTTTTCCCACTCGCATTCAGCCTCTTCCAGCTGTCCCTTAAAGGTACTCCTGCGAGAAATGGAAGGCTGATGAATTTGAATGCCTCGACAGACATCAGCGTCAACGCTTCGTCCATCGTCCTCGGAACCATCCAGTACACCATGATGATCGTAAAAAGCAGGATGCCGGGAACGCCATTTTCATTCCATTTATTGAAAAAAGTACGGAACCTCGTTTGAAAGATACCTCCCATCAGAAATCCTGCCACGACAAGCATTGGCATCTGCATGTGCATATGGATGAACATGATCGACTCCATCAACTGGGCTACGGGAGGAAGTGCCAGAGCTACAAGCAGCATCATCCCTACGAAGAACTGTTGCTTCATAACGCTCCCTCCTCTTTTTTCAAAATCGATTTCAACGTGGAAGCAGCCGCATCCACCTCCTGATAGTCCATCACATCGGTCAGCTGCCCATTTTTATCAACTAAGTAAAATGCTGAATTGTGGGCAAAGTTTCCCTCGCCATCCGGTATGACGATGACGCCAAACGTGTCGAGAAGGCGGGACAACTCTTCTTCATCCGGAACCCTCACCATCCGCCACGTCTCTCCGTCGCTGCCGAAGTAATCTTTATAGGTGTTCAGCGTCTTGGGATCGTCGCGATCCGGATCGAAGCTGATACTCAAAAACACGATGTCCTCGCCAACATATTTTTCCGGAAGCTGGTCATAAACCTGTGCCATATTGTATTCCAGCTGCGGACAAACCGACATGCAGGCAGTATAGAGAAAGGTAATGAAAATGTACTTGTCGTCGAACTCGGAAATGCCGTACTCCCTGCCGAAGCTGTCTTCCATTCGCACATCGGGAAAGGATGGCTGGTCATCCACGAGCCGGTGAACTCTAGCAGTTTCTGCCGTGTATGCCCGAAACCCGTCCGTACCTATATAGAACAACCCCACGCCGAAGATCAGGACGACGATCGAAGCGAGGATGGTCGGTTGAAGTTTCCCCATTGGATCACTTCCTTTTTGAGGCGCCTTTTTTCACATCTACCATGTTTTCATCGGTGGCGAGCCTGGAGGTGCATCAATGAGCATATCCGCGACCGGCAATACATACGCCATCGACACTAGCACGAGCATGAGAATGATCCATACACCCCAGCGCTCTGTCCAATAAGGGGTCTTGGTTGCATGCCCTTCCTCCTCTGCAATCGGAAACTCCGTCTTTCCTTTCGGTGCAAGGAACATGAGATGGAACACCGCATACACCTGGAGGATCACGCCGATCATCAGCAGCGTACCGCCAATCGCCAGTAAAAATAAGTACGGATCCCAGGAGAGGGCCGTTGCATGATCGCCGTAGGTAGAATACGACGTCCTTCTTGGAGAGCCGAGCAAGCCGACATAATGCATGGCTCCTGACATGAACAGCATTCCCACACCCCACAGGATCGTCTGGATGATGCCGATCCTGTTTATTGCAGGAGTCAGGATTCTACCAGAGATATAAGGAATCAACCAATAGCTGATGCCGAAAAACGTAAGGATGGCGGTCGTGCCTAAGGTCAAGTGGAAGTGGCCGACGATCCACATCGTATTATGGACGACCTGATCCAACTGGTTCGTGCTTTGGACGATCCCACCCGCTCCGCCTGGAATGAACGCCACCATCGCGACAAATGGTGCAAGGAACCGAACGTCACCCCATGGCATTTTTTTATACCAGCCTACAAGGCCTTTGCCACCCTGTTCTCTTGCGGTCCGTTCGAACACTCGGAACATAGCGTAGGCGGTCATTAAGGAAGGAAACCCGATGGCTAAGCTCATGAACACGTGCATGAATTTGATGGACTCGGAAATTGCTGGGTCAACGATCTGATGATGGAAACCACCGGTGATATTCATGACAACGAGGCCGGTGATGACCACCCGCGTCAATGTATCACTGAACCGGCGACCACCGATGATTTTCGGAACGATGACGTACCAGGCGGAGATGGCGGTCAGATACCAAATGTTGACCAGTGTGTGGCCGAATGCCCAGAACAACGTACGGGCGACCATGACATTGATCGTCTCTACCCAGCCGAACGCCCACGGAATGATGACCAGCACTTCGATTGTGACTGGCAGGCTTCCGAAGAACAACAGGATGAACACCGCAGTTGCAAAGAAAGCAAGAATTGGCAGGTGTTGGCCTTTATTCGCCTTTCGCCAGCTTGCTACATTGTGAAATGCTCCGAACGCGGCCATCCAGACGCCAAGCACGATGAACACCAACCCGATATAAAAGTAAGGAGAGGCAGCCATCGGCGGATAGAATGTATACATGACCGACGCCTTATTCTGGAGAATCGGGACAAGAGCGATGACGAACCCGACAATTTTCATCCAAAAGCCGATCCACGCCATCTTTCTTGTAGCTGGAAGAAGTCCGCCCAGTGTATGGGACAGAGCGGCGTAGAAATAACCGATTGTAAAAAAGGCAGACAGGACGACAACGAGAAGAATGCCGTGTGCGGTCAAAATCTGATAGTAGTTCGCCCATGGCGGGAGCTGCAGGAGTCCTGCGCGATTCAACCCTTGAAGCAGACCTAAGACGCCACCGAGCAGTAATGCAACAAATGCAACAGATATATATGATTTCGTCAGCCTTGATTCTTCAGGGCTGATGCCGAGAACGGTATTCGCTTTTTCATTAAACGTACGGACTGATAATGCTTCCATGTCTCCATCCCTCCTTTAGTTCACCGTAATCGTCGTGCTCATTACCTGGTGCCCGGCTCCACAATATTCATTGCAAAGGACCAGATAGCTGCCAGGCTTGTCGAACTTCTGCGTGATTTTCTGAACGTGCCCCGGCATGACCATAGCATTCACATTGGTATCGGCAATTTGGAAGCCGTGAACGACGTCCTTGGAAGTCAAAATGAAGTGGACCGTCGCCCCTTCTGGAATTTCAATATCTGCCGGAGTAAAGGAGAAGATCTGCAGCGTCATGACGACTTCATATTCATTTTCACCAATCTTTCTTACCCCAGGGTTATCGAACGGTGCCGTTTCATCTACTTTTTGCGGGTCGATCGTTTCCTTATGACTTGGCGGCCCCATCCCGAACGCGTAGGCCTGATAACCAGTGATCAGCATAAAACCGATAATCAACCCGAAACTGAGCGTAAGCCAGATTTTTTCATCCAGATGCATGTTCCATCCCCCCTATACTCGATCCATATAGATGCCGAACAATAGAAAATAAGTCAATAAGATTGCCAGACCAACAACTCCTACCGAGATCCATGTGCCAACCTTCGATGCATTGCTACGCTCTGTTGAGTCTTTTACTTTCACTGCTTTCATGCAATCCTCCCCCTTATTGAGTTCTCACCGTCATCATAATCCTTTGACAGGGGCATTTTTGTGATTCAAATCACAAAGAATGTGTCTAAAATTCCACAAAAAAACCGCCCCATATTTGAGACGGTCAATGCATATGAACTGATAATTGAATCATTCTTGATTGCTTCCTAATGAAAAAAGATGACTTCCCATTAAATGGAATTCACCTTTGCATAACTATCTTATTTAACTAAAGCCCCCGTTAGCAAAACAAGAATTACAAATTTAAAAAGTTGTTAATATCTTCAAAGTCTCATAATCCTCTCTTTCGTTTACTCTTGAAGCATAAAAAAGTGGAGTTTCATATCTCGATAACTCAAAGATTTCTCCTTCTTTAAATTGTATAAACTCCTTTAAAGTACAAATTATACTTGGAGTATTTATTTGGCTATAAACTTCTGTGGGTATTGTTAGGATTATTTTAGATTGATTATGACTATCTTCGTTTTTATCCCTTCCTAAATAGAAGTTATAATCAAAAGCAGCTTGAGTAAAATCTTCAGGTAAGGAATACAATGTCATTGATAAAAGACTATTTCCGTTGGTTAGTGATTTCAAAAGTCGTTTTTCGGTTCTCTTCATAGTTAACACTTTACCAGATTTAAACTCTTCACCATCAAGACCAATGTAGTTAGGTTTAAATGAAAGTGTCTTTGAAAGGTCTTTTGCTATGTTATAGAAATCACTCCATTTATCTGTATCAAATTCATCAATCTTACCATATAAAACAATTGATGTTGTCATCTCAGACATTATTTGTCTCTCCAATCATCACTGAAAAATTCATTATCTTGTTAAACAAACCTGCTCCGTTACTTTAGTAAGAAAAGGCTGATCTCCTTATTGAAGATAAGCCCCCTTTACTTGAAGTCTTAATGTCGAGATAATATGTATACAAGGATTGGATATAATTGATCAAAGCATATAATTTGAATAGGATGATCTCCAATGAAAAAACAACTAGAAGTTTTATCTTCTTTACAAGAAATCAACACCTACATCATAAAAGAAGGAAAATTCACTATTAGGGAACTTTGTTATCATTCCGTTAATAATAATTTACTTTTTACTATTAGAGATTTCAAAACTACCTTTAAGCATCAAATTCTAGGTGTAATATCTATGTTCACAAATACTAATATCTTAACTAAACAACAATTTATAGCACATTCCTCTGAAGAGAAAGAATTGTTCACTATAATAAGAAACAGGGGATTGAACGACCATTTTAGTATTTACTGCCAAGAGGAAAAAATTGCTGAAATAAAAGGTTCCACAAAATTAAAGTTTAATCTTAACGTTACACTGAACAATAGAAATCTAGGCACTGTTACTGGCGGGAGTGGTTGGTGGACATTCGATTCTCCTGAAGGTAAAAGATATATCGACTACAAAAAAGACAGTTACATTCCTGAGTATAAACATAGTGGAAAGTTTCTTGGACCCAGCGTATTAAAAGTGTCAAATATGCGAGAGAATGTTGAATTAATGATAATCTCATTAGCCTTACCTTATATTATCGAGATTATATACTTGAACCAACAAACCTAGTTAACAAAACTGATGGACTTGCTCCACGATTGCCCCCTTTAAGGACGAGTACTCTTTAGCAATCGCCCCCGTTTGTTTAATAAGAATTTATTTCATAAAAGTCACTTTTTTTACTTCAAAGTCATCTGGGTCCCAATCCTCTTCACTTGTGTGGTCAATCAACGTTACTTTTACCTTTTGACCAACTTTAAAATCTGAAGGGTCATCGACTTTTATCTCTTGGTTATCTATCGAGACCAAATCACCTTCTACCCTTGTAACTTCACCAGAAATAATAAACTCTTCTGAATAACTTGAACATCCGGCCAGAAAAAGAACTAACATTATGCCAGTAATAACAAACCTCATCAAATCCCCCTTGAAGATCAAATCTAATAAATCAGTTTCAGATTTTTTCTTCAACACTCCTGCTCCGTTAGCACAATAAGCGATAGTCACAGTGCAGCTATCGCCCTGAAACTCCGTACTGAGATAAGTATATTTATCTTAACAATATTGACTCGAAATATAAGAAGCTCATACTTAGAAATAAAATAGAAAAAGTAGTTATTGGTTTTGGCAATTTTTTTTGAAATAAATAAGCGTTAACCCAATCATTATATGTACAGCTAAAAACTCATTGAATGCGACAAAGATATTGGATAAAAGCCCCCGTTGCTATTTCCTTTTAATGTTAACAATCAAATTGGCAATTAAGGTAATAGCAATGATACCCAATAACCAGTTCGTTACGTACAGTGCATAACTGACATTATAAATTTCTGTTTCTATTCCAGCCACTAACCTTCCCCCTTTATATAATTAATCATTTGATTGCTTATTCAACCAACCTGCTCCGTTACTTTAATCAGGAATGACTGATCTCCTTATTGAAGAAAGCACCCGTTAGTATAAGTACATTTTTTACAATCTTGCTATTGAAAGTAGAACAAAGGAGACTTCATTTTTTAAATAAATCTCATTAAATATTCATCAAATATTTTATTCATAACTTTGGGGGTGTTTTCTAGATAAACATTAATTTGTTCAATGTTCGACTCGAATTTATCAGAGTTACTTTCTTCTGATGGAAAATCAGATATTCCTTTTATAATAATGCACTCCACATCATTCTTCTTACAGATATAAGCAATTGCACCCGCTTCTGTATCGGCTATTATTATTTTGTTTTCTTTAAGTTCTAAATAGTCCTTCCACATCACTACTGCTTTATCAGCGGTGCCAATTGTGCCGGTATGAAAACCATATCCATATTTTGATAGATCAATATCGACTACGAAGGATTGTTTAATAAAAGGCTCAATTTCTTTTACTGTACAATCATATTGAACGGCTTGATCGGGTACAAAAACATCCAAATTACTGTACTTATCATCTATTCCTGCACATGTTCCAGCAACGATTACTTTAATTAAATTAAATTTAGAAATCATATACTGATTACCACCAACACCATTTACTTTTCTTACACCTGTACTATAAAAAACAAGTTCCGTACCATTAATTGTTTTTATGAAATACTCGCCATAAGGATAACCGTAAAGTTCGTTATCTTTTACGCTGAAGTATTCCAATGTCGCTTCATATTCCCACTTCGTCGCTATACTTATTCCTATCATTTTTTTATCCCCTACTTTAATTAAAGAACTTTTTATGTAGACGAATTAGAATTGGAAATCCCCATCCTTCATTAGCAAGACTTCCGTTCCACCTTCTTTAATGCCCACTACTTTCATGTCTTCACTACCAAAAGTCACATTGACTAACAAAAGGGAAGTATTCAGCCCCGCTGCTTTCAACTCTTCTTCAGATTGTTCACTGCCATTTTGAATATTGGAGGGAGATGCATTTCCTATTCCAATATGACAGGACGTATTTTCATCAAACAAGGTATTGTAAAAAAGAGTATCGGACTGAGCAAGAGGAGATTTATTAGAGACTAAGGCGATTTCACCTAGATAATGTGATCCTTCGTCTGTTTCGATGAGATGTTGTAACACTTCTTGTCCCTTTTCTGCATAATAGTCGGTAATTCGTCCTTCTTTAAAAATGAGATAAAATTCTTCGATGACACTTCCCCCATAGATGAGAGGTTTCGAACCTACCAATTTACCATTCACCTTATTTTTATGGGGAGCAGTAAATATTTCTTCCGTAGGAATGTTCGGAAAGAAAGGTATTCCATTTTTATCTGTGACACCCCCACCGATATAGAGGTGATTTTCAGGTAGACCAACTGATAAGTCAGTTCCTCGGCTGTTTGTAAAATGAAGGGCTTCAAATCGGCTCTCGTTCAGGAATTTTTTTCGAGATTCGAAGGCTCTATGGTGACTCTCCCAATCTTTTATAGGGTTCCCGTCTGCTCGAGATCCTTTTAAAATCAATTTCCATAATGATTGTAAAGCTTTTTCTTCACTTAGGTTGGGAAATACTTTCGTTGCCCATTCAACGCTCGGGACAGCTATAAGATTCCAGCGCGCCTCGTGGGATCTGACTATCGCATGATGCTCCCTTAATTTAGTACGAGAAGCTTTTTCGAAACGATTTATCCTTTCTGAAGAAACCTCCTTAAAGACCTCCAAGTTTTCAGAAATAATATGGATGTACGCAGCACCTGCATCGTCCCACTCCTTAAAACGGGCAGCCTGCCAATCAGGATAGTGATCAATGGCACGATCTGCCGCATTTAAGTAAAATTCTTTGATAGACTGTTCATCTGTCCAATCTATAAAAACATTTGAAGCTCCTGCCTTGTAGGCTACCGTTTGGATTAGACGTGCAAACGTAGCATTTTGAATATCACTATGTATAATCAATAATTGATTTTTTTGCAGATTCACACCAGCTCGTACAGCAAGTTCTGCATACTTTTTTAACTGTGCTTCACTTATATGTTCATATATTCCTTGAATCATTTACTATCTCCCCTGTGATGTTCTTGTTTAAATTCACTGAAGAAACCTGATCGACTTTAATTCTATATTGATGGAGGGCTATCAGACATCGTATTAACGAGAATTAAATATAGAAGTATATTAGCTGGAATTAAAATGAAAATTACCCTTACCGCCAAAGGAGATATACCGAAATGCTCAGCTATACCTCCGCACACCCCCGAAATGGACTTATTGGTTGAAGATTTTCTTAATTTATTATTCAAATTCAATCTCCTTTTCTTATCCAAGCTGGATTAAAAAGAACCATAACATCGGCGTTAAAATAACTAACGAAAATAAGCCTGTGAACATATATTTTATGTATTGATTTCTATTGATACCTTTTCTTAATTCCCATAACCCCAATGTTATAAGATATAGTCCAACCAATACTGAAATTATCGGAAGAACAATAATAAAACCTACCATTTGGACACCCCCTTAAGCTTTAACTCTCTTACCTTTTCGTTCTAAAAGTATAGGTGCTATATTTAGTAGGATCGAAACAATTGTCAAAAACCACAATGCCCTTGCCATACCAGGTACTACATCCGCTAAAGCCGCCCAATCTTCCGCTCCTACCCACTGAGATACATAACTGTAATCTGCACAAAGTGTTAATGCTGTAAATGATAATCCCATCGCCATAGCAAGCTTATAATCTTTTCCTGCACTGTACATATAAAGATTTATAAAAGTTGCTACTATAGCAATAACCCCTAATATCACCCACATAACTATACCTCCATTGCCTTTTCTTAGGAATTAATACTTCTAATCTTATTTCACAGTAAGTGCTCTATCTTGTGATTTCTTATTGAACAAATCTGCTCCGTTACTTTAATAAGAAGAGGATGATTTCTTTATTGAAGAAAAGCCCCTGTTAGTTGAAGAACTAATTCTCTTTAATTAGATTTCCATTTATATCGTAATATTTATAATTCCGATATTCGTAACTATCTTTATTTGTTTGAGGTTTATCGACCCAAGTAACATTTGCTTGATGCGGAGTAAAAATTTGTTCTAATGGTTTACCATTAATATCTACCTGCATTTTCGCAATTTTATTCTCATAATTTGTCACGACCATCATTTTTGAACTTCCACTTAAGGGTGAGAACATACTAAATGATTCATTATCTCTTGATTCTATATGCCTCCAAACATAATTCTCCTTCTGATTCTTAATGAACTCAATATAAGAAGGACTATCATTCGATAGGAAACCTACAATTCTAACATCATTAAAATCGCTGATTTCCAGAATTTCAACCTCTTTATTCTCATAATCATCAATTGACTTAATCACCTTAACGATAGAATCCTTATCATTTCCATATAACTCTTGTTTTGAATTATAAAAATAATAGGAAACTACTAAGACCAGTGTTAGTACACCAATAATTATCCCTATTCTTTTCTTCCCCACAGTTCGCCCCCATTACTTTTCCTAATTCAACTATACTGCCCGTTAGCCCAATAAGGGACAGTAGTCACTGTGCAGGTATAGCCCCAATTGTGTAAAACTTGAATTCGAGACACTTTAAAATTCCAACAAGGTATTGTTAAACATCTTCATTCAAATGCATGTTTAAATACAGATCTATATCTGGAGAACCTGTTGAATTATTTAATACAGATTCTACCCAACAATCTCTTTCATAACTTAAAACCTTTAAGTCCCAGCAACACGCTATTAAACCTTTAGGTGTTACATATTTAAACATCCCAGGATCCCCATGTGACTCAACGTAAACATGGTGGTTAAGCTCATTTTCATTAGACCACCAGTCAATAAAAATAAAGTTGGCTCCCGAACCTTCATGAACACCTATAAACCCAAGACCATATCGATTCTTTGTCACCGCTGGAAATGGCAAAATATCACGAGCAAGCTCCTTTGCTTTATCCATTAATTTGTTACTCGGATATTCACTTGAATAAGAAATCCCATATACCTTTAGCGACCAGCCTCCGTTTTCCCATAACTGTAAAAATCGAATAGGTCGTTTTTGATAATCGCTTTGAATTTTTATCAACCAAAGCCCCTCCCAGATTATTTTCCTTAACTAAAGAAACGCCCCCAATAATGGAAGACCGATAGGAACAGCTAAATGATTGTTCCTTATGGACTGTCTCCTCCTAATTAGTAAACATAATTAACCTTGAAATTCTTCAACTAAGATTGAATAGAGCTTTAAGTCTTGGTACTCTCCTTTAGCGAACATTCCTTTTCTAATTAAACCTTCAAACGACATACCAACTTTCTCCATTACTCTTTGAGAGCCTATGTTTTCTACAAAGCATCTAGCTTGAATACGGACCAAGCCTAGTTCTGTAAAACCAACTTCAACTATTTTTTTGGTAGCTTCTGTGGTGAGCCCATTACCCCAGTAGTCCTCAGACAGTACATATCCAACCTCCGCATTATTGTGTTTGTAATTGATAGTTACAAAGTCGATAGTTCCGATAAGCTTGCCAGTAGACTTCAACTCCATACCCCAAAGAGCTTTATTATTTTGACTATAACCATCTAGTACCGCTTCAATAAATTGTTCAGTATCTTCTTTAGTTTGGTGTGTCTCCCAGCTTACTCTTTTAGAGACACTTGGATTAGAACCATAATAGAAAATATCATCAATATCTTGTTTATTTATTTTTCGAAGTGTTAAATTCTTGGTCTCTAATTTCGCCAATTTTTCAAGTTCTTTTAGCAAACTTATCTCCCCCCTATGATTTATTTCTAGACTTACTTGGCATTATAGGTTTTCTTCAATTAACCTGCTCCGTTAGCACAGCAAGCGATAGTCACAGTGCAGCTATCGCCCTGCTAGTTTAAAACTCAGCACTGAGATAAGTGTGCTTATCTTAATAATATTGACTCGAAATATAAGAAGCTCATACTTAGAAATACAATAGAAAAAGTAGGTAGTGGTTTTGGCAATTTCTCTTTGAAATAAATCATCGCTAAGCCGATTATTATATGTACAGCTAAAAACAGAAAAATATCCATCTTATTTTGTCACTCCTGTTAGGTAACTCATTGAATGAGACAAAGATATTGGAGAAAAGCCCCAGTCAGTTCTATAAGTATTGATGTTTTTTATATCTTTTGTTCATCTCATTTTCAATTACTTTTGTAGTAGTGTAATCCAAAATATTGTGAATATCATATGTGAAAGAATGCTCTAAATTAAGTTTTCCTTCTAAGATAACGGGAAGGTAACTTTTCAAATTACTAATAACCCCCATATTATCTTTATCCAAGATCCAATCAATTGATTTCCAATCTAAAGTTCCTTCTAATGTGTTTAAGGGCGTTTCTATATGTAAATCCTCTGGTAAATCAGCAATAAATATGTACATACCAGCATTGCTTACTTCACTTTTTAAAATCACATTTCCCGCATAAGTTACACTATTAAGTTTCAAGCCCGTTTCCTCATAAGTTTCTCTGATTACACCCTGCATAGGAGTTTCATGATCCTCAATTTTTCCTCCTACGCCATTCCACATTCCCATGGCAGGCTTTTTATTTCTGTTTAAGAGTAGAATTTTGTTATCCTTCTTTATCAAGCAGATAGTATATTTAAACATCAGCACCAACCCTTTAGCGAAGTAATTCTAATTCTTCACTTGTTACTCTTTTGATTTCCCCAATTTTGAACTCTATTATTTCTTTGATTTTTTCTTCAGATGTATAATCTTGAAAATACTTTTCAATCTCCCAGGCAAGCATCATAGTTGTATGATCAATATAATAGTAATTGAAATCTCGCTGGTAAGCTTGGGAGGAGATATTGAGATTGTCGTTATTTAGGAGTTCTTGATAAGATTCTTTTACAAATTGAATCAACCGTGTGTCATAAATATCTTGGCACATTATCGTTATGTCTCTTAAAGGTGAACTTAGAGCTGCCCACTCCCAGTCAATCAACCATATCTGACCATCATTGAGGAATATGTTCTCCAAGTGGGGATCCCCGTGAGTAATAACTTGCGGGCACTGTGGCTCAAAGTTTTTAAAATCTAATTGCTCATAAGCATTGGTGATTATTTTAATCCAATCTGTTTGAATCCAGTGATGCTGTGCCCCTAAACGATTCATCTGGTCAATGCACCATCCGTGCCATTCATATGTAATTCGGTGTGTCGGTAACCCGTTGCTGTTCTTGTCATTACTTAAGCTATGTAGAGCAGCTAGTCTATTTAAGATACTCTCTATAAGGTTTTTCTTATCCAATTCTGACAGTAGTTCAAAGCCCTTTTTTATGGGGGAGTTTAAGTCATACATAAGAATAGCTTTTGGTGAAGAACCCCACACTGCTATCACTTTATTAAATTGTTGAATGAGATTTGAACTCGTTGAATAGAGGTCGAGTTCATTGCTTCGGTCCGTTTCAACCTCTTTATATACAAGGTTGACGTTTTGATTCTCTTTATCAATAGCATTAATCCTATAAATTCTTCCTGCATGCGCCCCATTAATAACTTCTTTTTTTAGTACCTTTACATTTCTCTCAGCCAGTCTTTCTTCTAAGTATGTCAATTCACCTTCTCCTTTGGGCAAATTAGTTCTACACCTTCATTTCACTATTTTAATGATGCTTTGAACACATAACTCACTTTGTCATAACCCATTTTATCTTCATAAAAGCGGTGGGCATCCGTTCTCTGTAATCCTGAAGATAAAGCAACACTTTCATATTCATTTTCTTTCGCCCATTCATGAACATAGGAAAGCAGCTTTTCACCGTACCCTTTTGAACGCTTAGTTGTATCGGTCACTAAATCACAAACCCAGACAAACCTCCCGTAATATAGGGTGATCATTGGCTTAAATCCAACTACTGCGACAATTTCTCCTTCCTCCATTAGAGCAAACAGCTTGTAGCTGTCTTTGTCCTTTGCATCTTCAACTAAATCGAGATAGGTTTTTTCATCGAGATGCTGTCGTAATTGCTTCATTACTGGAAATGCTTTTAAAATATCAGTTTGTGAATCTAGTTCTTTAATTGTAAAAGTGTCCCCCATGACCATGACCATGCCCCCGCTCATCAACTTCATTGTGCTAATTTTAACATAATTATCCACTTACCCTGTCTTGTCCCGAAATCCTTTGGAAATTTTTTCTCCTCAAAGTGCAACTTTTTTCCATTCCCATTCGTTGATTAGACAGGAGGGGGAGAAGACTTGGATATCAATCAACTTTATAAACTGTACATAAACGACGTCTATCGCTATCTTCTCTCTCTTTGCAGGGAACAGAGTCTGGCGGAGGATTTGACACAGGATACGTTCATGAAGGCGTACGGTGCGCTCGAAAAAAGTCCACCAAACTCGATGAAGGCCTGGCTGTTGAAAATCGCGTACCACACCTTCATCGACTACGCGCGGCGGAGTAAGAAGATGGACATCGAAGAACCGGACTATTTTACAAACATACAAACGGACACCTCAGCAGAAGAGGAAGTCCAGAAGAAAATCGACAAAGAGGAGCTCTACCAAAAGCTCGATCAACTGAAGGAATTGCAGAAGCAGGCGATCATCCTATGTGATTTGCGCGACTACTCGCTTAAGCAGGCAGCAGCCACGCTCTCGCTGAACGAAAATACATTAAAGACCCATATATTCCGGGGACGGGCAAAACTTAAACAGCTTTACAAGAAAGGAAGTGTCGGGAATGAGTGAGGAATGGAAGCAGCGGTTGAAAGATTACTATGATGGCAACCTATCCGAGCAGGAAGCAGCAGAAGTGGAAAAAGAACTGGAGAAGCTGGATACCTATCAGGAAGTCATTGCAGAAGAACTCCAGACTTCCGAGAACACTACGGAGGAGCTATCTTCAGACAAAGCCGGGAAAATCATCAAGAACAGCATCCGGAATGCTAGATTTTCACTGGCTGCTTACGTGACGATGATCGTTCTGCTGATTCTGCCAGTCATGATGATGGGTAGCTACCTCTACTATGGGTGGGGTCAAAAAGCAGAAGACCTTATCCAAGTCGCGATTCAGACCGTGTATGTGACCGAGCCGAACGTCAGTCTGGAAGAGATGGAGGTCGAGCGGACCTTCGGCCTGTTCACGTTCGATGTTGATATGGATCTCTACAAACGTGTCGGGAAAAACGATATTTCGTTAGGCGATTGGGAGGTTTCCTATAACTTTAGTGATGCGGAATTCCCGAAACGCAATTACATCATCGAGAATCCACCTCAGGACATCCCGTTACCAGAGACGAAAAAGCTGTTCCACCCGGAAGGTATCGTTTCCAACCGCGACGAAAACGCCTGGAATACGTTGGAGAAGTTGCCTAAAGGAACGGTTGCAGAACTGTATGTATCTCTTGAGGATACCTACGCTCCTAGCGACATGAGGGGTGTGCTCCAAGATGTGGACGCAGAATGGCGCTGGTATGCGATTGATACTGGACTTGAAGCAGAAGGAAAAAGTTCAGAAGGCGGATTCCTCCCACCAATCGGTTATCCCGCACAGCAGGATCCGGATGGTTGGTCGCCCTATAATTCCCGAAGGAAAAACGAAGAACAATTCATGGAAAGTCTCCGCTTCCTTGCCAAGTATGAAGAACAGGCAACAAACATCGCGCATGCGAAATGGCTCGACCTTGAGGACCGCATCGATTATTTAGAGGGGAATGGTCTGAAAGCATACGGCGGCGTGGTTACCGGTCCAACTAAAGAGCTGTTGAAGCTAAGAGATAATGACGCGGTAAGAACGATCCACATCGGGGAGGTGCGGTTATGGAACTGGTGAAAAAGAACCCAAAGCTTAAATTGAGGGAAACAAGATTCGGTGTTGTTTCATTCCTATGTGCGCTGTTGACACTGGCATATTTGAACATCTTCCTATTATCGTTGAACAGCTTCAACCCGTTTGCGAATCTGTTTTTGCAGATCATTCCTACGACCGGCATCATAACGGGGTTCGTGAGCTTTTTTCGGGTAGGTTATCGCAAGACCTTCACCTGGTGGGCGCTAGGGTTGTATGCGTTCATGTTCATCTGTGTCGTTTTCATCGGATTCATTGAATTTGCAACGTATACGAAGCCATAAAAATACCTATCAGTATCAATAAAGCACGCTTGGATTACAATATCCAAGCGTGTTGTTTTAATCGTATAAAGTTATTCTTTCCACCAAATTATGTAATAAGGTCAGAATGGTTATCAAATATCTTCTTGTACTTCTTCATATAATTCCCATTCATTCATTGTTCTGCTTATCAGATTTTTAATATCACGTACACGTACTTCCCCACATGCTTCTTTATTTGCTAATTCACACAATGCAATAAGATCCAGCAACTTAGCTTTTTGCAGCCATTTCTGTGGTAAGTCTCCTCCGTGTTTGAGATAACTCGAGATAAATGGTTGTATAAACGGAGATTCCTTTACATCCTCGTACCGTAGCATATTGCCAATATCAATTAATGGCGAATTGCTGAATGAAAATTCCCAGTCCAAAATTCCAGTTATTTTGATGTTGTCCTCATCTTTTTCAATGAGAATATTCAAGGGGTTGAAATCGCTATGCACTAAAGAAGATTGATTGCCGATATCGTCTACTAATTGCGCATGTTCATTTACAAACTGTCTGATTTCATTAACCAGTTCCGGACCTAGATTTTCAGTCACAGGTCGCTCACTAATAATTCTTTCTATAAGATCCACAAAAAATTCTGCACCAGAAGCACCGTCAAATCTTTGTATAGTTAACTGTTCATCAAAGAAGCCTGGTGAAGTAAACTGGATGGCGTGTAGGCTTGCAAGCACCCTTCCTACTTCCTGGCCGGCATATACTAAGCTTTGTTGATCTCTTGAAATAAATAACTCTGAGAGCTGAGTCCCTTTTATCCAATCTAAAACTAAATATGGATACTCAAATTGAGACAATGAAGCATCATGATAAAGGACTTGAGGAACAGGTATCGTGCTTTTGACAAGTTGCAATACACCCTTCTCTATATGCCCTTTTGTACCATCATCGTTATAAATCCGAAGAACAAAATTCTCCCCATTCGTAAGAGAGACTTTTATATTGGTATTACTAAGTCCTCCGCCAAGTGGTTCTAATTTTAAAATCTGTCTCTCATTTAAAAATGGTTGTAACATTTTAGATACTGTTGATTGATCCGGTAGAATGAGAGGATTGGAACGTTCCCATCCTGTTTTCAATTTAATCACGTCCACGTCTGATTTTTATTACTTGAAAAAGCAATCGTCCTTATTAAACACTTATCATTTGAGAAAAATTCCATTCGAATTCTTAAGGAATCAAGTTGCTGTGGCTTGTTCGTTTTTCCATGCCCTCAGGATGATTGGGGACTCTCCCTATGTTAATTACTTATACTTCTTAGAATATATAAATTCTGTCATTGGCAATGTAACAAACGTAAGCCCTACCACTATGAGTAAAGGATAATTATCAATATCTTTCAAATCCGTTACCCCATCAGAAACAAATAAAATTAAGCCTGACAAAAACATTAAAACAAAGCAACTTATTCTAGTACTTTGAGTTTTAATGTGTACATCCAATTCATCTTTTTCTCCTCTACCTTCAACTTCTCCCCAAGTAATCCAATTCAAGAAATAAGATAAAGCAAGAAAACTGAAAAATATTGAACTTCCATTAATAGTTCCAAACCTAATCCATTCATAAAATGTATATCCTGCGATTACAACAAAGACAATAAACGTGAGAAACGCTATGAATCTTTTGGATTTATTCACCTTTTCCTCCCCTTTCTGTTACTAAAGCAAACACTTAAGCGCGTACTTTCCTTCCATTAATAAAGTAAAATATGTAGTAACTCAGCAATACAATTACCAAATAAAATAG
This sequence comes from Thalassobacillus hwangdonensis, assembly GCF_042675915.1. Taxonomy (NCBI): domain Bacteria; kingdom Bacillati; phylum Bacillota; class Bacilli; order Caryophanales; family Bacillaceae; genus Thalassobacillus; species Thalassobacillus hwangdonensis. The sequence goes on along the minus strand of NZ_JBHTKL010000005.1, from coordinate 180,606 downwards.
CTCAGGATATTTTATGTCCTTCACTCTGGGATCGCCTACATTGAAAAAATCAAACAGGAAATTTGTAAGGAGAAAAAGAATTAAAGTAGCCCAACTTTGTACCACTGCTTTTTGTTTTATCCACTCTTTTCTTTCATCCTCTTTAGGTTTGAATATAAATTCATTACTACCAGACAGCCCACCTATTACGAAGAGCCAGATAATCGGCACAACTAAATATGTCAGAAATAAGCTCACCTTTCACTCTTCCCTTCCAAAAATTTATGGCAAAAATACTTTATCAACCGTTGTTCCTAAATGCTTCGCAATATTAAAAGCCAACTTCAAGGTAGGGTCATACTTATTATTCTCAATAGCGTTTATAGTTTGGCGGCTTACATTACAAAGCGTAGCAAGCTTACCTTGTGACACTCCCAGATCTTCCCTCAATGTTTTAATATTATTTTTCAAATTGTTATCATCCTTTTCTCACCACAGGCTGTCAAAAGTATTTTACACCATAATGGTAATAAAAACCAAAGCATGTGTCAAACACTTTTGACACATGCTTTGGTTTCTTTCCTTGGAAGCACCTAGCACTTCAACGCTTTAAAGCGGCGGGGGACTGTCCCTCACTGCACTAAAGCATTAACATTTGTTTTTCTGACCTGGAGAGGTAAACTGAAAGTAACGTTTCATAATGGAGGGAGAAAAATATGAGTAGTATTTATGATATCTCTGTAACGAAGTCCAATGGGGAAACGTATAACCTGGAGCAATACAAAGGCGACGTCATGGTGATCGTCAATACAGCTTCCAAGTGTGGACTGACACCGCAGTTCGACGGCTTGGAGGAACTTTATAAGAAATATAAGGACGATGGTGTAGTCGTTCTAGGCTTTCCGTGTAACCAGTTCGCTAACCAGGAGCCTGGCACGGCACAAGAAGCTGAAGAGGCTTGCCGCATCAATTATGGCGTCACTTTTCCGATGCACGAGAAGATTGATGTAAACGGCGAGAATACACACGAATTATTCCAACACTTGAAAGGTGAAGCCAAAGGGATGCTTGGCAGCAACATCAAGTGGAATTTCACGAAGTTCCTTGTCGACCGGAATGGTGAAGTGGTGGAACGATTCGCACCTCAGACGGAACCTGCGAAAATCGAAAAATCAATTGAAAAGTTGAAATAAATAAAAGCCTACCTGTACTAGGTTCATGCGTTCAGTTTTGGAGTACAACAAAAAACAACCGCTTTAGCAGTCCGAGGAACATATAAATCGGACTGCTTATTTTTGTTGATAATTTTCTGTCCAACACACAGGATAAATGGATATTTATGTTAATATAAGAATAAGAATGTTAACTAACGGCGCAGGTATTTTGAAGTTATTTAAATGGGGGAGATAGGATGTATTGGGAAACACTACCTAATGGGGTTTGGGTTATTTTCTACTTGTTTTTATTAACAACCTTCGCAACCGCTGTTTGGAATATGGTAAGAAAGAAAATGGTAATTTTGTCTATCCTAACTATTGCCGTTTCCATCACAATTCCAATAACAGGCATATTTAACAGCATTGGACGCCATCAGGGCGTAAATGAATTTGAACACTTAGTTAGTGAGCTCCAACAAGGTGCCGTTTGGACAGTTTATATTATCCTTGGTTTATTATATTTGATTGCATATTGGGGTTTGTTTATGTTCAAGAAGAATACTTTAGTTGAATAAAACAACAAAAAGTAGCGTTCAGATAAACATCTGAACGCTTTCAATGGTAACCCTACTTTGTTTTACTCCCTATACAGGTTACAAAACATATTGGGTTTAATAAAAAGATGACGGGCAGGCTATATTTTTTAGAGAAGTAGCTCCAGCTGTATATCTCTTGGCTCGCGATCATAGATTTCTTGATTCACCTCTTCAGCTAAAACACAGCCGATTTTCCGATAAAAAGATTGAGTAGCGACGTTTGGATGTGCACCTATATAAAGCTTCGATGCTCCCAGCCGCTTCGCTTCGTCCCTTACCTTTTCCATCAGCATTTCACCGATACCTTTGCCACGCATTTGCCGAGTGACGTGGATGAAGGAAAGCTCTAAATAGGTATCACGGCTTCCGAATAGATTCCCCTCAATTACTGCGAATCCTACAACCATTCCACTTTGTTCAGCCACGATGACAGCTCCTCCATCGTTCAGCACAGTATCAAAATGCGCAACGATGTTACGTTTGTCCTCGTTTGTCCAATCATCTTCAAAAGCATCTTCTTTATTTATCAAGTTCCCATTAGTTTGAACATGGACGTTTCGTGTTTCTTGTTTGCGCTCAAAATGATCCAGCATGTTTGCTGTAATATCTGCGGATTGAATTGATTTGATGGTTAGGTTTTTTGGCATATCCATCCTCCCTCCATTGAATCAATATCGAGTCGAAAATGAGCGGACCAGCATCGTTCCTGCGAAAACCGTCAAGATCATATGTATATCTGGTAATAAGAAGACATTCGGATAGAAGTTCTGAGATACTTGGTACCAGTCAATCCAATATATTCTTGGAATAAAAACAACCACAGACAATAGGATTGTCGGTATAAGAAGTAGCCAGTTCAAGTGAAACCTTCCTCTCACAAGGTTCCACAAACCTCTCCACTCCATCAGAATACCGAACATAAACGCCCATAAAGTCATTTTTAGAAGAGTGACTATTTGAACTGATGCCTGCTGGACCTCTTCATGTAGGACATAATAATCCCGCACCATTAAATACAACAATACAATCATAAGTAAAAGAATTGCTATACCACCTAATATTTTCTTCACACAATCTCTCCCGGATCGTTCATTTTATAAAAGTCTCTCTTTCTACTACTCCAGTGGCAATGAATAATCAATGACATACAGCATTTCTTTTTTCACATCAATATAACGGTCCTCAGCTTCAGAGGAATAATACCCTAACTCTTTCAAACTATCTTCGCCATTCATAAATAGTATTCTATAATCCGGTGATGCTATATCCCCTGTATCAGACACACTTTCGGCTCTTGCTGCATTCAATTCACTCACAAGGTTATCAATTGTTTTTGGATCGTCGATGGCTTTTATTTGTTTGTTCGAACCCCATTCATAAATCACTATACTCGTCACACTCTGATCCAGGTTTAAATTATTGGTTTGGCATCCTGAAATCACAGAAAGTAGCAATAACAATTCTATGATTAACTTTATTTTAAGCAATGTAATGCCCCTTCTTTTGAATGATTACAGACCTCTAAAACCTTGCATGCTTTCCCCTAGTATATAGTGCGAGAACCACATCAAGTTCTGCTTCATGATCGCCACATTCACTCCTGGGTGGGCCGAACTATAAGCCATTCCCTTGAAAATAACTAATTCCGTTTCGACTTCCATGTCCTTTAACCCCTGATACAGCTCAAATGCATTCGAAACTGGAATTCTTGCATCCACTTCTCCATGCTGGATCAAAGTCGGGGTACAAGCTGATTGAATATAGTTTATAGGTGATGTTGTCCTGTAAACCTCGGAATCATTCCAAGGAGTATCCCCCATATACATTCTGATATAGTAAGGGATATCTGTAGTTGCATAATGGGTGCTCCAATTCGTAATCCCACCACCAACGGACGCTGCCTTAAATCGATCACTATAGGTAGAACAGAAGGCTGATATAAAACCACCATTGCTCCATCCCATAACTCCAACTCGGCCCTTGTCTGCAATCCCCTTTTCAACGAGTGTGTCAACGCCAGAGATTATATCTTGATAGTCGCCTATCCCCTGATTTCTATAATTGGCTTTCAGAAATTCATTCCCATACCCTGTGCTTCCTCTATAGTTTGGTTCTAAAACGATAAAGCCCTTTTCAACAAACTGCTCGACAGGATATTTTTCATTGAAACAGCCAGAATGGATCGGGAAAGACGCCCATCCTGGACCACCATGGATAAATACCAATAAAGGGTATGTTTTGTTTGGGTCAAAGTCTGCCGAGGTTGTTAACACCCCTTCGATTTCAAGGTCATCGCTGCTTTTCCACGTTATGATCTCCCTGTTACTCTTGAGCTTCCTTTTGAAAAAGCTATTTTCATCCGTGATTTTTTCATTGTCGAGATAGACCTCAAAGGTTTCATTTGATGCGGCCTTGCTATATGCGAGGTGCTCTCCATTAGTAGTTATAGAAGCCTCCATCACGAAGCCATCTTCGCTCAGCTTTTCTACCGTGCCATTTTTAGATAACATTCCGACTAGATAATTCGTTTTATCCTGCCACTTGATTAAAATCCCTTTTTCCATCCACCGTAATGGAGTCACCGTGCTATCAACCTCTATTAAAGGGTGAGAGCGCTCACCTGTATTAAGGTCGTAAATCTCCAGGGTGTTGTCCTGGATATGGATCTTATAATAATCTTTCTCTCTAATGCTAGCTGTGTAACAAATTTTGCTGCCATCAGGAGAAATACAAACGCTCCCTCCAAGCAGCTTATCTGTAGGCACCTTTTTCAGCTCTCCAGTTTTACGATCCAATATGTATAAAGCTCCATTAATAGAATCGGCCATATCCGAGCTTGGGGTCGCCATAAAAACAATCGTGTCCCCATCCGATGAGATATCAAATTGATGAATATGAAAATCCTTATCGTCAGTTAGGGTGCGCGCCATGCTAGTGGAATCAGCTTCAATATAATGCAACCGGTGATTTCGGTAGTCCTTGCTGATATACTGGAAATCCCCATAGGTCTCCCTGCGCCGCTTAATTTCCTCAGATTCTTCAGCCTGAGCAACATAGTAAAGGCCCTTACAACTGGGATCCCATTTGAATGAACTTATACCTTCCTGCTCATCCGTAATTTGAACCCTGTCTGAACCATCCAATGACTCTACAAAGATCTGATTTTTCTTCTCATCCCCGACCGGAAGAAGATATGCAATCTGGTTGGAGTCTGGAGACCATAATGGAGATGCACCTTCTATTAATGGGTAGCATTCCCGTTTGTTCTTTTCATAGACCCAGATGTGATTGTTGTATGTATTGTCTTTCCAATCAGCTGTAGTTTTGACAAAGGCTACGTTCTCACCGTCTTCACTGATCGTTACGGCTGACAAAGCCGGTAATGAAGCAAGCTCTTTGATACTTAAATATGTACTTTCATTGCTACCCATATAAAATCTCCTAATCTGGTTTTAATTAATTATTGGACTTGGTTTGCTAAGTCTAAAAAGTCTTCAATCTCCAATTTGTAATTGCCCAATTCGCTTCTATTATTATCTGTAAAGTAAACATAACGGGCTAAAAAGCCATCATGCCTTTCCCACCACAAGGACTGGGACGTAGAAGTTTCCTCGTAATAAGCTGACACTCCATTTTTTAATTGGTATTCTATTTTGTCATTCTTCGAGAGCTCTTCTTGCTCTCCCAGCACTTTGCTTACTATGTATTTGAGTCGTTGTGTTGTCTCTTCGTTGTAATAGGTGAAAATGAACTGATGTAAATAATCAGGCTTTCCAATATCAATTTCAGTAGATGCTTCACTAATTTCAAATGGATAACTCGTGGGCTCCTTAAAGTTATACATTATAGGCGGCGCACTTTTTTCTGAATCGTTACTACAAGCACTTACCATTAGAAAAACAGCTAATAAACAAACATAAACACTCATTCTTTTCTTCACTCGTATCCCCCCAAAAAGTGATTTGTAAAAAAGTGAAATCTACTTAAACGGGATACTGTACCAAACATAATTGAATGTATTTTTAAATCCCAGATTTTCTGCAACAGAAACAGATGCTCTATTGATCTCCATGCAATCCCAATATGGAGTGATTCCATTTGCTAAACACTCTTCCACAAAAGCATGGGCAACTTTCTGAGCCAGCTTTTTCCCTTGATGAGCCTTTAGTGTCTCAATGTCTATCCCGTGTACACTTCCCGCAACCACGCCGGAAAAGCAGACACTTACAATCTCATTTTCATAAATAACACTATATCCTACACCGTCGCTTATAAAATCATCCAAAGAAGTCCAAAACTCTAAAATCTTCGAATGCAAGAATTCAATATTTTCATATGCGGAATCATTCAAGAGATGCTTTGTGATTTTTACGACTACATAGCCTTGCTCTATTTGGACTTCTTCTAGAGTTCTACCATCATCCTTATGTAATTCATACACCCTCTGATTGTAATGCTTCATGTTCTCGCCAAACACTTCTTCAAATGTACTGTTCCATTTCGAATGGTTCCCTATCGCCTCAAACGAGGTGTTTTTGGTATCTACTTTGATTACTGTGTTAAAAAAATCATGCAGTTCTGAGTTGAACGCTTCATTTTCTGCATGCCCAATAAAGATGAATCCATTATCACTCCCCAGCCATATAAAACCTGATGTAGGAGCGCTTCGATCATCTACGAATATCCGATCACCATTCTTGCCTTCCATTGTGGCTTTGGGTTCCAGTTGTCCTTGTTCATTTAACAAATCTTTGCACTTATAAAATTCAGTCTGCTCAAGCTCCACTATCAACCTTTATTCTCCTCTCGTAATATTCTCCTAAATTGTTCCACGTGAAACTATTTCATCTTCTTCTTTTCACAAACACTATAATCAAAATACTAACAAGTATAAACAATAGGATATAAATGACTCTTGCGTATATATCCATATATTCAACAATTACGTCCCAAGAACCTCCCAACGAGGCCCCCAAGTAAACAAGTACAACATTCCAAATTAAAGTTCCCAGTGAAGTGAATAGCAGAAACAAGCCCACATTCATATTGGACATACCTGCAGGAATGGAAATTAAACTACGAATCAAAGGAACGAACCTACAGAAGAAAACCGTCCAAGGTCCATATTTATCAAACCAGGCATCGGCCTTATGAATATCATTCTTCTTGAGACGGAGGATATGTCCCCATCGATCTGTAATCTTCTCTAATCTTGCTACGTCCAGTTGCAACCCAATCATATACAGAACAACAGCTCCAATAACGGAGCCTGCGGTTGCAGAAATGACAACACCAAAGATCGTAAGGTCAGATGCAGTTGTCATGAAACCCCCAAAGGTCAATATCACTTCAGAAGGGATCGGTGGAAAAATATTTTCGAATGCAATCAAAAACATGATTCCCATATATCCGTATTCACTCATAATTTCAGTCAGCCAACTCTCCATATTTCCTCCCGTATTCACTTGATTTAAATTTTATTTTTCCAATAAGAAAGGAGTTGCCTCAGCAACCCCTTTCTAATTTCCAGTTCAAGACGTGTGCCGTTTCGACGAATCTACGAAAGTGAACTCCTCTGTCGCAGGAGCCTCCGAGCGTTCGATAATCTTTTTCTCCTTTGCAGGCTTGATTTTCTTATATACGACCCCAACTTTTACTTGCTGGACCTCTTTGATTCCTTGAATGATCAATTGCATCGCTATGATACACAACATAAACACTACCAGAACAGTGAGGACCATCCAATACCGGCCCGTAGCTATTGCATCTGTTGTAGCACCAATTAATCCTGACCACTCATAAGTAATTGAACTTGGTGGGTCCTGCATGAACCCATCCACCTTCTTTTCTGTTCCTCCAAAAAAGATATCGAAGAAACCTAAATGAACGAAGATGATCAATACTTGTATGAATTGCTGACTGAATAGGATGGCTAATCTCGGCCCAAGATGAGGGAGGATATGGCGGAACAACAGGTGCCTGTTCCCTCCTCCTAATACTTTTGCACTTGAGATGAACTCTTGTTTCTTTATTTGTTTGATTTCATTCCCTACCAGCACCGTAGTCAACGGAATGACTAGGATCGTCAGGATCACAATTTCCAAAAAGATGCGTTCACTTAATGTCGTTGACCATTCAAATGGTGGTCTTGTAGGCTGCACTAAAATCGGCTTCAACAATAAGTAGGCAATGATGCTGAGTGGTAAGAAGTGCATAGCATCAACGATTTTCTCCAGCCATTTTTGCTTGTCAGATTGAACTCGAAAGGCATAGAAAATGCCGAAGAACATGCCTGTCAAAATTCTTAACAGGGCAATTGCCAAGGCAGCAAGGAGCGTATATTTAGCTCCGACTACGATTTGATCGAACAGGCTGTAGCCCAGCATATCCGACCCGAATAAAAACGGTCCTTCACCTGGAGGGAACGGCGGCGCGCCTGCGAATGAGCCATCTTCATTATGGTGAAGTCTAACCTGTCGGACCTGGGTTTCCGCAAATTTGGAATGGAGAAAACTATAGACGATCACCCCGAATATAAACAAGAACCCAGCAGCAAATTTCACATTCTTCAAGTGGTCCACTAATACTTTAAAAGACTGACGGAGGAATGGCCAAACCTTCCACTTACGCCAATCCTTTTTCTCTTTTTTGACAATCGGTATTCCGACCCTTTCGTCTTCTGTAATCCAACGGTCAACGACATAGAAAACGAAAAAGAACGGCGTGTAGATCATAAGCAGGGATACAGCCACTACCATCGGGCGGAAATCTTCAATAATCAGTTGCGTGATCCCGTTCATATTATAGATTCGTTCGATAATGAACAGGCTTGAAAGCGATGCCCATAGAATGATTTTCGAATGATAGAATGCGCTAGGTAAAAGGTTCTTTAAGATGTGAAAAAATAGCACGCCTTTGTACGCGAGCCCCTTACTTTTAGCGAAATCTACATAATCCTTAAGCAATTCTTCCTCAATCGCTAATAGCAATATTTTGAATAACGAGATGAATGGTAAGATGGCAAGCGTGATGATCGGAGCCAAATATATTTTCTTATCATCCAATGCTACAATTTCAAAAATCTTAACCCCACTGGATTTGAATATGTACACCACAAGCAATTGAAGTGCGAAGGCAATCAAAAGGTCAGGGACAGCCTCGAACAAATTCAAAAGCTTTTTAATAAATCCGAGAACGAACTTCGGTAAAAAGTTCGCGATCAAGGCTAAAATAAATGCTGCCCCGAAGCCAAGCGCTAATGTACTGGTGAATATTTGCATGGAATAGACAAATGGGTCCCAGACAATCTCGAAGATCGGCGTACTTTCATATGTATAATGGACGGACCAGGAATTCGGCTTGAAAAAATTAAACACGAACTTGAAGAACTCTACGGTATAACCAAATGGATTATAGACGCCTCTTTCTGCCAGAGAATATGGCGCAACACTGATCGCCAGGATGCCAACTACACCTAACAGGTAATAAAAGACTCCCCTTACTATACTGTTTTTCAACTTTTCAGCCCCTTAATGCTCTCTCTATGTACCGAATAATCACATAGTGTTTGAACTTTCGGAAAATTTAATATAAAAAAGCAGTCAAGAGCTACATAGGTGTCTTAACTGCTTGATTAGTTAATTTTAACATAAAATTACATTTATTGTTTTGTTTATCCAAATAGGCTGAATTCTCTTACCAGCGTTTCATTCTGCTTTATATTTTTCTTTTAAAGTTTCAGAGGCAATCCCTGACACAATGAATAAGAGCAACGGACCGAAATTCCACAAGAATGAATCCCCTAAGAACGTAACGTCCAATGCTGTGAATTTATTCAACAGTACGACACCGATTTTCATGAAAAACAACCCTACACTTAGCAGTAACAGTGAATCAAAGAAGCGCTTAAGCTTTGGGTGTGCCAGCTGCTTACTGTCCTTGATCACCTTTTCTGTCAGTTCTTCATCACTTCTTAATAGTTCATCAATTGTCACACCGAACAGGTCACTCAATTTAATGATGATTTCGATGCTCGGATAATTCTGCCCATTTTCCCACTTCGAAACAGACTGTCTGCTAACGAAGATTTTTTCTGCCAATTCCCCTTGGGACCACCCTATGTTTGTTCTTTCCTTCTTCAACTTTTCTCCAAAAATCATATCCACACGTCACCTTTCCTCGTTCTACATCCATTATGGTTAGGGACGGTTGAATAAGTAAAGATACATATAGTTGCACCGACCCGCAACCTCAGGTTACCCCACTGAAAACCTTGCCTCATCAGCATTTTCACTCAAAAAAGAAAGTGACCCTTTTGTGAGGTCACCGATTTCATTATGTAAACATCATGGTAAATCCATAAAGAAGTTTCTTACATCCTCTGGTAATTCTTCCACCGCAAGCACCTTCAGTCGTGCAGTCCCAGGGGAAGTCATCACGACATAAGATCTATCGCTGTATTCGAATAACGTGAATTGGGAGATACCCCGGTCTAATGAATAACTTTGAATGTAATCAATGTCTTCTTCATTGATGTGCTCTTCATAACCTTCTAACACAAGCTCCTGCACCTCTTCATAGCCGTCAGCAAAATGCATTTGCTGGTATAACTCCAATGAATCTTTTGGTGTAAATCCTAAGTGGTAATAGATAAACCCACCCACCAAAATGACCGAAAATACTAGAAAACCAACCCACTCTTTTAGTGTTTTATGTTTAAGACTCATATATTCCTCCTCTAAACCCTTTTCTTTTTATTTTTGAGGGTGTAGAGCAGAATACCTGCCAGCATTCCTAAGAGTAACCCTATACCCGCCCCAACGATTGAAAGGAATACATATCCGAACATGAAACCAAATGTACTTATGAGTGAACCAACAAGTATACCAGCAACCATGCCATATGTGATGTAGTTTTCCAATTTAGGCTTTTGAGTATTATGCTGCTCTTCCATCTCAATCCCTCCACACCTAGAAAATGATTTCTTCATTCACGATATAGCCAACGGAAGCCTCCTGCCCAATATATGAAAAATCTATCTCTTCTGCGGATACAAGCATATCTTCTGCCGCTATTGAAAAAGGAACGTAAAGAATATCCTTGGATGAGAGAGCCTTGGTACCTTCTACTTCAAGCTCGGATAGATCTGCATAAGGGACTGCATCTTTGCCACTATTCAAAATCAATGTATCAAACTGAATGCTCGAGATGTTGTTATCCAGTCCGTTAATTACTGCTAGCTCGCCCTCTACTCCGCCGTTTGCTTCAGGTTTCAGTTTGATAAGCTGCGCGTCAACCGTATTTCTCAATACCTTATCAAACCATGTCTCATGAAACACACTGAACGCCCCTTCTTCCCAATACGCTTCCCCATACCGTTCAATTGCAGAAGGGATGAACACTTCCTCATAGGCCCTCTGTACATTCTCACTTGCGGAAATTTTCCATTCGCCATCTATTTTTTCCACAAACAATTTAAACGCAGTATTCGAATGGTCCGCTATATTGTCGGCATTCTGATTCGTGTACTCAAAGATACTTGTGCCAATGACATCGGAGGTTTGGAACAGCACATCAATATCATAATCTTCTTTAGATTTCTTCTGGTAGTTTGTTTTGAATGCATCAAAATCGCTTGTAACGATTGCTTCTTCAATTGTCGGGGAGTAAAGCTTTTTAAATTTGTCCATATCCTCTTCTTTAGATGAAGTAACGAGCTCAGAATAAATTCCATCCACAATAGCTATCGCTTCCTCATCGGACAGTTCCTTACCTGCTTCTTCAGCTGCCTTAGCACCTTCGGTGGTTTCGTCAGTCTGAGAGGAGTTGGAATTTTCACCTGGCGGCTTATCCTCAGAACAGCCGAATAAGAATGCTGCGATCAATAACAATGATAGAATACTATGCTTTTTCATCATGAACCTCTTTTCATTATGTATAGAGAAATACACTTGTTCAGGGAAAAAACTTCCATTATTAAGATAACATATTGTAAGTTTGATAACTGCTTCTGTTAGAACCCTATATGCGTTTTACATGTTGAATAATTAAGCAAAAAGCATTATGCTATCAATGGTACATTTTTCCTAAATAAACTTACATAAAAAAATTGAATACGGGGGAGAAGAAATGATATTACGTAAAAAGTGGGCAGTTATGGTTGCAGCACTGACTGCTATATTGCTCTTAGCAGCATGTGGAGACAAGGGGAAGGCTGAACAACCAACTGGCGAGGAGTCAACCTACGATAATCCACGGAATCATACAGCCGAAGATTTCATGCCGATCAGTGAAGGGTTCGAAGAATATTCTGTCTGGATTGAAACAGCTGAAAGTCCTGTTAGAGATTCCAACGTCAATAAAGTGTTTGTTTTTAATAAAGGTAAGGTAACCGTTTATCAGCTTGAAGACACCACGATTGAAGATATTCATGATCTTTCTGACGACGAACTCGTCCAATTAGCAAGTGAATATACAAATAAAACGCTTGATGAACTTGCAGATACTATCAACAATATTGCCATCTCCGAAACGATCAATGAAAAACACGGTGGAGTGGTTGAGGACATTTACTTAGAATTTGAGGGCGGTGAACGATCGACTCTTTCGAGTAATTATACCCTTGATATCACAATGGATGAGTTGGGGCAGAACACCAAGGACATCAGTCTTCATATCCCGGAGGCATCCTATCAATTAAGCAGCCATGAAGTTACAGAATATGAAGCCTCAGGGTTCACAGGTGCTTTCTTTGATTATTATACGTACACGACAGACCCGAATTATAATCATACCTTGGAAACTTATTCTAGACCTTTAGAAATTCTTGAAACGTACGGGACTTTCAAAGAAAAAGATGGACACGAAATGACAGACCCACCACACCCGCAAACCTATGTACCAGATCCAATCGTATGGGAGACAACAGATGAAGAAATCACTCTAGAGGGAAATGTCGTTCATCAGAAAATTTTCGATACAACTTTTTCAGGGATAAAAACAAGCAATAGAGGTTTATTCACTCGTGTCGATGATTCATTTGTCGGTTTCCGGTTAGACAATCCAGATACGGATAAAGAAAACGTAACAATCGAAGGGAAATGAAGAGAAGGCACACGCCGGAAATGAGCGTGTGCCTTCTCTTTTGTAACTGAAAGGAATGGATCAATTGCTCTTCTGATTAAGAATGGAGCTTATTAAATACGACCCTTATTAGTAAGTCAGCTTATATACTACCTCTCCGTCAATTACCCGCCCATCCGCTTCAAAACCAAGCTTTTCATATAGTTTCTTCGCCTGGGTGTTTTCCGGCTCAAAGCTTAAGTAAATCACGTTGTGCGAAGTATCCTGTTTGATCAGCTCAATCAGCTTCTCCATCGCAGCAAGCCCATATCCTTTCCCCTGGTGCTTCTCATCGACCATCAAGCGGTAAATCCAATATTCGTTGTCATCGGCATCCATACAGTACATCGTGAAACCGACTATTTCATCCTCATGATAGATTCCTAGACAGATGCACTCGGGGTACACCTTCGCCTGCGCAAGCGAAAATACATTTGAAGCAACAAAGGCTTTCTGGTCTTCCGCTACTTTCAAATCGATTACATCAAAAAAATTATGACGGTCAATTGGCTTAAGTTCAATCATAAGAACCTCCGAAATCGATACATGTATTTTTAATTATGTAGAAATTTGATCCAACAAGTAACTATATGTACCATCGACATTTTCTAGAATAAATAAAATCAGTAATTGGCTGACCAACAAAAGTAAGGCCTCGATAATAGGTTAGGGATTCATCACCACGGAAACCACAGCAAAATACCAAAAAATTTGCTGTGGTGAAATTATTATACCTGTTAATTTTTCAAATGAATAACCCATGGATGAATCCTAATAAAGTGAAGGCCACAAGATGATCTCCAATTGCAATCATACATGACTTGCCAGATAGCAATCCAAATAACGTGTTTTTCAAATATACGAGCGATAGCAGCAATCCCACCATAAACCCGACCACAGCTCCAGTCATCACCACTTCAGGTCCGATTGATTGAATCAGTATGGCCATAAAAAATGAACTGATGAAGGCAAGGATGACCGAATAGATATACTTGAATGGACCACTGCTTTGTTGCCCTAGTATCATCTTATTACTTTCCTTCTTACTTGATAGTACGACGGAATAATAGATTCCCCCATAAACCATATACGCTACCGCACCGATGACCAATGCGAGATAGCTGATGCTTCCGAAATTGATAAACACTAATGAATTCCCCCTATTTTGGCTCAATAGCTAAACAAATCGCTTTAATGCTAGACTTGACTGACAGAGACCCTTCAACAGGATCGATTTGAACCAATTCGATCGGGTTACCTAAATACCTGTATCCACTTTTGGGAAGCCAATAACTGTAGAGTTCTGAATAGCATTCGATCAATAAGCTTCTTTCACTGTAATCCACCGCTTCTTCAAATTCATAAACCACATGATTTCCACCTGTGAAGGAGTATGTGGTCACCTGATCAGTGGTAGAAATTTCACTCTCATCCACTTGTACTCGGCAATCGTACTGGCTTTTATCAGGTGGAGTGATATACGGATTGTTTCTAGGCACTCCGAACATCAACGTATCAGGTTTGATGAACCCTCTCGCATTCGACCAATGATACAGCTCTTCCCATGCAGCAGGGATCCCCTCTGTGTATGGACCTACGCTTCTGTTATTCACCGTTGCGCAACCTGGTAAATCCATGGTCTTCACTCTGTTCAAGTCCAACCATTTAAACTTATTATAAGTATTCTTATGTTGTTCCGCTTGCTTATTATTGCTATGAAGTTTAGAATTCTTGCTATTCTCGTACTCCCTTGGAAAACGCTGTAAGTAAGCACCTTCCCGCCATTTCTTAGGGCTCGTATCAAAATAGTTCGTAAAGGCATATGTAAAATAAGACAGTGAAGTGAATCCACACATGAAGGCGACCTCGGTGATTGGAATGTGCCGCTCATAAATCAATACATGCGCAGCATTCTCCAGACGAAGCCTCTTCACATAGCTTGCAGGAGTTTCTCCCGTATTCTGCTTGAAGATTCTTTGAAAATGATAAGCGGAGTACGTAGAGACTTTTGCCAGTTTTTCAAGCTGAAGAGGTTCATTCAGGTTGTGTTCAATATATTCAAGCACTTTATCCACTTGTTTTTGCTGTTCGGACTGGATCAATGTCAAAACTCCTTTAAACGATACACATTTGTTTCGATTTTATCATGGATGGGTGGCAAA
This sequence comes from Thalassobacillus hwangdonensis, assembly GCF_042675915.1. Classification (NCBI taxonomy): domain Bacteria; kingdom Bacillati; phylum Bacillota; class Bacilli; order Caryophanales; family Bacillaceae; genus Thalassobacillus; species Thalassobacillus hwangdonensis. The sequence goes on along the minus strand of NZ_JBHTKL010000005.1, from coordinate 165,591 downwards.
TTCCCCTCTTCTCTTAAGAACTAAAAAACCGCCATCAATCTTGGCGGCTATTGGAAAGTTGGTTATGAATAAAGGTTAGCTTTTTATTTCCAACCTTTTATATAGCTTGTTGACCCGTTTGAATTGGGGATTTGTCAGGTACTGATCTCTCTTCCTTAATACATTCAAGAAATCTTCTTTATTTTCCTCTGTCACAGCAATAAATGCGCTTTCAGCGTGCTGTGGAATTTCCTTCGTTCTGCAGTTCTCCAGGTGATCGAGTAAAATTGGAAAAATCACTTCATTGTTTTCCTTGCTGACGGATGCAAGCTTCGCAAGCGTGAGGACACCCTTATCAATAGTGATCACCGAACCATTTTTCATTGCCGTTTGGATGGTCTTGAGGTGAGCCATCAGAATCTCAGAAGCCTCCTCTGCGATTGTAGCCAACGCCATCATTCCGCCCCACACCATCCGGTTATTACGGCTTTTCAACAGTTCTATAAACTTCGGTGCATACTGGCTGATGAGGGATGGATTCACATTTCCAATTTCATAAGCTGTCTTGATGCAATCGTATTGAATCTTTTTATCCTTGTTGGAAAGGTTCGCAATGATTTCTTCAATGCCTGCGTGATCTTGCTCCACAGCTAAGTGATGCGCAAGCTCAATATTCGGCGCTTCATCTTTCCGGTCTAATTGAGAAGCTAACTGGTCGACTACCGACATAGGATCCCTCCAATGTTTACTTATAACGATTTAAAATCTCTGCTGGAATATGACAATAATCATCAGGGCATCTAGTTAACCTGTCCTGATGTTCTTCTGCACTTCTCACATAGTTTGTAAGAGGTAATACTTCAACCACAATTCGGTCAGAATCAGCTCTCTCGTCAATAAACACCTTGGCCCCTTCCAGATGCTCAGGGTCTTCGCTGTATACCCCGGTTCTGTATTTTTCACCAACATCCTGCCCCTGCTTATTCACACTGTATGGATCGATGATTTCAAAGAAATATCCCATTAAATCTCTGACTGTTACAACGTTTGGATCGAACTCTGTTTTTACACATTCGGCATAGCCATCGTATTCACCTTCAAGGGTATGAGTCGATCCATTGGCTCTTCCTGCTTCAGTAGTGGTAACCCCTGGTAGCGTTTTGATAAATTCCTGTACTCCCCAGAGACAGCCACCTGCAAAATAAATCACTTCCATGTTTTCGCTCCTTTTCCTGACTTATAACTCTCGATCTTTATCGATCAACCTATCCTAACAAACTTCCATTGTTCTTCCCCTTTGGTAATACAAATGATATCTTAAAGCATTTTAAAGCATTTTAACTTTTTTCAAAGGATTTTTCATGCTGGAGCAGCCATTCCTTTCTCCGTAGACCTCCTGCATAACCGGTTAGTTTCCCATTTGAACCGATCACTCTGTGACAAGGTATGACAATACTTAACTTATTTTTCCCATTTGCATTCCCTACAGCTCTAATTGCTTTTTCATTCCCAATGGAAGTGGCAATATCCTTGTAGGTTCCCGTTTCAGCATAGGCTATTCTCATTAAATCGTTCCATACTGTTTTTTGAAAGTCTGTCCCTTCAAACAGGTAAGGAAAAGTGAATTCCTGGCGTTCGCCTTTGAAATACTCATCAAGTTGGTTATAGCATTCTACTAGAACTGGCGGTGCTTCGGTATTAAGAAAATTTCTATGATGATCTTCTAAGAAAAGAATAGAGTGTACCGCTTCTTGGGTACCAAGTATTTCTATTATCCCGATAGGCGATTCATAATGTAGTTTTTGTAGGTTATTCATATAAAGACCTCCAAAGATAAAAGGTTGCGTATGCCTGCCATCCTTCCCAACCAGATGCTAATCCCTCGATCTCTTCTATAGTCGGTTTGCACTCAAGACCTAATACGTTCTTTAATGCATTATGAAGACCAACATCCGCAAGTGGAAAGGAAACGGTATAGTGTAAACATTTCATCATTACATACTCTGCAGTCCATGCTCCGACACCTCGGATCGACATCAATGATTTCTTAACTTGCTGAGCATCTTGTTTTTGAAGTAAGCATTCTTTTGTTAATTCGCCATTTGTCATGGCTTTTGCGATACCAAGGATGTATTCTGCTTTTCTAACAGTAATTTGAAGTTCCCTCAAGTCTTCCACTTGCAAGGTGGCAATTTTTTCACAGGAGGGAAAAAGCCAAAACGTCTCCTCTCCGAAAGTCAAAGATTCGCCATAGTGCTCAACAAATCGTTTCTTTAAAGTATAAGCAAATGCCAAGTTGATTTGCTGACCAATAACTGCCCATACTAGCGCTTCAAATAAATCTGGTAGACATATGATCCGTAACCCGTAATATCTATAGGCTATCTCATTTAACACCTTATCTTGCTTAGCCAATAGGTAAAACTCACTTAAATCCTGATCCAAATCAAACCACTCCCAAATGTGTACCGCCACTATTTTACGAGAGTGATACGATGGATCGCATATAGGAAATTCAACTTTTATCGTTTGATTATCCGATCCAATTCTACATAAAATCAATGCGTGATTCACTTTTATGAGTTTATATACGAATCCATCCTTAATTTGGTGAAGCACCTCCTGCTGAGACCTGCCTAAAAATGAAACACATTGGTTAAAATCAAATTCACTAGGAGGATAAATCTCAATATGGGATTCGCAATCCGTCCACTTCATACCAAAAGCTCCTATCTATTAAGTTTTCTATACTCATTAGGGGAACAGGCTTTTATGCTTCGAAACACTTTATAAAAGTTGGAAGGACTTCGGAATCCCACTTCATAGCAAATTTCCAGGTTCGTCAAGGCTGTAGATTTCAGAAGATGAGCTGCTTTGTCAATGCGTATCCTCTCTAGATAAGTGCGAGGAGTTTCAGAGGTCTCTTGTTTAAAGGTGCGCTCTAGATGATAGGGGCTAACACCGACTTGATTAGCTATATCTTGTAGCGTCAAGGGTTGTTTATACTGACTTACCAGACAAACTATGACCGTTCTGACAAGTTCACTGTGCGGTGAATACTCAACTTCTGGCTGGCACCTTTTACAAGCACGGTAACCAGCTTTCTCAACTTCCATGATATCGTGGTAAAATTCCACATTGATTTTTTTCGGTTTTCTTGATCTGCAAGAAGGACGACAGTATATTTTTGTTGTTTTCACTGCTGTAAAAAACAAGCCATCATAGTTACGATCACAAGCGATGATCCTTTCCCACATCTCTTCAAATGAAAGATGGATAATAGCTACCATCTAACCCGCTCCTCTCTCCACTTGTCCAAGTTTTCATACAAAATGCGTTCAACGACCCTGACTATATTTTAACAAGTAATCGCTCTCCATTTCGTCCTTATTCTTGCTCTTATGGTCTAAAAATAAGTCAACAAAAAAAGCTGCAGTATTTCACCCCACTGCAGCTTTCTTTTTCTCTATACAGGTTTATTAATCAAAACGGCGCTTCTTAAATATGAAGATGGTGATCGTTACACTGAGGACTGCCCATACGGTTAATACCAGGAAATGATCCCCAACCGGCTGTCCATCCTTCAACTGTAGAAGCAGCTGGCCGAATTGCTGATCAGGTAAGTAGCTCAGGACATCAAGAAGCCATTCCGATTCAATCATCGTGCGGAAAATATCCCCCATACCAAAAATGAATAATACAGGAATCCCCATCACCGACGTTTCCATAACCGTGCGAGAGACTAGTCCAAGAATGGTTCCGAAACTGATAAATATAATCAGGCTGATGAATATAGCTGCAGCTGTGAGTAGAATGTGGTCAGGCATGGGAATGTTCCCTATAAAAATTACTGCGACAATCATAATTATACTGGAGACAGCTGATAGTACACTTTTCCCAATGAAAATTTCCGCCGTGTTCAATGGTGAAAGGAGTAACCCTCTTAAGGTATTCTTCTCTTTTTCTTCCGCGATGACGGCCGCCTGGATAAATGAACCAACAATGACCATCGAGAGGAGAATCGGCATATAGACCGTTGCAGTCTGAATCTCTTCTCCCTGGTTGAATATGAAGGCAAAGAAGAGGGGTACTACAGCCGTAGATAGCATATACGCATTTTTCAATAGATCTTGATAATCCTTCATGACTACCGCTTGAATTCGTTGAATGGAAATCATCATAACAGCTCCTTTCCTGTAACACGGGCAAAAATATCACCTAAGGTCGGCTCATTGGAATGCACAGAAGCCAGCTGATGACTGGCGATTACTTCACGAATACGTTCTGCACCTTCGTGATCATGGCCAACAAGCTGTTCTCTTCCATCTTTCAGTAAGAGCGTTATGGAAGCATCCGAATGGCTGACCCGCAGCTCCCGTGGTGGGCCCTGCAACTGAATGTGCCCTTTATTTAAAAAAGCCACACGATCACAGATCCTCTCCGCTTCATACATGTCATGGGTCGTTAAGAAAATCGTTGTCCCTTCTTCGTTTAAGGTTCTTAAAATGCGGTGAATCCTCTCAGTGCTAACAGGGTCCAAGGCAGACGTCGGTTCATCAAGAAATAACAATTCCGGCTTATGCAGAATCGTCCGCGCCAGGGTCACCCGTTGCCTCATCCCCTTCGACAGCTTGCTAACCACCTTAGATTCTTCCCCTGTCAATCCCACTTCGTTCAGCACCTCATCTATGCGCTTAAAGGACACATCGTACAATTTACAAAATAATTTCAAATTGGCCTCCACCGTTAACCGGTCATATAAGCCAGTATTATCCGTTAATACACCAATCCGTTTCATTTGCTTAGGGTCTCTTAGACCTTCTACAGATCTCCCAAACACTTGAATACGTCCTGACTGATAACTCTCTTGGGCAGTCAGCAGCTTGATCGTCGTTGTTTTTCCAGATCCGCTCGGTCCCAAAAAGCCAAACGTTTCCCCAGCTTGAATGGAGAACGACAAATCATCCAGTGCCCGCTTCCCATCAAAATCCTTATGAACATTCGAAACCTCAATAATCTCACTCATGATCATTTCCCCTTCCCTGCTTTCGCAAGTGACTACCATAAGCTTAAAAGGAACTGATCATCACAGCATTAAATCAAGCGTGAAAGGAGTGAATGGCAGGGTGAATGGAGCTATACAACTTTAAATGGAACAGCCCAAAGTCTGAACGGAGAAATTTAACTGCCATATAACGACTTGTCCCGACAATTTCCCAGGAAATATTTACTTACATACGTAGTACATCCTTTAAATCCTGCAGCCTCCCTTTGGATAATGGAATATTGCTTTTATGATGATCATCGAGAATTAAACTATAGCTGTTTCTCGTCCATGTCATCACCTCTCGAACCTTCTGCAGATTCACAATATAGGAACGATGGCAACGGAAAAACCCAAACGGCTCCAGCCGCTCCGATAACTGCTGCAAGGTGATCGTACACGGAAACGCCCCGCCTTTTACGTGCAGCTGAACCGTGCCATCCACACTTTCCACGTACTCAATCTCGGTAGGGTCAAATAGAATGATTTTTTCTTTAACCTTTGCAGGGATTCTCTCCAGATGAACCTGGATACTAGCTTCCGTATCCTGTCGGCCATTTTCAACTTCATCGTCATCCTCTTCTTCATCCGGCTCCTGCACATCCATTTTCTTTAATCCATCTTCATTCAAGCGATACACTTCATTTGTAATAATGACCGCACTTTCCATATTGCTAGTTATAATTAAGGCCGCTCCACCCTCTGCTTTATGCTCATTGATTAATCTACGCAAGATTACCTTGCTCTCTAAATCAATGTTCTGATCCGGCTCTTCCAGGATCATTAGCTCCGGCTTATTAATAAGCGCCTTAGCAAAGGATAGGCGCTTTCTTTCCGAAAAGTTGAGCTTTTTGATTCGTTGAGATTTCTTACCAGATAGATTCACTTTATGTAACAACTCATCAATGTCCGCTTTCTTATCATAAAGCCGCTGATAAAACTTCAAATACTCATTAGGTGTTAACCGCTCATATACCTCTTCCTCATGGAACACCAGACCAATCCGATGAGCGTATTGCTTCCAGCCTGAAGGAAGAGACTGACCTTCATCAAAATATGCAATCCTCCCCGTTCCCGCTTCCTGCCCGGTCAAGATCTGAAATAACACCTTGCCCACCACGTGGTCGCATTGAATCGCTGCTACTTGGCTTTGATTCAAACGGAAGTTAAAAGGGTGAAACCATACTTTATCTCCTTCGACTTTGCTGACCTCTTCGATTTGTAGAATAAGATTCTGAGACAAAGTATCACTCCTATAATGAATGTGTGTATAAGCAAAGAAAGCAAAATAGCGGGTAGCTATTTATGATACGGTTCATTCCGATTAATCTTGAACGCACGATAAATCTGCTCGACCAGCACCAGTCGCATCAACTGGTGAGGAAAAGTCATCTTTGAAAAACTCAACCCGAAGTCACTTCGCTCCAGCACCTCATCACTCAAACCAAGCGAACCACCAATCACAAACGCGACTTTGCTTTTTCCGTACGTTGCAAGGTCGTCCATTTTCTTGGCGAGTTTTTCTGAAGTCAGCATGCTTCCGTTGATTTCGAGCGTGATTACATGTGCATCGGGGCTAATTTTCGCAAGGATGCGCTCTCCTTCCTTCTTCTTCACTTCTTCCATATCCGCTTCGCTCAAGTTCTCCGGAGCTTTTTCGTCCGGCACTTCGATGATATCGACTTTCGCATATGGCCCGAGACGTTTAACGTACTCCTGGATGCCCTGCTTCAAGTATTTTTCCTTCAGTTTTCCGACGGTGACGATTGTAATTTTCATGATGAAACTCCTTCGCTCAGTTTAGTTAGCTATATTTTATCATTTTTGAGCAGATGCCGTACGGGTGTACTTGATAGTAAAAGGAGAGTGTCATATGTCTGAGAAAAAATTCAATCCAGAAAAAGCAGATAAGCTACTGACTAAGGAACGCGAAGAAAAAATACAGCCGAAAGCGTTAATGGATCGATTACAAATATCGGAATCAGATACAATCGCTGACCTTGGCGCTGGCAACGGCTTCTTCACACTTCCGCTTGCTAAACGAACGAAAGAAAAGGTCTATGCGGTCGATCTTGAGCCACAAATGCTTGATTTGCTTAGGCAGCGCGTCGAGGAAGCACAATTAAAAAATGTGGACTACGTTGTCAGTGATTTAGAAAATATCGACCTTAAGGACGATACAGCCGACAAACTTATGGTCGCATTTGTCATCCATGAGGTGGGCAGCATTCCCCAGGCGTTAAGCGAAATGAAACGGATCATGAAAAAGGACGCACAAGTGATGTTCGTCGAATGGGAAGCTGTAGAATCAGAGTCCGGTCCTCCGCTTCATCACCGTATCCCATCTGATGAACTAATGAAGATTTTAGATCAGGAAGGGTTTTCTGCCAAACTCATTTCAATGGATGAGGTTTACGCAGTGCATGCCAAATTGAAGTAACATCCAGTCACCTCTAGGCATGATCCTTCATACGTTAAAGTGGAGGTTATGCATATGGTGAATTTCGGAATGTTTCGCGGGATGGTGACGCAGATCACAGAATTCCCAATTTCGGCTGACGGCACCGGGGATGGCTGTTATAAGCTGATCAGGCTTGAGGATGGTCCAGGCGGTGTAGTGGAGTTCGTCGCGGGACCAGGGACATACTTCGTCGATCAGGCGATAGTGAATGTTGGCGACGGGGTGACGGGCTATTATGACCGCAATGCGCCGGTTCCGCTCATTTATCCGCCGCGCTACCAGGCGCTCGTGTTGGTAAAGGAATCACCTGGGATGAATGTGAAGGTCGACCAGTTCGACCGCCAGCTCGTCAGCAGTGATGGGATGCTGAAGCTGAACGTGGCCCCTTATACACAACTGCGGCTGACGAACGGGCAACCATTCAAGGGCGAGCTCGCAAATCGGAACCTGATTGTAATGTATGGTCCGTCGACGATGAGTATCCCTGCTCAGACGACGCCCTATAAAATCATTGTCTGGTGTTAAGCATAAAGAACTTCCAACGATGCGGAAGTTCTTTTTTGCTTATTGATTACTCACAATTATTTCATATTTCTCATTCTCTTTTAGTAAGTCCGCTGACCGGACAAGCTCGTCGACTTTCTTTTCAACCATCACATCATCTGCCTTCGTACCAGCAGTTATATAAATGAGTACTTTCGGGTAATTCTCCTTATCGTGCTGAACATAACTCATTCTCGCATCTGCACCCTCACTATTTAAACGGTCGTCAATGAAATCCGCTAACGCTATCGTCCTCTCAGCAAAATCATCTTGATCAGCTTTACCATTGATTTGACTTGTAACCACGGTGAATAACCCAAAGGTGATAATCAGGATCAACCCTGCATAATAGAATTTCTTCACATTGGACACCCCCTATTATTAAGAAGATGTCTACGGCTACTGAAATATTCCTGACGATTTTGTACAACCCTACACTTGTTTGTTACATATGAACAATTCAGAAAAGAGACCTTCCACACTTCGGAAGATCTCTTTTATTTGGATTGAAAAGTCAGTCATCATTAAATACTGCTTCATGATTCTCTGTCATTGTTCATCAGAATACCCCTCAGCACTTCATCGATTATCCAAAAGCAGAAAGCAATCATTGTAGCTCCTACAAAGATCATGTTGATGATGTATGTATTTTCCTCAATCAAAAACGCATAAAAAGGCGCAAACAGCAGCCCGAAAATCAAATGAATTCCAAATGCTGCATAAATCCGATTCTCTTTCGTAAATCGTCTCGTCAGAAAATCAGAAAGGAAGGACACGGGCACGCCATAGAGTAAAACATAAGGGAAGATTACTCTGAAAATGAAAATAACGCCTCCAATTATCTCAAGGCTGACACCTCCATTACCTCCAAAAACCAAAATGGCTACAGTGATCAGCGGTGCAACAATCGTAGCAATCGTCTTCCTTAGGATTAATGCTTTACTCATTCCTTTACTATCTTCCGATCATACACCATCTTTGCACCCAGGTACCCAACCGGTGATAGCAATAAAGCTAAACCTAGAGAGTATAGAAGATTATAGGTAAGGATACTATCCATATTCAGTTCGTATGCTTTCTTGGCCTCCATTATCGTACCAGTGGTGAATGCGAGGAAGAGAGTCATCAACAGAAATATAAAGCTGTAGGCCCATATCCCAATTTTAATCTTCGATTCTTGATGGTGGATAACATCGTTTTCCCCATTGATACGCCTTAGTACTTCATCAATCGCCCAAAAACTGACCGCGACAGTTGCAGCTCCTAATAAACTTAGAAGCATGGTGAATGAACTATGTTCAATCACCAGCGCATATAAAGGAGCAAACAACAATCCGAATAATAAATGGACTCCTAATGCCGTTAAGGACCTCCTTGTTCCAGTAAGCTTTCGGGTCAGATAGTCAGACAGGAATGTGACGGGCAATCCATATACGAAAATGATCGGAAAGATAACTATGATCGTGAAAATCGCTGTTCCAATCAAATCAAGATTGAACCCTCCACCGAGCAAAAGGACCAAAACAGAAATCAGCGTTGCAAGAGTCGTAGTGATCACTTTTCTCATCATCGAACCCCTCCACTCCATCAATTACTGTTATTTCCATATTAACACAACATAGGAAGGTAAAAGCCCTTAACTAATGCATCCTTTCCGTTAACGTAGTGTAGAGCCCTTCTGCTTGTTCGGATGCTTTTTGGAAGGTAAAGCTGTTCTTACTTACAGTTGTATCCACGAACTCAATTACGATATTCGGACGGCCTTTCATAATCAGACGGATCGCCAGGCGATCTATTTCATGCACAACCCGGTGCTTTTTGCGGACGCCACCTGCCAGCGCACCAAGACCTCCACCGATGGCTCCTCCAACCATGGCTCCTGTTGTACTCACACCAGTACTGCTACTTAAGCTGTAATCATCCTCTGTATGCATATGTACGTCCACAAGATCACTGATCGGGTAGACCTCATAGTCATCTCCTCCATCAAAAAAAGCGAATCGATCTTCCGCTTCATCGACGATGACCATTTTGTAATATTCACCACTGAAAGCGTGGCAGTTCCCGAAGCTTTCCTGCTTCTTCAACTTCTCCATGTTACTCTTCTTTACGAATTCATCTAATGCCTTAAACGCTTCCCGGAAGAAAAAGATCCCGCTGATCACAATACTGACAATTCCAAGAATCCAGTGCACGGTGAAAGACCAGATCATAAATACAAGAAGCAGAACTGCGCCTGAAATCTTGAGGGTGTGCTTGTAGGCAAGGAGTGCAAATCCAGCGATAATCGCAATAATCCCCACATATAAATTGAATTGAAAAGCCCATATGACAAGGCTGATAAGTAATAATGAACCGAGACATCCTAAAGCCATGATGTACCCCTCCCTATGATGCAAGTAATGAAGACAATGTCCCATAGTATACTAGGCGCTGGAATTTTTTAAAAGTCCTCAAAGTAACATACCTTACAAGATAATACATAAACGCACCAAAGGAACCTCATCACATTAACGCTTTACTGTAGTGAGGGACTGTCCCCCGTTGCGTTAATGCTTTACTTTGGTGGGGAATTTTCCCCTGTGTTATCCAAAGAAACAGCCCATCAATCTTAGGGATTGATGGGCTGTTTCGATCTTACTAAATTCAGTTAGCAATTTTATGTTCCACCATAACTTGTTCCTGTCGTTGACGTTTTGATTTTTTGAAGTGTAACAACTCATAAAAGACAGGTACGATGACCAGCGTCAATACCGTTGCTCCAGCCAATCCACCAATTACGACTACTGCAAGTGACTTGGACACTAGGCTTCCTGCTTCGGAATGGCCGAACAGAAGCGGCAGCATTGCACAGATAGTCGCAATCGCTGTCATCAGAACAGGACGCAAACGCGTTCCACAAGCTTCGATAATTGCATCACGGATGATCATCGTTTCTTCGTTCTGTTTGACTCGGTCAATCAGCACGATGGCGTTCGTCACGACGATTCCAATCAGCATCAATGCACCGATCAATGCAGTCGGGTCAGCAGGTACACGGGCAATCAGCAACCCGAGCACCGCTCCAATCGATGCAAGTGGCAGTGTAATAAGAATCGCCAGAGGTGCACGGATCGTCTTGAACGTAATGACCATGATCAAGAAAACGATCAGGATCGATGCAAGCATAGTCAGCCCTAAGTCTTGGAAATCACTAGCCTGCTGCTGGGATGCGCCTCCCACACTGATGTCGACTCCATCAGGAAGATCCACTCCCTTGATTTTTTCATCGATGCTTCTTGCAATGACTGACAACTTTTCTGCATCCACTTCTGCTGAGATACGGACGTACAGATCCCCATTTTTATGAAGGATGGTGCTTGGTTTTTCCTCCTCAACAATGGTTGCTACCTCAGAAAGTGGAACAAGTCCCTGTGCTGTCGCAATCGGTAGTTCCTTAAGTTCAGAGAAGGATTCTGGGTTCTTCTTGGCATTCAGGACGACCGGCAGCTTCTGACCGTCCACTTCCACCATCCCGATCGGCTGAGCTTCTAAAAAGCTTCGGATCTGCATTGCGGTTTGCTGAGTGTTTGCTTTTGCTGCATCTACTTCTACCGTATAGACAGGGGAGGTCTGATCCTGGTTGCTCGATACTTTTTTAACCCCATCCACTTCCTCGATTTGATTCATCAGCGTATTCGACGTTTCGATCAACTGCTTACTGTCATTGCCGACGATATCATACGTAATGGATGAGTTCGCAGACCCACCGAACATGGATGACACAAACGCTGTGATCTGGACGTCTTTTTCTTTTTTCTTCAACTCATTTACCTGCTCGATATAAGCTTCCGCATCGCCATCTTCTTTCATAATGATCGTGTAAATGACCTTGTTCGGGTCGCTCACTGAACCAAAGCGTGCTTCTTCTTCACTGGATCCGTATTGAGTGATCAAATAATCGGATCCCTCTATATCCATCAATGATGATTCAATATCCTTCAGACGGTCCAGGATGGTTTCTTTAGGTGTATCACTTTCAAATTCCGTTTCAACCTGGACGAGCGAAGCATCACTCGCACTTGTTGCCGCCTTCGGCATGGTGATATAAAGCGCAACCGAACCGATAAGCACGACGACAGCAGTCAGAATCGGTACGAACTTATGGTTCAACGACCACTTGAGCACTCGCAGGTAGCGTTCCGGTTTGTGGTGAGGGGGTAATGTCGTATTTTTCAGCATCGCCTGGCTCATGATAGGTACCACCGCAATTGCTACCAGCAAAGACGCAAGTAAGGAGTACGAAACCGTCAAGCCGAACGGCAGTAGGAATGCTTTCAGAGAGCCATTCACCAGTCCCATTGGCAAAAATACTGCAACCGTAATGAGCGTGGAGGATGTGATTGCCCTCGAAACTTCCTTCGTAGCATCAAGTACGATCTCTTTGGTAAGCTGTTTATTCTGACTGCGCCTGAAAATATTTTCGACAACTACGATGCTGTCATCCACGAGACGACCGACAGCAACGGCCACGCCTCCAAGTGTCAGGATGTTCAGCGTGACACCTGACAACCACAGTAGGAAAAGCGTCAAAGCCAATGACAACGGAATCGAAATTGCCGTAATCAATGTTGGCTTCGTTCTTCTTAAAAACAGCAGGATGACAAGGGTTGCAAACAACGCACCAAGTCCTACTTCACGGACCATCGAGTTCACAGAGCTTTTAACCATATCACCAGTCGTGAACAATGTCGTGGCTTCCGCTCCCTTGAAGTCTTCGTTGATTTTTTCTACCGTAGCTTCTACTTGATTGCCGGCATCCACTTCACTTGCATTACTTTCCTTGAAGATGACAAATGCCAGTGCTTCCTTTCCATTGACCCGCGCAATCGTGTCTTCCTGTTTGACGCGCTCCACGGTTGCAACATCTTTCAGCCTCAAGCTACTCGCCTCAGGAGATTGAGCTGCCAATGGAAGGTTTTCAAGCACTTCCAACGATTGCAGATTATCCGTGACATTGATGGTGCTCTCTTCTCCATCCATCGTACTGCTTCCAGCCGTCATGGAAAGATTCTGCCCCTGTAGGACTCCCATCACGGATTGGAGTGGGATTTGGTTTTCCTGCAGCTTTTGTTCATCCACATCAATACTGATGTACGATGCATTTTCTCCCATCAAGCTTGCCTGGGATAACCCCTCCTCCCCTTCAAACAACGCTGTGAACTCCTGCTTTGCGAGCTCGACATTCTGTTTCGTAAGACCGTCGTCAAAAGTCACAGAGACCTGACCTACAGGAATCATGGAAGTGTTGAGCTGGGAGGTCATCGGTTTGCCTACCCCTTCCGGAAGCTGGACCTGTGTCAATGCACTGTCGACTTCCTCCTTCGCTTCTTTCATATCTTTTTTCGAATCAAAATTCAGCGTGATCTGAGAATACCCTTCACCCGTTGTAGATAAAACCGATGACTTACCCGCGATCGAGGATACCACCTGCTCGATGGGTTCAGTGACCGTTTCAGTCATCGATTCCGCATCAATCCCCTGCCCGAATGTAATGACTGTTACCTGAGGGTTATCCGCCTCCGGTAAAAATTCCATCGGCAACCGAAAATAACTCACTGTTCCGCTCAACAGAATGATGACGATGAATAACGACATCGCCGTTTTATTACGAAAAGCCCACTTTGTAACTTGTTGCATGTTTGTTCCTCCCCGTACCATTTAATGGAATTACTTAAACCATTCTTATCATACTTTAAGACCATTACGCCTGCAGCGGTCTAGAGACTAAACTTCTTCTACGCCTTAAGTCGTATTCATGGCATGAAGACGTTTTTCGCACCCGAAAGTCATCATACGAATCGAATCGGTGGTTTATGTAAGCAAGATATATTCTACACCTTAATAATGAAAAAAGAACGAGTTTTTCTGTAAAATTTGGAAACTAAGGTCCTCATGTTAGCTAGAGAACCGCTAAACTCCATCTATTTTTTTCACCTGAAATAACTGCTAAGAATACCGTCATTTGATATAATCAATCCAGGAGGTGAAAACGTGGAAAACAAAGAACTTATGGAAATGCTGTCATATTTATTAGACGAAAAGTTTGACCAAAAGCTGAAGCCAATAAATGATCGAATGGATGCTATGGATGAGAAGTTCCTTTCATTAAACGACCGTATGGACTCTATGGAGTTGTCTTTAAACGAACGCATAGACTCTATGGACCTATCTTTAAATGGGCGCATGGATTCTATGAAGGGACGCTTGGACTCTATGGAACTGTCCTTAAACGGTCGTATGGACTCTATGGAACTGACTTTTAACGGGCGCATGGACTCTATGGAGGGACGCTTGGACAAGCTTGAAGATGGACAGCAAGCAATTATCAACAAGTTGGAAAACGTATCGAAACAAGTAGCTGCGAATACGGTTAATCAGGCGAAAGTTGTGCATATAGCCGATAAGGTAGCGGAGCTTGATATTGATGTTAAGCTACTGAAAAAATTCATGACTAGCTAATCTTCTGTATTAAACAACACCACATTAATCTACTTCAACTTACATCTTTCCAAAAAGTTCCTCTGATGAACAAAGTAAAAATGCCGGTCAAGTCCACACTTGATCCGGCATTCTTTTTCACTTTAAAGCGCTGAGGGACTGTCCCCCGGTGCGGTGAAGCGTTAATGTGGCGGGGGATTATCCCCTCTATTTTTCGTAGTTTTCGAGCATTTTGATGCGTTCCATTAAAGTTGGATGGCCGTATTGGAAGAACTTGACGAGCGCCGGAGGATTTACGTCACTCAATCCGTTAACGGCTAGTTTCTGGAACGAGCCGACAGCGGCTTCCTTATCCTCCAGCATCTCGATCGCATACGTATCCGCTGCTTTTTCCGCATTACGCGAAATTGCCAGCTCAGCTGGGGTCGAGACAAAAGACAGCAGTGAGACCACTAACAGCAATGCTGGCAGGGAAGCAATATCATCGATACCTCTTACACCCCACGCATCTCCCCACTTCCGGAGTACAACGTGAATCAGTCTATACCCTAGATACAACAATACAAGACTCGATGCAATCGCACCAAACAGGTTCCAGTACAGATGGTTCATCACATAATGCCCTATTTCATGCGCCATGATGAACAGCACTTCCCGGTCCTCAAGACCATTCAGCGTCGTATCCCAAAGCACGATGCGCAGATTGTCGCCAATTCCGTTCACATAAGCGTTCATCGCGTTCGTTTTTTCTGACATGTTCACTTCATACACACGCTCCGCCGGAATATCCGCTTCATCGGCAAGTGCGAGAATCTTAGTTTCGAGCTCCTTATCCTGCAGCTCGTAGAAATCGTTGTACAAAGGATCGATGACGACCGGCTGGATGTACATCATGAAAATCAAAAATGGGATGAGCCCCATCCATGCGAACAGCCACCAACGCTTAGGGAATTTCCGAATCAGAAGATACAGCGCAGTGATCAGCAATGCCGTAATTAACGTCGACAGCCAGAAGCTGATCATCTGATCGCGCATCCACCCGGAGAATGTCTGATTCGAGATTCCATATTCCACTGAAAACCAGCGATGCGCGAAGTCGATCGGGAACGTAAGCACCCATGTCAAAATCGATAAGAATAACACGTAAATCGGCACCTGGATCGACGTGAACCGTGACACTTTTTCACTCGTATTCCGGAACAAGGCTGAAGCACCGAATACGAGCACTCCGATATAGATGATCCATTCATAAGGCATCGCGACAAACGACACGAAGACCTGATAGCGCGAATACGCTGCACTCAGTTCAAGTTCGCGCTCTGACATGAATGTCGCAGGGTCAGCGCCAGTCCCCTTCAACGCATCCGGCACCCCGAAATCCGCCCATGACAGCAGGTAGAACCCCATCAACGTCGCATAAATTGCAAAAAGCAGTCCGGCCCAGATGACGAACCGTTTTTTCATACTCTCCACCTCCGAAAAACACTCTCCTATTGAATGTATGCGGACAAGTCATCAATCATCCACGCGCATTTTCCTTTTTTCTATTAAAACACATTTTCTCTTAAAAATATGGGTATACAACATCAAGGAGGTGTTCATGGTGGGCGATCTTGTACCTTTACACCGCAGAAAAACAGACGAACCTAATGTCGAAGCGTCACAGGCTGTGTTGGAAGCTTATCGAATCGCAATGAAACGAAACCTCACTCAACTATCGAAATTACTCGGGCAACTGGAAGGACATGTCACCAGGCTGGAGAAAACATACAAACAGAAAGAAGACAATTCTAATTGAACATGAAAGGAGCTCAGAGATATCCTCTCTGAGCTCCTCACTTTTACCCTTATGTAACCTTCTCTTCCTGGATTCTCCTGTAGTTCAGATCAATGACCAGGTCCCCGACACCAGCTGCAATCAATCCGTTTACCAAACCGAATACAGCTGGAACTATGTCACCATCACTATTACCAAACATGCTGACGATCAACACAAACAGGCTCCCTAAAGTAAAGGCAAGCCCTCCTAAAAATAATAGTCTTCCGATGAACACCACGCTTCACCCCATTACTCATTCTCTATTCATCGATTTCTTTCGTCAAGTCGTGTAGAATCTATTAAAAGACAAAAAACCACTCCGTCTGCATGAAAAAACGGACGCGTGGTCAACGTCCGCTACGCCAGCAGATAAAGTGGTTTAGGAGGTCACTTGTTTGTTGTTGGCAATTCCATCATAGCATGAATCTTGTCGAAAATTATTGAGCAGGTCGTCCCAAATCCGTCGTGCTTTTTGCTCAAATTATTTATGGTCAGAAAGAAGGAATACACCTAATGATTGAAATCACAGGCAAAAAAGTCACACTGAAAGAAGCATCTGTAGAAGCAATTGATGCGCTTTATTACTGGAAATACGAAGACGAAGAACAAGCTGCGAAGAAGTGGAATGGCCCTTACATACCTGAAATGCAAATGACGAAAGATGAATACCGTGCGAGCTGGGAGGTCGATCCCGAAATCCGCCCAGACGTGCCGGACACGCTCATCATTTATGCTGATGACAAACTGATCGGCTACGTTGGTGCTTATTGGGTAGACAAAAACACCGACTGGCTGGAAACCGGCATCGTCATCTATGACAAAAACTTTTGGAACGGTGGTTACGGGACCGAAGCCTACCGTATGTGGATCGACTTCCTGTTTGAAAACACGGATCTCCACAGGCTCGGCATGTCCTCATGGTCGGGGAACATCCGGATGGTGAAGGTAGCAGAAAAGCTCGGCATGGTTGAGGAAGCACGGATACGTGACGCACGGATTGTTGGCGGGGAATATTATGATGCGATCAAGATGGGCATGCTTCGGTCGGAATGGGAGAAGCATAGAAAAACACGTGGGTGATCTCACGTGTTTTTTGCTTCACGAAACTCCCCCTTACGCTTTTTGCCTACTAGGAAAAATCGTATAGCTGAAGCTGATGACAAAATCCAAAACCAAAGCCATCGACCATACTTGCAGCGTCATTTTCAACGCTTCCGTCTGCTCTCTGTCTCCGATATACATGGTTATTGCAACAAGGATACCTGCACCGATCATCCAGGCCAATAAGTGGCGGTACCACCCTTCCCGTTCATGCTTCGCTTTTTCGCGACCATACAACTTTATCTTTTCTTCGGCTTTTTCTTTATGTACAAATTTATAAAATTTCTGGTCGGCCCACTTGATCATTCTGTGTCCGAACGCTACGCTGATTCCGAGATAAACCGCCGCTATTCCATGTATTTCGGTAGCCACTGCACCATTTTTCAAATCAAGTACCGTCGCTACAAGCAGAACGATGTCTACGAGTGGTGTACAAATAAGTAGGAACAAGCCCAACCTTTTCTTCTTTAATATGTATCTCGCAAACAACCCTGCGAGAACGAACACCCAGAAACCAACTTCGCATGCGATAATCAACCAACCTATCAAGTTTTCTCCCCCTAATCCCTTTAGAAAGCGATCGATTCTAAATTTATTTCACAAAGTAGTTTTTTCTATTTTTCTTTTAATGTCACTAAGCTTAAAAAATGCTTGCTGAAACAGCATTATAAGATAAATCTTGTTTACTTCCATCCTTATAAGGTGAGCTATTGGTAGTCCACTTTAGTCCCTCTCCGCTCCACCATAGTGCACACGCTCATACACAAATATCGGACCGACAGCCTCGTCTAGTTTTACTGCAGTATAGGAATTTGATTTTGAATCATCTTCCATATGGGTTTGGGCAAAAGTAATCGCAGTGTCTTTACTGGTCCTCTCCACCTTATGTACATTAAGTTTTTTATTTGCCATTCCTGAAGAAATGACAACGACTTGTTGTTTATCAGAGAGTTCGAAGACTTTATACCCTTTGTATTTTGGTTTCTCATTATCCAATTGATCAATATAACTTGAAACTGACGGAATGTTTTCTATTTCCTCTTTCGTTAGAATTGCATAGTCTGGTGAACAGCCGGTAAGCAAAAGGAAAAATCCCATCAGCAATATTATTTTCCTTTTTATGTATGGAGACCACTTTATAATTGATACATCCATATCGCGACCAGCATGATTCCAGCCATAACTACAAACAGCTTGAACTCTTTTTTTAATAAATAATAACCCAAGACCATGAATCCTGTTATGTACCAATAAACATACTCTGCTCTGCCTTGAAAAATTTCAAAGAAAAACGTCTCAATGGTTGAAATAAGTATTGGAATTAAGATAATCACATATAAAAAAATATCTTTCTTTTCTGATTGCTGTCCTTTCGCTTCCACTTGTCCCACTTTTAGCTCTCCTTTAAAACTTTACCGATTCGCCGGCCAGGATCCCTGCATTTTTCTTAGTTGGAGAATTTGTCCGGTATGATATGCCTCATGCAACAGGATGTCTAACAGACCTCTTTCCATCTGGTCCAACTCGTTTTCAGAAATAGTATATAGAGCTTCTCTTAATGAGTGATGTACTTGCACTGACCGTTCCTTGACTGCCTGCCATTCCTTATCAATTCCTGTTGGATCAGTCAGATGGAAGGTTTGGTCACCATCCAGATTCTTAGTCCATTCCCGGCCTTCCAGTTTCGCGACTAGCCGCTCCTTATAATAGATCAAATGGTTGAGGTTTTCCCAAATACTTTTTGTTGCCTCCCCTTCCGGCTTCCAGACTGCCTGTTCAGCTGTAATACCTTCCATCCCATCCTTTATCGGCGCATACCAATTTTCTTGATCAAACGTTGAATCAAGCAACCTAACGAGTAAATCTCTCTTAGGCATTTCAATCACTCCTTATTAAGTTTTTTTAACTTCAGCATCTTCTTTCATCGTATTGAATCTTTTATTTTTCTAATATCAAATAGTCTTTGCTTTTAACCGCAGGTATGTCATGGAAATTCGCAAAATCAATTAATTCCTCAAGTAAATAATCAGACGAAAAATTAACGATTCTTAGATTAAATCCCCTCGTATAAACGACTGCCCCTTTTTTTCGCCCAACCTACTCGCTTGAATTTCATATGTGAGATTTGATGAGATTCAACCTCTTTCTTGTAGAGTCGCAATGAAAAAATATACAGCTCGAACTTGAGATACTTTCCGTCTATCTCAAATCCGAATCTAAGAAAGATGGCTACTAGAATAAAGATAATAAGCAGCAACCGGAAATAGAAGATAGGTTGTGAATAGGTTAGCAGTATTGGCAGATTCAGTGCCAATAGAAACAGTAGGATTCCTCTTTGTGTCCTCGCATGATATACCATATCTCCTTCCCCCTTTTCTAATCTTGATGACGCAGTAATCTAGGCCTTCTAACCAATGTCTCTCTCTAAATCCTATATAACAAGTAACCAATCAACCCTCACAAAATAAATATTCTAACCCTTCAAGAAAGGTTTCCCGCCACCATAATAAGTCATGTCCACCATTAAACAATCTATATTTAACTTCAAATCCTTTGCTGCGCAGAGCTTCGTAAGTAAGAGAATTTGCACTTAGTAAATCCTGCATTTCTAAACGTCCCGCATTCATATAAATGCGTACGGGAGCTACAGGTTGAGATTCCAGGAAATGAACTGACCAATGCTGGTCATCCTTCAGTTTTTTATGATTAAATGAACCTGATTGACAAAGAACATTGCCAAAGTAGTTCGGATGATTTAATGCCGAATAAAAAGCAGTTAATCCTCCTAAACTTGCACCACACAATGTGACATCTTCAGGATGATGACTAACATGAAAGTTTTTACGAATCCATGGTAGTAGCTCCTCAGTTAGAAATCCGGAAAATTGTTCATTCCCCATTAACTCACTGAAACGATTCGGACTATCCACACCAACCATTACAGTTGGAGGGATTTTCCCTTCTTCGTATAATTGATCCATCATGTTAGGAACTGGAATTGCTTCAGTATATTGAGAGCCATCAAATACAATCAATAATTTTTTCGGAGTACTACTGTTCTTAAAGGGATCATAAATCCAGAGGTTCCTTTGGTTATTTAACACATTACTATTGAAAACTTCTTTGTAAACATTAGGATTCTGATTTGTTAGTTCCATAGACTGAAGTGGTTCATTAACAGTTATGTATGATATTTCAGAAGTTACTTTGTCGGTAGGTACTTCAGAAAAAACCAACTTATTTGGATTTCGAGGGTCAGTAATTAAGTGTTCGAATCTCGATCCCCAATCGTCTTCTGCAAAATTATCGTTTACAGAGAAATAATACGTACTTGCAAACGGAGAATCGGTTTTGTAGGATTTCACCCAGACCTGTTTACCTTCGACTTTGATCATTTCGCCTTCTTGTAAGTCCCAACCTGGGAAGCTACCTAGAACATGGACAGACGTTGTAGCTTCATCACCAAAATAAAGGAAATGAACAAAAATATCATCTTCCACAATTTCAATGAGAGGTGTACCATGTGCATCAATTTCATAAATATTTTCGCTTAGAAAGGTTTCATTGATAAATGGACTTTGTACTTCTGTAATTTTCATATAACCACCTATATCTTAAGATTTGAATTACTTATTCTCCTTTTTAACCCTCTCCATTTTTCTTCAAGAGTTCAATCATTTCTTTGTTTTGCTCTCTTATCTTTCTCAAATTCCCATCTATGGACAAAAAAGTCACAACCAGAACACCAATAATGATGATTTCCATAATACAGTCCTCTTTTCCATTAAGTACCGATACTCATCCTCTCGCACCTCTATTTTAACATATTTTACCTATGAACAATCATTCCCTTCAATTAACTAAAAGTCATTTATTTAACCCAAAATGTACAATATATATTGCAAAATGTAATAAATACATTATAATGAGAATCAATAAAGGTACAAAGGGAGAGAAGAAAATGAACCTTAAGATGAACAAGGTCACCAAAACTTATCAGCATGAGCGGGCACTGACAGAAATCGATTTTCACCTGAATCCCGGAGAGATTGTCGGGCTTGTCGGGCCGAACGGAGCCGGCAAAACGACGCTGATGAAAATTCTTGCAGGAGTGATCGTCCAATATGAGGGGCATGCAGCATTAGAGGATTCCGAGAAAATCGGCAGTCTGATCGAAAAGCCGAAATATTTTCCGAACCGAAGCGGGCGCTACAACCTGAACTATTTCAGCGCACTATACGGCACACCGAAAGAAACGTTGGAGGAAATCATCACCTCCCTCGACCTTCGAACTTATCTCAAGAAAAAAGTGAAGCGGTACTCACTGGGGATGAAGCAGCGACTTGGTATCGCGCTTGCCCTCGTATCGAACCCTGCCTATCTGATTCTTGATGAGCCGACCAACGGAATGGACCCGGATGGCATCCGGAGCATACTGGCTTATTTGAAAAAACTCGCTAAGGAAAGGAACATCGGTGTACTGATTTCCAGTCACATTCTGAAGGATGTCGAGGCGATCAGTGACCGAGTTTGTATCATTAAAAACGGCCGATTGGTCAGTGAATATGCACCATCTTCGACAATTGAAAACCTTATCGACCTGACATTTGAGGATGAAAAGGATCTCCAGCATGCTTTGCCACTGCTGCGCGAGCTGGACGGTTTCACCACCCACGACACGACAGCGACGTTTTATTTCGATGGCGAAATGAAGCCATTATTGAAACAACTAGGCAACTTGGATATTTTCCCTAGAGAAGTGAAGCGCAGGAGTGCAACTCTCGAGGATTTTTATTTCGAAAACATGGAGCGTGAAGCAAAATGAAATTTTCCCAACTATTAGCCTTGGAACTTCGAAGAAATGTCATCAGCATGCACTTGGTCATCTCCATCGGCCTTTCGCTTGCGCTGGGTGGTGGCATCATCTATTCGATTCATGAGCTCGGCGGTCCATTCCAGCCAAGGAACGTCGCCGGACTTTACGCGACAATCGCTATCGTCGCACTCGGAATCTATTGTGCTAAAATGGTAATTGCCGATTTACATTACGGAACGGTTTATCTTTTTTTCAAATCTACGAAGGACCGTCTGCGCTTCCTGCTTTCACGTGTGGTTGTCATCGCAGTGGTGTCCCTGTTGTTCGGTATCGGATGCAGCGCGCTGTTGTATGTGAACCACCTTTGGAACGACCAGGCATTCGTATGGGGTGACGTCCGTGCTTCCCTGCTCCATTACGTGTTGTTCGGAACGTTTTTCACCTTATTGTTCATGATCATTTCGATGTTTTATCAAAAAGCGATGAACCTGCTTGTGTTGGCACTAATGATCATCCTCGTGCTGCCAGGGCTGCTCGGAATGGTCTTCCGGGTTGATGCGATTCCAGCATTCGTGAAGGACATCGTTTCCTATGCTCCTGTGTATAGCCTGCCGAATCAAGTTCCATTCCTTGCGCTTTCGAATTCAGAGATGACCGTTATTGTACTTGCAAATCTACTTTTATTCCTTTTCGCCTATTACAAACTGCCAAAAACGGATTACTAGGAGGATGACGATGAACTTCGGATTCAGAAAGAAACAGCTGGATGAACGTGTTACTAACCTTCAAAATAAAATCTACCGGGAGCTGTACATGTTTGTCGCCATCGTCAGTGTGCTTTCGCTTGTCCTTAAAACGTTGAACGATGATCGAAATATATGGACCGAGCTTATCATCCTGGTCGGAGGCGGCGTGTACTACCTGATCCGTGCGGCAAGTCTCGGCATTTTTTCCGATGAGGTAGAGATGCACGATCGTTCCAGTAAAATCAAGCTGAACAAGAAAAATGTCATCGTCGGACTGGTGATGGGAATTGGGTTCTCGCTAACGATTGCAATCGTGAATTCCCAGCGCTATTCAGATGGACCGGAAGAAGCACTGACTTTCTTTTTGATGATTTTCTTTACTTGTATTGTGATTTATATTCCTTTGATGCTTGGAATCATGGTGATACCATATAAGCTTGCCAAAGATAAAAGTGACCGCGTCAATGACGCAGAATTGGAAGATGATGATGAAAATGAGCGGTGATTGGATTTGAAGAATAAAAAACTGAAGATGGCTCGCGTCGAACATGACTTATCGCAACAGGAATTAGCCAAAATAGTCGGCGTCTCCAGGCAGACGATCGGGCTGATCGAGCTAGGGAAATACAACCCGTCGCTTCAGCTTTGCCTGTCAATCTGCTGGGCGCTTGATAAGTCGCTGGATGAATTGTTCTGGCAGGATAAAGAAGACACGTGATCGCCACGTGTCTTTTTTTATTTTTGTTAACATATTTTACCTTATTTAGTGGTAGGATTGATTTACATAATTAGCCGGAGGTGGGGTAGCTTGTTCAACCGTCATAGGTTAACTCTCGTAATTTTAAGCGTGGTCATATTAGCCTTATCAATATCTATCTATCAACAAAATCATGTGCGTACTATGACATTCTATGAACAACCAACCTTCGACAACACTAACCAGTTGGAAACCTGGCAGCTATTCAGTGAAAAAATGAATGTTTCAATGGAGAACTCGAAAATTGAAAATTTCCGTTCGACTCTCGATAAGAACCTGACCATACTATCTTTGCGATTTGATTTGGTTGAAAAAGTCAACAATACCTTCCACGTGTATTATTACAGTCAATGTGTTTCCTGTGAAAACGATCAAGTTTCCATCAATAGGTCAACAGCGAAAGAATGGCTTCAATATGACCAGATGGTGTACGCCAATTCCTTCTTTACCTCCCTGGATAATTTAATAGAACAGAAATTCTTGTCAAATGAAGCGTTCAACTACCAATTAATTGTTTCATCGGGATGGAGAGAAAGCAGGATAATGGAAGGAAGCTACTATTTGCTCAAGGATGAGGTCATACAAGAAATTAGTAATGATACACCACAAACTGTTTCCGGCTTTCATTTTCAAGTGATCGGTAATGATCAGCCTACTTCCTTCCATACGGATGAAGATACCACCAAGGCTGTATTTATCCATGATTCTCACCAATAAGTCAAGACGCTTCAAGGATCGCTTGAATGCGGCAACTCAAGCAATGCTTGATAGGCTTTCTAGCATGCAATAGCTACACTTGAACTATCCTAACGAATGAGGTGAGGCAATTGTTCGATATGCAAAAGATTGGTAAAAACATTTCAAAGTTAAGAAAAGAAAAGGCGATGACCCAGATGGCTCTTGCCGACGAGCTCGGAGTCAGCTTCCAGGCAATCAGCAACTGGGAGCACGGGAACACCATGCCCGATATTTCTAAGTTACCGGAGCTTGCCCGTCTGTTTGATGTAAGTATCGATCAGCTTTTGGAAAATGGGAAAGGCGTTGAGCTGGTGAAGGAGCTCGTCGAAGAAGAAACAGTGGCGGCAACAACCTCGGTTGATAAGGAATCGTTCATGAATGTGGCTCCCATCGTTTCTGCCAAGCAGGCAGAAGCGTTGTTTGAAAAGATCGATGAGCGAATTTCAGGCAATGACGTAGCCTACATTGCACCATTTCTTAAAACCTCATCGGTGGATGAACTTGCCGTGAAGGAATTCGAAACGAATGGATGGAAAGGGTTAGCCTCGTTCGCCCCATTTGTAAGCCAAGATCAGCTAGATGCTTTGGCTAGAGAAGATACAAGCAGCATTAAAGAATTGGCTACAGTGGCTCCTTTCATTAGCCAGGAGGTGCTGGAGAAGCGTGCGAAAAAGTCAATCGCTGAGAATGGATTGAAAAGTGTCGCAGCAATTGCACCATTTCTCAGTAAGGAAGCAATCGATGCCTGTGCACGTGAAGCCTATGAAAAAGACGGAATCAAAGCGTTATCGAGTGTCGCTCCTTTCATGTCAGGGGAAACGCTTGAAGGAATTGCGAAAGAGAGCTATGAAACGAATGGAATCCGCTCTATCGCAGCCGTCGCCCCATTTCTGGATCAGGAAGTCGTTAACGAAATCGCAAAGGATGCCATCTCCAAGCACGGATGGAAAGAAATCACCCCACTCATGCCCTTCATCGACCTTTAATGCATTAAAGCGCTGAGGGACTGTCCCGCCGCGCGGTGATGCGGTGAAGGACTGATGTACTGTCCCCTTCATTTTTATGTACGTTCGCGGAGCCTATGCATAGGATGAGGTGAGAATCCGATGAAGGGGAGAACGATATGTATTTCGATAACCAATTAGGTGGACAGATTCTTGAAGCTTTTCAGAACGAAGCTGCAACGGCTGAACTCTATCGACAATTAGCTGCGAATGCACCGGATCCAGCGCATCAAGCTACTTTGCATCAAGCCTTTCAAGCGAAGCATATGCACCTTAACCAATTGAACCACCTATACATGAGCATTACAGGGCAATCACCAGACTCTATACATGAACACCGGAATTCCTTCCATACCTATCAGGAAGGGCTACAGCAAGCCTATGAAAATGAAATGCGAAACTATCAGATTAACAGCTATCTCAGCCAGCAAGCACCGATGCAGCAAATCTTCATCCACGGGGCGCATCAATGTGCTGCAAATGCCAGTCATCTGGCACACCTCTCCTCCTATGGAGTGGATCGCGTGGTCCTAAAAGATTTCGGACCGAACCCTCACGTTGTTGACATTGAGGAAGCAACGCTGAAAAACGATACCTTCAGAACTGCGATATGGACAGGAGAAAACCTTCAAGTGACGGTAATGAGCATCGATGTAGACGATGATATCGGTCTTGAAATCCACCCAGAAGGAGATCAATTCATAAGAGTTGAGCAAGGGGAAGGGTTAGTTCAAATGGGCGACACGATGGATCAGTTGACATACCAGCAGTCTGTAGAAGATGATGATGCCATCATGATTCCTGCGGGCAAGTGGCACAACATCACAAACACAGGTGATGAGCCGCTGAAAGTGTATGTAATTTACGCTCCACCTGAGCACCCCGCCGGTACTGTCCACGAAACGAAAGCAGACGCAATGGAAGCAGAAGGATACTAAAAATAATGCCAGCCTATAAACTTCAGGCTGGCATTTTGTTGTGCATCTATTCCTTATCCCGCTTTACATCCCTTTCCCCTGGCTGATCCCGTTCACCAATTGGGATTCGGATCTTTTGCCCGACATACAAGTCGAAAGGATTCACATTAGGATTTGCCGCGAAAATATCATGTATCTGCAACTTAAATCGGTCTGCCAACTCCCAGTAATTATCCCCCGCACGAATTCGATACCACTGGAACTTTCTCACACCACCATCCCCCTTACCACAACCTATGCCCCACCCTCAAATTTCATACAGAGGTGACAGCCCCTCAACGCGTTAAAGCGCTGAGGGACTGTCCCGCCGCGCTGTGATGCGGTGAAGTGATGGGGTGATTTCTTATGTTATGATGGGTAGTAGGTAATTCTTTACAGTTATTATTAGGAGATTATTAGATTTGAAAGATGCCAAAGGAGAGTGTGAAATGCGGCAAATTTCTGCTTTTCTACTAACGCTCACAGTACTTTTGATTGGGTGCACAAGTGATGGCACAATGGTTTCCATTTCTGATCGTGTCAATGACGAGATGGAAGGGGTGGAATTCCATCCAAGACTGCCTACCGCAGTTCCATTTGAAGTTAAGGAAGTGCGTATCGATGAAACAACCCCTAAAAGTACCTATGTGGATGTGAAAGTCACCGATCAGCTGTCGATTGATGTTTTCGGAACGAATGGAGAATGGTTGAAGATTCACATCCTAAAAGGCAATTCCGGTAATGGGTACGAAGGTGAAGGTGTACAAACCGAGGAAGTCAGCATTGGTGATGATTCTGGCACTTATTATAAGGATGATACCGAAAAACAAAGCGTTGTTTGGTCTGAGGATGATGCATCTTACCATATGACGTACGGTTACATGGATCACGAGAATAAATCGGATAGCCTCAACATAACCAAAGAACAACTGATCAAGATAGCTGAGAGGTTCGAAAAGTTTGAATAAAAGGAGGAAATCAGGGTGGCGGAAGAGAAAAAAGTATTATACTTTTATCTTGGCTTAGCGTACATCGGACTTCTTTTTATATTGTTTTCAGGGGTGGAACTCCTGAGCAATCAGGAAGGAGCAGATGGATATTTACTATGGGGGTTAGGATTAATCTCGATCATGTCCTTTGTTAAATTTTTCGAAAGGCAGATGAAGATCCCCAAGAAAATTACCGTCCTGTCGAAAGTCAGTTGGACAGCTGCAGCTTTTGTTTTATTGCAATTGTTTTATACATAAACAAACACTCTAGGAGGTAAACGATGAATTTAGGTGCATTTTCCGTAAGCTTGAATGTAAAAGACCTTCACAAATCAAAGGAATTCTATGAGAATCTCGGTTTTATAACACTCGGTGGGAGCCCCGATCATAACTACCTGATCATGAAGAATGGCGACAGCGTAATCGGGTTGTTCCAGGGAATGTTCGATAAAAACATCCTGACTTTCAATCCTGGTTGGGATCAGAACGCCGAAAACACAGACAACTTCACTGATGTCCGTGAGCTGCAAAAACAACTGAAGGAAAAAGGTATGAAGCTGATTACCGAAGCAGATGAATCTACAGAAGGACCAGCCCATCTGACGCTTGAAGATCCGGATGGTAATCCGATTCTTATCGACCAACACCGATAATTGCACAAAAAAAGCCTGGATATCCAGGCTTTTTCAAATGGTGCTGACTTTCTCTTTGCGCATAGAAATCCAGCGCAATCCTTCATCGATAAAGAAAAACGTCATTGCCGTTTGGATGGCGTAAAAGAACACTAACGGAAATACAACTATAGGCAGCACCGCTACCATATGTAAAATAAAAGCGTAAGCGATCCGCGCATCCCCGTAACGCCCCGTCACTTTTTCAATACCAACAGAGACAAAGCCTCCGTATATCACGCCCACACTAAGATAAGGCGATACTATCAAAACATTCGATATCGGCCCTTCCTGTTCAAACACAGGAAAATAAAACCCCAAAAACAGTGCAGTGAGAACAACCGTGAGAATTCCTGCATAAACCTTTCGCATGTACTCCCCTCCCCCTTATCCACTCTTATCCAATATCATCAATAAGTAACTTCCGGCCCAGAGCAGATACGCCATCTGCGTAACTATAAACATGGAAAGCTCAGACAAAGTCAGCTTTCTTTGTCTCCTGATTTTTTTGAAGTGACGATAATAAAAAAATGCGCTCACCAAAAGAAGCAAAATTGAAAAGTTATGTACGCTCATTGCCAAGTTTGTCACAGAGCAGATCCCCTTTGGCCTTCATTCTACCATACTATTTTACAAAATATCCCTTTCATTCCCTGCTACTAAATAAACAAAAAACCGGATGCTCAAGCACCCGGTCTAGTCCAAATTTTTCAACTTCATATGCTGCTCGCCCCAGCTGCACATCGTATCCAGAATCGGCTTGATCGACCAGCCGTAATCTGTCAGTGAATAGACGACCTTTGGTGGAACCTGGTCATAGACTTTGCGATCCACGACACCGTCCTCCTCCAGTTCTCGGAGCTGCTGCGTCAGCATTTTCTGAGTGATGTTCGGCATCAATCTCTTCAATTCACTTGTCCGCTTTTCCCCTTTATCCAAATGGCAGAGGATCACGACCTTCCACTTGCCTCCGATAACATCCAATGTCGCTTCCACAGGGATATTGTAAGCCATTTCGCACGCTTCCTTTCAAAAATGATCCTGTTCCAATTATAACGGATACGCTCAAAAAAGCAGATAAGGTACTTTCAGGTGCCTATCGTACTTTAAAGTGCGTACTTCTCATTTTTTCTATACCTAATATAATGGATTTCGTAGCAAGCAACAGGAAAGGCGCCTTCCTGTTTTCAAAAATGACTTAAGGAGGAATTCGTGGTATGAATTCTCATTCAAATAAATCATCTTCCGCAAAAGGAGGAACACCGGCACTGATCGCCTTGGCAATCAGTGCATTCGGAATCGGTACGACGGAATTCGTTCCGGTCGGCCTGTTATCCTCGATGGCGGATGATCTCAGTATTTCAATAACGTTAGCTGGTCTTCTGATTTCAGGGTATGCGGTCGGAGTTGCTGTCGGTGCACCTGTATTGACTGCATTGACAAGTAAAATGAACCGCAAAACATTGCTGCTTTCGCTTATGGTCTTATTCATTATTGGTAATGGTGTGGCGGCTATGTCGACGAGCTTCACCTTGTTATTCGTTGCCAGATTCATTACCGCTTTTTCACACGGAATTTTCTTTTCAATCGGGTCTACAATTGCAGCTGACCTCGTTCCCGCTCACAAACGAGCGAGTGCGATTGCTTTCATGTTCACAGGGCTGACCGTCGCCACGGTTACAGGCGTACCGCTTGGCACCTTCATCGGGCAGGCATTCGGCTGGCGAGCAACGTTCCTTGGTGTCGCGCTCTTAGGAGTGATTGGCATCATCGCGAGTGCGATCCTAGTACCGAAGAACCTTAAAGAAGCACCACCTGCGAAGTTCAGTGAGCAGGTGAAAATTTTGAAAAATGGGAAGCTGATGCTTGCTTTTGCAATCACTGCACTTGGGTATGGGGGAACATTTGTGACGTTCACCTACCTGACGCCAATGCTCGAAAACGTTACAGGATTCAATGCAAAGTGGGTCAGTGTCATTTTACTGATGTACGGGGTTGCAGTAGCAGCAGGAAACATCATTGGCGGGAAAGCTTCTGACAAAAATCCATTGCGTGCGTTAATGTGGATGTTCGCATTGCAGGCAGTCACCCTGCTTGCTTTGACCTTTGCCGCACCGTTCAAAGTCACGGGCTTAATTGTCATCTTCCTGATGGGATTGTTCGCCTTCATGAACGTTCCCGGTCTGCAGATTCTCGTTGTCAGTCTTGCGGAAAAATACGTTCCATCGGCAGTCAACGTCGCATCTGCGTTGAATATCGCTGCCTTTAACGTCGGGATTGCCATTGGTTCATCTGTCGGGGGTATCATCGTCGACAACATGGGGCTGATCCACACTGCTTGGATTGGTGCAGTCATGGTAGTTGGAGCAGTACTGCTTACAGTTGCCTTAAGTAAATTAGAGAGTAAAGAACAAAAGGAACATCAGGCGAAATGTGCCTAAAGAAAGAGGACTTGCTATTGCGAGTCCTCTTTGTTCTAATTTCTATTAAGATTAAGCAGGAATGAAGTGATTACCCTAAAAACTAAAAAAGTAAATAGAATAAAGGCCACGATTACCATTTGTGATAGAACCGTACGATCCAACTCTAATCCTAACAGACCTTTTCCAATGAACGGTGCAAGCAGCACTGTCAGAACTAAAGCAATTCCGTCATACTTCTTAGACACTTTCAGCAATATACCCTCTCCTTATTTAAAATCACTTACGAACCAGACTCTCCATGTAGTCGTAATCAATCGAATTCTCCACGGCAGTATAGAAAAATCCTTTATATCGGATCGTGTCACTTGTGTTTATTGTCAGCTCCATTAGTGATTTTCCTTCATGATTCAAAATAGTCGTATCAAAGCTAT
Source organism: Thalassobacillus hwangdonensis (assembly GCF_042675915.1). NCBI lineage: Bacteria > Bacillati > Bacillota > Bacilli > Caryophanales > Bacillaceae > Thalassobacillus > Thalassobacillus hwangdonensis. The sequence continues at coordinate 134,633 of NZ_JBHTKL010000005.1, read as the reverse complement.
AACCGGAATACATGAATGAAGGTTTCCCTTTTCGGAATGTCACCTCATTCAGGTTCAGTATGACGTGATTGATATCTGCCTCATCGGTAATCTCCACTTTCTCACCAGTGTTTCCGTCAAAGACAGTGATCTTGGAAACTTCAGATGGATCAATACTTATGAGTTTTTGTGGAAAATACGTAAACCCATAAAGGAAAACCAATAGTATAGGAACAGCTATGATTAATAGTTTGCGCTTTTTCATGTCATCCCCCCTATACCGTTATACTTTGCTTTATTGAGTTCTTCCTTCAACCGAAAGCTTTCCTCTAAATCTATCTCGTAGACATTTGCCAATGCTGCTATGTAGTAGAGAACATCATATAATTCTTCTTCAATCGTCCCTTTGATGGAGCCTTCCTTCTCCATCCGTTTATCTTTCCGGATGACTTCCGACAGTTCCCCGACCTCTTCAATCAGTTTGTGGAAGTAGGCATGTTTTCTATCAGGTTTGTAATCTTTGTCTTTAATATAAGCTTGTAATTCTCTCAGACTCATCGATTCACTCATCTGTTTTCTTTCCCCTTATTTCTCATGAAAAATACTACGACTCCACCCACTGATCCAATCATCGCCAGAATGACAATAAGCTGGAACATGACATCCATGATCAAGAATTGACCCAACATTAAAAAAGCAGCCAACTTCCTTCCCCCTCTCAATTCCGCTTCAAAATTATCGCTGCTTAAATTTTAACATATTTTACCTATGAATTATCTTTCGGTTCTCCACACAAAAACGGACGCAAATGCGCCCGTTTTTGGTAAATCTATATAATATAACAGGGGGTTCAGAATTAGTTAGCCAGCGGGAAACCGAAGCCGGATGCGTAATCATCACCTGCAGCCGCTCCTGTACCACCAGAGATGTCATTTGCTTGTGCACGGTTTTGTAGTTCCACACGCAATTGATCACTAGATAGGGATGGGTTTTCCGCCCAGATTTTTGCAGCCAAACCAGAAACGTGCGGCGTTGCCATTGATGTACCACTGATTGTGTTGTAGCCGCCGTCACTCCAAGTCGATTCGATTGCTGCTCCTGGTGCGGATAGCTCCACGTCACGCTCCTGGATGACGTAGTCGCCATCTGTAGCTGGGTTACCGCGGGAAGAGAAGTCCGCTACGCGGTACGTTCCATTTTCCTGACGATCTTCAAGTGCTGCTACTGCGACAGCATCCTGCAGTCCACCAGGGAATCCGATCGTGTTCTCACCAGGACCGTCATTACCTGCAGCTGCAACGACCAATGCGCCGTTATTGTTTGCATATGTTACAGCGTCAGCAATCATGCTATCCTTCACGCTTGAACCAAGTGACATGGAGATGACGACATTGACGCCGTTGGCATTTGCCTGATCTGCTGCGTGCTTGATTGCATTGGCGATATCATCTGAATAACCAGAGCCGCTGTTACCTAGGACGCGATAAGCCCACAGCTTGGAATCCGGAGCGACACCATAGACTCCTAGATTGTCAGAACCACCATCGGCCAGGACTGTACCGGCTACGTGTGTACCGTGACCATTTCTATCCTGGCAAGTGCCATCAAGGATTGGTGCTCGGCGCTGAGTGAAGTCTTTACATTGCTCCACGTTGTTTTTCAAATCAGGATGATCGACATATGTACCTGTATCCAATACAGCTACGCGCACATTGTCGCCACCGTCTGTGGTCGTAATAGCATCATCGTTGTAGATGGCTTCCATTCCCCACGGCGTCTGATCGGAAGGTGTTGCGCTTCGTTCGCCGTTGGTAGGTTTTGCCGCGATCTGTACTTTGTTCACTTTAGAAACTTCGAAGTTCTTGTTCTTTTGCAATGCTTCGAATTGTTTCTTTGTGACATCCGTTGTGAATCCATCTTCGAACTTCCAACGGACACCGTATTCTTGTTTTGCGTTCGTTTGAGCCTTGGCACTTGCTGAATTTGTAGATTTAATTAATACACGTAGATTCTCATCTGCTTGTCCCTGCTGATTCGTTGGTGCTGCGAATGCTCCCATGGTGAAAAGAGAAAGCATCATCACAGCAGCAACTGCTGATACTAGAAATTTCTTCATTAAGCTTTCACCTCGTTGATAGATTTTTTGATTGACGAAGCGGACGGCGTTCACGTGTCACCTCCATATATTCAGAAAATTTAGTTTATTCTTACATTTATAGAATAGCACGGTTCATGTCGAGAAATATTGAGTACCACGCACCAAATCCATGATCCAAAATGCCCAATTACACCACCGCATTAACTCAAGTGGGGAGAGTCCCTCACCAAGTTAAAGTGATGAAGGACTGTCCCCACGCTTGAAAATTAGCGGGAAAAGGTCCATTATTTTAGGAAAGGAGGCCCGTTATGCGACACGATATACAGCCTAATGAGCGCGCTTTCTCGACGAAGGAAGTTGCAGAAGAAATGGGAATCGCCACAGCTACAGTAAGAAGGTATGGGCAGATCCTCGAACAGAACGGTTTTGAATTTTTTAAAGACGGCCCGCGCCGTATTTTCGTCCGCTCCGATATCGATGCGCTGATCGAGCTTCGGGATACGGAACACTCCCAGGAGGAGACGGCAAAGAAGCTTGTCGAACAACAGCAGACCCGGTTGAAACAGGCGACGGAGGTCGCTATTCCTGATACATATGATGGCGCACTGCAGGACCCGTCCCAGCTCAGTGAATTTTTCCACGCACTGACGAAGGAACTGGCGGCGACCAGAGAGATGAATGCGCAGCTGTCCCAGGACATGGATGAGCTGAAAACGAAGGTAGCACGTCTACAGCAGGACCACCACGTCATCAGCTCCGGCGTAGGAAACTTCGCACAGAAGACCTCCACGAATATTGAAAAGCTAGCCGAGCAGCATAAGGCCCAATATGAATCGCTGTTGGAACAGGAAAAAGAAAAAAGTGCTGCACTGAAAGAAGAACTGGAGCGCATGCGTGAAGATCAGAAAAAAGGATGGCAGGCGCAAAATGAATTCAACCAGCAGCTTGAAGTATCCATCTCCAAGTCAAAAGGAACACTCGGGAAGTTTCTGGATCTATTCCGAAAATAAACATCAAAACACCTGCGTCCCAAAGTTACGTGTTTCCCTGTGAGGTGCATAGTGCAAAAACGCAGTCTGAATCACAAGCTAAATCACATAGTATCCATGTATGATTCACACTAAAAAGGCTTAGAGGAGATCTCCTCTAAGCCTTTACTTTACTCAGGAATTAAGTCTGAGTGCCAAGGTGCCTTTAACTTTATTGATTTTGTCGATAAGATTTTATAATTTCCACGTATTGTGTATCTCCTAGACCATAGTCTTTGAAATTTTCGATTAAGGCAGGCACAAGTGATTTTATTGGAACGTCCTGGTGCTTTTGAATATACAACATAAGTTCACTATCTTCCTTAAGATAATTCAAATACAGGTTAATCCCCTTTTTTAAAGAGCTTGGATGAACTTCCTGCTGAGGGATAGCTTTATGAATTAATACCTGCTTATAAAGTGAATCATATCCTTTTGCCTCTAGGCTGTAGGACCTTACGGGTTGAAAATGATTATCGACAAGATGAAGGTCAATTGAACCTTTATAATCTTTCTGGTCTAACCAGGCGAGTATGGTGAGAAGATTGATTTGACAAAACATATCCTCGTCAAACCATAGTGCGATACGATCAAAATTTTCACTAAAAAGAGGCTGCAATGGGCTTAGGGTGATTTCAGCATATTGCGCTAGCCTTACACCATGAACCCTCGCACGCATTTCGGTAAATGCCTCGGAAAATAAATCATCGCAGGTTTCCCCGTAACACATTGCCTCATTAAAGGGGATCATTGATTCAGGTTTAAGAAAATGTGTCTCCATGAAATTCTTATACATTTCTGTTCCGTTCAATATATTTAACGTTCCTGTTCGGTTCACCATAACACCCCCAGCTCCATTCATTAATACCCTGGTCCAATACAACTCTTTTCGATCAATCCCACTATGCCTTACAACCCCATTAAATATCCCAATGTTTCATACCTATATTTTAGCATCTAATAAATCATTGATATAACAATGAATTTTCATTTATTGGAAGGAATCTTCCATATCATCTAGAAGTGGATATAGAGGAAGTTAACTCTATCATCAGATAAGGAATGACAGATATGGACAAAGAACACACAGGACTGCTGGATTTGCTCTACGACAAAAACAAACTCAAAAGATTGAAGCATACGTTTTGGGTGATTGTCGGAATAATGGTTACCGTGATGCCAAGTACATCCTTCATATCAGAAGCAACTGAGGTCAAATTGATGACAATGATGATGTTATTAGGCTTCTTTTACTTCTTAGTAAAAATTCTTTTCTATAACAAGAGCTTCGTTTGGGAAGACACGTTTCAAATGTTTTCTATGGTTGGGCTCATCTATGGAATTACAGCCATCTATTGAGATAGCCTGCTTTCCCTTCGCACAGCAGGCATCTTCGTTAAATAATATTCACCACAAATATATGAACCGCGACAACTAGCCCAAAAGAAATAACACCAGCCAGTCTTACAGGATGCGTGAACTTGTACGTGTGAAATGGTGTCATTCTTCTGAAGATCTCTCCGAACAGCAGTGTCCCCACTACCATCACCACTCCACCTATCCAAAACGGTTGATTGAAAGCATTAGCAATCTGTACGACATGGTCAATGAACAAAAGCCACAAATAACCTAAAAACAGGTTCAGCACGATAGACATTCCCATTTCCTTCACACCTTCGCCCCCACTCCTAAAATATGGTATGGTTATATTATACAGAATATTATGTTATTTTAATAAAGAATCATTTGTACTTGAGGAGAAAATGATGAAGGAAAAGCTGCTTTCGAACATTAGTCACACCTTATTTACTATAGTTATACTCACTATGATCACTCAAACCTATTACCCGGATATACTGCCAATCGATCTGACTTCACCAATCCCATTTGTACTATTCGTCATAGCCATCTTTATTATTGACTTTATTTTTCAACGAAGAGGGTATAATTCCCCTCCCTTTATGCAAAACAATACGAGCAAGCTCATATTCGCCACATTGTTGCTCATCCTAACGTCGATATTGAACCAGGTCACTCCAGAAACGAATCCCATATTCGGAGGAATCAGCTATTGGATCATCTTCGCTGCATTTATATATTATCTTCATCAATGGAAGAAAGGACGAAGAAATACAGAAACAAAGGAAGGATAACATGTTACTGAAGAAAATCATCGACATCTTCTATGATGAGAATAAATTCTCGTATTGGAAGAAAAATCTCTGGATATTTTTAGTACCAATACTATACGTCCTTAGTGAGTTCTATTCACCTATGCCCGAACAACCCCTGGCGGACATCGTGCTAGGAGCACTCCTGCTCGGTTCCATATTCTTCATGACAAGGATGATGTTCTATCATAAACGGTTCATCGCTTATGACGCGTTCCGGCTGGGGATGCTGCTCCTATTCATCTCGTTCGTTTCAGAAGTCTATTATTGACCAAGCAAAGAAGCTGTCCGCGATAAGCAGACAGCTTCTTTTTATACGATATAACGCATTTCGTTCAACACATGGTCTATGTCATCCGCGGTCACATTCAAGTTCGTCACAAACCTTACTGTGTGAGGACCGAATGGCACTGCAAGGATCTTATGTTCCTTCAGCTTCGCCAAAAATGCTTCGGATGTATATCCCGCCTGCTTCACATTCACAAGCACGATATTCGTATCAACATCATTTTCGATTTCCAACCCTCTGAACTCACCAAGCCCGCGAGCGAGTACTTTCGCAAGCTCATGGTCTTCCGCCAGCCGATCGACCATCTCCGTCAACGCAACAATTCCCGGTGCGGCGATGATGCCAGCTTGTCGCAATCCGCCGCCTAACCTCTTCCGCCATTTACGGGCACGTGCAATGAAATCTGCAGACCCCGCAAGAATCGATCCTACCGGTGCGCCAAGCCCTTTTGATAAACAAAACTGCACCGTATCCGCTTGCGCTGCGAAGTCCTTCACGGAGACTCCAGAAGCAACAACCGCATTGAACAAGCGTGCACCATCCAGATGGACAGGTATCCCATTGTCCCGTGCTACATCAGCAATCATCTTCATATTTTCAAGCGGAACAACTGCTCCACCTGCTTTGTTATGTGTATTTTCAATACAAATCAATCCCGTTTCAGGAAAATGGATGTCTTCCGGGCGAATTGCTGCTGCCACATCCACTGGAGACATCGCGCCCTTTTCCCCACGAATCGTTCGAGGCTGCACGCCAGCAAGCGCCGACATCGAAGCCCCTTCATATAGAAATAAGTGCGCATTCTCTTCAAGCAGCACTTCATCGCCAGGCTTACAATGCGTCAGTACGGCAATCTGGTTCCCCTGCGTACCACTTGTAACGAACATCGCTGCTTCTTTGCCAAGCATGTCCGCCGCCAACGCTTCCAACTTATTTACTGTGGGGTCTTCCCCGTACACATCATCGCCTACTTCTGCGTCAAAAGCCGCTTCCCGCATTCGTTTCGTCGGTTTCGTCACTGTATCGCTTCGTAAATCAATCATGTCCTCTACCCCTCCGTCCGCTTTTGTTCAAGTGTACTAGATTTCTCTGATCCATTCCATCCATCCGACTGCGTTCCACGTGGAACATTTCATGCAAAAGACTTTCCTAAGTATCCCATTTGTATTAGTCTTGATAAGGTGTGAAAACATAAGTAAACGACATCAATTTGGAGGAGCTTATGAAAGATCGAAATAAAGGAATTATCCTACTACTCATATCCGCGTTCGGCTTTTCAATGATGGCTGCATTCGTCAAACTGTCAGGGGATGTACCGACCGTCCAGAAAACTTTATTCCGTAACGTCGTTTCGGCAATCATCGCATTCGGATTCGTCTTACATTTCAAAGCCCGTCTATTCGGAAAAAAAGAACACCAAAAGTACCTGCTTACCCGCTCCGCATTAGGAACGGTCGGCATGGTGTTCTACTTTTATGCAATCGATAATCTCGTGCTTTCCGATGCGGACATGCTCAATAAGCTGAGTCCGTTTCTGACAATTGTATTTTCGGCGATATTCCTTAAGGAAAGTGTGCGTAGGTTCCAAATCGTAGCGATCCTCGTTGCATTCATCGGAACACTGTTCATCATCAAACCGGCATTTTCGATTGATGTGTTGCCATATATCATCGGCGTACTTTCAGCTGTTTTTGCGGCCGGGGCCTACACGGTACTGCGCTTCCTCGGTGATAAGGAAGAGTTCTATACGATCGTTTTCTATTTTTCCTTTTTCACAACGGTCGTTCTTACGCCTTTTACAATTATGTTCTATGAGCCGATGTCGACAAAACAGCTTGTCTATCTCCTGCTTGCAGGGTGTTTTGCGACGATGGGGCAGTTCGGTATCACAATGGCCTACAAGTATGCACCAGCAAGGGAAATTTCAATCTTTTTCTATTCCACGGTCGTCTATTCGGCACTGATCAGCATCGTGTTGTTCGGCCAAATACCGGATATCTTAAGTGTTCTCGGCTATATCATCATTTTCGGAGCATCGTTCTACATGTTCCTGAAAAACAATCGACTCGGAAAACAGACGGTATCATAGAAAAAGCGCTTGGGCGATGTCCCAAGCGCTTTTCATGTATTACTTTTTTTCTCGTAAGTTAATGCAGCAAATGCAAGTCCGATCCCAATAAAGGTAAATGCAATTCCACGGGAACGGATAAACTCGAATGTACCTTCATTTATTTCAATAAACAATAGGTAAATTCCAGCCAGGAACATCACAAATCCAAGCGCAAGGTTTATTTTTCCGTATCGACTCAACCGTTTCAACTTGTCTTCCCCCTTCACGCCAGATAATCCTGGATGTTGATCACCCCAACCACAATAAAACAAACTCCGATCAGACGATTCGTCCAAAGATAGAACGGAGTCGGTCCTGTGGCGTTTCGTGATCTCTTCCCGTCAGTAAGTTCCCAAACCTTCCTCGTTTGTGTAATCATCAAAATGCCGATGATCAGAAAAAACACCCCTAGTAACATGCCAACTAACCTCCAACGAAGCTTTTCAGATTATTATAGCATTCGTTTTTCTTCTTCAATAATGCTCCGCTAAAAAGGCTTCGATCTCCTGGTTGATTTCCACTAGATGCGTGTCAGATGGAAAATGACCCATTTCATAACTGCGGAATTGCTTCAGTTCAGAGAAAATCGAGTTAGACGCAGCCTCCAGTTTATGATGTGGGAAAAATACATCCTTCTCTCCCGCTATGATCAGCGTGGGTGCATGGAAATTCTCCAATTCCTTTTTCTCTGTCATTTTAGGCATGTCCTGGTCCAGCTTGACGTGGTTGAACACATCCCCGATGATCGTCTTATCCTGATCCTTCATCGAATGATCCGACATATTACCTGTCAGCTTATCAAGGTGCTTGCGATCAGATGTCCGGGTGAACAGCATCATCGGCACAAGGACATCCTTGATCATTTTCAACTTTGATCCCATTCGTATTCCGGCAGGTGAAACAAGAACAGCACAGTCGATCCGTTCAGGAAGAAACGTCGCCATCCGCATCATGATTCCAGCGCCATAAGAGGCACCTACCATCGCACACCGTTCCACCCCGACAGCATCCATCAATTCCTTGATCCACTTCGCAAAGCTGTCATCCTTTGCTGAAACCCTCGTTTCATCACTAAACCCAGGATGGCCGATCGTATCCGGTGCATAGACACGGTATTTTTCGATCAATGGTTCGAACCACGACAGCGTCATCGGATTGATGCAGTTCCCACCTTGGAAAATGAACAAAGGCTTTCCATCCGTTGGACCAGCTACGAGCATATGTGTCTTTCCGAAACTTGTATCCACGTACCTTCGCTCGACCTGGAAATTTAATGTATGTAGGTAGTCTTCATAATGTTGCTGGAGTTTTTCCTTACCAGCTTCGCTTTTATAAACCCCCATGTGCCACTTCCCCTATCCGTTATGAGCCTTGTCTGAATGCTTCTTCCGAGCCAACCATCCCGATCATCGTCGACACTTCCGTACCATCATCGGAAGTACATGACCCCATATAGATGACTGGTCCTCGTTCTGACATATATTTGCATGAAAATGTTCCTGTCGGCGATTGTGGGTATCCTCCATAATTATTTTCAAACGTAAACCCTTCACCATCAGTAGACAATGTATTTTTATAGTGGGTGCCATCCTGTTCAAAAATAGAAATCTCCACTTCAGCTTCTTCTTTACTTTCTATCAGTTCCAGGACTTTTCCTGCATTTTGAACATCAATTTCCCCGGCTACAATCTGATCGAAATTCCTTGCTCCATGTTCCACTATGACATCTCCATTTTCCTTTGCATCTTCTATTGTGTACGTGTCCTTCGAATCAGCATCGGAACATGCAGCCATCACTATCAACAACGTAAACCCTAACAAAAACTTTCTCATCGACTCCCCCTCATCTATCTGCCTCTTTACACCTTCAACAAACTACCATTTAATTCCTTCCACTGGTAATCAACCACTCTCCCGTTATTTATACTGAACCAATAATCGATTTCTTCCGTATCGTGCAGAAACCTGGGTAGATATAGCGGAATCATTTCCCCTACGCCTTTATTCTGTTCATCGAATACCCACGAGCTCTTTTTCCAATCCAGAATCCCTTCATCCATTCCTATAGGTGTTGGATAGGAAAAGTCAGCTGGTACCTCTATTACATAAGCATGCATGCCACCTTCTGCTTCTTCATTGATCGTCCAGGAAACGACCGATTGATGTACCACTTGCTCAGGTGAAATTCGAATGCCCGTTTCTTCATATACTTCACGAATGATGCAGGCGATTGGGGTTTCCCCAGCTTCCATTTTTCCCCCGACACCGTTCCACAACCCCATTGTAGGAGCGTTATTTCGATTCAATAATAATAATTCATCATCTCTGCGGATAAATGCAATGGTTTGTTTGTACATAACAAAAACCTCCCCTATTACCTCACAAACTCTCGCTGTACACACCCGACCACCGTGTCTCCGAAGCTACGCACATCTTCCAAATAATCATACCCCTCCGGCGAACCGAAGCTATTGAACATGCGTACTGCGACTAAATTTTCATCGGGTACGACAAGCAGCGTAACCCCTGTATAACCGAGAATCTGATAAGATCCCCTCGGCACCTTTGGACCGATTTCCGTCTTCCTGGCAGGACGGTCTTTCACGAACCACAGACAGCCGTTCTGGGGAAGATCCGGATCCAGATTTGGCGGACTTTGCAAAGAGGTTGCGATGTCGATGATCGCTTCAGGTACGATTTGATGGCCATCGATGTTTCCTTTTTTCATATGGAAATAGCCCCAGAAGGCAAGCTCCCGTGCTGAGACGTACATGTTCTTCTGATCACCTTTCACACTGTCACTCACTTCCCACTCTCCATCCGCTTCCTGCCTCAAAATCACATCTACAAGTCGTTCTTTTTTCTCGATATACCACCCGGATGAATGAAAAGCGAGGGGTTCGAACACTTGCGAGTGAAGGATATCAGCTATGCTTTTCCCAGTCCGCCGTTCAATGATTTCAGTCAGAGCTTTAAGTCCCGTCCCTTTATATGCCCAATCCTCCCCCGGCGCATGAGCACGGAAAACTGCCCCTTCTTTTTCATTAAGTCCATGCGTATGGTTAAGTAGATGACGCACTGTCGTCCCCTTCCAGAGAAGTGGATCCCTTTCTGGTAAATATTCCAGGACGGGTGCATCCATTTCAATCTTTCCATGGTAAATCGCATAGGCTGCCGCAAAGCCGATATAGCTTTTACGTACAGATGCAACATGGAATTGTGTGTCTTCCTGAATTGCACGCGCATTTGCTTCGTTGGACTGATGTCCGACATATTTCTCGAGTACAATTTCGTCATTATGGATTACAAGTGTTGCAGCTCCACTGCAAATGACTTGGTCATAGGTATGTAGTACATGCTCGTGTACCGGAATAAAGGTATCGTTCAGATTTTTTCTTATGTACATATGGGCCATTCCTCTCCGCGTTCAGTTAGCTTCCATTATAACAGGAAAAATTTTCTTGACTATCGCCCAAATGTAAAGTAGACTTTACGTAAAGCGCACTTTACATCAGAGGCGGGAATATTTATGAAAACGTTGATCAAAGAAAAACGGACAGCACGAAACATCACCCAGGAACAGCTTTCCGAGCGTCTGAATGTCTCAAGACAGACCGTAATTTCGCTCGAAAAAGGGAAGTATCGACCATCACTGATTCTTGCGCATAAGCTTGCACAAATTTTCGAATGCCATATTGAGGATCTATTCATTTTTGAGGGAGATGAAAATATTGAGTGAAAGCGTATTGAATACGTTGATTGGGTTGTCCGGATTGGGCATTGCGTGTGTAGTTCTACTCATCACTTACTTCATTAATCGAAAAGTAGGGAAGAAAAACAGAAGATTTGATGAGCGATACTATCAAATTACACGCCACGCTAAATCCATTGGCTGGGACGTTACCCTGGTCGTTCTTTTGATCGCATGGGGGCTGGTCATCATTGTGGACGGAATTGGATTTTCCTTTTTCCTGCTGACTGGAATCTACGTGATCCACTGCCTTTCCCTTCTCTTTTCCGGGATTTATGCGACGAAAAAACATGAATGAACAGCCGATTATGGCTGTTTTTTTCTTTTTAGAAGGTATCCGGCTCCTAAATAAAGAATAAATATAGTGGATAATGGAGGGATTTCAATGCTGCATTCGGGGGATACAACCGTTGATCTAGTAGCTCTGATCAGCTTTGTAGTCATTTTTTACTTATTGCTGCGGTGGGGACATCGCTATAAAGGGAATACAATTAAAATTTTCGTCTATTACTTTATCAGTATGTACATAGGGGTGCTCTTTTCCCATTCTTCTGAAGGCGATGTATTTACCCTTTGGTTTCCATACGGCTTCGCGGCCGCGTTAATCTATCTATTCACTTCCGGACAATACCACCCCTCAAAAATGAAAGCTTCGATAGTGGGTTTGATGTACGGTGGCTATTCGCTTGCAATCGAAGAAGGCTTCCTTGACCTACCACATATCTATCTTTGAAAGATTTACTTTGGAGGACACACCGATGATCGATTGGAAGACTTGCCCCGACAACACACGGTACTTTATAAATGAAATCTGTAACAAAATCACTGCTCTGCTAGGACAAGACTTCGTCGGCTGTTACCTTCACGGCTCACTTGCTATGGGAGGGTTCCACCCTGCTAAAAGCGACGTCGACTTGCTCTTCGTTTCCAAGCGACCGTTGTCCTTAGAGACAAAGCAGGAATTGACTGCGCTAATGCTGGGGCATTCCGCCAATCCACACCCAATTGAGCTGCACGTATTGACGACCGAACAACTCCAGTCATGGCAGCACCCTTCAAGCTTCGACTACCATTTCAGTGAGGGCTGGAGGAAAAAGTATGAGGCTGACAGTAAGCTCGATATCAGCCATCTCAAGGACCCGGATCTTGCTGCGCACCTTATGGTTACCAGGCACCGCGGCATTACGCTGGCCGGAAAAGCAATCGAGGCAGTTATTCCAGAAATTCCTCAGGCAAATTACCTCGATGCCATTCTTTACGACTTCAACAGCTGCATGGAGGCTATCACGGAAGATCCGGTTTACTCCACATTAAATATGGTCCGTGTATGGGGCTACATAAAAAATGAAGCAATTCTATCAAAATATGAAGCAGGTGAATGGGGTTCCAAAACCCTTTCCTCCCCTCATTCCAGCACGGTTGAACAAGCTTTCAACACATACCTGAATGGGGAAGCAGCAACAATAGCTGTCCCTGAATTAATCGAGTTCAAAGATTTCATCAATGAAAAAATAGAAACTTACATAAAAGCAAAGGAGATTAGAAGATGATTGATATCGTAGAATCATTACGTTACATACTTTTATAAACATAGCGTATAGGGAAAGGATGCAACGGCTATGAAGAAGCTAGGATTGTATGTGGTGACTCCGATTCTTTCTTACGCTGCAGGTATTACCGCTTTCATCACAGTAGGCACCATAGTCCGAAACGAATCGATTGGAAGCGACTTGGGGTCCGTGCTTTTATATGGGGCATTCGTCTATCTTCTATTTGCACTGCCTATTTATTATGTCACTGTCTATTTTATCGGTAAAAGATATGAGCACTACCGTTGGTTATACTATCCTGCTGCTTGCATGCTCGTCTTCATGATCCCCACTGCGGGTCTTATGATCACCAACGGTCGGGAGGAGCTCTTATCTCCTGAAGCACTAGTGTACAATTCATTCTTTCTCGGGGCTGGGCTCGTGTTCGGCCTTGGCAGCTGGTATTTCAAACATAGAAAGGAGGGTTCATGATGACAACGCGGATACTCAACCTGTCGCAGTTCTTATTCCCGATTTTCTCCGTACTTTTATTGGTCACGGGTCTTGCCGGACCCTATACGATCCAGCTAAGTATTGTCAGTCTTCTCGTTGGTTTCTTTTACTCCATTGGATTAATTTTCATGAAAAAATCCATGATTCCAGCTCTGATCAACCTCACTGCGATCCTGTTTGTGTTTGTCGGCGGGTTGGTGCTGTTTTTTATAATGATCAACAGCGGTGTATGAGGCGGGTCGCCGGAAAAGCGGGGGTGCTCGCCGGAAAAATCGGAAAGTGGCCGGTATTCGACACGAACTTGCCGGTAAATCTGAAAACTCGCCGGAACCCCCGCCAAACTCGCCGGAAAACCTCAGTAGCAAAGCTTCCTACCTAAGCACATCCAACAACCGCTCCACCCACCAGTCATCCCACGTTTCAATTACGCCATCAGCATCCACCGGCGCATCCCATACCTCTGACTTTTTCCACATCGCCTTCATGCCTACAGCCTTCGCCGCCTGCACATCTTTCTCCGGGTGGTCACCGATATACATACTTTCCGAAGCCGCCACCCCTAACCGATTCAATCCCACACGAAAGATCGCCGGATCCGGCTTTTTCAATCCTTCTTTTTCAGAAACGACAATCGTATCGAAATAACCGGATAAACCAAGCCCATGCAGGTTGTCTTCCTGAAATGGGGTCCTGCCATTGGTAATCACTCCAAGCTTAACCCCCGCTTCCTTCAATCCCTGCAAAAGTGCTTCAGCACCATCAAATCCCACACAATGATGCTTGAACCTCTCCAAATAATCTGTGTGCAACGCATCTACACTACCCAGTACAAATTCCTGGACTAAGGTTTCGTAAACCTGGTCTTTGCCAACATATCCATGCGCGTCCAGCTCCACAAAGCGCCTCACGAACACTTCTTTTTCCACCTGAAACGAAAATCGTTCATGTTGCTCCTCCAAAAATCCAATCAACGAAGCATCCCGGTCCAGGATCGTTCCATCCAAGTCGAATAGCACAGCCTTCACTCGAATTCCCCCTCCCTTTTCACTATTTTTCTAGTCGAATGGAATCGTTTTTCCAAGTCTTGCAGGATTCCAGTTCGTTACCATCTAATTATAGCAAGGTAGCTATTGTTGTCACTTTTTCACGGTTTGCGATTGAACGCACAAAGAAAGAGGAGGCAGGATATATGAGCGAAGTACGATTGATTCCGTATCAGGTCGATGAAGTGTTGGAAAGGATCTCGAATATACCGGAGGGAGTCGCGATGATTCAGGCACCGGACATTTGGGAGTCTTCCCGTCGAGGAAAAGGGAATGTCGTTGCAATTCTGGACACTGGCTGTCAGACTGATCACCCTGACCTTCAGACCACGATCATTGATGGTCGGAATTTCACTACTGATTTCAACAGCGATGAAACGATCTATGAAGATAATAACGGGCATGGCACACATGTTGCCGGTACTGTAGCTGCAGCAACCACCGATGGCAATGGAATCGCAGGGGTTGCCCCTGAAGCGCAGCTGCTTGTGCTGAAAGTCTTGAGTGGCTCCGGAAGCGGGCAGTACCAGTGGATCATCGATGCCATCAATTATGCAGTTGATTGGGAAGGCCCTAATGGTGAAAAAGCGCGTGTGATATCGATGTCACTCGGCGGCCCATCCTCCGTCCCTGAACTTTACAACGCCATCAAACGCGCGGTGGATAATGGCGTTCTAGTCGTCTGTGCCGCTGGTAACGAAGGGGACGACCGAGAGGATACCGATGAATTCGCCTATCCCGGCTCATACAATGAAGTCATCCAGGTCGGAGCTGTCGATTTTAATAAAAGGATCGCACCGTTCAGTAACACGAATGATGAAATCGACCTCGTCGCACCAGGTGTCCGCATTTTGTCCACGTATCCGGAGAATAAATATGCAAAGCTCTCAGGTACATCAATGGCGACACCACATGTTTCAGGGTCTCTTGCATTGCTGATCAATCTCGCTGAAGCAGAATTCGACCGAACGCTGACAGAACCGGAGATATACGCCCAGCTCGTGAAACGAACGGTACCGCTTGGCTACTCCAAGCAGGGGGAAGGGAACGGACTCGTGGCCCTTGCCTTAATGGACCATTTGGAAAACCTGTTCAAAACTTACACCACTACCTATGGCGAAGTTCCCACCCGGGAGTCTGCCACATATAAATAAGCATGAAAGAGGATCAGCACTGTCTGATCCTCTTATTTTTTGACTTTTTTTAAGATTTTTATTTTTACGTCTGACATACAACTTCTATTTTCACTGTCGATATAGTAAAAAGAACAAACCCCTCTGCAAGGGGGATTTTTTTATGGATTCACATACATGCACGACTTACAGAAGGGATTGTACATATGAAGCGATTTTTCACAAAAACTCTACAGCGACAGATTTTGATTCCATTCCTTGCCCTCCTCATCATAGGTGGACTTACCATTGCCTCGATCAGCTATAAGTTCAGTGTCGACACGACGACGAAAGAGCTTGTTTCAAGCGTCGAGCAGCAGATGTTCAGTCTGAATGATACGTTCAATATATTTTTTGATGCAAAAGAGAGCATTGCCCGACAATTTGAATCCGACGATGTTGTCGTAACTCTAAGCGAAAATGAAATGATCGACACCTTTATGCGTATGGCAGAGGCGGATGATGCAATCGATCTCATCTACTTCGGGAAAGAAGAGGATGGAAGGATCATCCTTGACCCGTCTGTCGAAATCGATCCACGCATGGACGCCCGGAACCGCCCCTGGTACTCCAATGCGGTCGACAACCCGGACGAGGTGCTGTGGACAGAACCATACATCAATAATTCGAACGGTGAGTTCGTCGTCAGTGCAGCCAAAGCAGTGGCTGTCGATGGTGACCTTCTCGGTGTTGTCGCGATTGATTTGAGAATGGATGCGCTGATTGAAATCATCAATCAGGTCCATATTGGAGAGACCGGCTACGCTGCCTTAATCGACCAGAAGGGAACGATTTTGACTCATCCGGATCCCTCCTTTGTAGGAACGGATGTTTCAAGCGAGACCTATTTTGAAAAGATCAAAGCGAATGAAGCAGACCAGGGCGTAATCGAATACACCCTCGAAGGTGAAAACAAGCATATGGCTTACAAAATTAACGGAAAAACCGGTCTGATTGTCGTCGGTACAGTCTACGAGAAGGAACTGGCGGAAAAGGGTGCAGCCATCCTTGGACCAATCCTGATTACCTTACTGGCAGTCATTCTCGTCTCTATTGCCATCACTTTCTTTATCACCAGGAAAATTACAAAGCCGATCAAACAGCTTCAGGGGGATATGAAGGAAATCGAAAACGGCAACCTCTCAATTACGATAGAAAACGACCGTAATGATGAAATCGGCAGCTTGATGACCTCGGTCGAAGCGATGAAAAACAGCCTAAGGAAAATCATTTTCCATGTTTCAGAGGCATCTGAATCGATGTCGAGCCAGAGTGAAGAATTGACACAGTCCGCAAGTGAAGTAAAAGAAGGCAGCGCGCAGATTGCGTCAACGATGCAGGAGCTTTCCGCCGGGACGGAAACACAAGCGGAAACATCCGCAAGCCTGTCTGAAATCATGGACGATTTTGTGAGAAAGACTTCGGATGCTCAGGAAAACGGTGCTGCAGTAAAAGAGGCGACAGATCATGTACGTTCTATGACGAGTGAAGGCCGCATGATGATGCAGCAGTCGGTGACGCAAATGAAGTCGATTGATGCGATGATGAAGGCTTCGATTGGGAAAGTAAAAGGACTCGATACACAATCGAAGGAAATCTCCAAGCTTGTCCAAGTGATCAAAGACATTGCAGAGCAGACCAACCTATTGTCTCTTAATGCTGCAATTGAAGCAGCACGTGCTGGTGAACATGGCCAAGGTTTCGCCGTCGTTGCAGACGAAGTCCGGAAGCTCGCTGAACAAGTCTCCGGTTCCGTGGAAGATATAACGAAGATCGTCCACAATATCCAAGCGGAATCAAACAACGTCGTCAACACGCTTGAACAAGGCTACGGAGAAGTAGATGCAGGAACAAAGCAAATCGAAGTGACCGGTGAAACCTTCGAGCAGATCAACACTTCCATCGAAGGAATGGCAGCAAAAATCGACACGATTTCAAGTAATCTATCCGAGATTGCACACAACAGCATCGAAATGAACAAATCGATTGAAGATGTGGCAGCTGTTTCAGAAGAATCTGCTGCAGGAGTCGAGCAGGTATCCGCCTCCGCACAGCAATCCAGCAGCTCGATGGAAGAAGTTTCGAACAGTGCCGGTGCGTTAGCTGAAATAGCTGAAGAACTCAATGAACAAGTAAGAAAATTCAAGCTCTGATAAAGGTGCATCTATGACAAAAGAATATCCATCCAAAGAAGACATCGATCAACTCCTTCAGCAGATTGATCAGATGCTGGAAGAATCCCGCTCATAGGAGCGGGATTTTTTTAGTAATCCGCTTATCCATGCACATACTAAAAGAAATGTGATTAAAGGAGAATCATCATGGGCCATTCTCCAAAATGGAATGCAGATAAATTCTTACGCGAGATGGAAGAGCTGGAACATGTCTCCGTTAAAACTTTTACGGCGAATAAGCATTCGATACATATCGTCTACATGCCCTCCATCACATCCGCGATGAAAATACAGGAAACGATTCTGCAGCCTCTTGTAGACTGGGCGATACATGGGAAAGGCACCTCTATTCCTACATCGACTTTTGCAGAACCATTCTATCCAGTCCAAACGATTGATGATATCCATCGACATTTCTTGGATGGCTACGTCATTTTGATCGATGACAAAGAAGCTTACGCAATCGATGCAGTGAAGTTCCCCAATCGATCGATCGAAGAGCCGATCGTGGAGATGACGTTGCGAGGTCCGAGAGACGGGTTCATCGAGTCTTTGGAGGATAACAAGTCGTTGTTACGCTCCCACCTCCGTTCGAACGATCTTATTTTTGAAAATCTTACCTTAGGCGAAAAATCATTCACGAACGTATCGATCAGCTACCTTAAAGGGGAGCCGAATGAAGAGCTGCTGATGGAAATAAGAAAACGATTGAACAATGTTAACACGGCACATATAGCAGACGGCGGTATTCTTGAGCAGCTGATTGAAAAAAACAGTTATTCCCTCTTTCCTGAATTGCAGGAAACGGAGCGCCCGACGAAAGTGGCCAATGCACTTGCAGAAGGGAAAGTTGCAGTTTTCATAGAAGGGTCGCCGTCTGCTCTGCTTGCACCAACTACTTTGAATGCCTTGTTCCAGACTGCGGACGACTATAATTTCAAATGGATTCCCGCAACGCTGATCCGCTTGATGCGTTATTTGGCTGCCATGTTGTCCGTGATGCTGCCTGCTGCTTATATTTCATTGATTTCCTTCCATCACGGCCTGATTCCGACGGACTTGGCGATCTCCATATCTAAAACCCGGGAAGGGGTACCGATTCCTTCCTTTATGGAGGCGCTGCTTATGCAGCTCACGATCGAGGTGCTTAGAGAAGCTGGTATCCGATTACCAAAACCGATTGGACCAGCTGTCAGTATTGTAGGGGCGATTGTGCTAGGCGAAGCTGCTGTGACTGCAGGAATTGTCAGCCCATTGATGATTATCGTCGTTTCATTCGCGGCGATCTGTTCGTTTACCATCCCGAATTACAGCCTCAGCCTTGCGTTGAGGACAATCAGTTTCCTTATGCTGTTTGCTGCTTCAGTGCTCGGAATTTACGGGCTCATTTTAGCTGTGTTTACATTATCCATTCACCTCATTCGTTTGCAGAGCTTCTCTGTGCCATATTTGGAGCCATTCACTCCATATTTTACAAAGCGTTGGAAGGATTCGCTTGTTCGTTTCAAACTGAAAAAAGGAGGAGCATCGAAATGAGCGACTTGAACCAGCTTACACGCCTGCAGCTTGTCGTCATCCTTATCTCAACGATGATCGGTGTCGGAATCATCCTTATGCCACGTGAACTGGCTATACAAGTCAATTCACCCGATCTATGGATGAGCATCATTTATGGCGCGGTTGCAGTCAGCATCATTTCCACCCTATATGTAAGCTTATCCCAACGTTATCCGGGATGCTCCCTCTATGAAATGGCCCCTGCAATCATGGGGAAATTTATCGGATCCGTCATCAATCTTTATTATGTGTTCTATTGCCTTGTTGTAGCTGCCTATATTTTGCGAATCACAGCTGGCATCATCAACAACTATCTACTCGATACCACACCTCTTCCAGTCATCATCGGATGCTTCCTGATTGTAAGCCTCTACTTGATTTCGAATGGAGCTGGAGATGTGGTGCGATTTTTCCAGTTGTATTTCCCTATCATGCTGTTCATGTTCGTGGTACTGTGCCTGCTCAGTATCAAAGATGTTGATATTCAAAATGTGAGGCCGGTATTCAGCAATGAATTGCTTTCCTCCATCGGGGGCGTCACCATTACCTTCTTTTCCTTTCTCGGGCTTGAATTTCTACTGTTTTTCGCTTCCCTTGTGAAAAAAAAGCCAGCGAAGAAGCTCCTGGTCACGCTTTGGATCAGCATCTGGCTGACAACGGCCATCTATGTAACCTTCCATATTATTTCCATCGGCGTCCTTGGCGTCGAAGAGTTGAAAGAAATCACGTTTCCAACGATTGAGATGGCCAAAAGTATCGAATTCAAGGGGTTCTTTTTTGAACGATTCGAACTGATTTTCCTGTTCGGATGGCTGACAACAGCATTCACATCGTTCACTGCCTATGCCTTTGCGATGACGCTAGGATTCCACAAGCTATTCAGCCGCTCCAAGCTCATGCTGATCCCGGCTGGAGCGGCTATTTTTTTATTATCACTTTTTCCAAAAGGATTAACGGAAGTCTTTCATTACTCATCATACGTTTCAATCATTTCGATCATCGCTACGGTAGCCTTGCCGCTACTATTATTGGTTGTTTCGCTGATAAGGGGGAAGAACTATGCCTCGTAAATGGATTGCCGCAGCGTGCATACTGCTCCTATCTGGATGCTGGGACAGCAAGGAAATTGAGGATGTTGGGATTGTGACAGGAATGGCATTGGATATCAGTGATGACCGTCAAGAATTGACAATGATCAATCAATATGTAGTTCCTGGGCAAATCCCCACTCAGAACACCGCTTCCCACGGTAAACCATATCAGAACCTTGAAATGGAAGGAGATACATTCTTTGAAATCATACGGGCAAATTCACTTGAAAGTAATCGACCGCCAAACTATACCCACTTGAAATCGATAGTCACTTCCACTCGTCTGTTTGAACAGGAACGTGTTGATCAGGTAATCGATCTGTTCATACGTGACCATGAATTCAGACGGACGGTTCCGGTTTTTATCACGAAAGATTCTGTTGCAGTAATATTTGATACGGAACCAACGAAGGAATTGTTTCCATCAATCCAGATTAAAGACTTGAGTGAGAACTACGATAAAAATAACATCATCCCAAAAAACTTAAGTATCGGAGACATGGCTCAATACATTTCCGAGAAAAAGAGCTTCCTCATTCCCGGTATATCGCTGGTGGATGGATACCTTCGCTCGACTGGTGCAGGCATCATCTCAGCAAAAGAGACAAAGTACATCGGCTGGCTCCCGAGCAAAAGCCTGATCGGCGTCCGCTACATCTCCAATGATGTACAAGGTGGGTTGATTCATTTGGATGAGAAAATGATTGATCAAGGCCAGATTACTTTAGAAGTGAAAAGTGCAAATACCACTTTCAAGCCTTCGCTATCTGATGGAACATTGAAAATGAAAATTAATGTTGAGATTAAGACCGTGCTAGCGGAAGATTGGGGCATTTCAAGGGATGTCTATAAAAAAGGATGGAAAGCAGAAGTGGAACAAGCGGCGAATAAAGTCGTACAATCTGATATCGAAACTGTAATCAACCAAGCACAGCACGAGTTCGGTGTCGATTTTCTCAATTTGTCGAACTGGGTCAACATCCATCTTCATGAGTACTGGGAGAAAAACGAAAAAAATTGGGATGAGATTTTCAAGCAGATGGAAGTGAAAGTCGATGTTGCAACAAAGGTAACCGATTTCGGTACACAGAACTTGAATACAAAATAAGAAGGCGCGTGGGCGCCTTCTTATTTTTTCACCTTTTATCAGGGTATAAATATCCTGTATGTATGGGAGGTGGAAAAATGACAACAGATTCGAATCAACTTGATAGCGTGCTAGCTTTCCTCGATATTGCGGCGATTCTTTTGGTCGAAGAAGAACCTCTCCTAAGCATCCTCTTTGTTGTCTTATTGAAAGTCGTCACTAAGGATGAACAGCTGAGGATTCTTTTCCTTCTGTTGCTCATTTGCCTGAGTATTCTGCCGGTCACTTCAGAAACTTAGCCATCTGCCACAGGTCATGATACGTCCCATCCTCCAGCTTCAAGGCACGTATTTTCCTTCCTTCTTCACGGAACCCCAGTTGTCTGTAAAGGTGAATGGCACCTTTATTTTCCGAAACGACTTCAAGGGTCAGCTTCTCCAGCTTCGGGTGCTGATTCGCCCAGGTGATCAGGGAACGAAGCAACGCCTTGCCGATTCCCAAGCCTCTATAGTCTTCTTCGACACTCATACCGAAGGCGCCCTGATGTGCCGTCCTCTGTTTGCTCCCACTTGCAAAATCCAAAAAACCTACCATTTGTCCTTCCACTTCAGCAACGAGCGCTAGACTTCCATCTGCTTCGTGCATCTGTTCCAGAAACCTCCGTTGATCCGATTCCGTCAACTTAAACTCATCAACAGTTGTGACAAGGTAAGGTGCATCACACAGGATGGACCGGTTGAAAGCTAAAACATTCTTTGCATCACCGGGCTTAGCGGTGCGGATTGTAACGTTTCTTCCGTCTCTAATCGGAAAACTCTTTGGATTCATGATGGCCATTGGAAACCCTCCACGCATCTTCTAATTGTACAAGGACATCTCCTGGACCTTGATGCCAGGAAATGATGATGTATCTCCGTTTATCATCCATATGATAACCGACTAAATCGCCACCACCTAAAAACGGAAGCAGCCCCTCATGAATAGAGATCGCCTCCGCTTCAATATCACGCAAAGGTTCGACGACCGCATCAAACAGATCGATTGTAATCTCCTCGAACGTATCCGCCTGCTGCCCTGCCTCATAAATGGCATCGTGTTCGTTTTCCATGAAAGCATCGTATTCTTCCCTTGAATTCCAAAGCGCGACAATGTAGGCGCAAGATTCATCCTCCTTGCACCAGCCACCTATTTGCCCGATGAATCCATCCACATCACGCAGCTTTTCCCATTTCTGCTGCGCTTCAGAGAAGTCTTGGCGCTGCTCAGGACGTACGTTGCAAATGATTCGTTTAATGATCATGTTCCATCCCATCCTAATAAAAAATTCTGTTCCTACTACTTCGCTTCTGCTAGTCCTTTTCCCTCCCTTTCAAGAATTAGTCGGAAAGATTCGTAATAGAATGGAACTTTGTGATTAAAAATTTTGGTTTTCTGATTAAAAATGGTGATTTACTGGTCAGAGACGAGTGGTTTCTAATTAAAACATCTCCAATTCTCATCAAACAAACAAATTTACTGTTTAAAAGCAGTTTAGGCGCACTCCCACTAACAGGAGTACGCCCAAACTAATGATCAACTCAACCGCTGATATTCCGCTTTGATTTCATTCAATAATCCTTCTTCTGTCCAAAGCGCAAGACCGGTCAACGCAAGTGCCTTCGCACCAACGAGCAGCCCATGGTCACCAGATTCCGACCTCGCCGCCACGCGAAATTCATTCGTATGCGGGACAAGCGTATCGGGACCGATTTTGATGAACGGATGGAGCGTCGGCACGACCTGGCTGATATTCCCGGCATCCGTCGACCCGATTCCGTCTTTTCGATCCACAACATACGTTTCACCGAACAGCTCAACCTTCTCACGAAAAACCTGATCGAACCTTGGAGTAACCCGGAAATTATCGACCTGATTCTGAATCAGCTCCACTTTATGATTAGCACCGGTGGCCAGCGCTGCTCCTTCCGCAATTCGCTTCACCTTTGCAGTCACGTCATTACATGTTTCCCGCGTAGCCGCTCGAATATAGAACCTTGCTCGTGCATAATCAGGGACAATGTTCGGTGCATGCCCGCCATCGAGGATCACACCGTGAATCCGGACATCATCGGTCACATGCTGCCTAAGTGCATTGATGCCATTGAAGAGCTGTAGTACGGCATCAAGTGCGTTGATTCCATATTCCGGTTTGGCAGCAGCATGAGCAGAGCGGCCGAAGAATTCGAAATCAAGCGGGTCTACAGCAAGACTCTCCACGGAACCGCTCGTTTCTCCCTTCGGATGGACCATCAGACAAGCATCAAAATCCTGGACTAAGTTATGACGGACGAACGTTCCTTTCGCACTTCCGTTTGGTCCACCTTCCTCTGCTGGAGTCCCAAGCACAGCCACTTCACCACCGATCTCATCGATCACTTGTGCAACTGCGATTGCTGCTGCGACACTCGTCGTTCCGATGATATTATGACCGCATGCATGCCCGAGCCCAGGTAGCGCGTCGTACTCAGCTAAGTAACCCACTTTAGGACCGGGTTTACCGGAAGTTTTCCTAGCCAAAAAGGCGGTCTCGTGCTCCGGGATATTGCGATTTACATCAAACCCCGCCTCCTCCAAAATCGAGCAAAGCAGGTCTGATGCAAACACTTCCTCATTTCCGATTTCAGGATGATCATGGATGCGGTGACTCGTTCGGATATACTTCTGCTTCTGTTCCTCAATCTGCTCCAAAACCCGAGCTTCCAAACTCTTCTTCGATATAACTGTCATCACTCATCCCCCTTGAAATGACTTACTTAGTACTAGCAAACTTCATGTAACTTAATTTACAGGGGTGTTATTGATGCATTTGCAGTGTGGATGGGAAATGACGAGACTCCCACGGGAGAAGGGTCTAGGCGAGATCCCGCAGGGCGAAAAGCCCGAGGAAGCTTGCCAGATCCCCGCAGGAAAGCGAGTTATTTCCCGACCACACTAACACTTACAATGATAACGCCCCCTGATCATTACCAGCCGATTTCTTCCAAAGGTACAAACGTAGGAATCAAGGAATTGTTATACTTCTCAATAATCGCCTGCTCGATTTCTTCCGACTGATAGATATCGACGATTGTCTGGTATGCTTCTTTATCCGTTTCATCCGCACGGGATGCGATGATATTGATATAAGGCTTCGCCGTGTCATCCTCGATGAAAATCGCATCTTCGACCGGTGTGAATCCTGCTTCTACCGCCACCCCATTGTTAATGATGGAAATCGCTACATCTGGTAGGACACGTGGTGTTTGTGCGGCAACAATCGGCTCCAGTTGCAGGTTTTTCGGGTTTTCTTCAACTTTTTCAATCGCTCCGTTACCATCGAAGTCATCCGGCAGTCCGATCAGACCAGCCTGCTCAAGCAAAAGCAATGCCCTTCCCATGTTCGTCGCTTCCTTTGGCAATGCTACTTTACTGCCTTCTGGAATATCCTTCACATCTTCATATTTTTCAGAGTAGATCCCCATCGGTGCGATGACTGTCGTACCAATCGGAGCAAGATCAAGGTCGTGCTCCTTAATGAATGCATCGAAATAAGAAACGGTCTGGAATGCATTTAAGTCAATGTCTCCATCAGCCAAAGCTTGGTTCGGCCGTACATAATCAGAGAACTCGACAAGTTCGATTTCAATTCCTTCATCTGCCGCCTTTTTCTTGACTTCCTCCCAAATCGGTACCCCTGAACCATTCAGTCCGAGTTTGATGACGTCATCTTTTCCTGATGCAGAACCATCACTGCATGCCCCTAATACAACACTGACAACTAACAAAATGAATGCGATTAATTTTTTCATCTGTAATTTCCTCCTCTATCTTCTTCTGATGCCTTTGGATAAATGATTTCCTGCGGATTGCAGTCCTTGCACCATTACGACCAGCAACAGCACCGTAATGATCATCACTTCAGTTTCAAATCGCTGATAGCCGTATGCGATTGCTAAGTCCCCAAGACCGCCTCCACCAACGAACCCTGCCATCGCCGATGCTCCGACGAGTCCGATCGTTGCGATCGTCAAGTTCAAAATGAGTGAACTTAACGCTTCTGGCACAAGCACCCTAAATACGATCTGCCATGGAGTCGCTCCCATCGCTTCCGCTGCCTCCACGACACCTGGCTTCACTTCAAGCAGGCTGCTTTCCACGAGCCTTGCAATGTATGGGCCTGCAAAGAATACGAGCGGAACGACTGCCGCTGATGTACCAATCGTTGTTCCGACAATCAACCGCGTAATCGGCAGAATTGCCACCAGCAGAATGATGAATGGAATCGAACGGAAAAAGTTGACGATAGCGTTCAGTACATTGAAAAGCGGACGGTTATGTAGCAGTCCGTTCGGCCTTGTCACGACGAGCGCAATCCCAAGTGGAAGTCCGATCAATGTTGCGAATAATAATGAGAAGCCTACCATTGCCAAAGTTTCATTGGTAGCTTCAAGGATTTTCGGCCAAAACTCTCTCAAATCAACCTGCATCTGCAACTACCTCCTTCACTGCCACCGAGGATTGGATAAAATGGATGGCCCTCAGAATTTCAGCATCTTCTCCTTGAAGTTCGACAATCAGATTGCCGAATGGGACCCCCTGCAGTTCCGTAATCTGTCCATAAAGCACATTCACATCGACATCGAAATTCTTGGCTGTTTTCGACAGAATCGGTTCCCCCGCTGTTTCCCTGAGAAAAGTTACCCGGTAAACGTGGCGTCCTCCTGCTCTACCTTCCACCTGCTTAAGGATCGAGGCTGGAATGTCATCCTGCATGACAGTGCGAACGAAGTTTTTCGTAGTCGGATGTTCAGGATTGGAAAAGACATCGAAAATTGTTCCCTGCTCGATTACTTTCCCATTTTCCATCACCGCAACCTTGTCACACACCTCTTTGATCACCTGCATTTCATGCGTAATCATCAAAATGGTTATGTTGTACTGATCCCTGACTCTTTTCAATAAATCCAGGATGGACTTCGTCGTCTGCGGATCCAGTGCAGAAGTTGCTTCATCGCAAAGCAGAATTTCAGGAGAAGTGGTCAATGCCCTTGCGATACCAACCCGCTGCTTTTGTCCTCCAGACAACTGGTCAGGATACTGTTTCGCTTTATCCTCCAATCCGACAAACTCAAGAATTTCCGTAACCCGCGCTTCAATCTCCTTTTTAGGAACCTTCGCAAGTGACAATGGGAACGCAACGTTCTGATAGACGGTCTTCGACTCCAATAAGTTGAAATGCTGAAAAATCATCCCGATCTTTCTCCGCACCTTCCTAAGTTCTGGTTTAGGTAAGGCAGCTAAATTACGCCCATCAACGAGCACTTTCCCATCACTTGGTGCCTCAATCAGATTGACGAGCCGGATCAAGGTGCTTTTACCAGCACCACTGAAACCTATGACACCGAAGATTTCCCCTTTTTCGATTCTCAGATCTACGTGATCGACAGCCCTCAATTCCTTGCCATCGTTCTCGTACACCTTACTGACATCCTCAAAGTGGATCATGCTGTACACTCCTTTCAAATAAACGAAAAGAACCCCTCTTCCTGAAAAACAAGAAGAGGGGTCCATAATGATCTATGTACCGTCTCTTCTCATCTTTCAAGTGCATACGCACTCGCTGGAATTGGCACAGTTTTTCATGGTACACCATGAAATCCGCTGCCGAGGTATCAAAGGGCCAGTCCCTCCACCTCTCTGGATAAGAAGATTGATTGCTATTCGTTTTTTAATGTTGATGCTAATACTAATACACCTGAATAAACGGTGTCAATAAAAATTTTCAAAATATTTTCGTGCATTTTCGCTATTCCCTGTCTTTACTGCCTTTGCTTGACGCTTTCATTTTTTATCCACAAAATTACGCACATTACCTGTTGATGACTCATTATTCACATGTTATTCCACACTGCAAACAGTTTATCCACAAAAATTATCCACATATCAACAGGTAGTTTCTCTATTTGGTATAGGAATTTATGTTCGCTACTATATCTATTTGGCTTATCCTCAACTTACTAACAACCTGTGGATATTATTTTACACAAAAAAACCTTTCCTGACATGTGGATCATCTCCACTTCAGGAAAGGTTACTTACTTAAAAATCATCTTGGGCGGCTAACGTGACGGTTACTTGCTGCTGTTCACCGTTCCGGTAGAATGTTACGGTCATTTCGTCGCCGACTTTCGTTTCTGCATATAAATGTTTTCTCAGTTCGATGATGTTCTGGATCGGTTCTCCATCCAATTCCGTGATGACATCGAGCTCTTTCAACCCTGCTTTAGCTGCTGGGGATAATGGTTCAATGGAGCGGATATAGACCCCACCTTGGACTTCTTCAGGTAGCTTGAGCGTTTCCTCCCATTCACGGCTAGGTACATCTGTCAGTGAATAAGCCTCCACACCGAGGAATGGACGAGTCACTTTCCCTTGTGTCTCCAGCTCATTAATGATCGGTTTCGCTTCGTCGATCGGGATGGCAAATCCAATTCCTTCAACCGCTGATCTAGCGATTTTCATCGAGTTGATTCCAATCAGCTGTCCTTTGATATTGATCAAGGCACCACCACTGTTCCCTGGGTTGATAGCCGCATCCGTCTGAATGACATCTGCCTGCCAGTCGGGCTGACCATCTCCGTTGAAATCCTGAGGAATTGCTCGCTGTTTACCACTGATGACCCCTTTTGTAACCGATCCAGAAAATTGCAGGCCTAGGGGGTTTCCAATCGCAATCGCGGGTTCCCCAACCTTAATTTTGTCGGATGAACCGAGATCGATTACCTTTTCCACTTTATCAGCCGGCATCTTCAATACGGCAAGGTCGGTGAACAAGTCTCCGCCAATCAATTCCGCTTTAACCCGTTCTTCGTTGGAAAGGACAACTTCAATTTCATCAGCCCCATCGATCACGTGGTTGTTGGTGACCACATATGCGGTATCCCCATCTTTTTTGTAAATGACACCGGATCCAGTACCAGCTTCTCCTTGCTCTTCCTGCTGCCAAAAGCTGGACTGAGACTGCATATTGACAACACCGACTACCGCTGGACTGACTTCCTCGACAACCTCGGTCACCTGTGTATTCACATCGACTTGTATGTTCTGTTCTGCACCTGTCAGTGCTTCATCCTCATCGACCAAGCCGCTTTCATCATCAGGTATCGTGATGTCATAAGGAAGCATGTTCGATTGAATCAAAGCAGGAAGTGCAAGCAGCACCAGCACGGCCCCTAAAATGATTCCCACGATGGTTGGCATCACCCAGCTTTTCTTTTTCTGATGGGATTCAGCCGGTGAATGGTCATCGTAATAGCCCATCTTCCACCACCAGTCCTTTCCGTAAGTAATTATCTAAATTACTTTTCCTTGTTTACAACAAGTGTAAACTCAATTCACTACATACAGGGGTGTCGGTGCATTCGGATCCGTATCATGGAGTTCAATCCTGCTTCCTGTCTCAAAGCCTCTTTCCTTCAACACGTTATCTACCGACATCCTAGCCAAATCTTTCATGTTATTATCTTGACTTAAATGTGCCAAATAAATACGCTTTGTTTTATCTGTAATAAGATCGGTAAGCGCAAGCGCGCAATCTTCATTGGAAACGTGACCGGAATCACCGAGAATTCGCCGCTTCACATTCCATGGATAACGTCCCATTCGAAGCATATCGACATCATGGTTCGATTCGAAAATATAGGCATCTGCACCTTCGACCGTCTTTTTAATCCGTTCTGATACATAGCCGAGATCAGTCACGAGCGCTACTTTCTTCCCTT
Source organism: Thalassobacillus hwangdonensis (assembly GCF_042675915.1). Lineage (NCBI taxonomy): Bacteria > Bacillati > Bacillota > Bacilli > Caryophanales > Bacillaceae > Thalassobacillus > Thalassobacillus hwangdonensis. Next base: position 105,242 of record NZ_JBHTKL010000005.1, on the reverse strand, counting down.
CGTGATGAAACGTATAGAACATTGGATCCGCTGCGTCATGGGAAACGCCGAACGACTCAATGTCCAAATCCCCGAATGTTTTCGTCTCTTCCATACCAAAATGGAATTTCTGATCGACTGTCAGCTTACCCAATGCGGGTTCCATCGCTTTCCACGTTTTTTCATTTGCATAAATCGGCAAGTTGTATTTACGTGCAATGATTCCCAAACCTTTAATATGATCACTGTGCTCATGAGTGACAAGCACTTTCGTAATTTTGCTTGGATCGATATCAACGCCGGCAAAAAGTCCGTCCAGCTTTTTGCCACTCAGTCCGGCATCTACTAATATTCTTTCCTGTGCTGTTTCAATATAAAACGCATTACCTGTACTGCCTGAAGCAAGCACACTAAAACGTAAGGTCATCCTTCGACCCTCCACTTACTCATTATTGTTCTGTTCCGTCTTCCATAGGTACAACCGGTCCATTATTAGACTGGATCGTCTCCGTGAATTTTTCTTTGGTCTGCTTAATGAATTCACTTTCATTCATTTCAATGATTCCTTCATACGGCGTTGCATTCAAGAACAGTTCCTTCTCATTGTTGATCGTCACTTTATAAACCGGAGCGAAAATCTGCAAGCGGCTTAACCCGTCCAATTCCGGTTTGATCTTGGAATGGTAGCCGAGTGTCACATCGGTCACTTCATCTCCAGGTACAATATGATTTCTTGTATAAAGCAGATATACAGCACTGATTGGCGGGATCAGTTCCTTTTCATCCACATCTTCTTCATTTGGAGGTTTCAGACGTGTCTGCACATACCCGACAATCTCTCCTTTTTCCACCAGAAACATGATCATACCACTCTCATTGAAATAAACGGTACTGCCTTTACTTTTCTGAAAGAACATCAGTACATTTTCTGCTTTGTTCCATCCCCAGTACGAATATAAATCATTATATAGGAATGTATCATTCACTAACTCCATAATCTCTTCTCTGCTGGCATCTTCATCGATTGGAATCGGTTCTTCAAACCTGGCTGCGATCAGGTCATCATTATAAATTCTTGCATTAAGTCCATCAATTTGATCAAGCTCAGTTTTATCATCTTCGGTAAACTCTGCCCTATCCAATGTCAAGTAGGATGCCTTCGGAGTGTCACTCGGGACGGCACTTACATCAATATCATCCGCCTCCATCTGCTCAGCCAACGGGGTATCATTTCCGCCAAAAGATTCAGTCACTTCAAATCTTTTATCCAGTAATTGATTCAATAGAAAGATATCGACAATAAGGAAGCTGAGGATAAACAATGTTTTAATTTGGCCCCATTGCAAGTCCAGCACCTCCCTTGCCTGAAGAACGCATATTGGACAATTCATCAATTTCGAATTGTTCCCAGCCGCCGTTGATCTTGATATGCCAGTAAGGCTGAACATAATAGACAACTGAGGCTTCTGCCGGGGAGACCAGTCGATAACCGATTTTTACATCTTCAATTCTACCGAGATAGTCTTCATCGTAATTGTTCACTAAATAGCTGGTGACCGTTTCACCCGAAGGAAGTTGTCTTACATTACCATTGTCTTCATCACCATCACTATTATCCAGTTCCCCTTCGATGCTGATCAACGGTCGATCATAATTCGCGACCTGCTGCTGCACATATTCGATATGAATGGTGGTGAGGTTATCCCAGTTCAGAAGAGGAATACCTTGAAAATGCATGCGGTACGTCGCTTGACGATCTGTGAGTTCGGTCAACTGGAATTTATTTGTCCATCCAGTATGATCATTCACGAAATCGATACTTTGCACCAGTACATCTCCCATTGTCATGTTCGATAATTCAGTACTTGTCGCCGTTCGGAACCGCATGTACTTGTCACCGTTCGGCACTTCCATTTCACTCTCACTATCATAATAACGCTTGCCATTATCACTCGTCGAACTAACTCTTACATTATTTCTTTCAGTGAATAGCGTACTGATCAACGGTTCTTTATCGATATCTGTTGCTAACAGAACATAGTCCGGAATCTTCCTTGCATCTGCCGGAACAAAAATCCGTTCTGTTACTCCTTCAGCATCAAACAGAAGTTGTTCATTCAGTGGTTCATTGATTTTCTGCATATCCAGCCTCTGAAGCGCACTGACAGACTGAATTGCGGTTACCATGTACCCTTCCTCATCCTCTTTTTTGAAAAACACTTCCACCTTTTCGTTATTATCGTTAACAAAATAAACTTCCTTGAAGTTCATCTCCGGTATAATCCCGGATGCTGCTCCTTCCGACAATGTGAACAGATTTTGAATCGTGCTGGAAGGAATCGCTGTAGGGAAATGCAATTCAGCTAATAAGCCCTTTTGCGGAATGAAGTTTCGACTGGAAAAGCCGTTGATCGTCCAATTTTTCACTTCTGATAAGAAACGTTCTCGGTCTAGTTGATTTCGGAAACTATAAAAACGATCCTGTTTATGCAGGATGACACGGTCAGGTACTACAAGTTCAGATAGATTATTTGTCACACCTTCTTCAATATTAGTGTCCGCACCAACATTCTTATCATCAATAGGCTCCAGATTGGGCTGGTAATACCATAAGGAGACCGTCAGAAACAGACTGAAGGCGATCAGAATCGTCAATGTAATCGATTTTAGCGTTTCTATGTTCATGATTGATCCCTCCGCTTCTTCATTAGCGGAAGTGTAAAGAAAACGGTTGTTCCTTTACCTTCTTTACTTTTCGCCCAAATTTCGCCATGGTGTGCCTCTATCATTTCCCGGGCAATAGCAAGACCAAGACCAGTTCCGCCTAATTTACGGGTTCGAGCACGGTCGACACGATAGAAGCGCTCGAAAATCTTGTCGACTTTTTCGGTAGGGATCCCCATCCCTTCATCCGACACACTGATTTCCAGTTTATTTCGGCGTTTTTCTGTATGGAACCGGATTGTTCCGCCCTCTGGAGAATATTTGATGGCATTGGAGATGATATTATCTAGCACCTGGGTGATTTTATCTTGGTCCATCCAGACGAATACACGCTCATCCGGTATTAATCGCTCAAAAGCGATATGTTCCACCTTATTCATTTCGAATCGGTCGATGATATGGTGGAAAAACGGATTGAAATCTACTCTATCCTTTGATAGATTGTAATTCTTTGCATCCATTTTTGATAGCTGCAATAGATCATTGACAAGACGGATCATCCGCTCGGTTTCATTTTGCGTGACGTCGAGAAACTTCGGCGCGATTTCCTTATCTTCCCAGGCACCTTCAGAAAGGGCCTCCAAATAACTTCGCATCGTTGTCAGAGGAGTACGCAGTTCATGCGAAACATTTGAAACAAAATCCCGTCGCTCCTGCTCCACTCGTTCCTGCTCGGTAACGTCACTTAATACAGTGATGAAACCACCCATCTCTTCAAACTCATCTTCAACTACGGAAAAATTGGCTTTCAGCAAAAATGGCTCCTCATCGGTACTCATGTCGATTATCATCGAACCAACCTCTTCAATTTCCGAAATATCGGAAATCTGATCATTGATATTAAGTACATCAATCAAAGACTGGCCCTGGACGTCCTCGAATGTCTGCCCGATCAGCATCGTAGCAGGAGCATTCATCAGTGTGATGGCACCGAGGCGGTCAGTGGCCACTACACCATCCGACATGTTGGAAAGGACAGAGCTGAGCTTCCGTCTCTCTCCTTCTGTCGTCGCCTGCGATAGCTTCAGCTTGTCGTTAAGATCGTTGAATGTCATACCGAGTTGACCGATTTCATCCGTACCGTACACATTTACTTTTTGCGAGAAGTCACCTGTCGCCATTACTTTTGCCTGCTTACGCATTTCGGAAATCGGCTTTGTAATTGAACGGGCGACAAGCACACCTAATAACACCGTAATTGTCAGTGAAATTAATGTACCCTGTGCAAAAATCTGGTTGATTTCTTGCATCTGATCGTAGATGACACTCATATCGGCTTCAATATAAATTGCACCGACCACAGTATTTCCTACCATGATTGGTTCCGTTTTTACGAAAACGCGGTCATTCGTCTGTTCATTCAGTCCCTCTGCTGTTTCTCCCTCGCCGATCAGTAAGGTTGTCTTGATAATCTGAAGGTTTGTTTTCGTTCCTACAATTGACTGTTCGTCATAATTCTGTCCTTCAGCAGCAATGATCCGACTGTTTTGATCAATGACAAGCATCGTGGAAATATCCTGAGGATCAAAGTCATAGAGGATGCTCCTCACCTCGGATTCCAGAGTAGGGTCATCTTCGGTTCGCTCGTTCTCTTTCTGAAATGCTTCTTTAAGACTGAATTTCAATACATTCGAGCTTTCCTCAACGGAAGAAATGAAATTATTCTCCAATCGATCCTGGAGGTTCTTAGCAAAATAGGCACCAATGACTTGGATGCCTAATAATAAAAGTAGAATATATACAACGATCACTTTCCACCGGATGGAACTGAAAAAGCTGACTTTCTTCATACAACACTACTCCTGCTCTGGATTACGTAGATAGTATCCTACACCTCTGCGCGTCACGATCCATACCGGATTGCTTGGATTTTCTTCGATTTTCTCACGAAGACGACGGACGGTTACGTCGACTGTACGTACATCACCGTAGTAATCATAACCCCATACTGTTTCAAGCAGGTGTTCCCGGGTCATCACTTGTCCAATATGACGAGCAAGGTAATGAAGCAATTCAAATTCGCGGTGAGTCAATTCGATATAATCACCATCACGCGTAACAGTGTACGCGTCCGGGTGGATAACAAGGCGGCCGACTTTGATATCTTTATTTTTGCTGTTCGGGTCTTCTGGTTCAGCCTGACGACGGCGAAGGTTCGCTTTCACACGAGCAACAAGTTCGCGATTACTGAACGGCTTGGTCACATAATCATCGGCACCAAGCTCAAGTCCAAGCACCTTATCTATTTCAGAGTCCTTTGCTGTCAGCATGATGATCGGCATGTTTTGAGTTTTACGAACTTCACGGCACACCTCGTTACCATCTTTTCCTGGAAGCATGATGTCCAAAAGAATCAGATCCGGAGTCTCTTCATTCGCAAGTTCGATGGCTTCATCTCCATCAAACGCACATACGACTTCATATCCTTCTTTTTCAAGGTTGAACTTCAATATATCATTGATCGGCTTTTCATCATCTACTACAAGAATCTTCTGACTCATTAGTTACACATCCCTTTTCCATATTGTTTATTTATGTTTGCTTAGTATTTGTCACGTTTTCCTTATTCTAACTCATTTCTGCGTAAATGTCTTATCGCGTGATAATCGCGTCATAAAAGAAGCCGCGCAGCAACTATGATTGCGCGCGGCTTCTGAAAAACTTATAAATGACTTAGCGGATTTTGGAGCTTTCCATTTTTATATACCTCGAAGTGGAGGTGGACACCAGTGGAGTGTCCAGTCGACCCCATCATACCGATCTTACTTCCACGTGTAACCGTCTGACCTGGTTTGACACTGATGGAAGAAAGGTGGGCATAAATCGTTTTGAATCCATTGTTGTGATTAATGACAATCTTATTCCCGTATCCATCGTTAGAATTTCCTGCAGAAACAACCACACCGTTGTCTGCTGCTTTAATTGTACGGTCGCTGACACCAGCGATGTCGATTCCTTTATGGTGGGAGCCCCAACGCTGGCCTTGCTTACTCGTAATTGTTCCACCCACTGTAGGTCGAACAAAGTTTCCTGTTCCACGTGATGGCTTAACTTTTGTACCTTTGACAATCAATTTATTGACAGCTTCCTTTGTCACTTCTTCGTCCAGAGTTTCCGTCTTTGTCGATTTCCCGTTCACTTTTGTTGTTGCAGTGTGAACGACCTTCTCTCCATCGGAACCTTCCTGAGTGACTTTCTCTTCTCCTTTATACATGGAGTCGGAAGTCTTCGTTTCCGTTTCATGATCAATCGTTTCTTTTTTCTTCGTCTCTTCTTTCACAATGACATCCACGTATGGCTGCTTTTCCGTTACATTCAGCTCCTGGCCGATTTGCAGCGGATTATCTTCTTTCAGCTCTTTGTTCAGCTCAATCAATTTATCTGTATCCAGATCATATTGTCCGGCAATCTCGCCTAGCGTTTCTCCTTCTGCTACTTTGTGCTTCTTCTCAGCAAGATAGCCATTTTGAAGCAACTTTACAGCGTCTATTACAGTCAATACATCATCCAGTGAAGTTTTTTCATTGGAAAATGAAACTTCTTCGGACAGTGTGACGTCTATTATAGTAGAATCACCAGTTTTCACTTCTGGTTTTTTACTATTTTTCATGTTTGACTCTACTTCTTTCAGGGTAGACTCATCAATGTACTTCAATTTCAATTGCTGAAGTGCTTCTTCAGCAGCTTCTTTGGTAGGCAAGTGTGCAATCGTTTCATCACCAATGCTAAGACCTACAGTTTCCACTTCAACGGAAACTTCATCCTTGAGCTCGTCCAAAACTTTTTGATTGTTGAAGGAAGGATCGAACACTTTCTCCGGAACATAGCTGATTTCTTCACCAGTTGTCAGCGTGTATTCCTTATGGTCTTTCTGTACATCTGAAATCTGGGACTGTACATATTTCTGTACAATTCCTTTATCTTCTACTGCACCTATGTATTCGTCGTCTACATAGACATGATAGATCGTCGGCAAACTATCTTCCGCATATACTGAGCCGAAGGTAAGTCCCATCCCGATCACTGTCGTCAAGGCAACTTTCTTGATGATACTCGATTTCTTCTTTGCTTCCGTCACTTTCCTCACCACAATAAAATCCTCCTAAACCTTTACCCATACACATAAATCTATATATTAAGATATTTTCGGCGTAATTTTTGTCACTTTATTAATCTATCATAATGCCTGTGACTTTTGGAATGGAACTAGACCAAATGTAACAAACTTATAATCTACATGGTTAAAATTGGTATTTTTGTAAGGGGTATTTATCACATTAGGTGTAATAATGCCCTGAAAATGTTGTATACCTCCAAAATATTCAGACTTATTTTGCAATAATGTTACAAAAAAAAGAAGACCTGTGTCGAAACAGGTCTTCTTTGTAGTGGCTTGGGACGGAATCGAACCGCCGACACACGGATTTTCAGTCCGTTGCTCTACCGACTGAGCTACCAAGCCATAATAGTAATTATATTTTTAATAGTGTTTCCGCGTTGTTCACGTGAGTGTGCTCGTTAGCCAACTCAGCCTCTTTATTGCGGCAACGTGATTTATCGTATCATAGATGATTGGAGGGGTGCAATACTTTTTTCGACAAAAGTAGATTAGAATCGCTTTCTTGGGGTTTCGGTCAAGTTTGCGGATTATCGGTCCAAATCTGGTGAAAGTCGGTCAAAATTAGCTGAAATCGGTCATAACCACCATCAAATCGGTCAACGCAAGTACCATCCCAACCCCCAATCAAAAAAAGAGAGCCACATATTGGGGCTCTCCTTCTACTATTATTCGCTATAGACACTGCGGACGACGTTTGTCTGCGAGCGATCTGGGCCTACCGAGAAGATCGACAGTGGGATGCCGGTCAACTGGGAGATGCGTTCGACATAGTGTCGCGCATTTTCCGGAAGCTCATGGAGACTCTTCACTCCTGTGATATCTTCGGTCCAGCCTGGCATTTCTTCGTACACAGGTTCACATTCAGCTAGCTCTTTCAAGCTTGCTGGGAATTCTTCGATGATTTCACCTTTATATCGATAAGCCGTACATATTTTCAATGTCTCAATTCCAGTCAGGACATCGATCGAGTTCAAGGAAAGGTCGGTGATTCCACTTACACGGCGAGCATGACGGACGACAACACTGTCAAACCAGCCGACACGGCGTGGGCGTCCGGTCGTCGTTCCATATTCACGGCCGACTTCACGGATCTGATCACCGATTTCGTCATGCAGTTCAGTAGGGAATGGACCGTCACCGACACGTGTCGTGTATGCTTTGGAAACCCCTACGACATGCTTGATTTTAGAAGGACCTACACCGGATCCGATCGTTACGCCACCTGCAATCGGGTTGGAGGATGTAACGAACGGGTATGTGCCCTGGTCGATGTCGAGCATGACACCTTGTGCGCCTTCAAAAAGGACGCGGCGGCCGTCATCAAGGTTGTCATTCAATACGACGGAAGTATCACATACGTACTTTTTGAACTGCTGTCCGTATTCGTAATACTCCTCTAAGATATCTTCGACCTTCACTGCTTCTGTTTCATACACTTTTTCAAACAGACGGTTTTTATCTGCAAGGTTCTGCTCCAATTTCTCACGGAAGCTTTCCTTATCCAGCAAATCAACGACGCGGATACCGACACGGGCTGCTTTATCCATATAAGCAGGACCGATGCCTTTTTTCGTCGTACCGATTTTATTCGCACCTTTTTCTTCTTCCTGCAGTGCATCCAGTTTCAGATGGTAAGGAAGGATGATGTGTGCGCGATTGCTGATGCGCAGATTATCGGTCGAAACACCTTTATCATGTAAGTATGCAAGCTCTTCAAGAAGGGCCTTTGGATCGATGACCATTCCATTTCCAAGCACACAAATTTTATCATCAAAAAAGATCCCGGATGGAATCAAATGTAATTTATAAGTTACTCCATCAAATTTAATTGTATGTCCTGCGTTGTTTCCACCTTGATAGCGTGCAACAACTTCTGCATTCTGTGATAGAAAATCTGTAATTTTACCTTTACCTTCGTCGCCCCACTGGGTCCCGACTACTACTACTGAAGACATAAGGCACCTCCACCTTCAAAGTTTGTCTTTGGTTCACAACATGGTAAGTTTATCAATTCCAGACTGTTTCGTCAATCGAAAATACGAACATTAATATTAAAACACGGCATGATTGTTCGAATATAATGGTGCCGCTTTTTATAAACCCAAGACATGTGTCCAATTATGCTGCCTTATGCAAAAATCACGGACACCTGCCCTTATGCGACATAGGTTATAGTGTATGAAACTTCAAAGGAGTTGAGCATATGAGCTGTGGGAAAAGAAGAGAAGATTGTATCTGTGACGTCGTCAGTGATATCATCGATGCACAGGATGATGTAGTAGAAAAACATTGCGATACGAGCTGCGAGACTTCCATTCAGGAACTTGTTTCTCCATCGACGGCTAACGGTGGGAACACGACCGTTCCATTCATCCTTTACTGTGAAAATTGTAAGCCATTCATCGCAAGTGGAGTCGTACAGACGCCTAGAGGTGGATCTGGCGGATTTGCTTACGAATGTGTAGAAACACCGGTGCTCAAAGCGAAGCATTTCGTCGAGGGCAGTGACTGCTGTGTGAAGGTAGAGTTGCTGCTTCCGGTCAATAACGGTGGAAACCAGCCTAAACCTTCGGATAAAAATATCAGTGATGTGTGTAGATTCTTCCCTGGAAGAAGCATTGCGAACTTCGAAGCAACTGGCATATGTATCATCATCGACTTGAATTGCTTCTGCGGAATTACATGTCTACCAGCTATTACTCCAGTTTCTCCTTCAGCATCTAACCATGATAAAGAAGATTGAGCGGACTCAGCCTAAGGCACCTAAGCTTTAGGCTTTTTTATTTGGTTCATATAGACAGGTTTCCAAATCCACCTTTTTTTCGGAAAGAAATTTGACCCCTTCCTCTTCAAGCATCATCATCTGATCATAATTCAAGGCTTCGTCCTTGATTGCAATTTCCCCTTTGCTGTTGATGACTCGGTGCCATGGAAGTGCATGTTTCCTGCTCATCGAGTGCAGGATGCGCACCACTTGTCTTGCAGCGCGAGGGCTGCCTGCTTCTTTTGCGATTTGTCCATAGGTCATTACATAACCTTCCGGAATCGATTGGATGATAGAAATGACTTTTGAAGTGAATGGTTTCATATACTCCTCCTGATGGTAAATTTGACCTTTGAATAGTATAAAAGCTCCACTCTTTTGTTGAGAGTGGAGCTTTCCGTTTGGCTTGTGGGCGAAATTTTTGATTTGTGAGCGAAATCCAGGATTTATGGGCGACTTCCGCAAGTTTATGAGCGAAAATCCAGAATTTATGAGCGATCAACCGATCTGGCCGGTTCAGCGCATACTCTATCATCCTAAGCCGGAGGAACATCACTATCAGAATAGCGATGATCCAAATCGACGAACTTGTTGTACTGCTTGACGAAAGCAAGCTCGACGGTACCGACCGGGCCGTTACGCTGCTTGGCCAGGATGATTTCGATATTATTATTCTCGGATTCTTTCTCGTAGTAATCTTCACGGTAAAGGAATCCTACGATATCGGCATCCTGCTCGATACTTCCGGATTCACGAAGGTCGGACATCATCGGACGCTTGTCCTGTCTGGATTCTACTCCACGAGACAGCTGGGACAATGCAATCAGTGGAACGTTCAGTTCACGTGCCAATCCTTTCAGGGAACGTGAAATCTCGGAAACTTCCTGCTGACGGTTTTCCTTCGAGTTGACACTACCCTGGATCAACTGCAAGTAGTCGATCAGAATCATGCCAAGTCCGTGCTCCTGCTTGAGACGACGGCACTTGGAACGAATTTCACTGACCCGGATCCCTGGGGTGTCATCGATATAGACACCGGCGTTCGAAAGACTTCCCATTGCCATCGTCAGCTTGCTCCAGTCTTCTGATTCAAGACTTCCTGTACGCAGCTTCTGTGCATCGATATTCCCTTCAGCACAAAGCATACGGGAAACGAGCTGATCAGCTCCCATCTCGAGACTGAAGATCGCGACATTTTCATCTGTATTGATTGCGACATTCTGAGCGATGTTCAAAGCGAATGCAGTTTTACCCATCGACGGACGGGCAGCGATGATGATCAAGTCATTACGCTGGAAACCGGAGGTAATCCGGTCAAGGTCACGATAACCAGTCGGAATTCCAGTCACACTTTCATTCGTGTTATGCAACTGTTCGATGTTGTCATAGACATCAATCAGGACATCTTTAATGTTCTTGAAAGCGCCGGAGTTTTTCCGTTGGGATACATCGAGGATGCTCTTCTCTGCATCATTGAGTACTCCGTCAACATTTTCCTCTTCAGAAAAACTGTTTGTCACGATGCCGGTTGCTGTACGGATCAGACGACGTAGTAGTGATTTTTCTTCTACGATCTTAGCATAGTACTCGACGTTCGCTGCGGTAGGTACAGAGTTTGCGAGATCACTTAAATACGAGACTCCCCCAACTTCGTCCAATACTTTGGCATTTGCCAATGCAGTTGTAACGGTGACGAGGTCAATTGGTTCTCCTCGATCAGACAAAGTGAGCATCACTTCAAAGACCCGCTGGTGACCAGCGCGGTAGAAATCGTCTGGTAACAGCTTTTCTGACGCAGTCGACATTGCTTCAGGCTCTAAAAAAACCGCACCGAGTACCGCCTGCTCTGCTTCGATATTATGAGGCGGGGTGCGATCATTATAAAATTCACTCACGTGCGGTTCCTCCTCTTGTACGGGACAAGGATGGCATTATTGCTCTGCCACATGCACTTTGATCGTACCTGTGACTTCCGGGTGAAGCTTGACAGGGACGTTGGAATAGCCAAGCGTGCGGATCGGTTCATTCAATTCAATCTTACGCTTGTCCACTTTAATGTTATGGGACTTCTTCAGTTCATCTGCAATCTGCTTGCTCGTAATTGAGCCGAATAAGCGACCACCATCGCCTGACTTTGCTGAAAGCTTCACTTCCAGCTTCTCGATTGTTTCCTTCAGCTGCTTCGCTTCATCAAGCTCTTCCTGTTCCTCTTGTTTTGCTTTATTCTGCTTCGCTTTCAGGGCCTGCATGTTTGCATTGGTCGCTTCAACTGCGTAATTATTTTTCAAAAGGAAGTTACGTGCATATCCATCGGATACGTTCTTCACTTCGCCTTTTTTGCCTTTGCCTTTTACATCTTTCGTGAAAATCACTTTCATTCTGATGAGCCCCCTTCAAAGTATTCATCAAGTATATCTTGCAACAATGCTTTTGCATCTTCAATGGTTGTGTCTTCCAATTGTGTGGCAGCATTCGTCAAATGGCCGCCGCCGTTCATTTTTTCCATGATCACCTGGACATTCACATCCCCAAGTGAGCGGGCACTGATGCCGATTCTCCCGTCTTTGCGTTCGGAAATGACGAACGATGCGATAACGCCGCTCATCGTAAGCAGCGTATCTGCTGCCTGAGCGATCAGAACAGGTCCATAGGTTTCCCCTTTATTTCCAGTGGAAATAGCAATGCCATCGCGGTAGATCGACGAACGTTCAATCAAGCGGCTCCGTTTCACATACAGATTCAAATCTTCCTTCATGAACTTTTGCACGAGTACGGTATCTGCTCCTTTGGATCTTAGATAAGAAGCAGCGTCAAAGGTACGTGAACCTGTTCGGAGTGTGAAGCTTTTCGTATCAACGATAATTCCTGCTAACAGGGAAGTCGCTTCAAGCATCGTCAGCTTCAATTTCTTCGGCTGATACTCAAGCAATTCGGTAACGAGTTCCGCTGTCGACGACGCATACGGCTCCATGTAGACAAGTGTAGGGTCTGAGATGAACTCCTCCGCTCTCCGGTGATGGTCGATGACGACCACGTGCTCGGTCTTGCTGAGCAGCTTCTCTTCCATTACAAGCGATGGCTTGTGCGTATCAACGACGACAAGCAAGGTCTCATTGCTGACGAGCTCCATCGCATCCTCAGGGGTGATGAAATGCGACCATAAGTCTTCATCATTCTGAACTTCTTCCATCATGTTCGCTACCCCGATATCAATATCATCCGGGTCGAGCACGATAAAGCCGTCCTTGTTATTCGCCTGGGCAATTTTCAATATCCCGATCGATGCTCCGATTGCATCCATGTCCGGTGATTTGTGCCCCATGATCAACACTTTTTCACTATCCTGGACAAGTTCCTTCATCGCATGGGAAATGACACGGGCACGTACCCTCGTACGTTTTTCCATTGGGTTGGTCTTTCCGCCATAGAAGCGGACTTTTCCCGTATCATCCTTGATGGCGACCTGGTCCCCGCCACGGCCCAATGCAAGGTCGAGGCTCGACTGGGCAAGCTCTCCGAGTTCCGGAAGACTGACCGGTCCCACACCTATTCCAAAGCTTAGTGTCAATGGTACGTTCTGATCGGTAATCAATTCACGGACATCATCGAGAATCTCGAATTTCGATTTTTCAAGCTGGTATAGAATTTCTTTATTCATGACTGCAAGGAACCGTTCCTGCGACGTCCGCTTCAAATAGATCCCGTATTCCTGGGACCACTTGTTCAGAATCGACGTCACCTGGGAGTTGATATGGCTTTTTGCCGTATCATCCATTCCTTGGGTGATTTCCTCATAGTTATCTAAAAAGATGATGGTCAGCACGGTCTGTTCGTTATGATAGAGGCTTTGGATTTCCGTCTGTTTCGTACGGTCGAACAAGTATAACAACCGCTCGTCACGCTTGATCAGTGTCTGGAATTCATAGTCTCCAATCTGGATCCATGCTTCTTTTTTCTCTTCTTTAATATGCTTGATAAGCTCTTCAGAAAGCTCGTTCAGCGATTCTCCAACAAGTGTATCGTCCTCGGAGAAATCGTTCATAAACGGGTTCGTCCATTCAATCTTATAGTTGTCATTGAACAGTACAATCCCGATCGGCATCTCGAGGAGTGCTTCCTCCCCGACCTTTTTGACGCGATACGATAAGGTCGAGATGTATTCTTCCGTCTCATTGATCAAGTGTCTTTCGGTTCGGATCGTGTAGTAGATTGACGCAGCAAGAAGCAGCGTCATCGTCAAACCGAGCATCCACTGGTAATACCAGATGAACACTAACAGAACGATCGATATCGCATAAATGATCCAGAAGTGACTGCTTATTTTTGGCTTGTGGACATGATTGGCCATGAACTTCAGCTCCCACTTTCATGATCCGAAAGGTTATTTCGTTTCTTTGAGACGGTTACGTAACGAGAATCCTATATCAATTATACCTAAGATCCTTACAAGATAAAGACCCAGGTCTGGAATTAAAACAGTGAGGACGATCGCTGTGATAGGCAGTGCCTTCGACTTTCCTTTCGCATGAACATAATAAAAAAGAAATGCGATGCCCTGCAGCGCAATCAATACGCCTGTCAGTGTGAAAACATTGGTGGCAGCAAGATACAATGTGCCATCCTGTTGATTATTGGTCGCCATTTCCAGAAGCATGGCGATGAAATAGTACCACAACAGTGATACAGGCAGTTGGAAGTTACGAAACTTCGTAAAACCGAGCCGCTTGTTTTCCAGCCGGTTGATCGCTTTGTATCCGACCCACTGACTGATAAGTGCAAAGAAAATTCCCATCAGTGCAAAGATACTAGGAAGATAAATAGGAAAACGATTTATCTGTTCTTTCATGGCATCGATCTGCTGACCGACTTCTTCCGTGTCTCCAGGCATCTGCTGCATGATGTTCTCCGTGATCATAAACGATTCATCCATCATCGTCTTCACTTCTTCAATCCAATTGACACCGAACAGTACTTGCGTCAACAAGAATACAAGCACAAGCCCAATAATGAAACCGACTGAGCCGATTGCCCACGTTTCATAGGGTGAGCGCTTGCGATGTAACGCCGTACCGATACACAGACCGCCGATGCCGACCATCAGGGTCAATGGGAGCGAGAATACCGTCCCGAACAGCGAGCCGAGAATTGTCGCAGCCACCAGCATGATCAGCCCAGGTTTCAAGCCGTGACGGTAGCTGTATACAATAAATGGTAATGGTAATGCGAAAAATAACACAATCCCTATATAGGGAATGAAAATGTTCATCAATAATACAATCAAGTAAATTCCGATCATTAACGCACCTTGGGTGATCTGCCGCGAATCTTTCATTAAAAACCGCACCTCATTCATACATATCTCAATGGTAACCCTTTTATTTTAACATGTTTATGCGTCATACCATAAATAATTGTTCCAATCCTACATTTACAAGTCCTGGTAGCGATGACAGATATTCAGGAGCTTTGGTATGATGGAGCAAACAACCATTGAGGAGGGGCAGCATGCTGACTGATTACCACGTCCATATGCATGAAACCGGAGACTTTTCCACGGATTATCTGAAGCAGTATATCGCTGAAGCACGCCAGAAGGGTATTGAGGAACTCGGCATCTCGGAGCACGCTTATTTTTTCAATGAGACAAAACCGATCCTTTCCAATCCATGGATCGACAACCGGCGTGGGATCGAATTCAGTGATTATCAGGCATTATTCGATCAGGCCGAAGCGGAAGGACTACCTGTAAAAATGGGAATCGAGATGGACTATACTCCCGGAAAGGAAGCAGAGATGAAGCAATTCATCGATGCCCATCCGTTCGACTATGTCATCGGCTCCGTCCATTGGATCGGTGATTGGGGCATCGACCTTGCCACGTACCGCCATGAATATGAAAAAAGAGACATCAACGAAGCGTATCGCAATTATTTCGATCAGATCGTCACATTGGCAGAGTCGCAGCTTTTCGATTTCGTCGGACATATCGACCTGATCAAGATCTTCTCCTATTGGCCGGACAGCGAGGAATTCCTTCATGAGCAATATGATCGAGCGGTGAAAGCTCTCGCAAAATCAGGCACCTGCATCGAAATCAGTACAGCGGGGTTAAGAAAACCTGTCGGAAAGATGTACCCCGATCCCGTCCTTTTGAAAAAATGCTACCAAGCAGGCGTCGGCATCGTCACCTGTTCCGACGCACATAAGCCGGGCCACGTAGGCTATGCGTATGATGAGGCGATCACGCTCGCTAAGGAAGCAGGCTACCAGGAACTGCACACCTTTACAAAAAGGAAATCCCGCACTCACCCTTTAGGATGATGGAAAAGGTCTGCCCCCACACCGATGGGGACAGACCTTTTTATAATTCCAAACGGTGGGCCTGGCGGATTTCTTCCATTCCTCTCAGCTTTTCAAGACACGCATCTTCAAGCGGCCGATCAACGGAAAGCACCATCACCGCGTGCCCGCCTTCTCCTTTGCGCCCGACCTGCATCGTAGCAATGTTGACGCCGGCCTCCGCGAACAAATTGCCGACCTTACCGATCGCTCCAGGCTTATCATGGTGACGGATGACGACCAAATGACCAGTAGGCTGCACATCGACCGAATATTGATCAAGTTTGACGATTCTAGGTCCAAGTCCGTTCAGAAGCGTACCAGCAACCGTACGCGTCTCCTCATTCGTCTTGATTTCCACAGTGATAAGGTTCGTAAACCCTCTTGAAACCGTCGATTTATTTTCATCAACGACGATCCCTTTATCTTTGGCTGCCATGAAGGCATTGACATCGTTGATTCGCGATCCGAGATGTAGCTTCAGGATTCCTTTTACTGTACAGCGTGTAAGAGGTAAGGTGTCCCGCTGTACGAGTTCACCTGCATAATGGATGGTGATTTTTTCAAGTACGCCCTTTGTCAGATTCGATAAAAATGGACCGAGTTTTTCTGCCAACTCGAAATAGGGCTCCAGTTGTTCCATTACTTCCGGAGAAACCGCCCGTACATTCACCGGATGCTTCGCAGTCCCTCCTCTAAGAATATGAAGGATATCCTCACTTACATCGACAGCTACGTTTTCTTGCGCCTCCACCGTACTCGCCCCTAAGTGCGGTGTCGCAATCACCTCGTCAAGCTCAAGCAGCTTATGGCCGACCGCTGGTTCGTTTTCAAATACATCCAGTGCAGCTCCAGCAATCCGCTTTTCCTTCAGCGCTTCATAAAGAGCTTCCTCATCAATGATTCCCCCACGAGCGCAATTCAGTACCCTTGCTGACGGCTTCATCAGCTTCAGCGCCTCCCGGTCGATCAAGTGATGCGTTTCTTTCATGAGTGGCGTATGTACCGTAAGGAAATCAGCAGCTTTTAGGACATCTTCCACTCCGCCATATTCAATTCCGATCTTCTCGGCTTTTTCTTTTGTTAGAAAAGGGTCGTAAGCGATGACATCCATCCGCTGCCCTTTGGCTCGACGAGCTACTTCTTTACCAATCCTGCCAAGGCCGATGATGCCAAGCGTCTTATCCTTCAATTCCACGCCGACCATCGCTTTCCGTTCCCAGCGCCCATTACGAAGCAGGTTATATGCCTGAGGGATGTTTCTGGCAAGCGCCATCAGCATCGCCATCGTATGTTCTGCCGTCGACATCGTATTTCCATCAGGTGCATTCACGACGATGACCCCGTTTTCTGTCGCTGCATCAAGGTCGATGTTATCCACCCCAACCCCGGCACGACCGATGACCTTCAGGTTAGGTGCAGCTTCGATCAATTCTCTCGTCATCGTCGTCTGACTTCGCACAATAGCAGCGTCGGCGTTGGCGAGCTTCTGCTTAAGGACATCGAACTCCATTCCAGGCGTATCAATGATCTCTACATCTTCCGCTTCATAAAGCGGCTTCACCCCATCTTCACTTAGAGGGTCACAGATCAAAATTCGAAAAGTCATGCATGCATCGCTTCCTTCCATTTTCGTTCTGCAGCTTCCAAACCTGCACCTGATTCAAATGGGACGCCCATCTTCTTTAGTCCCGCCTCCATCCGTTTGATCGTTTCCAGAATATCCTCCGGCGTGCAATAGCCCATATGACCAATCCGGAAAATCTCCCCTTTCAAATGCTGCTGCCCTCCTGCAAGGAGCAACCCGAATGATTCGTGGACGGTTTTTCTGAATGCTTCTGCATCAAACGCGGTCGGCTTCACCGATGTTACGGTAGTGGACGCATCCACTTCGTTTGTAAGCAAAGGAATTTCCAGTGCTTTCATTGCAGCACGTGTCATATCACGCATGATCAGGTGTCGTTGAAAAATGGCATCAATACCCTCTTCCAGTTGCATATCCAGTACTTCATCCAGCCCCATCAACAGAGATAATGCAGGTGTGAAAGGCGTCTGCCCATCGTTCCAATTTCCACAGTATTTACGAAGATCCAAATAAAAACGGGGGCGTTGCACATGCTCAATCACTTTCCGAGCTCTTTCACTCACCGCAACGAACGCCAATCCAGGCGGAAGCATCAACGCTTTTTGAGAACCTGACACGAGCAAGTCGATTCCATCCTTATCAAGACTGATTTCAGCTCCGCCAACAGATGAAACGCCGTCGACAACAACCAGTGCATCCGAGACCTTACGGATAGTCTTCGCAATCTCGCTTACAGGGTTCAGGACGCCAGTGGATGTCTCACAATGCGTTAAAAACACAGTTTTGATTCCGGGATGCTGCTTTAGATGATCCTGCACATGGGAAGGATCAGCGGCTTTCCCCCATTCGATGTCATGACAGTGCACCTGAAGACCATAAGCTTCTGCTATTGAAGCAAAGCGCCCACCGAAAGCTCCTGTCACAACGACAAGTACTTCATCCCCCGGATCAGTCATATTGACAACAGCGGCTTCGAGGGCAGATGTCCCACTACCTGTCAGCACTAACACATCCGAAGCGGAGCCGAATACTCGATTCAATTTAGGGGTTATTTTTTTAATCAGATCTTTACACGCTTGGCTGCGGTGTCCGATCATCGGTTGTGCCATCGCCTGTGTAACCTGCGGTGGAATTGGTGTAGGACCAGGAATTCGTAATAGATGCCCCATTTCAAACACTCCTTTTTGATGGGTGACGCTCTGTCACTTTACCGAAGTAAATTATTTCTATCCTAACAAAACCACTTATTTTGTCAATATATTCAGACTTCTTATTGGGCTAGCTAATATAATATATGTATCCGTTCATAAAAAAGGATAGACAGTGACCAAACACCGTCTATCCTTAGCTTTTATAGGTCTTTTTTACAGAAATACCAATCGACACATTCATAGTTCGGGTCCTCTTCACGAGCACGTGCATCTTCCGTCGTTTTAGGTGGGGAAGCAATCACTTTGTCCCCTTTTTGCCAATCGGCAGGAGTAGATACACCATGTTCATCTGTCGTTTTCAATGCTTGCACCAAGCGGACAATTTCTGCCATGTTACGCCCGGTTGTAAGCGGATAATAGATGACAGATCGGACGGTCCCTTTATCATCGATGACAAAAACGGCTCTCGATGTTTCTGTACCATTGCTTTCAGGCATGATCATCCCGAACTTCGTAGCAACCTGCTTATCAAGATCGGCTATGACAGGAAATTCGATTCGTGTATCAAAGTTTTCCTCAATATTTCTGATCCAGGCAATGTGGGAAGTGACACTGTCTACACTTAGACCAATCAATTCTGTATCCAGTTCTCTCAGCTGATCATAAATTCCCTGAAAAGCTACAAATTCTGTCGTACAGACCGGAGTGAAATCAGCCGGATGTGAAAATAATACAAACCATTTCCCTTTGAAATCATCCAGCGATAATTCACCATGTGTCGTCTGCGCTTTGAAATCTGGCGCCTTTTCTCCAATACGCGGCAAGCTGTAAGTCTGTTCTTGAGTATGCTGGTTCTGTTCCATTCTCCCTACCTCCTCCAAATCATGTTCTGATTAAAATACATCTTCCTCCTACACATTTGCCGTGTTCCCGTTCTCTATGTATTAAAACAATAAAAAAAGCACAACAGGAATGATTCCTGTTGTGCTTCTTATGCTGAATTACTCAGCAACGTACGGCAATAGAGCCATTTGACGAGAACGTTTGATAGCTTTCGTCAATTTACGTTGATACTTTGCAGAAGTTCCTGTTACACGGCGAGGAAGAATTTTTCCACGCTCGGAAACAAAACGTCTTAGTAGATCAACATCTTTATAGTCGATGTGTGTGATACCGTTCGCTGTGAAGAAACACACTTTTCTGCGCTTTGCGCGACCACGACGTGCCATAGTTGATTCACTCCTTACTTAATTAGAATGGTAGATCATCGTCTGATATATCGATAGGTTCCCCATTATTCTCGAATGGGTCCTCATCACGTTTAAAGTCATTTCGTTGGTTGTTATTTTGAGGATTCTGATTTTGCTGGAACCCACCTTGTCCTCCTCCTTGGGAAGAAGAACCTTTCGTCTCAAGGAATTGAACGCTGTCTGCCACTACTTCTGTGACAAATACACGCTTACCTTCCTGGTTATCAAAGCTGCGTGACTGCAGTCTTCCATCGACACCTACGAGGCTTCCTTTTTTCATGAAGTTCGCGAGGTTCTCGGCAGCGCGTCTCCAAACGACACAGTTGATGAAGTCCGCTTCACGATCTCCAGATTGACTGGAGAATGGGCGATTCACGGCAATCGTAAAGTTAGCAACAGCCACTCCGTTTGGTGTATAGCGTAGGTCCGGATCCCTCGTTAATCTGCCGACTAATACGACACGATTTAACATCAGAATCACTCCTTATTGGTCATCTTCGCGTACAGCCATGTGGCGGATAATGTCATCAGAGAACTTCGCCTGACGATCGAATTCGCTGATTGCTTTTTCGTCGCCTTTGAAGTTGATGGTTACATACAATCCGTCACGGAAATCGTTAATTTCATAAGCAAGACGACGCTTACCTAGTTCTTTAACGTTTTCGATCTCCGCACCGTTATCAGATAGAATTCCGTTAAAACGCTCAACTACAGCAGTTTTAGAATCCTCTTCAATGTTTGGGCGGATGATGTACATGATTTCATATTTTCTCATCCGTTTTCACCTCCTTATGGACTTAACGGCCCCTTTTCTTTGAAAGGAGCAAGGAGTAATTATCATCAATTACTCACAATGAAGTATTATACCAAATTCCTATGCAAATGACAACAGGTTAGACGAGAGATCCAATCTACGCTTATACATTAAAGCGGAAATGAATGACATCGCCATCTTTGACGAGGTATTCTTTCCCTTCCAAACGCACTTTACCTTTCTCACGCGCTGCTCCCATGGAACCTTCTGTGACAAGGTCCTCATAGGATACGGTCTCCGCACGGATGAAACCACGTTCGAAGTCCGTATGGATGATTCCTGCTGCCTGAGGGGCTTTCATTCCGATTGTGAATGTCCATGCACGCACTTCCTGCTCACCGGCAGTAAAGTAGGTAGCAAGCCCAAGCAGGTTATACGTTGCTTTGATCAACTGATCCAAACCAGACTCTTCGATTCCAAGCTCTTCAAGGAATTCCTGCTTCTCTTCCCCTTCTAATTCAGCGATTTCAGATTCGATTTTTGCACAGACGACGATCACTTCCGCGCCTTCTGCATCGGCATATTCACGAATCTTCTCTACGTAAGGATTATCAACATCGACACCGATTTCATCTTCACTCACATTGGCAACATAAAGAATCGGCTTAGCTGTCAACAAGTGCAGCCCTTTGACGATCTTCTGCTGTTCATCTGTGAATTCGACGGCACGGGCCGGCATTTCTTCTTCAAAACCTGCTTTCAGCTTCTCAAGCACATCATACTCGGCAAGTGCAGCTTTATCCTTCTGCTTCACAAGCTTCGATACACGGTCAAAACGCTTCGTAACAGTTTCCAGGTCAGCAAGGATCAGCTCAAGGTTAATCGTCTCGATGTCGCTGATCGGATCGACTTTACCTGATACGTGCGTAATGTTTTCATCCTCGAATGCACGGACCACATGCGTGATCGCGTCCACTTGTCGGATGTGAGAAAGGAACTGGTTGCCAAGTCCTTCTCCTTTACTGGCACCTTTGACGATTCCAGCGATATCAGTGAATTCGAACGCAGTCGGAACGGTTTTCTTCGGGTTGACAAGCTCTGTCAGTTTATCCAGACGCTCGTCTGGAACCTCGACGATTCCGACGTTCGGATCTATCGTTGCAAACGGGTAATTGGCAGACAATGCGCCTGCTTGTGTAATTGCGTTAAATAACGTGGATTTACCTACGTTGGGCAAACCTACGATTCCTGCTGTTAATGCCATAAAAGACTTCCACTCCTTAAGGATTTCCATACATGTACGTTAGTCATACCAATTATAGATACTGTACAAAAAAATGACAAGTATAGCAAAAAGAAAAACAAGACCTTGTAATGAGCCTTGTTTTTCCAATTCACTCTAATGAAAACCACTTTATTGAATGGTTTCCATGTTTGATTTTATTTGTTTCACGTGAAACGACCCTATTCTTCGCTTTTCACCAGAATTCGTTTCATTTTGGACTGGAACTGACGACGAGGAATCATTACACTGTGACCGCAGCCTTCACATTTGATGCGAATATCCGCTCCCATACGTATGATCTTCCACTTGTTTTCGCCGCATGGGTGAGGTTTTTTCATTTCTACAATCTCATTCATTTGAAAATCTTTATCCGCCATCATGCTTCCTCCTACACGTTTTCCTTGATTTTAGCCGCTTCCACTTCATCCTGTCTGGAATACATGACAAGACGAGGGAAAGGAATTTCGATGCCACGCTCATCAAGACGGTTCTTCACTTCTTTACGAATCGCACGTGCCATCGCCCAGTGCTCCATCGGATATACTTCAGCAACGATCCTGAGCACGACGTCCGATGCACCAAGGTTCTGTACACCTAATAATTCAGGTACCGTAATCATCGGTTCGTACTTATCCGGAAGCTCCTCAAGCAATTCCAGGATGATCGCTTCCGCTCTTTCAATATTGCCCTCGTAGGCAATACTCACATCGACGACTGCAATACTGTTATGAATCGAGTAGTTGGTCACCTGTGTGATATTGCCATTCGGAATGATATGGACTTCACCTGTCCAGCTTTTGATTTTACAAGTCTTCAAACCGATCTCTTCAACGAAACCTTCGATGCCAGCTGTCCTTACATAATCACCCACGGAAAACTGATCTTCGAAAATGATGAAGAATCCGGTGATGATATCCTTTACAAGGCTCTGGGCACCGAAACCAATGGCAAGACCTGCTACCCCTGCACCCGCAAGCAATGGACCGATTTTCAGGCCGAATGTTTCTAATATCATCACGAAAGCCGTGAAATAAACGAAGTATGTCAAAATGTTTCCAAACAATTTACGCAGTGTATCTTCCCGCCGCTTCGTAATCTTGAAGGGGCCTCTACGCCGCTTGAAAAAGAACTCACTCGTCAGTTTTTTGCCTAGCTTAATGACAATGTAGGCGATGGTGACGATCACTAATATATCAAATGCCCCTTCGCCCAGTTTGAGCCATAGCTCAGGGCCAAGCAAATAATCCTGAAAGTTACCCCAACGCTCCCCATAATCTGCCACAGTATCTCCCACACACTTACCTCCTGTGCACATTTATGAGACTCATTGTAACAGGTTTTCACTCCATTTTGTATCGATTTACTAACGGATACAGCAAGATAGCCGAAAGGACATATAAATTCAGCAGTCCATAGATCGGATAAAGGTATTCAATCAATGTAGAGAAGCCGAAGGAGGTGAACGGAAGCATGATCGCTATTGCCATCATCGCCAGTATCCATAATGGAATGTTAAGCCAATCACGGAATCTGGTGATCAGGCCCAGCACACCGGAAGCAGCCGTTGTAAAAATAGCGATCCATAAAAGGATCGATATGAACAAAAACATTTCATATGGATATTCTTTTAAAATCGCAAACAGAGGGATTTCATAGAGAATGATTTCTTCAGAGATTTGAATCAGGCTGTTGTTGTATAAATACGAGATTCCTCCAAGAATCACGCCACTCCCGATACTGGCGACCCAGATTTCATTTTTCGCTTTCATTTGATTGCCGATCGCGCCAAGGACCGCAATCAGCGGCAGTATATTCAAGGCAGTGAACGGAAAAGCAGCCATCCAATTATCCATTTCGTGCAGGTGATCGAACAATGTCAAATTCTGATCAAAGGTAAAGAGCATCAATACAAAAAACAAGCCAAGGATTAATAAAGGAAGAATAAGGCTGTTGATGGAAACGATCCCCTTTACATCCCAAACGAAGATAAGTATGAGCGGAATGACGATTGCCATGACGCCGAACCGATAAGAAAAGTGGAATGCCTGCCATGTAGCACCGCTCCCCGCCAACATGACAACCGTTGTTGTAAATAAGTAAAGGATGATCATCCAATCGTACACGCCTGTCAGATGTTTCCCCACTACCGCTCTTAATACAGGGAGATAGTGCGAAGATTTCTGCTCGTAGCTGATCTTCAGGATGACATAACAGCATATGATGAACAGAATCGTGAATATCCCGATAGCCAGTCCACTTTCATGGCCGAAAAATTGCCATAACTCCCTTCCAGATGCATACCCCGCTCCGATCATTGTCCCGATGATTAGAAACATCCACTTCACGCCTGATTTCAACATATCCGCTCCCCCAGCTCTAGTTTTATTTGTGACGTATAGAACGATTGAAAGTTTTATATACTATTACCAATATGTACATGGAGGATAAGCTATGAATCTTAAGGGTAGGTTTTTGCAGAAAGAATCGAGATACCTCTACACTAGTCCTGCTGTGATTGACCAGTTGAGTGGACAGTTGCTGGACAGGATTCCTGAAGGCGGTGAAGTGGTCATTGCCTGTATCGGAACCGATCGGTCCACCGGCGATGCGTTCGGACCGTTGGTAGGATCGATGCTGAACGATTTAAAACTGAAAAACTTCCATGTATATGGGACACTCGCCGATCCGCTGCATGCCCTTAACCTGAAAGAAAAAGTAGCTCTCATCGAACGGAAGCATGCTCGGCCATTCATCATTGCCATCGATGCGTGTCTTGGAAAATCTTCCTCCATCGGTATGATATCGGTCCAGGAAGGTCCGCTCGCCCCAGGGGCTGCAATGAAAAAGGACCTGCCGAAAATCGGGGACATTTCCATTAGCGGCATCGTCAATGTCGGTGGATTCATGGAATATTTCGTCCTCCAGAACACAAGGCTGCACACGGTCATCGAAATGGCAACCAAAGTGGCAGACGCCATCCAAGTCGTCGACCGCACATACGGCATGAAGCCTATCAAAAAAAGTTTCCGCAATCTATCTTCATCATAAAAAGACTGCCATCGCATAAGAAGGCAGTCTTTTTTATGGAAATAATTTTCTTTATCAAAATAATGAAGCAAGATAGACAATGAGACCAACCGTCAGCAAACCAGGTAACAGGTTCGCCACCCTGATCTTCGTGATATTCAATAGATTAAGACCGATGGCTACGATCATCAACCCTCCAGTAGCAGTCATTTCCGTGATGAAAGTATCAAGCAGTGCCTGCGGAATCCACTCCGTGATCAACGTTGCGGACAGCGCAATCGTACCCTGATACAGCACGACCGGAACGACTGATAACACTACCCCGAACCCCAGCGTAGTGGTCAGTACAAGTGAAACGAACCCATCGATGATGCCCTTTGTAATCAGTATTTCATGATCATTCCTCAAGCCGCTGTCTAACGCCCCGATGACCGACAAGGCACCAATAACAAAAATAAGCGATGCTGTAATGAAGCCCTGAGCGATCGTTGATTCGCTACCAGGAGCAGCGAACTTGCTCTGCAGCCATCCACCAAGACCTTCGAGCTTCTCTTCGAGTCTTGCCCATTCTCCGATAATTGCTCCTGAAAGCAGACTGAGCAGGACAATCACGACATTTTCTGTCTTGAATCCCATCTGCAAACCGATCAGAATGACTGAAATGCCGACCCCATTCATGATTGTCTCTTTAAAACGCTCAGGAATTTTAGTGAAAAACAACCCTAATAAAGAACCTAAGATGATCAATACTCCGTTGATGATTGTGCCGAACAATGCCATATGTCTTACGCCTCCAAGTATCCATCTCTGATTTCTTTTACCGCTTTGACCAATGCGTCGATATCACTCTCTGTAGTAAAGGGACCGATACTTGCCCGGACGGCACCTTGATTTTCAGTACCAAAATGCACATGTGTTGTTGGACTGCAATGCATTCCTGCCCGGACAGCGATTCCATAGTGCGAATCAAGGATCATTCCTACTTCATGAGATGGGATGTCTCCGATGTTAAATGCCACTACTGGCATACGAAATCCATCGATTTCTCCATATATGACTACATCTTTTACCATACGTAACTCTTGAATCAACAATTTAGTCAGATCCGTTTCACGTGAAACGATTGCTTCCAGTTGTTTCAAAGCTGCATGCCATCCTGCTATACCTGGAGTGTTGAGCGTTCCACTTTCAAATCGTTCCGGCCATTGATCCGGCTGTCCCGGTAACTCGGAAAAGCTTCCTGTCCCACCATGATGGATCGGGTTCAATTCGATTTTACCTTCGACCAATAGCGCACCGGTTCCCTGTGGGCCCAACAGTCGTTTATGTCCAGGAAAAGCCAGCATGTCGATTCCTTCATCCTTCATATGTATTGGAAAATGTCCTGCAGTCTGCGACGCATCCACCAGCACCTTGATATCCTTTGATTTAGCAAGCTCAATCATATCCTTCAAGGGGGCGACTTCCCCAGTGACGTTGGAAGCATGGGAAACCGCCAGCAGAACTGTTTCCGGCCGCATGGCCATTTTCATGCCCTCTAGCAGATTGGCTGAATTCCCTTCTATATACGTTACGTCGATACCAGCCGCTTCCTTCAAATATTCCAATGGTCTTCGGACAGAATTATGCTCGAAACTGGTAGTAATGACATGGTCTCCTTTTTTGAAAGGATACCCTTTGAGCGCCTGATTCAAGGCTGCTGTTGCATTTGAAAAGAAAAGGACGTGATTTGGATTGCTTACACCAAATTTCGTTGCAAGCATGCGACGGGTTTTTTCGATGACTCCCCCTGCCTGTTCAGCAAGTCGGTGCGTTCCACGTCCAGGGTTGGCAGCGTATTTCTCCACGGCTTCTATCATAGCTTGTGACACTCCAGGCGGCTTCGGAAATGACGATGCTGCGTGATCCAAATAAATGATGTCCATTTCGATCCCCCTCTCTTGTAGAATTCGGGTGCAAAAAAACCCGGTTAATCGTGCTTAACCAGGTTTTGAAGCATTCACTCTTTTTCCAAATAAGTCAAAATTCGTTCCAGATCATCATCGGAAAAGAACTCGATTTCGATTTTACCTTTACGCTTTCCTCGATGGATGGTGACGCCTGTACCGAATCGTTCGCGCAGATTCGTCTCTTTCTCTTTCAGGAAAACATCCTTCTCAGAAGTTTTCTTCTTTACAGGCTTTTTCTTCTCATTGATCTGTGCAATCATCTGTTCAACTTGACGCACATTCAAATGCTCTTTTTTGATCCGCTCTACAATTGGCATCAACTGGTCGTCATCCTTGATTCCGAGCAACGCCCTGCCATGCCCCATTGAAAGTTCGCCGTTATTGATCATCGTAATGACCGGTACCGGCAAGGACAACAAACGGACAAGGTTTGCGATATGAGACCGGCTTTTTCCAAGTCGATGTGCCAATACTTCCTGGGTTACCTTCAGCTCCCGCATCAGATTGGAGTAAGCCTGCGCTTCTTCAATCGGGGATAAATCCTCCCGCTGCAGGTTTTCCAAAAGTGCGAGCTCCATCATCTGTTCATCATTCAATTCCCGAACTAAAACAGGTACAGTATCGAGTCCTGCAGCCTTCGCAGCCCTGAATCGTCGTTCTCCGACTACAATTTCATAGCCTTTGATACTTTTACGAACGACTAACGGCTGTAAGATGCCATGTTGTTCGATTGATTCCTTCAGCTCTTCAATCGCTTCTTTCCGAAACGTTTTTCTGGGCTGATATGGATTCGGTCTGCAAGCTTTCGTCGGGACCTGTTCGATATTTTCTTCTTCCTTCTGCTCTAAATCCGGGAAAAAAGCATTGAGGCCTTTACCTAACCCTTTCGCCACTAGCAATCACTTCCTTTGCCAAATCTAGATATACTTCAGCTCCGCGTGACTTCGCATCGTACAGAATGATCGGTTGTCCATGACTTGGTGCTTCACTTAAACGTACATTCCTCGGAATGATCGCTCCATAGACTTTATCCTGGAAATATTTCTTCACTTCTTCGATGACCTGGATACCGAGATTCGTCCTTGCATCCAGCATCGTCAATAATACACCGTCGATCATCAAGTCTTTATTCAAATGCTTTTGGACGAGACGAACCGTGTTCAACAATTGGCTCAGTCCTTCCAACGCGTAATATTCACACTGAACCGGAATGACGACTGAATCTGAAGCGGTCAGTGAATTGATCGTCAGCAGACCTAATGATGGTGGACAATCAATGATGACGTAATCATAGTTGTCTTTCACTTCATCCAATGCCTGCTTCAATCGGACCTCTCGGGAAATGGTAGGTACCAGCTCAATTTCAGCACCTGCCAGCTGGATTGTCGCAGGAATGACATCCAGATTCTCCACCATTGTCGAAGTGCAAACCTTGGAGGCATCTGCATCTTCAACAAGTACATTATAGATGCACTGGTCCATTTCTCCTTTGTTCACACCTACTCCACTTGTCGCATTTCCTTGCGGGTCGATATCGACAAGCAGGACTTTATGGTTCAAATATGCCAAGCAAGCGCTTAAATTGACTGCTGTCGTCGTTTTTCCTACGCCGCCCTTCTGATTGGCGATGGCGATAACTTTCCCCATGATGTCACCTACCTCGTTCTCTTTATCAATCATTCTATCATTTTTTTTCAATTCTGAATTCGAATTCATGTATTTCCTAAAAAATACCCATCTTTTTTTATCAAGATGGGAGATTTAATGTAGATTTATGATTTTTTCTTAGGTATCTTGATGGTGAACTGATAGTAGTCTTCGTGGTCTTCTTCATCGGTTTCAACATCGATGCCAGTATCGTTTACCATCGTCAACGATTGACGGATCGTATTCATTGCAATTCTGATATCTTTATTGAATCCCTTTAACTGAGGTTTTTTCTTGGCAGGCTTCTTGTCTTCATTCTCTTTTTGGATCCGTTCTTCAGTCTGCTTCACGTTCCACTGCTTTTCGATAATTTCATGGAGGATCTTTTCCTGAACTTCAAGATCCTTCACAGCAATCAAAGCTCTCGCATGACGCTCAGTGATTTTTTTATCGAGTAATGCTTGCTGGATCACATCCGAAAGCTTCAACAGGCGCATTTTGTTTGCGATCGTCGACTGACTTTTGCCAAGTCGCTGCGCTAATGCTTCCTGGGTCAACTGATGCAATTCGATCAGCCTCGCATAGGCTTTCGCTTCTTCGATCACTGTCAATTCTTCACGTTGAAGGTTTTCAATCAGTGCAACGGAAGCAGTCGTCGTATCATTCATATCGCGAATGATGGCAGGAATCGTTTCCCACCCTAGTGACTGCACAGCTCTCCAACGGCGTTCACCTGCAATCAGCTCAAAGTTTTCATCGTCTAACCTGCGCACGACGATTGGTTGGATGATACCGTGTGTATGTATCGTCTGAGCGAGTTCAGAAATTTTTTCATCATTGAAAACCGTTCTTGGCTGATAACGGTTCGGCTGGACTTTCTCTACCGAAACCTGCATGACTTCATCTTTGTCATAGACTTCTTCTTCCAACGGCTGTTCGTCTGTATTCTTTTCCTCTTGCGAATCTGATTTATCTCCCAGACCAAATAATCGACTGAAAGGATGTACCATGATCAGACACCACCTTTGTTTGCGAGCATACATACTTAGATGTTCCACGTGAAACACGCTACTCTATTGAAAAAAGCGCTGCAGAAATAGCTACTGCTGCGCATGCCATTTACTTTTCACATCTTCTTCTATTTTAGCATATTTGAATTGGAAAAAGTATCTACCAAAATCATAATTTAAAAAAATCATAGTCTGATAGACTCCACCTCTTAATAAAGAGGCGTTGCTATTATTGTCAGCAACGCGCTCTGTTTTAAGAGATTGGTGTTTTGTTCGGAACCCCTGCTTTACGAGGGTACTTCTTCGGAGTTTTCCTCCGTTTTTCGATCAGTGCAATATTCCGCTCGCTGTTTTCCTCTGGAAGGTCGAAGGTATCCGTACTTTTCAGTTCTCCACCGACAATACGGATCGCTTCTTTCGCATCTTCCAACTCATCAGCAAGGTTCGGTCCTTTCATTGCCATGAACATGCCGCCTTTTTGTGCAAGTGGCAGACATAGTTCGCTTAGCACGGAAAGTCTGGCAACCGCTCTTGCCATGACGAGGTCGAAGCTTTCTCGGAATTGTGGATTTTTCCCGAAGTTCTCTGCCCGGTCATGATAGAATGCAACATCCGTCAATTCCAGTTCATGTGCCAGATGATTCAGGAATGTAATCCGCTTCTTCAATGAATCGACGATTGTCACCTTCAAATGCGGAAAACAGATTTTCAGAGGCAAGCTTGGAAAACCTGCCCCCGCTCCTACGTCACAAATGGTAAGTGGTTTGGAGAAATCGTGGTAAAACGCAGCGGTGATGGAGTCGTAAAAGTGCTTCAAATACACTCCTTCTTCATCTGTGATCGCTGTCAGGTTCATTTTTTCGTTCCATTCAACGAGAATCTCAAAATACTTTTGGAATTGCTCCTGCTGCTTCTGATCCAATTCGATACCTTTATCTTTCAATGCCTCAAGAAAGGTGTTTTTATCCATAGACGCTTCCTTTCTTCTTCCTTATTCGTTCGAAACTTTTGCAATCTTACCTTGTTCAATATAGACAAGCAGAATCGATACATCCGAAGGGTTCACTCCTGAGATACGGGATGCCTGTCCGACAGACAATGGCTGAACCTCTTTCAGTTTATCTCTCGCTTCAGATGCCAACCCATTAATTGCATCATAATCGATGTTTTCAGGGATCTTCTTATCCTCCATCTTTTTCATGCGATCAATCTGCTGCAATGCTTTAGCGATATAGCCGGCATATTTCGTCTGAATTTCAACCTGTTCTTTCACACCATCTGCAAGCTCTTTTTCCGGACTTGTCAGGCGCGCAATCATTTCATAGCTCATTTCCGGGCGCTTAAGCAGGTCAGATGCCCGTACAGCATCTTTCAATGGTGTTCCGCCAGCTTCTTCGATGACTTTCTGCACTTCAGGATCTGCTTTCAAAATGATCCCTTCGAGACGTGCACGTTCTTCTTCAATCAAACGCTTCTTCTCCTGGAATGCTGCATAGCGCTCTTCAGAGATCATTCCCATTTGATATCCAATATCGGTCAAACGAATGTCCGCATTGTCATGACGCAGCATCAACCGGAATTCTGCTCTTGATGTGAGCAGACGATACGGTTCATTCGTTCCTTTCGTGACCAGGTCATCAATCAGCACACCGATATAGGCATCGGAACGTCCAAGAATCAATGGTTCGATATCAAGCGCTTGCGCTGCCGCATTGATACCAGCCATAATTCCCTGTGCTGCGGCTTCCTCGTATCCGGAAGTTCCATTGATTTGACCAGCTGTATAAAGACCTTTAATTTTCTTTGTTTCAAGCGTAGGCCATAGCTGTGTCGGTACGACTGAATCATACTCGATTGCATAACCAGCACGCATGATTTCTGCTTTTTCCAGGCCTGGAATTGTCTCCAGCATCTTTTTCTGGATAAATTCAGGTAAGGAAGTGGAAAGCCCCTGGACATAAACTTCCTCTGTCTTGCGTCCTTCTGGTTCAAGGAAAATCTGGTGGCGTGGTTTATCATTGAAACGTACCACTTTATCCTCGATCGATGGACAGTAACGAGGACCGGTTCCTTTGATCATGCCTGAATACATCGGTGACAACTCAAGGTTTTCATCGATGATTTTATGCGTATATTCATTCGTGTAAGTCAGCCAGCATGGAATCTGGTCCATGATGTATTCCGTCGTTTCATAAGAGAATGCACGTGGTACATCATCACCAGGCTGGATTTCCGTTTTTGAATAATCGACAGTATGGTTGTTTACGCGTGGCGGGGTACCTGTTTTGAACCGCACCATTTCAATTCCAAGCTCTTCAAGATGCTCGGATAATGAAACAGTAGCTCGCTGGTTATTCGGTCCACTCTCATACGTAAGATCTCCGATAATCACTTTTCCGCGCATGAACGTACCTGTCGTAACGATCACTGTCTTTGCTCGGTATGCCGCTTTCGTTTCGGTCTCTACCCCTTTTACCTCACCGTCTTCGACAATCAGGCGCTCGACCATCCCTTGGCGAAGGGTAAGGTTCTCCTGGTTTTCCAAAGTGTCTTTCATTTCCTGTATATATAAAGGTTTGTCTGCCTGCGCACGCAACGCACGGACCGCAGGGCCTTTCCCTGTATTCAACATCTTCATCTGGATATGTGTCTTGTCGATCACTTTACCCATGATTCCACCAAGCGCGTCGATTTCTCTTACGACGACTCCTTTGGCGGGACCACCAACGGACGGGTTACATGGCATAAAAGCAACCAAGTCCAAGTTCAAGGTAAGCATCAGCGTCTTCGCTCCTCTTTTTGCAGAAGCTAAAGCCGCTTCACATCCAGCATGACCAGCACCAATAACGATAACGTCATAATTTCCAGCATCGTAGGTCATTTGGTCGTTCTCTCCTTTAAAAATTATTTTCCTAAGCAGAATTGGGAAAACAGCTGGTCGATCAGACTTTCATGGACTGTATCTCCGATGATTTCGCCGAGCGTTTCCCATGTGTTCGTCACATCAATCTGAACCATATCCAGAGGCATTCCCATTTCCATGCCTTCCATCGCATCTTCCAACGATTTCTTCGCCTGCTTCAAAAGCTGGACATGACGTACATTGGAAACATAAGTCATATCCCCTGCATCCAATTCTCCCTCGAAGAAGACTTGTGAAATCGCCTGTTCGAGTTCGTCGATTCCCTGTTCCTGAATCAACGATGTCGTGATGACAGGATGGTCTGCAGCAAGTTCATGAACACGGTCCATATCCAATGCAGGTTCTAAATCCGTCTTGTTCACGATGACGATCACATCAAGATCATGGACGGCTTCAAACAAACGTACATCTTCTTCTGTCAATGCATCACCATAGTTTAACACAAGCAGGATCAGGTCCGCTTCCTTCAATACTTGACGTGATTTTTCCACGCCGATCCGTTCGACGATATCTTCGGTTTCCCGGATACCAGCAGTATCGACCAGGCGTAGAGGAACTCCGCGAACATTGACGTATTCTTCGATCACGTCGCGGGTGGTCCCTGGAACATCGGTCACGATCGCTTTGTTTTCATGCACCAGCGCATTCATCAAGGACGATTTCCCAACGTTCGGACGTCCGATGATCGCAGTAGCCAAGCCTTCACGTAGTATTTTCCCCTGTTTTGCTGTCTGTAAAAGTGATTGGACTTCGCGATGGACTTCACGTGTCTTTTCCTCCATCATCGTATGGGACATTTCTTCGACATCATCATACTCTGGATAATCAATGTTCACTTCCACATGTGCCAATGTCTCAAGCAGTTTTTGACGGAGATCCTGAATTAGCTTCGATAGACGCCCATCCATCTGCTTCAAAGCAACGTTCATTGCCCGATCCGTCTTTGCCCGGATCAAATCCATCACCGCTTCTGCCTGTGAAAGGTCGATTCGGCCATTCAAAAACGCACGTTTGGTGAATTCTCCAGGCTCCGCCAGACGGGCACCCTGGGCTAATACGATTTCCAACACGCGGTTGACGGATACCAGTCCACCGTGACAATTGATTTCAATAATATCTTCACGAGTGAATGTTTTCGGTCCACGCATCACAGAAACCATTACTTCTTCTGCTATTTCATCCGTTTCCGGGTCGATTATTTTTCCATAATGGATCGTATGGGAGTCCACCGATGCAAGATCTTTTCCTTTGAAGATACTGTCAGCAATCGAAACAGCTTCATTTCCACTTAAACGGACAATCGCAATCGCACCTTCCCCCATCGGGGTGGATATCGCCGTAATCGTATCTGTCTCCACACGATCACCTCCTTGGTTTCTTATCTATTTTCATTTATCCACAACTCATTTTTTATAGAAGTCACTAACTTATTAGATTAGCACATCCATATAGGATTTGAAAAGATATACACAAGCAAATGATAGAAGAATTTATAGTATTAGGTTATCCACATGTGCATAAGTTAAAAGCTGTATTTAACGGATATCAAGACAATTGTTTGATAGAGGATGCAAGAAAGAATCCTTAATGAATGGTATATTTAATTTAAAAGTATGGTGGTTTATATATGAAATTCAAAAGTTGGGGATGGATCGTAGTTTTCTTATTATTGTTGTTTTCTAGTGGGATGTTTTATGTTGAGGTTTCTACCTATTCTCTATTACAACCAGAGGAAGGCGGAATGAGTTTTTGGTTGGAATTGAAGTATGTCTGGTACCGTTCGTTTTGGTTTTATGCAATACTCTTGATTATTTCAATTACGATATTTATTCGATTTTCAAAAAGAAGGATCTGTTAAAACTAATTATTGGTTTTCCGTTCTAGGATCAAACATGCTCGTAACCTGCACCTGATGTTTGAAAAATTCACGTAAATTAAGCTCATTCACCAATCACACTGAGGGCGGCTGGGAAACTGCGAGACTCCCGTGGGAGAAGGGCCTAGGCGAGACCCCACAGGGAGTAAAACGACCGAGGAGGCTCGCCAGCTCCCCCACAGGAAAGCGAGTAGTTTCCCAGCCGCCATTTCCGCTAATTTGGTAACATTGGTCAATAAAAAAACTTCCGCCTAATAAAGACGGAAGTTTATCATTTACTTCGATGGTTTGATGACGACGTGCCGTTTCGGATCATTGCCATCCGAATACGTTTCGACATCGCGATTGTTCTGAAGTGCGGTATGAATGATCTTTCTTTCATAGGAAGGCATCGGCTCAAGCTTGACTGCCTGATTCGTGCGGAGCGCTTTGTCTGCAAGGCGGCCTGCCAATGTTTCCAAAGTTTCTTTACGACGATTACGGTAACCCTCCGCATCGAGAACGACGGTATAGAATTGATCTGTCTGACGATTAACAGAAAGGTGCAGAAGATACTGCAATGCATTCAGTGTCTGACCACGCTTTCCGATCAGCTTAGCAATCTTGTCACCGACAAGCTCCATATGAACGTCTCGGTTATTGACCTTCACTTCCACATCCACCGGCGCCCCCATCTGGTCTGCAATAGACTTGATATAGGCCCCAGCCTCTTCAATCGGATCTTCTTCGACATAAGCCGTTTCTTCTGGGATGGATTCACTTACCTGTTCATTACGACTAGTCTCTTCTTGAGGTGCAGTTTCTTCAACTTCAACCTCAGGTTCCGGTTTGGAAGCTTCCATGATCTTCACTTTGACGATCGCTGGTTTGTTTCCGAATCCCAAGAACCCTTTCTTTCCTTCATCAATCACATCGACTTCGACTTGGTCCCTTGATGTTTGTAACTGCTCTAATGCTGATTTGACCGCATCATCAACTGTTTGTCCAGTAGCAGTTAGTTGCTTCACTTATTTTTTCCTCCCGTTGTTTCAGCGTTTGCTTTATCCATCATTGGCTTACGAATGAAAATCGTCTGCGCAATCATAAACAAGTTACCGACTACCCAGTATAGGGCTAGTGCTGATGGGAAAAAGAATGCGAATGTACCGATCATGATCGGCATCAAGTATAACATCATCTGCATTTGCGGATTCTGAGCTGCTGCTCCACCTGCCATCATCAATTTCTGCTGCAGGAATGTCGTACCTGCAGTGACGACTGCCAGGATGTAACTCGGCTCACCTAGCTGCATCCATAGGAATGTATGTGTTTCCACTGCTGGAGTACGCATGATCGCATGATAGAACCCAATCAGGATCGGCATCTGCACGATCAATGGCATACAACCGGCAAGCGGGTTGACTCCATGTTTCTGGAATAACTGCATTGTTTCCTGCTGCAGCTTCTGTTGTGTTTGTGCATCTTTCGAGCTGTATTTCTCACGCAGTTCCTTCAACTCAGGTTGAATGTCCTGCATCGCTTTTGAACTTTTCAGCTGTTTGACGTTCAATGGTAACAATACAAGACGAATGATAATAGTAATGATAATGATGGATAGACCATAGCTTTCATTAGTCAGCTCAGCAAAATATGTGATGGCTTGAGACAATGGCCAAACGACATAGTTGTTCCAGAAGCCTTCACTTTCAGAAGTGATATCCTGGTTGACCTCGGTACATCCGGACAATAAAGCCAGGACACCCGTCATCACCATCAGCCATAAAACTTTTTTACGCAACGTGTTTCCTCCTTACTCAAGTGCAATTCCCTATTTCAATCTATTCATCATTTTAGCATGTTAGCTGATGAACATTCTATATCAAAAAAAGATTCAACGATCTTTTGATAGCAATCTCGATTTATACAATACATGGGAAAGGCTTTTTTTCATTTCATGGAAATCCATATTCTTCGTCGGATTTCTTGCGATGACCACAAGATCATAACGGGTATCGATCCTTGGTTCGAGCTCCAGGAATGCTTGTCTCAAATATCGTTTGATTTGATTTCTAAGTACGGCATTACCTATTTTCTTGCTTACGGATAACCCGATCCTGAAGTGGGACTGATCATCTTTTTTCATATAATAAAGCACCAGCTGACGGTTAGCGAAAGACTTCCCCTTCTTGAACACCTGCTGGAACTCTTCATTTTTTTTGATTCGGTACGCTTTCTTCATGGGATCTTACCCTCCGCTACATATAAGAAAGCAACCTCGATCGAGTTGCTTTTATCAATCGTGCTTCTATGGATTTTTGTAAAGTTTCCATCTTTAATTTGAAAAAAAGACCACTGAGGTGTTCAGTGGCCTATGCAGATAATACTTTTCTTCCTTTACGACGACGACGAGCCAAGACTTTACGTCCGTTCTTTGTGCTCATACGTGTGCGGAAGCCGTGTACTTTCTTACGCTTACGGTTATTTGGTTGAAATGTACGTTTCATTATATATGCACCTCCTGAGGTTTTATCTCCTAAATTCAATCATGCTAAAAGGCAGTCCAATTAATTATAAAGAATAGGCTGGCTTCATGTCAACTTACTTTTTAATTTATTCTATTGGACTCAGGATCCAGAGCAATATCGCGTTATATAACAGCACTGTTACATAACACTTTCCCCAGAGCATCCAAGATGATTATACATAGCTTCTATGTGGATAATCAACATCAGGTGTGAATAACTTTTTCGAGGGTTTCTGACTATCCACATCAATTATCGACAACATAATAACAAAATATAGTGGTGTGGATAGAAAGTATCTACAACCTGTTGGGCTTGTGGATAAGCTTTGAATAACCATTGCCAAGATGCGTTTTGTTTGGTATTATATTTGTGTTTTAACGCTGAATATCTGACAGCACGATTTTCTCTTATTCACAGGTTGTGGATAATATGTGGACATCTATTCACATGCTTGTTACTTAAGTTATGAACAGGTCTGTGGATAATGGAAATAAGCGCTGGATTTGTCTAAATAACAGGAAATATAAGTCCACAAATGAAAATTGCATAGTTTCCAATTTACATTATACAAATATTATACATCGGTGCCTTTCGAGCTTTTTTTTGCTTGTTGGAAAAAGTTTACGGAAGGCTTTTATGATTTTTATGGATTGGATGAAAGGGGTGATATGATTTGGAAAATATCTACGAGCTTTGGGATACGACATTAGAGCATATGAAAAAGAAAATTAGTAAACCAAGCTTTGAAACTTGGCTGAAAGCGACAAAAGCCAATGCACTGCAAGATAATACATTGACGATCGTAGCACCGAACGAGTTTGCTAGAGACTGGCTCGAGAATCAATATTCCAAATTGATCAATGAAACATTATATGAAGTAACAGGGGCGGAATTGAATACAAAATTCATCATCCCGGAGAACAAGGATGACTCCATGGAGGAAGTGAAGCTAGCTTCCAAGAAGGTTCCTGAAGTGAAAGCGAATGAGGGGGAAGAATCTCCTCAGAGTATGCTGAACTCTAAATATACATTTGACACGTTTGTCATCGGATCGGGTAACAGGTTCGCCCATGCTGCTTCGCTTGCTGTAGCAGAAGCTCCGGCAAAAGCCTACAATCCTCTCTTTATCTATGGAGGAGTGGGGCTTGGAAAAACCCACTTGATGCATGCGATCGGCCATTATGTACTGGATCACAATCCTAATGCGAAAGTGGTTTATTTGTCATCCGAGAAATTCACCAATGAATTCATCAATTCAATCCGTGATAACAAAGCAGTCAACTTCCGTAATAAATATCGAAGTGTTGATGTGTTATTGATTGATGACATCCAGTTCCTTGCTGGAAAGGAACAGACACAGGAAGAATTCTTCCATACTTTCAATACGCTTCATGAGGAAAGCAAACAGATCATCATCAGCAGCGACCGTCCACCTAAAGAAATTCCTACATTGGAAGATCGACTGCGCTCCCGCTTCGAATGGGGATTGATCACAGATATCACTCCTCCTGATCTGGAAACGAGGATTGCCATTCTGCGTAAGAAAGCGAAGGCGGAAGGTTTGGATATTCCTAATGAAGTCATGCTTTACATCGCCAATCAGATTGATACGAATATTCGCGAATTAGAAGGTGCACTTATCCGGGTTGTCGCTTATTCTTCCTTGATCAATCGCGATATCAATGCATCATTGGCAGCTGAAGCGTTGAAAGACATCATTCCAAGCTCCAAACCGAGAGTGATTACGATCGAGTCGATTCAGGAGCTCGTCGGGGAACGATACAGTGTACGACTGGAGGACTTCGCAGCCAAAAAACGTACAAAGTCCGTAGCATTCCCTCGCCAGATCGCCATGTATCTTTCCAGGGAACTGACTGATTTCTCCCTTCCGAAGATTGGTGAAGAATTTGGGGGACGTGACCATACAACCGTCATTCATGCTCACGAGAAAATATCAAAATTGATTGCTTCCGACGCTCAATTATCGAGAGAAATCGATGAGCTTCAGGAAAAACTGAAATCGCAGTAACCTGAATAGTGTGTATAACTCGTGCACGTATGCCAACATGCTGTCCACATGTGGATAACCTTCCTTGATTGAGGTTGATTGGGTTATCCACATATTCACAGCCCCTATTACTATTATTACTATTTTTTATTAATAAAAATATATAAATATGATCACTTAGGAGGACTCATTCATGAAATTCGTAATTCAACGAGATCAGTTGATGGAAAGCGTCCAACATGTCATGAAAGCAATCTCTTCCAGAACGACGATTCCAATTTTGACAGGTATGAAATTGGAGGTCAGTGAAGCTGGCCTTAAATTGACAGGAAGCGATTCTGATATTTCGATTGAATCATTCATCCCCGCTGAAGAAGATGGACTCGTATATGTAGAAAACATTGAACCAGGAAGTATCGTACTGCAGGCAAAATATTTTCCTGATATCGTCCGGAAACTTCCACAGAATACAGTGGAAATTCTGACGGATGACCATCGAAACGTAACAATTCGTTCAGGAAATGCTGAATTTCATTTGAATGGACAGGATGCAGAGGAATATCCTCAGCTGCCAAAACTACATACAGAAGATAGTTTTGAGCTTCCGATCGATCTTTTGAAAGAATTGATCCGTCAGACCGTATTTGCTGTATCTTCTTCGGAAACTCGCCCGATTTTGACTGGTGTGAATGTGAAAATCCAGGACGGGGAACTTCATTTCATCGCGACAGACAGTCATCGTCTGGCATCACGCAAACTACCACTGCAGGAATCAGGGGGAAGCCTTGCGTTTGATAATGTCGTCATTCCTGGAAAAAGTTTGACTGAGCTTAATAAAATCCTTAGCGACTCAGATGACACGATTGAAATCAATGTCACGGATAACCAAATTCTCTTCCGTACGAAACATTTGTATTTCCTTTCCCGTCTACTCGACGGAAATTATCCGGAAACTTCCCGTTTGATCCCGGATGAAAGCAAGACAATCGTAAAGATGGATACGAAAGAATTGCTTCAATCCATCGATCGTGCTTCCCTGCTTGCTCGGGAAAACCGGAACAATGTTGTCCGTCTGATTACAAAAGGCGGCAACCAGATTGAAATCAACGGTAACTCTCCAGAAGTAGGAAACGTTGTCGAAGAAGTAGAAGCTGCTTCCATCGAAGGTGAAGAATTGAAAATTTCCTTCAGTGCGAAATATATGATGGATGCACTGAAAGCTGTAGGAACAGATCAAGTGAAGGTGGAATTCACAGGTGCCATGCGCCCATTCCTTATCCGACCGATCGAAGACGAACAAATCCTGCAACTGATCCTGCCAGTAAGAACGTATTAAGAAAAAAGGATGTCCTCGCTCAATCTAGGACATCCTTTTTGTTTTACATTCTTTTTTAATTAGTGAACTTAGTTTATTTGAGAAGGTACATCACATAATAAATATGAGAAGGAAGGCTGGAAATTGGAACACCCCACAGGTCGAAAAGTAAGTCATTTCCACCTTCATCTGCTCTTTTTAAAAGATGTACCTAGATTATCTAAATGCTGTTCTTTTCTTATGTCGATTTATTTAGTAAAATAGAAAGAAGGCAAATCTAACCGTTAGGGTGAAAAGAATGAACGAAAAAATAGAAATTTCGACAGAATACATCCAACTCCAACAATTCCTTAAACTGGCTAATGTTGTGGAATCCGGAGGCATGGCTAAAATGTTTTTAAGTGAATATGAGGTTTATGTGAACGGCGAACTTGAAGACCGTCGGGGACGTAAGCTTTACGTGGAAGACCAAGTCGAGATCCCAGGTGTCGGCACGTTCGAAGTCGCAAAAGCGAACTGAAGCACCAGGCTGAAAGGAAATTCTGATGCATATCCAAGAAATCAAGCTGCGCTCTTTCCGTAACTATGATCAGCTCCATTTGAATTTCGATGATCGGATCAACGTCATCATCGGAGAGAATGCACAAGGAAAAACGAATCTGATGGAAGCGATCTACCTGCTGGCGTTTTCCAAGTCCCACCGGACGCCAAGAGATAAGGAACTTATCCAATGGGACAAAGAATATGCTAAAATAGAAGGTAGTATCATAAAACGCAATCGAAAGCTTCCGATGGAAATCGTACTTTCGAAAAAAGGGAAAAAAGCGAAGCTCAACCATCTTGAGCAAAAACGGCTGAGCGATTATATAGGGGCTATGAATGTCGTCATGTTTGCACCTGAGGATTTGAATCTTGTCAAAGGCAATCCTCAGGTGCGTCGTAGGTTTATCGATATGGAAATCGGGCAGATCCAGCCAGCCTATATCTATCACCTTGGTAACTATCAAAAGATATTGAAGCAGCGGAATCATCTGTTGAAAGATTTGCAGCGCAAGAGACTGACCGATCGTACAATGCTGCATGTACTTACAGAGCAGTTGATCAGCCATGCTGCGACGATCATAGAGCGGCGCCATACCTTCCTCCAGCTGTTGAGAAAGTGGGCTGCTCCTATTCATGATGGAATCTCAAGAAAGCTTGAACAGCTCGAAATCCTTTATGACGCTAGTGTCGAAGTATCAGAAGGTATGGATTTGGAAACAATAACTGATAGATATAAGGTAAAATTTACCGAAATTGAGGATAAAGAAGTGGAACGGGGCACGACACTCGCTGGACCGCATCGGGATGACCTCATTTTTCATGTGAACGGAAAAGATGTACAAACGTACGGATCTCAGGGGCAGCAACGTACGACAGCGTTATCCCTGAAACTGGCTGAAATCGAATTGATCCATAGTGAAGTGGGAGAATATCCGATTCTTTTGCTTGATGATGTGTTGAGTGAATTGGATGACTACCGGCAATCCCACCTACTACATACCATCCAAGGAAAAGTGCAGACCTTCGTTTCAACGACGAGTATCGATGGAATTGAACACGAAGCACTGGCACAGGCGGAAATTTTCCGTATTCGGAATGGTGCGATAGAAATGCAGGAATGAGGTGGCACGATGTTTATCCATATTGGTGATGATCATGTCATTCGCTCGAAGGATGTCGTTTCGATCATCGATCATACGTTGATCTCCTCTTCGACAATTGTGGAAGAAATGATCTTCAACCAGCGAAAAGAAAAAAACGTGATTGAGAACCAGGATAATGACGCGAAGTCGATTGTTATCACGAAAGATGCGATCTATTTCAGTCCGCTTTCAGTCATGACATTGAAAAAGCGTGCCAATATGATGGCAACACTGAACAAACTGGAAGACTTTTCAGAAGAAATCCTGGCCGCAGAAGAAGAATGACGTATAGTCGTAGCAATAGATTGAGAAGCACTCCGATTCAAGAGCTGAACAAAAGCTCGAACATCTGGAAGAAATGTAGGTGACGAACCATGAGTGAAGAAGTATTGAAAGATCAACAGGCTTATGATGAGAATCAGATACAGGTGTTAGAGGGACTGGAAGCAGTTCGTAAACGTCCTGGTATGTATATCGGTTCTACCAATGAAAAAGGCTTGCACCACCTTGTGTGGGAAATCGTCGATAACAGTATCGATGAAGCAATGGCAGGTTACTGTGACCACATCCAGGTCATCATTGAGAAAGACAACAGTATCACCGTAACGGATAATGGACGAGGAATTCCTGTAGGTATGCATGAAAAAGCGGGACGTCCAGCAGTGGAAGTCATCATGACGGTATTGCACGCCGGTGGTAAATTCGGCGGCGGAGGCTATAAAGTTTCCGGAGGACTTCACGGTGTAGGTGCATCCGTTGTTAACGCATTATCCACGGAGCTTGAAGTATTCGTCCATCGTGATGGGAAGATCCATTATCAGAAATTCCACCGCGGTGTTCCACATGAAGATCTGAAGGTGATCGGAGACACGGATATCACTGGAACGAGAATCCACTTCTCTCCAGATCCGGAAATCTTCAGCGAAACGAAAGAATATAACTACGATACACTTGCACATCGTCTGCGTGAACTTGCCTACCTGAATAAAGGTTTGACGATTTCCGTAGAAGATAAACGTTCAGATAAAGAAGCAGAGGATTTTTATTATGAAGGCGGAATCGTTTCCTACGTGGAACGGATGAACCGTACACGTGAAGCTATTCACGAAACTTTTTACTCTGAAGGCGAGCAGGACGATATCACTGTTGAAATCGCCCTTCAATACAACGATGGATTCGCAAGCAATATCTATTCGTTTACGAACAACATCCACACGTACGAGGGCGGTACCCACGAGTCCGGTTTCAAGACTGGTCTTACAAGGGTCATCAACGATTATGCCCGTAAAAATAATATGTTCAAAGAAAACGATCCGAACCTGACCGGGGATGATGTGAGGGAAGGTTTGACCGCCATCATTTCCATCAAACACCCGGACCCGCAGTTCGAGGGACAAACGAAGACCAAGCTTGGTAACAGTGAAGCGCGTCAGGTAACGGATGCCGTTTTCTCTGAAACATTTTCCAAGTTCCTGTTTGAAAACCCTTCGATGGCGAAAATCATTGTTGAAAAAGGATTGATGGCTTCCCGCGCACGGATGGCTGCGAAGAAAGCACGTGAACTTACACGCAGAAAGAATGCGCTGGAAGTGTCCAATCTTCCAGGTAAACTTGCCGACTGTTCTTCCCGTGACCCGAACATCAGCGAGTTGTACATCGTTGAGGGTGACTCTGCCGGTGGTTCTGCAAAACAGGGCCGTGATCGTCACTTCCAGGCGATTTTGCCGCTAAGAGGTAAAATCATCAACGTGGAAAAAGCCCGTCTCGATAAAATTCTTTCCAATAACGAAGTTCGTGCCATCATTACTGCACTTGGCACAGGGATCGGAGAGGAATTCGACATCACGAAGGCACGTTACCACAAGATCGTCATCATGACCGATGCCGATGTCGATGGTGCCCATATCCGTACGTTATTGTTGACGTTTTTATACCGCTATATGCGTCCATTGATTGAAAATGGCTACGTATATATCGCACAGCCGCCACTTTACAAAATTCAGCAGGGTAAAGCGGTCTACTACACTTATTC
This sequence comes from Thalassobacillus hwangdonensis, assembly GCF_042675915.1. Lineage (NCBI taxonomy): Bacteria > Bacillati > Bacillota > Bacilli > Caryophanales > Bacillaceae > Thalassobacillus > Thalassobacillus hwangdonensis. The sequence continues at coordinate 61,315 of NZ_JBHTKL010000005.1, read as the reverse complement.
AGACAAGCAGCTGGATGAGTTGTATGCCCAGCTTCCTAAATCACCAAAGCCTGGTGTTCAGCGCTATAAAGGTCTTGGGGAGATGAATCCGGAACAGTTGTGGGAAACGACAATGGATCCGGAATCACGTACGATGAAGCAAGTGGAGCTTGCCGATGCAATATCAGCGGATGAAGTATTCGATATCCTGATGGGAGATAAAGTCGAACCGCGACGTAACTTCATTCAGGACAACGCCCAGTATGTACAGAACCTTGACGTATAAACGCTAAAATTTTGATAGAAATCAACATGCAAGTAGTTGGGGATGCCGTAACAGGGACAGGACACTCATGAGGGGACCCTGTCCAGTCATCCTCCTTCCTCAATTGTGATTGGAGGTCATTACATGGTGGATCAACCAAATCGTCCACGTGTTCAGGAAATAAATATCAGTCAGGAAATGCAAACGTCTTTCCTAGACTATGCAATGAGTGTCATTGTCAGTCGTGCGCTGCCGGATGTCCGTGATGGATTGAAGCCGGTACACCGCAGGATCCTTTATGCAATGCATGACTTAGGGATGCATTCAGATAAGGCATATAAAAAGTCCGCACGTATCGTCGGTGAAGTAATCGGTAAGTATCACCCGCACGGGGATTCTGCCGTTTATGACACGATGGTTCGTATGGCACAGGATTTCAGTTATCGATACATGCTAGTCGATGGCCACGGTAACTTCGGTTCCGTCGACGGAGATGCTGCCGCAGCAATGCGTTACACAGAAGCACGTATGTCCAAGATTTCGATGGAAATCCTTCGTGACATCAACAAAGACACGATCGACTACCGCGATAACTATGATGGATCGGAAAGAGAACCGATCGTCCTTCCAGCCCGTTTTCCGAATCTGCTGGTCAATGGTACTTCCGGAATTGCCGTCGGTATGGCAACCAACATCCCGCCCCACCAGCTGGGCGAGATCATCGATGGTGTGCTCGCATTAAGCAGGAACCCGGAGATCACCATCCAGGAACTTATGGAGAACCATATTTATGGACCGGACTTCCCTACTTCCGGGCAAATCCTCGGTCTGAGCGGGATTCGTAAAGCCTACGAAACTGGAAAAGGTTCGATTACAGTTCGAGCTAAAGTACATATCGAGGAACAAGCGAATGGTAAAGCGAAACTGATTGTTACAGAGCTGCCTTACCAGGTGAATAAAGCGCGTCTCGTAGAAAAAATCGCTGAACTTGCCCGTGATAAGAAAATCGATGGCGTAACGGATCTTCGTGACGAATCCGACCGTAATGGTATGCGTGTCGTTATTGAACTTCGCCGTGATGTGAACCCGAATGTACTCTTGAACAATTTATATAAACAAACCGCTCTGCAAACATCGTTCGGTATCAATATGCTTGCACTTGTAGACGGCCAGCCGAAAGTGCTGAACCTGAAGCAGTGTCTTGAGTATTACCTAGAGCACCAGAAAGTAGTCATCCGTCGACGTACTGCGTATGAATTGCGTAAAGCGGAAGCGCGTGCGCACATCCTTGAAGGGTTGCGGATTGCACTCGACCATCTTGATGAAGTAATCAAGCTGATCCGTGAATCACAGACGACAGATATCGCCCGTGAAGGATTGATGACTCGTTTCGAATTATCCGAAAAGCAGGCACAGGCGATTCTTGATATGCGTCTACAACGCCTGACAGGATTGGAACGCGAAAAAATCGAAGCAGAATATAAAGAACTTGTAGAACTGATCGCTGAATTGAAAGCGATCCTTGCTGATGAAGAAAAAGTATTGGAAATCATCCGTGAAGAGCTTGCGGAAGTCAAAGAACGCTTCAATGACGAACGCCGAACAGAAATTGTGATCGGTGGTACGGACTTCATCGAGGATGAAGACCTGATTCCTGAAGAGACGATCATCGTAACCTTGACACACCAGGGCTACATTAAACGTCTCCCTGCTTCCACTTATCGTGCGCAGCGCCGTGGTGGACGAGGGATCCAGGGAATGGGCACCCACGAAGATGACTTCGTGGAACACCTGTTGTCTACTTCTACTCACAACACACTTCTGTTCTTCTCGAACAAAGGGAAAGTGTATAAAGCGAAGGGATACGAAGTTCCTGAATTCAGCCGTACAGCGAAAGGAATTCCGATTATCAACATGCTTGAAATCGAGCGGGATGAGTGGATCAATGCGGTCATCGCTGTCGAAGACTTTGTTGATGACTGGTATTGCTTCTTCACAACTCGTCATGGCGTTTCCAAGCGTACCTCCCTCTCAAGCTTTGCGAACATCCGTAAAGGCGGACTGATCGCCGTAAACTTAAGGGATGAGGATGAATTGATTTCTGTCCGCTTGACGGATGGCAATAAAGACATCATGATCGGTACGAAACAAGGGTCCCTGATCCGGTTCAATGAAGACCAGGTCCGTACGATGGGACGTACTGCAGCAGGCGTGAAAGGAATCAGCCTGAAAGAGGATGATGAAGTCGTATCGATGGAAATCATCGATGATTCGATGCAAGTGCTTACCGTTACGAACAAAGGGTACGGTAAACGTACACCTGCGGAAGAATACAGAATCACGAACCGTGGTGGTAAAGGTATCCTTACACATAACCTTACCGACAAAAACGGTGTGGTCGTAGCAGTCAAAGCTGTGACAGGCGAAGAAGACGTCATGTTGATCACGGCTATGGGCATACTGATCCGTATGACTGTCGAAAGCATTTCCGAAACCGGTAGAAATACGCAAGGGGTCCGACTCATTCGTCTCCAGGAAGGTGAAGAAGTCGCAACCGTCGCTCGTATAGATGCAGAAGAAGAGGAAGAAGCAGAAATCGAAGCGGTGGAAGCAGAAGAAAGTGCTGAAGCCTCCACTTCTGAAGATGCTTCTCAACCAGAAGAGGATAGTCCGACCGAAGAATAATACAACGAGATACACATCTGATGAGTAAAGTCGCCCTGTTTTCCTAACAGGCGGCTTTACTTTTACATAAGAGAATTGCTTCGTTACCAATACTTACATAAAAGGTGTGGAAACAATGCGTGTTCATCCGTCTCAACTTGTACCAGGATGTATTTTACTTCGGGAAGTGATGGGGAAAACGAATCGCCCGATCATTCCTAAACATACCGTGTTGAAAGAACTTCATATTCATGTGCTGCAACGATTTCTTGTCGATTTTGTGGATGTATCTCCTAAGCTTTCAGATGGAGAGCCATACGTTCCGGAAGAAAAGATCCAGATGGATGTCATCCACGAGAATAATCAAGCGAAAGATTCATTTGCTGATCTCTATTTGAAAGCTGTGAAGGAATATAAAAAATGGTTCAGCAACTGGCAGGCAGGCTCACCGATCAACATTCAGACCATCAGGAATACGATCGTACCATTGCTGGAAGCGGGTGTGGAGTCCAATAATCACATCGTGAAACTCCACCATTATTCCACAAAAGATGAGTATTTGTACCATCATAGTGTTTCTTCTGCGTTGATTGCTTCGTTCCTGGCAAAGAAAATGAACCTGGAACGAGGAGAATGGATCCAGGTAGGCCTTGCTGCCCTGCTCAGTGATTGTGGGATGGCAAAGATTGACCCGAAGATTCTCTTTAAACAGGGCTCTTTGACAGAAGCTGAATATGACGAAGTCAAGCAGCATCCGAAGCACTCCTACCGCATGGTAGAGTCGATTCCTGCACTTTCCAAAGGGGCTAAGCTCGGGATTCTCCAACATCATGAACGGTTGGATGGAAGCGGATATCCTTTCGCCCTGAAATCGGAGAAGCTTCATATTTTCAGTGGAATCATTGCTGTCAGCGATATGTACCATGCGATGACATCAGAGCGGCTGTACCGTGCGAAACAGTCTCCATTCAAAGTGCTCGAAGAAATGATGAAAGCACAATTCGGCCGGTTCAACCATGAGATTGTGCAGACGTTCATCACCCATATGACGAATTTCTCTACTGGTACGAAAGTGAAGCTCTCCAATAATGATTTGGGCGAGGTCGTTTTCATAGAATCATCCCAGCCGACGAGGCCGATGGTTCGGCTCCAGCAGAATGAGGAAATCATTCATCTGAAAAATCACCTGGATGTTTATATCGAGGAAGTTGTAGGGTAATTACCATATCATTGAAGATTTTCTAAACCGTAATAAGTTACAATGGCCCGGGATTTCACTCGCATTCCTCGGACGAACGATCGAGCCTCCTCGCTGCGCTGCGGGGTCTCGACTCATTCGTTTTTCCGAAGGAGTCTCGTGAAATCCCTTCCCATTTTATCTAAGGTGTGCAATCGCTTAGCTTATTATAAACTTAAATAATAGTATAGTTGGACAACCCTATCTCTTATCTAATGGCTTAATGTCGATTGATTCATTAGCCAATAGGCGATCAGGGTTGTTATTTTTTGTGCGGTGATGTCGAGGAAGTGGATGATGAATGCATAGTCCTCGGTATCACGCATGTATTGGACGTCCATCCACCATTCAACTTCATATCGAGCGATCATGCTCAAATTGTAAAGGACCATATAATGGATCAGGACCTCTTCGAGATGGTCCTCTGCATCTGGCGATGTAGCCATGTAGAAAGTCTTCTCCTCTTCAGAGAAATAAAAAGGGGCGGACTGATGCAGTGGTAGAGGTGATTCGAGTTCAATATGGAGAATATCCCCCTTTTTTTCACTTGTTGTCACGTTAAAGCCCGCAAATCTACGTTTGATTTTTCGTTCTGACAGGTGAAAGGCATTCCATGCAGCAAGGTCAAGCAGAATCGTCGTTTTCCCTTCCTTACCTACGGGCAGTAATTTTCTTTCCCCTCTCCATTGATATAACGGTGCCATTTCCGGAATCAACTGCAGCAGCTGGTCCATATTCGCTTTCTGGAACGAGGATTTCAGTTGAAAAAGATGGCTGCCTGTATAGGTGAATAACCCTTGCGGCTGAACTTTCACTTCATCCTGTAAGAAGGAATAGTTCTGTTTCTTCCTTTTCCTTGTCGATAACCCGTGTGCCAGTACCTTGGAGGAAGGCGGGTATTCCGGGTCTTTGATAAGCAGACTTGCCTTCAGCAGATGCCCGAGACCATAGAAAAACAACACAGGTTTCACGGATAACGGTGAACTCATCCCTGTTTCAATATAGTGCAGTCCATGTTCCAGGAAGTAGCAGAACCGTTCACTGTTCTTATAAGCGGTTGCCTCTGCTTCTTCCATCCCCTGCTTTTTATAGCATTCTTGCAAAAAACTCCGCGCATGTGGAAGCGATTTCAAATACGTCAGAAAAGTTCTCGCATCTTTTTGCATCTCATCCCCCTCTTTCAAGGAAAAAAATTCTACCATGTCTACCTATTGAAAAAGCTCAAGCGATGTCGTATTGTATATAAAAATAAGATACTGTCTGAAAGTCCCACTATCGCTTAGGTTTACCCATTTTTACCAAAACTATTTCGTACACCTGAAGGAGAGGATCAAGCATGCGCGAGGATAAGTTTGCAAAAGAAGGTTTGACATTTGATGATGTGTTGTTGGTTCCAGCGAAATCAGAGATTCTGCCGAGAGATGTGTCGGTAGCGACAGAACTCTCCCCTACACTGAAGCTGAATGTGCCGATCATCAGTGCAGGGATGGATACGGTCACAGAGGCGAAGATGGCGATTGCCATGGCTCGACAAGGTGGACTCGGGGTCATCCACAAAAACATGTCGATCGAAGAGCAGGCGGAAGAAGTCGACCGAGTAAAACGATCCGAGAGTGGTGTCATTACGAATCCATTCTATTTGACGCCGGATCATCAAGTATTTGACGCTGAACACCTGATGGGTAAATACAGAATTTCCGGTGTTCCGATTGTAAATGACGAAGATCAGCAGCAACTGGTCGGAATCCTCACTAATCGTGACCTTCGTTTCATCGATGATTATTCGATAAAAATCAAAGAAGTGATGACAAGCGAGAATCTGGTGACTGCTCCTGTTGGTACAACCCTTGATGAAGCAGAACGAATCCTTCAGCAGTACAAGATCGAAAAGCTTCCTCTTGTCGATAGCCAAGGCGTGCTCAAAGGTCTGATCACAATTAAAGATATTGAAAAGGTCATCGAATTCCCGAATGCTGCTAAAGATGAGCAAGGACGCCTGCTTGCAGCGGCAGCAGTCGGTGTTACAGCGGATGCGATGACACGGGTGGACAAGCTTGTCGAAGCTGGTGTCGATGCACTTGTTGTCGATACTGCTCATGGGCATTCGAAAGGGGTCATCGACCAGGTGATGCGCATCCGTTCGAAATATCCGAGCATGAACATCATCGCTGGTAACGTCGCAACAGCAGAAGCGACGCGTGATCTGATCGAAGCTGGGGCGAATGTGATCAAAGTAGGAATCGGACCTGGTTCGATCTGTACGACTCGTGTCGTCGCTGGTGTCGGAGTTCCTCAGATTACTGCTGTCTATGACTGTGCACAGGAAGCACAGAAGTTTGATGTCCCTGTCATTGCAGATGGCGGAATCAAATATTCCGGAGATGTCGTAAAAGCACTAGCATCTGGTGCACATGCAGTCATGCTGGGCAGTATGTTCGCTGGTGTGTCAGAAAGTCCAGGAGATACGGAAATCTTCCAAGGCAGACGCTTCAAAGTCTATCGCGGTATGGGATCTGTCGGGGCAATGGAAGCTGGTTCGAAAGACCGATATTTCCAAGCGGAATCAGAAAAGAAAAAGCTCGTACCGGAGGGCATCGAAGGACGTGTGGCCTATAAAGGTCCATTGGCGGAAACGATCCATCAGCTTGTCGGCGGCTTGCGTGCAGGTATGGGATATTGCGGTACGCCTGACCTGACAACGCTTCGTAATGACGGTAAGTTCATCCGCATCACAGGTGCAGGGCTTCGCGAAAGTCACCCGCATGATGTACAAATTACGAAAGAAGCACCGAACTACTCCGTTTAACCTATGGAGAGATTAATAGACAGGGACTATTCCCTGTCTATTTTTTTATGCCTTCCTGTGATAAAATGACAAAGATGCATACTATTATGGTGGAGGTCGAGTAAGTTGAAACAAAAGATTCAAGCAGCTTTGATAGTGGTCATGGCATTCATGATCTCTTTTACTACGTTTTTTGTGCAGCCGGAACATACATATGCACAGGTGGATTTAGGGGCTAAATCAGCCATTCTTGTAGACGCGGAAACTGGTAAGATCCTTTTTGAGAAAGAGGCCGATATGACTTTGCCTCCTGCCAGTATGACGAAGATGATGACGGAATATCTAGTACTTGAAGCAATTGAAGAAGGTAAAATTTCCTGGGATACGACAACACAAATCTCAGATTATCCATATTCGATTTCAGCCAATCCATCCTTTTCAGGAATTGGACTGACTCAAAATAAAGATTATACGGTACGTGAACTGTATGAAGCGATGGCGATCATCTCGGATAACGCTACTACGATCGCTTTGGCAGAATTGATTGCAGGCTCTGAAGGTGAATTCGTCAAAATGATGAATGAGAAAGCCGAAGAAATGGGTCTGCCAGACTATCAATTTGTCAATTCTACTGGTCTTGAAAATGCAGATTTAGGTCAGAACGTTCCAGAAGGGACATCCCCGGATGGAATCAACCAAATGTCTGCACGCACGACTGCCCTGCTTGCCTACCATCTTGTCAAAGACTATCCAGAGGCGTTAGAAATATCCAGCCAGAAGGAAATCAAGTTCGAAGGCCATCAGGATCAGAACTTGAACTGGATGCTTCCGGAAATGCCTGGCCACCTTGCAGCATTCGGTTTCCAAGGGATGGAAGGTTTGAAGACAGGCTATACAGATATGGCTGGTTACTGTTTCACAGGTACAGCAGAACGTGACGGTCAACGCTTGATTTCTGTTGTAATGAAAACAGACAGTAAAGAAGACCGTTTCCAACAGACACGTACATTGATGGAGTACGGCTTTACACAATTCGAAACGAAAGAACTTTACCCTGAAGGTTTCCAGCTTGAAGATGAGGAAACTGCTGCGGTCGATAAAGGAAAAGAAGATGAAGTGGAAGTATCCACTGCAACAGCTTTAAAGACCGTGATGAAAAAAGGGGAAGACGATCAATACAGCATCGAATATAAATGGGCTGAGGACAAGCTGAACAAATCCGGTGAATTGACGGCACCAATCAAAAAAGGTGACAAAGTCGGTACTGCACAGCTGGTCTATAATGGCGAAGAGTCCTACGGCAACATTTTTGATAATAAGACTGGTACACAAAGTGTCGATCTTGTAGCGGATGAAACGGTGGAAAAAAACAACTGGTTCATGCTTATGCTTGGTGCTGTCGGTGATTTCTTCAGCAACATCTTCACTAGCGCTGTCGACACTGTAAAAGGCTGGTTCTAATCCTGATTCATTTGATAGGAATTTAACGATTTTTGCGATACAATAAAGGACGGGAAACCGATTGTAACGCATTCAAAATATTATATTGGGAAGCATGTAAAGGAATGGAGGAATAGGAAGATGTCAAAAGTAGGTACTGATCGTGTAAAACGTGGAATGGCGGAAATGCAAAAAGGTGGCGTCATCATGGACGTCGTCAATGCAGAACAGGCGAAAATCGCAGAAGCGGCTGGTGCGGTAGCAGTCATGGCGCTTGAGCGTGTGCCTTCTGATATTCGTGCAGCTGGTGGCGTAGCACGTATGGCAGATCCGACAATTACAGAAGAAGTATTGAACGCTGTATCAATTCCGGTAATGGCAAAAGCTCGTATCGGTCACATCGTAGAAGCACGTGTGCTTGAAGCGATGGGCGTCGACTATATCGATGAAAGTGAAGTTTTGACTCCTGCAGATAACATCTATCACATCAAAAAAGATGAGTACACAGTTCCGTTCGTATGTGGATGTCGTAACCTTGGCGAAGCAACTCGTCGTATCGCAGAAGGTGCTTCCATGCTTCGTACGAAAGGTGAGCCTGGAACTGGTAACATCGTTGAAGCAGTCAGCCATATGCGCCAAGTACAAGCGGAAATCCGCCGTCTTCGTGGAATGAGCGATGACGAAGTGATGGTATTCGCGAAAGAAAATGGCGCGCCATATGAGCTTCTAGTTCAAATCCGTGAAGAAGGACGCCTGCCGGTCGTAAACTTTGCAGCTGGTGGAATCGCAACTCCATCTGACGCTGCATTGATGATGCACCTTGGAGCTGATGGTGTATTCGTTGGATCTGGAATCTTCAAGTCCAACAACCCTGAGAAGTTCGCTCGTGCGATTGTAGAAGCAACAACTCACTATGATGACTACAAATTGATCGGTGAACTTTCCAAAGACCTTGGAACAGCAATGCCGGGCCTTGAGATGTCTACTTTGACTCCGGACCAGCGCATGGCTGACCGTAGTGAATAATCAGCAGGTTTAAACTCCTGCTTTTCCTGAGATAATAAGAAGGAGACATTCATCATGATGAAAATTGGTGTATTGGGACTTCAAGGAGCGGTTCGTGAACACATCCGTTCTGTAGAAGCCTCTGGTGCAGAAGGCATCATCGTTAAGAAAATTGCACAACTCGACGAAATCGATGGACTGATCATCCCTGGTGGAGAAAGTACCACAATGCGTCGTTTGATTGATAAATATGATTTCTTAGAGCCATTGAAGCAATTCGGAAAAAGCGGCAAGCCTATTTTCGGAACGTGTGCAGGAATGATCCTTCTCGCATCTGAAATCAACGGTTCGTATGATGTCCACCTCGGTCTTATGGATATGAAGGTGGAACGTAATGCATTCGGCCGCCAGCGTGAAAGCTTTGAAGCAGACCTTGATATCAAAGGTGTAGCGGAAGCCTTCAACGCAGTGTTCATCCGTGCTCCTTATATTCTTGAAGTTGGCGCGGATACGGAAGTGCTGGCAACCTACAACGACAGTATCGTTGCTGCTCAGCAGGGCCATTTGCTCGCTTGTGCCTTCCATCCCGAGCTTACGGATGATCACCGAATGACTGCCCACTTTGTAAAAATGGTCGAAGAATCAAAAAAAACACTTGCAAGTTAATTGGAAATCCGCTATATTTTATAATCAATAAACGAATCGTTAACAGCAATGACAGGAACCAGTAGCAGTGAACCTTTCTTTAGAGAGTCAGTGGCCGGTGAAAACTGACGGAAGGAGCTGTGAATCCATCCTTGAGCTGACATGCTGAACAGAATGTAGGCATGTCCGGTGACTCGCCGTTAAAGAAGATGAGCCGGGAGACAACTGTCTCCAATCAGGGTGGTATCGCGGGAATTCCAAGCTCTCGTCCCTATATATTATAGGGATGAGGGCTTTTTCTATTTTTAAAAATGAGGAGGAGTTAATATGTTGGATTTGAAGTATTTGCGTAATAATTTTCAAGAAGTGAAAGAGAAGCTGCAGCACAGGGGAGAGGACTTGTCCGACCTTGATAAATTCGGTGATTTGGATACACGTCGCCGCGAACTGATTCTGGAAGCAGAAGAGCTGAAAGCGAAGCGAAATGAAGTATCTAAAGAAATCTCTGTGTTGAAGCGCGAAAAGAAAGATGCCGATCACATGATCAAAGAAATGCGCGAAGTCGGTGACCGCATCAAAACGCTTGATACAGAGCTTAAAGAAGTGGAAGAGCAGTTGGAAACCCTATTGCTATCCATTCCAAATATCCCTCATGAGAGCGTACCTGTCGGAGGAGATGAGGATGACAACGTGGAAGCCCGTACATGGGGCGACCGTCCTTCTTTCGGATTCGAACCGAAAGCTCACTGGGATATTGCGACTGAACTTGATATTCTGGACTTCGAAAACGCGTCCAAAGTAACGGGCAGCCGTTTCGTATTCTATAAAGGTCTTGGAGCTCGCCTTGAGCGGGCATTGATCAACTTCATGATGGATCTACACTCTGACGAACATGGCTATAGCGAAATGCTTCCGCCATACATGGTCAACACCCAGTCTATGACAGGCACTGGTCAGCTGCCGAAATTTGAAGAAGATGCCTTCAAAATCGCAGACTGGGATTATTATCTCGTCCCAACAGCCGAGGTCCCTGTAACCAACTATCATCGTGAAGAAATCCTTGACGGTGAAGACCTGCCGAAGAAGTACGTGGCATTCAGCGCATGTTTCCGTTCTGAAGCAGGATCTGCAGGTCGGGATACTCGTGGTCTAATCCGCCAGCACCAGTTCAACAAAGTCGAGCTTGTCCAGTTCGTAAAACCGGAAGAGTCTTACAATGTATTGGAAGAACTGACAGGCAATGCTGAAAAAGTACTGCAGCTATTGAAGCTTCCTTACCGTGTGATGAGCATGTGCACTGGTGATCTTGGGTTCACTGCAGCGAAAAAGTACGACATCGAAGTGTGGATTCCAAGCTACGATACGTACCGTGAAATCAGCTCTTGTTCTAACTTTGAAGATTTCCAGGCACGCCGTGCAGGCATTCGCTACCGTCCTGATAAAAACGCGAAGCCTGAATTCGTTCATACATTGAATGGATCTGGTCTTGCACTAGGACGTACGGTCGCTGCGATCCTTGAGAACTATCAGCAGGAAGACGGCACAGTGGTCGTTCCTGAAGTACTACGAGCCTATATGGGTGGAAAAGAAATCATCGGATAATAACTGCAAAAAGACGGGCATGGTGTATACCGTGTTCGTCTTTTTTATTTTGGCGAAACTTAGTCACAAAAAGTTATAGAGTTCATATGCTGATTCCTATATGGTAGTTGTAAGGGGGAAATATCTATGCGGGAATCAATGATAAAGAAATACATACGGCTTTGGACCGGAGAATTGATTGCGTCCATCCTGTTTGCTTTTTTATGGTTCTATGCCATTAAGTCGATGGAAAGCATTGCTGCATATGTAACTTCATATCCTGCTGTATATGCGTTCCTGGTGCTTGAATTCATTCTTCTTCAAGGAAGCTTTTATTGGTATATGAAATGGAAACAGGCAAAGCAAGGCAACTTTTCTCGTATGACGAAAAGCCAGTGCAGGTGGTTTACATATTTGAAAAGGATCACGTTCGCATTGCTGGCTTACGGCATTCTATTGGTGATTTATCAGATCATGGTGGCTGCACCTACCATCTATTTGTTTTTGTTCCTTTATATCTTTGCCATTGGGGAATACGTGAATTACTATCATATCCGGCTTTCTTATCAGAGCGTTGACGATTTACGCTTGCTGTTCAGCCAGCGTGGAGCACGGGCATCCAAACTGGCAAAAGAGCTGAAAAATAGCCTATGAATTATCTTAAAATTTAATCATTTTTAGGATTGTTGACATCTTCTATGCGTACATGATATATTTTTATTTGTTGGACATACGGAGGAGTACCCAAGTCCGGCTGAAGGGATCGGTCTTGAAAACCGACAGGGGCTTCACGGCCCGCGGGGGTTCGAATCCCTCCTCCTCCGCCATTTTTTCAACAAAGCGCATAAAATTGGAGATTCATAGAACGAAAATCGTTACTTCTTGTAACGATTTTTTTTATGCTCAAATTGCCTATGTTTAACCATTTCTCTCCCTATGCATAAGGTGTATGGATTACCTTTCAGGGGGAATGTTGATGTATTACCGCCAACAACCGGAAGCAATGAGTATAAGTCCACAATATATAACGGTGGTTGATCCATTTGTAGTAAGCACGCTGCAGTCGGTGATAGGAAAGACACTTATTGTTGAGACTGTGAGAGATACGATTCGTGGAGATTTGGAAGACGTGAAGCCGGATCACATTGTATTGACTGCCGGAGACTCGACTTTCTTTGTGCGCATTCAGCAAATCGTAACGATTATGCCAGATCTTGATTAAAGAGACGAACTACTATAATAGAAATAAAAAAATCCTGCAGATCTCGGATCTGCAGGATTTCGCTTATTACGTAAGCATACGGCTTGAACGCCATTTGCGTGATTGATTGATGAAATGTCCGATTTTCTCCAAAATCGGATCGATGCTGTTTTCGTTCTGGATCACATCGTAGTCTGCAATGTTCAGGCGGAGAACTGGGCAGGAATTAAAATTGTCGATCCAGTTTTCATAACGGTCGAACATTTCCTTCCAGTATTCAATAGGTGTTTCCTGCTCCATCGGACGGCCGCGCTCCTGAATGCGGGCAAGTATGTCCTCGAAGGAGCCTTCCAAGTAGATGAGCAAGTCCGGATGCGGGAAATATGGTGTCATGACCATTGCATCGAACAAGTTCGTGTACGTTTCATAATCGGTCGGTGACATCGTACCTTTTTCATAATGCATCTTCGCGAAAATACCCGTGTCTTCGTAAATGGAGCGGTCCTGGATGAACCCTCCCCCATATTCGAATATCTTCTTCTGTTCTTTGAAGCGTTCTGCGAGGAAATAGATCTGCAGATGAAAACTCCAGCGTTCGAAGTCTTTATAAAATTTATCCAGGTACGGATTGGTTTCTACCTTTTCGAATGAGGTACGGAAACCGAGTGCATCTGCCAAAGCATTAGTCATGGTCGATTTACCGACTCCGACTGTTCCAGCGATGGTGATCACACTATCATGTGGTATACCGAAGCGTTCACGTGCGTTCATTTGATAACTTCCCCTTTGTGTAGATGATGTTCGACCCGATCCAATATATGGCGTAGATCGTCCTGATGCTTCACGAAATCCAAATCGTCGCCATTCAGACGAATGACCGGAATGTCCGGATGTGTCGCTTCAAAATGATTCATGAAGTCATCATAATCCTGCGAAAGCTGCTGTAAATAAGAAGCTTGGATGTTCGCCTCTACATCACGGTTACGCATACGGATCCGCTCCATCAACGTGTCCAGGCTTGCGTGCAGGTAGACCATCATGTTCGGACGAGGCATATCATGTGTCAAAATATCATAGATTTTCGCGTATTTGTCGAACTGATCTTTTCTCAACGTACGACGCGCAAAAATCATGTTCTTGGAAATATGGTAATCAGCGACGACAGGCTTGTCGTGCTGCAAATATTTGTTGCCGATATCTTCTAGCTGCTTGAACCGGTTGCACAAGAAAAACATTTCAGTCTGGAAGCTCCATTCCTCAATGTTATCGTAGAATTTGCCTAAAAATGGGTTCTCCTCGACGATTTCCTTCAACAGATGAAAATCAAAATGGGAGGCGAGTTTTTTAGACAGAGACGTTTTTCCGACCCCGATCGGTCCCTCGACAGCAATGAAAGGTACATGTCCCATCTCTTCTCCTCCTTAAACAATACAAGAGACAATATTCGCTACGTTCTGACAGACAAGTTCTATTTTATCATAATTGAGCCGGGAATTGACAGGTGGATGGGAGAAATAAATCTTTTCATCTGCCGGGTATTTTTGTATAATAAGCAGTGTTCGCTACAATTTCTTTGCCCCCGTAGCTCAGGGGATAGAGCATCGGTTTCCTAAACCGTGTGTCAGAGGTTCGAATCCTCTCGGGGGCGTAAAAAAAAGACTGCCTGGAGATCGGCAGTCGGTGAAAGCACCTTGCATCCAGCAAGGTGCTTATTTATGTTCATAGGCAATCAAAATGACTTCTTCATTCGCTTCTGTCTTTATTTTTCTCTCCAGGTTCTGAATCTCTTGAAGCATATCAGGAGTTAGTGGGGCAGCACGATACTCATCGACCCATGGTTGGTTCTGTCCACTCATACGATCCCTCTTTCCGATTGAATTTTCATTAGGTTATGCAAAAATAGGGTGGATTAAACGCAAGTGAGATCAGATCCATTCTTTCCATATCTTCCGTAATTTCTTCTGGGATTTTTCCTGTACATTTCGAATGTGTTTTTCATTATTGATCAGCATTTCATATGCTTCAATGATAAGGGATGTCCGCATGATAATAAATGCCCCCAAAGCAATCAGGACGGTAAGAACCGGATAGTAAGGAAGCAGAACTCCTTGGGTAATATCATTTTCTTCTAACATGAATGATCCTGCCCCTACGGCAATGAGCGTGACACCAACGCCGATGAAGGAGTTATACTTCTTTCGAAGGTTTTTATAGTTTATTTTCAAATCTTTAAGGTAACTCTGATCGAAGACAAGGGCACTTGTTTTAAGAACTTCATACTTCTGCTGATCTTCGGTGCTTGCAGCTTTGAAGAAAGATAAAACTGCCAATGTACCGATGATGATGGTGAGAAATGTGTAGATCTTAGGCGAATCGTTGAAGATCAGATAAGGTGTGAATGCCAGAATGAATAGACTGACAGCTAAAGCAATTGGTTTTGCTATTTTTAAAACATGTGCCAAATAACCTTCCGCCATTTCCTTACTTACATAATAACTTTCTTCATCCTTATTGTTCTGTTCAATATCGTTCTTAAGTAAATAGTCGATCGATACCTCAAAAACATTCCCGATCAATAGCAGTTTTTCTGTTTCCGGAAATCCCTGATCATTTTCCCACTTACTGATTGCTTGTCTTGATGTCCGCAATTCATCTGCCAATTCCTGTTGAGAGAACCCTTTTTCTTTTCTTAGCTTGAATAACTTTTCTCCGAATGACATGTGAAAACCCCTTCCAGTAATTTCAATTCCTTGGTTAAAAGTGTATAAAAGAATGGTGGATTTTTCTATATTCATTTAGTTGCAAATAGGCAACGGAGGGTTGCATTTATGTAAAAACGGCGCTTTCAAGCTGTTTTAGACGGATTGAGGGCTGCCCATGTGGACAGCCCTCAAATTGATTCATCTCGTAGCAGCAGAATGAATGGATGCGCGGTTCAGTAACAGCCATGTAGGTATCATTGCAAGTAAAGCTGCGATGAATAAGGATACATAATGAATGGTGATCCCACTTTCACTGAACTCTAGGAAGAAGTCCAGAAACTGTTCTCGTAGATCAGGGAGCAGGATTGCAATCACAACTATGCCAATGACACTTAATCCGCCTACAAGTCCGGTCCGATAGAAGATCGCGCTGAACATGAAGCCGATTGATAGGAAAAGAAAACAGATCAATGTCTCAAGCCAGAATTGGTTGAACCATCCAGGGCTTAAACTTGTGGCATCAATTGCAGTCATTAATTGCAGATTGGATTGTTCCGTCATTCCGACCACAAGACTGAGTGTACTGGAAATGAAGGCCATGAAAGCTCCAAGGATCAAATTGAACACAATGACACCTGAGAAATACCGGTTCCGTGTTGTCCCCATTTTCAAACAGAAGGGTAACGTTTCTTTCGTCATCAGAAAACCTGAGATTCCACAATAAATATAGATGGCTAAGCTGGATGAGACGATAATCGTGACGTCATTGAAAGAAAAAGTCAATAAGTACAGTACGCCGGTGCTAGCCAGGAAAATTGACCAAAAAATTGTAAGACCGAACCGGAAATCTGTCGTTAAAAAGTAAAGCATCGCTTTCAAATCATTAAACATGTGTACGTACCCCTTTCTCTTCAGTAAGGTGGACCATCAATTTTTGGATTGGGCAACGTTCTGCCTCTAACCCTTCATTTTTAAGATCTTCCAACTGGAAGTGTTCCCCGAAAACTATGACGGTTTTTCTACCCATGATTTCATCGGTATGAATCACGTTTTTTCCTGTACAGAATGCATCAACTTTGTCTTTTGGTCCTGTAACTTGGATGCTGAGCTCGGTCATTTCTTCTGACGTCTTATGGTGCATCAGCTCGCCTTCACGGACAAGAATGATTTCTTCAAAGAGGTTGCTGACTTCATCGATGAGGTGTGTGGAGAGGATGATTGTTCTAGGGTGTTGTTGGAATTCTTCAAGTAACGCATCATAAAAATCGTAACGTGCAGATGCATCAAGTCCGATGTATGGTTCATCAAAAATAGTGATGTTCGCTCGGCTGGCAAGCCCGATGATGATCCCTACCGATGATTCCATTCCTTTGGATAAGCCTTTCATATTAAGGTTCGACTCCAATTTGAAGGTTTTCATCAGACGGTCAGCAGTTTCCTGGGACCATTTTGGATAAAACAAGGAAGCGATCTTCAATACATGTTTGATTTTCAAGCGTCTTTTGAAGTTGTTACTTTCATTGATCAGACAGATGTCTTCAAGCACTGTACGGTTATTGAAGGGTTTTTCCCCGTTCACAAGAACTTCGCCGCTTGTAGGAGAGATCTGTCCAGCCAAAAGCTGCATCATGGTCGTTTTGCCAGCACCATTACGGCCAAGCAATCCGTAAATTTTGTTTGCTTCCAGCGTCAATGAGAAGTTATTCAATGCTTTTTTAGCTCCATAGGCTTTTGTAAGGTTTTTGAATTCGATTTGCATCATGCTTCCCCCTTATTGATCAGGTTGATTAGTTCTTCTGTAGACATCCCGAGTTTTTCTGCTTCCTGTCTCATCGGTATCACGTAGTTTTCATAAAAGTCATGCTTCCTTTTCGACAAAATGATCTTTTTTGCACCATCCGATACAAACATGCCGATCCCTCGTTTCTTATAGATGATCTCCTGTTCGACAAGCTGGTTGATTCCTTTTCCAGCGGTCGCAGGGTTGATTTGATAATATTTGGCGAATTCATTCGTGGAGGGAACGCGGTCTCCTTCATTGATGGATCCTTCCAGAATGCTCGTTTCAATCTTTTCAGCTATCTGTTGGAAAATGGGTTTATCGTCGTTGAGCTCTCTGTCCATTTCCATCACCTACCCCATTGGTTAGTTACTTGTGTAATTAACCATATAACTAACCCTTTCATAAGTCAATCACTTTTTTAGAAAGTTTTGTAAAAAGGTTGCTGTATCAGGTTTTTGAGCATAAAAAAACCTGCTTCTTCATAGGAAGCAGGTTCATTACTCAGTTCATTATGCGCGCTGTAGCATTCGGTTCAATGCAAGTTTTGCATCCGTTGCAATGGAGTCTTCAACGATGATGCGGTTATGTGGGGTGCCTTTTTCTATCGATTCCAGACACCATGTGAGGTGGGGAAGATCGATCCGATTCATCGTCAAACATGGGCACATATTTTTATTTAACGACACAATATGCTTATCCGGGTTTTCCTGGATCAGGCGATTGACGAGGTTCATTTCTGTGCCGATTGCCCAGGAGCTACCTTTTGGTGCCGCTTCGATCGTCTTGATGATGTGGTTGGTCGAACCAGCATCATCTGCTAACGCGACAACCTCTCTTCTGCATTCAGGATGGACGATGATTTTCATATCAGGGGAAGAAGAACGGACTTCATGGACATTGGCTACGGTGAAGTTTTCATGGACGGAGCAGTGTCCTTTCCATAAGATCACCTTGATTTCTTCCAACGGTCGCGTTGCGATCAATTCCTGGTGGATCGGGTCCCAAACTGCCATCTCATCCAATGGAATCCCGAGATTGAATGCTGTGTTGCGTCCAAGGTGCTGATCAGGGAGAAACAGGATACGCTCCTTTTTGGAAAAAGCCCATTGCACCATTCTTTCTGCATTGGACGAAGTCACGGTGGCACCGCCATGCTTTCCTACAAATGCTTTAATTGCGGCTGTCGAGTTCACATACGTCAATGGAAGAATCGTCTCTCCAAACAGATCCTGAAGCTGTTTCCAGGCAGCTTCGGTCTGCTCGATGTCCGCCATATCCGCCATCGAGCATCCTGCACGCATGTCAGGCAGATACACATGCTGGGTGTCCTTCGTGAGTATGTCGGCTGTCTCTGCCATGAAGTGGACCCCGCAGAAAACAATAGCCTCCGCCTTATGATTATCTGCAGATAACTGTGCCAGCTTCAAGGAATCTCCCCTGTCGTTGGCGAATTGTATGACTTCGTCTTTCTGGTAATGATGACCCGGAAGGTATAGGCGGTCTCCCATCCTTCTTTTTACATCACGGACACGTTCTTCCAATTCGGAATCTGATGCCAGGCGGTAAGCCTCAGGAAGCATCGGGTTGCTAATTTCAAGCGTTTCAAACAGGTTCATACTGGATAAGCTCCTTTCTTTACAGATACATCCGCACTGATATCAAGGGCATGGACGGAATGAGTCAATGCACCAAGCGAAATATAATCGACACCAGTCTTTCCGAATGCACTCAGTTCAGTGATTTGTATTCCTCCCGATGCCTCAGTGGTGATATTTCCCGGGACATATTCCATGAACGAGAGGATTTCATCCGGGGTTCGGTTATCAAACATGATACAATCCACATTCAATGCTACTGCCTCGATTACCTGGTCCAATGTTTCTGTTTCAACTTCGATCTTAACCATATGTCCATGCTTAGCCCGTATTTTTGTTACAGCTGAGGTGATCGATCCGGCAAAAGTGATATGATTATCTTTGATCATGACTGCGTCATATAGCCCCTGACGGTGATTAAATCCGCCGCCCATCCGGACAGCATGTTTTTCCAACATCCTCAGTCCAGGAGTCGTCTTTCTCGTATCACAGATTCTTGTATGAATGCTATCTAATAGGCGTACAGCTTCGTTAGTTTTCGTAGCGATTCCGCTCATTCGCTGAATCAGATTTAACACCACACGTTCCCCTTTAAGCAGAGAAGCCATGTTTCCTGAGATGCCTGCAATCGGCTGACCTGCAGAAATTCTTTGACCGTCTTTTACTTGGATGTCGATCTGAATTGCCGGGTCAAGTAAACGAAACCCTGTGAGAATTACATCCTCTCCGCAAAATATCCCTTCTGATTTCGCTTTGATAATCATTGTGCCTGTAGTATAGCTGGAGAATAAGGCATCACTTGTAAGATCCTGATCTCCGATATCTTCTATGAAAAATGCTTCAAGTGAATGTTGCAGCTTCAATCGATTCATCTGTATCCTCCTTTACCTTCCTTCGCTGTTGGACAATATGTTTTTGTTTCCACGCTTTCTGTTCAAATGGATAATCGTTCATGAAATGGGCGCCTCTGCTCTCTGTCCGTTGGGAGGCGGATGACGTTATCAACCAGGCAGTAATCAAAGAAAAAACAAGGCTGATATCATGTTTCGATAATGCTTCCAGTTCCATATCCAGGAGAGGCTCAAGATTGAACGTTTCCAACCATTGCTGATGAGCGCGCAGCCCTTCCATCGTCCGGACGATTCCAACGTGTTGCATCATCTGTTGCTGTAATGTCTTTAGTGGAGGCAGAGAATAAGGAAGGCACCTTGCCCGTTGTTTTGTTTTTAAAGATAAAACTGATTCTGAATTGGTTTCACCAGCGATTTTATTCAGGTGCGTGGCCAGCTTCTTGCCATACACGAGGCCTTCCAACAGGGAGTTGCTTGCCAGTCTGTTAGCACCGTGGACACCAGTACAGGCAACTTCCCCGATGGCATAGAGTCCTTGGACAGTAGTGCTTCCTTTTTCATCTGTTTGGATCCCGCCCATTAAAAAGTGTGCACCAGGGGCCACTGGGATCAACCCTTCCGAAAGCGATATGCCATTGCTTATGCATAATTTTGATATTGTGGGAAAACGCTGGTCAAAATTATCAATGGACCGAATGTCCAAATAGACGGACTTTCCTTTTTTCATCGTTTCATATAGGCGTTGCGAAACGATATGTCTCGGCGCCAAATCTCCCAGTGGGTGATGGTCCATGATCGTTCTTCCTTCATCAGTTACAAGAACCGCCCCTTCACCGCGCACTGCTTCAGATATCAGACCCTTTGTCCTGCCTTGTATGTAGAGCATGGTAGGGTGAAATTGAATGAATTCCATATCCATCAATGCTGCACCAGCCTGATATGCAAGCGCTAATCCATCTCCGGTCACGGTAGCTGCATTGGACGTCAACGCATAGACATTTCCGCATCCACCAGTAGCAAGCACTACGTGGTTGGAATAGAAAGTATGGATGTCTTCTTGACCATCTTTTCCTTTAACCCCATAACACTTTTGATCTTGGCCGATAAGTAATTCAAACACGAACAAGTTTTCAATGACCGTCACGTTATTTCCAATCTGATCACGTAAGCACTTTACAATGCTTTTCCCTGTCTGATCCCCACCGCTATGAAGGATCCGGTGATGTCGATGGGCACCTTCCAACCCTAGGGCAAGCGCTCCATCCTCCTTCTGATCAAATGAACATCCGCGCTGGATCAGGTCTTCAATGATGGAAGGGGCTGCTTTCGTCAGCTTGTAGACAGCCTGTTGATCATTCAGCCTGTTCCCTGCTTCCATCGTATCTACAAAATGGGTGTAAGTATCATCTTCACTTCCAATCGCTGCCGCTATCCCACCTTGGGCCATGGAAGAATTAGAGGTTGATAGTTTCGACTTTGTGAGAACAATCACATTCAAATCCGTACGAAGATTTGCTACCAGTTGCAATGCGGCGATTCCACTGCCGATGACAATCACGTCGTAATTCATCGTTGTTGTCCCACCTTCTGAATATACAAGTGTCTTGACATCTATATTTACACAGAACTACACTGATGACAAGTGTTTTCTATTTCAAGGAGGGGTCCGATGTATTACTTTGATTATGCAGCCACAAGTCCGATCAGTGAAGCAGCGTTAGATGCATATGTCCAAGCGGCTAGAACGTATGATGGAAACACCCAAAGTCTGCATGAAGCCGGAAGTAAAGCGAGTCGATTAGTCGAAGAATGTCGAACACGAATTGCTAGTCTTGCAGGTGTAGAAAAGAGAGGATTGCATTTTACAAGTGGCGGAACAGAAAGCAACATGTTGGCGGTCCAGCTGCTTTTGGCTGCTAAACAAGGGTGCAAACATCTCATTACGAGCCAGGCTGAACATTCATCGATTCATATCCTGTTAGAAAAATTGAAAAGAGAAGGCTATGACGTTACAAGTCTTCCATTAACGAATGAGGGAGTCATCGATGCAGGTCAGGTCGAAGAAGCGATTCGTGAAGATACTGCTGTGGTGATTGTTCAACATGTCAATGCTGAGATAGGGGCGATCCAGCCTGTTGAAGCAATCGGCAGGCTTTGCAGGGAGAAGGGTGTCTATTTCCACTCGGATTGTGTTCAATCTTTCGGAAAAATAGACGTGAAAAAGATCAGCCCGTTCGTGGACAGTTTTTCAATATCCAGTCATAAAATCTACGGACCAAAAGGTGTCGGGGCAATGTACATTCATCCTTCCATCCCGATCACGCCTCTTTATCCTGGTGCTATCCATGAAAAAGGGCTACGTCCGGGCACACTGAATGTTCCTGGGATCGCTGGATTTGCCGTGGCGGCAGATCAAGCTGTATCCAGTATGGAGTACACCCTTGAACAACACCATGAACTTTTTGAGACGATGAAAGATCTTCTGGTACACCAAGGCATTTCGTGGTACACTCCGCCTAAGCAAAACCACTTACCATCCATCATCGGAATTGGTATCGACGGTCTTGAAGGACAGTGGGTGATGCTTGAAGCAAATCGAAAAGGGGTGGCTATCTCCACTGGGAGTGCGTGCCAAGCTGGAATGCAGAGCCCTTCGAAAACAATGCTGGCGATGGGTATTCCGGAAGAGGAAGCAAAAACTTTCATAAGAATATCGCTAGGTAAGACGCATACGAAAGAAGATATCGAAGCGCTTGTTTCCTGCCTGACCTTAATAAGTACCCGAAGACATAACCAGACACTTGTTTAAATAAATATGAAATAGATGCACAATTTGTGGATGCATCCGATATAATTATTGGAGATTCGCAAATAGAGAGGAGGGTTAGCATGTTTGAGGCAATTACATATATCGGAGACACCAAAATGCTGGCACTGCTTTCTTTGATCATCGTAACCGTATTACTGATCAGGCGCAGATATAGTGAAGTATTCTTTTACTTGTTTTTGATGGCAGGGGGCATCATCTTCACTTTTGTTCTAAAGTTCCTTTTCAAAAGGGAGCGTCCGGGAGAAACCATCTATATCGACTTCTGGGGACTTGGAGATGGTATCATATCCTACGCCTTTCCGAGCGGGCACGCGGTGAAAGTGTTCCTGATGTTTGCATTCCTTACGTATCTTGTTCAGCGAACGATGAAAAGCATCAAAGTGAAGACCGCCTTATTCAGTCTGTTCACGCTCGTTACGATTCTTGTCGGTATCGGCCAGGTCATGCTCGATCGCCATCATACATCAGATATCATCGGAGGATTCGGCTTTGCGGCTGTGTGGTTCTTCTTCTGTTTATGGTTGCAAAAAAGGTTCAGCCAATTCAGGAAAACGTTTACAAACAATTCTGAATATAATAAAATGAATGTATCCTGAAACATGGGGAAAAAGCTTTGCCGCTTGATCTGACCATGTTCACCGAACACATACAATCAAGGACTGTTCCCCTGCTATCCATTCCTGCCAGAATGGAATTCAGCAGGTAGAAAGCCAGTTCGAACTCATTGAGCACAATCAATGGGATCGGACTGGCTTTTTTTAGTAGTAAGAAAGGAGTGATGAGGTGGGTGGTGCATTGGAAGGTATCAAAGTGCTGGACTTATCTCGGGTCTTAGCAGGTCCCTACTGCACGATGATTCTTGGGGACCTCGGTGCTGATGTCATTAAGGTCGAAGCACCAGGAGGAAGCGATGAAACGCGCGGATGGGGCCCTCCTTTTCAAAAAGGTGTCAGTGCTTACTATCTTTGTGCCAATCGTAATAAGCGTAGTGTGACCATCGATTTGAAATCCGAAGAAGGTAAAGCGATGATCGAGCGTTTAGTGAAGGAAAGCGATGTGGTCATCCATAACTTCAAAACAGGTACGATGGAGCGACTGGGGATCGGGTATGAGCATCTCCATTCGTTGAATAACCGAATCGTCTTCTGCTCGATTACAGGTTTCGGGGAAACCGGACCGAATCGGGAGCTGCCGGGATATGATTTCATCATCCAGGCCATGAGCGGCCTGATGAGCATTACTGGTGAAGCGGATGGTGAACCGCAAAAGCTGGGTGTCGCCATCACGGATATTTTGACTGGACTGTATGCGTGTATCGGTATTCAAGCTGCATTACTCGAAAGAGAGCGGTCAGGTACAGGACAAAAGCTGGATATTTCGCTGTATGATACCGCCGTCAGTTCGCTCGTCAATATTGCCAGTAACTATCTGATGTCTGGAAAGATACCGGAGCGGCTAGGGAACCATCATGCCAATATCGTTCCTTATCAAACCTTCCGAACTGCAGATGGCGAGATGGTGATTGCTGTCGGGAATGATAAACAATTCGAGCGCTTATGCAAAGTGATCGGCAAACCCGACTTAGCGGCAGACGAGCGGTTCCAGACCAATCCATCGAGAGTCGCACACCGAGAAAAACTGACGGAGATTCTTCAAGAATCATTTCTTATGTATTCGACAGCTTATTGGAAAATGCACTGCGATCACGTCAATATTCCCTGCGGTCCAATCCAGAACCTGGCTCAAGTGGAGCAGGACCCTCAGCTTACTGAACGCAATATGTTCATAGGAATGGAGCATCCCACCGCAGGACCGATACGGATGGTGGGCAGTCCGCTCAAGCTATCAAGGACGAAGGTGAATTATCGTCACTACCCGCCGGAAGCTGGAGAGCACAATGAGGAAATTCTAGGTCCACTTCATCAAGGGACCGATCGTAACAATAAATAAAAGGAGGAAGTAAAATGAATTTCGAATTCAGTGAAGAACAAAATCTGTTAAGAGGTACCGTCCGCAATTTTGTAGATAAGGAAATCCTTCCACATATGAAAAAGTGGGATGAAGAGGGGAAATTCGATCCTTCAATCGTTACCAAAATCGCGGACTTAGGGTTGATGGGTGTCTGTATTCCAGAGCAATATGGCGGAAGTGGAATGGATTACAATTCCCTCGCAATCGTCTGTGAGGAACTGGAGCGGGGAGACACGGCTTTTCGGACGGCGGTATCGGTCCATGTAGGATTGAACAGTATGACACTGCTCCAATGGGGGACCGAAGAGCAGAAGCAGAAGTTTCTCGTTCCACAGGCGAAAGGAATGAAAATCGGTGCGTTTGGACTGACTGAACCAGGTGCAGGTTCGGACGTTGCTGCACTTCAGACGACAGCTGTTAAAGATGGGGATGACTATATATTGAATGGGCAGAAAACGTGGATTTCCCTCTGTGACACTGCTGATCATTTTCTCGTATTTGCTTACACGGATAAAAACAAGCGGCACCATGGCATCTCCTGTTTTATCGTCGATCGTAAAATGCCTGGATTCTCTTCGAAAGCAATTAAAGGGAAACATGGTATCCGCTCCGGAAATACAGGGGAGTTGTTCTTTGAAGATGTCCGTGTACCGAAAGAAAACCTCCTTGGCGAAGAAGGGGAAGGGTTCAAAATTGCCATGGCAGCATTGGATAATGGCCGTTTCACCGTTGCAGCAGGAGCATGCGGGCTGATTATGGCTTGTCTTGAGGAAAGTGTGAAATACTGCCATGAGCGAGAAACTTTCGGTAAATCGATTGGAAAGCATCAGCTCGTCCAGCAAATGATCGCCAAAATGGAAGCGGGTCTGCAAATGAGTCGTCTGCTTGTCTATCGTGCTGGAGAGTTGAAGAACCAAGGGAAGCGGAATACGAGAGAAACGTCATTGGCGAAATGGCAGGCGTGTGATTTTGCGAATCAGGCGGCGGATGATGCCGTTCAAATCCATGGTGCCTATGGATTCTCCAATGAATATCCTGTTGAGCGCCACCTCCGTAACTCTAAAGCTCCTGTCATTTATGAAGGGACTCGTGAAATCCACACGATCATGCAGGCGGAGTATGTACTGGGCTATCGTGAGGATAAGAAGCTGAACCGCATGTTGCCGGCATGGCCGTATCAAGGGCAGGAAGAAGAAGCTTACCATTAAGGAGGGATTCCAGCTTTGATATCTTTTGAAAAGCGCATACCTAGCTTGTTTATCAATGGTGAATGGAGAGAAGCTGAAACAGGTAAAACGGTAAGTGTGAATAATCCTGCTACGATGGATGTCCTGACAGAGGTTTCCTACGGGGATGCAGGCGATACAGAAGCTGCCGTCCAAGCGGCAGAACAGGCTTTTCCTTCCTGGTCCGGTATGACAGGAAGGGAACGTGCCACGATCCTCTATAAAGCCTATCAGTTACTTGAGGAGGAAGCGGACCGAATTGCACGGATTTTGACGATGGAACAGGGCAAACCTTATAAAGAAGCAATAGGAGAGGTCCACTCCGCTTCCAGCTTTTTGTTATGGTATGCCGAAGAAGCAAGCCGACTTTACGGGGAATGGATCCCTTCTTCGAAGAAAAACAAGCGTCTGTATGTGATTCCTCAGGCAGTTGGAGTCATTGGTGCCATCACGCCATGGAATTTTCCCGCCTCGATGATCACGAGGAAACTTGGCCCGGCATTGGCGGCAGGCTGTACCGTTGTCTTGAAACCCGCCTCCGCCACGCCACTTACAGCGATTGAAATTATTAAAGTATTAGAGAGAGCAGGAGTGCCTAAAGGGGTCGTGAACCTTGTCACAGGAAATACGAAGGCGATCGGAGAAACACTGCTACAAAGTAATTCCGTCAGATTGATTACTTTTACAGGATCTACAGAGGTCGGGAAATACCTGATGCGGGAAAGTGCCCAGCATGTGAAAAAGCTGTCGCTTGAACTAGGTGGCCATGCACCAATTATCGTTTTCGAGGATGCAAATCTCGAACAGGCGGCAGAAATGACACTTGCGAGTAAATTCCGGAACAGCGGACAGACGTGTATCTGTGCCAACCGATTATACGTACAGCGTCCTGTAGTAGAAGCATTCATGGAGAAGTTGACTGCGAAAGCGTCTATGCTGAAACTTGGCAACGGGATGGAAGACGGAACGGACTTAGGACCACTGATCGATGAAGCTGCAAAGAAAAAAGTGATCGATCAACTGAAGGATGCCACTTCTAAAGGAGCCAAAGTTGCTTGTGGAGGAAAGGAATGGGAAGGCGCTTTGGATGGCAACTTCTACCCTGCTACCATCCTTACCGATGTTACTGATGACATGCATGTGATGTATGAAGAAACCTTTGGTCCACTGCTGCCCGTCCAAGTGTTTGATGAAGAAAGTGATGTAATCCAGAAAGCGAATGATAGCGAGTACGGTCTTGCCGCCTATTTTTTCACGAAAAACCTGGATCGTTCGATTCGTGTCAGTGAAAAATTGGAGTACGGGATCATCGGGGTGAATGATGTCATCCCAGCCACTGCGGAAGCACCGTTCGGTGGGGTGAAGCAATCAGGGGTTGGAAAGGAAGGTGGTCATCAAGGTATCCATGAATATGTCGAATGGAAATATGTTTCAATGGGCATTGAAGAGTAGATGAAATGAAAAAGGATCGGGGCTGAGGAGATCAGTCACCGATCCTTTTCACTTACTTCTATGAATCTGGTATTGCTTATGAAGGTCTTTCAGAGCCGAAGCTAAAGCATTGCCGGCCTTTCCAAGATAGTGTTGGCGAATCACTTCCACAGGCTCGTCCACCCCATCGCGTAGGCTGTACCCTTTCAAAAGATGGGCGATATAATTTCTGCCGTGGTCGGTGGCAAGTGTACAACTGGCTGAAATGATTACCCCGTAAGTCCGATCGACTTCGGCTGTGATCGTCAATGTTTCAAAAACGCTTTGCGCCGCCATTCCACTCGGCAGCTTGGCGTGACCGGCAATAAAATAGGTTTGCATCGTTCCATCATCCTTCCTTTACTCCCGAGTGTTTGATACACATGTTTTATAGCCTAGCTGTGCAGAGATGCTTGCTGCTGTATCTTCTGCATGGTGTTTGATCAGTAATAGATTTTCCCCTTCAAAATGGCTTGAAAGTCCACTGATTGCCAGTGCTGCGATTACATTGCCTCTGAAATCGTAAATAGGATAGGAGATTCCCGTCGTTTCGAGATCCTGTTCCCCAAGGCTGAATGCGTATCCTTTCTCCTTGATTTCAAGTAGTTCCTCCATCAATTCACTTTCATCAATCGGATCATGGTCGGACAGCTTAAGCAGGTCTGCTTCTTCAAGAATCTGCTGTTGCTCATCTTCATCCATATACGCAAGCAGAAGCTTTGGTCCGGATCCGATATAGAGGGGAGAACTCTTTCCTACTCTAGTGAACAAACGAAGGGCACGGGTGCTTTCCACTTTCTCAATATACGTAGCTTTTTGCTGGTGGACGATGACGAGGTGGACGACTTCATTGATTTCCTGTGCCAATGCCTCCATATAAGGCAGGGCAATCTTGCGTAATTCCAGCTGATCGGAAACAAGATGGCCGAGCTCCATCAGCTTCAACCCTAAGCTGTAGCGGCTATCGTGTTCGGATTCTTTCGTTTTCATGAGGAACTGCGCCTGTTCTAAAGTGGAAAGAAGTCGGTAGACGGTCGGTTTCGGCATCTTCGTCATCTCCGACGCTTCTTTCAATGTGATTTCGGTTTTCTCTTCTGAAAATAAATCCAATAGTTTCAAAGCTTTCAGGACACTCTGGTTCATGGAATCATTGACCCCTTTATCAGTTTATGTAGAAACATCTGGGCAAAGAGGAAGCCCCCTTTGCCCAGATGGTGGATCAGACTTTCATCTTGATCCCTTTCGTATGTTTCGACTCATGAATCTTAACGCCGCGCTTCGCCATCTGTTCGATGTAGACATCACCAGGAACGATCTGCTCCGGTGGATAGACACCTCTTTCTTTGATTGTACCATCTCCGAGCATTTGTGCGACAACTGAAATGGTATTGGCCGTTGCCCTCGCCATCGCAGTGACATTATGATCACGATCCTTGAACGTAGACATTTCGTATTCATATTTCACTTCTTCTCCGTCTTTTTCCCCTTCTACGATGACCCTTAACAGGACAGCGTCGTCCTTATCTTTCAAATCGACAATCGGATCAAGCACCTTCAAGAGTACTTCGCGAGGATTCACTTGCAATCCGCCCATGTCGACGTAGTAATCGTTGCGGGTCAAATTAAGATCGACCAGAAGCTTGAACTTCTCAGCATGCCCAGGGTATCGGATCGTCTTATACTCAAGCGTATCCAGATGCGGGAATGAATACGACAGGGTGGACGTCCCGCCTGCCGTATGGAATGCTTCAAGCGGTCCGAATTTCTCAAAATGGATCCGTTCCACTTCAGTAAGGGAAGGCACTTCCTGTTTGATGCCGTTACGGACGATCAAGGATGGATCGGTATAGTGATCCATGACGCCTTCCATGGAAAAGACATGGTTATACTCGAGTGGAGGCTCCGGTTTTACAGGAATCCCACCTACATATAACTTGATGGATTTCGTTTCATCCAGTTTACTTGCTCCATAGCCTGAAAGGATATTGATCATTCCTGGAGCTACTCCTAAATCAGGAATCAAGGTCACTCCAGCTACGTTGGCATCTTCATCCATCTGGAGCACACGGTCAGTCATATGACCGATATGCCCGCCTAAATCGACGGAATGCACACCAACTTCAATCGCTTTTCTAGCGACGACTTCATTGAAAGAATAAAACAGGGCATTGATGATGACATCGTAGTTGCGTATGAACTCTCCCAAATGCTCTTCATTACTTGCATCTACCTGGGCAGGACTGATTTTTGAACTGTTCAACTGATTGCAGACCAGTTCCGCTTTCCGTAAATCGATATCTGCCAGCGTAACCTGATCGACCCCTGGACTTAAAACCAAATCACGTGCCGCTTCTTTTCCCATCAACCCTGAACCTAATACCGCTACTTTCATTGAATGACCTCCTTACTAAGCTAATGAAATTTTCATCGAATTTCCGACAATCACTCTTCCGTGTCGATCTGCGCGCGTTGCAGTTTTCCACTGAAATCAACATAAATGCTCTTCCACTCCGTGAAGACGTCCAGTGCCGCAGTACCGGAATCACGGTGCCCATTTCCTGTACCTTTTGTACCACCGAATGGAAGGTGGATCTCAGCACCGATTGTTCCTGCATTCACATAGACGATGCCTGTGTCCAGATCACGCTGGGCAGCAAATACTTGATTGACATCCTGTGTGAAAATGGAACTGGAAAGTCCGTATGTCACACTATTGTTCACTTCGATTGCCTCTTCCAGGCTCTTGACTGGAACGAGGGAGACGACTGGTCCGAAGATTTCCTCTTGTGCGATTCTCATGTCAGAGCGCACATCTGTAAAAAGGGTAGGTGCATAGAAGTTGCCTTCTGCATACTTCCCATCATTGAGGATATGTCCGCCAGCAAGTAGTTTGGCGCCTTCTTCCTGACCGATTTTCACGTATTCATCGATCTTTTCCAATCCTGCTTTATTGATGATCGGACCGACTTTGTTGCTTTCATCCAGACCATCCCCGATCGTCAATGTTTCCATAGCAGCAAGCAGCCGTTCTTCGAGTTGTCCTTTGACGCTTTCATGGACAATCACACGACTGCACGCCGTACAACGTTGCCCGCTTGTTCCGAATGCGCTCCATAGAATCCCATCGACAGCAAGTTTAAGATCGGCATCATCCATCACGATGACGGCGTTCTTCCCACCCATCTCCAAGGAGACCTTCTTCAGCTTCTGTCCGCATTTGCCGGCGATATTACGCCCCGTATCATTGGATCCAGTAAAGGAGATGACCCGGATCGTGTCGTGATCGATCATTGCTTCACCGACCTCAGAACCGGCACCGAATACGACATTAATGACCCCTTTCGGCAACCCTGCTTCTTCAAAAATCTGCGCAAGTTCATAAGCCATCATCGGTGTTTCTGTCGCAGGTTTCCAAACGACCGCATTACCTGCAACGATAGCAGGGAACGACTTCCATGTCGCAATTGCGATAGGGAAGTTCCAAGGAGTGATGATGCCGACTACACCTACAGGCGCACGGACACTCATCGCGAATTTGTTTTTCAATTCTGATGGCGTCGTCTGACCGAACAACCTTCTTCCTTCTCCAGCCATGTAAAACGCCATATCGATCCCTTCCTGTACTTCTCCTCGTGCTTCCTCGATGACCTTACCATTTTCCATCGTAAGCATCTGGGACAGGGATTCCTTGCGTTCCTTCATGATCATACCAACACGATACAGTACCTCAGCTCGCTGAGGTGCTGGAACTAATGCCCATGTTTTCTGTGCAGCTTTTGCTCCTTCTACCGCTCGTTCTACGTCGGCTTTGGTGGATAAAGGGACTTCTGTGATGGTTTCGCCTGTAGCTGGGTTCATAACAGCAGTGTAGCGACTTGTTTCAGGTGTCACCCATTCACCATTGATGAAATTCACCAGCTTTTCTTTAACCATTGTGTTGACCATTGAGACATACCTCCTTGTGAATGATAGAAAGATTTATTTGAAACACAATTAAGTGTTTACCGCATTGTTACGAAAATCCTGGATCGTACGTTTGACTGATATCTGATCGGGGTCCATAGGAACTTCGATCACCGTAGGCTTGGCGTGCTTCAACGCCTGGGCAAGCACGTCATCGAATTCATCGATTGTCTGGACAAGGTACCCATCAGCACCCATGCTTTTCGCCATCTGATCGAAGCGGACCTGACCAAGTTCAGTACCGATCACTTTCTCAGGAAAATGCATTTCCTGGTGCATACGGATCGTTCCGTACATTTGGTTATTGAATACGATGCTGATGATCGGGATGCGATAGCGGACCGCTGTTTCAATTTCCTGGACGGTCATCATGAATCCGCCATCTCCTGATAAGGAAATGACAGGACGATCCGGGAAGGCGATTTTCGCCCCTAAGGCTGCCGGCATGCCGTATCCCATCGCTCCTGAAGTAGGTCCGATATAGGCTTGATCACCGGTGAATTGGTAAAAAGTGTGCATCCAGCTTGCAAAGTTCCCTGCGTCATTCGTCAAAATGGCATCTGAAGGGAGGAGGCGCTGTAGTGAAGCCATCACCTGCTTATTCGAGAGAGGTGCGGCAGCCGCTTCCACTTCCAAAGCAGAGGCACCTTCGTACACCTTTCTCCGTTCAAGCATCCAGCTTCCCCAGTCCTTCGTAAACTCCATTCGGTTCAACGCTTCCAACGCCTCCCGCGCATCAGCTACCACACCAACGGCAGGGTTGAAGACATTGCCGATCGTCTCCGCAGCGATATCGATGTGAATCAGTTTTTGGGTTGGAGAAATCAACGAATAGTCCTGGGTTGTCACTTCAGATAACCTTGATCCGATAGCGAGGACAACATCCGCTTCTTTGACAGTATTGAGAATGAGCGGGTCTGTTCCCAACCCTAAATGCCCGGCATATGCTGCATGATCATTAGGTAGCACATCATGCCGGCGGAACGAAGCCGCCACGGGAATCGAATACTTTTCTGCAAAGTGTTGAAGCGCATCTTCTGCTTTGGAACTTTTGATGCCACCGCCTGCTATGACGACCGGTCGGTCTGCTTGCTGCAGTACCTTCTTGATCTCCTCCATATCCCGACTGGAAGGGACAGGACAGTATTTCCGCATCGGCAGTCCGAATTGCATGGAAGCTACTTGTTTCAACATATCTTCAGGCAGTGAGATGATGACCGGACCGGGGCGACCGGATTGGGCGATACGAAGCGCACGCTGGACGAGTTCAGGTACACGATCTGCGTGCGAAATTTCGACGGACCATTTGGCAATCGGATCGAAAAAACGGTCCAGGTCCACCTCCTGAAATCCTTCCCGCCCCCGGAATTTACTGTGCACTTGCCCAAGGAAGACGACCATCGGGGTTGAATCCTGGTATGCCGTATGTACACCAATTGATAGGTTCGCTGCACCTACGCCACGTGTCGCCATCACAATACCGGGCTTTCCGGTGGCTTTGGCATAGCCTTCCGCCATGAAAGCAGCTCCGCTTTCATGGCGGGCAGACATCAGGGTGATCGTTTCTTCGTCATGGATGGCATCCATCACAGGTAAATAACTTTCACCCGGGACACAGAAGACCTTTGAGACACCCTCAAGCTTCAGGCATTCTACGATTCCTCTTGCACCGGTCATCAAGGTGGTTTTATCTGATACGATCATTTTTTGATCCATTCCTGTACCCCCTTGGTATAAAAAGTTTTCATGCGTTCCATCGCTTGTTTCAATCGATCCGTATCCACAGAAAGGGATAATCGGAAATATCCTTCTCCCGATGGACCGAAAGCTGGACCAGGCGTAATGATCACGCCTGCATCTACCAGCATTTTTTCTGCAAATCCACTGGAAGTGTAGCCTTCAGGAACTGGAGCCCAAATGAAGAATGTCCCTTTAGGCGGTTCTACCGTGATACCAATCTCTTTAAGGGCTGCCAGCACGATCTCCATCCGCTCCTCATAGATTGCGATACTTTCTCTGACGGTAGAAAAATCACTGTTCAGTGCTTCTGCCGCAGCCTTTTGAATCGGCAGGAACTGACACGTATCCATGTTGCTTTTCACGATGGACAGTGCCTTGATCATTGCTTTATTCCCTACGGCATAACCAATCCGCCATCCAGTCATATTGAAGGTTTTGGACAGCGAGCCGAATTCGACGGCGACATCTTTCGCGCCTTCAACTTGTAAGATGCTCGGCGCTTTATACCCCTTGAATGTCAGGTCACTGTAGGCGGCGTCATGAATCAGTGAAAAATCATGTTGCCTGGCCAATGTAACCGCTTTCAAAAAAGTGTTGAAATCTGTCGTTGCTGCTGTCGGATTACTAGGGTAGTTCAGCAGCATCAGCTTCGTAGTTTCATAGGTTTCACGCGATATCTCAGAAAACTTCGGTTCATAGCTCCCGGATGTGTCGAGAGGCAGGTACACACTGTCACCGCCGATAAGGTGGACGGCGGAACGGTAGACAGGGTAGCCTGGGTCAGGTATGAGCGCAGTCTCACCTGGATTCATCATCGCCATGATCATGTGGGCGATGCCTTCTTTGGAACCGATCAATGTCAGCACCTCTGTCTCCGGATCGACTTCGACATTGTAACAGCGCTTATAATAGGCTGCTACCGCCTCACGGAATTCCGTGCAGCCATGGTACGTTGAATAGCGGTGGTTGTTCGGCTTTTTCGTTTCTTCTACAAGGCGATCGATGATAAATGCTGGTGTCGGCAGGTCCGGTGCCCCGATGCCGAGATCAATAATATCCATACCTGAGGCTTCCAGTTCCTTCTTCTTCTTCTGAATCACTGAGAACAAATACGGAGGCATACTTTTCACACGATCTGAAACGTCAGCCAAGCGATTTCCCCCTTTTCGGCAATTAACATTTCAATATATGAAATGGCGTTTCACATTATTACCGAAAGTATAAGCCATTAATTTTGTTTTTTCAATAGTCTGAAAATAATTATTACAAATTTTTCCTCGTAGTCACCCAACCAACTCTTCTTCCTGTTTTACCGTCGGCTGGTTTTTTAAGACGAAGAAGAAAGCAACCAAGGATACTGCTACAACAGCAAGCCCAAGCCAAGTGCTTCCGGTCAGACCTGAAACAAGGTATCCGATGAAGGCGATACTTGCGGAAGTCAGTGCATAAGGGATTTGTGTGGTGACGTGATCCATATGATCACAGTCTGCACCAGTCGATGACAGAATGGTCGTATCGGAGATCGGAGAGCAGTGATCACCAAATACGGAACCTGCCAGCACGGCAGCCATCATTGGCAGAATCATATTGATATCCGTAGCCGCTGCAATTTGTCCTGCAATCGGTAACAGGATACCGAACGATCCCCAAGAAGTTCCTGTTGCGAATGCAATGAATCCAGCAATTACGAACAAAATGGCAGGAAGTAAAGCCGCACTGATGTTGGCTTCCTGGACAATACCGGCCAGATATTCACCGGTCTGCAGTTCACCGATCAATGCTACGATCATCCATGCGACGACAAGAATGGAAATAGCAGGAATCATCGCCTTAATTCCCTCAAAAATTCCTAAACCGAAGTTTTTACCAGACAAGTTGCCGGTTTTCGAACCTTGGACAATAAATAGAATCATAGCGGTCAGCACAGCAGCAATGCCACCATAAAGTAGGGAAGCAGTGACATCTGCATTACCGAAAATATTGATCGCAGTGACAGGATCTCCAGCTTCAATGGTAGCGGCACGTCCCGTCCAGATCATACTGATGATGGTACCAATGAACAGCACAGCAATCGGTACGATCAGATCCCTGACTTTTCCGTGTTCACTTGTAGGTAGTTTATCCTTCGTTCCTTTACTTTCTTTTTGGTTGTCACTCATCACCTGTCCGGTCTCAATCGCTCGCATCTCATGCTTTTTCATCGGACCGAAGTCCACTCCTCTGAGCGCAATGACAAACACCGTACCAAGTGCAGCCCATACATAATAATTCATCGGGATCATTTGAACGAATGCACTGAGTGCGCTGAATTCCGATACTCCCTGTGCAGTGAGAATACCACCGATAGTAGCAATGATATACGCACCCCAGCTGGACACAGGTGAAACTACGCATACGGGGGCAGAAGTGGAATCAATCAAATAAGCAAGCTTCGCTCTCGAAACTTTATGACTGTCTGCACTCGGTCGTGCAATCTGGCCCACTGCCAACGTATTGAAATAGTCATCGATAAAGACGGCGACACCAAGAATAGCAGTTGCAACCTGAACCCCAATCCTAGATTTCACACGTTTGATCATCCATTCACCAAATGCTCTGGTACCGCCCATCATACTCATGAATGCGGTCAGGATTCCGAGCATTACAATGAACAGCAGAATATAGGTGTACCACGTATCGACGACACCGAATAATCCGCCATCTTCTACAAAAATGTCTTTAAAGGATCCCCATGTTAAGGACAACGTTTCAAGTATGTTGAAATTAGCTAGTAAGAGAGCAGCAGACAAAATACCAACAGCAAGTGACAGTAACACTTTCCTGGTAATCAGCACCATGACGATCGCCAATATCGGTGGGATCAACGAAAAAATCGTATTTTCCAACTTTGTTACCTCCCTATTCTTAAAAAAGATATGCTTATAGCCGTATTCCTTCCTGACCGTTCTACCTTCTGGGGAACCACCTCCGATGATTGAAAATTCTAACTATTGTTACTTATTTGATATGATCCTATGAAAATCCTTTTCATGATTCAATCTTTTTTCAAAGCGACAGAAAAACAGGAGATTATGTGCACCTCCTGTTAAGGAATAGGCTGCTAAGGTTGGAAACAATTCTCTAATGAACCCTCCTCCTGCATGTGTTACCTTATAAACGGCAAGGGAGGGAAAGAAATGATCAAAAAACTTTTCATTTCAACAATTGCACTAGCATCTGCGTTTGCATTCAGTTTCAACGTTGATGCACACGAAAACGAACGTGTCCATGAGGTTTCCAAAGGGGAATCTTTGTATAAAATCGGTCAGAAATATGGCGTTTCTGTCGCTCATATCAAAGAAGTCAATAGTAAAAGCGGCAACGAAATCGTACCAGGAGAAACGCTGACGATTCCTTATTCTGTGACAGAACAGGATAAAGAGCTTCTTGCAAGACTAGTAGAAGCGGAAGCAAAGGGAGAATCCTATGCTGGTAAAGTAGCGGTCGCTACCGTAGTATTGAACCGTGTAGACAGTGATCTGTTCCCTGATTCAGTAAAAGATGTCATCTATGACGGGTATCAGTTCTCACCAGTATTGAATGGTTCCATCAACGACCCAGCAAGTGAAGATTCCAAGCAGGCTGTCAATGAAGCATTGGCTTATCAAGGCCATGACCGTGGTTCTCTATTCTTCTGGAACCCGGACAAAGCTTCCAATGCTTACTTGGAAGGTAAAGAAGTGACGACGATCATCGATAATCATGTCTTTGCAAGATAAATAAAAAGCAGGCACTTTTACGAGTGCTTGCTTTTTTTAATTTCTTGAAAAGGGATGGATGACTTTACTCAATAATTTCAGAAGGCTGAAATTCGGACTTGTCAGTGCTTTTTCGACGGCTTCTACTTTTAGCGCTTTTGTCACCAGGTCAATCTGATTGTTGCTCAATTTTTCGAACGAACGACGTAACGTCAGGGAATCATGATACTTTTGCATGATTGGTTTAGTCAGTTCTACATAGTCGCCTTCTCCGCAAATATCCAATGCAGCATAAATACCGGAAAGAATCGAAGTGAACTCCCCGAACCCAAGAAAAGGGGAAATCGAACCGAGGCAGTTTCCGGTGAAAAATGTGTTGCCGATTCGTGGATTCATGGCTTTTCCCACCATATAGTCCGATAAAGAAAATTCGTCTGTAATTGGAAGGTCCTGATTCAGCGTACTTTGTGCTTTTTCATATGCTTTCTGCCACAGGTCCCCTTTATTCTTCCCTTCATTTTCAGGGTATTGCGGATAGACGAGTACAAGACTTGCTTCTGTAGAGGAGTGAGGGAGGAAGTAGACCATCCCCTTCGGTGCAAACGTATGGTCAAACCATGTATGTACATGATTTCTCTCAAATTCTCCTTTTACGATCGCTCCTTTGAACTCTACCAGCATAGCCGCCTTGAACGACTGAATCTGCTCGACATCTTTCGTATCACCTGTGGCAAGGATGACATGGGTGTATTCCTTGGCAATCTTCTCGTATTTGACAGTCTGATTGAAGTGGATTGGTGCTTTCACCTGAGAAGCTAACTGTTGCTCATAGGATTCCGGATGCTTGCCTCTCATATTGATGAAGCCAAGCTTTCCTTCAATCACTGCTGACTCGTTAGCAGAATGGACATGAATTTTTGAAATATTGCTTGTCGGCTTCAAATCAATGCCGTATTCTTTAGATAGAAATTGGACAGAGTCACTGACAGGCGGATGCATGATCGGCGACATGATTTCAGCAAAGATGAATCTGTCTCCGACCATGCCCCGACGTTCAAAAATATCTGCCTGGTATCCATACTTTTCGAGGGTGATGGCACATGAAAGTCCAGCCATCCCAGCTCCGATAATCGCTATATTCATGAGGCATCGCTCCTTTGTAGAAGTCTTTGCTGAAACACTTCTGTCTATGCAATATCCAAAGTTTGGATTGAGAACTTTTTAATTAGGTCGTTTACCTTTTGGGAAGCATCTTGTATAATTAGAACAAACGTTCGATTTGGAGGGAAACGTGGTGGATAAGTACAACAAGGATCGGGGTACAATCAAATGGACCTCATTGATGCTGCCGGAGCATGTTCAAATGGTGAAAAGCCTTTGGAAAGAAGACGAACGGGTGGAAAAAGGTATCCTGGATGAACAAAAAGCTGTGGAAATCGATTTTCTTCTGCAACGGGCGGTGAATGATAATTTGACGATTTCGATCAAGCACCACGATG
Organism: Thalassobacillus hwangdonensis; assembly: GCF_042675915.1. NCBI lineage: Bacteria > Bacillati > Bacillota > Bacilli > Caryophanales > Bacillaceae > Thalassobacillus > Thalassobacillus hwangdonensis. The sequence goes on along the minus strand of NZ_JBHTKL010000005.1, from coordinate 23,146 downwards.
GTTTCGATTACCGTACTACGCTCGGGAAAGTGGATTCCGTCTGTATGACACAGAAGCGGCTGCATGGGCTTCAAGTGGATTCAAAAGAAGTATTCTCCTTATCGCTACACGATATTGTGGATATCACCATTGTTTGAAATTGAATCTGGGAGCACATTGGTATAAACTGGTTAAAAGCGTATTAAAAAGGGGATGCCAATGGGGAAGTTCATTAAATCAAAGCTCTTCATGATTTTAGTCGTAGTTATCATTGTTGCCGGTGCCGGATATTTCGGTTTTACTATGGTAGCAGAAGTAACAGGTGATGACAGAGAAAATGAAGAAGAAGTGTCAAAAGCAAAGAGCGATTTGACAGCGATTACGGTAGCTTCAGATGATACAGAGGCTTCAGAGGATAGTGGATTCCAACCGGAAAACGTTGGAGTATTCATCGCTGTCGCCCATGATTTCTATAATGATACGACAGGGTATGGCGCTTATGAAACAGGAATGGACTGGGAAAGACAGCAGGAAATAGCGATGCAGTTCACTTCCTATATCGACCGTACTTCCTTTGATTCGGAAACACTCCAAGCAGATATGGAAGATGTATCCGTGTATATGGATGCAATTATAGACGGGTCGAAAGATATCAATAATGTTCTGAAAGCCCATCGCTACTTTCATGATCTGGATATAGCGGTCAATGATTATAATGCTTACGATAAAGTCTGGGGTGTCACGGAAACCCCGGTGAATTGAGACGCGGCTCTTACCTTTGTGTAAGAGCTCTTTTGATAGGGGAGAAAGAATATGAAGAAAACAGCACCAGAAACCGCAGCTTTAATCGTGGAAGAATATTTCCCTGCGTGCAATGTTGCACTGTTGGCAGGTAGTGTCATTCGCGGGGAAGGAACCAAAACGTCGGACTTGGATATCGTCATTTTTGATGAAAATGTCGAACAGTCCTACAGGGAATCATTGGTTTCATATGAATGGCCAGTGGAACTGTTTGTACATAACCTGGAATCTTACCGGCCGTTTTTTGAACAGGATATAGCACGGGCTCGCCCGTCACTTCCGCGAATGGTTGCCGAAGGAAGGATCATCACAGATGATGGCCGGGCAAAAGCGATAAAAGCTGAAGCGGAGGCACTATTGGACAAGGGGCCAAAAGCGTTGACACGTAAAGAAGTGGAAATGAAACGGTACTTCATCACGGATGCCTTGGATGACTTTATCGGTAGTCAAAATCGTGGCGAATCGATTTTTATAGCAAACAAATTGGCGGACTTAGTCCATGAATTTGTCTTACGTACGAATGGGAAATGGATCGGCGATTCCAAATGGGTGGTGCGAGCATTAAAGGAATATGATCCGCTTTTTACTGAAAGGTTTATCGGGGCGTTCGATCAGTTTTACAAACGAGGTGAAAAGGCTGCGATCATCGACTTGGTTGACGATGTACTTGAAGTTTTCGGGGGACGATTATTCGAAGGGTTCAGCTTGGGGAAATGACCCATTTATTCCCAAGGATAAACGATTTACATTGATCAAAACTAACAGGTGTGAATCGATTATCGAGGAGGGTGCGTGTCATGTACCGACGGAATCGTTTATCCAGACTAGGAAGATTGTTACCAATGCGGACATCACAGATGAACCGCGGCAGAAGAGGTGGGGGAATGCTGTTCACCTTGGTTAGCGTGGTCATCAGCAATGTCGTTGTCAGCCTACTAAGGAATCAAAGCTCGAATATCATCCAACGATTGTTCCAAAAAGGAAGCGGGACACAGCAACAGTCGATGGGACGGAGTGGAGATCCATTGCAGACTGCTACTGCGGAGTTTTCTGAAGAACTGGCGACAGGAAAAACGAAACAGAAAGAAAAATAGGTGCAAAGGTCAACCACTTGTAGGGTTGACCCTTTTCTTTTGCAAAAAAAAGAGAGCGCTCAATCGCTCGCTCTCTCCTCTGTCGTATGTTCTGTCCAGTCCACCCATCCAGCGATGGAAAAAACAGCTCCTGATGCAAGGAAAAACAGTCCGATCAGCTTCTCGCCCAGCAGGCCAATCAAGATGACAGCAACGACCACGTTCAACAATCCTACGGTGACGAACATCCAGGAAGTCCAGTGCTTCATTAACACGATGGTCACCCCGTTTCATAGGTTAGGTTCAGTATAACTTATTTTTCCAAACTCGTACATAAAAGCATCCGTGTGTTTAACTTTATGATGGAAAAGGAAAAAGGTTACCAACTTTCGATACAGGAGGTAACAAATTTGAAAACTCATCAATTATACATTAACGGAAGCTATGTCAACTCTTCTGGTGAAGAATATATCGATATCATCAATCCTGCTACCGAGGAGGTCATTTCCAGGACGCCCAGGGGCACAGAAGATGATGTCAACAAAGCAGTGGAAGCAGCCTTCAAGGCTCAAAAAGAGTGGGAACTGACACCGAATATCGAACGAGGGAAAATTGTACGAGCACTAGGCGATAAGATCGAGGAAAATCGGGATACGTTCATCGACCTGCTTCAGGAAGAGCAGGGAAAAGATTATGAACTGGCAAGCGGCGAAGTCGATCTTGCTATTGATTATTTCCGCTATATGTCCGAATGGGCAAGGCGAATTGAAGGTGAAATTGTTCCAAGTGATCGAGCAAACGAAAATATCCTTATCTATAAAAAGCCGATCGGTGTAGTAGCTGGGATCGTCCCGTGGAATTTCCCAGTCTTCATTTTGGCGAGGAAAGTGGCAACTGCACTTGTAACCGGCTGTACCATCGTTCTTAAACCAAGCCAGCAGACGCCGAATACCGCAATGGAGTTCACGAAAATCGTAGATGCGATGGAGGACATTCCTGCTGGTGTCTATAATGTGGTGACTGGAACAGGGTCAGAAATCGGTAACGCACTGGCGAAGCACGATAAAGTGGATATGGTTTCTATGACTGGAAGCATCGCTGCCGGAACGAAAGTGATGGAAGCTGCCGCTCAGAGCATTACTAAAGTGAATCTGGAGCTTGGTGGGAAAGCACCGGCGATTGTAACTGCAAACGCGGATCTCGACGTCGCAGTAGAAAGCATAAAGATCTCGAGGCTTGCAAATAATGGGCAGGCTTGTACGAACGCAGAGCGTGTGTATGTGCATGAAGACGTAGCTGAAGACTTCATCTCCAAACTGAAGCAGGCTTTCCAAGATGCCAAAGTTGGAAACCCGCGTGAGAATAAGGATGCAGATGTCGGACCGCTTGTGAGCAAAGACCGGTTGGAGGAAGTAGAAAAAATGGTCCAGAATGCAATCGACGCTGGAGCGGAAATAGTTACTGGAGGAGAGCGCGCTTCAATGGATAAAGGCTTCTTCTATAAGCCGACGATTCTGACGAATGTAAAACAGGACATGCAAATCATAAAGGAAGAAATCTTCGGGCCAGTCATTCCAGTCATGACATTCAGCACATTGGATGAAGCGATTGAATACGGAAACGATACCGATTATGGCTTATCCTCCTCCGTTTATACCGAGGACTTAAATGAAGCTATGAAAGTCATCAATGAATTGAAGTTCGGAGAAACATACGTGAACAGAGAGAACTTTGAAGCTGTCCAAGGGTATCATGCCGGCATGCGAAAGTCTGGACTTGGTGGTACGGACGGCAAGCATGGGGTCGAAGATTTCCTTGCTACCCAAGTTGTCTACATGCAGTATAAAAACGATTAACAATAAAAAAGCTTGAGAGCGATCGTCCGCCCTCAAGCTTTTTTCAATTGATATTGCCAAGGTAAACAGGTCCAGGTTGGTTTTTGATGAAGTAATCCACCAATGAAGAGACCATTGCATTTGGATAAATTCTGTAATGATGCAAATCAGCAATTGAAACCCATTCGATACCGATTTGGTGATCATCAGGGTTTGTAGGTTCACTTTTCAACATTTCAGGGTTCTGTTCACAAAGGAAATAGTATTCAATCTGATGAACTCCGCTGTCAAAGTCCGCATGTTCATGGTCTTTCCCGATATATTCCCTTACATATAGGAGCTCATTGACCTGCACAGGGATTCCGGCTTCTTCCATGCATTCTCTACGTAAAGCATCGTGCATCGTTTCCTCATGCTCCTGTCCACCACCGGGAAACAGGTAGAAGGCACCCTCTTTGTCCATGTTTTTGGTCAGTAGTACGGAATCACCTTCTGTTATGATCGCTTTTACGGAATTACGTATTGGCATTTTCTTCTCCCTTTCTTTTCAACCAGGAGGTAGCGAAATCGACTGCTTCTTTCATAGGGAATAGACGACTATCCGCCTGGCCGACATTCGATCTAGTGATGGGATGGTTTCGTTCGTAGTCTTCTCCGATTTGGACAAACTGTTCTTCGTCAAGTTCAATATCGTCATATGTCATCCACTCTTTTGTACCATCAATAAGTAATGGAGCACCTCTTTTTATTTGCTTGTTCGTTCCGGCTTTATGTTCGGATAAATGAAAGCTTGTATTCGAATCATAGCCAACGCCGATCAGAAGGACTTTTGCGTTGGAGCGATAAGCTACTCCCAGAGGGGATTCCTCATTCAGCCCGTAGTGAAGTGGATGGCGTTCCGTCAATCTCTTGGCGTGCTTTCCCCAAGCTCCGATTGAAAATGTCGGGTGATTACTCCGGAATACACCCGGCCACGTACGAAACAATTCAGGGATGACACCCAAATAGGTGGACGGAGTACGGGCCGGCTCAAATAATGGCATTTCTTTTCGGATGGTATCATGCCATTCTTTCGGTACGGGTGGGTTTTCCCATTCAGCAGGATCTGAAATGGAAGGAGTATGTGTCTGGATGACAAGTGTACCTTCATCCGTCAACACGTCCATCAATGCATGCAGGACAGTTACTGGTCCACCGACCACCCAGCCAAGGGATTTCATTGAAAGGTGGACGAGAAGCATGTCGCCTTTTTCGACTCCGATTGCTTCCAAATTGCGGGCTAAGCTTTCCCGTGTAAGGGGCTTGTCTGTTGAATTGATTACAGTTGGTTCACTCATATGTATTACCTCCCACCCTTATCATAATATAAATGGGTGAGAATAAAACCCACTACATACTGCAAGCAAAGGTATTAGTGGAAAATCAGAGGTTCAATAATTTTGTAGGTGTGATCCTTATTCAAGTAGGATGGATGGGAAATGGCGAGACTCCCGTGGGAGAAGGGTCTAGGCAAGATCCCGCAGGGCGAATGCCCGAGGAAGCTTGCCAGATCCCCCACAGGAAAGCGAGTTGTTTCCCATCCATCCAAGGAACTATATGGCACCGCCTGACTGGATATAAAAAAGAAGCCTCGTGTAAGGCTCCTTTTTTACCAATATGCGGGCTGGGCTGGTTTGTTCTTTCTTGCAAGCTTTACTAATAGATAAGCAATCGGTGTGTCGATGACCGCTACGATCAGCTTGAATACATACTGGGTGGCGATCATGCTGATCAATACATTGGTTGGAACTGTACCTACGAAAGCAATCGTAATGAACAACGTCGTATCGATCAATTGACTCGACATCGTCGATAGATTGTTACGCAGCCAAAGTTTCTTTTCCCCCTGTTTTTCTTTCAAACGGTGGAAAATGAAAACGTCGAAATTCTGGCTTGCCACGTAAGAAATCAGACTAGCGAGCATGACGCGGAATCCTGCCCCAAGAATCGATTCAAATTCCTGCTGGGATTCAAAAAATGGTGCCGCAGGTAACTGAATCGCAATCACGATGAAAATAAGTGCGATGATTTGCGTAAAAAATCCTGCCTGGACCGTCTTTTTAGCCGCTTCTTTCCCATACACTTCTCCGATGACATCAGTAATCAAATAGGTGATGACGTAGACGATGACAGCGGCAGGCAGTACATAGCCGCCGATCGTGAATAACTTCACGCCCAGGATATTGGCTAATATAAGCAGCCCTACGAATAGAGCATTCAAATAGATGAACATGGTTTCCTCTCCTTTCTTGTGGGAGTAAGGAATCCAAGCAATCCCTCATTACCGGTTATCGATATTCTCTGGATATAGATCATGATTCATCAAACGATTATCTGCCATCTGTTCAAACTTCGTTCCAGGTTTTCCATAGTTGCAGTAAGGGTCAATGGAAATACCACCGCGCGGAGTGAATTTCCCCCACACTTCAATGTAACGTGGAGCCATAAGCTCGATCAGGTCATTCATGATCGTGTTGACGCTGTCTTCATGGAAATCCCCGTGGTTCCGGAAGCTGAACAAGTACAACTTCAATGACTTGCTTTCCACCATCTTGATATCAGGAATATAACTGATATAGATAGTTGCGAAGTCCGGTTGTCCGGTTTTCGGACAAAGCGTAGTGAACTCCGGGCAATTGAACTTAACAAAATAATCACGATACGGGTGCTGATTATCGAACGTTTCCAATGCACTTGGATCGTATTCAAAAGAATAGCTCGTCCCCTGACTGCCCAGGTGGGACAAATTCAAACTGTCTTCATTTCTTCCAGCCATGATGTAACCTCCTAGAAATATTGGTTTGTTAAACGATATGAAAATTTGTTAAATGAGTCGGGAAACTACTCGCTTTCCACGGACGAACGGTCAAGCCTCCTCACTTCGCTGCGGGGTCTCGACGCATTCGTTTTTCCGTAGGAGTCTCGCAATTTCCCTCTTCATTTTTCGAAAACACAGAATCGTTTAACTCTTAAATAAGCAAATAAAAAAGACCACATCCTAAGGGATATGGCCTGAAAGATCATATATCCTTAGTTTTTTATCGAGGGTGTAGCTAAGAACCTCTCCCGTTTGCAACGGATTTATTGATGTTTGACTCATTAATTATAGGAGGGTTCCGATACGCTGTCAATTCCTTGCATACTTCTTTTGTCACGAATTTGGAATTCTTATACCATTTCACTTTAAAAGCCTGGCTACTTCGTCTAAAATATATAGTACTGCAAGAATATTTTGAAAAATCAAACCGAAGTGTGCTGCCTGCTCATGGCATTTTTTATTGCAGGCATAAGAAACCGTTTACAAACTAAAAGATGAGGTGATTTGATGGACGTAAAAACACTTGCAGCACGAAAAGGCGAGCACAACATGAAGGATTACAAGGAAGCATACGAGAAGTTCGATTGGGAAAGTGTGAAAAGCCAGTTCTCCTGGAGTGAAACAGGCAAGGTGAATATTGCGCATGAAGCGATTGACCGCCACGCAGACAATCCTGATAAAAAAGATCAAGTCGCACTTATATATTCAGCACCGGACCGCGAGGAAAAGCACACATTTGAAGACTTGAAGTTCAGCAGTAATAAATTTGCGAATGTATTAAAAAAATATGATGTTAAAAAAGGCGACCGCGTCTTTCTGTTCATGCCGAGAAGCCCGGAATTCTATGCGGCATTCTTCGGAATCCTTAAAGTAGGAGCGATTGCAGGACCATTGTTCGAAGCATTCATGGAACAAGCGGTCAGAGATCGTCTGGAGGATAGTGAAGCGACGATGCTTATCACTACTCCGGAATTATTGGAGCGAGTACCTTTAGAGCAGCTTCCGCATTTGAAGCAAGTCGTTCTTGTAGGTGACCATGACAAAACATCGGATACTTTCATCGATTACCACAAAGAGATGGACGAAGCTTCGAAGGACTTTGATATCGAATGGGTAGACCTTGAAGATGGAATGCTGTTGCATTATACATCTGGGTCCACTGGAAAACCTAAAGGCGTCTACCATGTACACAATGCAATGCTACAACACTATCAGACTGCGAAGTGGGTATTGGACTTGCAGGAAGACGACGTGTATTGGTGTACGGCTGACCCGGGCTGGGTCACTGGAACAAGCTACGGAATCTTCGCTCCATGGTTGAACGGAATTACGAATGTCATCCGTGGAGGTCGATTTACACCAGATGATTGGTACAGTACGTTGTCCAATCATAATGTGAGTGTCTGGTATTCTGCACCAACCGCTTTCCGTAAATTGATGGGAGCTGGGGCGGAGACGGCTCAGAAACATGATCTATCCTCTGTTCGCCATATCTTGAGTGTCGGTGAACCGCTTAACCCTGAAGTGATCAGCTGGGGGATGAAAGCCTTCGATCTTCGCATTCATGATACATGGTGGATGACGGAGACAGGTGGCATGATGATCTGTAACTATCCAGCGATGGACATGCGCCCTGGTTCGATGGGTAAACCATTCCCGGGCATAGAGGCAGCAATCGTTGATAATGATGGGAACGAACTACCAGCGAATCAGATGGGGAACCTTGCACTTAAAAAAGGCTGGCCGTCCATGATGCGTGCAGTCTGGAACAATCCTGGCAAATATGAAAGCTATTTCCTTGGAGATTGGTATGTGTCTGGAGACAGTGCTTACCAGGACGAAGATGGTTACTTCTGGTTCCAGGGCCGTCTGGATGATGTCATCAATACATCTGGAGAACGCGTCGGACCATTCGAAGTGGAAAGTAAGCTGATCGAGCATGAAGCAGTTGCGGAGGCCGGTGTCATCGGTAAACCGGACCCTGAGCGTGGTGAAATCATCAAAGCATTCATTACCTTGAGGGATGGGTATGAAGAATCTGATGAATTGCTGGAGGAGATCCGTCAGTTTGTTAAAACAGGCTTGAGTGCACATGCGGCACCGAGAGAAATTGAGATCAAAGACAGCATTCCTAAGACGCGTAGTGGTAAAATCATGCGTCGTCTTCTGAAATCATGGGAGCTCGGACTTCCAACAGGAGACACATCAACTCTAGAAGAATAAAAGAAAATGAGTTGTGAGAAAAAACTCTAGTTTGAAAATGATAATAGCATAGCGTAGTCAACATACGAAGACTCCGGTGGGAAAAGCACGAGTCCAAAGGCCCCGCAGGAAAGCGGTTTTGGCTTTCTGAGGAGACTGAGGCCGTGTCCACGGAAAGCGAAGTATGTTGACGAAGCGTGAATGTATTCAATTAAAAAATACCCCCCGGATAAATTCTACATTTGTCCGGGGGGTATTTCGTTTAAGTAGCTAGTTTAAAATCAATCTTCCAAACTTCCTTTAGGACCGAAGAACTCGAAGTGAATGTTTTCTTCAGGAACATTCATTTCTTTCAGGAAGCTGTTGACCGCTTTCATGAACCCTTCAGGACCACAGAAGTAATAATCTCCTTCTTCCGGAGCGATGGAAGTAAGCCATGGCCCTTCGATGTATCCTTCTTTATCAAAGGATTGAAGCTTGATATCTTCCTCTGTAGGAGAGTCATAGATGATATGGGTGTGCACGTTACTATTCGTTTGTGCCATTTCTTTCAAGTCGTCTTTCAATCCGTGCATCGTACCATTGATTGCTGCATGAATGAAGTGGACCTCCCGATCAGGCGTGACTGCTGCAGCAGTTTTTAGCATGCTCATCATTGGTGTCAAGCCGACCCCACCGCTGATGAGGATGAGAGGTTTCTTCGAATCTGTCTCAAGTACGAAATCACCAGCAGGCGCGCTTACTTCAATTACATCTCCTTCACCGATGTTCTGATGCAGATAGGAGGAGACTTTGCCGGCAGGTTTGTCAGGTGTTTCATCCTCACGCTTCACACTGATCCGGAAATAATCGTTACCAGGAGAATCGGATAAGCTGTATTGTCTCAACTGCGTATATTTTTCACCAGGGATGTCGAGTTTAACTGTAATGTACTGTCCTGGTTGGAACGTAGGAAGCTTGCCTCCATCTACTGGCTTTAGATAGAAGGAAGTGATCACTTCGCTTTCTTTTACTTTTCCTGCGACTTTGAAGGATCGGTAGTCGATCCATCCTCCAGTCTGCTCAGACGCTTCCTTATACATGTCTGCTTCAACAGAAATGAATGCATCCGCTATGACTCCATAAGCTTTTCCCCAGGCTTCGATGATGTCATCTGTCGCAGCGTCACCAAGCACGTCCTTGATCGCAAGCAACAGGTGTTCACCGACAATCGGGTAATGCTCTGCTTTAATATTCAAGCTGCGGTGTTTATGCGCGATTTGTTTAACTGCAGGTAGAATCGCACCTAAATTATCAATGTATTGAGCAGCGGCATATACTGCATTCGCCAATGCTTGTTGCTGGCGTCCCTTTTTCTGGTTTGCCATGTTGAATATATTTTTCAGTTCCGGATGGTTTTCGAATAACAGTTGGTAGAACCTTTTTGTGATTGCTTCTCCATGTTCTGCAAGCACGGGCACCGTAGATTTCACCGTGTCGATTGTTTGTTGATCCAGACGTTCAGCAGTTTGTGTAGCCATAATCATACCAAACTCCTTTTCTAAAAGATGTATGTTTTGTACATCTTTTATTCTAACATTAAACCTGTATTATAAATGTGTGTTTTGTGACGATTCCGTTAACGTTTCACATGAAACATTTTCAGGCATCCATTAAGACAAGGCAGGTTTGGTATGATACCATGAATAAAACTAACTACTAGTAAGGAGTCACCCTTCATGCGTTTGAAAAAGTACACGGATTATTCTTTACGTGTGTTGATTTATACAGGGTCTAAACCAGATGGAGAATTGGCTAGTATCAAAGAGATTTCAAAAGTATTCGATATATCAGAGAACCACTTAGGCAAGATTGTCCATCAGTTGAATAAGATGGGAATGATCGAAACCATTCGGGGAAGGGCAGGCGGAATAAAGCTGGCTAAATCCTCGAAGGAAATCAATGTAGGCGAAGTGGTCAGGAAGATGGAAGATGACTTCGTATTGATGGAATGTTTCGATAGAGACATTAACCAATGTGTCATTACGCCTTCCTGCAAGCTGAAGCATGTGTTGAACGATGCATTGCAGGCTTTTCTAACTGTGTTCGACAACTATACACTTGAAGATCTGCTTACGAATCAAGATGAATTGAAACAACTGATGAATATACAAGATTGAACACAACCGCCCCTCCTGTGGCGGTTTCCTTTTTATTTTCAGAGGGAATGATAAAAATCTACAGGAAATTACATAATGGGAGAAAGAACATGATGCAACAAATGACGACATGGAAAAGGACAACATTAGAAACGATTCAATGGTTGGTATTTTTATTGGCGAGTGCTGTCGCCTTACCAATTGTCATTGGTGCCATATTCGACATGAATTTCACCGAGGTATCCGGCCTGATGCAACGTACATTTTTCGTAGTAGGTATCACTTCGTTCCTTCAAGGCTGGCTCGGCCATCGTCTTCCGATCATGGAAGGGCCTGCTGGTTTATGGGTCAGCATCTTCGCGGTCATGGCAGTGACGGGAGCACAGCAAGGGAGCAGTTATGGTGAAACGCTGAGAGTACTGGAAATGGCGATGATCCTGACTGGTGTTTTCCTGGTGATCTTTGGAATGACCCGGTTGGCGGGGAAAGTATTGAATCTGTTCACACCGATGGTGACAGGTGCATTTCTTTTTCTTCTGACGGTACAGCTGAGTGGTACTTTTCTTAAAGGAATGTTGGGGCTGCAGCAACAGGTGGAAACAATCGAGGCTGCTCAAGCGGTGTTAGCCTTTCTTACTTTCTTTTTGGTACTTGGTTTATCCATTTTCGGGAAAGGATGGGTAAAAAGCTATGCAGTCCTGATTGGTATTGTCGTTGGGTGGGCGCTCTACCGGATTTTTATTGGGGAAAAGAAACAGGAAGCTGCAGATATCGCTCTATTCTCATTGCCTGAGTGGTTTGCATGGGGAACGCCGAAATTCGATTGGAGCGTCATACCGATTGCATTCATCATTGCTGTCATTCTGTTATCGAATGTCGTAGCTTCGGTTGTCGCCATCAGCCATTCGATCAATGGGAAGCCGACCTACACCTACGACCAGATCAATCGAGGGAGCTCCTTCCTGGGAATCACTCACTTCCTATCCGGCGGCTTCTCGACGATTGCAAATGTTCCTTTGGCATCGTCTTCAGGGTTCATTGATTTGACCGGTCAGAAGCGGAAGGCGCCATTCATGTTTGCAACCCTCCTGTTGACAGTTATTGCGTTCTTTCCACCATTGGTGGCATGGATATCCGGCATTCCCTCTCCTGTGGCAAATGCTGCACTTTTAGCAACGTTCGTCCAGTTGATGGCGTTAGGGTTGAATAATATTGCAAGTTCAGAGCTTGACCAGCGCAAGCTGACCATTCTATGCGTATCATTTTTAATCGGAATCGGTATCATGTTCCTGCCGACTGAGGTATTTAGCGAAATGCCTGCGATAGCACAGAATTTAGTCAGTAATGGTTTACTTGTAGGAACAGTGCTGGTGATAGTTTTGGATCAAGTTTGGAAAAGTAAAGAAACAACCAATTGATAGGGAGTGGGAAGATGAGCAGGTTATATGATGTTGTAGGAATTGGAATAGGCCCTTATAATCTTGGCTTGGCAGCATTGATGGAAAAGACGGAGCTGGAGGGGATCTTTCTGGATCGCACGCCGGAATTCCGCTGGCACCCTGGGATGATGATTGAAAAGATGGATCTTCAGGTTCCGTTTTTAGCGGATGTCGTCACTTTCGCAGATCCGACCAGTCCTTATTCCTATTTGAATTACCTCCATAAACAGAACCGGATGTTCAAATTCTTTTTTTACAGTGAGTTCAAAGTTCCTCGTCCGGAGTATAATGCCTATTTAAGCTGGGTAGCCAATCAGTTGGAGAATCTGCGTTTCGGCAAGACCGTCGTCGATGTGATCGATCACAAAGATGATGAAACTCCTCACTATGAAGTTGTCGTGAAAGAGGAAGACGGTCAAACGGAGAGCTACTTTGGCAAACACGTTGTGATGGGGACAGGAAGCGAGCCGCTTATTCTGGATAGCATGAGCGGATTCCCTGTCGAAGACGTCCTTCATACGAGCAGTTACTTATATGAAAAGGAAAATCTGCTGCATTCAAAGCATGTCACGGTCGTCGGATCAGGGCAAAGTGCAGCCGAAGTGTTTCTCGACCTTCTCCAGGAACAGATGAATCGCGACATGCACCTTACTTTATTGACGAGGTCAGGTGGGTTATTTCAACTTGATAGTTCGAAACTTGGACAGGAGTTCTTTTCTCCGGATTATGTCGACTATTTCCACTCGTTGTCTTATGATCAAAGAATGAAAGCATTGGATACGTTAGGAAACCTACGAAAAGGGATTGATCCTGACACATTGATCCAGCTCTATGAAACCTTATATCACAGGACAGTAGATGGAAAGAAGGCTAATGTGACCATCCAGCCGCTGACGGAAGTGCAGGAGATCAATGCCGGAGAAGGACATTATACATTGAAGTGCAAGCAGTGGCAGAAAGAAGAAACCTTCGATTATCACAGTGAAAAAGTGGTGCTTGCGACAGGATACAAGCCACATATTCCGAAATGGTTCCAGGAACGCTTCGCAGATGAGATTGAATGGGAAGATGATAAACGGTACAAGGTTACAAGAGATTTCCGATTGGAATTCAAAGACACACATACGAATCACTTTTTCACGCTTACGAACCTGGAGCACTCGCATGGGGCTGGTGCGACCAATCTTGGGCTGGCGGTGCAGCGTAATATCGAAATCATCAACCTTCTTGCAGGAAAAGAAATCTACCAAAATCAACGTGATACGATCTTTCAGCAATTTACGATGGACGAAGACAAGAAAAAGTAATCGAACACATTGATGGGCTTGAAAAAGGTTTGAGTAAATGGAGAAAGGGAAACATATCCTATGTGATTTCCAAAACATTTACATTTCAAGGAGATGATCAATCAATGGGTAAGAAAATTGCATGTGTCATGACCGAAATGTTCGAAGATGTAGAATATACCGATCCTGCCAAAGCATATAAAGATGCTGGGCATGAAGTCGTCACGATCGAGAAGGAATCAGGGAAAGAAGTTACCGGAAAACAAGGAGAAGCGAAAGTGAAGATCGATAAAGGAATTGATGAGGTGAAACCGGAGGACTTTGATGCGTTATTCATTCCGGGAGGGTTCTCGCCGGACCAATTGCGTGCCGATGAGCGTTTCGTTTCTTTCGCCAAGCACTTCATGGATGAAAAGAAACCGGTATTTGCAATTTGTCACGGACCTCAGTTACTGATTACCGCGCGTAGTTTGGAAGGGCGTACCGCAACTGGGTTCAAATCCATTGCAGAAGATATGAAATATGCGGGAGTCGACTATAAAGACGAAGAAGTGGTCGTTTGTCAGAACCAGCTGGTTACAAGTCGTCAGCCGGATGATCTTCCTGCCTTCAACCGTGAATCTCTGGCATTACTATAAGGAATTAAGATCTCGGCTTCGTATCAGCCGAGATCTTTTTACATAATTATCATACATCGATGTTCGCCTGCTTGCATCGCTCTTTCAGGATTGTTCTGAGCGCATCAGCATCTTTAGGAGCAGAAGTCAGGATATGGCGGTGGTCTTTGTCAGTCACCTTAAGTCGTTTGAACGTCCAGCTTGGACTGGCAATTGGATTGTACGTATAAGTGACTTCACGAATATCACGGAGCAGAATTGCCTTTTTGATTGGGCCGAAGCGTGTGATGAACGCCTGTTCCGTAACTTCGTGGTATGATTGAATCAGAGCCCATAACATGACAATTTCAATTAAACCGATAATAAAAAGTCCGATCCAACCTTCCGCGGGATCGACTGCCACCCCGATTATACCTACAGGAATCAACATTAAGACAATTATAATTAAAATTGGATTTTTTTTGACTTGAAACTTCACTAGAATCACCTCGTTATTATTTTACATGAAAAGTTGAAGGACTTGGAGAGAAGGAGAGGACGCAAGATGATTGTTAATCAAGCAGGCGATCACTTTATAATGATCAACCAGCACGACCATGCACGCGTATCAGGGGAAATCGTGATGAATTGGAAGCAGGATTTTCTGCTGCGGTCCAAACTTCGTGAAGAAGCGGACTGGGCAATCGGGGAACACGATCGCGCATGGATTCAATTGGATAAAAAACCACTTTGGAATGAAGAAAAAGAAAGGCCATACTCCTTCATCGATTATCCGCTTGAACCAAAGTTGGATGCCTATCGTCAAGGGTTGGACGAAATCAGTGAAACCTCCGCATATGCTGCAATCCTTTGCAGTCTCCATTACAGTTCCTTTTTTCCGGAAGGAGCGAAAGAGCCTGCCATCCAAACTTTCCTCAATGATGAGCGAAATCGGAGGGAACAATTGAAGAATGAAATGGATATGGATATACCTTCCTACCTTTACGATCTCCATTTCAAACGGCTGCAATTTTGTGATGACTTGTCCTTATATGTATGCATGCAGGAGCCGGGAGTTTCCAAAGCGAATGAACTTTCCTGGTTCAAGGATGGGTTCCGCCAGTCGTTCGAGTTTGCGCCGAACGGGATGATTGCCCATTGGGAGGATGAAAAAACGGTCTCCATCGATCCTTTTCCTTTAGAAAAACCGTTTGAGATCCAGATTCCATATCGCAAAGTCACTAAGCAGGCGATCGATGAGCATGGGCTCCAACAAGCGTGGGATGGAGCTGCAGTCGATTATCGTAAAGTCCGATTTGAACGGAGACGGAACTAATGAAGTGCGGCGATGTGAAAGTATTGAAAGGCCCGGATTATATCACGATCGAAAAACTGGAACACCTCACTCCCGATCAAACCAGCAAGTGTATCGATGATATGGAGCAATCGGCTTCAGCACAAAAAGTAAAAAGAATATCCCTCGTTCATGAAGGGTACATAAGCGAGAAAAAGGTGGATCTGATTCAATCTCGGGGATATCACTTTGTGCGGAAAAGAATAGGTTATGAACTCGATTTTAAGAGGCCGTTACCATTTTCCCTGAGTGATAAAGTAGCAGTAAAAAAAGCAGATGAAGAAACGATTGTCGGTTTATTAGGCCGAATCCTGAACGTCTCAGATGCAGAACGGGAAGTTCTCAATATAAAAAGCGAGCTTGGAGAGGAATATGAGCACTCACTTTACTCGATCCATGCAGGTGGTAAAGGTGTCGGTGTTGTCATCCCACATATAGAACCTGGGACGTCTGATGAAGGACGTCTCTTTTACATAGGGATCGATCCGGAATATCAGGGAAAAGGCTATGGTCGGGAAGCTCATCGTTACGGTATTCATCTACTGAAAGATGTTTTTGGAGCGGTGAGTTATGTCGGCATGACAGATGAATCCAATCATGCGATGCAGGCGGTTTTTGAGAAAAACCATTGCAGAATGCGAAACCCTGTCTATGTTTTTACAAAAGCTTTCAATGGTTCTTACTAGCACACTGTTCGCAGGTATGTTCCTTTTCAATGATGGTGTTATACTCTGCATAAACATCTTCAAATTGAAGATTCAATTCCTTACCACATAGCATGCAAGTAGGCTTCTTTCCGAGTTCAGTCTTAGCATGGATGAGGTATAGAGCAATTCCCGCAGTCGCAAACGTTCCGAAAAACAGCAGATAAGGGATAATCATGAACAACCCTCCTATTCTCGTCCATTACTAATACGAGCGTGGAAGTGGAAGGGTTTCATTTTAATAACTAAAACGGCTTTCCTTAATAAGGAAAGCCGTTGTTCGTCATATCAATTTTTCTACATTAAATCGATCGTTCAGCAGCACCCAGTTTTGCGGGAAGGAAAGTCCCAGCTTCCAATAGCTGATTCCTTTCAGTCCAAGCTCCTTGATCAGGTCGAACTTTGCCTGGATTGAGCGGGCATCTTCAAACCACACTTCATGTTCTTTCCCGTCTGCATCATTATAGAAAAAGAAAGGAGCCTGGGCTTCCTGATCAAACTGGATTTCTTCATTATTCTCCCTCGCAAGCTGAATGGCTTGCTGGGGGCTGATCGCTTTGGCGAATTCGCCACCTTCCATATATGGAAGTGTCCAGTCGTAGCCATAAAGATTCTGGCCAAGCAGTATTTTATCTGCCGGCATTTCCGTCAAGGCATAATCGACGACATCGCGCACCGGTCCAATCGGCGAAACAGCCATTGGTGGACCACCACTGTATCCCCATTCATAAGTCATCAGCACAACAAAATCGACGATCTCTCCATGCGCTTTATAATCATGTGCTTCATACCATGCACCTTTTTGATCGGCGCTCGTCTTTGGAGCAAGTGCAGTCGACATCAGCAACCCTTCCTGCTGCAGACGATTTTTCGCTTTCCTTAAGAAACGATTATAGTCTTCTTTGTTTTCCGGCGGTAAAAATTCGAGATCGAAATGTACATCCCGAAATCCACCTTGCTTTGCGGTAGTAACGATATTATCAAGCAGTTTGTTCTGGACTTCCTCGTTTGTAAGAATGATTCTTCCAAGCTCTGCACTGAACCCATCTTCTTCTAAGTTCGTGACGACAAGCATCAACGTCGCGCGGTTACTTTCAGCAATATTTTTGAAATCATTCAATGGCGGTGCCTTCAGTGAACCGTCACGCTGAATCCGATAACTGAATGGTGCGAGGTACGTTAAGTATGGACTTCTTGACCGGGCGGAGGATTCAAGGTTTGCAGAAACGGTATCCCCGTAAGGCTCGATATAAGCATTTACAGAAGCGTCTGTCTTCGGTAACGGTGGTATATATAACCGGAATCCCACCGGAAGTGTGTTATTCACTGGGAATTGATTGATATTCGCGAGCTCCTGGGCAGTCAGTCCGAATTTTTGTGCAATGGAATATAGGCTGTCACCCGGTTGGACAAAATAGAATTGTCCATTGATCGGAATGACGAGCGCCTGCCCGACGACCAGACTTGCGGGTGTTTCTAATTCATTCGCTTCGGAAATCGCCTGCACGGTCGTCTGATACAGATTCGCGATATTGAACAGGCTCTCTCCACTTTGCACGACATGGATTTGCATGGTGCCACTCCCCTCCAGATTTTCCTTCTACCATTCTATGAGGAGAGTGTGGGACATTATGAATCAGATTGGTGTAGTGTCTGCCTTCAGCACCTGTTTCATCGTCAGCAATGCAAATTCATTGTCTCGATCATTCGTGGAGGCGACGGCATTTTCAGGAACCCAAAGTGCGTATTCCCTCATATATGCATCATTCGCAGTGAACAGTACACAGATATTTCCTGCAACGCCGCTGAGAATCAATCGTTTTACCCCAAGTTCATATAAGAGGGATTGGAGGGAACTCTGGTAAAAACCTGAATGCTTTGGTTTGATCAAGAAGAAATCATCGACACTTGGAGTGATTGCCTTCAGAAGTTTCTCCGTCTCCGGCGAAAGGCAATGGTCATATAATTGTTGCAGATCGGCCCTCCAGCGTCCATAATGATCATTGACATAAATGATCGGCATCTGATGTTCTTGAGCAAATTGCTTCAATTTCATTATATTAGGTAAGATATGATACGTATGGTGCAGCAGCTGTTCACCATGCTTGAAGTTGAAATCATTGATCAAATCGATGAACACGACAGCGGATTTCAAATGGGAATGCTCCAATCGGTTCCCCTCCTTTCCATATAGTTTGCACGGGCGGTGAAATTTCATGACCGATGAGAAGAAGGAAAATAGAGATGAATACTACATGCAGCTTGCGATAGCAGAAGCGAAGAAAGCTGAAGCTGAGCGGGAAGTGCCGATCGGCGCAGTGATTGTCCATGACGGGATTGTCATTGCACGTGGTTTTAACCTTCGCGAAACAACCCAGCGTGCATCCTCCCATGCTGAATTCATCGCAATCGAACATGCCAATGAAGCGGTTGGCAGTTGGAGGCTGGAGGACTGTACATTGTATGTAACGCTTGAACCTTGTCCGATGTGTGCGGGTGCCATCGTGCAATCGCGGATTCCTCGTGTCGTTTTTGGAGCCTATGACCCAAAAGCCGGATGTGTAGGTTCATTGATGAACGTGCTTGAGGATGATCGGTTCAACCACCAGGCTGCTGTAACCGGCGGTGTCCTTGAAGCGGAATGCGGAGAGTTGCTTTCTGCGTTTTTCCGGAATTTGCGGGAAGAGAAGAAAAAGAAAAAGGAATCCAAAGATTGACAGGCAATTATCATTGCATTTTTTGTGAAAAATGCTATACTTGAAAATACCGTGCTAAGCGGGGAGGTAGCGGTGCCCTGTACTCGCAATCCGCTATAGCGAGGCCGAATCCCCACTCAAGGTGGTGTGACCTTAAGGTCTGCCTTAAGTGAGTGGTGTTGACACCCAGGTCCTGCGCAACGGGAACCAGCGAACCCTGTCAGGTCCGGAAGGAAGCAGCAGTAAGCTGTCATTCTCGTGTGCCGCGGGAGTGCCTGGGTCGAGCCATAAGCTTAAGTAACGCTTAGGGTCGCATCATCGACAGTGGGTGCACGGCATACATATCGAAAAGGACTCACCTGAATCAGGTGGGTCTTTTTTTTACTTTAAGAAAATGTAACGTTGCTAAAAGATGAAAGTATAAGAAAATACTAAGGCTTATTCCATAAGTAATTGGCGATTAGGCAAGTTTTTCTAAGAATCTTCTCCCAAACCCAATGGAGGAAGGTTCACATCCAACTGGCAATTCAGGTATAATAGGAGAGAATTGATTAAAGGAGAACGGTGCTATGAGCTACCAGGCATTATATCGTGTGTGGCGTCCGCGTAACTTTGCAGACGTCGTCGGACAAACGCATATTACCCGTACGTTGCAGAATGCCATCATGCAGGATAAGTTTTCGCATGCGTATCTTTTTTCCGGTCCAAGGGGAACAGGAAAGACGAGTGCTGCAAAGATTTTTGCAAAAGCCGTCAACTGTGACCAGGCTCCAGTAAAAGAACCGTGTGGGGAATGTCCTTCCTGTATCGGCATACAGGATGGGTCGATTTCCGATGTGATTGAAATCGATGCTGCTTCCAATAACGGGGTTGAACAGATTCGGGAAATCCGTGACAAAGTGAAGTACGCGCCAAGTGCAGTGAAGTATAAAGTGTACATCGTCGACGAGGTACACATGCTTTCCATCGGAGCATTCAATGCCTTGCTGAAAACATTGGAAGAGCCGCCGGAACATGTCATTTTCATTCTCGCTACAACAGAACCACATAAAATTCCGTTGACGATCATTTCCCGTTGTCAGCGTTTCGATTTCAAACGTATCGGCCAGCAGTCGATTGTGGAGCGTATGGAAACCATCATTTCTAATGAAGGGATCGAAGTAGCCAAGGAAGCACTGGAGGCCGTAGCTTTGGCAGCCGAAGGTGGGATGCGGGATGCATTGAGTCTGTTGGACCAGGCTATTTCGTACAGCGAAGACGAAGTGACCATTGATGATGTCCTCGCTGTAACGGGATCTGTCTCCCAACAAAAATTGGCGGGAGTGGTCGATGCTTTATATCAGAAGGATGTAAAGTTGGCACTTCAACACGTAAACGACCTCATACAAAATGGTAAAGATCCAGGACGGTTTGTGTTCGACTTGATCTATTATCTTAGAGATATTCTTCTATACCAAAGTGCACCTGATTTGGAAGATAACCTCGAGCGTGCGATTCCGGATGATCACTTCAAACAGCTGACTGAACAGCTGTCTCCTGAGTTCATCCAGCAATGTATCCGTCACTTGAACCAATGCCAGCAGGAGATGAAATGGACAACGAGTCCGAAAGTTTTCATTGAAATTGCAATGCTGAATATTGCAGATACAGAAGGAACGACGCAGAAGTCGAATCCTGCCGAAGCGGAAGCCGTTCAACGTCTTGCAAAGAAGCTGGATGAAATGGAGCGTGAGCTGAAGCAGTTGAAAGCGAATCCGGCAGCGGCTGCTGCGCCTGCACAAGACAAACCTGCTCGTCGTACCCAGCCGCGAAGCAATCGGAATGGTTACAAAATTCCATTTGAACGGATCCGCATGATTCTGAATGAAGCTTCGAAGGAAGAAATCAAGGAAGTTCATGCGAAATGGGCGAACTTTATGGAAGCATTGAAGCAGAATAATGCTCCTGCACATGCTACACTATTGAATAGTAAGCCAAGAGCTGCTTCTGAAAAAGGACTGGTATTGGCATTCCGATATGAGATCCATTGTTCATTGGCACTGGAGCACAAAGGGACCATTGAACCTTTGCTCGCTGACTTCATCGGAAAGCAGATGGATATCATTCCGATTCCAGAACCGAATTGGCAGGAAATCCGTGCTGAGTTTGTCCAAAAGCAGAAATCCCAGGAGGAACCTGGTGAGGACAATAAGAAAGAAGATGAAGATGACCCATTGATCAGCGAAGCACGGAAGTTGGCAGGGGATGAATTGATAGAAATCCATGATTAATCTTATAAATATGAAATTAAAGGAGGTATCACCATGAAAGGTGGTATGGGAAATATGAATAATATGATGAAACAAATGCAGAAAATGCAGAAGAAAATGATGAAGGCTCAGGATGAGCTTCATGAAATGGTATTCGAAGCAACTGCCGGTGGCGGAATGGTCAAGGTAGTAGCAAACGGTAAAAAAGAAATCACTGATGTTCAAATCGATGAGGAAGTAGTAGATCCGGATGATGTAGATATGCTCCAGGACCTTATCCTTGCAGCAACTAATGATGTATTGAAGCAAGTAGATGATAAAACGAACGATACAATGGGACAGTTCACGAAAGGCATGCCTGGAGGCGGAATGTTCTAGGAGGAATTCTGAATGTATTATCCAGAACCGATTTCAAAGTTGATCGACAGTTTCACGAAATTGCCAGGGATCGGCCCGAAGACGGCTGTCCGTCTGGCTTTTTTCGTGTTGAATATGGAAGAAGATGATGTACTCGATTTTGCAAAAGCGCTTGTCAATGCGAAGCGTGAACTGACACACTGTACGAATTGCGGACACATTACCGACCAGGATCCATGTTCGATTTGTCAGGACGAATCCCGGGACAGTTCGGTCATTTGTGTTGTGCAGGATCCGAAAGATGTCATTGCAATGGAAAAGATGAAGGAATTCAGTGGCAGGTATCATGTGCTTCATGGGGCGATATCTCCAATGGATGGAATTGGACCTGAAGATATCAACGTACCGAGCCTGATCAATCGATTGAAGGATGAAGGGGTAGAAGAATTGATTCTAGCGACTAATCCGAATATCGAAGGGGAAGCAACAGCGATGTATATATCCAGGCTTGTAAAACCTTCAGGCATTCGTATTACACGAATTGCCCACGGTCTCCCGGTCGGTGGCGACTTGGAATATGCGGATGAAGTTACCTTGTCCAAAGCCCTTGAAGGACGAAGAGAACTGTAAAGCGGGGGATGACCATGTTCGGTCGAAAGAAAATCAAAAAGAAAGACATGGACCAGGAGCTGTTGGCAGATATTAACCGCCTGCAGCAGGATTGGTCGAATTTGAAAAATATCATTGAACATAGTGTCGACCCTACGGAAGATGGATTGAAGGATCTTTCGCTTGCAAAAGCAAAATACTTCTACCTTATTAAAGAAGCGCGTCATCGTAAACTGAGCGCTCTTTCCTAAAATGAAGTGCTATCCTCGCTTTGCCTGGCATAAGTTTATAGAAAGGACAAGCAAAGGGGGATGGGCATGGATCCGTTGGTCGTCATAGCGGTTCTTGTATTTGCAGTCATATTGATCATGATGCTTGGAGCCCCGGTCAAACCGATGAAATGGGTGGGCCAGGCGAGCATCAAGTTGCTGATAGGTGTATTGTTATTGTTTTTTGCGAATGTATTTGGAGCAGGGTTCGGGTTGCATATCCCGATCAACATGGTAACTGCCGTCATTGCTGGCGTGTTAGGGTTGCCAGGGGTCCTGTCCCTTACAGCGATTCAAATGTGGGTTTTATAAAGGCGAGGGAGCTTCCTCGCTTTTTTTAATGGAAGAAAACATAAGTGTAGGGAAGATATGAAGCTTCTCTAGCAGTTGGTTCCTGCTAATGCGATGGCTTAATGGAGAGTTGTAATAGAAAGATAACTTTTTTGAAATTAATATCTAAAAAGTTATTGCAATCATTTATTCAGCGTGATATATTATTACTTGTCGCGTTAAGAGAGCGGCAACGAACGAAACAAAACAAAAAGTTATCATGAAAAAAGTTGTTGACTTTAAAACAACCGCATGATATATTAGTTAAGTCGCTGTTTTGAACAGCAGGCAACAAATTGATCTTTGAAAACTGAACGAACCAACCAGTACGTCAATTACGTTTCTTCATTATATGAGGGAACGACAACAAGC
>NZ_JBHTKL010000004.1:0-1492 GCF_042675915.1 Thalassobacillus hwangdonensis | reverse complement strand
GATGAGGTTGATAGGTCCGAGGTGGAAGCGTGGTGACACGTGGAGCTGACGGATACTAATCGATCGAGGACTTATCTATATGAAGATACGCGAAAAGACTAGTGATATCGGAAGATACACGTTGAATGAAAGCACTTATCTAGTTTTGAGGGTTTATAAAAAAATAAATTTACCCTTGAAATTTTAAGGAAACATGAATATAATATATCTTGTCCTTAAAAAATGAATAAAGGTTTGGTGGCGATGGCGGAGAGGTCACACCTGTTCTCATGCCGAACACAGTAGTTAAGTTCTCCAGCGCCGATGGTAGTCGGGTTTACCCCCGTGAGAGTAGGACGCTGCCAAGCCTTTACATATATCGGAGGATTAGCTCAGCTGGGAGAGCACTTGCCTTACAAGCAAGGGGTCGCAGGTTCGAACCCTGCATCCTCCACCATTTAGCCGGTCTAGCTCAATTGGTAGAGCAACTGACTTGTAATCAGTAGGTTGGGGGTTCAAGTCCTCTGGCCGGCACCATTCGGTTTTGAACAACAGAAGACAAGCATTTTCTTGCGTTTTATAATCCCGAGCCATTAGCTCAGTTGGTAGAGCAAGCCAACAACTTGAACCAACTACTTTGAAGGCTTGCGAGGAGTGCAACATCACCGAAACAGCTTGCAACACGACGAGCATCTCGCACGGCATTAAATGACGAGCGACTAATAAAATCACGAGCCATTAGCTCAGTTGGTAGAGCATCTGACTTTTAATCAGAGGGTCGGAGGTTCGAATCCTCCATGGCTCACCATTTGGATATGCGGGTGTGGTGGAACTGGCAGACACGCTAGACTTAGGATCTAGTGCCTTACGGCGTGGGGGTTCGACTCCCTCCACCCGCACCATTTGCGGAAGTAGTTCAGTGGTAGAACATCACCTTGCCAAGGTGGGGGTCGCGGGTTCGAATCCCGTCTTCCGCTCCATAAACTCAAACCAACTTGTTTGTAGTGCTGAATATAAAACTTATTTTAATACATCATAGATCGATATAAGCCCTACATGCCAAGCCGGGGTGGCGGAATTGGCAGACGCACAGGACTTAAAATCCTGCGGTAGGTTTCTACCGTGCCGGTTCGAGTCCGGCCCTCGGCACCATATTAGATTCTCATGCGCCCGTAGCTCAATTGGATAGAGCGTCTGACTACGGATCAGAAGGTTAGGGGTTCGACTCCTCTCGGGCGCGCCATTCTACGGGAAGTAGCTCAGCTTGGTAGAGCACTTGGTTTGGGACCAAGGGGTCGCAGGTTCGAATCCTGTCTTCCCGACCATTTTAATTACATTATATGAAGGGGCCTTAGCTCAGCTGGGAGAGCGCCTGCTTTGCACGCAGGAGGTCAGCGGTTCGATCCCGCTAGGCTCCACCACTTTTAATTTTGATCTTTGAAAACTGAACGAACCAACCAGTACGTCAATTACGTTTCTTCATTATATGAGGGAACGACAACAAGCACTTTCG
>NZ_JBHTKL010000003.1:0-4905 GCF_042675915.1 Thalassobacillus hwangdonensis | reverse complement strand
TCATATAGATAAGTCCTCGATCGATTAGTATCCGTCAGCTCCACGTGTCACCACGCTTCCACCTCGGACCTATCAACCTCATCGTCTCTGAGGGATCTTACTCACTCGAAGTGATGGGAAATCTCATCTTGAGGGGGGCTTCATGCTTAGATGCTTTCAGCACTTATCCCGACCGCACGTAGCTACCCAGCTATGCTCCTGGCGGAACAACTGGTACACCAGCGGTGCGTCCATCCCGGTCCTCTCGTACTAAGGACAGCTCCTCTCAGATTTCCAACGCCCACGACGGATAGGGACCGAACTGTCTCACGACGTTCTGAACCCAGCTCGCGTACCGCTTTAATGGGCGAACAGCCCAACCCTTGGGACCGACTACAGCCCCAGGATGCGATGAGCCGACATCGAGGTGCCAAACCTCCCCGTCGATGTGGACTCTTGGGGGAGATAAGCCTGTTATCCCCGGGGTAGCTTTTATCCGTTGAGCGATGGCCCTTCCATGCGGAACCACCGGATCACTAAGCCCGACTTTCGTCCCTGCTCGACTTGTAGGTCTCGCAGTCAAGCTCCCTTGTGCCTTTACACTCTGCGAATGATTTCCAACCATTCTGAGGGAACCTTTGGGCGCCTCCGTTACCTTTTGGGAGGCGACCGCCCCAGTCAAACTGCCCACCTGACACTGTCTCCGGACCGGATTACGGTCCTGGGTTAGAAGGTCCGTACAGCCAGGGTGGTATCCCACCGGCGCCTCCACCGAAGCTAGCGCTCCGGCTTCTCAGGCTCCCACCTATCCTGTACAAGCTGTACCAACATTCAATATCAGGCTACAGTAAAGCTCCACGGGGTCTTTCCGTCCTGTCGCGGGTAATGTGCATCTTCACACATAGTATAATTTCACCGGGTCTCTCGTTGAGACAGTGCCCAAGTCGTTGCACCTTTCGTGCGGGTCGGAACTTACCCGACAAGGAATTTCGCTACCTTAGGACCGTTATAGTTACGGCCGCCGTTTACTGGGGCTTCGGTTCAACGCTTCGCATAAGCTAACGCATCCCCTTAACCTTCCAGCACCGGGCAGGTGTCAGCCCCTATACTTCGCCTTACGGCTTCGCAGAGACCTGTGTTTTTGCTAAACAGTCGCTTGGGCCTTTTCACTGCGGCTCCTCGCAAGAGGAGCACCCCTTCTCCCGAAGTTACGGGGTCATTTTGCCGAGTTCCTTAACGAGAGTTCTCCCGCTCACCTTAGGATTCTCTCCTCGCCTACCTGTGTCGGTTTGCGGTACGGGCACCTCTTTCCTCACTAGAGGCTTTTCTTGGCAGTGTGAAATCAGGAGCTTCGGTACTTTAGTTCCCTCCGCATCACAGCTTGACGTTGCCGGACGGATTTGCCTATCCGACCGTCTCACTGCTTGCACGCACACATCCAGTGGTGCGCTCTCCTTATCCTCCTGCGTCCCCCCGTCGTTCAAACGGAAAGGAGGTGGTACAGGAATATCAACCTGTTGTCCATCGCCTACGCCTTTCGGCCTCGGCTTAGGTCCCGACTAACCCTGAGAGGACGAGCCTTCCTCAGGAAACCTTAGGCATTCGGTGAAAGAGATTCTCACTCTTTTTTCGCTACTCATACCGGCATTCTCACTTCAAAGCGCTCCACCAGTCCTCACGGTCTGACTTCGCAGCGCTTAGAACGCTCTCCTACCACTGATCCATAGGATCAATCCGCAGCTTCGGTGATGTGTTTAGCCCCGGTACATTTTCGGCGCAGAGTCACTCGACCAGTGAGCTATTACGCACTCTTTAAATGGTGGCTGCTTCTAAGCCAACATCCTGGTTGTCTAAGCAACTCCACATCCTTTTCCACTTAACACATACTTAGGGACCTTAGCTGGCGGTCTGGGCTGTTTCCCTCTCGACTATGAACCTTATCACCCATAGTCTGACTCCCAGAGCTAAGTCATTGGCATTCGGAGTTTGACTGAATTCGGTAACCCGGTAGGGGCCCCTAGTCCAATCAGTGCTCTACCTCCAAGACTCGTTCTCTGAGGCTAGCCCTAAAGCTATTTCGGAGAGAACCAGCTATCTCCGTGTTCGATTGGCATTTCACCCCTACCCACACCTCATCCCCGCATTTTTCAACATGCGTGGGTTCGGGCCTCCAGTCAGTGTTACCTGACCTTCACCCTGGACATGGGTAGATCACACGGTTTCGGGTCTACGACCACATACTAAATCGCCCTGTTCAGACTCGCTTTCGCTGCGGCTCCGTCTCATCAACTTAACCTTGCATGGGATCGTAACTCGCCGGTTCATTCTACAAAAGGCACGCCGTCACCCATTAACGGGCTCCGACTACTTGTAGGCACACGGTTTCAGGATCTCTTTCACTCCCCTTCCGGGGTGCTTTTCACCTTTCCCTCACGGTACTGGTTCACTATCGGTCACTAGGGAGTATTTAGCCTTGGGAGATGGTCCTCCCGGATTCCGACGGAATTCCTCGTGTTCCGCCGTACTCAGGATCCACTCCGGAGGAGATCCGATTTCAGCTACAGGGCTCTTACCTCGTATCGCTGATCGTTCCAGATCGATTCACTTACCGGATCTCTTTGTAACTCCAAAGGAGTGTCCTACAACCCCAAGAGGCAAGCCTCTTGGTTTGGGCTAATTCCGTTTCGCTCGCCGCTACTCGGGAAATCGCATTTGCTTTCTCTTCCTCCGGGTACTGAGATGTTTCAGTTCCCCGGGTCTGCCTTCCTGCACCTATGTATTCAGTACAGGATACTGTTCCATTACGAACAGTGGGTTCCCCCATTCGGAAATCTCCGGATCAAAGCCTACTTACGGCTCCCCGAAGCATATCGCTGTTAGTCGCGTCCTTCATCGGCTCCTAGTGCCAAGGCATCCACCGTGCGCCCTTATTCACTTAACTATACTAACGTGAAAAGACGTTGTTATCGTTTCGATGTTCGTTGAATGTCTTGCTCTTATCTAGTTTTCAAGGTTCATTTTTTAAACACAAAAATGGTGGAGCCTAGCGGGATCGAACCGCTGACCTCCTGCGTGCAAAGCAGGCGCTCTCCCAGCTGAGCTAAGGCCCCATAATATATGGGTTGAATAGATGGTGGGCCTGAGTGGACTTGAACCACCGACCTCACGCTTATCAGGCGTGCGCTCTGACCAACTGAGCTACAGGCCCATCCATTAATATTTAATTGAAGATCTTNCTTAACTATACTAACGTGAAAAGACGTTGTTATCGTTTCGATGTTCGTTGAATGTCTTGCTCTTATCTAGTTTTCAAGGTTCACTTCCCCACGGATGGGGTGGCTTCGATGTTGCAACAGGGATGTTGCGAACGTAATCGAAGTTCGTTTTGAAAGATCGTTTGATCTCTCAAAACTGAACAAACACAACCAGTACGTTTCCATATATCCTTAGAAAGGAGGTGATCCAGCCGCACCTTCCGATACGGCTACCTTGTTACGACTTCACCCCAATCATTGGCCCCACCTTCGGCGGCTGGCTCCAAAAAGGTTACCTCACCGACTTCGGGTGTTGCCAACTCTCGTGGTGTGACGGGCGGTGTGTACAAGGCCCGGGAACGTATTCACCGCGGCATGCTGATCCGCGATTACTAGCGATTCCGGCTTCATGCAGGCGAGTTGCAGCCTGCAATCCGAACTGAGAATGGTTTTATGGGATTTGCTCGACCTCGCGGTTTTGCTGCCCTTTGTACCATCCATTGTAGCACGTGTGTAGCCCAGGTCATAAGGGGCATGATGATTTGACGTCATCCCCGCCTTCCTCCGGTTTGTCACCGGCAGTCACCTTAGAGTGCCCAACTGAATGCTGGCAACTAAGGTCAGGGGTTGCGCTCGTTGCGGGACTTAACCCAACATCTCACGACACGAGCTGACGACAACCATGCACCACCTGTCATTCGGTCCCCGAAGGGAAAACCCTGTCTCCAGGGTGGTCCGAAGATGTCAAGACCTGGTAAGGTTCTTCGCGTTGCTTCGAATTAAACCACATGCTCCACCGCTTGTGCGGGCCCCCGTCAATTCCTTTGAGTTTCAGCCTTGCGGCCGTACTCCCCAGGCGGAGTGCTTAATGCGTTAACTTCAGCACTAAGGGGTGGAAGCCCCCTAACACCTAGCACTCATCGTTTACGGCGTGGACTACCAGGGTATCTAATCCTGTTCGCTCCCCACGCTTTCGCGCCTCAGCGTCAGTTACAGACCAGAGAGTCGCCTTCGCCACTGGTGTTCCTCCACATATCTACGCATTTCACCGCTACACGTGGAATTCCACTCTCCTCTTCTGTACTCAAGTTCCCCAGTTTCCAATGACCCTCCCCGGTTGAGCCGGGGGCTTTCACATCAGACTTAAGAAACCGCCTGCGCGCGCTTTACGCCCAATAATTCCGGACAACGCTTGCCACCTACGTATTACCGCGGCTGCTGGCACGTAGTTAGCCGTGGCTTTCTGGTCAGGTACCGTCAAGGTACCGCTCTATTCGCACGGTACTTGTTCTTCCCTGACAACAGAACTTTACGATCCGAAGACCTTCATCGTTCACGCGGCGTTGCTCCGTCAGACTTTCGTCCATTGCGGAAGATTCCCTACTGCTGCCTCCCGTAGGAGTCTGGGCCGTGTCTCAGTCCCAGTGTGGCCGATCACCCTCTCAGGTCGGCTACGCATCGTTGCCTTGGTGAGCCGTTACCTCACCAACTAGCTAATGCGCCGCGGGCCCATCTGTAAGTGATAGCGAGAAGCCATCTTTCAACCCGACTCCATGCGGAGTCTGGTATTACCCGGTATTAGCCCCGGTTTCCCGGAGTTATCCCAGTCTTACAGGCAGGTTGCCCACGTGTTACTCACCCGTCCGCCGCTCATTCCACAAGCGTCACCCCC
>NZ_JBHTKL010000002.1:0-214307 GCF_042675915.1 Thalassobacillus hwangdonensis | reverse complement strand
CGCCAGCGTTCGTCCTGAGCCAGGATCAAACTCTCCATAAAAGTTGAGTTGATTAGCTCATAAAAATGCACTCGAAAGTGCTTTGTTTTCGTTTCCTCATATAATGAAGAAACGTAATTGACGTACTGGTTGGTTCGTTCAGTTTTCAAAGATCAATTTTGAATCATGGTGGGCCTGAGTGGACTTGAACCACCGACCTCACGCTTATCAGGCGTGCGCTCTGACCAACTGAGCTACAGGCCCCGATGATTTAATGGAGCGGGTGAAGGGAATCGAACCCTCATCATCAGCTTGGAAGGCTGAGGTTTTACCACTAAACTACACCCGCATGTTAAGTTTTAAATAACCACATTATATGTAAGTAGTTATGTAATTTCGATGGTCGGGAAGACAGGATTCGAACCTGCGACCCCTTGGTCCCAAACCAAGTGCTCTACCAAGCTGAGCTACTTCCCGTAGAATGGCGCGCCCGAGAGGAGTCGAACCCCTAACCTTCTGATCCGTAGTCAGACGCTCTATCCAATTGAGCTACGGGCGCTTGATTGAAGCGACATATTCTAATTTAACACAGTCAGTTTATTGAGTCAATGTTTTTTTGAACTTTTTTTGGTGCGGCCGAGAGGACTTGAACCTCCACGGGATTAACTCCCACTAGGCCCTCAACCTAGCGCGTCTGCCGATTCCGCCACGACCGCATCATGCTGTAAAAAGCAAAAATAAAATGCCGTGATGTTCACAGCAATAATTAATGGTGCGGGTGGAGGGAGTCGAACCCCCACGCCGTAAGGCACTAGATCCTAAGTCTAGCGTGTCTGCCAGTTCCACCACACCCGCATATCCAAAATGGTGAGCCATGGAGGATTCGAACCTCCGACCCTCTGATTAAAAGTCAGATGCTCTACCAACTGAGCTAATGGCTCTTGTTAAAAAGGTGTTTGTTAATAAGGCTATGATCGTTATGTTTTTTAAAGCAACAAGAACCATTCTATATGGGATTACCTTGGTTGTCAACATCTTTTTTTGAAAGATGATGGCTGGGCCACCAGGATTCGAACCTGGGCATGACGAGACCAAAACCCGTTGCCTTACCGCTTGGCTATGGCCCAACGTTTTAATGAAAGTGGCGGTCCGGACGGGACTCGAACCCGCGACCTCCTGCGTGACAGGCAGGCATTCTAACCAACTGAACTACCGGACCTATGTAATTGAGAAATGACCCGTACGGGATTCGAACCCGTGTTACCGCCGTGAAAGGGCGGTGTCTTAACCGCTTGACCAACGGGCCACGTTGGAATTTGAAATGGCGGAGAAGGAGGGATTTGAACCCTCGCGCCGCTTGCGCGACCTACACCCTTAGCAGGGGCGCCTCTTCAGCCACTTGAGTACTTCTCCACTGGCTCCACCGGCAAGATTCGAACTTGCGACCGATCGGTTAACAGCCGATTGCTCTACCACTGAGCTACGGTGGAATAATGTTATTAAGGATATCATTGAGCTACAACCTAAGTTTATGCTCGTCGTACAACACCTTTGTTATACTCTCCGGCATCATGTGTACTGTTGTACTCCTCGCAAAGCCTACATTGAAGTGAATTCAAGGTGTTTACGGCTTCGCTACGGTGGAATAATGTTGTTCAGTATATCATCAATCTTTAGCATCCTGTTTATATGGCTTGAAATAGCAAAGCTTGTTTAACAGCGACGATAAATATATTATAACATCTTACGTAGCTTGTCAAACCTTTTTTTCGGAGAAAAGCGTTTGATTTGCTGCGCTTTTTTCAAGGCTTATTTAATTTAACATGCGCTTAATCTTTCGTCAATAATTATTTAAACCTTTTTCAACTTTCCTCTGCACTTCCCGCAGCGATAGCGCTTCGTATCGATTCTCTTCACTCGATGAAACAGCTGACCACAGGCTGTACACTGGTAGACTTGCTTCCTTCTAGCTCGCTGAGATGGTAAAGGAGAACAGAACCTCGGTGAACCTGTCCGTTCCATCAGTTCCCTGAAATCTTTATCTCTGTGATTGAATCCTTTCCCTTCAATGTGCAAATGATAATGGCATAACTCATGTTTGATGATCCCGATGAATTCTTCTTTGCCGAGTTCCTTCAAATACTTTGGATTAAGTTCGATCACACGTTCCGATGGAATATACCTCCCTCCAGTCGTTCTTAGACGACCGTTGAAACGTACTTCATCCATAAAGGCTTTATCAAAGTAAGTCATCGAAAGCTCGTTCGTCAATGTTTGCAATTCTTCGTTCGTCATTTGTTCCATATCACTCACACTCCTTTCGTTTTCTGCATAAGCTATCCCAGCAGCTTTTATTACCAAGGAGGGGTTTTCTTATGCCGGGTTGGTTAAAAAAGCAAATGAGCAACGCTTTTTATCACAAAGATAAGTATCAGATCAAAATGTTGAACCAGTGTTGGTTCTTTTATAAAAAGGAATATTAGCTTGTCGTCCAGTACTTATCACCAAAGCCTCAGTGTTTCTTATACAATAGAAGTAAACTCTCATAAAGTATAAATAAAAGATACCAGAAGCAAAAGAGCACTGGTATCTTTTTTGTTCGTTTTATTTGTTCACCATTGTAAGTGCGATCCGTTGTTTGTTCACATCAACCTGTTCGACCCATACCGTCACGACGTCTCCAACGGATACTACGTCCATCGGATGCTTCACATAACGGTTGGCCAGTTTGGAAATATGGACAAGCCCATCCTGTTTTACTCCGATATCGACAAATGCACCGAAGTCGACAACATTCCTGACCGTTCCTTCCAGTTCCATTCCTTCTTTAAGATCTTCCATTGATAGTACATTCTTTTTCAATAATGGTTTAGGTAGATCATCACGCGGGTCCCGCCCAGGCTGGCTAAGGGATTTGATGATATCCTGCAGTGTCGGTACTCCGATAGCAAGCTTTTCGGCAGTGGCTGTTTCGTCAAGCTCTTTCAGCTTGTCCGCCAAAGGAGATGTACCTAAATCGGAAACACTCATTCCAACCATATCAAGAATCGTTCTTGCTGCTTTGTAGCTTTCGGGGTGGATCGGTGTACGGTCGAAGGCCTCTTCCCCGTCCACGACGCGCAGAAATCCGATACTCTGTTCATACGTTTTCGCTCCAAGGCGTGGAATGTCTTTCAACTGCTTCCGAGTCGTGAATTTACCAACTTCATCGCGCTTCTTGATAATGTTGTTGGCAACCGTCTTACTTAAACCGGATACATATTGAAGTAACGAACCGGAGGCTGTGTTTACGTTCACTCCCACCTGGTTCACGGCCGTTTCTACAACGAAGCTTAATGATTCGTTCAAGCGCTTTTGGCTGACGTCATGCTGATACTGTCCCACTCCGATTGATTTCGGGTCGATTTTTACAAGTTCCGCTAATGGATCCTGTACACGTCTTGCAATGGAAACGGCACTGCGTTCTTCCACTTGCAAGTCAGGGAATTCTTCTCTGGCAAGCTTGGATGCTGAATACACACTCGCCCCAGCCTCATTGACGATCATATAAGGGACATCAACACTATGCTTCTGGATCAGTTCGGCAATGAATTGCTCCGTTTCTCTGGAAGCTGTGCCATTACCGATAGCGATCAATTCGATCGGATACTTCTTCATATAGTCCAGAACCTGCTTTTCAGCTCCTGCTACATCTTTTCTAGGTGCTGTCGGATACATCACTGAAATCGCATGTACTTTTCCCGTTTCATCAATGACTGCCAACTTGCACCCTGTCCGGAATGCAGGGTCTACACCAAGAACCGTTTTTCCTTTCAACGGTGGCTGCAGCAACAGGCTCCTCAGATTTTTCGAGAATACCTCAATCGCTTGTTCTTCCGCCTTTTCAGAAAGTGCATTACGGATTTCGCGTTCTACAGATGGCTGGATCAAACGCTTATAGCTGTCTTCAATCGCAGTCTGTAGTAGTTGGCGCACGTCTTCCTGCGCGTGGCGCTTGATCACTTTTCTGCTCAGGTGGCTTACGATTGTTTCTTCAGGTGGCTGGACCGAAACTTTCAGTACGTCCTCTTTTTCACCCCGGTTCAGCGCAAGTACCCGGTGGGATGCAACAGCGCGAACAGGCTCCTGATATTCGTAGTACATTTCAAAGACACCTTTTTCATCATTTTCTTCCTTCTTGACGGCGGATTGGATGCTGCCAGCCGTGAAGGTTTTATTACGGATGAATTCACGGAAGTCAGGGTCATCTGAAATCCATTCGGCAATGATGTCATTTACACCACTAAGTACATCCTCCACTGATTGAAGTTCATGCTCATCCGAAAGATATTTCGATGCTTCTTCCTCCAGCTGGATTCTATCTTGCTTCCAGACCTTTTCAGCCAGTGGCTCCAGTCCTTTTTCTTTAGCGATCGTAGCTCGAGTGCGTCGCTTCTGTTTATATGGACGGTAAAGGTCTTCCACTTTTTGCAGTTGTGTCGCTTTCGTTATTTCATTTCTCAATTCATCTGTCAGTTTTCCCTGTTCATCGATCAATCGGATGACTTCTTCTTTACGTTGGCTCAGATTTTGCGCATAGTTCCATTTGTCCTCGATGGATTTAATCTGCACTTCATCAAGTCCACCTGTCATCTCTTTACGGTATCTGGCTATGAACGGAACAGTATTTCCTTCTTCAAGCATGGTGATGACTTTTTCAATTGCTTTATGTGAAACTTGAGTTTCTTTGGAAACCCATAGCAGGATTTCTTGGTTAAAGTTTTCTGACAATGTAGTACCTCCTTGAACTTTCAACTATTCTCCATTCTATCAAAACGCGCTTCTTTCCGCATATAGGTACAAGCAACGAAGATGGGAAGGGACGGTATCCGGACAATTAAAAAAGACCTTATCCATTGAAAGATAAGATCTTTTCTAATCGTATTTAATTGCAATCAACGTGGTGTCGTCTTGTCGTAATTTCGCATTATCATTCTTGAATTGATCGATGATTCTGGATGGATCACCATTTTTGAATAATCCCGAGGACAGTTGGCGGTCGTCCACCCCATCTGAAAACATAATGAACATCATGTTAGGAGTCAGTGTCCCTCGCATGATACCAAGCTTCCTCGGAAATCCGGAAAGGTAGCCTGCCTGTGGAATATTCCTCTTCTTCACACCGTCACCAGTAATCATCATGATCCCTATGTTGCCGATCGAAGAATAAGAATACGTATTGGATTTGAATTCAATACGAAGAATCCCCAATACTACGCCACGCTTTCCAGCTAACGATTCATTACATTTATTGATCAGTGGCTCGATCTCCAGCTCCGGATTGTCTTCGATCGTCTTTATGACTGCCTTCGACGAATCCATCGCAAGTTCACCACTGCCAAGTCCATCTGCAAGCGCACAAACGAACGCATCCTCGGTTTCTTTGTAAAAGTAACTATCCCCGCAATAATAGTTACCTTTCTTCGCCTTTTGAAAACTTTGTACATTCAATCGTTTAGAAGGTTGTTCGCTCAATAGAAAGCCTCCGTCGATTCTGCTTGCAGGGCTTCACGCAGTTTTCTCAACGCTCGTCGCTGTAACCTGGATACGTGCATCTGGGAAATTCCCAACCGCTCACCTGTATCTTTCTGACTCATATTTTCAAAATATGTGCATTGCAGAATTTCCTGTTCCCGTTCGGAAAGAATCGGCAGCACCTTCTTAAGGAGCATCTGCTGATCGATTTGGTCGTAACCGTCTTCCTGACTGCCGACGAGATCCAGAATCGTAACTGTACTACCATCAGAATCTGCTTCGATTTTCCGGTCCACGGATAGGGCTTTGTAGCTTTTACCCATTTCCATCGTTTCCAGTACATCCTCTTCGGAAACTTCCAGGTAATTTGCGATTTCCGCTACGGAAGGAGACTTCTGCAGCATCGTCGTCAGCTCTTCTGCCGCCTTTTTGATTTTGGGTCCAAGTTCTTTGATTCTTCTAGGAACATGGACACTCCACGTCTTATCACGGATGAAACGCTTGATTTCACCGATGATCGTGGGTATGGCAAATGACTCGAAAGACTTTCCGAAAGTTGCATCGTAACGTCGTATCGCTGCCAGCAGACCAAGCATCCCTACCTGAACGAGGTCCTCATGAATCGTGCTGTTTTTTGAGTACTTTCTCGCAATGGATTCAACCAGATCCTTGTAGACGAGAACGATTTTTTCCTGAATCACTTCATCCCTAGGATTCTCCTGAAGATAAGCGATCCACTCATATACTTCATCATCACGCTTATTATTGTGTGGTTGAGATTTGGTCGTCATCAAGACCCACCTCATTTTCATGCAGGTATTTTGTCATTAGGACAATAACTCCATACTTGCTGTTGATCTCCACCTTATCCATCAAGGCATCAATCAGGAACAGTCCGAAACCTCCCTCGCGCAGGTCTTCAATCGAATCATCTTGCTTATACGGCCCGATATCTTCTTTCACCTGGGCCAGATCGAAGCTTCCTCCGTGGTCGGCTACCATGATTTCCAATCGATTTTCATATACACCGAATCCAATGGTGATCTCACCATCGTCGTCTTCTTTATATGCATGCTTCACTGCATTGGTAATGGCTTCGGAAATGGCTACTTTCAAATCTTCAATATCCTCATATGAAAAGCCCATTCGGTTGGCAATTCCGGATATGCTCAGTCTTACGACGCCTACGTATTCAGCCTTAGCGGGCACCTTGACTTCAACAAAATCAAATGGTTCCATAATTACATTCCACCTCGCACCGTAGAGTCGATGTTGATGATTTCCGTCAGACCGGTGATCTTGAACAGTCGGTAAACACGTTCCTGCATGTGCACCAGCTTCAGCTCTGTGTCATTTTCTTTCGTTGACTTAAGGGCACTGATAAACACACCAAGACCTGTACTATCCATATAATTCACTTCCTGAAGGTCAACTTCTATCGTTTTGCCATCTTCTTTCGTAAGTGGCAGTAATGTCTCTTTTAACTTAGGAGCAGTAAACGCATCGATTTCACCAGCAAGTGATACGATCGAAACGCGCTCTTTATTCGTCACATCAATCGTCAGATTCATACCTTTTCCCCCTCATCCATGTTTTCGTAAAGTATATAGGTACACGAAGGAATTACCCTTATTGTTAACCAGTCAAACATTTCTCCTCAGAATAATCAGTGTAAAATCATCCCTCAATTGGAAGTCCTGCAGTTTTTCAAAATGTTTATATACCTGCTCTACGATCTGCTGCGCTTCAAGGTGTGCATATTTTTTGATTATATCAAGGACTTCTTCTCTTTCGATGAACCTGTCCCCTTGTCTGCACTCTGTAACACCATCTGTCAGCAGGATGACCATATCCCCTTCATCGATCTTCTTTTCATATTGCTTATACTCTGTTTCAGGAGCAACGCCCAACACAAGTCCTGAAGCATCGATTTCATGATAGGTATTTTCAGAATGGTCATAGTAGAATCCAGGCTCATGGCCTGCAGAAGAATAATAAAACATATGTTCTTCTTTATTGTACAGACCGTAGAACATCGTTACGAACATACTCGGATCAACATTACGCTCGACAACACGGTTAAGGTTTTCCAGCACTGTAGATGGCACCATCTGGCGCTCCGGAAAACTATCCATCGAATATTTGATCATGGACATGCACAATGCTGCTGGGACACCTTTACCGATGACATCGGCAATTGCGATCCCCAATGAACCTTCATTATCATGAACAAAATGATGGTAATCCCCGTTCATCTGCTTTGCAGGCACACTCAGCGCACCAATTTCCAGACCTTCCGTGACCGGCTTATAGGTTTTCAACAGTGTCTTCTGCATATTCGCCGCTACGGAGAGCTCAGATTTAAGCTCCAGTTGCCTTTCTCTCAGCGCTCGATGCTCCTGATAGGCTAGACCGTAGGAAACCATCGTCTCCAGCAGGAAATCCATCGCAGATTGAATATCATCCGGTAAATCCGGGAATAGGTCCTGCATGGACTGGATATGGGTGTTGATGATTTCTTCCGGAGAGATGTTATGCTGCATCGAATGTTTACTGAATTGTTCTGCCTGATATAACGCCTGCTCATCTTTGGTCCGTATATATTCTTTCAGTAAATCTTTATAATCTTGCAAGTCTAACTTAAGCGTACTCACCGTCCATTACCCCCTTTTAACGGAGCCACTTCACCACTCTAATCTCTGTACCTTTTCCAGGCTCTGAAATGATATCGAATTCATCCATCAGTCGTTTAACCCCCGGCAATCCGGCACCAAGTCCACCCGATGTGGTGTACCCGTCCTCCATTGCCATACTGATCTCTTCAATGCCAGGTCCGGAATCGATTGCGGCGATGCTCAAACCTCTGCGGTTCAAATCATCAATGGCTTCGAAGCATACTTTCCCGTTACCGGCGTACAAGTATATGTTCCTTGCCAGCTCGGATATCGCGGTAGCTATTCTGGCCTGATCGACTGTACCAAAGCCGATTTTCTTGGCTATATCACGACCAAGCTGCCGAGCACCGACAATATCCCACTCCTTCTTTATATTTACACAGGATTGGAAGTCCATACTCACTCCTCCAGTTCCTGACGAAGTTTTATCAACCCTTGTTCGAGATCTAACGCAGTAGGAACATCCTGCATATGAATACCAAGATCGATCAACGTCATCGCTACTGCAGGCTGGATGCCAGTCATGACGACCTTCGCGCCCATAAGGTCAGACATGGTCACGACGTCCCCAAGCACTTTTGCGATGAATGAATCGATAATATCTACAGACGTCAGATCGATCACGACTCCAGTCGCACCGCTCTCATGGATTTTGCTCAATAGGTCTTCCTGGAACTGGATCGCCGTCTGGTCATCCAAATCGATCTGGATGGAAATCAACAAATAATTATGCAGCTTCAAAATAGGTATTCTCATCGCACTCACTCCCTATCCAGAGAATCAAGCAGATTCTCTATCGTGTCTTCATCGTTACCTGTATCGACAATTCTGCGGTTGGTAAGCTCCAAGGCTGACTGGAATCCTTTGCGAAGCGAACTTTTTGTAGGGAATTTCGTAAGATCGATTCCCAGATTGACGATCGTCTGGGCAATTTCCGGGCGGATTCCTACAAGAATACATGTCGATCCAATCAACCTGACCGCTTCAGCGGCCTGGATGATATGGTGTGCCACCATCGTATCCACTACCGGAACACCAGTAATATCAATCAGCACGACTTCTGCATTATGTTTGATTACGCCATCAAGCAGATTTTCCATGATCAATTTTGCACGCTCTGTATCGATGGTCCCGATCAACGGCATGATCGTCACATTCTCCATCACCGGAATCAGTGGAGCAGATAGTTCCTGCAATGCGACCCGCTGTAATGAAACAATATGTTCCCAGCTGCCTGAGTACTCGTTGACCAACCGGTTTATGATAGGGTCGACCCAATTATCTACCGCCCTCAATACAACAGATAGATAGTCGGAATCGACAGTTTCAGATCTGCTAAGTATAAAATCGATGGTCACTCTGCGGAAAGATTGAATCCCCTCTGTCAAATAGCTCAACGGCCAACCAAGGTTGATCAGACGTTCAGAGAAATCCTCCAGTTCTGTTGTAAGACCGCGTTTCTCAATGCTTGTGAAAATTACATTTACGAACTCACGATTCGTACTGTCGAATAATTCATCAGAAATGGTTGAGATGTAATCCTGGTTCTTATTTTTCTGCACTTCCTCCAGCCACATGTTGACGATATCATTACTATTTTCCATTACAATGTTCTTAATCTTCGTATCCATTTCGCCCCTCCGTCTTCCACTCTTGATAATTTATAGTTGTAATTATTCTTCCATGTTTAAGAAAGATAATCAATAAATAAAGAGTTCCACGCTATTATTCTAATATAATTTTAACAGACATTTTAGAATTAATATACCACCTGGCATTTTTTGAAAATCAAATACTGATACCTTTACCCTTGTTCCAATTACACTAAACCTAAAAAATACAAAAAAACTGCCCATTCGAGCAGTTTTTTAAAAATCGACCAACCCAAGACTAATTTGCAGGCCTTCGTTGACCCGCTTCATCATAGGTTCATCTAGTTTTGTAATTTTGTCAGTCAATCTTTGTTTGTCGATTGTTCTGATTTGTTCTAACAGAATGACAGAATCCCTTTCGAAACCATATTTCTCTGCGTTGATTTCTACGTGTGTCGGCAGTTTCGCTTTTTGTATCTGTGCAGTGATGGCAGCTACGATTACTGTTGGACTGAATCGATTTCCGATATCGTTTTGAAGGATAAGTACAGGGCGGACGCCGCCTTGTTCAGACCCCACGACCGGGGAAAGATCAGCGAAATAGACGTCCCCTCTTTTGACTATCAAATCTTCACACCCCGCTCACTAAGCGCTCAAGGGTGTTCTCTGCCTCCTCTTCAGCTTGAAAAGCTTCCGAAGCAATGTTGAGATTGATTTTAGCCATTTCCATATATCCACTGCGCATGGATTCTCTTATGTGGCGCTTTTTCTTTTCACGCAAGTACATTTTCGTTGCTTGATACATGAAATCGCTCCGATCACCGTTTTCGAGTTGAATGAGATGGTCGACCTCATTCAAAAGGTTTTTGGGAAGTTTGATGACTAATTCTTCATGCAAGCTTTCGGACAAAACCATACACCTCCACCATCCACACTCTCTCACTAACCAGTCTTTATATCCATTTTTATACTACCATTGAAAAGCCTCAATTGCAAAGGGGTTCTCAAGTTTTTTCACGGATATATGTTTATTTATCCCGTCAAAAGGGAACTTACATCATTTTCCTGCTATTTGTGGAGAGTGAATTCTCAATGTCTACAATGTGCTGGTTGCTCTTATACACTCTAGGGACCCGCTCACTTATCATGCAGGGAATTTCATAATTGATCGTATCAAGATAAGCCGCTACTTCATCAGCTGTTATCTCTTCATCTCCCTGCCTGCCGATCAATGTGACCTGCTCCCCCACATCATATTCCTTATCAAGCTCAATCATGAATTGATCCATACAGATCCTTCCGACAATCGGTCTCCGCTTACCATCGACTAGTACATCGATCCCCTGGAGGCGCCTGATCCAACCATCTGCGTAACCCAATGGAACCGTGGCAATCCAGGTATCCTCTGTAGCGCAGTAGGTTGCACCATAACTGACGCATTCCCCTTCCTTCAGCTTCTTCACATGGACGATGCGGCTGTGAAGCGAAAAAGCAGGTTGGAGTTCTATCTGCCTTTCACCTTTTACAACAGGAGAAGGATATAATCCATACATACTTATGCCGAAGCGTACGAAATCCTCTTCATTCCCCGGGTAGCGAAGGCTTGCTGCACTATTGCTCGTGTGGACGTTTACCTGATCTTGCCATAGAGCTTTAAACTCTGTGAGCATCTCACCCAAACGTTTCTGCTGTTCCTGATAATAGGCAGCATCTGAATCATCCGCTGTTGCAAAGTGCGTGAATATCCCTTCCAATATCAAACGTTCATCCTCTTGCACCTCTTTGAGAAGGACCTGCATTTCTTCAACAGAACGGATTCCGAGCCTGCCCATCCCTGTATCCCACTTCATATGAAGCTTCAACGGATTGGCGAGATCGAGGTTTTTCACTTCCTTGATCCAATCTTCCTGGAAAAACGTAAGGGAAATGTCCATCTCTGCAGCAATGCTTGCGTCCTGCGGCCGGACCCAGCCCATGACGAGGATCGGACAAGTAAACCCGCACTCTCTTAATCTGATGGCTTCATCCAGCAGGGAAACTGCCAGGGCTGCAGCTCCTGCATCCAATGCAGCTTTTGCAACTTGTGTATCCCCATGTCCATAGGCATCGGCTTTAACGACTGCGTAGATTTTTTTATCTTTACCAATATGTTGTTTTAATTGATTAATATTATACTCGATTGCATCCAGGCGGACTTCCACCCAGGAATCGCGATAGAACGTCTGCATTGCCAAACCATGAATCTCCTCTCTCAAACTCCTTTCATTTATTATTGATGGACCGACCACACCTGTCAAATACCAAGCGACAAGTTAAGCTGGATTCCATTCCCGTATGAAAAGTTCGGTCCAAGGTAGCTGCTCGCTTCAAATATAGTTTTGCTTTCGCTTTTGTTTTGGACTACTAACTTAATCATTTGTTGATGATGTCCCATTATCCTCCTTAACAGCAGGGGAAGGGTAACGGCGAGATCCTCGAAAATGCATTCGCATTTTCATCGTGCGGTGCATACTCAAGGAGCTGATTCAATGTCCTGGGGGAGACAAGTACATGGTGAGACCCCGGAGGACGGTACGTCCGAGGAGGCTCAGCGTACACCCCCGGAAAGTGAGTCGTTTCCCTGGACCGTTCTTACCTGTACAGCAATGGGACTCCACATGTTACTATGGTCAAAAAATAAAAGCAGACCCTCTGAGCCTGCTATCTACGGAATTTATTTAATCGCAGTTCCAGAGACAGAGTTGGCAACAGCGATCATCTCTTCTTTAGTTAAGTCGTCACTTGCAAGGTAGAATTTCATCCCCTGGTGATTCCACTCAAGGGTGTTGTTGTTCATGTTCCCGACCGTGAATTCGAGTTGGACAGGGTCACCCATGACCGGGACTGCCGTGGTTGCATTTGTCGTTTGAACTTCGGCTTTTTCTTCAACCAGCGTGAAGTTCTTTTCGCCTTCAAACGTTAAAATGACCCGCTTCCCGTCTTCCAGGTCTACTTCCTGCTCTTCTACAAGTTCCGCTCCCATGTTTTCGTTAGGATAAAGCACCATGAATGGCTGCTCTTCGCCCTCCATGTTCATGACAGGTACTTCTGTCTGTGCGGAAGCCATGTTTTTCTGCACATCGAAATCTTCATCCTTGAATGATGGATCTTGAGAGAAGCCGCCGAATTGCACCTGGACAAGCGCCTGCATGTCCTGATCGTAGACTTTCACGAGAACCGGCTGGTAGGATTTCTTATCAAAATAGATATCCTGATACGGTAAAGATTTGTTATTTTGATAGTTCGTTTTCGTAGTGAACTTATAATAGTCGTCCATCACTTCGAATGTAGAGTCGGAATCCTTGGTGATATCCTGGACCAGAGATTCATACAGGTACGGCTGGCTGCTGTTGTCCGGCCATTCACTCTGGAATTTGAAGCTCTTATTCAATGCAGGCGTCAGGACATAGACACCTTCTTTGTTTCTTAAGATGATCTGGCTTCCCTGCTCATCCTGATCATGCTTCAATTTCACACGATAGTAATCTTTTTTCTTATGCCATACTTCTATATGAT
The DNA here is from genome assembly GCF_042675915.1 of Thalassobacillus hwangdonensis. Taxonomy (NCBI): domain Bacteria; kingdom Bacillati; phylum Bacillota; class Bacilli; order Caryophanales; family Bacillaceae; genus Thalassobacillus; species Thalassobacillus hwangdonensis. The sequence continues at coordinate 200,992 of NZ_JBHTKL010000002.1, read as the reverse complement.
ATTTCTGTTCCTCTTTTCCAGTATTCATCGTCATGCTGGCATCTGTCTTATATCCGCTCATTTTTTCTACCTGCTCTTCCAGCTTTTGAACAACATCCTCCTTGGATTGTTCTCCGCAAGCAGTGAGCAGGATGAAGATCAGTGAGGCGAATACGATCATTGCACTACGTTTCTTCAATGAATTCAACTCCTTTGTCTCGTTTCGAGGACAAAGGGAACGTACTCACCATATCAACCAGAAAATGTACGTAAGGTTTGGGAGAGTCCTTCAACTACATCCGTCGCAAGCAGGTCCACCTGTGAGTGGCTGTCTTCCGTCAATCGCTCTGCCGTCTTCCCGTGCAGGAAGCACCCATTGCATAATGCATCTGCAACCGATGACGTCTGCATGATCATCGCAAGCAGGATACCGGACAGCACATCGCCACTGCCGCCTTTTGCAAGTCCTGCATTCCCCGACGTTTCCACATACTGTGTCCCTTCAGGGGTGGTGATGATTGTCGCAGGCCCTTTCAGCACGACGTACACACCGCGTTCGGAAGCTAGTCGCTGTGACCACTCGAATGGTCTGGCAAGCAATTCAGGTACCTTGATTCCGAGAAGGTGCGCCATTTCGCCTGGGTGTGGTGTGAGAATGACCGGAGCATTCCTGACGCTTACTTCATCAAGCAATTGCTTTGCATGATATAAGCCGTCCGCATCAATCAACACGGGGCATGTACTCTTTTCGAGGACATTACGCAGCATCGCTTCTGCCCCTTCCTTTCTCCCCATTCCCATACCGATCGCAATGGCATCATATCCTTCTATTCCAGAATCGATGACACCAACCATACTCCCGGCTTCTTCCTCTACTCGGGTGTACGTAGCCTCAGGGATATGGGCAGCCACAGAGGGCCATGCGCTTTCAACGGTAGCGACCGTTGCCAAACCAGCTCCAGAGCGAAGACCAGCTCGCGCCGCCATGGCAATCGAGCCTGGCATGGAAAAACTGCCACCTACGAACAACGCTTTGCCATGAACACCTTTATGCGCATAGGCATTTCTTCGCGGAAAGGTTGCAGCGACATCACGCTTTTCCCACAGCTTTCTTTTCGCCTTCTTGAGCTTGGCAGTCGGCAGTCCAATTTCTACTACTTCCCATTCACCAAAATAGGGAGCCGTTTTCTCGATGAACATACTGATTTTAGGAGCAGCGATAGTAAAGGTATGGTCCACCTTCAATCCGCTGAAGTCGGTCACTCCTTCATCTGCAGGTACGCCGGATGGAATATCGACAGCGATTTTCAAGCATTTGCTTTGGTTCAAATACTCGACAACCTGGTCGATCGGGGACCTGAGCCTGCCCTCAACACCGATGCCAAGCATCGAATCGATGACGACATCCGAATGATCGATAGACTGGAACAAGTCCAACAATTTCTCCAGATGCTCCAGTTGGTAATTGGAAGCCAGGAACATGTGCTTATGCGCCAGGGCATCCCCTTTGATCTTCTCATCCGGAACAACTTGGACAGCCCGGACCGTGTACCCCTTATTCAGCAAGGTCCTTGCAATGACGAATCCATCCCCACCATTATTCCCCGCTCCGATCAGGACGAGAATCCTCTGCCGCTTATCTACCAGCTTCTCTACGTTCTGCGCCACTGCCCGTCCAGCATTCTCCATCAGTATTTTCCCATCGATGCCGGCTTCTTCCATTGCCTGACGATCCCAAACGTACATTTCTTTCGCGGTGACAATATTCAAAATCGTTCCCTCCTACCCGCATTAAACTATATGAGACAACCTGTTGAATTATGCAGCACTCTATTTTTCTTCTAAAATAACCTGTGCAATTGCATGATCTTTTCCATGTGTAATCGACACCCATATTCGGGTATCCTCATACCCTTCAGCAAAAAGAATCGGAGCTCCCTGATCATTCTTAAGAACATTGATATGCCGGAAGCTGAGTTTGCCAATACCGGTTCCTGCCGCTTTCGAAAAAGCTTCTTTAGCAGCAAATCTTCCTGCTACAAACTCCACTCTTCTCGCTTCCTGATGGAGGTCGGCAAGAATTCCCCTCTCCTCCTCAGTCAATATTCGTTGAAGAAACCGCTCGTTTCGCTTTATACTTTTATTGATTCGATCCAATTCAACGATATCCAAACCGATCCCTTTAATCATGATAATCTTCCTTTTACCTTCATATTACATTCAGTATAACCGATACAATGGTAATGAAAAGAAAAACGAATAAACCAACCAAAATAAGCCTAGATTGTTACTAGGATGATAGAAAAGGGGATGTACTATGTTTCTCCGTACCGAAAGCTTCAAAGATTTCCTTAGATTCTACCCGGTCGTATCGATATTGATTACCATTCATTTGGTTCTATGGCTGCTGATCGATGTTTTACAGTTGCCTTTTGCCCAGGACCTGCTGCGGGCAGGCATCGGTCTGAACGCAGCCGTAGGCTTAGGCGAGTACTGGCGGTTGATCACTCCGGTTTTCCTGCATGGTGGATTGGGGCACGTCGTTTTCAACTCGTTTTCATTAATTCTTTTCGGCCCGGCATTGGAACAGATGCTCGGGAAAGGGAAGTTCATACTCACGTACCTGTTCGCGGGGTTCATCGGAAATTTAGCCACGTATATTTTCAACCCGGACTCGATCATTCCACACTTAGGTGCTTCAGGAGCGATCTTCGGATTGTTCGGCGTCTATCTGTACATGGTGATGAATAAAAAGCATTTGATCGATCAGGCGAACTCACAAATCGTAATGACGATTCTAGTTATCGGCCTTGTCATGACCTTCATCCGTTCGAATATCAATATCCTAGGTCATATCGGTGGGCTTGCCGGAGGATTCATCATTGCACCACTCGTATTGAAAAATGTGACTGGCTTTTCAACATGGCGGAACAGAAGAAGCAGGAATGACGATGAAATCTCATTCAACCCGAACCGTTGGAAGAAACGGAGATTCCCGACAAAGAAAATTGCCACCTATGTACTTTGGGGAGGTCTTGCCATCCTGGTAATTTTCGCCGTCATCGGAAGATTCCTCTGATAGAACAGGAAAACGCATGGACCATAAGTGATCCATGCGTTTTTCTTAAACTCTTTGCAACTGCTTGAAAAAGAAATGCACAGTATTTTCCGCTTCTTTCTCAAGCCACTGATTAAAGCTTGATTCATCTCCTGAAAGATACAACTCAAGCCCTTCTTCAAATTGTTCTTTCGCTACTGGATCATCTTCCAATTTTTTCTCAAGTCTTTCCAATATCCCTTTCCAATCCGACTCATCATCAATGTAAGGGTATTTGGAAGCAAGTTCAATCGCTTGTTCGAAATCTCCAGTCATGCTGATGGTCAACGTTGCCCAAACCGGCATGAACCGGTGCTCTCCTCTTTCTACGACTACTTCTTCAAAAAGTGATGCAGCCTGCTGTTCTTCACCACTTTTCATCAACGCAATTGCATGCATTCCAGAAGTATAGCTGTTCATGTTTTCTACTTGTTTGTATTTCTCTGCATATTCAAAGTAAGATTCCCAATCCCCTTCTTCAGAAGCGTGCATCATTAGCCGGAATAAGGCATGGGCATCGTTTGTCTTCTCAGCAAGATCTTTGAAGTACTCCATTTCGAGGTCTTTCTGTTCATCCTCCGTCAACTGTTCCATTTCACGAGTAAGCTTTGTCAGCATCCGAAGGGCATGGATATTTTCCGGATTTTCTTTATATGCGTTCTGATATGCTTCAATCGCTTGTTCGGTTTGATCATCGAGCAGCAGCTGATCCGCTTTCGATAAATCATGCTCCTTGTATTGGAAGTAAGGAATTTCCCCGACATAATCCTCACTTAACCGGTATCCGTTACTTGAGGTGATCAAGTTTCCACTCGCATCATATGCGTTTACGTACCAGAAGAAATCCGCTTCCGCGTTCGAAAAACCAAGCACACTTTCAGGTACGAGCTTCATGCCTCCGTCTCCGTTACCGGAATGACTGATTCCATTCGCATGACCGAGGATCTCATCCTTCTTAAGGGTGACGGTGGTTCCTTGAATATCAGGTCTTGCCAGCGAGGAGATATGATAGTTATCTGTATCAATCCCCAAGTTCAATTCATAGGAAGCAGCCCCTTCCACAGGTTCCCATTCGAAGGTCACATTTCCCTTCAGCTCCTCGAAATCTGAAGGCGCATAGGTTTTCATCAATGGCTGCATATTCACTTCGGTATATTCATCTTCCTCTACAGTGAACACATCTCCGTTTTCCACAGGCCAGGTGTACCCATTGATCTGAGAGAACTGCATGCCGAGCATCATTTCATAATTCCCTTTCGGCACACCACCAATGGTAAAGCGTCCTTCTTCATCCGTGGTAGCGAAGAACGGTTCACTTTCCTCCATCACGCTATGGTTCGAAAACTCCGGAGGTCGCAAATAGACGGTTACATGCTTTAACGGCTCTCCGTTATCCTTCATTATTTTGCCGGATACTGTGTGAAGCGATGCCTGTTCTTCCTCCCATGCTTCCAATTGTTCTTGCGTAGTCGTTAAATAATTGTAGGTAGAAAATACATTCTCCGAATTCGCCTTTGGACTCCATTCTTCAATCAGGCCAAGCGCTTCTTCATAACGCTTTTCTGCAAGCAGCATCCGGACCTCAAGTCTTACTGATTCCAATGCTAGATAGGAATCTGGAACTTTCCTTATCCCTTGCTTGTATTCATTCAGAGCTTCTAACGATGCTTCAGGACTTTCTGCAGATAACAATTCAGCTTTGAATAATTGAAGGCTCCAATACTCGTTGCCTTTCATCGTAAGTTGATCAGCATACCGATCTACTTCTTTCACCGCTTTTTCAAGCTTACCTTGGTTTCTGTAATGGATGGCGATCCATTTCACTGCAGTTTCATAGGTAGCATTTCGATTCTTTTCAAGATAACCTCTTACATGCGGCAGCATTTGTTCAAAAGGCACCTTTTCAATCCCATCTGTCACTGCGCTTTGGTGAGTCATGCTGGGCCCTATATATAAGTCATAGGTGTTATAGTCCACTGAGCGGATGGAAAGCTGATCCATAATGAGGTCATTCCGTTTTTTGTCTGACAACATGCTCGACTCCAACTTCTTCAAAATTCCCTCCGCTGAGGAGACTTCCTTCTGTCGATCTCCCGCTTCGCTGTAAGTTGGAAGAATATATTGAGAAATGAGCAGCGAGGCGAACAGCACTCCAAGTGCCGTATAGACGAGATGCTTCACCTTCATGCTAATCTTCATGCTTTTTCACCTCTTCGAACTGGTCCTTCCAATAGACACTGCCGCCTTTCTGAATGATTTCTGTCTGCTGGATCGATCTTGTATCCTGAATGCCGTCTCCGTTTTGCAATACCGGATAAAAAGAAAGCATTGCAAACAGGACAACACTGGCGGTCGTCATCGGGAGGACGGGCAGTTGAATCTCCTTGTTCCACAACTCGACGAACCGCTCTTTCCACGTTCTCGGCTGCTGGATATGGCGAAGCACTTCCTGCTGTGATTGGAATTTGATCTGTTCCAGGTCTTTATCAAGCTTGGATTTCATGTCATTCATCACCCAGTCCTCCCTTCTCCAGAATCTCTTTCAGATGGTTTCTCCCACGTCTCAGGCGTGTTTTGATCGTAGGTTGTTTCATGCCAGTAATGGCTTCGATTTCTTCAATGGAATATTCATCGTAATGAAAAAGAACGATGACTTCCCTGTATGTATCTTTCAATTGCAGTACTGCTTTTGCCAACTGCTGGTTCTGACTGATTCTGACAATGTAGGATTCGGGTTGTTCTTCCCGCTCGTCTTCAAGGTGATGGTCATGATCGCTTATCGAGAAGAGCTTGAACCTTTTCTTTCTTAAATGGGAACGGCATAGGTTATAGGTGATGGTGGTAAGCCAACTTTTCAATTTTTCCGGCTCTTTCAACTGATGGATGTTTCGGAAGGCTTTGATGAAGCTGTCCTGCACGATTTCTTCTGCCAGCTGTTCGTCCTTCACCATCAGGTAGCTGCTCCTTTTCAAGTAGGAGCCGTACTGATCCATCACTTCTTTCATTGTCCGCTCGTCTTGCTGTTCCAGTTTCGCTAATACATCCAATTCCGCTCTCTCCCCATCAGCCGTTCTACCTTAACAGATGCAGTTTACCACAGTCAGGTTTCACTTTACTGAAAATTTCTCGTGAAATTGTTTATGAAGCATTGATTTCGAGATGATTGGCGAGTATTAGAGGCGTTGGGGAAGATTCGCTTTCCTACCGGGGAACTGGCAAGCCTTCCGGGGTCTCGCCTAGCTCCTTCTCCCGTGGGAGTCTCACCCTTCCCCAACACCCCTAGCTACAACTTCTTCGCGAAATCGCTACATGAATATTTACACAAACAGTTAAAATTTCACAATAATGACCAGACGATATCAAATGTGGCAACCCCTCACTTAGAAAGTTAGGTTCGAGAGCTTTTTATCGTATGGTGACTGGGAAACGGGGAGACTCCGGCAGGAATGGCATGGTTGGCAAGACCCCACAGAGCTGTTGGCTCGAGGAGGCTTGCCACCATCCCTGCAGGAAAGCGACTCGTTTCCCAGCCACGTTATTCACATACTTCAGTCTCGAAACTAAGGTTTCCTGACATCAAAAAAACGCCAGCCGGATTGGCTGACGTTTTTATTTAAAATTAGCTTTGGCTTTGGTTGTTGCGGCTGCGCTTCTGGTTGAACTTACGGTTACGTGAGTTCTTGTTGCGGTTGTATCCGCCTCCGCCGCCACGCTTCTTGTCGTTACGGTTGAACTTTTTCTTTTTCTTATCATCCCATGCTTTTTTGACGCTGATCGGCTGTACACCTGATAGACGGACAGGAACTTCACGACGTTCCTTTGTCATCATCTTCAATGCAGCAGCTACCAACTCGATGGAATCATGCTGTTGCAGCAATTCATTCGCTGCCTGGTGGTATGCTTTCAAGTCTTTGCTTTCCATCGTTTTCAACATCTTGTCGACAGCAACCTGCTGCTGACCACGCTGCGCTTCATCCATGGATGGAACAGCTAGACGCTCTACCTTTTTCTTCGTCAGCTTCTCGATCAAGGCCAATTGTGCTTTTTCACGAGGTGTGACGAATGAGACTGCCTCACCAGTACGACCAGCACGACCTGTACGGCCGATACGGTGCACGTAGCTTTCCGGATCCTGTGGAATATCGAAGTTATAGACGTGGGATACATCAGAAATATCCAATCCACGTGCTGCTACGTCTGTAGCTACAAGGATTTCAACGCGACCCTGCTTGAACTTCTTAAGCACGGACATACGCTTCCCTTGCGTCAAGTCACCGTGGATTCCTTCCGCACGGAAACCGCGCGCCTGCAATCCGTCAGTCAACTCATCGACACGCTTCTTCGTACGACCGAAAATGATCGCAAGTGCTGGTGCATGGATATCCAATAGTCGCGTCAACGTATCGAATTTCTGCTTCTCCTGCACTTCTACGAAGAACTGTTCAATGTTCTCCACTGTCATTTCTTTTGCTTTTACTTTTACTTCCTCTGGCTTTTTCATCAGCGTCGTCGCGATTTCGCGGATTGCTTTCGGCATTGTCGCAGAGAAAAGCAATGTCTGGCGCTGCTCAGGGATTGCTTTCAGGATATCTTTGATATCATCGATGAATCCCATGTTCAACATTTCATCTGCTTCATCCAGCACAGCTGTGTGGACGGTCTGCAATTTGATTGTTTTACGGCGAATGTGATCCAATAGGCGTCCAGGTGTTGCAACCACAATCTGATTATTGTCTTTCAATGCACGAATCTGACGTTCCATATGCTGTCCACCGTAGACAGGCAATGCACGTACCCCTTTGAATTTACCAAGACGATTGATTTCTTCCGCAACCTGGATCGCAAGTTCACGAGTCGGTGCGATGATCAACCCTTGAATATCTTTACGGTCCTGATCGATACGCTCAATCATCGGGATACCGAATGCTGCTGTTTTACCAGTACCTGTCTGTGCCTGACCGATGACGTCCCGGCCCTGCATCGCCAGTGGAATCGTTTGAGCCTGGATTGGTGTCGTCTCCTCAAACCCCATCTGGTCCAAAGCTTTGATTACTGGTTTTGTTAATCCTAAAGAATAAAATGTAGTCACGTTCTTTTCATACTCCTTTTAGTGTGTAATCTGTATATCTATAGTAAGACACGTTAAAAAAGCCTTCCTCCACTACAGAAGAGGCTGCCGCTCCACTTTTCCAATAGATTCATCCATCATAACACAAGCGCATACCTAATTCTACATATTTTTAAGATGCTTTTCAAACGGATGAATGATAAAATGATAAAAACTGAATCTTCAAGGAGGGATCCAATGGATAAGCCTCCATTTCATCCATATATACCGGTTATGATCGGAGTCCTCTCCGTTTCCACCGCTGCTATTTTCGTGAAGCTGGCAGGGGATGCTCCTGCATCCATTATTGCTAATTATCGGCTTTTACTCGCAGTTTTAATCATGGCACCTTATGTCATTTGGAAACATCGTGATGAATTTACGAAAATAGCCAGGAAAGATTGGCTGCTTTCGATCTTTGCCGGAATTTTCCTGGCACTCCACTTCATCTTATGGTTTGAATCCTTGAATTACACTTCCGTGGCAAGTTCGGTCGTGCTTGTGACACTCCAGCCGATTTTCGCTTTCCTGGGCACGTTTCTGTTTTTTCAGGAACGGTTCACAGCCGGCGCCGTTCTCAGCCTGATCATTGCAATTACTGGAAGCGTCATCATCGGCTGGGGAGATTTCCAAATCAGCGGTTTGGCATTGCTGGGGGATATTCTCGCGTTATTGGGCGCGGTGATGGTGACAGGATATTTTTTACTTGGACAAAATATCCGCAAACGTTTGTCATTGATGACCTATACGTTCGTCGTTTATGGGATGGCATCCTTGACGCTCGTCGTCTATAACGTAATCCTGCAGCACCCGTTCACCGGATATGATTCCGATCAGTGGATGATTTTCCTGGCGTTAGCCATCATCCCTACTTTCTTCGGCCATACACTTTTCAACTGGTCGTTGAAATGGTTGAGTACATCGACGATTTCGATGAGTATCCTTTTCGAACCGATCGGCGCTTCCATTCTAGCCTACTTCATACTTGGGGAAGTGATTACCTGGTCACAATGGCTTGGTGGATCGATCGTGCTGTTCGGATTGATGATGTTCATCTTCAGTACGACGAAAAAGGTCAAACCGAAATTGACACGAGCAGATAAAGAATTCAATTGATTGGTTAAAAGAAAAAATAAACTTTTGAGAGCAGGTGTTTTGGATATGACGATCCAGCTGATAATTGACGGTGGTGCAGATGTACCAAAAGAAATGATGGACAAATATGGAGTGCTGTCTGTAGCGCTGAACCTTCATTTCGATGATGAACAACTCAAAACGGACAACTTAGACCTTCCGACATTCTATGATAAGTTGAAACGATCTAGCTCGCTCCCCCGTTCTTCTGCGCCAAGCCCATATGACTTCTATGAAGTGTACAAAAAAGTCGATCCAGAGAAGCCGATCCTCGTTTTGGCAATTTCCGGTGGTGTCAGCAGTACGTATGACAGTGCGGTCATGGGAGCGGACATGCTTCTTGAGGAAGAACCGGATAGGAAAATCAAGGTTATCAACACGAAGACCGCTTCCTGCGGCATTGCCTTGCTTATTCATGAAGCGACCACCCGTATGGAAGAAGGATACGAATGGAACCAGCTCGTCACACATATGGAAAATCGTGCCGAGAAAGTAACCACCCTTTTTGTACTGAAGACATTGGAGAACCTGATCAAAGGCGGTAGACTTGATCGTGTCAAAGGGGCTATTGCGAAGACGATGAACATCAAACTGATCCTGCGCGCCAGCCTCGAAGAAGGAAAAATCGAAGTAAGTGAAAAGGTTCGCGGTAATAAGAAGGCAATTCGCAGATTCATCGAACAGGTCGGGGAATATGCCAGCAATCTGGAAGACCAGGTGATCGCGATGTCTCACGTAAATAGCGCGGAACGCGGGCGCACGATTCTGAATGATATTAAGGAGAAATATAAGTTCAAGGACTCATTATTTGTAGAAATGGGACCACTGATTGCTACTTACACTGGGGAAAGCGCCATCGTAATCGCCTTTTTCAGAGATTGATAGTAAACAGAAAGCACGTGCAGCATTGAAAGCTGCACGTGCTTTTATTATCATTCTTTTTCGGTTTTCGGCGATTCTTCATTATGTTCGACTGCTTCGTCCTCTACTTCATCCGCTTCCTCTGTTGCGGATATTTCCTCGTACTGACGATCATATTCTGAGCCGAAGTGATTCACATTTCCTCTAGAAACGTAATTCTCAAGCATTGCTTTCAAATCCATTCCGGTTGTTTCCTTCAAGGACTCCTGAATGCCAAGCATTGTTGAAGTCACACTCTGCGCAACCTTTGTAGATCCACCTTGCGAATTCGCGCCTCCCATATCAATCACTTTCATGTCTTTGATCTGCGCTAATGGAGATGCAACCTTCTCGGCATAGTCAGGCAGTACATTGATAAGCATCTCGATGATGGCTGCTTCGCCGTAATGCTCCATCGCTTTTGCCATCCGTTCTTTCGACTCTGCCTGTGCGATGCCTCGCTGACGAATGACTTCCGCTTCGGTTTCCCCTTTGATCCGCTCTGTATTCGCTTCTGCTTCTGCACGTTTCGTAACTTCATACGCTTCCGCATCGGCAATCGAACGACGACGTTTGTTCTCTTCTTCTTCCATCTCAACTGCCCGTTGTTTCTCTATGTACTGTACTTTCAGCTCTTCTTCTTTGATTTGCTGGGCAATCTTTTGTCTTTCCAGTTCACCGGCTTGATCGGCACTTGCTTTTGCACGGTTAGTATCTTTTCTGAACTCCGCTTCCTTGATTTCTTTTTCTTTCGTTGAAGCAGCGACAGCAGTCAGGCGGCGATTCTCTTCATCCTGTGCTTCCTGGTCGTTCTTAGCCTGATAGATCCGTGTTTCTTTGTTTGCATCGGACTCAGCCATGTTCGCTTTCTTCTGTACTTCTGCGATATGCGGTCGGCCCAGTGCATCGATGTAGCCATTTTCCACATCGACATCCTCCACATCATTTAGTGCAAAGGATGTAATTTCAAAGCCCATCCCTTTCAAGTCGGATTCAGCGATCTTTTTGACTTGGGTGTTCACTTCTTTGAAATCGTTGTAGATTTTCTCAATCGGGAGCGAGGCGATGATGGAACGCAAATGTCCATTCAATACATCCTTCAATTCCGATTCCCGTTCCTTCTGTTTCTTACCGAGAAATTTCTCTGCGAAGTTCGCCATGATTTCCAGTTCACTGCCGATACTGATTACAGCAGTACTGGCGACACGTACTGGGATTCCCTCTTTTGTATAAGCTTTATCTGAGTTGACCTGCAATTGGAAAGACGTAAGGTCGATCGGGGTCGCTGTCTGGAACATTCTCAGGCGGTATCCACCACCACGAATGATTTTGACAGATCTGCCATTATCGTCCTCAAATACGTTCTTTTCCTGTTCAGGGTCGCCAAGTTTCGGGCCAGTGACAATCAACGCTTCATTCGAACTTGCGGTTTTGTAACGGAGACGGAAAATGATGAACGTAATGATTCCACCAATCACCACTACCACTCCAAGTACCGCAAGAACAATCATGATCAAAGCACCTTCAAGCATCTTACCATTCCTTTCTTCGTTAGTAATTACACCTCTTTCACCTTAACATAAATTACCTTTAATGGGGGTTTGACCCAAAAGAAAAACATAGAATCATTAAGATTCTATGTTTGTGAATTATTCCTATCTTGTCATCTTGTTAAAAAGGAGAGGACTGTATCGAACAGTTCATCCTGATCCTCTCCGTGACAGACCAGATGCTTCGACTGCTTCAAAAAGACAAGCTCCTTTTTCTCAGATGGAATTTCCTGTTCCAGATAAAAGGCGGACTTCAGCGGAACCATGCCATCCAGTTCTCCTTGCATGATCAATACCGGACAGGTGACATATGCTAAGTAATCCCTCGTGAAATTCACACACTTGATGAACTCGAGCGTAGAAGAAAAGTGTGTGCGCTTCATCTTATAACTGTAACGTAGATAGAGTTCATTCGACCTGACGCTCCCTTTCACCGCTTCCACCATCAGTCCGAGGATATCTTTGTACATTTGAGGAATCGATATATATTTACCTGCAGCAGATAACAGCACAAGTCGATCGATCTTATACTTTGCAGTAAGGTAGGCTGCAATCATTCCACCCATGGAAAAACCGATGATATAGATTTTATCATAGCTTTTTTCCTTCATCATCTGCAGCAGCGCCAGCTCGGCCGTTGCAATCCACTCCTGATAATAATGGCCCTTCAAATCCAGATCTTCCCCATGACCTGGCAATGTAGGGACTACGAATTCCCAGTTCGTCCTCGCATCCAAATAATCAACTAAAGGTTTCACCTCATATGGACTTCCTGTGTACCCGTGAATGCAAAGACAACCGATCATCGCTGGTCCCTCCTATGTAATCTGTTACCTATACCATACCCCATTGAAAGAAAAAGCATGCCGCTCTCTCAGCCGATTGAAGCACAAAAGCGTGCAGTTTTGCACGCTTTTTAACGGAACCCTTTGAATAATCCCCCGATTCCTTTCATAAGAGGCGACAATTGATTGACTGTGTTTGCCATCTGTCCTACCGTCGACATCATCTTCTCCATATCCAGCTGCCCATTTTTATCCTGGAACATGCTTAACATTCCCGGCTTCGGAGCACCACCGTAGAACTGCTGATTCTGCCCGTAACCACCGAAAGCATCCTGCGGCGGCTCGTATGGCGGCTTAGCGTAAATTTCAAAAGGGGTAGATGGTGGGTTTGGGGGCGCCTGTTGGGTATTGAAGTCGTTCCCAACCTGAGGATTCATTCCCCATTCCATTCCCTCCCATTGCTGAGGTTGTTGTGGAAAGAATGGCTGCTGCATTTGCTCGAAAGGGGGGAAGTTCTGGTTGAACGGCATTTCTGGTCTGTAATCGAACGGATACACGTGTACTCACCCTTTCCAATTTATACTACAGCCTATGATAGAACCCGAAAAAAGTTAATGCTTACTGTCAGTTTCAATCAGTGGAAAGGTCGGCTGGGAGACACTTGTCTCGACACTGAGTCTTCAGCAAACGGAGCTTTTCCATAAAAAAAGAGAAACAAGGGATGGGGGCATCGCTTGTTTCTCACGCATTGAATGCGGTGTTATCGCGCATATCATTTTCACGGATTCCTAGCGTCCGTTTCAGTTTTCTTTTTTGAAAGCCTAATACTCGTTCATCGTCAATGAATGTGGCCGGGGTTCCATACACCTTCTTCTGCTGCAATTCTTGAAAATACGCTTTATCTTTTGAAATATTTTTCACTGTATAATCAAGTTCCCATTCTTCGAACTGATGAATGAGACGCTCACAACTTTTACAATTATCACTGATATAGACAACCACTTGTTGAGTTGACATGGTGTGACCTCCTTAAACCGATAGTTCCAAATAACTACGGATTATCATAACATAAGTCCATAGACATGTTTACCCCCATTGAAATAGGATAAACATGAAATTTTTAGAATCCTGTCGGTTATACATATTCAGGTCCTGAACAGCTGATCGATCTTCTGCTCTCCACTAACAAGGTCATAACTTTTATATTCCACAGCAGGCACATCCAATAAGTGTACAATGGAATGAGCGACATCCTCTCTCGGGATTTCTCCGATCTCCGAAAGGTGCTCTGCAATTTCGACTTTTCCATTGCCAGCGTCATTTGTGAGGATACCGGGACGTACAATTGTATAATTCAAGTCGGTACTTTTCAGATGTTCATCTGCTCGGTGTTTCGCATAGAGATAATGCTTCATATCATCCGTTCCCAAATGAGGGCGATCGGCTCCGACAGAGCTTAGCATCATGAATCGGCGCACACCATAGAAGGTGGACAAATGCATGGCTTTGATGGCACCTTCCTGATCGATCAGGATCGTCTTGTCCGCCCCTGTATTAGGTCCTGAACCAGCAGCGAAAATGACGCTGTCGATTCCGTAAAATGCCGACTCAAAGTCACCTTCCAAATCTCCGAGAACCGTTTTTACCCCCTGTTCTTCAAATTGAGGTATCTGGTTCGTATCGCGAACCATCGCTACAGGCTCATGTTCAGTACCCTTCAGCTTTTCTACGATGTGTTTCCCTACTTGTCCATTTGCTCCAATCACTAATACCTTCATTTAAATTGCCTCCTTTTACTCACATACAAATATTTCCCTGAAGCACGCAGAATAAACTAGCCTTACGGAAAAAGCAGGATTCCTCCAGAAACTTCTAGAAATACAAAAATATCCAAACATAAAAGGAGCATCGTTATGGGAGCCACTTATTTCTTTACTGGATATCCAGGATTTCTAGCCACCCATCTGATTAAAGAAATCATTCATCAGGGGTATGCAATCGATCAGGTGTACCTGCTTCATTTACCCGACATGAAACATAAAGCGGAAGACTCTATTCAACAGTTGTCAATGGAAGGACTTATTTCCGCTGATAAATTGACAGCTGTGGAAGGAAATATCACCAAACCCGGCCTCGGGCTGCAACCGACGCAACAGGAACAGTTACGTGAGAAAGTGACACACGTGTATCACCTTGCTGCGATCTATGATTTAGCTGTACCTTTGCAGCCAGCGTGGCAAGTAAATGTTAACGGGACCAGTCACATCAACGAATGGTTGAAGGGACTCAAACAGTTGAAGCGATACACGTATTTCAGTACTGCCTACGTTTCAGGGAAACGTGAAGGTACGATTTACGAACATGAACTTGAGCACAATGCAGGCTTCAAAAACCACTACGAATATACGAAATATGAAGCAGAACGGACGCTAGCTTCGATAATGAATGAAGTTCCCACTACCATTATCCGTCCCGGAATCGTCATCGGTGACTCAAAAACCGGCGAAACAATGAAATTCGATGGTCCTTACCTTATGTTGAATTTGCTGGAGCGCATTCGGAGATCGCCAATTGTCCCGTATTTTGGTAAGGGGAATGCCTATGTAAACCTCGTTCCACTGGATTATGTGATCCAGGCTACGATCGAGCTTTCACACAATCCATCCGGCGAAGGCAAAACCTATCATTTAACAGATCCGCGCCCCTATAAAGCCAGGGATATCTATAAAATGCTGCTGAACGAATACTTACAAAAGGAACCTCGTTTCTCGCTACCGATGTTCCTGACTGAAAAATCATTGTCACTGCCACAGTTACGCAAGGCACTTGGGGTCCAGAAAGAATCGTTGGCTTACTTCACTTGTGAAAGTAATTATGATTGCACACAGGCGTTGGAAGACTTGAGGAGCACACCGATCCGATGTCCGGACTTGAAAGAAGTCATTCCTCACATGGTTGACTATTACGAGCAGCACAAGCACGACCGCGAGAAGCACCCGGTGATTCATTGAACTCAATGATTGTATACAGTAAATTTGAACAGAACAAAGAGGCTGGGACAAAAGTGTTTTAGTGTATATAAAAACCGAACTGAATTGGCTTGCTGATGCCAAATAGTTCGGTTTTTTAGTTCGAATTTATATTTAGTTCTAGCTCTTTCCAGCGGTTGATTGGAGTGCAAGACGTAGACTCCTGTGGGAAGAGTAGCTAATGTGAGACCCCACAGGGAGGTACGACCGAGGAGGCTTACGGGCTACCCGCGGAAAGCGGAGTCTTGCACGGAGATCATTAGCGAGGTTCAGAGAATACACTAAAATGATCGTCTTTGGACCGTGGATAAATTGTTTTGTCCCAGCCTCTTTCACATCAGCTCGTTATCCAGTGCTCATACAGTCGATCACGCTCTTTTTCCAGTGTTTCTTTTCGATCCTGCGCTTCCATCAACTGATCCACGTCCTGTTCTTCAGCCATTTGCAGCTGAAGCTGTTCCAATTGTTCCTCGAGTGCTAGAATCTGTTCTTCAACATCCGCTTCGTCAATTATTGGAGATTCAGGTGTCCGCTTCTGTTGATCTGGAACAGACTTACGCTCCACTTTTTCCAAAGCCATTTCCTGCAGTTCTTTCCATTTCGTTTGAGTTGCATCATAATTCCCAAGATAACGATGGAGTTTACCATCCACTAAATAGGCGGTTTCAGGGAAGCATGCATTCAGGAAGTATCGATCGTGTGAGACAGCCAGTACTGTCCCGGCAAACTTTTCGACCGCTTCCTCCAACACTTCCTGCGACTCAATATCAAGATGGTTCGTCGGCTCATCAAGGATCAACACATTGATTCCCTGATGCATGAAAATGGCGAGCTTCAACCGCATCTGTTCCCCACCGCTCAGCTGCCTGATTTTGTGAAAGACGTGGTAGCCATAGAACATGAAAGCAGCCAATATGTGGCGCGCCTGCCCTTCCGTTACTCGAATATGCTCACGGAAATAGTCGATCATCCTCATTTCGGGGTCCGCACCCTGTAGCGGCTCCTGAGGCAAGTAGCCAATTTCCATCGAACTACCGACCTGTACCGTCCCTTGATCTTCTTTCCCTTTACCAAGAAGAATGTGGAGCAGGGTGGACTTTCCACTGCCATTCGCACCGACGATTGCCAGGCGTTCTTTATATCGCAGGTGCAAATCGACTCCCGTCAGCACATCTCTGTTACCGAAAGACTTACGGACTTCCTGTAATAGAAATACATCTGTACCACTTCTTCCATCCGCATCAAGCGCAAGCTTCATTTTCTTCGGATCGATCAACGGCTTTTCTTTCTTTTCCATCCGTTCCAGGGCACGCTCCATGCTTTTCGCCTTTTTAAAAAGCTTTTCATTAGGAGGGTTAGCTTCATTTGCCCATTGCCTCAGTCTTCGGATCGCTTCTTTCATTTTCTTGATCTTCTTCTGCTGTTCCTGGTACGCCTGAAATTCAGCGAGGAGCTTCTCCTCTTTCTGCTTTTCAAACGCTATATAGTTACCTTTATAACTCGTAATCTCCCCGGACTCTAAATCAGCAACACGGTCCACCGTCTGATCAAGGAAGGTACGATCATGTGATATGATACAAACCGCTCCGTCATACCTGGTCAGATAGTTTTCCAGCCATTCAATCGCATTCAGATCCAAGTGGTTCGTCGGCTCGTCAAGCAGCAGGACATTCGGTTGTTCAAGCAGGAGCATAGCAAGGCCAAGCTTCGTTTTTTCCCCACCACTCAGCTGAGCGAATTTCTGGTCAAGCAAATGGTAAATACCAAGACCGTGGGCGATTTTTTCAATGTTCGCCTCTATTTCATAGCCACCTGCCTGCGTGAATTGCTCCTGCAGATCGCCGTACTTTTTCAACGCCTTATCCATTTTCTCCGGGTCGACCATGTCCTGCTCCAATTCGTTCATGGCATGGACCATCTTCATCAAATCATCAAAAGCAGACAGAAGGTATGCTTTTGCAGTACCTTCCCACTCATCCGGGATTTGCTTGAGGTGACCGATGGAAACATTCTTCTGGATATACAATGCACCAGCATCGATAGGTTCTTCCTGAGTGATCAACTTGAATAATGTAGACTTGCCGGAACCATTCCTGCCTACAAGACCAACCCTTTCCCCAACTTTCATTTCAAAATGGAGCGCTTCGAACAATACCGTTCCACCCATTGTTTTCTTTATATCATTCATTGTTATCATCATCATTTTTCCTCCTAAAGACAAAAAAAGCCAGAGGTCTCCTGTACCTCTGACTTTTCATACATAATATTTAATCAGATACGAGACGCTATTTTCATTATTTAACTGTTAAAAAAGGACAGACTTCTCCCATCCGCAGTTAAATCATGAATAATCGCGCGATTAATATGAAGCAGATGACGATCATTGTCGCACGTATTAAATAGCATCTTCGTACCCTCCTTTGTCTTTAGTAATGAATGCTGACTATATCATACCCTATCTTTCTGAAAATTCCTAGCCTTTCATCGAGTCGGCATACTGACCAAGTTTTTTCAGCAAATGAATCGCCTGTTCTTTCTCTTCATCGGTCAAACCGGCAGTGATTTCTTCGATTTTTTTCCAATGATCCGGAAAGATTTCATTCAGCAACTTCTCTCCCGCTTCTGTAATCCCAGCATACGTAATTCTGCGATCTGCAGGACAAGGCTTACGTTCAAGCAACCCTTTCTTTTCGAGCTTGTCCACAACATAGGTGATACTGCCGCTTGCCAGCAGGATCTTTTCACCGATTTTCTGGAGCGGTTGATCTCCACGGTGATAAAGCAATTCAAGCACTCCAAAGTCAGTCGGATTAAGACCGTGCTGCTGAATATCCTTTTTCACCAGTTCTTCGACTGCGCGCTCCGCTTTCATTAAAACGACGAACAGCTTCAGAGAAGGGTCATTCTTCTTTTTTTGATATAATTCTTTATCTTCCATACTTTACGTCCTCTCTGTTGCACTTCAAATTAAACCGATTATAAAAACCCGCCCACTACCTTGTCAATCAGAGTAGTCCATTTGTTCTGACCAGCTTTTATGTCATAATGTTCATATACTTATCTTACCATAAGGGAAGCGGTGAAACGAAGTGATTGAAGATACAGGAGAGCGCGTCATTCCTGAGTTCATGAAAAGCTCGAACAAATTGCTTCTTGAGCATATGGCACGCTACCAGTTTGCATTACCATACGTGAAAGGACGAGTACTTGATCTTTCCTGCGGATCTGGTTACGGAACGCATATGATGGCGAAGGAAAACAAGTCCGTCGTCGATGAAGTGGTTGGAATCGATATTGATACGGAAATCATTACATATGCCAAGGGAACGTATTACCATCCATTATCAACGTTCAAAGTGATGAATGCAGTTGATCCGGACTTTCCAGCAGAACTCGGAACCTTCGATGTGATTACGAGCTTTGAAACCTATGAGCATATTGAGGACGAAGAGCAATTGCTTGCTAACTATCATGCACTGTTGAAGCCGGGTGGCACGTTGATCGTCTCCACACCTTTCGGCGAGGGGAGAGGTCAATCGTGCGGGTCACCTTTTCATGTTCACCAGATCACTCCACAGGAATTCCGTGACTTATTTACCAATTACAGTGAAACGAACTTTTTTTATCAAAAAGGAGTTTTGATTGAGCCTCCACGGGATAAAGTAAACTACCCCCTTGGAATAGCCGTCTGTATAAAGTGAAAGGAGCTTTCATCTGTGAAAGCTCCTTTTGCATGTCTCGTGTATGTACCGAATTTAGACATGCGTATTCATTCTTCGGAATTTGCATAAAGGAAAGTGAAATGATTGGGCACGACTTCAATCGTTGTCGGTGTCTCCCCTTTCAATTCTCCATCCATGTCCGACTGCTGATTCGGAGTAGCTTCAATCGTGATCCTTTCAGCTCGCCTGTGACAGAGTTCCTGGAAGCTGTCTTCATCCGACCAGGCCTGATTGGCGGTCAGCAGTTCCTTGAACATCGTCAGATTGGAATTCTTCACGATCATAATATCCAACAGCCCATCCCCTGCATCAATGGAATCAATCGGGATTCGTCTTGTGCCAATGAACTTACCGTTCAACACAAGCACCATCACCGCTTCGTCTTCCATTACTTCTCCATCAAGCTCCAGGCGGAAATTGAATGGCGTCGCCTGATTCATCGTTTTAAGTGCACTGATGAAATAACTGAGTACACCAAGCCGGTTTTTCTGGTTTTCATCTATATTCAAGGAGGTCTCTGTCACGAGACCGATTCCCCAGAAGTTAAGAAAGTACCCTCCATTGACTTTCCCTGCATCTACAGGGGCTTCCCTTCCGTTGATGATTGCAGAAGCAGCCTGTGATAAGTTCTGTGGCATACCGAGCAGACGGCTGAAATCGTTACTTGTACCACCTGGTAACACACCGATCACCGGCCGCTTATCTAATTCAGCCAATGTATTGCAGCACGCATGCAATGTTCCGTCTCCACCGAGAATTAGCACCAGTTCCACTACTTCTCCATATTCAAGACAGACTTCTTTAGCTTCATCAATGCTTTTTGTCTGCACAACGGTAAGCTCTTTTATTTCCTGTGCTAGAATCGGCAATGTTTTGGACAATTTCTGTTCCAAATTGTCACTGCCGGCATTTCCATTATATAAAAATAACGCGCGGTTATAACGCGGCATCCTGTCTTCCCCCTTCCAAACATCCTCTTATCCTTCTACCCTTATTCCGGGATTCTTATTCCAGGTAAAACCCCCGAAAAAATTAAAGCCACCCCATAGAGGATGACTTAGTCGACCACGCTACATCGCTTCTTTTATTCCTTTTCTCACAAGCCACCAATTTGCAGGATAGCTGGTAAGGAATCCGAGAATCATCGCAATCTGCATCATGAACCAGTATGTCGCTGTATCCGGTTTAGGCGGCTGTGCAAATAACACCCCATGTACGATAGCCATCCACCCGAACATCCCTACTTCAAATGCAATCAGGGATAATGTATCCGCCTTGATCGATTCTCTGATTGCATTCCATCGACCTTCCTCTTTATTCATAGGATAGATCGCGAAAAATTGAAAAATGATACCAAATAAGTAAGCGAGAATGAATTCCACTGCATAATGCGCAAACAAAACGGAGCCTGCAACAGTAACTCCTGTCAATGCCACTATCGGAACCCCGATCGCATCACCTAATGTACATCCTGCTGAACAGTGACTGGTGGAGACGAACACTTTGGAAGATTCTCCACGCTGATCTTCCTTTTCATTATCTTTCGCCTTCAGTTTTCCCCACTTGAAGTAAGTCCAGAGAGCGAACGGACCAAGAAACCACCCATTGATCGGCCATACGATGTTCATGATTTTCATCATTTGCGGATGTTTTCTAATGTCTATCACTATGATTAATGAAGAAATAAGGCCAATTCCTAAAGCTATATAAGCTGCCACTCTTAAAGTTTCCATTACTCTCACCTCTATGATTCTCTACCCTACAGCAACTTTCCAATAAACATTCCACATCGAGCATTATCGATTTACCTGACACGTAGAATGGTTTATACTGATTTAGTTAGGAGGCTAAGTAAATATGAAAAGAGAGATCGACCATCACTTAGGGTACAATATCAATATCATTTCGCACTTGATTAAAAATATATATAACGAAAAGCTTTCTGAGTTCGGCTTGACGACTGCACAGGCCAAAGTCCTTTATTTCCTTTCCGACTGCGGGGCCCAAACACAGTCCGAGCTTCAGCAAAGACTCTATATCAAAGCATCCTCCATAAACGGAATTCTGGATTCTTTATTAAAGAAAGAACTGATTACGAAAACATCCAGTGCTGAAGATAAACGCACGAAAGTGATCGATATAAGTGACAAAGGGAAGCAGTTGGATAACCTCGTTTGGAATACGATTCTGGAAATCGAGAACATGGTGAGTGAAGGCTTTTCGGAGTCGGAAAGAGCAACGATTATGCGCTGGCTGCACAAAATGAAAGCTAATATCCAGCCAGTAACAGCGGGGAGGGAACAACAATGAATGAACAGAGTCAACGACTAGGTACACAACCAATTCCAAAATTACTGCGTAACCTATCCGTACCTGCAATGATCGGCATGTTCGTCATGGCGTTATACAACGTTATCGATACACTTTTCATTGCAAGAGGTGTAGGGATTCTCGGTGTAGCAGGTGTCAGCATCGCTTTTCCAGCAATGATGATCATGATGGCAGTGTCCGCTGCTGTAGGTATCGGGGGTGCTTCCGTCATTTCGCGTAGGCTTGGTGAAGATCGTCAGGAAGAAGCCAACCAAGTATTCGGAAATGTCATTTTCATGATTGTGGCGGTCAGCTTCTTCGGGTTGATCAGTGCATTCACCTTTATGGACCCGATGTTGAAGCTGTTCGGTGCCAGTGATGAAATCCTGCCCTACGCTTCAGATTACATTTTCCCAATCTTAGTAGGTTCTATATTCTTTACGTTTGCATTTTCAACGAACAACATCATCCGTTCTGAAGGAAATTCCAAGGTCGCCATGATTACTATGGTGGTTCCGGCCATCCTGAATATTTTCCTGGATGCCATCTTCATCTTCGGATTGGATATGGGCGTCCAAGGAGCTGCGCTTGCAACCGTCATCGCCCAGGCAATCGGTTCCGTCATGGTACTTGTCTATTTCCTAGGCGGCAAAAGTTCACTGAACCTGCACCTAAAAGCTCTGAAACCTCAATGGCTTGTCATTAAAGAGACATTGATCATCGGCATGCCCGCTTTTGTCCGTCAAGTAGCCGGAAGCGCCATGATGATTGCTATCAACTCGATGCTCATCCGTTTCGGTGGAGAATTCGAGGTAGGGGTGTTCGGAATCGTCCAGAAACTGACGATGTTCACGATCATGCCGATGATCGGCGTCCTGCAGGGGATGCAGCCAATCATCGGTTTCAACTACGGAGCCAAAAACTACGGGCGGTTGCGTGACACGATTGTACTCGGAATGAAAGTAGTCACGATCATGTCTGCCGGAATTTTCGTCATCATGATGGCGTTGCCGGAAGTGCTGATGATGATCTTCACCGGTGACCAGCAAACGATCGATGCCGGTGCCCATGCGATGCGAATCATGTTTGCGATGGCCATCCTTATCGGCGCACAGGTCGTCAGCGGTGGTCTCTATCAGGCATTAGGAAAGGCAAGACCCGCATTCATTCTATCAATGGCAAGGCAGGTACTGTTTCTGATACCGTTAGTGCTCGTGCTCCCTCATTTCTTCGGGGTGACTGGGGTATGGCTCGCTTTCCCATTGTCGGATGTCCTTGCCTTCACACTTTCAATGGTATTCCTATATAAAGATCGTCAGTTGTTCTTCAAAAGTTCAGACGGAGGATCGGGAAGTACGAATTATTCTACTGCTCCGAGTTCCTGATTTGAAATCCTCAATATCAGAAAGACCTGATCGGAATTCCGGTCAGGTCTTTCTTTATTTAACAATAGTATTCTTCACCTTCAAATGAATTGAAATTGAAATACATATGTAAAATTACACATTATGTACAGGGATACATCCCCGAATCGTGACGCAGAAAAATCAGAGAAACAGAACTTTTATGTTGCTCCATAGCGAAAAATGTCTAATGAACCCTTGCCATTCAAGCATTAATGCCTGGTGATCAGAAAGAGGTTTCTACCCATTATTAATAAACCCACCTGGCACAACCCTAAAATATATTAAAAAATTTACTGGGGGTTGTTACGTTTTTGTAATGGACTTGTAATGTTATACCCCTACTGTTCTGTGATAGTATAGGAATTAGATTTTTACTAATAAATTACAAACATAATATATTTTGGAGGTACATAATGAAAAACAACTTTCTGAAGAAGGCAATTGTTACGACTAGTTTTGTGGGTGCTTTGACAATCGGTGCGGGTGTTGCAAATGCAGAAAGTGTCAATGTGAAAAGCGGAGATACGTTGTGGGATTTCTCTCAAAAGTATGGCGTTTCTGTTTATAAAATCAAACAATTGAATGGTCTTTCTTCTGATATCATTTATCCAGGTCAGTCATTGAAAGTTTCAGAAGGATCCAGTTCATCAAGTTCCAATACGACTGCTTCATCTGATTCATCATCAAATAAAACGTCAGCAAGTGTCAGCTATCATACAGTAAAATCGGGTGACACACTTTGGGAAATCAGCAGAGATTATGATGTCAGCATCAGCGACATCAAGAGTCTTAACAACCTGTCTGGCGATATCATCTATGTAGGTCAAAAACTTAAACTTGCCACTACTTCCAACTCTAACTCTACTACTGGCAGCTCAACAACAACGAAATCTGAATCTACTACTTCATCCAATCAATCTACTACTTCCTATACTGTTAAACGTGGCGATACACTATCCGGAATCGGAAGCAGATACAATGTAAGCGTCGCATCATTGAAATCATGGAACAACATCAGCAGCCATATCATCTATGTGGGCCAAACGCTAACGCTTAAGGGAGACGCGGTTGCAAGCAATGATGATTCCAGCAAACCGACACACGCTTCCACAACTAAATCCGAAGCGAATAACTCTGGATTGGTCTCAACTGCTAAATCCTATATCGGCGTACCATATGTTTGGGCTGGAACTTCCCCAAGCGGATTTGATTGCAGTGGTTACTTACAATATGTATTTGCTCAACAGGGAATCAGCATTCCAAGAACGGTTGCAGGCATCTATAATGCAGGTTCCTCTGTAAGCTCACCATCTGTAGGAGACCTAGTATTCTTTGAAACTTATAAAGCTGGTCCATCCCACGCAGGCATCTACCTTGGAAACAACAAGTTCATCCATGCAGGATCCAGCCGTGGCGTAGAAATCAGTGACATGAACATCAGTTACTGGTCCAGCCGCTACCTTGGCGCTAAATCATTCTAATTACCTATCACATGCAAAAGGCGTTGCAACTGCAACGTCTTTTTCTATTTATTTATCTTTTTCCACGGCTGTCCTACTTTTAAACAATATGATTTGAATTCACTACCATATACCCAATGCCTCACACCCTTTTACCCATTGTCTGACACGATGTTGGTATATTCTAGAAAAGTTTACCTTTTTCGGTTAAAATTGATACATCGAAACTAAAAAGGTGGCTGGCCATGTCGTATTTCATCAATCCATTCAAGTTATTCTTCCATCGTGACGATCACCTCTTCAAGCTGCATCGTGCGGAAAGAATCTATAACTTTTACAATCTCTTTTTCCTACTTTTGTTTTTAACCACATTAACATACATAGCTACTAGCTGGATTGGTCTAGGTACTGATCCATTGTCAGCAAATGCGACGGAGTACACAAGGATCGAGTACGAGCTTCGAAAAGTATGGTTTCTGCTTGGGCGTGTAATCTATGCCGTCCTGTTCGCACTCTTTCTTCTGTTAGTGACACCATTCTTTTTCTGGCTTTTCAATACCGTCTCTTATAAAAAGCTGATCATTATTCAAATGAACGTGTTACTAGTCATGTTAGTGGAACGACTTACCTGGATTCCCTTTATGGTCTATGCTGGACTTGACTGGTACGTATCCCCTTTTTCTTTCGGGGTCCTGGCGTCCTATTTCACTGAATTGGATTGGGTCATCTATTTCTTTGGAGCCTGTTCCATTTTCCAGCTATGGATTATCTGGTATCAGGTGAAATGCGTCACCTATCTGACATCGACAAAACGAGGCTGGGTCATTTTCCAAGTCATCATTTGGCACATCATCCTATGGTCAGGAGCTTCCCTACTAGCTCACTATGACTCATTCCTGATTTCCATCCTTTAGTTGTTATTAAACAATGAAACAGAAAACTAAATCCGTAACTTAATTAACACTAGTCATAAGAAAGGGGGATTGGGATGAAGAAGAGGAAGAAAAAGTATATCCAAAGAATCATAGGTGTGGCTGTCATTGTTTTTGTAACGATGAACGGACTGCTGATCTTCTTCGATCAGGATTCTAAGGTCGACCGCAATTCCTATGTCAAGGAATGGACAGAAGCCTTTACCTTTGATCTGTACGAACGATTACATACAAATGGCGTTTTTGCGTCAACAGAATCCAATGTCGTCTACTTCGATGATGACATCGGCGCCTTCCAACAGTTTCTTGTTGAGGAAGGTGCCACTGTAAATGAAGGAGATCCTCTCTACACCTATGAAGTGACCAACTATGAAAAGGAAGTAGCTGATTTAGAGGCTCAGGCAGAACGGTATGAAAGCGAGATCACCGCTATCCAATCCTATCTTACTGAAATCGAGCGCTTCAGGATTCCTAGTCCAATTCTTAATTTCGATGACGAGGACGAAGAACAAAATGACCCTCCATCTTATGTTGAAACGGAATTTTCCCAGCAGGAACAAATTGCTGAGAAAGAGATGGAGCTTGCTCAAAAAGAAGCAATGCTCGAGATGGTGGAAACACAGTTGACGACATTGGAAGAAGAAGGTCAGCTCATCACTGTGGAAAGTCCCTACTCAGGTGTTGTGACAGAGGTTTCTCAAGACCTTTCTTCACCTCTAATAACAATGAAAACGACTACCCTTCATATAGAAGGAGAATTTTCCGAAGCAGAAAGAAAAGAAGTAGAACCGGATATGGAAGTCGAGTACACAGTGGACGACATCGACCAAACGTTTACAGGGGCATTGGATTCCATCCGGGATTTCCCTGATCAGGCGAGCGTAAACCAAGCAAGTCACTATCCGTTCACTGTGGCGACTTCAGGTGAGGAAGACAAGATCCTGCCGGGTTATCATGCTGACCTCGATGTCATTACAGACAAAGCGGAAAATGCGACAGCTGCGTTCGACGATGTTTTGCTGACAGAAGACAACCTTTTCGCCTGGGTGATGACAGATACTGGTGAAATGGAGTACCGCGCCATTGAAACAGGCTTGGAAATTGACGGCATCGTCGAAGTTCAAAATGGGCTTACTGTTGGAGAATGGCTGGCAGACTACCCAAGGGATGAATTCAGGGACGGTACTGTCTTCATCACCCCGATTCAGCAGGATGACCTCCTACTGGAAAAATTGCTGGATTCGAATAAAGTCGTTATAAAAAACCACCTTCTGCTAGGACTTTTAGGAAGGTAAATGCAATCCTTCACGAATGCTTTCGTGAAGGATTTTCTATGCATAATCGTTGCAAACATTTCCTGAAAGTGGGAGGATGAACGGGAAACAGTAAGGAGGACCACGATGAAAGTTAGTGTATTGGATCAATCTCCAATTTTAAGCGGTATGACACCATACGAGGCATTGCAGCAGACGACCGAACTGGCGAAATGGACAGACAAACTCGGATTCCATCGTTTTTGGGTTTCTGAACACCACAGCACGAAGAGTCTGGCAGGATCCGCGCCTGAAATTCTGGTGGCACATCTAGCTGCACATACCGATACTATACGCGTAGGAACGGGAGGAATCCTTCTCCCTCACTATAGTTCATATAAAGTAGCGGAAGCTTTCCGCGTACTCGAAACACTTCACCCAGGAAGAATCGATTTGGGGATAGGCAGAGCACCCGGCGGGATGCCGAACGTCAATTTGGCACTGAACGAGGGCTCCCACCCGAATGTTGAGGCATATCCGCGCCAAGTGAAGGAATTGATGGAATACCTTCACGGCCATGATCCCCACACCATGGATGTGTATGCCACTCCAACCGGCGAAACGGCCCCACCAATCTGGATGCTCGGATCCAGTGGTACCAGCGCAAGGTTAGCAGCAGATTTTGGCACGGCTTACTCATTCGCTCACTTCATCAATGGATATGGTGGAACGAGAGCGATGCAGCGGTATTTTGATCACTTTGAAGGTTCGATTCAACAAAAGACGCCAAAGGGAAATGTATCTGTATTCACGATCTGTGCGGAAACAGACGAAGAAGCGGAATATTTAGCTTCCAGCCTGGATCTTGCCATTCTCAAGATCGAGCAGGGTGCGAGCAGGAATGGCTTCCCTACACCGGAAGAGGCCCGAAGCTATCCTTATTCTCTTTTCGAAAAAGAACGCATCCGGGAGAACCGTCACCGGATGGTGGTAGGATCACCTTCTAAGGTGAAAATGGAACTCGAAGCATTGGCAGAAGGATATGGTGTGGATGAAATCATCGTCAACACAATCGTACATCCGTTTGAAGCTCGGTTGAAGTCATATGAACTGATTGCTGAAGCATTCAATTTGAAGCCCTGAAAGGATGGATGGAAATGTTAGCATTCGATCACCTCGTCATCGCATCCAAGAACCCTGAAAAGACATTTGAAGAAGCGAAAGAAAAGCATCAGTGGAAAGGCGCAAAAGGTGGCCACCATGAACCATGGGGCACCTATAACTATTTAAGCCATTTCCGTAACAACAGCTACATTGAATGGATCGGCATCGAAGATTACGAGAAAGCTTTTACTTCGGACAACCCATTGATTCAACATCTGGCGCGATCGATTGATGAGCGTGACGGCCGGCCGATTCATTTTGCATTGAGAACGAATGATATGGACGCGATTTTGAGAGAGTGGGAGACTAAAAGAGTTGCCTACTCAGGCCCATTCCCAGGCAGCAGAAAAAAAGCTGATGGTACGATGCTGAAGTGGCGGATGCTGTTCCCTGAAGGTCCAACCGTGGAAACGCTGCTTCCTTTCTTAATCGAATGGGATGGGGACAACCAGCCGGGCGACTTGAATGACCTGGAATCCACCCATGTGAACATGGGCGTGGAGAGCCTTGAGAAAGCTGCGGACCTGTTTCAGCTTTATTATCCGCTTGGCACGCAACAAAGCGAGAGTGGCAAGATTAAGTGGCAATTGGAAAATGGTTCGCTGTCGCTTGATGGTAGAAAAGGCATTCGGGCTGAATTTGGTGGCGTACACTTATCCTAATTTTGCGGGTTCGCTCATAAAGTATGGGTTTTCGCTCATAAATCTGCTTTTTCGCCCATATTTCTCAGATTTCGCTCACAAATCCAGATTTTCGCTCACAAAAAAGGAGGACGCCCAAAACCAAAGGCATCCTCCTTTTCTTTATCTATATCCGCTACGGCCAATCGGCTGCTCGAGCGACCGGATATCCTCGTCCAGATTGATTACCTTCTCCTCAACCATCTTCCGCGCATCTGCGATTCCCTGGTTATACAAATGGGGCGCCAGTGCCTTATAGAAAAAATCCAGCATCTGGTCAGCGGCCAAATCTCCCAGCTCCTCTCCTCTTTCCATCTCGAAGTAATACTTGATGTCGCTAATCAATTGTTCTTTTTCTTCCTTTTTCAATTTTTTCAATCCCATCAACTCCTATCTAAGTTGATTGTAAGATATGATCCGCATATTGGAAAGGCATACCATCAAAGATGCTTGACCTCCACCCACGGCTGATGGACAATGGAAACTATCACCAGTCACGGAGGTTATACACATGTCTGACACCTATCAAATCACGTCTCATGAGGCACTGACTGCACTGCAGGGCGAACCTGGTAAACTAGCAGCGAATAAAGTCATCAAGGGGCTCGATCCCCTTTGCGAAGCGTACCTTGCTGCTACCCCATTCGTCGTCCTTTCCACTTCCAATTCAAATGGAGATTGCGACAGCTCCCCGCGTGGCGATGCGCCGGGATTCATCTACGTCCAAGACGAGAACACCCTTTACATACCTGAACGACCTGGGAATAAGCGGATGGATTCGCTTCATAACATCCTGGACAACCCGCATATCGGCATGCTTTGCATGATTCCTGGATTGAATGAAACGTTGCGCATCAACGGAAGTGCCGCACTCACTACCGATCCGTCCATCCTCGAAAAGATGGAAGCGAACGGGAAGCTTCCGAAATTAGCGATAAAAATCACAGTGAAGGAATGCTATATACATTGTGCAAAAGCATTTATCCGCTCCCATCTATGGAAGCCTGAATCCTGGCAGGAAAAAAGTGAGCTTCCAGTTCCAGCGAAAATGATCGCTGCTCATGTAAAGCTTCCGAATGTCGACGAAGCATCTGTCGTTTCTTCACTTAATGAAAGCTATTCGAAAAGACTTTATTGATTGATGCCGACTACACAGCATGTATCATTCGGGTCCGTGTGTTTTTTAAAGATTTCAACGTGCTGGAAACCCGCTTTCATAAGGAAGGATTGGATTTGACCGCCAAGCACTTCGGTCGTATCATCATCCGCCCCTTCTTCATGAGGGCAAAGGGTGATGGCGATTCTTCCCCCTTCACTCATCATGCTGCGGATATGCTCCAAAATCCGAATCGGTTCCTCCCAATAGGTAATGTTGTTCACAGCGTACACTTTATCAAGCTTTGAGTTGAAGTGCAGAAGTTCCTTCGCCTCTCCCTGCATCAGACAAACTTGTCCATCACGGTGAGACTTCAACCTCTTTAAGGCGGCTTCCACCATCGGTTCCGATGGATCGATACCATAAAAAACACACGGATGGTACGTATTCAATACATGCTTGATCCCTCTCCCCGGTCCGAATCCGATTTCCAATATATGATCTTCAGGCTGGATATCCAAAAACGAAGTCGTCCAGCGGTTCAATTCTTTATTTTCAAAATTCATGAACCAGCCTACTCCCTTCCCGATCCATCCTTCCGGCTTTGCAAACTGTTCACCCAATGGCTTCATCTTCAACTCTCTCCTTCAATTTTATCTATCCATTCGATACCCGTTCATCTGACATGGTAAGCACATGTGCGGCTTTCTCCTCTCATAGGATATACAGGAGGTGGTGGATGATGTATATGCATCCGTATTACAGGAACACGGAGCCAACCACAAGTTGGACAATGAAGGTGTCGGGGAGAGGAATTGTAAAAGGAGAGCCTGATCAGGCGACCGTCACGCTTGGATTTCAAAATAAGGATATGAGTCTAAAGCAGGCCCAAGAGAAGAACAATCAAGTAATCCAGGCCATCATTGACGCGCTGACAAGGTTAGGTGTAGCACCTGAACAAATCCAGACTTCCGAGTATCGGATTTTTCCCGATTATGACTACAAAGAAGGTGAGCAAGTGTTTACCGGCTACCAGGTAAATAATATCCTCACTCTTACCCTTGATGACCTATCAATGATTGGAGCTGTCATTGATACAGCTACCTCGAATGGTGCGAACCTCGTCAGGGATGTGACTTTTTCTATCCAGGACATCGATGCCTACTATAATGCTGCACTCCAGCAGGCACTCCAGCAGGCAGTATCGAAAGCGCAGACGATTGCCCAATCACTCCAAGTCAACTTGAATGCGGTACCGATTAGAATAATAGAGTCGACCGCTGCGGAGCAGCCTATTCCCTTCGCCAAGTCGTCGATGGTGCTTGCGGCTGAATCCTCGCCTACCCCCATCGAAAAAGGACAGCTTACCATTGAAGCTAACATAGTGGCAACCTATCAATACTTCAACTGACACATTACAGAACCTTATAATTTTCAATCCATGCTGGATATTTGTATGATAGATTACAACAAACATTAAAATTTCATGTAGCATCAATCCAGGGGGACCTTTATGAAAAAGTCTATACTTACACTCGTTATAAGCTCATTTGCACTCCTATTATCCGCATGTGGAGGAGCTTCAGATTCTTCCAACGAAGACTGGAAAAATCAGAGTTGGGAAGAAACGGTTTCTTCTGCTGAAAACACGAAAGTGTACCTGTATATGTGGGGCGGTGATGAGGGAATCAACCAGTACATCGATGAATGGGCGGTCCCTGAATTGGAGGCTCAATACAACATCGAGCTTGAGCGGGTCCCGATGAACACAGAAGAGATACTACAAAAACTCGTTACAGAGAAGCGCGCAGATAAACAGGAAGGGACCATCGATATCATTTGGATCAATGGTGAAAACTTCAAAAATGCAAAAGAAAATGGATTGCTGGCAGGTCCCTTTGTGGAGCGCCTGCCTAATTTCAATGATTACTATGATACCGATTCGCCCGCGTTGACGACCGATTTCGGAACATACGTTGAAGGAATGGAAGCGCCGTGGGGCAAGGTGCAATTTGTTTTTCATTATGATTCAGCCAAAATGGATACCCCTCCAGCTTCTTTCAATGAATTGAAGCAATGGATAAAAGAAAATCCAGGTGAATTCACGTATCCGAACCCGGATGATTTCACCGGAAATGCTTTTCTTCGTCACATTCTTTATGCGAATGCAGAACAACCAGCAGATATTTATGATCAGCCATTGGAAGATACCAAAGACACCGATGCGTTTCAGGAAACATGGAGTTACTTAAAGGAGATCGCCCCTGATTTATGGAGGAAAGGCGAGCATTACCCGAATTCATTGACAGAGCTTGACCGACTGTATAGCCAGGGCGAGGTTTGGATGACGATGGGGTACAATGAGGCAAGAGCGGAATCATTGATTGAACAAGGAATTTTTCCGGAAACGACGGAAGCTTTCGTTATGGAACCTGGATCGATCGGTAACACCCATTTCCTAGCGATCCCATTCAATAGTCCAAATAAGGCTGGAGCAATGGCAGCAATAAACTTCTTCCTCTCTCCTGAAGCACAGACCGCGAAATTGAAGCCGGAATATTGGGGAGAAAACACTCCACTCAGTATTGATAAACTGAATGATCAGCAGCGGGAGGAACTTGAAAACATCGATCGCGGAGAAAGTGTATTGTCCTCTGAACGACTGGAGGAAAGCTTCCTGCCCGAGACATCATCCGACTATGTACCGTATTTGAAGGAGCAATGGTTCCGTGAAATTGTTGAAAAGTAGAACGCTATGGCTGTTGATTCCGGGGATGATCTTTCTCATCCTCCCTTTCTATGGAATGTTAGCGGCAGTAAAAGAGAGTTTTTTCAGCCTTGAAGGCTGGACGATTGAACATTATGGTAGTCTATTCGAATCTTCCCGTTTTCTTTCATCTCTCGGCTTCAGCATTCGTACAGCTTTGATTGCTACGATTCTTTCGCTGTTATTAGGGCTGTTGCTTACAAAAGCGTTCCATAAATATCTCGACAATTACAGAAGCAGACTTTCGGTTTGGCTGCCGATGCTTTTCCCTCACTTTGTCTGGGGATATATCGTCATTCTGCTATTATCTGAAACCGG
The DNA here is from genome assembly GCF_042675915.1 of Thalassobacillus hwangdonensis. Classification (NCBI taxonomy): domain Bacteria; kingdom Bacillati; phylum Bacillota; class Bacilli; order Caryophanales; family Bacillaceae; genus Thalassobacillus; species Thalassobacillus hwangdonensis. The sequence continues at coordinate 168,303 of NZ_JBHTKL010000002.1, read as the reverse complement.
CTGGCTGGCAAAGGCTGCATTTGAATTGGGAATGATCCAAGCTCCCACAGACTTTCCAATCTGGACGAGGGATGATGCCGGAGTCGGAATCATTCTCACTTATGTATGGAAGGAAGTCCCGTTTGTCATCCTGATGCTCTATCCAGTTTACGCAAGCATCCCTTCCTCCTATAAGGACCTTGTCGCGACGCTTGGCGGCGGGAATTGGCATGTATTCAAAACGGTGGAATGGAGAGCGATCTTTCCGGCTTTCATTGAGACCGGAATCATCATTTTCGCATTCACACTTACTGCTTATGAAGTACCATATCTACTTGGTACCACATTTCCTGAGATGATCAGTGTGTTGAGCTATCAGTGGTTCTATGGAGGTGGCTGGGAAGAACGACCGATGGCATTTGCTGCCATGATAGTGATCAGCGCCATGATCGGGTTCCTTGCATGGCTCAGTTATCGCATTACCATTCGATCCCGCTTCCATTCGATGAAAGGAAACTAGCCTATGCCTTCGAAATTTCAACGCCCGATTTTTTGGTTGATCATTATATGTTTCTTTATTTTCCCTATATTTGCACTGGTATTTCAAAGCTTTACACCAGTCTGGCGCTTCGGGGAACCTGTCCCGCTCGACTTTCGCTTAGATAGCTGGGACATTCTATTCCAGGATGAGCGCTGGATCAGCGCCACCTTCTGGTCTGTTTTCATCAGTCTTTGGATCATTCTAATCAACCTCGCAATCGGAATGCTGACTGGTAAAGCGATGGCTTTCTCCAATTTTAAAGGGAAAGCACTTCTGGAAGCATTGTTCTTGGCACCTGTCCTTCTTCCAGTGCTGGCGATCGCCATGGGACTACATCTGATGATGATTCGCCTCGGACTCGCGGATACCTGGATTGGCGTAATGCTGATCCACCTTGTGCCGACCATCCCTTACAGCATCAAAATTTTCACAAATGCTTACCAGCAAATGGGAGAAAAGCTGATTGAACAGGCATCCATGCTAGGTGCAACCAGCTTTCGTTCCTGGCTGACCATCGAATTGCCAATGTTGAAACCGCCGATTCGAAGTGTGATTTTCCTGACTATGGTAATCAGTTTGAGCCAGTATGCAATCACCTCAATCATTGGCGGCGGTCAGGTCATCACGCTTGCGATGGTGTTCTTTCCGTATTTAGATACTGCCAACGGCTCACTGCTTGCAGCGTTCTCTTTATGGTTCGCGCTGCTGCCGTTTCTTCTCTATGCATGCTTGGAAGCACTAATGAAACTCTTACCTTATCAAACCATCCGTTGGAGGAAATAGCCTGATGACACAATCATTCTTTGAGGCCAGCAAGATAACGAAAAAATTTGACCAGGATGTGATTTTCTCCGAGTTGGACTTTTCCATTGGAGAAGGCGAAATTCTCAGCATTGTCGGTCCTTCCGGAAGCGGAAAAACGACCCTTCTCCGCTGTATCGCAGGGTTGGACATGCTTACTTCCGGGGAAATCGCCATCAATACTAAGCGAGTAGATACGGAAAAAGTGCACCGCCGTCCTGTCGGCTATGTTTTTCAACAGCCGCTTATGTTCCCTCATATGACGGTAGCTGAAAATATCAATTACGGAACGAAACTGAAAAAGACCCGATCAAGGGCTGAGGAATTGTTAAAGGCAATTGACCTTGAAGGGTATGGCGATAAATACCCTTATCAGCTTTCCGGTGGGGAACAGCAGCGGGTTGCCCTTGCCAGAGCTTTGGCGGTGGAGCCTGACCTTTTACTGCTGGATGAACCTTTCAGCAGTCTGGATCCTAAGCTCAGAAAGGGCCTGCGGATATGGATGAAGGATTTTTTGAAGCAGCAAGGTATGACGAGCATCTTCGTTACGCACGACCATGAAGAAGCGATGATGATGGGCGATCGCATGGGAATTTTCAATGATGGGAAGTTCCATCAGCTGGATCATCCGGAAGCTTTATATCATGAACCAGCTGATGAGTTTGTCGCGGAGTTCATCGGAGGTCAGCTGATTTTGGACAATAAGCAGTATGTGCCCCTTCAATCCTGCAGGCTGCTTCATGATGAAAGTGACAACGAGCAGAAAGATCAGATGTACAAAGGGGAAGTGCGTTACATTACCATCCAGAACAATATCCGGTTTGCCAGCGTGTATCTGACAACCCTCGATCGTCTCATAACACTCCCAGTTACTGAAAGCGTGGGCGAGCACCAGCGTGTAACCGTCACTTTTCCACAGTCTGCTGTTCGTTTATTCGGAGAAAAAGCAGGTGCACGAAATGAAGCTTAAAGTGATTCTACGGTCCCTCTTGTTTCTGACGGTATTCATCGGCATAGCCTGGTATGCAAGAAGCCAATTCGATGTGTCCGCCGAACAAATCAGAAGCTATATTCTATCCTTCGGCATCTGGGGTCCACTTGTATTCATGTTTCTGTATACAATCGGGCCAATTGTCGTCTTTCCCACCTCCATCCTGTCGCTTGGTGCTGCCTATGCGTATGGAATCTGGCCGGGAATGCCTTATATCATCGTAGGTGCTACCGGTGCTGCCATCACAGGCTACGTGATGGGTAGATTTTTCGGAGATTCTGTAGTGAAGTTCGGGGAATTCAAATGGTCCGAAACGATTTACGAGCGGATGAAGGAGCGTGGATTCTTCTATGTCCTGATTTTAAGATTGATTCCCGTCATTGGATTTGACATCCTCAGTTATTCTGCCGGTGTGACAAGAGTCAATTTCCGTGCATTCATCCCCGCTACCGTAATCGGGATGATTCCCGGCACTTTCGTCTACAGCTTCCTTGGTTCAAGTCTGGCTACCGGAAACCGGACAATGATCATGTCGGCCATTGGATTGTTTATTGCCATGCTGCTTGTTACGTTCATCTTTCGAAAACAGGTTAAGAAACTGCTAGGCTTAGATGAAAAAGGAGAGGACCGCTCTGACAAATAGAGCAATCCTCTCCTTTCCTATACACTTAAAATTTGAATTCATCCATGAATGCCTGGTCGATTTTATTCTTGATTTTCCACGCTTGTTTGCCATGCATGCTGAACGCACCATAAACGAGGAACCCTTCCTGGAACCCTGTAGAAAGGATATAGAGGTAGCGCGCTTGTGGTTCAAATGTTTCGAGGTCATCCTGTTTATTGATGTATTTCCGGATGTTTCCCCAGAGTACAGGACCCTGTCTTACCGCGTAAACCCCGTTCTTAGGAAGATCCCGGTGGTCTTTGAGCGTGGCACAATCTCCTGCGGCAAATATATACGGATACCCTTCCACCTGCAAGGTCCCTTCTACGGATACAAACCCATGTTCATCCAAAGGTAATGCTGACTTTTCGAAAATGGGCGGAGCTACCGGACCACCAAGCCAAAGCACTCCAGTATGGCGGACTTTATTATTCCGGTCTGTCCTGACGTGATCTTCATGGACCTCAACAGCCCGTTCATGGTCCCACACCTGTACACCGCTTTTTTTCAGTAGCCGCTTCAATTTCAGGGAAGTAAGCTTCGGTTCAGATGAAAGCACATCCTCACTACTGATCAATCTAACGGTACCTTCAAGGTTATTCCTCCGCTTATATGCCCGAATGGATAAAGCAAGCTCCGTCCCTGCCGCGCCCCCTCCTACTATCAACGGAAAACGGCTCTCACGCAATGAATCAATATGGTCAATGAACGTGTAGTTCGGCTTGATTGAATGGACAGCATCCTGCGTCAGTTCCTGAGGTACATTCTTAGAGCCGATATCGAAGCTGATCACATCAAAAGGATAGACAGAACCATCCGCACATACCAGTTTCTTCTCAGCCGTTTTCAATAATACGGCGGTCTTTTCGATGAAGCGTATGCCAGCACGTGCACAGAGCTGCTTCAAATCGATGCGGATCTGCTCTTTCGTATAAATGCCTTCTGTATATCCAGAAAACATCCCGGAGTAATATTGATAGGAAGACGGGGAAATCAAAAGCACTTCGATGTGTGCGGGCCGTTCTTCCATAATGGATTGGACCGCTTTCAAGTGCGCATGTCCTCCACCTACTAAGATCACTCTTGATCCCATATCCACCCTTCCTTTCGATTCAGCATTGATAAACGATATTATTCATGATCGAATATGGTCCAGGAATTCACTCGCTTTCCGCGGACGAACGATCAAGCCTCCTCGCTACGCTGCGGGGTCTCGCCTCGTCCGTTTTTCCGCAGGAGTCTTATGAATTCCCTCCCCACATTACCCAATACGTGTAATCGTTTATCGAAACTGTATTCATTTTTTAACTATCATTCAGAAAGAAAATAGTTATTAAAAAAGATGCCTCAAATGGTCGCCTCTATAAGGAGCGACCTAGATCATATGAGACATCCAATCATTTCAATGTATCTTAAAGACTTTTCTGCAGGAATTCCTGCACTTCTTCTGGTGTTTTTGCATAGGCACTGTGCAAGTGCGCAATTTTTTCACCTTTTTGGAAAACGAGAATACTTGGGATGCCCATCACCTCGTAACGGTCTGCCACATCGGGAAGCTCGTCGCGGTTGATATCGAACCAAGCGTAGTCTTTATATTCCTCCAGGATTTCTCCGATAAACATATCCATCCGACGGCAGTCCGGGCACCAGTCTGCATGGAATTTGACGATCACTGGTTTCTCTCCTGCAATTATTTCATTGAATGTTTCGTACGTTTTAATGGATTCCATTTTGTCCAATCCCCTTTCGTGATGATTCCTTCATCTATGATAATAGCTTCGAGCGTTTTTGTCTTTTCTTACGATTGCTTATATTCCACTCTTCCTAATAGATAAGCTGCCAACAAGCCACCTGCGAAGCAGAGAATCCCCGCAATCATCAATCCGACACTATCCGGCCAACCTGGAAAGATGACAAATACAGATCCGACAACGAGACCGATGATGACGGCAAATGTGCCCGTCGTGTAATTTTCCAAAAAGAAACGGACGACCTTACTCATCAGGATGATTCCTAAAATGATCCCGATACCAACCACTGCAATGACGTCGAATTTGAACTCCTCAATCCCATGTGTAACCGTTGTGTACACCCCGATGATCAAGAGGATGAACGAGCCACTGATACCCGGTAGAATCATCGCACTGCTGGCAATGAATCCTGCAGCAAACAACAACAGATACGTACTTAATGTAAAGTCGGTCATCGGTTCTGTCTCACCTGCTTGGAAAAACACCATCGAAGCGACAATAACTGCACCAATTAATAACAGCACATAGTGTTTCATTCGGAACTTATGCTTCATGTCCCCTTTATGCGCTAAGTACGGCAACACGCCAATGATCAATCCGAGGAAAAAGAACTTCGTCGGTCCTGGATAATTTTCAAACAGCCAATTGATCACCCTGCTCAGGAGAACAATCGAAGTGACAATCCCTAACCCTAACGGAAGCAGGAACTTCAGATGTTTCTTCCACTCCCGGCTGAAAAATCCGTTGATCGATTCGATCAGCTGATCATAGATCCCCAATACGACCGCGATGGTTCCACCACTGACACCTGGTACGACGTCACTTGCCCCCATCAGCATGCCGCGGTAAATATTTTTCCACTCAAACATTCCGGTTTTCTCCTTTTTAAGCCAATTTGAATCATGTCTACTATTTTACCAAAACATTCGCTTTTCGAATAATGATAAAAGGCTATTGTCAAAAATGTAAAAATCAGTTAATATGACTTTAGCTATCTTGTTAAACAAGTTAGCTTTATAAAGACTTGGTATCTTGTATTACAAAATAGTGAGGAGTTATCTCATGTCACTAAGAAGTCAATTATTGAAAGGGATTCTCGAGGGCTGCATCCTTGCCATCATCCATTCGGAAACAGTATATGGGTATGAGTTGTCCATCCGCCTGCAGCAGTATGGACTGAACGATGTCAGTGAAGGCTCGATCTATCCTATTCTGTTACGACTGCAAAAAGAAGGACTGATTCAAGGAGAGATGAAAGTTTCCCCCAACGGTCCAAAACGTAAATATTACACCATGACAGACGCAGGTTATGACGCTTATGAGATATTCCAGAAAGAATGGAGCAGCATCAAAAAGCCGGTAGATAAATTGATCGACAGGGGGAACGTGTGATGAATGCGAAGGACTTGATCCATGAGAACAATAAGAAAAGGAAGCTGCTGACTGAAGAAAATGAGGAGTACTACTCGAACATGATGCTCTATATCCGTACCGACATCATGAAATCAGAACAGCAGGTGGAAGAACTGTTGATGGAATTGCTCGATCACCTACTTGAGGCGCAGGAGGAAGGGCGTTCGGCAGAGGATGTATTCGGGGATGATCCGAAAGCCTACTGTAAAGAAATGCTTAAACAGCTACCCAAAGAAACAGGAAAGAGCTTAGGGATCTTCCTGCTGTACTTAGGATTTATCGGCCTTGGGTGGATGGCGATTGCAAAAGGAACGATTGAAACGATCGGAAGCTTTTTCATCGATATTGATCAGGAGTTTTATGTAGTCAGCTCTTTGATCACCGTACTTGTTTATAGTCTCGGAATGGCTCTTGTCGTCGTTTTCCTGTTGAAATGGATCCAGTACACGACGTTCAAAGAAATGAATAAATGGATCAGCTATGGAGTGCCTGCTCTTGTAGGATCTCTCGGAATGCTCGTGTTTGTTTCTGCTCCCCGCATCATTCCGCAAATGGGTTTTGTGATTGAAGCAGGAGGCGTCCTGTTTCTAGTTGCAGGGGTGCTGATGGTGGTCACTTCCAAGCTCATGAACAAAAAATACCGTCTGACGGAATGATTTTATTGATAGAAGCTAAAAAAATGAGAGGACCAAACCATCTGATATGGTTTGGTCCTTTCACTTTTCTATAGCATATTTTATATCTAATCATTACATTGAAACTGTTTTATTACATGCTGCGGCTAGTTTTTCTACTTGTTTCTTGAAGTAGATGTAGTCGAGGCTATTAGGGTCTACATGAAATGCTTCCCTCATGTAATCGCTGAAACTCCATACATCTTCTTTGACATCCTCACCATTGACTGTAGCAACTTTATACAAAGCCTCTAGTACCCCATTCATTACGGAAATGTCATCACTTCCGTAAATACGGATTTGGTAAAAGCTCTTGTACAGGTATTCCCTGAAAGGCTTTGGCTCCATGATCAGTCTTAACTGATCGTCATCACAAGCATAATAACGGTTCGGAACATAGTGCCTTCCTAACTCCGACAGCAGGAAACCTATTCGGTTGATACAGTTGATAGCGGTATGGGGATCATTGATGCTAGGAGAGATAGCTTTGACAGAGATTTCGACCAGCTTTTGAATCGAGAACTCAATGTCCTGGTTATCGACTCGTTCGTTACCGATCAGAAGATATTCCTGACATTTCTCTTCTGCTTCCATCTCTCTGCTGCACCAGCACTTGAAGATCGGCATTCCTTCCTGAATATAATCACCGATGTCAAATTCCGCTTCAAGAACTGCTCCTTCTTCTTTCGCCCATTGAATGAGATTCTTCAATTGAAGCTGCTGGATATACCCCGTCTCATTGGCCAGGATGACCTGAGGATCCTCACGCTTCAATGCGGTGATTTCCTCTTCATCCCACTCCGTCTTTTCTTGAAAGTCCCGCTTAGAGAAAGTTCCTCTAATGATTTTCGTTGTTCTATATCTTATTTGACCAATCAGATTATTTACTTGAACGAACCTGGAAGAGTGATGGATAAACAAGATGAAAAAGGCCAGACAGACGATAGAAACGACCACAGTGAAAAACGGACTTACCATCAACCGTTTTTTATCTTCAGTCAACAGCAGCAGATTGAGTAATGCAAAGATGAAACTGAAGGAATAGACTCCCAACACGTGCTGGGTCATCCGGTTTTTCATGAAATCCTGCAGCGTCCTTGGTGAAAACTGGGTCGTGTAGGTGGTCAAAACGACCATGATTGTTGAAAAACTGATGGTCGTCATCGTAAGAATTGCTGTAATCAGTGCGCTGTATAATGATTTTGCAATATCCTGGTTTGTGAGCACGATGTCAGGGACGACATTCTGAATGACTGGCAGCAGTAAGAAGTCAACGATTGTGACCAGAACTACAGCCAGAACGGAAATCACTCCGTACACCGCTGGTAAAAACCAGAAGCTGTCTTTCATCGATACCCACATTCTTGTGGAATTTGAAGCTGGTTTCATGTTGTTTCCTCTCTTTCCTTTTTGCCTATCCCCTTCCATCTTGCCTTTCTTTGCCGTTCATAAACTAGAACAATTTGGAACTATCTGAGCGTTCTCAGTAATTCCCTCTCCTGGTCTGCATCCAAGCCTGCTTTTGTCATTTCTCTGCCCGTCTCTTCCAGCCAAGCTTTCGTGTCTTCGATCGTTTCCAGCAATGGACGGAACTTAAGCCCTTTTTTTCGTGCACTTTGATTATCGACAAGGAAATAGCCATGCGGAGACTGCTCACTTTTCGGAATCCATAAAGGGATATCTACAAACGGTCTTACATCTGTCTTCAGCAATTTCTCCGGGTCTACTTTGACTTCTGTAACATTGGAAGAGGAAGCTTTCTTAAGCGATTCCAGAAAATCGTTCCATGACGGACTTTCGTCATATCCGGTGGCATTGTACGTCCCAGTCTCTCCAGATTCTGCAAGAGCGATCATCCATGAAGCTAAATCTCGCACATCAATGACCTGAATCGGCTGGTCCTGTAAGTCCGGCACAAGTATTTCTCCACCTCGATTGTAGCGATCGACCCAATAGGAGAAGCGGTCGGTTGGATCATTTGGTCCGACAATCAAACCTGGACGCACAACGGTAAGCTGGCCCGGTGAAAGGATTTCCTGAAGACGGCGTTCACATTCGAACTTCATCGGACCATAGGTTCCCCCGGTTACCTCTTCAGTAGTCGCATCCCACTCCCCTTTAGGGTAGTCTTCACTTAAATATTTCTCCTTATAATCCTTGTAGACAGAGATGGTAGAAACGAACACATACTTCTTTACATGGTCTTTCAGCAGCTTTGCAGATTGTTCAACGATACGCGGCACATAGCCAGTGGTATCAATGACGACATCCCACTGACGTCCTTCAAGACTTTTCAGTTTATCATCCCTGTCTCCGATAAGTTTCTCCACTTCAGGAAATAGGTCATTGTTCGTCTTCCCTCGATTGAATAAGGTTACTTCGTGTCCTCTTTCAAGCGCTTGCTCTACAATATGCCTACCTACGAATACCGTGCCACCAAGAATCAAAACCTTCATTTTACCCCTCCATTCGGATTGATCAAGCCAAAGTAATGCTCATCCCAAAACCGGTCACGGAAATAATAGCGGTCCGTCAATGACCCTTCATGTGTGAAGTTCAGTTTCCGCAATAGCTGTTTGGATGGCTCATTGTTGCCAAGGACAATTCCTTCGATACGATGAAACCCGAAGCCTTCGAATCCATAATAAATTATGGCGTGTAACGCTTCCTTCATATAGCCTTTTCTCCAAAGCGAAGGGTTAATTTCATAGCCTACTTCCCCCCGTTTTTTATGTTCATCAAGACGGTGAAATCCGCATGTTCCGATGCACTTTCCCGACTTTTTATCGACAATTGCCCATCGAATCGATTTGCCCGCTTCAAGATTTGTCTGCATCCGTTCGATTAGCTGATTCGTATCTTCGACCGTTTCATGAACATGCATACCGTAATACTCCATCGCTTCCTTGTTGCCGAATGTTTCGAACATACTTTCCGCATCATCTGGACACACTTCCCTCAGCATCAACCGTTCGGTCTCCAATTCAGGAAAAGGATAGAATGTTTTTTCTTCCATAAAACTACCTCCTAGATTGAGTGCAATGCATCATCTTTTACAGTTATCTCTTTCTGTTCCGCCCACTTCGTGAACGCACGCCACAGCTTTTCTGTAGCTTGAGTCGCATCCCCTTCATACAGCTCCCCGATTAACTGACCGTAATCCTGCGGGGTATCTGCCAGCTGCGTGCTTTCGATCACCATTCGTTTCGCAGATGGGAATTGATGTCGATTCGCAAGGCCGACAGTTATCGCCGCCCAATAGCCGATTGAGGCTATTTCCTGATGGAGTGCAATCGTCTCATCTGATCTCAACGTGAAAATCTTGTACACATGTTCATACAAGTCCATCAGCGCTTCATAAATCAATGCCATAAAATCCGCTTCCGAAACAGCATGTTTGTTTATCCTGCGAAGCTCATGGTATAGAAAACCTGGATCGTAAAGTACTTCCGACTCGGAAAACCCATCTCCGCTCACCGGCCACTCGTAGTCGATCGTAGCAGCATCCTCACGCACACGCTCCAATGAGTTATAACTGATGCCTGTGAACAACCCTTGATAAAAAAAGGCATGCCACCTGTGATAAGATTTCCGGTCCAGCACCACCTGCAGTTCCAAATCGGAATAAGCATGATCCAGCCGCTTCGCTGTAGACCCTTCCACTGCCACTGCAAGCAACTCTTCTCCGTATGTATCTTTCAATTTTTCCAAGATAGCGTAAGCGGCATCATACCGCTGAGCATTTGTAAAGCGGCTTGGTTTCCATTCAGTCATCACATTTCACCTGCGTCATATTCGGCATACCATTTTGGCATACAGCGTTTAAAATGATCGTGATCTTCCAATATTCTCGACAAGCGCGTGTAGGAATGTTCAATTTGGTCCTGTGAAAACCTTGTTGACCAAACGATATCAGCAGCGAAGGTCATAGCTGCGTACAACGCATAGTAATCCCAGAAATCTTCAGGTACTTCATCATCAAAGTATCCATGCACCTGCCCCACGCAAAAAGGTACGCTTATATTCCTTGAGAATAATGCCATCTTATAAAACTCGTGATACGGATCTTCCCAGTCGAATCGATCAAAGTCGATGACCGCTTCTAGGCCTTGAGAAGAGACCATCAGATTGCAGGGATGGAAATCATCATGGTTGAAGACGAGAGGTCTATTCTTAAGTAAATGTTTATGTTGTTGTACAAATGCATCGACGCTTTTCAAGTCGAGACGGACATCTTTCAAATCCTTAACGGCAAGCATGTAATTATCATATTTATTCATCCGGTAGGATTCCCATGTCTCGGAGGCATGTTCCAAAGGGACCGTGTTTATTTTGCGCAGCGCCCTTCCCGCTTGCACACCGACGTTGTACTGCTGTTCTTCTGTCATTTCAGGTAATGCATCTTCGCCGTCTTTACCGTCGATGTATTCAAAGCATTGAACACAGTACGGAGCTTCATCGAACGTATAGAAGAAGATCGGTTCTGGTACTGGCACTCCCATCGCTTTGAAGTTTTTCATATGGGTGAATTCTTCTTGTTTTCGTGTTGCGTATTCTTTGGAGCATAGTTTAATGAAGTAACGTTCGCCATCAGCTAGTTGGAGGCGGTACTTTTCATCTGGTGAGAAGCCTTTGTTTATGTATGTCAATTCTTCGATCGGGCTCTCCCATAGCTTTTGCAGTAGTGCTTTTACGTCCATATACAACCCCTTTCGACATGACCTTCCATACTATTTCTATCTTTTCCACGCAATTTCCTCTATTGCAGAAATTCGCTAGATGATGTTCTTGGTTCGTCCCTAAAAAAGAGTCAGGGGGGCGAGGGAAACTGCTCGCTTTCCTGCGGGGGACCTGGCGAGCTTCCTCGGGCTACAAGCCCTGTGGGATCTCGCCTAGATCCTTCTCCCGCGGGAGTCTCACAGTTCGTCCGATTGATAAGAGGACACGAACCTTATTCAAGATCTCCCTCTGTACCCCTAGACAAAAGAAGGTCCAGCAAATAACGATGCTTTTTAATTATTTTTAAGTGGGTTGGTTGGAAAATGGCGAGACTCCCGCGGGAATGGATTGACTGGCAAGACCCCACAGAGCGATAGCTCGAGGAGGCTTGCCGTCATCCCCGCAGGAAAGCGAGTCATTTTCCAACCAACCCAAGCATCCTCATTAAAAAGGAAAAAGAGCAGCGGTTATTGCTGCTCTTCTTCGTCGATGTTTTCCTGTTCGTGCATGTACTGATCATATTGGACGTTGCGTTGAAATTGGACGTTGGCATCGCCGGTGTAGCCCTCTATATCTGTTGATACGAAGCCTTCGTATTCCTCTGCATAACCCATTCCATCCTGATTATCGATGTTGGAGGAAGCATCGTAGGTCATGCTGCTTTCGTTAAAAGATGCTACTTGATCATATGCATTCTGCTCATTGTATTCCGTCTCTTCACTATTAGTCGCATAATTTTCTTCCAAGTCATGCAACACGTACTCTTCGATCGGACGGTCTTCGGAGCGCTGCTGATTCGGAGATGCTTCTTTTATCGTACGGGCTGTCGGTAAAGCCTTCAGTCGACTCATCGGAATTTCATCACCGGTCACTTCACAGATGCCGTACGTTCCCGCATCCATCTGTTTCAATGAATATTCAATATCCGAAAGTTCTTCCTTCAAATGGCCTCGAAGTGCCAGGTCTTTTTCTCTTTCATACAGTTCTGTTCCAGAATCGGCTGGGTGATTGTCGTATTGGGATAGCTCCCCGGACGACGTATCACTGGCAAAGCCACGGTTGAACCCGTAACCATCGTTCTGATTCAATTCATGTTCGATCTCCTGCTTTCTTTCTTTCAACTGCTTTCTCAGGCGTTTATATTTCATGTGCAATTCCTCCCTAAAAGTCCTTTAGGGATAGTTTGACCAGAGAACGGACTTTTACCACCGACGTTTATAAGAGACCAATGCGCTCTTTTACGATTTCCATCTGCCTGCGTGCAATAGGCTTCGCTTTTTCCGCTCCTTCACGTAATAATTGATCGATTTTCTGCTTATTCTCCAGTAATTCATGGTAGGTTTTCCGTGGGCCGGCAAGCGTACGGTTCATGACGTTAAACAATTCCTTTTTCACTTCTCCATAACCGATTCCATCAGCGAAAGCCTGCTGCATCTGTTCTGTTTCCTCAGGCGCTGCGAATGATTGGTACAGACTGAATAATATCGAGTCTTCCGTTGCTTTTGGTTCATTAGGCGGAGTGGAATCTGTAACGATACGCTTCACGCGTTTTTCCAATTCTTTTTCATCGATGAAAAGGGGGATGGTATTGCCGTAGCTTTTACTCATCTTCCTTCCATCCAACCCTGGAATCACCGCTGTTTCCTTACTGACGATCGCATCTGGCAGCTTGAATGTGTCTCCGTAATAGCGATTGAAGGACTGTGCTATATCCCGCGCCATTTCGATGTGCTGGATATTATCTTTTCCAACGGGAACTTCATCCGACTGGAACAACAGAATATCAGCTGCCATCATGACTGGATAGTTGAACAGCCCCATATTGACGCCTGTATCCTCATCAAGGTCTTTCCCTTTATTTTCATCCATTTTCGCCTTATATGCATGAGCACGATTCAATAGTCCTTTATTGGTGACAGAGCCGAGAATCCATTGAAGCTCCACCAATTCTGTGATGTCGGATTGTTTGTAGAACAGTGAGCGGGACGGATCTAGTCCGAGCGCCAGCCAAGTTGCTGCCACCTCATAAGTCAACTGCTTCAATTCCTTTCCATTATGGATCGAATTCAATGCATGCAGATCAGCGATGAAGTATAAGGTTTGACGGTCATCGTCTTTAGTAAGATCGAGTGCAGGTTTGATTGCACCGATATAATTCCCCACATGCGGGGTTCCTGTCGGCTTTACGCCTGTGATGGTCTTTCGCTTCAATGTCATTCACTCCTGTCTTTTGAAAATTAGAAATAAAAAAAGCCCCCGTCCTAAAATAAGGACGGGAACTCCCGTGGTGCCACCTTCATTCGCGCACCAATCCATAGTGCACGCACTTCATCTATAGCAATCACTATAGCCTCCCTTATATCGGTGGGAACTCCGTCATTCCTACTCTGTCAGCATTTCGGAATGATCGCTCGGAAGTCCATTCACTGCCCGTTCCTGCTGATTTGCACCAACCATCAGCTCTCTGCTCAGGTTTGCGGACACCTACTCCTCTTCTTCATCGCGGAATATGGAATTGTTCTAATATTATCCAATATTCGTAAATCCGTCAATCTTAAAAAATCTCTTTCACTAAATACCATACATTCCAAATCATCAACGCAATGACGATTCCCCTCTCCGTCAAAGACCCTGTCCTGAACGTAAAGAAGAAGCGGTAATACCTTTTCGAAAGCGGATAGAAAAGCGGGATCCCTTTCTTTGTCACGAAATCCCCTACAAAATGCGATAAGGCACCTGCCAGGAGTCCATACATGAAAAACCACGGAACACCAAGCCCCTCTACTATAATCGTGCTGTACAGGAATAAGACAGCAAGAAACAACAGCGAGTGGGTCATTTTCCTGTGGCCACGGATCATGACCAGAATCGGAATCATCAATACGACGAATATTTTCAAATCCTCACGATACGTATCGAGGAGATCCGGAAAGAAAAGATAAACGAGCAGCGTAACGAAGAAAAATAAGATGAGCATCCGCCAGAACTTGCTTCCAAGTCTCGACGTCGGTGTATCGATATCCGGCAGCAATGAGCCGAACAAAACAAATACGAAAAACAAAACGATATCCAGTGTATGTACGGGTACAATTCCGAAAGTTTGCATTACCGTGACGGCAATCAATCCAAATGTGAAGCCTAATACTTGATGACCTGATGCTAACATGAAAACCTTCCCTCATTTAAAAATAATACGAATCTGGTTACAAGCTTACCGAAAATACGTTCCCCTGTAAAGATGCGCTGGTCATGGGAAGAGAGCCATTGGGAGGCTTTACACTACTTTTGTCGAAAAACAGACAGTATACCTGTATTTTTGATATACTATTTAAAACTATAGGGGAGGTTGTTTCCTTTGAAAGGGTTGCTTATTCGTCAGGAGCGTTTGAAGCAGCAGATGACTCAGGAAGACCTTGCTTTCGGTGTGTGTTCCGTCTCCTATTTAAGTAAAATCGAACATGATTCCATCAAGCCAAGTGAAGAGATTTATCATTTGTTAGGGGAACGTCTTGGTTTGGACATGTCCTCCGTCAATGACACCTTTGACAATGCCATCTATGACCGGCTCCACATGTGGCATGACTCCATCAAAAACCGGGATTCAGCGATGCATGATTTATACCAATCGCTTACCAAATCCATGCAGAATCATTACCACATCGACTTGACCAACCTTTATTTGATCTTCGAATTCCGTTATTCCTTTACGATCCAAATGGAAAAAGACAAACTCTCCAATAAACTGAAGCTGCTGCAAAGTGTATATGAATATGCAAACCTTCAGTACAAATTCTTCTACCATAAAATCATCGGCATCTACCATCTGTCTGAAAGTGAATTGAAAAAGGGGCTCTCCCATTTCAAACAGGCAAATGCACTGCTATCCGAGCTGCCAATGGATGACAGTGAACTTTCCTATTATATCGCGCTTGTTTACAGCAGACTCGATTCCTATGCAGAGTCCATCATCTACACCCAAAAAGCGATCGACAACTATCAAAACTCTCTTAACTATTCGAAGGTGATTGATTGTTACCTATTGATGGCGATCAATTACAGTCTGTTGAGGATTTTTGATGTGGCTCAGGAATATCTTGATAAGATACTCCTTTCGGCAGGGGACTATTTGACTAACAAAATGAGAGGAAAGGTATACCATAATATGGGGTATTCCTGCATAAATAATAATAAATACGAAGAAGGGTTGGAATATTTGAATATCGCTCTTCGAATAAAAAAGAAAGAAAAGCTTGCCACACATCCTACCATCTATTTGATCGCACTAGCGCATTTTTCAAACAGCAACAGTAAGAAAGCAGAGAAGTTCGCAGAAGAAGGAGCAAAGCAAGCATTGGAAGCACAGGATACCAAGTATCAATACAGCTTTGCAATGCTCGTCGAACAGATTCACGGCACACACCTATCCGAAAGTTTCATTGAGAAATTGGTAGATGAGATCATCCCATTTTTCAAAATGAGTGATGAGCGGACAGAGTATATCCAGGCTTTAAGGCTATTGGGGGAAATCTATTACGAGAATAAAAAATATAAATCATCTTCCCAATGCTTTAAAATAGCAAGCCACATCAATCTTTACGGAAAGGAGGAACAATGATGAGAAAGGTGTTTGCTGCACTGGTACTTGCCATTCTTTTTGCAGGAGCGGGGTTTGCTGCCGACTATGCGAACCATGCGGATTATCCTGACTGGAACATCATCGCAAACCATGCGGACTATCCGGACTGGGATATAAAATTCATGGCGAATCATGCAGATTACCCTGATTGGGATACAAAATCCTTCAAATCCTTGGCAAATCACGCAGATTACCCAGATTGGAAGCTGAAGGCTTGATTCTCCCTTTTACCTTACAACCGTCTGGAAGGGGGCGGTTTTTTCTTGTGTGCACTTCATGGTTGACCTTTCTCAACCTTTGAGTGAAATCAGCATTTTTCTCCCTTTCTCCCCATCGGCTTTCCCAATAACGGCCCTGCCTGGATGTGGTATATTATGGGTATACCATACAAGGAGGTTAAAAAAATGAAGCGTGTGACATTTCTTCTGATTGTCGGATTAGGGACAGGCATATTGTCTGGATTGTCACTCCATGTCTCTCACGCAGATACCCCGTCAACGAGCAGCGACCACCAGTCTGTGGATGCCTCATATGATGCCACTGATCACTCCCAGGATTCCAGACATCTCATCACCTCTGAAGAACCGATCGAAACACCGAAGCGCTACAACCTGAAATTTCTCCAAGTGCAAGTAGACAAGTACGGACGATCCTACTTCATCTACGAGCAGCTCTCTGAAAGTTCCACAACACCCTCCCAGCAATTCTACGAACCCCATTCCCAGAAAAAGACATCCACTACAATCCCGGAACAAACAGACCTGATGCTCGAAATCCTTGGTGATGACGACTATTTCCGTCTATTGGAAAAAGGTGAGCCAGGCACGTTCACCTTTATACTGATTGTACTGACAAGTTATGTTTTCAAACTTCACCGTCTTCCAGCCAGTCTGCTCGCCTATATCATCAAGCATGCGCCAAAGGAAGACAAGCAAGTGAAATCCCACGCTCTGCAAATGATGTGGATAAGCAGTGTCCTCTGTCTGTTGATTACGTTATATGTAGCAAATAAGGTGTTCACACTGTTTTGATTCGGTCAGAGAAAATTTCATCATCCCTCCGAACCTTAAAGGGTTCTATTTTTTTGTATAATTCAATGTGGTGGTTTTCCCGAAATGTTCCATATAACTTCCATCGATGATGATTCCACCTCCGTCTTCGCAGGCAATGACCGGTTGAGCAAACTGATGGACGGCTTGTGTTTCTTCGGCCGTACCCTGCCAGTGAGGATAAAAATGGAAATCAACGAGGTTCAGAGCTTCATTATTATCCAGCGTGGAAGTATGAACATATTTCGCATCGACGAGTTCAGCAATTTCGATAGAGGATGCCATCACCATCGCCCCGGCACTAAGACCGATCAGTACCCCGCCATTCTCCACATAGGATCGCAACCACTCGAGCATATCCCTTTTTTGAAGACAAGCAAGGAAATGAAACGTGTTCCCGCCAGAAAGAAAAATCGCATCACATTTTTCCAATTCAGATAGCAGACATGGATCAAATTCCTGATCGACATCCATATAGACATAGGAAGTAACGCCGATGCGTTCGAAATTGCGTTTCATCGGCTGAAAGTAACGGCGCTCCGGATCAGTCTGGGAAGGTATGTAGCCTAATACTGGTGCAGACTTCCCGATCAGCTTGCTGATTTTTTCTTCTCCACCGTCGTGAAGTGGCTGCTTCCAATCACTTAAAAGTACAAGCCTTTTCATATGGATCCACCTTTACAGAAGTTATTTGAACAACTTTATGGTTTTTTCGTACAACTTTTGAATTTATTCGAACAACTTTCATAAGCTTTCGTATAACTTTGCTGCTTTTCTATACAACTCTCCAATTTTTCTAAATAAAAAGAACCTCGGCAGATGAATGGTCGAGGTTCTTCTTCATGGTCGGATCAATTTGAATTTCGGCCCTTCAATCGAGGACTTGCCTTCGAGCACGACGTCCTCGGTCAGATGGAGGATGCGCCTGTCGATGGCCGTGGGGATCGAATTTAGATTCAGAAGTTCATCATCTGCGTGCGGATCTGCAAGCGCCAGCCCTAGCTGTGGCTCACCTTGCTCATATCCGGAAAAATAGACACGGACACAACCCGCTTCAAGATCATGCAGCAATTCATCGAGTAAATCCCGAGCCTCATCTGTGATGTGCATCATGCCATCTCTCCTTTCACCCAACCTATCACATCATTTGGAAAAAAGGAAATGAATACCCTTTGTGCACCTTCAATAAAAAATCCCCCATCAAGTGGGGGATCCGCTTTATACTGCTTTCGGTTTCAATTCGACGTCCACGTTCCCTCTTGTCGCTTTAGAATAAGGACAAACCTGATGGGCCGCTTGTGCAAGTTCCTCGGCTTCTTCCTGTGATACACCCTTCACTTCAATGTTCAGGACGACGCCGATTTTGAAGCCGTTGTCCTCCGGGTCTTTCATGAAGCTTACATCTGCTGTCGTAGTGGACTCGATGTCTTTTTTCTTCTTTTTAGCCACAAGGTTCAATGCACCGTCGTAGCATGCAGAGTAGGTAGCTGCGAATAACTGTTCAGGGTTCGTCCCTTTTTCGTCTGTATCATCTGTCGGCATGACCAGGTTCATATCGATGAGACCATCATCGGATTTTACATGGCCGTTACGTCCATTTTGTGCAGTAGCACTTGATGTAAATAGTACTTCGCTCACTCTCATCACTCCTCATTCTATACTTGACTCACGTTACTATATGTTCCTCTATCTTTGCATTTTTAAACGTTTAGAAACCCATGTTTTTCCTTCAAATGCTCTGGTGCCATCTTGACGATCTGCTGCAGGACAAGTGTAAATACAGTCAAATCATCCAGAATTCCGAAGAAAGCGAGGAAATCAGGGATCAAATCGAGTGGCAGTAGAAAATATCCGACGATGAACAGCACGGAAATTATTTTTTTGCGGTTCTTCACTTCTCTTGAAAGGAAGAAATCCTTCAGGAAGGGGATGGATTTTCTTATATTAAAGATGAACTTAAGGCGTCTCCAGAATCGCCACATCACACATTCTCCTTTTCGTCATACTATAGGTACTATTCCCATTTTCACAACGATTCGAACACGCGGTGTTCATTCGTTGCGAATCGGCCTGCTTTCGTTTAACATTGTCAATGGATTGAATAATTATTGGCATTTACTATCGGATCATAGCTAAAAGGAGCTGAATAAGGGAATGAAAATCGTATTATTGAACGGTACCATTGTTGGTAATAAAACGAAAGTACTATTGGAAGAAACAGAAAAACATATCAAGGAAATCACTGACGAGCACGAAACAAGCATCGTGAACCTTGAAGATTACGAGTTGCAGTTCATCGATGGCCGCCCTGCCGATCAATACAATGATGACATGCAAAAATTGATCAAGGAAGTCGAAGAAGCTGATGCTTATATCATCGCGACACCGATTTTCCAAGGGTCCATTCCAGGAACATTGAAGAACCTTTTCGATGGGATTTCTCCACGCGCGATGCGCAACAAGCCGGTATCCATCGTAGCAAATGGCGGGACGCTGCAGCATCACCTTGTTATCGAAAACCAACTGAAGCCGATCCTGAATTACTTCCGTTGTCTAGTGACTCCGAACTATGTTTACACTCATACGAATCATTTCTCTACGCAGGGAGAGCTGATCGACGAGGATGTCATCAACCGATTGAAAACATTGGCGAACGTATTTACAAAATACATGGAAATGAGCAAAAACTTAGAGTCTGAATAACGGAAAAGAGCGTGCCCAAGCAGCACGCTCTTTTTTCTATCCTAAAATCTTTTTTACATAGTTCTGCGTTTCTTCAAATGGCGGGATGCCCGCGTACTTATCGACATTACCCGGTCCAGCGTTATACGCTGCCAGTGCCAGACGTGTATCGCCTTGATAACGATCCAGCATCTGCTTCAAGTATTTTGTTCCGCCCATGATGTTCTGCTCCGGATCAAATGCATCCGTAACGCCCAGCCCCCGTGCTGTTCCCGGCATCAGCTGCATCAGTCCCTGCGCACCTGCATGGCTGACGACGGTGGAATCGAAATTCGACTCTGCATGGATGACCGAACGGATTAGCTCCTCATCCACCCCGAATTGTTCAGCTGCTTTCTTGATGATAGGATTCAATTCTTCCGGGCTTGCTTTCACTGCCACCGGCTTGATGTCATTTATGTATTGGATGTTCAATGGCTGGCTTTGAAAAGCATTCATGGTGTTAAGCGGTAACGTGCTGCTTTTATCCTGCCCAGTCTGGGACATCGCTGCTTCGAGCACACTTTGAAAAGCCATATCCATCAGCCCGGTCGCAAATGTATCTCTTTGACCACCCTGCATGGAGCTCATTGCCTGCAATTGCATCATATACTGCATGTTTTTAATATCCATGACCGCACCTACTTTTTTCTTGTTACTTTGATTTTACAGGATTCTACAATAATGAACAATACGAAAAAGCAGCACCCCTGTTTTGAAACCTTCCTGAGAGTCACATCGTCTGATTCATAAGAGAAGCATACAAAGGAGGAGATTGCTGGTGCGATGGTTTCTTTCCATACTGTTGTTCATTTTAGCGGGGTTGTTGATTGAAAAAGGGATGGATTTGGCCGCTTTGGGAACGGACGTGGATGGAGATGGAATCGGTGTCTATTTCCTTGGGGCTGAAATAAATGACCGTGTACCGGAGAGCAAGATTCCGCATTACGCCATCCAGTTTTACGTTGCCGGTGGTGCGGCGACTGCTATCGGTATGCTGATGATACTCAGTAAGTTCATTCCTTTCTTGAAATTGAAGCCGATAGAAAAATGATCCCTGGTGAGGGATCATTTTTTGTGTGTTCGCTCATAAATCTGATTTTTCGCTTATAAAAATAGAATTTCGCCCATATACCCATGGTTTTCGCTCACAAAATCAGAATTCCGCTCATAAATCCAAATTTCCGCCCACAAATCAAACTTCCGCATGCCGCCTCGCCATCACCAACTTATACAGCCCAGCGAACAACACAAAGCAGCTGACAAGAATAATGACTGCGAGCCCCAGCCCCGTCAACGCAAAACTCCCAATCTCATAGACTCTGAAACTCTGGAATAGTGCATCTACTTTCAACAGGTAAGGAAGCGTAAACGGATAAATGGCATCAAGCCATCCAGGATATCCATTCGGTCCATATTCGTTGAAAAGCATTTCTGCAAAAAGAAGGGGCAAACCAAACAGAAACCCGCCAGCGATAAAGCTGACGAATGAGGATCGCACCACGCTTGAGAGCAGTACAAACATCACCGACAGAGCAAGGGACGCTCCCCACATGAGCATCACCTGAACTACGTGATACTCAAGAAATGTGTAGGAATACGGGGAGTTGATGAATTTGAAAAAATATTGGAAAGGTACTTCCCAGCCTTCAAGCCCCTTATCCCAATAACTCAGTCTAGTATATTCTGTGACCCAGCCCATCAGGACAATCAGCCATAGAATCAGTGTTGCGTAAATGACGGCACTCCACAATTTTGCAGTGGCTAGTTTATTCCTGCCATATTTGCTGGAAAGAACGTAGGCACTTACATGATGTGCATCATCCCTGCTTACCATCGCGTGCAAACCGAGCAGTAAAAACCCCGCAAGGAAGATGAACCCTTCAACCGCTAAGAAATCGATGATGTTTTGTGGAACGTCGTGCTGATTCCAATACATCACATCAACCTCTTCACGCATGTCTTTTTCAAGTTCCAAAGCTGCTGTTTTACCTTGCCTTGCTGATAATTTTTCCTCAATGGTCAGCAGGCGTTCGTCCTGACTAGATTGGATGATGCCTGCATAAGCAAAGTTTTCGTAAATCGAATTTTCCGGAGAGAAGCCAGAACTTTCCGTACCATTTGTTGCTCTGGATAATTCCTGTTCACTGATTGTCCCTTTCAATTGAGAAGCCTTTTCCTGGAACTCTTCCGATAACTGTTCCGCATTCCATAAGCTGCTGATTTGAAGGAGTAAAATCAAAAAAAGTAATATATACAGGCTTTTCTGCCTGAAGATATGGGATAGCTCCCATTTGATCAAATGGAACATTGGTGCACCTCCCTAGCTGGTTGTGACTGTTTTCAGGTTGCGGATATAGTAGATTCCCGCCAGTCCTACAACTACGATGAAAATGATAGCTGCAACTGAAACTACTACCGGAAGTAAGACAGCCCATCCTCCAACCGAAAACCCTTGAAACCTTTCAAAATAAATATTCGCCTGCATCTGATAGATCATCGTGAACGGCTTCCATTGCAACAGCCAGGCAGGAGTCGTTTCCGGATCGAATAAAGACTCGAATAACACATACGGGAAGCCGTAAATCGAACCGCTCACAAGCAGGCTTACAAAACTGTTACCAATGATACCTGAGATCATGGTTATCAGCATTGCAAAGCTCACTGCCCCAAGCCAAAGCAATCCGATCTGTGCCAGATGGTAATCCATCATCGTCATTGGATATGGCGACTCTAAAAATCTCCCTAATTGTATAGGTGCCTGCCACCCCTTGAAAATAAGCCATGATGCCTCCAGATCTTCCGCTATCTTCAACCATACAGCTCCCACAAACAGAACAACGATCCCAGTTGCATAGGTAATTGCTACAATCATTTTTGCAACTGGGCCTTTGCTTCTTCCAAGCTTGCTCGTCATGATATATGGAGAGACATTCAACTCTTCCTCTCTGGAATAGATACCTGAGAGACCGATCAACACGAGTAAACCTACGAATAGAAAGGCAGTGGATTTAAGATCGACAGTTACCATAAAAGAAGGACGATCGCTCGACAGATACCAAGGGTCTATGGCCCCTCTCATCTCTTTTTCTTTCAATAAAATAGCACGCTGTCCACTTTCATCAAGCTTCTGATCAATTTCCATCATCCGCTGCTGATTATAGGAATCTGCCATTTCCATAGATGTAAGTGTGCTCAATACTGCCTGCTCGACATTGAATTGATGCGTCTCCCCCGATTCTCCATAATCAATGGTGCTTAACAACTGATCGGGGTTATCAACTAGCTCCGGAGAAACTTCACCCTCGAGCTCAACTAAATATTCCTGATCGGTCGTATATAAATCTCCTCCTAGCATCGTTGCCAGATAAAACCCTATTATTACCACAATGGAAATCAGTACTCTTTTCTGAGTGAACTGCTTTCTGAACTCCCATTTCAGTACATTCAACATCGTTCTACACCTACTATCATGACACTTTCTCTATCATTGCTTCTTCTCCGAAATAATAGAGATAGATATCTTCAATCGATGGCTCGATTCCTTCTGCTTCAGGAATGGGCTGTTCATCATGATAGATTCTGACGCGAATATCCCCGCTCACCTTATCAATCGAACCAACTTTATAGTTCTTTTCCAGTTCATCAAGCTGATCAACGGAGACATATGCCTGCCATACCTTTCCTTTCAGCTCTTCCAGTATTTCTTCAGGACGGTCCAAGTCCACCAGTTTGCCCTTTTTCAAAATACAGACGTAATCCGTCATGCCTTCAAGGTCACTGGCGATGTGCGTCGTATAAAGTACGATCCGATTGACTGACAAATTGGCAATTAAAGACCTGAATCGGATCCGTTCTTTCGGGTCGAGTCCTGCAGTAGGTTCGTCCAGGATCAGAATCTTCGGGTCATTCAGCATCGCCTGGGCAATACCTACCCGCTGCTTCATCCCGCCGGATAATTTCTTGATTTTCTTTTTCCGCACATCATAGAGGTTCACCTGCTTTAGCCAGTACTCCGCTTTTTCTTTGCATTGCTTCGGCGTAAGGCCCTTCAACGCACCGATGTATTCTAGGAACGGCTGCACCTTCATAGAAGGATAGTATCCGACCTGCTGAGGGACATAACCGATCAACGTGCGGTACTCCTCGCCCATCCCGAACACATCCTTCCCATCAAGAAGAACCTTTCCGGATGTCGGACGGAGGACAGTGGTGATGATGCGCATCAATGTCGTCTTC
This sequence comes from Thalassobacillus hwangdonensis, assembly GCF_042675915.1. Taxonomy (NCBI): domain Bacteria; kingdom Bacillati; phylum Bacillota; class Bacilli; order Caryophanales; family Bacillaceae; genus Thalassobacillus; species Thalassobacillus hwangdonensis. Next base: position 144,125 of record NZ_JBHTKL010000002.1, on the reverse strand, counting down.
CCCGAGCCGTTCGCTCCGAGAAAACTGTAAATGCCAGGCTCCAAATCCATCGACACATCGGATAATGCTTCCTGTTTTTTATAAGACTTCGTCAGTGATTGTATGCTCAAATGCATGCGTCATTCTCCTTTTCGCCAAGTACAGCCCGCCAATCAGACTCAGACATGCAAGCGCGATTGCACCGACATGCACAAAGAAAGATGATTGATAGATAAAGGCTGAAAACACTTGATTATCGATGATGAGATAAAAAGAAACCATTACCCACCCAGCCATGATTGCGGGTGCCACTGCCCAGTGTTTCGGCAGAATTGTAGTCAACATGAGGAAAACAGCTGCCAGGAACACACTAGGAATGAGCCAGCTCAACACAGCCTGCCAGAAGAACTGCAGCCCTTCTGTAGAAGAGGCGACTAATACTGGTAAAACACATATCAAATGAATCATCGCAGCTACCATGAACCTTGCTAAAAACAGCTGATTGGCTGCATATTTGAATGTCAGCTCCAATTCTGCCATTTGGTGACGCTGAATTTGGACGCCGTGCCATAATCCGACCATCAGAACAAGCGGCCCCAATGAAAATAACGTTTCCAGCAGATCCCCGGCATTCCCATTGATCATCATCGCCACTCCGACTAAAAGGATGACAAGCTGGGATGCAAAAAGGCGCTTCCAGCTATGATTCAACTCCAATAATGCTTGTTTGAAGATCGAAGTACTCTCATCAATATCTTCTGGTTCATCTTTCACTTGCGGCATATGCTGCCTTAAGGCAAGAATCGTTTCATTGATTTTTGCTTCATCGGGTGCCTTTACATGCCATTCACTCAGATGTTCATCCAATTCACTCTCGAGCGCTTGTAATTCACGTTCTTCGTTGCTCATTTTCCTCATCCCCCTTCCGCAATACTTTCGCCAGCTTTTTCATTCCTTGCCTCAGTCTTGATTTGACGGTCGACTCTGTTGTATCCGTCATCGCCGCGATTTCGTTTATTTTAAATTCATGGAAATATTTCAGTACGATCGCTTCCGATTGATAATCAGGAAGCGTATGGACAGCTTCCTGCACTTCTCTCGCTGTTTCTTTTTTCTCAAAAAGATAAGCAACGTTCGGATGTGAGTCCTTCACAATCTCTTCTTCCAAATCCCGCTCTTTATGAATCGTCTTTGCCTGTTTTGATCGATAGTAGTCTCTGACGTGGTTCAAGGCGACCGTCATCAGCCAGCCGCGAAGTGACTTCTTCATTTCCAATGTGGAGATGGCATGCAGCATCTTCGTAAAAACTTCCTGGGTGAGGTCATAGGCAAGATGCTCCTGCCGCGTGCGTCTGACGATATACGCATAGACTTCGTTATAATACCTGCGGATCAGCACATCCAATGCAGCCTCACTGCCGGCTTGTATTTCCTTTAACAGCTCTTCATCTGTCACCTTGATCCCCCCCTCTCTATCTATCAAAACGAAATCTGGTCAAAGAAAGTTTTAATTCTAATCTAAAAAATATCATTTTTATCGATAGAAAAGAACTAATCTTCAGGATACGGAGTAGATAATTCATCTTTAATTTTCTTAACCCACCGCTTCGTCTACATACTTCGCTTTCCGCGGGCACGGCCTCAGTCTCCTCGGAAAGCAAAAAACGCTTCCCTGTGGGGCCATCGGACTCGTGCTATTCCCGCAGGAGTCTACGCATGTTGACTACGCTTAAATTTGACCGTATTCCATAAACCAAAAATTCATCTGTACATTCTCAGCCAACACCAATAAATTTAAAAGACCCGATCAAATTCGAATTTGATCGGGTCTTTCTTATTGTGCGATTAGTTTTTATTGCTCCTGGATTAGTAAATTACGAAGTGGGTATGATCACTTCAAGGTGACTTTGTTTCACTTCCAAATCGACAGGAAGGCGATCTCCTTCTTCCCCATCAACATTGGTCACCAATGCTTCTTCCGATGACACCCTCACCTTTTTGGCAGTAAAGTATTCGACGGCGTCATTTTCTTTCAATTCCCCTCTGAGGATGGAGGTTACAATTGGTCCCAGCTTGATCAGGTTCACCTTTTTGATGATATAACAGTGCAGGACACCATCATCGACTTTCGCTTCTGGTGAAAGCTTCTCAAATCCTCCGGTAGACTTTGTCAGTGCTGCGAGAAAGAGCAAAGATTCTCCAGACCACTTTTTCCCATCATACTCCACGTCTAATGGATAGGAGTTGTCAGATGCCAATGTTTTGATTCCTTCGAGCACATACGCTAAAGGACCGAGTCTTGTCTTCTGCTCAGGCGACACCTCATAGGTGGCTTCCGCAATTGCACCGATGGCTACGATATTGACGAAATAGCGATCATTGAATTTACCGATATCTACACGAGTCGTTTGGTCGGAATGAAGCACATCGATCGCCTTTTCCGGATCCAACGGGATATTCAATGCTCGCGCGAAGTCGTTCACTGTGCCGAGGGGGACGATTCCCAGTCTTGGCCTGTGATGCTGATCGACCATCCCATTGATGGTTTCATGAAGGGTGCCATCCCCTCCTAAAGAAACCACCATATCAAATTCATCTTTGCAGGCATCCATGCAAAAATGGGTGGCATCCAGTTCTTTTTCCGTCTGACTGACAGTTACTTGATATCCTTTTTCTGAAAGTACATCTTCAATACGATCGATATGATCCAATGCTTCTTCTTTTCCGGATGATGGATTTGCAATGATCATCGCTTTTTTCAATCGGTCCACTCCCCCTCCAGCAGCATTCAGCGGCTGAACTCATGCATTCTTCATTTCGAAACTATGATTACTGAATCCTAACGTTTCTAAATAAGGAGATTTGCACTCGGCAATGAGACGATCCACTCCTTGGTTCTTCCACTCCCTCAACGCTTGGGCAAAGAGTTTTCTGCCGATTCCTTCTCCCCTGTAAATTGCATCTACTTCCATTTCCAGAAGCTGAGCGACATTTGTATCAGCTTCAGCTATCCCATAGATATACCCGATCACCTTCCCGTCAACTTCTGCTACTAAAAGCAGTTGCTGGTCACTTTCGTCCATCAGACGGTCAGCTGCCCAGTACTTCCGCTCCCGCAGCGCTTCCGTTCCAGCACCACCTGTCATGAACTGGAGATAATCGATAGCACAACGCGTGAACCCAAGGAGGTCTTTGTTTTCGGGTTTACGGATGGTCGTTTCCATATCATTACTTTCCCTTCCAGACGTCATGATAGTCCGGTGTCGCTTCGATTTTTTTCAGCGCGTAGGAACATTGAGGGACAATCTGTTTTTTCTGTTCCCGCGCAAACTCGACTGCCTGGTCCACCAGTTTAGCCGCTACCCCTTGTCCCTGTAATTTCTCGCTGACGATCGTGTGATCGATGATGATATCGCCATCTTCATCTTTCCTGTATGTAAGCTCCGCATCAGGGTGAGCGATCGCCCCTATATAAAAACGTGCCTCTTCATGTTTGATTTCCATAGTCACTCATCCTTTCTCCTAAACCATACCCTTTGAACCGATTTCTTATGCACAAAAAGCCTGCAGAACAATATGCTCTGCAAGCTTCATTCGTCTACCCCTAATATGTTCTTCAAATAGTCTACAAACAGCTCGGATTGCTGTTGCAGTTTGACGACTTTTCCGGGAAGAATGGCGTGATCGAGCGCCAATCCATCGATATACGTGATGATCGACTGTGCCAGCAATTCAGGATCATACGTTGAACGAAACTCCCCGCTTTGCTGACCAGCCTTGATGATTTCCGCATAAACGTTCACACCGATCTTGTAACGCTTTTCTCCATATTCTCTTCGTCGCTCGTCATTTCTTCCGGTAATGAAATATTCTAATTTGCTGGGAGCAAGCGGATCCATTTGATCATCCGGTTTCATACTTTCTCCGAACAAAGTGGAAAGCAGCAATTCCCAATGCTGTCCTTCCCGACCTTCAAGCAATTGAATGCTGTCTGCAGCCTCTTCTTCCAGCCCTTCTTCCAATATAGCTTGAAATAGATCTTCTTTATTGGAAAAGTACTGATATAATCCGCCTCTGCTCACTTGAGCTTCATCCATGATATGTTTCATCGTAGTCCGCTCGTATCCATTCTCTATGAATACCTTTTCCGCCGCCTGCATGATATCAGCCCGACGTTGCAGCAGATGCTCCCTGCTCACTTTCGGTGACATGTTGATTCCTCCGTTCCAGCTTGTTCCTTGTAAGCAGCCCTGCAATTGCAAAGCCGATAAGTAAGGAGGCTGTCAAGATAAAGGTGGGGACGACACCGACCCATGTAGAGAGCCAGCCTCCCAATAACGGTCCGATGATTGTTGCTGTCGTCGTGACGCTATTGATGACGCCAAACACTCTCCCTGTCATATCGACCGGTGTGTTCACTTGAACAGTCGCTTGGAATGGTATGAACACAAAACTGGCCGATAATCCGGCAAATAGACCGAGTGCTATCATCCACACAAGCGAATGACCTACATCGTAGTTCGTCAATACCCCCATCATACCAAAGCTGAGACCGATGCCACAAACCCCAAGCAGCATTGCTACCAGTGCATTATAATCCGTTTTTTTGGATAAGATCAGTCCAGCTATGAACATCCCTATCCCGGATGCGGCGACGGTATAGCCGAATAGATCCGGTGAGGCTGCAGTGAGTTCACGTATCAAAACGATGATCTGAGAATCCGACAACTGAAGAAGCAGCAATGACATCGCCATAAAGAACAAGCCGGTAAGAATGAATCTTTCCGTTCGAATAAAAGAGACCCCTTTCACCAGCTCTTTCTTGAAAGATGGGCGCTCCGGTTCTTCCCCCGTTTCTCCTGCTTCCATTATTTTAGTCGGCACTGGCAATAATGCAATCAGCATCGCGGACAGGATGAATGTCATTGAATCGATGATAAAGACAAGCTGAGCACCTAAAGCAATGACCAGCACCCCGCTCACAATCGGCCCCATCACTTTTGTTCCTGAATCAATCATTGCTGAAACCGACATCGCTTCTTTCATCTGTTCCTGGTCGACGAGTTCTTTCAATTTACCGTTTTTGGCAGGGATGAATACTGCCGAAAGAATTCCTACGAAGAACAGGCAAAGATAGACGACCCAAATCGCATGGGCAAATGTCAGCACCATGATCAATCCTGCACGCACTACATCAGAAAGGATCATCAGATTCTTCCTGTTGAACCGGTCAGCAACCGTACCTGCTACTGGTCCAAGCAAGGCCATCGGAACAGCAAGACAAAGGATGATAAACGATACTTCCATCGGAGTCGCTTCCCACTTCAACCCTACCAACGTGATGACTGCTATGACGCTCAACCAGTCACCTATTCCTGAAATCGCCTGCGCCACCATCAAAGTCACATACCCTTTGTTCTTGAACAATGTGCTCATTTCATTTCCCCCTCAGATTTAAACGACACTTTTGTCGTTTTGTTATTTTTATTATAACGACACTAATGTCGTTTTACAAGGAGAAATTGAAAAATGGGCAGGTATTTCTTTTCATAACGAAAAAAGGTGCCTCCGAGGAGACACCTTTCATAAGAAATATAAGCTTATCGCTGTAATGACAATACCGAGACTTACAGCTTTGACCAGCAACGGAACCTTTGTCATTCCTGATTCGTTGACTTCCGCTTCTTTTTCCGCAGCGTGTTCATAGTTGTTCGGACTACAGCAGCCCATCAGGCAGCAGTCAATTCTTCTTCAAGTGGAATATTCTTACCGATACTTCTGCGTGCCGCTACAAAGAATAGTGTAACGATTGCAACCGTAATGATTCCAGCTACGATATAAGCTACTTGCAATGGCATACTGAAACCGATCGGCGCATTAAGAATATACGTGAAGGTAGCCATCGTCATGAACGTAGCGGGTATAGCCGCAATCCAGTAGTTCTTTCTCGAAAGGAAGAGATACATCGCTCCGACCCATAGTGCAATGACTGCGGTCGATTGGTTCGCCCATGAGAAGTAACGCCATAGCAACGTGAAATCGATTCGAGTCAGCACAAAGGAAATTGCGAACAATGGTACTGCAATCCAAAGGCGACTAGCTACTTTTTTCTGAGAAATGTTCAAGTAGTCGGCAATGATCATACGTGCGCTTCGGAAGGCTGTGTCGCCAGATGTGATTGGAAGTATGATGACACCAAGGACAGCCAATGTTCCACCTACTGCGCCAAGCATCATGATCGAAACTTCGCTTACAACTGCAGCTGGACCGCCAGCCGCAAGCACTTCATTCAAGCCATTGGATCCGTTGAACAGGCTCATTCCGGCAGCTGCCCAGATCATCGCAATGATCCCTTCCGCAATCATCATACCGTAGAAGATGCGGCGACCGGACTTTTCTTTCTGTGTCGTTCTTGAAATGATCGGTGTCTGTGTTGCGTGGAATCCACTTAGTGCACCACAGGAAATCGTCAAGAACAACAATGGGAAGATCGGCGCGTTATCCGGATGCATATTCGTGAATGACAACTCAGGAATCGGCGCACCAGTCACAATCAGGGAAACCCCGATGCCGATTGCACTGATCAACAGTAAAGCACCGAAAATCGGATAGAAACGACCGATGATCTTATCAATCGGAAGCAAAGTGGCAAGCAGATAATAGACGAAGATCGCGCCTAAAATGATCGGCAATGACAGCCAGCTGCTCGTCATGTTGTGTAGCAGGTCCGCTGGAGCTGTGACAAACACCGTACCTACAAGAATTAAAAGTAAAATAGCAAAACCATTGACGACGTGTTTCATCACTTTTCCAAGGAACTTACCAGCAAGTTCCGGCAAATGGGCACCACGGTTACGGATTGAAATCATACCAGTCAAGTAATCGTGAACCGCTCCTGCGAAAATCGCACCTAGTACGATCCATAGGAACGCAACCGGTCCATACAAGGCACCCAGGATTGGGCCGAAGATTGGACCGACACCCGCAATGTTCAACAATTGAATCAATGCATTACGTTTCTCACCCATTGGAAGATAGTCGACTCCATCACCATTGGAGTAGGCTGGAGTTTGGCGTTCTTTAACTCCGAATACCTTTTCGACATACTTACCGTAAGTGAAATATCCGACAATCAATAATGCAATACTCACAATAAAAGTAATCAAGATGAATTCCTCCCTCACATAAAAGCTTCTCTTTGTAATCGCTTACATTAAGAATAGCAACGAACCTATTTGTGAAGGCGGTTTCATGCGTAACATGTCGAAAAAAACAACTAAGATGTTGTCATCCACGATTCACATGCACGCTATAATTCCAATCTTTTCCTTAATGTTTTTACATAGTTCCTGCTTACTGACAGCTGTTCATGTTTCCCTTTCACTTGCAGCTGATAAGCACCGTTGAACCAGGGGATCAGTCTGTCCACATAATCCAGATTCACAAGGTAGCTTTTATGGATACGGAAAAAAGAATACCCGGCCAGGCGCTGTTCAACATCTTTCAATGGAAGCTTCGTCTCATACTCTCTTTTCTCCCCGACGATTTTCGTAATCCGGTCGTCCCTGAAGACATAATAAATATCCTCCGGCTCGAGGTAGATGATTTCGTCTTCTCCTTCAATAGCAAGCTTTGACGGAGAAGGTGCAGATACAATCGTCTGTTTACTGTGATCAAAATACTTCATCAGTCGGTGAACAGCTTCCGCCACCTGTTCTTCTTCATACGGCTTCAGCAGGTAATCCAGTGCCTCGTGACGGAAGGCATCGACTGCAAAATCGGGATAAGCGGTTGCAAATATGATCCGGGGCACTTTTTTCAATTCCCGTACTGCCTTCGCAACTTCCAGTCCATTCATTTTAGGCATTTCCACATCGAGAAACAGTACATCCGGCTGGAGCTGAATCGTTTTCATTACAGCCGATTCACCGGAATCCGCCTCCCCGATCACTTGAATCGACTCAAAGCCCTCTAACAAAAAAGACAGTTCCTCCCTGCTGAACCGTTCGTCATCCACTATCAGTGCGGTGATTTTTTCACTCATGATGCCCATCCTCTCTTTCCTCAGGAAGGAAGAAGGAGATTTCCGTTCCTTCCAGCCCTCCACTTTCCACATTAAGTGCAGCACGTTCCCCGTGCATCTGCACCAGTCGCCGATTGACGTTATACATTCCGATCCCCGTTCCTTGTCCAGAATCCATTTTCTGCTTACCAAGCACATCAACTACATCAGCTGAGATGCCACTTCCGTTATCACGAATGGCAACCTGTGCCCCTGACTGGTGTTTTTTGACGGAGATAGTGATTTCACAGTCTGCCTGCTTATCTTTCAACCCATGCTTGATACAATTTTCCACCAGCGGTTGCAACGTGAGTGGAGCGATTTTCAAATGGAGTGCATCCTGATCAACTTCATAAGTGATATGAAGCTTATCGACGAACCGGGTCTCTTCTATGAGCAAGTAGGCTTTTACATGCTTCAACTCCTCTTCCAAGGTTGTCCACGTTTTTGTAGTTGCGCTGAGATTCTGCCGGAAAAACTTCGACAATGCAATCAATAGCGACCTTGCCATATCAGGCTTCGATCGAATCAGTGATACGATCACATTGAGAGAGTTGAATAAGAAATGCGGATTGATTTGAGCCTGTAGCGCTTTCACTTCTGCTTCTTTCGCAAGTTGATGCGCTTTTTCCGCTTCTGCTATTTCCAGTTGCTGACCAAGCAAGGCACTCAGCCCCTGGACAAGCTCGAGCATCACGTTGGTGATCGCTTTTTCAGAATGGACGTAAAACTTCAACGTCCCAACCACCTGCTGTCGTTGCTTCAATGGTGCGATCACCGCTGCGCCAAGCGGACATCCGGAAACATTGCAATGGATTTCTTCATGGCCCACTACAATCATTTCTCCTGTCGCAATCACTTCTCTCGTCGCTTTCGTTTGGATGCTGTGGCCTGGCTTGTGATGATCATCCGCCATCCCCGCATGGGCAAGGATCTGATCTTTATCGGTGATGGAGACTGCGCTGGCATTCACCTCTTTATAAATGATTTCACATACTTGGTTTGCAGATGTTCGATTCAGGCCTTTTCTCAGATGGGCAATCGTAGATTCGGCAAGCTTCAAGGCTTTTTGAGCCTGGAGTGCGCCTGCCTTTTCTTCCTCATTCAATACATTCCGGATGATCAGCAGGAACAATGCCGATCCAACACCATTGGCGATGATCATCGGTATGCCGATTTCTCCCACAAGGTCCATCGCCTGTGAAAACGGACGGGCCACAAGGAGGATGATCCCCATCTGAACCGTTTCTGCTAATGAGCCAACAAATAAGGCCGTACTCCATTTCAGAGGCTTGGTCTTTTTATGAAAAAATCCGGATAATATCCCGGCGACTATTGCGGAAATCCCACAGGCGACTGCTGTGAATCCACCGAGTGCATATCGGTGTACCCCTGCAATGATACCCGCTCCAATTCCAACCTTGTAACCACCGAGTAGACCTGCAGTTATGATTCCGATAACACGAGAATTAGCGATTGCTTCTGATTCGGCGAGACCGGTCACCCAGTTGCCGAACTCCGCGGATTCCGTGTTGAACGTAATACCTGTATAAGTTCCAATGATTCCGAACACACCAAAGAACAGAATCGCAGAATATTGTTGCCTGCGGTCGACATCTTTCCGATCGACCATCGCTCTCGAAAAGCGGAAACGCGTGATGATGAAGGCGACCATCACAATGATGCCCAGCCGCTCGATCATGGGAAGCAGAAGTTCAAACATTGGAAGAAGTCCTTTCTCGTCTTTGAATACCCCTATTCTAGCACGCAGGAAGAACTTTTATGAATAACAACAAATGTGCAAGCGCTTTGTTCACCCTGACAAGCTTAAGAAAAGCCTCTAAATTTTTTCATACAATAGAAGAAGCCCGGACAATAAATTGTCCGGGCTAATGTTAGGTATTATGCTTTTTTACAGATTATCCCCCAAAGAAGAAATCGAAGACGTTACCTGCAGTCGAAGCTTTCTTATTATAAAACTCGGAGTAACCGCAATTCTTGCAATAGACGACGGTGAATTTGTTATTCTGGACGTCCATCATCTTCGCTAGACCAGAGCCTGTCATTGCTACATCCTTTGTGCCTGCATCGGTACTTCCACACTTGATACAACCTTCGCTGTTTGCCATAGTGCATTCCTCCTCTATCATTCTAATACCATTCTACGATTAAAGGTAAACAAAAGTTTCACCTGCCACCTTTTTCCCACAGCATATCAATATGTGGGATACCATCATCCAAGTAAGAATCTGAAATATCCTTAAACCCGAATGAGCGATAAAAACCGGCCAGATGTTCCTGACCTTGAAGGAATATCTGCTCCGTACCCCACTCTTGCTGAAGTACTTGCATCGCTTTTTCCATCAGCATTCTGGAAACACCTTCCCCCCGATGTTGCGGGTGTACGATCACCCTGCCGATCGAAGGGTACGTGTACTTTCCACCTCCCGGAACCAGTCGGCAGTAAGCAATGATCCGCTCTCCCTCACGTGCCCACAAATGAAGAGAACTCTCGTCACACCCATCAAGCTCAGGGTATGGGCATTCCTGTTCGACTACAAAGACATCAACGCGTAATTTCAGTACCTTATAGAGTTCATGCGTGCTCAGTTCATCAAAGCGTTTTATGATCCATTCCATTATTCCTACTCCTTTCCGCTTCATTTTCCAGTTTTACGGGCAAAGTAAATGGGAAGTGACAGATAGATTATTTTATAGCAATAATAATCAGAAAGTAGGTCTTCCTATTGATTCTTAAATTACTCCCCATTTCATTGAGAAAATATTTTGAAATGTCCAGGCGGCAGCGAAAGCATGAGATCCAGAACACATTATGGTATATGCCGCTCGTTTATGTACTTGGTTCGCTAGTGTTGGTCGCCATCACCCTGTTCCTGGACCTGAAAGTGGAGATTTTTCAGTACACCCACACTTTCTTTCAATCCGAGGCACAATCTACCCGGGTTCTGGTCAGCACACTGATTGGCGGGATATTGACGCTCAGTGCCTTCACGCTGAACTCCGTGCTTGTGGTTCTGACTACGTTCAGTGGCCAGTTCTCTCCACGGATGCTGTTGAATTTCATTTCAGACCGAAACACTCAGCACGCACTCGGCATATTTAACGGTAGTTTCGTTTATGTGCTTGCTGTATTCCTTTTCATAGCCAATCGTCCGGAATCCTATTATACGGCCATACCTTTGACCACAGTAGGACTAGCATTTTTCACTGCGATGACCTTCATCTATTTCATCAACCATGCAACAACATGGATGCAGGTCCACAATATCACTTATTCGATGAACACTACCTCCAAACGCATCGTCCAAGAATCATTGAAAAATGAACTGGAAAGATATCGCATCGAATCGCCAGGAAGCCTCCTGGAAGAACATATGGAAAATAAACATACGACGGAAGCTGTGAAATCCGGCTATCTGCAAATTATTGATTATCGGAACATCATTGAAAGCGCAAGAAAAGATGGGATCATCATCCAGATGCATGCAAAGGTCGGAGATTTCATCCTTAAAGGGAACCGACTGTTTTCCTACTGGGGACCTTCGATCGAGAACATCGATCAGATGAAGTATTGTAAGATGATCGAGATCGGACATAAGGAAACAGAAATGCAGGATATCAAGATGGGGATGACGAAGCTTTCTGAAATTGCCATCAAAGGATTAGGGAATAATGATCCACAAACCGCAATCAACACGATTCATCAAATGGGAGAACTGCTCGTTTCCGTTGAGAGTTACATTTCCTTCACTCCTTACCTCGGAGATCAGGACCACCATGTACGAGTGGTGATGGAGTCCGAAGATTTCAGTTACTACCTTTACAGGGGATTCGGCTACATTCGCCATTACGCCCAGGATAATTATCCGATCATTACGGAAATCATTTCAGTACTCGGTTTGGTCGCACAGAATATTGACGAGTCGAAGCACGATCGGATCTGGGAATTCGCTTGCAATACCGTCGACCATATATCGACCGAGTTCATTTATGACCTTGATCGCCACTTCCTGTTAAGCAGGCTTTATACACTGGCATTTCATACAAACAAGATCAAAAGCTACTACAATCTCGAGAAGAGCCTATTGAAGATCGAGGAAAATCAATGACGTTCCTTTAATTTGTTGAAAGCCTTGATGAATGCTTCAGGGTAGTCTTCCATTACGTATGTCAATACTCCCTGGTTAGTATGCAAGTATAACAGCCCTGTCTCATTTTCCGTAGATTTGAATGAGACGTCATATACTTGATGAAGGCTGAAACGATAATTCTCTGATGTGATTTCATGTTCATTGATGACGATTTCATGTGTCTTTTTGAGATATAGCTGCTTACCCTGTTCAATTTTTCGTTCCATCTGGATGTATTCCTGTTTCACTTCGATCCTTTACACCTCCCAGCTTTCATTCCAGTGGAAGATATTCGAATTGTTTCTTCCACTCTCTGCTTTATTACATTATAAGACTGCCAGGAGTCCTTGTCATTCAAGACCCATTGTCGTCTCTTAAGGTCATGGATGTCAGGGACTTTATAATTATAGCCAGCAAAATACATAGTATTTTTATGTATATAGACAAAATTTTTTCAGTCTACTGGAGCTGTTTATTGGAATGATTGCTCAAGGATTGATCGAGCGCTTTGCTTGATTTATGAAGAATCTCTGCCAATCAATTGATTCATTACCTGAACATAACGGTGCCATTCATTCGTACGCTCTTGCAGAACCTTTTTCCCTTCATCGGTGATTCTGTAATACTTTCTTGCAGGTCCTTTCTCCTGTTTCTGCCAATAGAATTCAATGTAGCCTTGTTTTTCAAGTTTATGAAGCGCTGGATAAAGCGTACCCTCTTTCACCTGAAAGGTATGGTTGCTCCTGCTGTCCATCTGCTTGACAAGTTCATAACCGTACATGTCGCGATCATTGAGCAAGTGCAGTACCAGCAATGAAGTACTCCCTTTTACGAGTTCACGATTGAACATCTTTTCACCTACCTAGAATAATAAGGTATCTACAGCATATAGGAATCGAATCGCTATTGCAAAAGGGAATGACAGAATATTTTTGACAAAAAACATTCTCATATTTATCATTATATATGCACACATATTCATATATACATATTATAACGAAAAGGAGGTCGAATCCTATGTCTCATCACCACCATCATCATCACGATACGAGCGGCAATATCAAAGTCGCTTTTCTATTGAATTTTTTCTTTACGATCATTGAAATCGTCGGAGGAATCCTGACAAATAGTATGGCGATCCTTTCTGACGCACTGCATGACCTTGGAGACTCACTTTCCCTCGGTTTAGCCTGGTTCCTCGAGAAGTACTCTAAAAAAGGTAAATCCGATACATTTTCCTTCGGTTATCGACGGTTTTCCCTGCTGGCAGCTTTGATCAACAGTGTCGTACTCATTGTCGGCTCTGTCTTCATCCTGACAGAAGCCGTTCCACGTCTGTTGAATCCTGAACAGCCGAATACATCAGGCATGATCGCTCTTGCCATCCTTGGAATCATCGTGAACGGAGCCGCTGTTTTCCGTTTGCGAGGAGGATCATCAATGAACTCCAAAGTCATGACCTGGCACCTGCTGGAAGATGTATTAGGCTGGGTTGCAGTATTGGTTGTAAGTATCGTGATGCATTTCGCCGACCTGCCGATCCTCGACCCGATTGCGTCCATCGGTATTACGCTCTTCATCCTGTACAACGTAGTGAAAAATCTGGTTTCAACGATGCGACTTTTCCTTGAGGCTGTACCTGACAACATCGATTTGGAGGATATCATCGCAAAAATGACGAATCTGGAAAGTGTTATCTCTACCCACCATACCCATATGTGGTCATTGGACGGGGATCATCACGCTTTTTCCACTCACGTCGTCGTTTCCGGAGATGCTGGTAAAGATGATGTCTGCAACGTAAAAGAACAGATAAAGGAAATCATCAAAGACATCCACCTCGATCATATAACCATTGAGATTGAATATGAAGATGAATACTGTTCGATGTTGGAAAAAGATAAACAAGGGGGAACAGAAGATGGATGAAAATCATTCCAATGAATTGGATGAGGAAACGGTATTCCTCGTATCCCAGACATTCAAAGCGTTATCCGATCCTACAAGGATTAGGATATTGAACTTATTATTCGAGAAAGAATATCCGGTGACAGAAATCGCCGACCGATTAGAGCTTCGCCAATCTACTGTCTCCCACCAGTTACGTTTTCTTAAAAACCTTCGATTGGTGAAGTCACGCCGGGAAGGTACGTCAATTTATTACTCGCATGATGATGAACATGTGATCAATGTGCTTCACGAAATGATCCAACACTCGCTTCACGCTTGATGGCGGATGGTGGATGTGTCGAATCTAGTTGGATTTTGACGTTCGCCAGATTAGTTGCGACTATCGCCAGTTAATTCAGATTTTCGCCAGATTAACGCTGAGTATCGCCAGATTAGTCCTCATTTTCGCCAGAAAAAAACTGCACACAAAAAGAGAGGCCAAAAAAGCCTCTCTTTAGTTAAAGTTCCAATGTTTCAGGTGTATCTTCTCCTGCGTTCATCAAACGAACCTGCTCAGGCGCAATTTCCAAAACGATATATTCGGGATCGTTCGGACCGTCGAACCAGCGTTTCATCCTGTCACTCCAGAGCTTCTCCTTCACTTCTGCATCGTCTCTGATCGTCGCTTTCCCCTCGATTTCAAGGTAGGCATCGCCGTATCCTTCTCCTTCATACCCGATCAGAATATGAACGTATGGATTTGCATCGATTTCTTCCGCTTTGTGCGTTTTTTTGTTTGTAGGTGTATGGATGGTGAGCCCGTCATTGAAAAACGTCATGAACCTGGAGTGTGGCTTGTCATTTTTCACCGTCGCCAGTGTTCCTACTTTATTTCCACTTAACACATCAAGTATCTTATCTTTCAATTCTTGCTGATTCAACTTCAACTACCCCTTTCATTATATGAACTATATGGGTAGTTTCCCTTAACCTCTGCAGGAATAAACAGACAAATGTGCGGGGGCGATTATTTTTCAAGTATGAATACCCACATGAATGTCAGTGCTTGTTTCAGTTCTTCCGGGAGGTCTTCAAGGTGCTGTTCCGTGACTTCACGTTTATATACACCATGTCCATCAACAATCCGCCAGCCTGTTTCTTCTGCCATCGAGGCGAATTCCCAAGGCATCATCGTATTGCAGATTACCTCTTCACCAAAAACCCTCCGGTAACTGTTCGTCCTCGGCATTGCGGTCGGTCCCAGGATTCCGATACATAACTTCCCACCTGGCTTAAGCACCCGCTTCACCTCGTTAAGCGCCTGTACGGGTACTTCCGTCCATTCAATGCAATTGATCGCCATCACCGCATCAAAGCTCTCCGCTTCAAATGGAAGATCAACGAAATCCCCCTGAATGAATGTCATCGATTCATTTTCGAGTCTCTTTTTTGCAAGCTCGACCATTTCAGTCGAAATATCTACACCTGTAACGTGATACCCGTCTTTGTATAGTTTATAGGAACCGTATCCATCGCCACAGCCGATATCAGCAACAGACGATCCATTTGCTACATGCTTCTCAAGAAAAGGGATGATCGTTTTTCTGCTTCCTTCATCCCACATTGCTTTACTTTTCTGATTCCAGAAATCGGCTCGTTCATCCCATTTCCGTTCTGCTTCTCTATGCCATTGAAAATTATCCGTCAAACCGTATTCCTCCTTGTCATCCTTCTGTTTCCTTATTCGCTCCTTTTAGCGAAAACCCTTCTATTCAAAAATAACGGTTGCAGTCTATCAATAAAAGATATATCATAGGTGACACAATATATATCAATCATTTCGAATTTAACATCTATATATAGTAAAGCGAGCATGTGATGCCTATAGGCTTAATAGGGAAGCCGGTGCAAATCCGGAACTGCCCCCGCAACTGTAATCACCGCCGAACCGACAAACCACTGTACACAACATGTACGGGAAGGGTCGAAGTAGATGAAGGTGTGAGTCAGGAGACCTGTCACTGTTCGTTGGAAGTTTCTACTTCTTCGGGGATTGAGAAGGTGAAACGATGGGATAATACGTTTGTATTTGATGATCGATTCATCTTTATTATTCCATGGTTTCATCCGCTCAATGGGAGCGGATTTTTTTATTGCCTAAAAACATTTCAAGGAGTGATTTATTGTGAATACATTGACAGCAGCACCTCAAGCAAGGTGGTCGGATTGGATCGACGTGCAGCAAAAGAGGTTTCCTTCCCTGGATACAGCGCCCTTTAAACAGGAACTGACGAACATGAACTTGGAGGAACTGGAATTTGAAGAGCAAATTCATCTGCTCACACTTACAACACTGTCCTACATAAATGAGAGGGAGGCAGATTGGACGTTCGTAGCAGCGGATTTGTTACGCACCAAGATTTATGAAGAAACGAAGAAAAACAGGAATCAGTCATACGTGTACACCGGATTTCACACGTTGATCAAACGTTTGATCAACGAAGGAATCTACAGCCCCTTCCTTCTGGAAACCTACTCCACCGAGGATGTGCAAGCGTTAGAAAAAGTAATAGATCCCGAAAAAGATACATTTTTCACCTATATCGGTTTGAAAACGTTAACGGACCGTTATCTTTCCAGAAATAAAGAAAAAGCATTACTGGAGCTTCCACAAGAACGTTTCATGATCATCGCGATGACCTTGATGGCAAAAGAGAATGACGAGAAAAGAATCTCTCTCGTCAAAGAAGCTTACTGGGCTTTGAGTAATCTATATATGACAGTAGCTACACCCACGCTTACGAACGCAGGTAAAACTTACGGGCAGCTAAGCTCCTGTTTCATCGATACGGTCGAAGATGACCTGCAATCAATCTTTGACAGCAACACTTCCATCGCTACGCTCAGCAAGCACGGCGGCGGGATAGGTGTCTATCTCGGAAAAATCAGAAGCAGAGGCAGTGACATTAAAGGGTTCAAAGGTGTTTCTTCAGGTGTGCTTCCTTGGATGAAACAGTTGAACAATACCGCTGTCAGTGTCGACCAGTTAGGACAGCGCCAGGGTGCGGTAGCTGTGTACCTCGATGTGTGGCACAAAGATATCTTCCCGTTCCTGGACAGCCGATTGAATAATGGCGATGAGCGGCAGCGTACACATGATATCTTTACAGGCGTATGTATCCCGGATCTATTCATGGAGGCAGTGGAAAACAGAGAAGACTGGCATTTGTTTGATCCCCATGAAGTAAGGAAAGTGATGGGATTTTCACTGGAGGACTTTTACGATGAACAAAAAGGGAATGGCAGTTTCCGCGAAAAGTACGAGGCCTGCGTGAACCACCCTCTCCTTTCCAGGAATACCGTTCCTGCCATCGACATCATGAAGCGCATCATGATCAGTCAGTTAGAGACGGGAACCCCGTATATGTTCTATCGAGATGAAGTCAACCGAATGAATCCGAACAATCAGGCAGGAATGATTTACTGCAGCAATCTATGTACAGAAATCACACAAAATCAATCCGCAACCATCCAGGAGGATTATTTCACTTCGGAAGGTCTGATTTACTCGGTTAAACGACCAGGTGATTTCGTCGTCTGCAACCTTTCCAGCATCAATCTCGGAAGAGCTGCTGAAGAAAAGATTCTAAAACGACTCATCCCTATCCAGGTGCGTATGCTGGATAATGTCATTGACGGAAACACCATCCCGGTATTGCAGGCAACAGTCACGAATCATAAATACCGCGGAATCGGGCTTGGAACATTCGGCTGGGCTCACCTGCTCGCCAAGAAGAAAATCAAATGGGAGTCAGATGAAGCGAACACGCTTACCGAGGAACTTTATGAAACCATCAATTTTCTTACGATACAAGCGAGCGCCGATCTGGCAAGAGAAAAAGGATCCTACCCAATGTTCGAAGGATCGGATTGGCATACTGGAGCTTACTTCGAAAAAAGGCAGCTGACTAAGAAAGGAAAGTTGGATTGGGAAGGTGTGAAAGACCAAGTACAAACAGACGGATTGCGGAATGGTTACTTGATGGCCATTGCCCCGAATGCGAGCACATCGTTGATTGCAGGTAGTACGGCCAGTATCGATCCCATTTACAGAAAGGCTTACGCCGAAGAGAAAAAGGATTATAAAATACCAGTCACAGCCCCTGATTTGAATGAGGAGACATTCTGGTACTACAAAGCTGCTCATGAAACAGATCAATTCGCAAGTATCAAAACGAATGGAATAAGACAGAAGTATATCGACCAATCGATTTCATTCAATCTTTACGTGAAAAATTCAATCAAAGCCAAAGAGCTGTTGGAATTGCATCTCTCCGCATGGAAAAACGGGCTGAAGACGACTTATTATACTAGATCGACCTCTGGACAAAACACGGACTATGAATGCGAAAGCTGCTCATCTTAAGGAGGGTTCAACGATGGAATCATTGAAAACACGTAAGCTGATCGACTACGATGCTCCTAACGCATCAACCGGAATAGTAAATGGGAAGAGCTCCAACGTACTCAACTGGGACGATATTCGATTCTCCTGGGCATATCCCATGTACAAAAACATGCTGGCGAACTTTTGGGTGCCCGATGAAATCAACATGGGTACAGATTTAAAGCAATGGAGTCAGTTATCGGAAATGGAGCAGGATACATTCAAGAAAATCATAGGATTATTGGCTTTTCTTGATTCGATTCAGACGGATTATTCCGGTAAAATTGCAGATCATCTGACGGACTCCAGTCTATCTGCGCTGATGCAGGTGCTGGCTTTCCAGGAAGTCATCCATAATCAATCCTACTCTTATGTACTGTCTTCCCTAGTAGAACAGCAGGAGCAGGAACGGATCTTCGATTTTTGGAAGCATGATCCGATCATCAAGGAACGGAACAATTTCATAGCGGAAGGATATGAGGACTTCGTACGCGATCCATCCTTGGATCACTTCCTGAAATCGATCGTATATGATGTCGTACTGGAAGGCTTGTTTTTCTATACTGGATTTGCGTTCTTCTATAATTTAGCCAGGAACGGAAAAATGGTGTCCACGAGTACGATGATCAATTACATCAATCGCGACGAACAGCTGCACGTCACATTGTTTGCGAATATTTTCAAAGAGACATTGAATGAGCATCCGGAATTGGACAAGGACTATTACCATAACTTTGTAACAAAGACGTTTTCGAAAGCGGCGGAGCTTGAAATCCTTTGGTCAGAAAGCATCATCGGCACTTCCTTTCCTGGGATTCCGTTTGAAGATCTGAAATCCTATATTTATTTCATGGCAAATAAGCGGTGCAAACAGCTCGGCGCAGAAAAGCCCTTCCCTGAGCATACAGGAAATGCTTTAAGATGGATAAAAGTATATCAGGACGTTGACGAAGGTAAATCCGATTTCTTTGAACAGAAATCAAGACAATATACGAAGGTATCAGATGAAAACGGATTCGATGACCTTTAAGTGATAATGAAGTATTGTTCTCCGGAGCAATACTTCTTTTTTTACGAATCGCCATGTAAGGTTTTCTAACATAAATTTTTAAATAGGTTGATTTTTCAGAAACTTTTCACTATTATATTACATATGATGTTATAAAACCTAACATAAGGGGTTGGAGTAATGAAGAAGATTGAGGCAATTATTCGTCCGGAAGCTTTTCAAGCACTGCGACAACGACTGGATGATGAAGGAATCGGAGGATTGACGGTTTCTGAAGTAGCTGGTTGTGGCCAACAGCAAGGACAGGAAGGAATTTTCAGAGGAAGTAAATTCGAGATAAAGCTGTACCCCAAAGTGAAAGTAGAGCTTGTCGTCGATAATGACCAGGCTGACACGATCATCGATATCATCCTCTCCACATGCAGTACCGATCAAGTCGGTGACGGGAAGATTTTTGTTTCTTCCATTGAAGAAGTCTATCGGATTCGTACTGGCGAACAAGGAAGAACGGCGTTAATTTAAAAATTTGAAGGGATGCGTATCTATGAAAAAGAAAATTGCGATTTTATTTGCTGGTCTTGTCGGAATTCCTACCATTTCACACGCACAGGCGAACACAGAACTAGAGGCGGTCATCAGTTCTGTGGATATGATTTGGGTTATGCTCGCTGCTTTTCTGGTATTTTTCATGCATGCAGGATTTGCAATGGTGGAGACAGGGTTTACGAGATCGAAAAATGCGTTGAATATACTGATGAAAAATATGATGACGATTTCGATCGCCTCTGTTTTGTTTTTCGTGCTTGGATATGGAATTATGTTCGGAGCAAGTGCTGAAGGATTGTTCGGTGCAGATGGTTTCTTCCTGATCGGTAAGGAATCAGACATCGGCTTCTTCATTTTCCAAGCTGTATTCGCCGCGACATGTGCCACGATCATCTCAGGTGCTGTTGCTGAACGCATGAAGCTCGGAGCTTATTTATTGTTGACTGTGTTGATTACCGGATTCATTTATCCGGTAGTCGGACATTGGGTGTGGGGCGGCGGATGGTTGAGTGAACTAGGCTTCGTCGATTTCGCAGGTTCCACAGTTGTCCATCTCACCGGAGCACTCGGTGCATTGGTCACCGTCCTCTTCCTCGGACCAAGAATCGGGAAATACACCAACGGAAGGGTCAACGTAATTCCAGGTCACAATATCCCCCTCGGGGCGTTGGGTGTGTTCATTCTTTGGTTCGGCTGGTTCGGTTTTAATGGCGGAAGCACGCTGGCGGCCGACCCAACACTTGTGCCTCAGGTTATCGTAGCGACATTGCTTTCCGCTTCAACAGCAGTCATTGCAGCAGCACTCTACTCTCAGTTGAAGTTTAAACGAATTGACGCTTCACTTACTTTAAATGGAGCATTGGCAGGTTTGGTAGGTATTACAGCAGGTTGTGCCAACGTGTCTCCGATCGGCGCAATCATCATAGGTGCTGTCGCTGGCCTCATACTTGTTGAAGCTGTTCAATTCTTTGACCGGGTAGTGAAGGTTGATGACCCTGTAGGCGCAATCGCCGTCCATGGAATCTGCGGGATCTGGGGTACATTGGCAATCGGGTTCTTCTCTGTAGAGGGCGGACTATTTTACGGGGATGGCCTGAGTCTTCTCGGAATTCAAACTGCAGGCGTACTGGCTGTCATCGTGTGGACAATGGGGACTACAGCTCTTTCCCTCTTCCTGATCACCCGCTTTACAAGTATCAGAGTTTCCAGGGAAGAGGAGATTGCAGGTCTTGACTTTTCCGAGCATGGATCGGCTGCATATGAGTCCTCCAGGAGCATTTTCAACGAAAATTATCCGGAAGTGAATGCCGACTTCGGCGTCGGTCTACTGCACCGGCTCGACTCGATCAAACCATCTTCAAGAGAAACGAAATCCACTTAAAAATCTCGAACATATCAAAAGGACCCGCTACAATCATTGGAATTGTATCGGGTCCTTCTTATTGATCAATTGTTTCGCCTCCGCTTCGCCAACATACTTCGCTGTTACTACTTGACCTAATACCCTGTTATCTTCCATGTTCGAGATGTACACCAGTATTCTTCAAAGTAAGATACAGAATGGTGCAATGTTCGAACGAATTCAGATCGAGTTCCGTCAGTGCCTCGATTTTTCCGAGTCGATAGATGAGCGTATTGCGATGAATATATAATTCACGCGCCGCTTTACTCACATTCATATTGTTTTCACAATAGCTGAAGAAATTCTGCGCCAGGACTTGGAAATCATCGTGCCCTACCAAATGCTCCAGACGATTGATCAATTTCCGCTTCAGGAAAGGTTCGATATAAAAAGGAACCATGCGAAGAAGCAGTCCCCAATCATGAAAAGAGTAAATCATAGTAGGGACCTGCAGTCTCCTCCCCACTTCCATCAAATGTTTGGCATTATGGTAAGAGGAACCGATGTCTCCAATCGTGCGCTTCACATCTCCAATGGAAACTTCCACTTGATCCCATCCATTCGAATGAAGCGATTCGATCAGGCTCTGACACTCGGATTCAATTGATTTCAGCCTCCCGCTTCCTGAATCCCCAACACCCTTGAATACAAGTAATTGCTCTGCATTCAGCTGAGTCATCAGGTCTTGATCATGGTTGCATAACGTCCTGCTTATGTTCTCCTTCAACCATTCATTCCGATATGCCTGGCGGCTGGTCAACGATTCATGTAACGCCACTTCCCTCCCCTTCTGCTGTCCATTGATTTCTATAATGATACAACAACGCGGCACATTCGCTTCGATACCCAACAAATTACAATAATCTTCTATTCTAGCAACATCTGGCTCTGGATCGAATAAGAGGTGCTGGACAAAGGTATCGATTTTCTTCGCTTCGAGCGTTTCCAATCGATTCTGGTACGTTTCATGCCATACCATCTCCGCATACCGCTTCACAAGCTTTGCATATGGAAGGACTTCCGCCGGTTTACCCACAATGCCAAGCACACAAATTGCTTCTTCTTCAAAAATCAACGGAACAGCAACACCCGGGTACACGTTTGGCATCCCTTCCACATCCGCTTCTTCATAGCAGACAGGCTGTTTTTCCCTAATGACCTCAATGGATGCAGAGTGATAAGTCCCTATTCTCTCTTTTACAGTTGAACCGATAATCATCCCTTCATCATCCGTCAAGCTGATCGGAAAGGATAAAATTTCTGAGGCTTCATTGATCAGGTTTTGTGCAAATTGCCTATAACTCTCCACAGGCCACTTCCTCCTCCCCACCAACTTAACTGCATGTCTATCTATTTCCAATTATACTGATTATTTTGAATATTCCAATCCTATCTATTCCCTTTTTATGTAATTTGCACATGGACTTTCTATCCCTCCAACGTATATAAAGGTAATAAGCAGCTCAAAGGAAGGAGGATGTCTATATGTCACACAAGGCAGACATTATCATCGTCGGAGGAGGTGTAATGGGATCGAGTGTTGCCTACCACCTGTTGAAAGAGGGGTATGACGGTGACGTTTTCGTCTTTGAAAAGGATAAAATGTACGAATTCGCTTCCACTCCTAGAAGTGCCGGAGGGATCCGTCAGCTGTTCACGACCGACGTCAACATCCAGATCAGTCGTTACAGCTTAAAAAAATACGAGTCATTCCCTGAAGATATGGCAATAGATGGCGAACCTGCAATGATCGACTTCAAACAACGAGGATACTTATTCCTTTCCGACTCCCCATCCAGCACTTCACTTGAAGAACAACAAGCAAGACAGCAGAAATACGGTGTTCCCTCCCAGCTGTTAGAGGAAAAAGACTTGCTGGACATCATACCAGAACTGAACACAGAAGATTTGACGTACGGACTGTACTGTCATGAAGATGGGTACCTTGATCCATACTCCGTCATGCAGGGCTACATAAAGAAAGCCAAACAGCTTGGGGCTACCTATATTTACGATGGAGTAGCAGAAATCACGAAAGACAAGTCACGGGTAACCGGTGTTCGGACTACTTCTGGGGATGTCTATCAATCTCCGATCGTCGTCAACTGTGCAGGTCCATGGGCTGCCCAATTGAGCAGTCAACTCGGTGTACAGGTCCCTGTCATTCCACTTAAACGGCAGGTCATCAAATTCGACATAGCTGAGCCCTTATCCAAGCCCCTTCCTTTAACAATCGATCCAACAGGCGTTTATTTCCGACATGAAGGAGATGAACTGATTGCAGGATACTCAGAGCCCGTCACCCCTAGTTTCAACTTTGATTGGAAGCGATCTTTCTTCCTTGAAACGCTATGGCCGATACTCGCTCACCGGGTAAAGAACTTTGAGCGCGCCAAAGTTACAAGCGGATGGGCTGGCCTGTACAGCCACAATACAGAAGACCAAAACGCCATTATAGGGGGGCATCCGGAAGTGGCTGGTTATTACATGGCATGTGGGTTCAGCGGCCATGGGATGCAGCAGGCTCCGGCAGTAGGAAAAGGATTGGCAGAACTGATTCTGCATCAGCGCTACCACACCCTCGATCTCTCCCCTCTCAGGATTGAGAGATTCGCAGAAAAGAACCTTGTGGTCGAAGGAGCAATTGTTTAATGGAGGTGAACAATCATGTTGGTATTGAACGAACAGAATATCAGACAGGCAATCGGCATGTCAGAGGTCATTGATGCGGTCGATGATGCCTATCGCTGTTATGAAAACAACACCTATCAAATGCCCACCCGGGCTCATGTGCAACATGGAGAAAACACATATTTGATGATGCCCTGTTTTACCGATGAGTATCTTAGCAACAAGCTTGTGACGGTCTACCCGGACAACAAGGATACACCGGTCATTCAGGGCGTCGTTTTATTGAATGATGGAAGAAACGGGACGCCTCTTGCCATGATGAACGGCGCTTATATGACAGGGATTCGCACTGGTGCTATTGGCGGCTCTGCCATCCGTCACCTTTCCAAACAAGAGGCATCATCCGCAGCATTGATCGGCACAGGAGTACAAGGATACTTTCAATTACTGGCTGCATGCGCAGAGCGCACATTGACTGATATCTACTTGTTCAATCGCTCCGCTGAAAAGGTCCCCGCTTTCATCGGAAGGTTACAGGAAGCTCTGGGAAAGGACATCGCCATCCACCATGCAAAGACAACCGAAGAAGCGATCAGACAGGCAGATATCATCATCACCGCGACTTCCTCCAACGAACCTGTACTCCCGGATGATGCAAGCTTGCTTGAAGGAAAGCTGATTGTAGGAATCGGCTCTTTTCAACCTTCGATGCAGGAATTCCCTAAAGCTGCTTATGATATTTGTCCCTCCATCTACATCGACAGCGAGGACGCCATCCATGAATCCGGCGACCTCATAACCCCACTATCTGCAGGGTGGCTTTCAAAAGATAGCATCATCCCTTTTTCAAAAATTGTAACGGGTGAATTGATGCATCCCGAAAATCAGGATACGATTCTATTTAAATCCACGGGCATGGCTTTGTTCGATGCCTTTGTTGCGCGTAACGTGTATGAGGCTGCCAGGGAACGGAATATAGGTGATTCCGTCGACCTTTAATTTGTAAGCGGTTTCAAAAATGAGGAGGTTATCATGAATACAATTATTGCAGTGGAATTTGTGTTGTATTGCCTTGTGATTCTAGGAATTGGTTTTTATTTCAGTCGTACCGATATCAATCATTCCTCTTTTTTATTGGGAGGTAAGAAACTTCCCGGCTGGACGCTTGCTTTTTCCGAGCGTGCCACCGGTGAATCGGCTTGGTTGTTATTAGGATACACGGGCTTTGTTTTTACCACAGGATTGTCTGGTATATGGGTTGCTGCTGGGATAGCACTTGGTATCGTTTTCGCTTGGTTATTCCTGGCTAAGAAATTCATGATAGAACGGGACAAATATGACGTATTGACACTTCCTGACTACCTGGCTGTGCGATTCGGAGCCCACGCCAACCTGATCCGCTGGTTGGCAACCATCCTGATCAGCAGCTTCCTGATGTTTTATATCAGCGCTCAAATGGCCGGTGCCGGTAAAATGCTTTTCACAACGTTTGGCTTAAATCAAACGACCGGAATCATCCTGGCAACTGTCGTCATCATCGTCATCGCATTTACTGGAGGGTTCATTTCTGTCGTCTGGACAGATATGATCCAAAGTATCATGATGCTCATCACCCTTGTTGCCCTTCCTATCGTAGCGCTCTTCTATATCAATGCCAACGACCTCTCGATTACAACAGCACTGACGGATGCAGGAAACACGCATGATGCCTGGTTCGGGGGAGCAACAGGATTTGCAATCGGTGTACTCTTCTTCAATAACTTCTCCTGGTTTTTCGGCTTTCTTGGTGGTCAACCACAATTGAGTGCGCGTTTCATGGCATTGAAAAATGAGAAAGAAGCCAACACCGCAAGCATCGTGGCCATCATTTGGACCATACTCGCTTACGGCGGAGCATTCATGATCGGAATCACTGCGATCACCATTTACAGTCAAGGTTCATTTGGAGATGTAGAAACGATCCTTCCATTTATGGTGATGGAATTGATGCCACCATGGATCGCAGGACTCTTATTATCCGGAATTCTCGCAGCGATCATCACTACAGCAGATTCCCAGCTACTAGTCGTTACAAGTTCTGTCAGTGAAGATATTCTCCATAAAGCTCTAGGGTTGAACCTTAGTGAAAAACAATTAGTTCGCGCTTCCCGAATCGTCATCGTCGTTTGTGGTTTGATTGGGATGGTGATTGCGCTTGTATCCGAATCACTCCTTTACCTTGTAGTGAGCTGGGCGTGGGCAGGAGTCGGCTGTACGTTGTCACCCGCCATCATATTAACATTTTTCTGGAAAAGATATTCGGGAATTGGAGTAGTCGCTACCATCATTTCCGGATTTGTCTTTACAGCACTATGGATCAGTACTCCACTTGATACCATCATCACATCAAGGTTCACGACCTTTTTCATTGCAGCATTTTTCGGAATCGTCTTCAGTCTGATCTTCCCAGATGCAAAAAGTTCTGCAAAAACATCCTCCAAAGACGCGGTCATTTAACAGAGCAAATAAAAAAGAAAGTCCGAACAGTCGCAAATGGATTGTTTGGGCTTTCTTCTTTTATAATCCAATCGTTCGTGCAGGGACTTTGGACCTTGTTCGTACTCTTTTTTAATCATTTTACGAACACATGTTCTAGTTTTATGTAAAATGTGGTATCCTTGTACATAGATATCGTTCTTATCGGGCAAGGTCGGCTAACCCCACATCTGTAAAAAAGGGGGTGATGCCTATGGGTACGTATGAAGTCCTGATGGTGATGCTTGCATTCGGCACCTTTATCATTACGTTACTCACCCTGGTCATAAAAATGACCAATAAAAAATAGACCTCCCGATTAACCCTTGGACAAGTTGATTGGGAGAGGTCTATTCTGAATGGCCGATCCCCTGGGGGAATCGATATCGAAGGCCGCAGTTGCAGCTGCGGTCTATCTTAGCTTATTTTCATATCATCATAATCATACCATAAAATGTTCAATTATGCTTCATTCCTCGAGAAAAAACGCCTTTTCTTTTCAAGTATCCTCTCCAAAAGGAAGACGGATGACAAAGCGGTGATACCTTCCATCCGTAATCAGGCTGATCGTTCCATCATGGCGCTCGACAATTTCTTTACTGATGGCAAGACCAAGCCCTGACCCGCCAGTGGTACGGGCACGTGATGGATCAACTCTATATAACCGATCGAAGATACGCTTTTTGTCTTCAGGCGGGATGTACTTCCCAGTTCCTGAGATAGTTATCACGTATCTGTCCTGCTCGCTTTCTCCTTTGATCCGGACAGGTCCTTCTCCACCGTAATATTCAATTGCATTGCTTAGCAGATTACTTAGAACCTGGAGCATCCCCTGGCGATGAATGCACAACTGTTCGTGTGTCGCATCTACATCATATGTGATCCCTTTTCTTTCAAATTCCAGCGAGAACAGCTGGACAGCCTGATGCAACAGCTCGTTGATATCCGCGTTCTCCATCGATGTGAACGATTCAAAGGTGGTTGCATCCCATTGTTTAATGACATCCAGCTGCTGGACGAGTCCGGTGACCCGCTCCACTTCCTCGCTTAAAGACTGATAAATTGCAGGATCGCCTTGAATGACACCTTTATTGAGCGCTTCCAGGTAACCCTGAAGATTGGAAAGTGGCGTCCTCAATTCGTGGGACATATCACTGATCAGACGGTTCCTCGTCTCTTCATTCTCCTGTAATCGTATGATTAGATGGTTGAAGTGACTGACAAGCTGACCGACTTCATCCTTCGAGTTGTTCTTCAATATTTCCGGATACTCTCCGGATTTCAGGCGCTCCATCGAATGAACCAGCTCCCGGATGGGTTTTAATCCTCTTCGGATCACCTGCATATAAATAAGGCTGCCGACAAGAACTGTAAGCACACTGATCACCCAAAAATAATCGAGCAATGTAGACCGGAAAGAGAATTCATTAGCCGCTTCCATATTCCCGATATCATCAGCGAGCATACAGGCTGCATTATAGATGGTGAGACCGCTGAACAGAATGAAAACAGCGAGCAGCATGATGTTGATGATTGTCAGCCTGATCCATATTCTTGATGTCAGCCATTCTTTCCATTTATGAATCAATGAACTTGTACCCCATTCCTCTGACTGTAATGATCCTTGAAGGCTTGGACGGATCCTTTTCAATTTTCCTGCGTAGTTTTTTCATATGGGCATCAATCGTTCTTGTCATGATTTCCGCTTCATCGTTCGGGTGGATCCTTGCCAATAACTGTTCTCTCGTAAACACTTGTCCAGGATGTTCCATCAGAAGATAAAGCAGGTTGAACTCGTAATTGGTCAGTTCCACATGTTCACCGTCAAGCAGGACCTCCCCTTTTCTCGGTTTGATCACCAGCCCCTTATGTGCGATTTTTTGACACATTCTACCCGTACGGCGAAGAACCGCTTCTACATGTGCCATCAATTCTTCCGGACTGAATGGTTTCGTCATATAATCATCTGCACCGAGTCGGAGACCATTGATTTTTTCGTGGGTACGGGCTTTGGCAGATAAAATGATGACAGCAGGATCCTCTGCATTTCTTCCTCTGACCCATTCCAGAAACTGCTCTCCGCTGATGAAAGGCAGCATCAGATCGAGAATCACCAGGCACGGGTCATGTTCGAGGAATAGCTGCTTCGCTTCTTTCCCATCATACGCTTGTACGGCATTGTACCCGTCTTTCTCCAAATATAATTTAATCAAATTCGATATTTTCTGGTCATCTTCCACAATCATTACCGTTGGACGCAAGGCTCAAGACCTCCTAAAGATCTTCGTAACGTTGGATCATCATGTCATAATTCATTGCCCCTAGAGCAATGGACTGAATCCTTCCTTCTTCATCAATAAAAATGGATGTAGGTACCGGTTGAATCTGATACGTTGTAGCTACTGCTGAATTCTTATCCAGTAAAATCGGGAAGCTCAACCCGAACTCCTCTGCAAACGCACCGACGTTAGATGGATCGGACTCAGTAGCAGTAAGGTTCACTGCCAGGATTTCGACTTCCGTTTCATTATAGAACTTTTCCATGTCCGGCATTTCAGCACGACAAGGTGGGCACCACGTTGCCCAGAAGTTGACCATCACTTTCTTTCCTCGGTAATCGGACAAGCTTACCGTTTCACCTGAGAGCAATTCCAACGTGAAATCAGGTGCGGTCTGTCCTTTATCCAGTCCGATATCCGCTTCACCGGTGGAAGGTCCTTCTGCTACCATTTTAGTTCCTGATGGATCATCTTCACTTGAAGTTGATTCTTCTTTGTTACTCATATTATCATAGACAGCCCATGCAAACATCGCTGCTACTACCACCAATAGAATGAATTTCTTCAATGGATTTCCCCCTTAAAAAAATAAAGTCCCAAGATTCGCAAGCCACGTATCTTGTACAAGCTGCAGCAGGATATTAGAGATACGCGCCATCTGCCCGGTATAGAGCAGCACACCCATTACTACCATGATGGCTCCTCCACTTTTCATAATCACATTGCTGTACTTCAACACCAGCCTCGTCGATCCCACAAAGATTGAAAAGGCAAGAAACGGTACAGAAAAACCGATGACGTAAAGGATGGTGTAGAAGATACCCTGGGTCGGTTCAGAAGCTGCGAGCATTAGGATGGATGCAAAAATCGGCCCGATACACGGCGTCCACCCTGCTGCAAATCCCATCCCGGCGAAAACCGTACCTGCATAACCGATGGAAGAGGATCGTTTTTTCATGAACCGTTTTTCTTTCATCAACCACTTGAAATTCAGCCAGCCACCTACGAAGAGCCCCATTGCAATGATAAACACTCCTGCAATCCGCTGGAATAACAGTCCGGACTGTCCGGTCATCAGACTTTGCAGCCAGCTTCCTAAGTAAGAGGCACCTATGCCGAGACTGATGAAAATCGTCGATACTCCAACGAGAAAGAAGACCGAGTGGAGCAGTATCTTTTTCCTTACCCCCGGCCTTTGATCCCCTTGGATTTCTTTCACGCTCATTCCAGTGATGAACGACAAATACGCCGGAAACAACGGCAGCGTGCATGGGGATAAAAAGGAAATCACCCCGGCACCGAACGCCACCCAAATCGATAAATCTGCAACAGCACCCATCAACCTGCACTCCTTCTTCTATGTATTTCAATCAAGACACTGACAATAAAAAGAGATAGATAGAAACCTGCATGAACACGCTGTCCTATTACCTCTAAAGGACTTCCGAAAAAAGAAACAACACTTACCACCAAGAACATGGACAAGACAATGATATAAGTGCGTTTGAACAAAGCCAAGCCGACAAAAAAGCAGACCGCTATGGCCATATGTACCAGATCCAGATGCCCGCCGAACACCGCTTCAAAAAACAGGTAGTAAAACTGAGCTCCTGCAAACAGAATCCACCAAGCGTAGGTGAAGACAGTTGCACCTTTATTTTTGAAGTAATTCCTGATGGAGAGGATAAGCATGATGCCTACAGCAAAATACAATTCTGTAGAGCCGCTTGGATAGGATAAGACTGAACGCGGGTATTCCAGAACCAAAGGGAATGTGGTTACAAGCTTCATCGCCCAGAACAAGAGAATGAAGGTGGTTATCACTGACAGGAATTCATCCAGCTTCTGTTTCTTTCTACTTACCGGCGATGGGTCAAACAACCAAAAAGATAAGATGGCAAAAATCACAGCCCCAATCCTCATTCCGATCACTGGTGATAAAACGATTGAACTTATCACATCAACTACCTCCGCATCTACTCCCCCCATCTTATCTTCCAAATGTGAAAATATGATGAATGAAAATATCCGTTTAAGATTCCCCAGGAAACCTTACAACTTTTACCATTACGTGTTAGTATTTTCATAGAGTAGATTCATTCAAACCTGAACGAAGGGAGTGTCGTCTAATCAATGAGGTGGAACAAAATGATCAAGAAAGAAAAGCTGCACCATCCATACACCTACGATACGAATGAACGTTATGATACTGAAGCATTGATCGAATCATGGATCAGCCAGTACGGCCATGACATTAAATGGCTAGCCTATTCCTATGTCAAGGATCATTCAACCGCGGAAGATATAACGCAGGAAACGTTCATCAAAGCACATATGAAATATGATTCTTTCATGGGCCAATCATCCATAAAAACCTGGCTGTATAAAATCGCCATCAATGCATGCAAGGATCATCTGAAAAGTTCTTACATACGCAGGGTTGTCAGCAAAGCGAACCCATTCAACTATATACCTTCTTCCGACGACACTCCTGAAAAGGAAGTCATCCATAAGAGCGAAGATCATCAATTGATGGAGCAAGTACTGAGACTCGAAGACAAATACCGTGAAGTGATCGTTCTTTATTATTACGAAGAGTTCGATATAAATGAGCTGGCACATATGATGAAAGTCAGTCCAAATACGGTGAAAACGAGACTCCGAAGAGCCCGACAGATACTCCAGCATCAATTGACCTCAGAAGGGAGCTTTTTGAATGAGTGATCTACTCGATCGAAGACTGAAAAAATCAAACAAACAAGTGAAATATAGCAAAGTCGATTTTGACGAGCAGAATATCCAGAACATCATGGATGCTGTCCACGCTGCATCCCCTGCCCAAAAACGTGGGAGATGGGTGAAACGGTTGACTGCCGTTCCTGTAGTGGCAGCCTGCAGTTTGTTATTACTCCAGTATTACCCTGACACAGCTGGAACTGATATTCATTCAGCTGCGGATATACCTGCGAGGACCACGGCAGAAGCGTTATACAAGCATACACCGCTTGCGGTCGTTCATGAAAATGCCGAACACGAAGTCGAGGTGGCCACCCGTTTTTCTAATCAGGCAGTCGAAGATACAGTGGCATCTTTTTCTGAATTCAAGGAGCAGCAACAAAGTGTTGGTGTGACACCATTCCACACAAGCGTCTTTTCCGCTCATGACGATCAGGAAAAGCTGAAGGAAGTTTATCAGAACATCCTTTACAAGATATCTTCTTTCTATTCGCTGTACGATGTCCCGGGTGTGACACTGACTGAACTTGAATTCAATCCTGAAAGTAAGGTCGTTCACCAGGTCTATGCTTCCTCCCTTGAACATAAGGAAGGAGATACTGGAACGGTCCATATCCATCAATACCGAGCTGACTTGGCTACCAACATGAAACCCGAGTACCATACGACACACAAACATGAAGCCATCGGCAGTATGAAGATAAATGGTCAGACGTTCACACGCTACAAGCATGGTGAACATGTAATCGTCCACACTGAAATCTCCAACCAGATTCACGAACTCGAATTTTCAGAGGGATTTGGTGATGAGGCAATCAAAGCAATCCTTAACGCATACCAACCGAAATAAAAAAGATGTTTCCAGTCGCCCTGGAAACATCTTTTTTTCATATTTTGAACTTTCTCGCCAGATCCTGAAGGTCCTGTGCCATCTCAGCCAGTACGGTAGTAGCTGATGACACTTCTTCAATCGAAGCCGTCTGTTCTTCTGCCGCTCCCGCTACGTCCTGGGAGTAGCCTAACGTCCGCTCCGTCACTTCATATACATTATCCATCGATGCAACCAGATTGGCGGTGTTGGCCTTCATCTGCTCGATGGAACGGGATGCTTCACTCATACGATCAGCGATGGAATCTACTGATCGTTTAATATCATCAAACGATCCACCAGCTTCATTCACCAATTCAGTACCTGTCCTTACAGCATCATTGCCGGATTGGATCGAGTCTACTGCCTTCATAGTGTTCTCCTGAATTTCCTGGATGATCGCTGAAATCTGCTTGGTAGAATCTCCGGATTGTTCCGCTAGCTTCCTCACTTCATCTGCAACGACCGCAAACCCTTTTCCGTGTTCTCCTGCTCTTGCTGCTTCAATCGCTGCATTCAAGGCTAACAAATTAGTCTGCTCAGCAATATCGTTGATCATCAAAAGGATCTTTTCAATTTCGTTTGATTTCTCTTCAAGACCCTTGATTACCGTTGAAGTTTCTTCTGAATTCGCAGTGATCAGTTTCATTTGGGAAATGGCGTGACCAATCGTATCGTTTCCCTTTGCTGTTTGGGCAATTGTTTCATTGGAGACCGTAGTCACTTTGTCCGCCCTCTCTGCAATCCGGTCCATATCTTTTGAAAGTTCGGATACGCTTGCAGAAGACTCGTTCACGCTGGAGGACTGTTCTTCTGTACCGAAAGACACCTCCTGGATCGAGGTTGCAATCTGCTCGGTCGCTTTCGCTGTTTCGTCTGCATTCGCACTCAATTGCTCGGAGGAAGCAGCTACCTGCTGAGAGGTATCGATCACACTGCTGATCAGTTCTTTCAGATTTACAACCATTTGATTGAAACTGCCGACCATCTCACCGATTTCATCCTTACTTTTCGTATGGATCGTTTCAACCGTCAGGTCTCCTTCGGCTACTCGGTTCATCCCTTTCTGAATCGCACCAAGGTTACGGTTGAACCCTTTTACGAACAAATAGACGAGTACCAGACCTACTACAATCGAAATCAACGTGACAATCAATGTCGTTTGTAAAATGTCATTACGGATCATTTCCGCCAGCATCGACGTTTTGAAATCAAGACCGATGACACCGACTGATTCACCAGCATCGTTGGTCATCATTCTTGCCAGAGTAATCGTCGACTTTCCAGTACCTGTATCTATGTATGGTTCCGTCCAAATCGGATCTCCTCCGGCTTCCATCGCACTGGTGTACCAATCTCGCTGTCTAGGATCGAATTGCGTCAAATCGACTTCTTCAGGGGGAATGTTTGATAAATAAAACTCTCCCTGTTCTTCAGTAGCAAAGTATAGATTCAATGCAAATTCATTTTCTTCCGCCTGTTCAGATAAATACTCCTCATAAAAGACCGTTTTGACCGGGTCGTTTACGCTTGGCATATTCGAAAAGTTATCGGACGTATCCGGGAAACCATAGGTTTGGAACTGCAATTGTTCCTGGTTACTGATTTCAGCCAACGTCTGTTCGTACTCATTGAATATTTCAGCAAAATCTTCATCCATAGCTTCAAGCTCTTGTTTTTGAATCACCGATTTTTCCAATACTTCCGTCTGTAAATAAGCGACACCCCCGACGATCGTCATAGGGATGATCAATAAGACTACCATTAATAATGGCAATTTGAACTTAATCGTATTCCATTTTTTCATTGTAGGACCCCCATCCTTGGATATAGCAATTCTCTCTCTACTACACATATCGACAAGAAACAGGGTAATTTTTAGAAATTTCAACAAATTAATCACTTTTTTATGACATTTATCTAACGAGGCATGTATGATTTGTGGTTTTACTAATAGAAATAGGGGCGTTACCGAATCAGTAGAAAGGGCGGCGGGGAAACTACTCGCTTTCCTGTGGGGGAGCTGGCGAGCCTCCTCGGTCGTTTTACCCCCTGTGGGGTCTCGCCTAGGTCCTTCTCCCACTGGAGTCTCGCAGTTTCCCCGCCACCCTCTGTGTGTTTGGTGAACGACCCATGCTCTGTATGATTTTCAAGAAATAACTCTCAAACTTAAGCAGTTGAAGACCTGTAAATCAACGTATACCGTAGTCTGATAAAAGCAAGGAGGTCCTAAAAGTTCTCAACGAGATTTAACTAAACCAATTGAAAAAGAGCATGGACCTGATGGCCATGCTCTTTGACTGTACGTAGGAGATCACTCGACCCACGTGTACATATATTTATTATCTTCATACTCTTTGGCGTTCTTGACGATTTTCAGCGGGCGGAAGGTATCGACCATGACTGCAAGTTCGAGTGTTTCCTTTTTACCGATACTCGCCTCGGTCGTGCCAGGGTGCGGCCCGTGCGGAATTCCACTCGGATGCAGGGTGATCGATGCTTCGTTCACACCTTTTCTGCTCATGAAGTTGCCTTCGACATAGTAAAGGACTTCATCGCTGTTGACGTTACTGTGATAGTAAGGAGCAGGAATTGCTTCTGGATGGTAATCGAACAGCCTAGGCACGAATGAACAAACGACGAAGTTATGCCCTTCAAACGTCTGATGGACCGGAGGCGGCTGATGGATACGCCCTGTTATCGGCTCGAAGTCAGCGATATTGAACACCCAAGGATAAAGGTAGCCATCCCATCCGACGACATCCAATGGATGATGATTGAAAATGTGGGAATGGATATACCCGCGCGATTTTGTCAGGACTTCGAACTCACCTTTTTCATCATAGGTTTCAAGCTTCTCAGGTCCTCGCATATCGCGTTCACAGAATGGACTATGCTCAAGTAACTGACCGTATTCGTTGCGATAACGACGTGGTGTGGTCAACTGGCTGAACGATTCAACGAAGAAAATTTTGTTGTCTTCCTCCAGATTCGGAATCACGCGATAGATCGTGCCGATCGGAATGATAACATAATCTCCTTTTTTATAGTGAATCGTTCCGAACATCGTCTCGATCTTACCTGAACCGTAATGGACGAACAGCATTTCATCGCCGTCACCATTTCGGTAGAAGGACTCCATCGCTTCAGTCAGATGCATGGTTCCCATCAGTAAATCTTCATTTCCTAGGGTGTACGTCCTTGCACTAAGTGCATCTCCCTTTTTCGTTCCTTCCGGCGTCAGAAAATGACGGTGACGCAGTGCATCCAGTTCTTCGAATTCAGGCAAATACTGCTCGACTTTACTAGCCTTTGAAACCTCTGTCGGCATGTGGTGATGGTAAAGGATCGACTGCGTACCGGAAAATCCTTTCGTCCCCATCACCTGCTCACGATAGAGGGTTCCATCCTCTTTTCGAAATTGGGTATGGCGCTTATGCGGCACATCTCCCATTTTACGATAGAACATTGTCACTCCCCCTTTTATCCTCTGATTTTATTATTCAACTGTCCTAAACCAGTAATTTCAAGTTCCACTTCATCTCCAGGCTTCAGCCACGGATGGATGTCGGTACCCAATTCAAGAATACAGCCGGTTCCGACTGTCCCGGATCCGATCACTTCTCCAGGATAGAGCGTCACACCCTCTGAAGCCCGCGCAATCATTTCCGCAAACGTATAGTGAATATCCTTGTAATTCCCTTTGGAAAGCAGCTCCCCGTTAACCGAAGCTGTCATTTCCAAATCAAAACGATCACCGATCCGGTAGGCTTCAAGTTCATCCTTAGTGACAAGCCATGGACCAATTGAAGTGGCAAAGTCTTTCCCCTTCGCCGGTCCTAATCCGACTTTCATTTCTTCGCGCTGTAAGTCGCGGGCACTCCAGTCATTCAGAATGCAGTAGCCGAAGATATGCTCTTCCGCTTCTTCCACCGTGATGTCTTTGCCTTCTTTTCCAATGATGCAGGCAATTTCCAGCTCGTAATCAAGCCATTCACATGAGTGAGGCTTATCGACCGTGTCCTGAGGTCCTTTGATAGCAAGATGATTTGAAAAATAAAACACCGGAAAGTCATACCACTCTGGGACGACGTCGAGCCCTCTTTTTCCACGAGCTGTCTTAACGTGCTGCTCGAATGCATAAAAATCCCGGAAGCTTACCGGTCTTGGCAACGGTGCATGCAGTTGGACATCCGCTTCATGGTAGACGCCTTTATCCCCGAATTCGATGCGTGCGGCCAGCTCTTTCACGGTGTCTGCATGATCGTCCCAGTCTTCAATCAGTGTAAAAATCTGGTTAGGAAGTTCGCCTCCGGAAGCTTCATGCATATCAACGACAAGCTCTCCGTCGACCCATCCACCTACGAGGTTCTGACTGCAGTTCTTGAACGAGACAAGCTTCATTATGCTTTCCCCTGTTTCCGCTGCAATTGGAAGGTTTTCGCAATAGCTTTCGTATACGTCGGGCCGGCCATCCTGCCAATCGGATTCAGTTTTTCCGTATCGATCCTGCCATCCACATATAGGTCATCCTGGACATTTACGAGTCTCACTTTACCGATGACAAGGCTTCCTGCACCAGGCTGATCTCCAAAGTGCAACAGTTCATGCAGTTCACATTCAAGATGCACTTTGCTTTCTTTCACACGTGGAGGACGTACTGTCGTACTATCCTGTTTCGTGAAACCTGCTTCCTGAAATTCATCGATACCTGGTTCATATTCGATCGCTGTATCATTCATCTGTTGTACGAATTCTTCACTGACTACATTGATGACAAATTCCTTCGTCTTTTCAATATTGATGAGCGTATCTTTTTTCTCGCCATCTGCACTGCTGATCATCGGCGCAAAACAGACAAGCAAAGGATCAGCACAGATGCCTGTGAAAAAACTGAACGGTGCTAGATTCGTATTCCCATCTTCATCACAGGTCGATACAAATGCAATCGGTCTTGGCAGTACTGAACCGATCAGCAGTTTATAAGCATCCGGCCACTCCAGAGTATTTGGTTTGATTTCCACAATCGAACACCACACTTTCCACAACTTTTACTTCTTGGATGAAAAAAGGCGAGGATGCCTCAACAGGGTAGGCTTCACCCTTCCACCAGAGACATCCTCGATTGTCACAAATTAAAGATTTCCGCGGCGCTCCTGCTCACGCTCGATGGATTGGAACAACGCTTTGAAGTTACCTTCACCAAATCCACGTGCACCTTTACGCTGGATGATTTCAATGAATACGGTCGGGCGATCTACAATCGGCTTTGTAAAGATCTGCAGCAAGTATCCTTCGTCATCACGGTCTACTAGAATCTTCAACTCTTTCAGTTTTTCGATTTCTTCATCAATTTCTCCAACACGATCAGACAATTCTTCATAATACGTGTCCGGCGTCTGGAGGAATTCTACTCCGTTTTCTTTCAAATGCGTTACGGTCTTGACGATATCTCCTGTAATCAAGGCGATATGCTGGACGCCTGGCCCGTTATAGAATTCCAGATATTCTTCAATCTGGGATTTTCTCTTTCCTTCGGCAGGTTCGTTGATCGGGAACTTGATACGTCCACCATTGTGCATGACTTTGGACATCAATGCAGAGTACTCCGTGCTGATGTCTTCATCAGAGAAGTGACGCATTTCTTTGAAGCCCATCACGCGCTCGTAGTAGGACACCCACTCTTCCATGCGCTCCACGTTTCCTACAACGTGGTCGATTGCGGCAATTCCACAGTCTGTATGCGGGATGATCGTATCAATCGCTTCGAATCCAGGCATGAATACACCTTTATAATCCTTACGTTCAACCAGCGTGTGGATTGTATCGCCGTATGTTCCGATTACAGCTTTTTTGATTGTACCGTGCTCATCACTGAACGATTCCGGCGGCTTCACTTCGATCGCTCCACGTGAAACTGCACCTTCATAAGCTACTTCTACATCATCCACAACCAGCGCAACGTCTTTGAAGCCATCTCCATGTTTCTTCGTGAATTCAGCAACACGGCTGCTGTCGTTAAGAGATCCTGTGATGACAAGGCGGACCTTTCCTTGTTGCAGTACATAGGAAACCGTCTCGCGATTACCTGTTTCCAGGCCGGAGTAAGCTACTGTTTTAAAACCGTAAGCAGTACTGAAAAAGTGGGCGGATTGCTTTGCATTACCAGAATAGAACTCAAGATAATCGACTTCCTTTACAGGAAAGAAATCTTTCACGGACTCGGCAGTTTTTGTCGCTTGTTCTTTCATAAGAAAAACCTCCACTTGTTTTATTTGAAGGGAGCGGCAGCCCCCTGTCATTCACTTAGATAAGATCGATCATCATCGTATTCGGATTTTCGATCAGACGCTGGATCTTGTTCGTAAAGGCAACCGCTGTGCCCCCATCTGTAACACGATGGTCGAATACCATGGAAATGTTCATCATCGAGCGGATTGCGATTTCACCTTTATATACTTCCGGACGTTCCTTCGTCTTATGGAAAGCCATCAAGCCGACTTCCGGGTGATTGATGATCGGAGTTGCACCGATGCTCCCCCCAAGCGGACCTACGTTGCTGATTGTGAACGTGCCACCTGTAAGTTCCTTGCTTGTCAGCTTTCCTTCAAGCGCTTTTTGAGTAAGCTGCTTCAGTTCCTGGTGGATCTGTTTCAAGGATTTCTTCTCAACCTGATGAATCACAGGCACGATCAATCCATCCTCCGTATCTGTTGCCACCCCGATGTTGTGGTGTGCTTCCACTCGAATGACTTCTTCCTTTTCATCCAATTTAGCGTTGAATACTTCGAACTCTTTCAACGCAATCGAAATCGCTTTGATGAAAAAGGCTGTAGCAGATATCTTCGTATCCATCTGCTTCAATTCGTTTCTCAATTCGATCAGGTTCGTAACATCGATCTCTTCGAAATGTGTACAATGCGGAATCGTGAACAATGACTGGGTCATCTTTTTCGCGATTTGTTTTCTGCGTCCACGGAATGGTACAGTCTTGGCTTCAAGGGTTGGAGCTGAGGACACTTCTGGTGCCTCAGGTGTTTCCTGTTGATCTGCAACCGTTGAGCTTCCACCTTCCGCATGACGCTTCACATCTTCAACAGTAATCCTGCCCCATTTCCCTGTCCCCTCGACCTCTTCTATGTAGACACCGAGTTCTCGGGCAACTTTCCTCGTAAATGGTGCAGCTTTCACTCGACGACCTGGTGAGGTCGGCGTATATTCTACTTCAGCTTCCGTAGCCTCGTGTTCCTGAACTTCCGGCTCTTCTTTGACAGCTTCAACCGTAGCGGCCGTTTCCGCCTGGGCATCTTCCGCTTCAAGCAAAAGAACTGTTGTACCGATTGAGATCGTATTGCCTTCTTCCACTTTCAGTTCTTTGACTACTCCAGCACGCGGCGCTGGGATCTCCGCAGTCATCTTATCTGTCTGTACTTCTACCATCGGCTGGTCGACAGCAACTTTGTCTCCGGGTTTCACAAGGAAATGGGTCACTTCTGCTTCTGTCATTCCTTCACCGATATCATGTAGTTTGATTTCCACCTTGGTACCCCCTCTCTAGCTTCAGTAATTGAAAACTTTCTCGATTCCATCCATTACCCGTTCTGGTGTCGGAAGGTAATCGTCCTCAAAACCGAAGAACGGTACAGGAGAGTCAAAGCCTGTCACACGTTCGACTGGTGCTTTCTGATATAGGAAAGAAGTATCGTTGATGATGGAGATGACATCATTTCCGACTCCACCTGTTGCATGTGCTTCATGAACGATGACAGTTCTTCCTGTTTTTTGTACGGATTCTGCAATCGCATCTTTATCGATCGGAGACAGGGACCTGAGGTCGATCACATCACAATGGATCCCTTTCTCTTTCATTTTATCTGCTGCTTTCAAAGCTACCGGAACCATTGCACCCCATGAGATGACAGTGACATCTTCCCCTTCACGAAGCAGGTTGGCTTTGCCGATTTCAACCGTGTATTTGCCCTCAGGAACTTCATCACGTGATGAACGATAGCTGCGCATCGGTTCCAGGAACAGCACCGGGTCTGGATCCTCGATCGCTGCAATGAGAAGCCCTTTTGCATCATAAGGAGATGACGGGCAAACTACTTTGAGCCCAGGCATATGTGTGAAAATCGCTTCCGTACTATCTGAATGGATTTCCGGAGCGCGGACCCCTGCACCATAAGGCGCACGGATGACCATTGGAACTGTATAATGGCCCATCGTTCTCGCACGAAGACGTGAGGCGTGAGTCATGATCTGCTCATATGCAGGATAAATGAACCCAAGAAATTGAATTTCAGCTACAGGACGGAACCCATTGACCGCCATCCCGATCGCTGCACCTATAAAGCCAGCTTCACTTAACGGCGTATCCATTACTCTGTCTTCACCGAATTCATCCTGAAGTGTATCCGTAGCTCGGAACACTCCCCCGTTTTTACCGACATCTTCACCGAGTACTAGAACCTCTTCACTTTCCTTCAGCATTGTCCGCATGCCATCAGTAATGGCCTGGACTAGTGTGAGTGTATTGGTTTTCACTGATGTTGTTTCCATGTTGGTTCACCCCTTTTCCACTGGAGGTAGTTTTCTTTTTGTTCCTTGAGTGACCATGTTGCTGTTTCATACACATGATCGAAAATGTCAGCTGGATCTGCTTTAGGGAACTCTTCCATCGCTTTGACAGCTGCATCTACTTCTTCAGAAGCTTCGCGCTGGATTTCCTCTGCCCATTGAGTATCGAAATACCCCTGATTTTTCATCAATCGCTCCAGTCGGACGAGTGGATCGGTCGTATCCCGTCGCTCATCACTTTGTGACTGATCACGGTACTTTGTCGGATCATCTGCAGTCGTATGGGCACCATAACGCCACGTCACCGCTTCGATCAAAGTTGGTCCATCACCATTTCGCGCGCGATCAAGCGCTTTCAACGTTTCAAAATAAACAGCGAAGATGTCATTCCCATCAATACGTACACCAGGAATATCATATGCCAGTG
This sequence comes from Thalassobacillus hwangdonensis, assembly GCF_042675915.1. Taxonomy (NCBI): domain Bacteria; kingdom Bacillati; phylum Bacillota; class Bacilli; order Caryophanales; family Bacillaceae; genus Thalassobacillus; species Thalassobacillus hwangdonensis. The sequence goes on along the minus strand of NZ_JBHTKL010000002.1, from coordinate 102,607 downwards.
CCTTTTGTGCGATGGTTTTTGTCTTCATTTGTTTTTCTACAGGTACTGAAATTGCATAGTGATTGTTCTGGTTGAAAAATACTACCGGAGCATCGAATACGCTCGCCATGTTCAACCCTTCATGGAAATCACCTTCGGATGTCGCGCCATCGCCAAAGTAGACAATCGCTGCGTTATCCGTACCTTTCCGTTTTTCTGCGTAAGCCGCTCCGACCGCATGCGGAAGCTGTGTGGCAATCGGAATCCCTGGTGGGAAAATATTTTTTCCTTCAGGTGGTACACACCCTTCATTTCTACCATTCCAGAATAAAAGAATATTCAATAATGAATGTCCGAATGTCATCGTTGCGCCGTGATCGCGATAGGAAGGGAACATCCAGTCTTCTCCCTGCAACGCCAGCGCACTTCCGACCTGGGAAGCTTCCTGTCCTTCATAAGGTGCATAAGTACCGATCCGGCCCTGACGCTGAAGGCTGATCCCTTTGCGGTCAAAGGTACGGATGCGCACCATATGTTTGTAAAACTTCTTCGTCAATTCTTCTGTTACTTTTTCTTCATAAGATGGTTCGGTAATATTCCCATTACCATCCACCCATGTTTGTATCGGAAATTGTTTTTCCATCTCGTCACCCTTTTCTATTCACGCAGTCTTGTTGTTGTCAGTTACGTACCGCCCATTTTGGTCGTTTGGCATGTGAGAAAAAGCTGTTACGCTTCGTACGTGCTTCGATCCGCTGTTCACAAAGATTGTTGGCAGCTTCTACTGTAGTGATCCCTTTTTCGATCGATTGTTGATAAACATCAATCAGAGATTCATAGATTGCTCTTGTTTTCTGAAGAACACGCGCTTTGTTCGGCTCATAAAGCTCATCGGCAACTTGTACTAGTCCTCCAGCATTGACAATGTAATCCGGTGCATAAAGGATCCCTTTATCCTGCAGTACTTTACCGTGTCTCGTTTCAAGCAGCTGGTTATTTGCAGAACCCGCTACTGCACGAACTTTAAGCTGTTCAATTGTCTGATCGTTAAGGATTCCACCTAGTGCACAAGGTACGAATACATCCGCATCGACACCATAAATTTCTTCTGCACTGACGACTTCCACCTTGCCACCAAGCTCTTTGGATTTAGCTACTATCAAGTCGAGCGCTTCCTGGTTGATATCCGACACGTAAAGGTCAGCACCTTCCTGAAGCAATTGCTCGGCTACTTTGAATCCTACTTTTCCAAGGCCCTGAATCGCGTACGCTTTACCGCCTAATTCCTGACTTCCCCAAACTGCCTGGTTCGTCGCCTTCAATCCATACATGACACCAAGGGCCGTCGGTACGGAGGAATCTCCGCTTCCACCATATTCTTCATTGACGCCCACGATGCAGTTGGTTTCTTTCAATGCATGGACGAAGTCGCTCGGAGTCGTACCCATGTCAGTTCCTGTATAGAAGCGGCCATTCAATGAATCTACGAATTGGCCGAATGCCCGGAACATCTCTGGATTTTTATCTGTTTTCGGGTCTCCGATGATGACGGCTTTTCCTCCACCGAAATCAACATCGGCCGCAGCACATTTGTAGGTCATCCCTTTTGATAGACGTAGAACGTCTTCCAATGCGGCATCGACACTTTCATATGGCTGCATGCGGCATCCTCCGAGCGCCGGACCAAGCGTTGTATCATGTATTGCGATGATCGCTTTCAACCCAGTTTCCTCATCATTACAGAACAGAACTTGTTGATGCTCCTGGATTCGTTCAAAGAAATCCATATCGCGAGCACTTCCTTCCATATTCGTGACTTTCAAGGAATCTTTTTTAGTAAATGTGTTCATCGTGTCTCCTCCTCTAATCGGCCATCAACATCTGTTTGATTTTCTTTTTTGGCAGGATGACCTGTTTCACTTCTCCCAATCCCACAAGTTCCCCTTCGCTTTCTGCTGTCATTTCTGTAAGGACAACATTCTCTTTGATCTTTGTAAGTTCTGCTGTGACGATGATTGTCGAACCCTTTGGAGCTGGGCGTACATGCTTGATGTTGACCGCCGCCCCCATGCCTTCCTCGTCTTCCTCAAGGAATGGAAGGATGATTTTCCTTGCTGTCCATTCCATGTGATAGACCATGGAAACCGTAGAATACGTAGGATGGACGACTTCTCCCTCGAAGCTCGCAAACATCTCGTCAGTGACCGTGATGGTGTGCGTGGCTTTCTGACCAATCTCCATACCCGGTTTCATGGCATCCCCCCTTACCTGTTCTTAACGTGCAAAAAAAATGCCAAAAAAGGCATCTTTTCTGCATCGGCAGTCCATAGACCACCACATATCAACTGAGCAATGCTCGATCGCTCGCCATTTGTTCTCCACGAATACGCTGGAATTCGGCTAATAGTTTCTTGACGGTCAAACCTTTCTTTTCTTCCTCATTCACTTCCAGAATGATTTGGCCTTTATCCATCATGATCAAACGATTTCCAAGGTCCAGCGCCTGCTGCATATTGTGTGTAACCATCATGGTCGTCAGTTGATATTCCTCAACGATTTCTTTCGTTAGATTCGTAATCAGCTCTGCTCTGGATGGATCCAGTGCAGCCGTGTGCTCATCTAATAGTAGGATTTCAGGCTCTGTGAAAGTTGCCATCAGCAGTGATAAAGCCTGGCGTTCTCCACCTGACAGGAGTCCGACCTTCGCATTGAAACGGTTTTCCAAACCGAGATGAAGGCTTTCCAGTACTTCTTTGAAATGCTGCCTCCTCCGCTTTGTCACACCTTTTTTTAATGTTCTGGTTCGATTACGGGAATACGCCATCGCCAGATTTTCTTCAATCGTCATGGTAGGCGCAGTACCTGCCATCGGATCCTGGAATACCCTGCCGATCATCTTCGACCGCTTATATTCCGGAACCATCGAGACGTCTTTGTTATTGATTTTCACTAAGCCGGTATCCGGCAATAGGACCCCAGACACGATGTTCATCAATGTCGATTTCCCTGCACCGTTACTTCCGATGACGGTGACGAAATCTCCCGGTTCGAGCGTGAGGTTGATGTCATCGAGTGCAATCTTTTCATCCGGCGTGTCTTCATTGAAGACTTTATGAATGTTATTTAGCTGCAGCATGATGTTCCTCCTCATCCGAAGAATATTTCGCCATCCGCTCCTGGTGCTTACGTTTTTTCCGCTTTTTATCTTTATAGTTATCCATCACCTTCGGAAGAACGAGGGCGACGATAACGATGGTTGCTGTAATCAGCTTCATATCGCCTGTTTCCAGGAAGTCGACACGCAGTGCTAGGCTGACGACGATGCGGTAGATGATCGCTCCACCGATGACTGCAAGCGTCGTACGCGCAATCGTCTTCGTACCGAACAACGCCTCTCCGATAATGACGGAGGCGAGGCCGATGATGATCATTCCGATCCCCATACCGACATCTGCAAAGGAACCATACTGTGCAATCAAGGCGCCGGAGAAAGCTACCATAGCATTTGATAGACCCAGTCCAAGAATGACTAATAGATTCGTATTCGCAGAAAAGCTGCGGATCATTCGTTTGTTATCACCAGTTGCCCGGACAGCAAGCCCGATTTCCGTTTTCAGGAACATATCGGTCAAAAACTTCACAGCCAGTGTAACGATGATCATGAAAAACAAGATGGACCATGTTGAAGGTGTGTAATCGCCAAGCCCGATGGAATTGAACACTCCATTGATGAACTGATCAATACCGAGGCTCGCCCATATTCCTTCCACATGTGTAAATGAAGTTTCCTGACTTAATAATGGAACATTCGATCTCCCCATGATCCTCAAGTTGATCGAATAAAGCGCAATCATCATCAGTATCCCTGATAACAAAGCATTGATTTTACCTATCGTATGTAGCACGCCGGTAATACAACCGGCAACAAATCCGACAACCAGAGCGGTCACTGTTGCGATGAACGGGTTGATCCCGTTCACGATCATGATCGCCGCGACAGCTGCTCCAGTTACAAAGCTTCCGTCTACTGTAAGGTCTGGGAAGTCAAGGATTCGAAAGGATAAATAAACACCAAGGGCCATGATTGCGTAAATGATTCCGGATTCCACGGATCCAAATACTGCTGTAAACATGATTGAATCATCCTTTCTGTTTATTCACCCAGAAACTCAGCTTTTTCGCTCCACTCTTCCTTGATCTCTACGCCCATTTTCTCAGCAGCTTCTTTATTGATGACCAATTTCAAATTCTTTGGATAAGAGACTTCGATTTCAGATGGATCTTTATCACCTTTCAGGATCTGAGCAGCCATTTCACCAGTTTCATATCCAAGGTCTTCATAGCTGAACCCACTACCTGCAAGTGCTCCACGTTCTACTGAATCCAATTCACCTGCAAATACAGGGATCTGTTCTGATTCTGCAACGCCAAGAACAGCTTCCAATGCAGAAACCACTGTGTTATCCGTCGGTACATAGATTGCATCCGCACGTCCAACCAGGGATTCTGCCGCCTGCTGTACCTCTGCAGAAGTTGAAACTGTTGCTTCAACAAGCTCAACATCCGTACCTTCCAAAGCTTCTTTGACAGTATCTACTTGTACTGTAGAATTCTGTTCACCAGAGTTATAGATGACACCGATCGATTTCGCTCCGATTTCATCCACAATGAAGTTGATTGTCTGAGGGATTGCATCTGGATGTGTATCGGAAGTACCTGTGATGTTGTCGCCCGGCTCTTCAAATGATGTAACCAATTCCGCACCAACCGGGTCTGTTACAGATGTGAATACGATTGGAATCTCCTTTGTAGCATTCAGCGCAGCCTGTGCACTAGGTGTAGCATTAGCAAAGATCATATCAACTTCGTCACCAGCGAAGTTCTTCGCAATCGTCTGAGCATTATTCATATCGCCTTGAGCTAGCTGCTCATCATACTCGATATTTTCTCCTTCAACGTAACCGTTATCTTCCAAAGCCTTCTTGAACCCTTCTGTAGCTGCATCCAAGGATGGATGTTCCACAATCTGTGTGATTCCTACCGTGACACTCTCTTCCGAACCGGATGCATCTTCACTGCCGCACCCAACCAACAAAATCAAACTCAACACCAACAACGAAATTACTCCTAAACCTCTTTTCATTTTGGTCCCCCTCGTTATTTTGTTATTTATGAAATCTCGATTCGCCAAGAATCGTGATCATCTCACCAGTTCGTCATGGAAGCGATTACATTTTATTATAATACTCACTATGTATAACGTAATATTACCGTTATAGTATCATTCAGAGGATAGTTCGTCAATTTATTTTCAGAATATTGCTTACAAATCCTCCTACTAAACAATTCGACTTAAACCCTGTATTTCCTGCTATTCTGAGGCTTTTGGACAAAGAAAAAACGCTGCATTTCTGCAACGTTTTACAGGTTTTTCCTCAGGGTGCTAAAAGACGCTCGAATGGAAGTGATGCGAGCTTCTGCCTCTTCCATCATCGAGGTCAGCAATTGCTTGACAGTAGGTAGATCAGCGATTAAACCTGAAACCTGCCCCCCATTGATGAATCCTTCTGACAGCTTGCCTTCTATGGCACCCTGCTTATGATAGTCTTCGGAAGTCATTTGATCAAAATCTTCCACCGATACGCCGTTCTTCTCACTTTCCAGCAGCTTTTGTGCATAAGGTGTATTCATTACTCTGCGCACTTTTCCTACTGTTCTTCCGACAATGACCGTATCATTCTCCTTCGCTTCCAAAAGCGTCTGTTTGTAAGCGTCATGGAAAGGTGCTTCCTTCGTTGCAATCAGCCTGGTCCCCATCTGCACGCCGCTTGCTCCAAGAGACAGAACAGCAGCAAGTCCTCTTCCATCACCGATACCACCTGCGGCTACTACAGGAACCTTCACGGCTGCAGCGATTTGAGGAATCAGCGTCATAGTCGTAAGTTCCAGGTTGGAGTTGATTCCTGCTGCTTCATAGCCTTCCGCAACAATCACATCCGCTCCTGCCTGCTCCGCTTTCACCGCCTGTCTTACCGAAGCAGTTACGGTGATCACCTTGATGCCCTTTTCTTTGAACACAGGGATCAATGGAGCAGGATTCCCCGCAGATAAGGAGACGACTGGTACATCATGCTTGATGACAAGCTCTACGATTTCCTTCAAATAAGGTGTAACCTTAATCGCGATATTCACGGCAATCGGGCGAGAAGTCATCGATTGTGCTTCCACAATTTTCTGCTCCAGCTCCGCAGGCTCCATCGTTCCTGCTCCGATTGTGCCTAACCCGCCAGCTTCAGACACTGCTGCAGCAAGCGGTGCATTACTGATGTTCCCCATCCCACCTTGGATGATCGGATAGTTGATGTTCAATAGATCACATAGTTGTTGCATGAATTTCCCCCCTCGTTAAAATAATGGTATAATAATTCTAAAATTTACACAATTCAAAGGAGGAGAATCATGCAGCATACATATGGCGGAAAAAAGCCCGAAGTACACTCCAGTGTGTTTGAAGCACCTGGGTCGCATATCATTGGGGACGTAACCATCGGAAAAGAGTCGACGATCTGGTACAACGCAGTATTGCGCGGGGATGAAGCACCGATTACGATCGGCGAACGATGCAGCATCCAGGATAATGCCACATGCCACCTTTATGAAGGTTTCCCACTGGTAGTAAAAGACGAAGTCACCGTCGGCCACAATGTTATTTTGCATGGATGCACGGTCGAGGAACGTTGCATTATCGGTATGGGTTCCACGATTCTTGATGGCGCTGTAATCGGTGAAGAAACGATCATCGGTGCGAACACGCTTATTCCACCAGGGAAGAAGATTCCACCTCGCTCTCTGGTTGTCGGATCACCTGGAAAGGTCGTAAGGGAACTGAACGAGAAGGACTTTGAAATGATTCAGATGTCGATCGATACTTATGTCCAAAAAGGGAAGGAATATCAGCAGGAACAGTCTTGATGTTGGCCAGGTGAGCGCCAACCCCATTACAAAAAATGTCCGCCTCCAATATAGGAAAGCGGACATTTTTTCATTCCATGATTAACGGATGTTCCATCGCATTATAGGCTTTGTCTTTATGCTTCAATTCATTACCATCTTCAAACACTTTTTCAAAAAACCTTGATGCAGGCTCGGCTAGTTCCCTGTAATATTCACTGAACAATGAACCCGCATGACTTCCAAGCCATTTATCCGGCAGCAGTTGCTCAGGCAGACCAGGATCGACGAAGAGAAACTTACGATATTCGTGTACAAGATTCGTCCGTTCTACAAAGCATTCCGCATCGGACATATCGCCTCGTTGGATCTTATTTTTATCGATGACATACTTCTGGCTGTAATAGGTGATGAATTCATTATACTTTTCATTGATTTCATCGAGATTCCAACATTTCTCCACCAGTTCACGACTGTCGTTCGGACCCTTGTATTCAGATACGAAAAAGTCTACATACGTCTCGATCTCATACTTTTCAATTAGATCGCGCACCTGTTTCTCCAGATTGTTCGGTGAAATCCATGTGCTGGTGGACATCGCACCGAATCCGCTCCATACGAGTTCTTTACGGAACTCATCCCTGGCATTCCGCTTCGTTTCCGGAATGGTGTACATGAGCATCCGCCATTTCCCATCCCAATCTTCCGGGTTGAATTTGAAAATACGTTCGGCAGCCTCTTCCATCCGTTTCTCTCCACGTTCAGTCAGGAAGTAATAGCTTTTGTTACCTTTTTTCTTCGATTCCACCCACCCTTGCTTATACATGCGTGAGATCGCTGCACGGACCGCCTGTTCATTATGTCCGAATTCCTTCAGGAGACTGATCAGACTGCCAATCCAAATTTTGTTACCGTAATGCCTTATGTAATCCCCATAAAGGGTGAAAATCATCGATCTCGTATTCATTCCCATTTTTCATCCTTCTTTCTTTCTGGAAAATAAAATTTTCAGAAAATAATGATAGCACATCTACAACGCTTTTACAACGGAGAGGCTGATCCACGCCACACTATGGATAGCTTCATCATGTACAATCGTACATTTTTTTAAACCGAGACAACCTCCTATACCACTTTGTCCCGCTTACATAATCTATTAGTACACCTGAGGGTGAAAGAGGAAAGGAGTGTGAGAAAATAATGAGCTGTAAAAAGGATAATTGTGTGTGCAATAAAGTAAGAAAGATTGCAGAGGTCCAGGATGCAGTCTCCAATAACGACCATTGCAGAAACGGTTCCTGTGAGCAATCCATCAAAGATTTGCTATCCCCAACAGGCAATGGAAACGGCAATGACACCATTCCATTCATGTTGCTGTGTGGCTGTGAAAATACGTTTGCTGGATTGCTGCCTTACTTTGCATGGGGTGCAAAAAAACTTGATAACGACTGCTCTACGATCATTCCATCCCCATTCTTCAAAGTGAAGAAATTCAAGGATGATTATGACTGTTGTGCAATCTTGGAGCTATTGATTCCTACCCAGTGCCCTAGCAAACCTGGGTGCCCATTCAAATTCGGCGGTTTCAAAGGAACCGGAGTGTGTGTGGAAGTAGATTTGAGCTGCTTCACTGGTATCACTTGCTTCAATGGCACGACATTGACGGACGCAAGCGAAGATGACATGACCCATGCGTTGGGTATGATGCGTGAGCTTCGTAGTACACTTGGAGGCGGAATGCCTCAGTAAGGAACAGCAGTAAGTAGATTCCCCTTTCCTACTCTACTACTGAACGTAAAGATAGAGGATGCCTCGATGAGACATCCTCTTTTTTTTATTTTCCTTTGAAGACTGGTTCGCGCTTTTCACTGAAAGCTTCGAGTGCCTCGATACGGTCTTCGGTCGGGATAGTAATTTCATAGGCTTTCGCTTCTACAGCCAGACCCGTTTGCAGGTCGACATTCATGCCCTGGTTAATCGCGAATTTAGCCTGTTGGACAGCTACTGGTCCTTGTTTAAGGATGCGATTGGCAATCTGGACACAAGCCCCCATCAGGTTACTGCTTGTTTCCACACGGTTTAATACGCCGTATTCCAACGCTTCTGCTGCGGTCATTTTCTCTGCAGTCAGAATCAGCTCTTTAGCTTTCGCTTCACCAATCAAACGCGGAAGACGCTGCGTTCCACCTGCGCCAGGAATGATACCCCAGCTCAATTCGGTCAAGCCCATCTTCGCTTCTTCTACAGCGATACGGAAATCGCATGCGAGCATCAGTTCAAATCCGCCACCGAAAGCGTAGCCGTTAATCGCTGCGATAGTCGGTTGTGGCAGTTGCGAAACCGCATTGAAGACTGCACTGATCTTCTTGACATTACGTCTTACTTCCTGTTCAGAAAGTGTTTTCCGTTCTTTCAAGTCGGCCCCTGCACTAAAGGCTTTTTCGCCTGCACCCGTGAAAATGACAACCCTGACATCTTTGTTGACATGGATGTCTTCTACAACCTCGCCAAGTTTCACTAACGTATCATAATTGAAGCAGTTCAACGCTTCAGGCCGGTTGATGGTAACGTAAGCAATGTGTTCTTTCACTTCGTATAAAACAGAATCCATCTCCATACCTCCTCTGACAATCTACTAATCTATGTTCTCTACGATCGTAGCGATTCCTTGCCCGACCCCCACACACATTGTAGCCAATCCGTATTGAACTTTCTGTTTTTTCATCTCATGGATCAATGTCGTCAGGATCCGGGCACCACTCGCTCCAAGCGGATGACCGTAGGCGATTGCTCCACCATTGACGTTGACTTTCGAGCGATCAAGTTCCAACTGTTTGATGCACTCCAGGGACTGCGAAGCAAATGCTTCATTCAGTTCAATCAGGCCAAGGTCAGAAGCTGTCAGCTTGGCACGGGAGAGTGCTTTTTTCGTAGCATGAATCGGGCCAAGTCCCATGATATCCGGCTCAAGGCCTGCCGTTGCAGAAACTTTGTATTTAACCAGCGGCTTCAATCCCAACTGTTTCGCCTTCTCCGCAGACATGACAAGTACTGCTGAGGATCCATCATTCACTCCCGATGCATTCCCGGCAGTGATTGTCCCATTTTCGAAAAGTGGACGGAGTTTCTGAAGTTTTTCCATAGACGAGCCCGGGCGTGGATGCTCATCCTGATCGACAGTGATTTCGTTCCCTTTACGATCGGTGTACGTCACCGCAAACAGTTCATCCTTCAGCCTGCCACTTTCCATCGCTTCTTTTGCTTTCAGCTGACTATCCAGCGCAAAAGCATCCTGGTCTTCACGAGAAATGTTGTAACGCTGTGCGACGTTTTCTGCTGTTTGAGGCATACTGTCTGTTCCATAAGCCTCTGCAAGCTTATTGTTTACGAAACGCCAGCCAATGGTCGTGTCGAACACTTCCATATTTCCACGTGGGAATTCCTTTTCCGGCTTCGGCATGACCAGGGGTGCCCTTGTCATACTTTCCGTTCCGCCTGCGATGAAAATGTCGCCTTCGTCGGCAAGGATTGCACGAGCAGCGTAATTGACCGCGTCGAGTCCAGACCCGCATAGGCGGTTGATCGTCGTTCCAGCAACTTCTACAGGTAAACCTGCCAATAAGGAAGACATCCTCGCTACGTTACGATTGTCTTCCCCTGCCTGGTTGGCATTTCCGAACACGACTTCTTCGATCTGATCCACCGGCACATCCGGGTTTCTTTTTAACAAGGCTTTGATTGCCATCGCGCCCAGGTCATCCGGGCGAATCGCTTTCAACGCACCTTTATATCTCCCGATCGGAGAACGTATTGCATCAACTATGACGACTTCTCTCATGATTGTGACTCCTCCATTCGTTAGTTTCGATCAGTGTAATCGTAGATGCCGCGGCCACTCTTTCTTCCGAGACGGCCAGCCTTAACATACTGTTCAAGCAATGGTGCCGGGCGGTATTTCTCTCCCAGCTTTTCATGCAAATAGCGCAGGTTGTTCAGACGGACATCAAGGCCCACGAGATCGACCAGTTCAAATGGTCCCATCGGATAGTTCAACCCGAGCTTGATCGCTTTATCGATTTCTTCCGGTGTACCGACACCTTCCTGAAGCATGTAGAACGCTTCATTCCCGACAAGCGTACTGATCCTGCTCGTTACGAACCCAGGGAATTCGTTTACGACTACAGTTTCTTTCCCCATTTGTTCTGCAGTCTGTCTGATGATATCTGCTGTTTCATCACTCGTTTCAAGTCCACGGATGATTTCAACAAGGGGCATCTTGTAAACTGGATTGAAAAAGTGCATCGCTATCACTTTTTCCGGTCGGTTTGTATAGGAACCGATTTCCGTCGGACTCATCGTAGACGTGTTCGTTGCAAAGTAACATGTTTCCGATGCGGATTGTTCCAGAGTTTCATAGACGCTTTTCTTGATTTCCGCTTTTTCCGGTACGGCTTCAATTACTAGATCTGCAGTTTCTGCCGCCTGAGAAAGATTGGTATTATAAGTCAGATTGGTCAGAGCACGGTCACGCTGTTCTTCTGTCACCTTCCCGCGATCGATCCCTTTCTGGAATACCTTCTCCAACTCTTTCTTCGCACTTTCCAACTGTTCATCTTTAATATCTACTAACGTAGTCTCGAATCCCCCAAGAGCACTGACATAAGCAATACCTCTGCCCATTACTCCAGAGCCGACCACAACTATACGATTGATCATTCCTATCCCTCCTGAAAAGGGGGACTGTCCCCCACCTCTTTAACGCGACACAGCAGCGAGGGACTGTCCCCACTTGCGTTAATGCGGTGATGTGGCGGGGGACTGTCCCCGGATTATGCAATAAAGACAGACCTCTCCGGGTCTGTCCCTTTATCCTTATTTACCAGTGAACTGCGGTTTGCGTTTCTCCATGAATGCTCCGACACCTTCACGGTGGTCTTCTGTCATCCCTGCTATCCGCTGCCCCTGCGCTTCTCTCTCAAGGTACGTATCAAAGTCTTCATTCCAGCCTGCTTTGAGGCTGCGCTTGATCAAGCCAATCGCTTTCGTCGGCATTGCAGCAAGCCGGGCTGCGAACGCGTTCACTTCCTCGTCGAACTCATCCGCGGACACTACCTTCGTCAGCAAGCCAAGTTCTTTCGCTTCAGCTGCTGATACCTTCTCTCCAAGGACAGCCAGTTCCAGCGCTTTCGCGTGGCCAATCAGCTTCGGAAGGTAATACATATTACCGGCATCAGGAATCAATCCGACATGAATGAATGCCTGGATCAGTTTCACATCCTCTTTAGCCAGACGGAAATCACACGCTAATGCCAGGCTCAACCCCGCACCTGCAGTGACACCATTCAATGCAGCGATGATTGGTTTTTCACACGCATCGATCGCTCTTACCATTGGTCCGTAGTTGTCACGAAGGACATCTCCGTAATCGGTGCCTTCGTCTACACTGGATAAGTCCTGGCCAGAACAAAAAGCACGCCCTTCTCCAGTGATGACCAGACAGCGTACTTCTTCATCTTTTGTTGCTTGCTTTACCGCTTTTGCTACTTCATGATTCATCGCAGCAGTGAATGCATTCAATTTATCCGGGCGATTCATCTTGATCCAAGCCACATGATTATGTACATCATAGGAAATCGTTTCGAACATGGCGTTCACCCTACTTTCCTTTGAATTTAGGACGGCGCTTCTCGATGAATGCGTTCATCCCTTCCTTCTGGTCTTCTGATGAAAATAATAAATAGAAATTTTTCCGTTCAAACTGCATGCCTTCGTACAAGGAGTAATCGACAGCCTTATTCACGGATTCCTTGATCATACGCAAGGACAAAGGTGCCTGCTTACTCAGACGCTTCGCGAATTTTTCGGCTTCATCCTTCAACAGCTCTGGCGAAATGAGTTTATTAATGATTCCTTTCGCTTCCGCTTCCTTCGCTGTAATCCGGTCCCCTGTCCATAGATATTGCAATGCCTGGGTCCTTCCGAGCAGTTTCGTAAGGCGCTGTGTTCCGCCTGCCCCCGGCATGACACCAATGTTCACTTCCGGAAAGCCGAATTCTGCATCTTCTGCAGCAAGAACCATATCACATGCGAGTACCAGTTCAAATCCACCGCCAAGTGCGAAGCCCTGAACGGCACAAATGATCGGCTTTTTCACTAACGCGATCCTGTCCCACTCTGCAAACTGGTTCAGCAGCTCAAAGTCGATGGAGCCGTCTTCTGCCATTTCATCAATGTCAGCTCCTGCTGCGAAAGCCCTGCCTTCGCCGGTCACCAGGATCACGCGGACATCTTCATTCTGATCAAAAGTTTCCATTGCAACGACAATTTCTGAAACCATTTTCCTGTTCAGTGCATTCAACACTTTTGGCCGGTTCAATATAATTGAACCGACCTGGTCATTCACTGAAGTCGAAATGAATTCGAATCCACTCATTCTACTTCTTCACCAAACATCAATGTCACTAAGTCTCCAGCGAAGGACATCAAGTCTTTACCGGATGCTTTACCTTCGTCCGTTTTCATTGCCGCTTTCATAGAATCATAGTCTTCATAGAACATTTCGCACATAAGGTAGTATTTACCTTCTCCACCCATTGGTGAACCAGTTACGCGCGTGACTTTCATTTCCTTCAGGCCAGGAATCTCTGCTGTAATCGGTGCATGTGTGTTGAAGTAGTGCTCATCAAATTTCTCTTTGTTTTCTGGGTGCTTATAAAGTGCGATCAATTTTACCATGTTCATCTTCCTCTCCAATATATAATAGTTACATCATTGTCGATACAGGTTTCATTGCTTCGAAAGGATTCTTACATCCTTTACAGTAGAGAATACTTCTGCACGCAGTCGGTCCGAAAATGTTATCCATCGTCGTGTAGGTCGAACCGCAATAAGGGCAGTCGACATGCCATTCTCCATCTTCACCTATCTGCTTCGGTGGAGGTGCGATACCGAACTCTTTCAGCTTCTGGCGCCCGATATCAGTAACACGTTCAGACGTCCAAGGCGGCTGATAAATGAATTCCACCTTCACTTCATTAACCCACTCGAGCTGTTTAATCGCTTTTTCAACATTTGCTCGAATGATTTCAAGCGCAGGACACCCCATAAACGTAGGAAGCATCTGAACATGGACAATAGCATCGTCCACCTGCACCTGTTCCACCATCCCAAGCTCCAGGACACTGACAGAATCGATTTCCGGATCTTTCACCTCTTGTAACATCGATTTGACGGATGCTTCTTTTGTTGTCATCATCTGCATGTTCATCCCCTCTTTCGTTATAGAGTCCGATCCATAAACTTCTTACCAAGTTGCAGCTGGATCGCTCAAGTAGACTTCACCCAGTGTGGCAAGTGCTCCATCGAGATCCTTCGTATGCTCACCTTTACGACCATTTCCTCGTTCCATGCCAAGCTCAGGCAGTGAGATTCCAAGAGATGCAAATACATTTTCCATCTCATTTTCCCAACGCTGCTTCAGCACTTTTTCTTCTTCAATCAAGCCATGGGAAGCCATCACTTCTGCGTTCGGTCCCAATGTCAACACACCATCGAAATCCTTACACACTTTTTCGATCGCTTTCTTCATGCGCTCCGGTGCTTCTCCTTTACCGTTGACCAGTTGGGAGAACCAAGTCCGCCAGTGCATCAGGTGATAATAGAGCTCCATGTTCACCTTGACCGCAACGTCCGCCAAAGGCTGGTAAGAAGAGTTCTTCAGTGAATCGATGCGGATTTTTTTCGATTGTGCGTAAAAGTACTGTCTGACAACTGCGAAAGCCCAGTCGAAGTCCGGTTCCTTCAAATAGTTCCCAGGCCCATTCACTTCTTCGAGAATGATGGCGTTTTTACGTTGTTCAGGTTTTCTCCCATGAGCAAGTTCGTCGCTGTCCCCTTCTCCTAGATCTTCAAGAAGTTGATAGTACATCGTCGCATGTCCCATCGTGTCCTGGCTGATTGAAGAAGAGGCGACGTCCTCTTCGATATGCGGCGCAAGTCCAAGCCATTCCGAACCTCGGAAAGCATGGATGAAATCGTCATCCGCAAGTTGATATAACAGTTCAGTCACTGCTTCTTTATATGCTTTGTTTTCGTTCGCTTCCTGTGCCGTTTTCATCAGCTTTCGTCACCGCCCCATGATAGAATTTCCTTTTCATCGAGTATGTTCTGTTCATAATGACGCCATTTCTTCTTCAGATAACCGTAGCCACTTGTCTGGCGGTAATCTTTATTATCAAGGCGGTTCAATGATTCCTTTTCTTCCTGCGTCATCTTACGGATATGGGATCGTTTGACGACCCAGATATCCACTGCAGGTTCCCGTCTCATAAAATTCTCCTGCGCCATGACTAAGGCAATTTCTTCATTCGGAGCAAGCAGACTGAATTGATATTGCATCGGTGCTCCATTTTTCTTACTGCTGAACACTTCATATTCCTGATAAAAATCTCTTCCGTTCGCGCTCATCGAATCCCCCCAATGTGATTAGTCATTATCATACTTTTGCTTCATCCGGGCTCAATGCTTCCCGTACCCAAGCGGTATTCTTATAAGCATTGATGCGAAGGTTCAAGCGATCTTCCGATTTAGGCCCGTTACCTTTGATGATTTTCTTGAATTCATTCCAATCCGGCTGCTTGTAGTTCCACTGCTCTTTTTCCTTATCATAATGGAGCGTCTCATCAGGAACTGTCAGGCCAAGTGCAAGCACACGTGGAATGTACTTATCAAGGAAGTCCTGACGCAGCTGTTCATTCGTTTTTGTACGGATACGGTATTTGATTGTCGTATCCTGTTTCGAGCTTCCTGTCGTATTGGAGCTTGCCGGGCCGAAGAACATCAACAGTGAATCCCACCAGCGATTAAGAGAATCCTGGATCAGTTCACGCTGCTCTTCCGTACCTTCTGCCAAAGCCATGATGATTGCTTCTCCGTGCTGCGCATGGAAAACTTCTTCCGCACAAATACGCTTCAATGCACGCGCATAGGGGCCATATGAAGCCTTTAACATATTCGTTTGCGTAATGATTGCGGCTCCATCGACAAGCCAACCAATCAGCCCTGCATCTCCCCAAGTTGGAGCAGGCATATGGAATACGTTGTGGAATTTCAAATCTTTATTGAAAAGGTCCTGCATGATCTCTTCACGAGTCTTGCCATAAGGTTTCATCAGGTCCTCTGTCACACGAAGTAATAGCTGACCATGACCCATCTCATCCTGCACTTTCGCCATGATTCCAAGCTTTCTGCGAAGCGACGGTGCTTTAGGTACCCATTCTTTTTCAGGCAGTGCACCCATGATTTCACTGATGCCATGCATGGAAATCAGCTTGATCAGCGTCATGCGGTATTCTTCAGGCATCCAGTCCTCCGCTTCGATTTTGTCACCTTTTTCAATCCGTTGCATAAAGTGCTCGTACTTTTGCTCTTCTGACATTTCATTCAGTGATAACGTTGTAGTCACTTCAATTACCTCCTCCAAAAATTTCATAACGATTGGCCAACGATATTTATGGGCATGTAACACTTGTAAATGAGTCCCTTGATTGACCGGCCCCTTTTGTGACGAGGCTAGGTAAAACGCTTACATTTTTGAACAAAAATAAAAAAACAGGGCCAACATCCAATTGTATGACGAAGTTTTATCGGTTAGTGTAATATTTGTTATATATTTATTCCTAACAATAACGTGAGAACGGTGAAAAGTCAATGTTTTTTCAGAAAATTTTAAATAAGCGAAGCCTTGTATACGATGACCAAGCAACTATGATTCGGGCGGGGTTGTTTTTCGCATAACAATCACCCTTTTTCGAACAACCCTACTTTCTTCAATAAAAAAAGCACACCATAAAAGGCGCGCTATACGGTATTTCTCCTTATAAGTCGGAAAGGCTTTTCTACATGGGCAACCTCTCCATTCCCTATTGAAATTCGGAATGCTTCTTTTCCTATTATATATAGGGGAAGTTCGACAGTGGTCAGATCAAGTGTTTTCGCAAGCGGCTGGTTATCGAACCCTACCACAGCCAAATCACCAGGTATCTTCACACCTCTCCGTTGTGCTTCGAGAGTGATCCCTGCTGCAACGACATCATTGGTCACAAGCAGCGCAGTCGGTGCTGATGCAAGCTTTCTCCATTCCTTGACGACGCGCTCTCCGTCGTCCATGTATAAGCAATGGTCAAAAATCCATCCTTCATCAAATGCGATGCCCGCTCCTTTCATCACATCCACGTATGCCTGATGTCTTCGCCTACTGTTCGACCCTTCCCGTCGTCCTATGCAGTAGCCAATCTTCTGATGGCCTTTTTCAATCAGGAATTCCATCGCTTCTTTGAACGCTTCATAATGGTCAATGAAAACTGTTGAAATCGAACTATCATGCTTATTTTCACAAGCGACGATAGGTCCATACCCACGGTATTCCATCAATGCTTCCCACTCGATCGTCCGGGAAGTGAAAATCAGTCCATCCACCTGCTTCAGGCGAAGCATATCAAGTGCTTCCAGTTCCTTATCCCTTTCATAATTCGTCTGGATCAGCATCAATTTATACCCACATACTTCCGCTTCATCCGCAATTCCTTCCAGCAGTCTTCCGAAGTATGGATGGTTGATATAAGGAAGGATGACGCCAATGACTTCCGTCTTTCCTTTCGACAGGTGCACCGCATTGATATTCTGCTGATAATTCAATGCCTCAACCGCCTGCCAGACCGCTTCCCGTTTCTCCTCTTTTACATATGGGTGTCCGTTCAGCACTCGGGAAACCGTCGAGACCGACACCTTTGCATGAATTGCTAAATCTCTTATATTCGGCATTTGTTCTACTCCTTGAAAAAAATCCTTGCTATGAAACGCGTTTCATACTTTACATTAACATCATAGCCAAGAGGAGGTGACTGTTATGACTGGAATTTTTGTCCTTATCCTGCTTTGTGCCTTGGTGTTTGCAGGTGCCCATGCCGTTGTAAAACATGACCCCGATACAAAAGTACACCCCATCACCAACACCGATGATTACTTTGTCAAATAAGCTTTCAGATTATCAAGTGCGCGGTAGACTTCTTCTTTGATACGCGGATCATAAAAAATCGCAGCAGGGTGATACAATGGAAAAATCGTATAAGTCTGTTCGGTAGGCTCGTAGCGTTCATCCACCAGGTTCATGACAGGAAGGTCCATCGGCTTACCGAGCACTTCTTTCATTTTATCTTTTCGTCCTGTCAGCCTTTCATAAGCCACTCCACCGAGAGCGATGATCAACGATGGCTGAAGCTTTGAAATTTGGTAATCCAAAATTGGGGCGTGTGCGAAAATTTCCTTTTTATTCGGTTTGCGATTCGCTTTCCGTATGCCACCTGTCCCTTTCCTGGTCGTCTTCACCCATTTATACGGTCGACTTCTCACTGCACTTGTAATGTAAACATCATCTCTCGTCAATCCTGCATACGCCAACTGCTTATCCAGTTCTTTTCCTGCACGGCCAATAAACGGCCGTCCTTCAACTGCCTCATGCTCTCCCGGCGCTTCCCCTACGATCATGATGGATGCCTGTTCATTCCCCCCACCGATGACAAGCCCTTCGGTATCATGCGGTTTCATTCGTTTATTCGCCTGATCCAGCAACTCTTTTGGCAGTTCCACATCCACCACCCCTTTCCATAGTAGTATTGTCGTTACCTGCATAAAACTTCCTTTAAGTATAAAAAATCCGCAGAAGGTTCGCGCTCCTTTTGCGGATTTTTATATAAGAAGGAGAGAACCTCCTTATTTTACCGGTTCCAGTTCGTGCTGTTTGATCAAGTCTGCCGTCAACTGGCCGGATAAGGTGACCATCGGTACGCCTCCACCAGGATGGGTGGAGCCACCTACGAAATACAAGTGTTCATAGATCTGGCTCTTCGATGGAATTTTAAACCCACCATTGCGTGATCGATCGGCAGCAATTCCATAGATGGAACCGCCATTCGGTCCGTATAACTTTTCCAAATCTTCAGGGGTGAAGCGGTACTCGAATTCAATCGAGTCACTGAGGCCTTTCAATCCCATTCTTTCAAGCTTTTCGATCACGGTTTGCCTGTATGCATCCCAATCAATCGGTTTACGCTTCTTATCGCTTAATGGAGGTACGTGGGTAAGCACGAATAAGTTGTCTTTTCCTTCAGGTGCTTGCGTGTCATCCGACCTTGACGAGATTCCGATATAGATGGTCGGGTCATCCGCCGGCTGATTTTCCTCAAAAATCTGTTTGAATTCTTTCTCCGGATCTTCCGAGAAAAAGAAATTATGGTGCTTCAACTGATCAAATTGCTTACCTACCCCAAGCAGCAGGACGAGGCCGGAAACCGTCGGCTCAAACGTTTTGCTCAGCTTTTTCGTTTCCTTTTTCACTTTGCCGGATTGAGGTGCTAGTCTGCGGTATGCAGGAATCGCTTCCAGATTTGAAACGACTACATCCGCTTCATAGATTTCACCATCTTCCGTTTCAGCTCCGACAACTGTCTCCCCTTCAACCACCAGCTGCTGGACAGGAGTATTCAATTTAACATCCACCCTTAATTCATCCATCACTTTGCCCATAGCTTCTGCGATTTTGTACATTCCGCCTTTGACGTAATGGATCCCCAGTCCAAGCTGGACATACACAAGCTGGTTCAAAATTGCAGGTGATGCGTATGGATTCGAGCCTACATACATGACGAAGAAGTTGAACAATTGCTCAAGGTACTTGTTATCAAAGTGTTTGTGCGTTGATTTCGCTACTGTCTTCAAAGGATCCATCGCCATCAATTCGGAAAGCGTATGATGACTCTTCAAATCTTTCAGGTCCTGGATACTATATTTATAGAAACTTTTCATGCAAAGCTCGTACATTTCCTGGCTGTAGGAAAGGAAGTCAGTCAGTTTACGGTTCGGCTTACCTGTAACTTTCGCAATCTCTTCAAGCATCGTCGGCAAATCACTGGATACATCCAGGGATGTACCATCTTCAAAAAATGTCCGCCACTGAGGCTCCACCCTTTCGACCGTTATGTAATCTTCCAGTCTACGATGCACACTCTCGAATAATTGCTCCAGCACCCAAGGCATCGTCAAAATTGACGGTCCCGTGTCAAACGTGAACCCTTTCCCTCCCCGACGATTCAGTTTCCCACCGATATTGCTGTTTTTCTCAAGCACGGTTACGTCATAGCCGTCCCCACTCAAACGAATTGCGGCAGACATTCCTGCTAATCCTGCTCCAATTACTAACGCTTTTTTCTTATTCAATCCCCAGCACCTCCATTAATATATGAACGGAATCAATCGATACCGTTTTGCACACCAGTTTCGGTAAACCTCTCCATGTATATCTGTAAGCATCCTTTCCTCGACGTTTATCCGGAAGATCAGTGCCCAAATGACGAGCATACCGCCAGGAACAGCCATCCATGGCACTTCGAGGCCAAAAGGAATGCCGATGATGATGAAGACCAGACCCGTATAAAGCGGGTGTCTCAACCGTTTGTATGGTCCGTCGCTTACGAGTGTATCTCCCTGTTTGACAGATACATCCCTTGAAAATTGTTCTTTCAGATAGAGGATTCCCCAATACCTTAAGAACACGCCGGTACCATAAAATACAAGACCAATGACAACAATGATGGGAGATGATACTACGATGATGGAAAATTCACGCAGAAGAAGAGTAGAGAGAACCGTCAACAGGATGGCGGAAAGGATTATTCGGTAAGAAAACCGTTCCACCTTGTTTTCATGGGTTTCCCCACGATTCCTGAACAGAAGAAATTCAAAAAACCAAGCCAATGTAATCAGCAGAAACACTATCTCAAATAAAGTCATCTTGCCCCCTCATCTGCCAGCCACATACTTTCCCATCCTTCCTTACTTTCCATAGCTGTTTACCTCCCTGTTTCCCATTATGATTGGTCCGTAAACCGTAAGGACTCTGCTGATATGCTGCAGTTGGCCATTTAATCAAACGTTTGACCAATAGCGCGTAGGTACTTCATCCATACGTGACGACTGGAGACGGAATATGCTAGTAAAAAAGGAGTGTGCAAAATGGATCGTCATTCAAACAGAAACCGTCGAGGCTGGTGTCTGTTTCCTGGTTACAATTGGTGTGGACCTGGATGCAATGGGCCAGGCGCTCCAGTCAACGAAGTCGATGCATGCTGTAAGATGCACGATGAATGTTATGCCTACTACGGAGCCTCATGCTATTGTGATCAAATGTTCAGCAGATGTCTGGAGCCTTATATAAATCCTTATACAGAAGAAGGGCGACGCGCAAGGACGATGCACCGGTACATGAAAGCCCAGCAGCTTTTCACATGCGCTTTTTCCAGAAATAATCGGTAACACAAGGTGCTCTATGAATTAATAAATATTTCGATACAACATAAGAAATTTCCTCTTAAAAAATAAAAGAGATGCCTCGGACCTAGAGGCATCATTTGTCATTTCAGGTATTCTTTTTGTTCGGATCGCTGTCGGTTGATCGCCTCACGTATATGGTACAACTCTGCATACATCAACGTAAGAAAAGTAGCGATAACGGTCAATAGAATGGTGTACACCATATTTACTTCCCGGACGAAGATACTTATTAAGAAACCTACAGCTGCGCCAACTACAATGAATTGCAAGATCTTCTGCAACGTAACTGAATACATGGGAACAACATTCTCCTTTCCTTCCTGTCTTCTACACGTATTCCCTTTTCAAGCAAATTAACACATAACCGTTTCCACAAAAAAATCCAAGCCCGGATTCCGGGCTTGGATTTTTAACTATAATCAATTACTGTTGTTTTTGTTTGCGGATAAAGATTCCTGCTGCTCCCATTAAGGCAAGGATCGAAGCGAAAATCCAAAGGTCCATATTCATACCTGCAGTTCCACCCATACCAGTGTCCGGCATTTCAGATGGCATATCTGCCTGGAATTTATCCGGGAATTGAGCTACGAAACCACCAGATAATGCTTTACCAGCCATGAACATGTGTGCATAAGATTCACGAAGTGTCTCATACGTCATTTCGTAATCTTCAGCTGTATAGCTATCGAACGTGTTGATCAACAAGTCTACATGCTCACCAAGGTTACCGGCAAGAACATCTGCTGGCAATCCTCCTTCAGTTGCAGTGGAAAGGAATTCAGCGAAATTCTGCTGATACGCTTCCAGTTCATCCAATGCCATTTGTTTCTTCTCTTCGTCACTTGCTCCCGTTCCTTCTACATAAGCAACGAAGTTACCGATATGATCAGACCACATCTCTTTGAACTTCATGCCAGCTTCTTCCCCGTAGATTGAAGAGATTGCTGCAGTTAGGTCTTCGGTATTATTATTCAATGCTTGTACAGAAGCATCATAGTCTTCGGATCCATCAATACCATTCTGCATTGCCATCATTGCTAGTCCAGCGTGCTCAGAAAGCAAGTGGTTCAAGTTACTGCGAAGATCAGCTGCAGGTGTCACTGCTTTCGTATTATTGAATTTGTCCGGGAATTGATCGACAATTGCGCTGGATAGTCCTTTACTTACTCCATACATATGTTTGATCGCTTCACGTTCTTTCATATAGGCAGTCTCGTAATCTCCCGCTACATAAGCATCGAACGCTCCAATCAACTGATTGACGTGCATCTGCAATCCTTCTGCAAGTGCTCCAGCTTCAAGACGTTCACCAGTTGCACCTTCAAGGAATTGGGAGAAATCCTGACGATACTGGTTAAGTTCATCCAATGCCATTTGTTTTGCTTCTTCATCATTGGCACCGGTCGCTTTCACATAATCAACGAAATAGCCGATGTGCTCGGACCACATTGTTTTGAACTGTTCTCCAGCTTCTTTCCCATAGACGGATGCGATCGCTGCTGATAAGTCTTCCGTGTTTCCGGCAAGTGCATTAGCTGAAGCTTCGAAGTCTGCTGCCCCTTCTGCACCTTTACGCATCGTTTCTACTGCAAGATACGCGTGTTCACTTAGCAGGTTATCCAGTTGGGCTCTTAAATCGACGGCTGCTGTGTCCACTGTAGGCGTCATTTTATGATCCTCTGCGTTCACCACATCAGCTGCTGTCGGAATTAATAAAGATAAGCTTAACGGTACGGCTAGAAATGTTTTCTTCATGTCCATGGTTCAAATCTCTCCTTTGTTTTGGTTTATTCACTTAGCTATCGAACAAGGATCAGATTTGGATCATCTTTTTTTAAAAAAAATATAAAAAAATGTGCAACCATGTAGAAAACCGCGTAACCACAAGGAAAATCAAGTATAAAAAACAAAAAGAAAACACCTATTTACAGGTGTTTTCCTA
Source organism: Thalassobacillus hwangdonensis (assembly GCF_042675915.1). Lineage (NCBI taxonomy): Bacteria > Bacillati > Bacillota > Bacilli > Caryophanales > Bacillaceae > Thalassobacillus > Thalassobacillus hwangdonensis. Next base: position 79,350 of record NZ_JBHTKL010000002.1, on the reverse strand, counting down.
AAATTCTATAATTCAGATACCATCAGCACATCACCCTGAGGTGTCTGACTGGATGCATCCGGTTCCTTTGATACGGCGATTGCATCCCATTCACTTTCTTCGAGCATCTCCATCGAGAAGGCTACTGCCCCTTCTCCTTGTTCATTGGACTTGAATGTACCTGCTCTGTATGGTGTTTCCCCTTTCAACAACCACACTTGATACACTTCGTCTCCTTCTAATGGCTGAAGGTTATCTGCCTGGACGACCAATACCCGTTCGTCATTCTGATTAATGACAGCTGCGCTCGCACTAGCTTCCGTTTCACCTTGTAATTGCACGCGCTCCAGGACCTGATCCGTACTTTCTTCAGGTGCTGTAACTGTCGGTTCATCATTCGAAATGAAATAAACATTCCCAATCAATGAAGCTACAAGAGCAGCAGCCAGTGTAAGCATTCCTAAAGGTACTTTGGATTTCTTCTGAGGTACTTGCCGGGCGTTTTCCTCTGTGGAGGTTCGGTTGTCAGAAAGGGGTACGACTGTTTCCCGTTTCTTTTCAGGTTCTTCTGTCTTATCATCCGCTGCGAAAACTTCTCCCAGAACCCTGTCTTTCATCCCTGATGGTGGTTCTACCGGATCCGCTGAATATGGAAGGTCTTCTGTCAATGCTCTCAGTTCTTCCAGTTCTTCCTGACAATCCGGACAACTTTTCAAATGTTCTTCAAAGTTCTCTCTCTCTTTTTCATCCAATTGGTTATTGAAATAATCGATTACTTTCTCGCATTCCTTATACATCCTGTACGCCCCCCTTCCTCTTGATGTTTTCGAGCTCTTTCTTAAGATGCTTCAACGCTAGCCTTATCCTACCCTTGACTGTGCCGAGTGGCAGATCACATTGATCGGCAATTTCTTTCTGCGTGTGGCCCTTGAAATAGAACAAATCCACCATTTGTATTTGTTCCCGTGATAGGGACCTTACCGCTTTTTGAACAAGTGCCCGTTGTTCTTTCCAAACCACGATATCTTCTGAGGATGGCGTTTCCTCATGTAACGAATCCTGCTCTTCTTCAAGCGTAACGTGGTTGTTCTTTCTTTTTCTGATCAAATCAATCCCTGTATATCTTGCTACTGTCAATAACCAGGAGGAGAATTTCCCCTTGGACTCATCGTAGGTTGCCTTGTCTGTCCATAACTTCATGAATACGTCCTGTATCATCTCTTCTGCAAGCTCTTTATCACCGCACATCTTGAATGCAAACGAATACAGCAGCTTTTCATACTTCGTATAGATTTCTTCCAATGCCTGCTTATCCTTTTGCTGGATCCGATGATAGAGCTCAATGTCTCTAGAACTCATCTCATGCTCCTCTTCTGGTGGATAATGTTATCATAGCATAATGTACCCTAATGAACGCATCGGAAACTTGTTAGGATGTTCTATCAAGCTATCGCAGAAGACAGAGGTACGGATCACTTTTGTTGAAAAATTTATGTAAAAACCGTCCGCCACTTTGACGGACAGTCAATTAAAGGTATCACCAGAAAAATGGGAAATAAAACCCTCCGATACCGTAAAACGGAAAACGTCTTCGGTAAAATCTGCGGAATCTCCGAGGGTATCCCCAACCTGGATAGCCCCATCCGTAAATCCTTTCGTCTTCCCTGTCGTTATCCTCCTGATCGCCCATCGGCTCAAGCATTGTGACACCTTCCGAGTCTACATCGTCAATGATTCCCTCATATTGCTGGCCATCGTTCATTACGATGATCATGTAGTAATTCATATGTTTTTTGCAATGGTCATACTTATCTTTGTTGCTTGCGTTTTGCATCTGGTTCATTTGAGGCATCTGCATACTCGGCATTTGTTGACCTGCCTGAGGCATCTGCTGCATTTGTGGCATTTGTGGCATCTGGCCTGTTTGAGGCATCTGTTGCATTTGCGGCATTTGCATATTTCCGTTTGGCATGCCTTGCTGTGCAAATCGATAATCCATATACGATCTCCCCTTTTCAATCGATGTTCGGTGATAGTGTATTCACCCAGCCTATATCCGTGACTTGAAAATAGGCGGAAAAAGATAAAAGGATATGGTATGATAAACGTATAAGATTATAGAATAATAAAAAGACCGCAGCGCCAACTGCGGTCCTGGACCAGCGTTCCCCAAGGGAGCGGCTATCCTTCATACAGAATAGACTTCCCCTTTCGACTTTTGGCTGAGTGATTAGGGAGGTCTATTTTTTATTGATCAGACTGATGATCAAGGTAAGCAAGGCAACTAAAAACGTGCCGAAAGACCATAAGACTGTCAAAATTTCATAGATATCCGTGGGCATCACCCCCTTTACGATCAAATGGGGCTAGCCTGACCTCCCTAACAGAAACGCCGTCCACTTTAAATTATAGCATGCAGCGAAGCAGTCGATGGTCCTGAAATCACATCGGACTTTTGGTTCACAAGGAATGATCGATGGCAGCTTCCAATTGATACAGGATATCCTTTTCATCCTCAATACCAATAGAAATCCGGACCAGCGTATCATCAATGCCAAGTTTCTTTCGTTGATCTTCAGATAACGCGCGATGTGATGTCGCCACCGGATAGGAAACACTTGTTTCAACACCAGCCAGACTAGGCACGATCTTGATCCAGTCAAGCGCAGCGAAGAACTTGTGCATATCACTTCGATCCTTTAATTTAATGGAAACAATCGCGCCATTTCCTTTTTCAGAAACAAACGCAGGGTAATACACTTGCTCCACGTCTGCATGATTTCTCAAGCGTTCTGCTACATACTCTGCATTCACAGACTGCTTTTTCATCCTTAAAGCTAGCGTCTTCGTTCCTCTCTCTGCAAGCCATGCCTCAAACGGACTGAGGTTCATTCCTAAGCTTACAATCTTACTTCTCGCCGTTTGAATCAGCGATTCCCTGCCCACCAATACACCAGCCGTCACATCACTGTGGCCACCAATGTATTTGGTCGCACTATGTACAACCAGATCAACCCCTTCAGTGAAAGGTGTCAGAAGATAAGGCGTAGCGAATGTATTATCGATCATCGTTGTCAGTTCATATTTATCAGCAAGCTCGATCATATTACCGATATTCTCTACACGGAGGAACGGATTGGTGATGCTTTCACTGTATAAAAGCTTTGTACGAGGCTGGATCGCCTGCTCAACCGACTCGATATCTTCCATAGCGACGAAGGTTACCTCGATGCCGAAATCCTTTAATTCTTTTTCCAATAAATGAAAGGTGCCTCCATATAAATCCTCAGAAGCAATGATATGATCTCCATGCTTAGCAACAACAAGAATGCCCGCCAGAATCGCTGCCATACCTGAAGAAGCAGCTACCCCCGCCGGCGCTCCTTCCAATTGTGCAATGGTATGACCTAATCCATCTGTGTTGGGGTTGCCCATTCTCGAATAGAGATAAGCATTTTCCCCCGAATAATACCCCTCCAGCTCATCCAAGTCTGAGAACGAAAATACAGATGTCTGATAGATCGGTGTCCGTTTGCTTTTGAAGCTGTTTACATCAAGCTTATGCTCACTATGTACGACACTCGTTTCAAAGGATTTTTCACGCATCGAGCTTCCCTCCTAATTTTTATATTCTATTACTTCCACTAAACCAAACAAGGCTCCTTCCTGCAAAGAAAAAAGCTCGATTAATGACACTTTGTAAAAGGAATACTACAGAATGAGGAGGGTGATTTGCATGGAAAAGAAAACGAGAAGAGCTCAAGTCCAAACAAATGAGCAGGCAGAAATCTTTTCAAGACGTACATCTTACAATCGTGCATTTACGAGACCTAGAGAAGACCATGATGATCATTTGATGGAAGGCGAAATGATGACCAACTCGCTTTTGAACAAAGATAAGAAATAAAGAGAGCATCCAGCCTCTCTTTATTTTTTTATTTTAATAAAGTTCAGCTGTGTTACTGGAAATGACCTACCAATCCACCCTTCTACACTTTATAATAGAGCTAATACATAAATTTGGGGAGTCGGTTTGATGGAGGATAAAGAAACTAAAAAAGGTTCTGTCCAGCTTAAAGTTTTCCTGGCTATCGGAACAGTTCTCGCCTTATTCGTCATGACCCAGTTCATAACAGAGGAGCCGGGAGAAACAAAAACGATCCCGAAAGTAACAGAAGAGCCAAAAGATGAACAGAACATCCCGGAAGCCCTTCAGAATGTAAAGGTTGCACAGTCGATGGAGGAAGTAGAGAAGTTTTTCCAGACGAACGTAACCGGGTTGAAGCAGGCAGAAGAAAATGGTGCAGTGAAGAAAATCAACCAGCAGGCCAGCGTCCCAAATCGTGATGGAAAGTTTTACGTAGATAAGATCTGGTACAGCGAAGACCGTTTTTTTGTGTTTTACAGTATTGATTTATCTTTACTGGAAGAGGCTTCATCCAATGAATACGTCACACTTCCTGTAATGGATGGCTTTTTTTTGGAACCTATGGAAGAAATGAATGTGGCCAATCAACATTTGAAGTTCTTCGGCATGCCTGAAACGAGTCAAAGCGCAATCATATATAAAGACCGTCTTTATCATAAAGGCATGACCTCCCCGTTACATAATGATCAATGGGAGCCGATTCTACCCCTTCAGCATATGTTTACCGCTACATTTCCTCTAAGATTGCCCGGAGGATATGAATCCATCGAGTTCCCCATGCAGATTTCATACAATCCTGAAGATGATTTCATCAAGTCGATTGCCATCAACAAGCAGATGAACAAAAACGACCTCCAACTGAATATCAAGCAGTTGGAAATCGGAGTTTCTAATAACACCGTACTGTTTGAACTGATTGACGAAAATCATCAGTTGAACGGCCGACTGGCAGCAACGATGAAGACTGATCAATCGGGAACAAGGCAGATTTATTTTTTGACCAAGGATCGATCGTCCGGTTACGAAGGGAACTCCGAACCTTTTAATGAAACGCCTGAACACATTGATTTCACTCTTCAATCCTATGAAGTCCGCTCGAACGAAAACCTTACCGACGAGGTCGATATTTCGCCAATTCACGAACCAACTGAAGATTATGCCAATGAAATCGTCTATGAGCAGACACTGAAAGAAGCTTATGGAACCAAAATCATTCTTAATCGTATTACATATAACGACCTTCAGGCTACCTTTCATTTATCTTACGAAAAGTTAAGCGACTCCCCTTTCCTGGTTACTCCCAACCTGGCTGTCATGCATGATGGTCTGCCTAATAAGGCTGGGGAGGTCGGTAATGTCTTGACCATTACAGATGAACAAGGTGAAATAATTCAGACGGGGCCTCTTCGAATCGGGGAGGATACGGTTTCCATCCAAGTTGACCAAAGCAAAATTAAAGATACCAATTCCATTACGATCAACATCGATAACCTGGTCTACAACGTCTATGTCAACGAAACCTTCCAGATTGAAGTAGATTGAATGCAACGACTACGAGATTTTCTTACATAAGGAGCGTTAAAAAATGAATGAAAAAGAAAAACGGAACACTCCGAAGCTCAAACTGTGGCTGTCATTGGGTGTCGTTGTTCTATTATTCATCGGAACACAACTCGTCATGGAAAGTCCAGCGGAGACGGAAGCCTTACCTCCTCAGAAAGAAAAAAAGGAAGAAACGGAAATACCAGAAGTGCTATCTAATGTGAGGGTAGCTGAATCCGAGGAAGAAGTATATGAATTCTTCCGTGAGAATACCCCTGGTCTGGCTCGCGCTGAAGAGCACGGAGCAGTGAAGGAACTGAATCAGTCAGCAAAGGTTCCTGATCGTGAAGGGAACTTCTATTTGGACCGGATCTGGTATGACTCTCACTTTGGTTATCTGTTTACAGGATATGACCTATCCTTTTTCAAAGGGGTAGAGGACTTACCCGAAGAACGTTACAGCTTCATCAGAGGATTGCACCTGGACCCTATGGATGAGGATACAAAGAAGGAAATTGGTAACCCTCACTTGAACTTTTCGAATTTCACTTTTTTAGAAAAGGAGGCAATCATATATGATGGGCGCCTCTACCAAAAAGGAGGGATTGCCCCTCTGATTCAAATGGGCCAAGGGTATCAACCGATAGAGAAAGTAGATGCACTTTTCTCCGCAGGGTTTGCTTTAACTATGCCAGACACGTTGGAAATGAAACGTGTGGAATTTCCTCTTCAAATCAAGCATGATGTAAGCGATGAACTTATTGAACAGATACCGATCGACCAAAAGCTTGCTATCGGAGACACCACCTTAGTTGTTAAACGGATGGATATGAAGTTAGGGTATGACTCTATCGTTGTTGAAACAGAAGGTACAGAACATGCATTAATGATGAACACACGCGGAAAAGTAATTACAGGTAATGGGGAGGAAACTTATTTTTACCTCCAAAACCAATCAGATGGTCAAGAAGACACATATGAAATGATTATGATGCCTCTCAAATCTGATCCGAATCAAATAGATATACAATTTGACAGCATCCAACTTGCATCCGAAGATTCCTACAGTTTTCGAATAGATCTTCAAAAGCATTTGGAAGGAAAAGAGATGGCTGATATATTTACGGTACCAGTGGACAAAAAAATAAAAGAGGCATATGGAACAGAGGTCATTATAGAGAGCGTGGAGTATGGATCGCAGGATGTAACTGTTCATATAGACTATGAGACAAGCGAAACATCCCCCACCCGGTTATCGACTGATTTAATACCCGCATTTGTTCAACTTCGAGATAGAGATATGGGAAATTTATTGTCTGCGAAGGATGATAATGGAGAGGATCTCAAATCAATACACGGCGGAGGCGGACCTAATGATCCATCGATCTCGATGCAATTCAGTCGTTACTTAAATAAAGAAAAGCAATACCTTGATATTATGGTTGACCGGCTGGTCTATGAAGTTACTGACACTGATAAAATTACCGTAGAAATGCCATAAAGCATAAAAGACCGGCCAAAATGGCTGGTCTTTTTATTGACTGACTAATGATCGGTTGCGCGTCCTGCTCGTTTCTATAGAAACTGGTATGTATAGATCGATTTTTGAATCGGGATTGTCCGGCCCGAGGAATCTTTCGTCATACATTTCAAATGAAGCCTGTGCCAATGGTCTGTAACCACTTTCAGCCATCCACTCGAAGTAAAGATAATCAAACGTCTCGAGCATTCTTCTGCTTTCGCCACGATGCGTCGCCATTACATATAATCCCCCTGGGACCTCTTTCTGTATCATCCCTTTAGGTATATCGGATTGAATGACCGGCATTCCTGCGATGTAGGATCCCTCCCCATTACTTCCACAGTCGGTCATTCCTATGGTTATCGGCGTTTTCCGGATATCTCTAAGCGTTCTTTTTCTTTGTTTGAATGTGTGCCAGCGCTGTAATTTTTCAGCTTCATTTGCAGGGACACTTCCTGATACTCCAATTACACTGAAACCCTCCATTACGATCACTCTAGGGTCCATCGACTCTCCCCCCCTCTTTGAATATGGTGCGTCCATACCTGTCATTTGATAAATTCTAATATTATTCTACCAAATTCGACACACAAAATAGTGAGTATATAGGTGTGAAGATACAGGAATATAGACCCCTTTTATAGAGTGAAGTAGAGAAAAAGTTCGAATGTTCCAAAACATGTTTAAGATTCCCTTTTTCAGGAAATCTATCATGTACATACTTAGAAAGGAGGTCATCCACATGGCTGACAATAATAACAATCAAGGTAAGAGCGGCGAAGAGCGTAACGAGGAAACAAACAAAGAATACGGCCGCCAAGGTAAGCACGCAAAAGGCAATAAAGAAAATAGTGATAATAAATAAAGACGTCCCTCTGGGGCGTCTTTATTTTTGGGTGCATGTACTTTGAACAAAGTCTGACAGAACTCGGTTGAATGTATGGGAATGCTTGGTCGGTAGTTGGTGAGTAGCTTTTTCTATTATCATCATGCATGCTTTCTTACAGTTCCGATAATAAGGACTATGAGATTTAATCCACTTCACTTTATTTCCATATAGGATGTGAAGAGGTTTATCCCACTCGTGTAACCTCTCTGTACAATCATATTGCAATGACGCCTCATAAAAGTAATACCAACTCCGCAACTCCGTCTTTCTCATCTGCCCCGAGATCACCTGTTTTATATTCGTATCAGAAAAATGGGTACGAGCCAATACACGGATCAGAGCATCCGGATTCTTCTCGACCATTTTCATCCCTAATGCATACTCCAACTGCAACAGCTTGCTCTCCACCTTCGGATAGCCTCCTGACAAGAATAAGCCTCTTACGCGATGCGGGTTACGAAGTGCGACTTCATGCGCCACATGTCCACCCGCGGAATAGCCGCAAATGATCGCCTGTTGCACTCCTGTATGATCCATCAATGCCACAATCTCTTCAGCATAACCTTCAATCGAAATTGGATTCCGGTTAATAGATGATTGGCCGTGACCACTCAGGTCAGGGATCAACAGTCTATAGTTATCGGCAAGTGGGTGCTGGTAGAGAAAGACCAACCTTCCCATTCCTGGCGGATGAATGAAGATGATCGGGATCCCCCGTCCCATGTCATCATAGTAAATCGTACAATCCTCATGCTTCAAAGTTGGCATAAAACCTATCCTCTCATCCGTTTTCTTCTTATAGTATTGCCAAGCATCTTCCGACTATAAGTTTTAATCATGTACTCGGTTGAATATACATGAAGAAACTTGTCCCAATGCGGGGTGGCTTAAATGAAAATATTCATAAAAAAAGGGATGGTCATTTTAATCGGAAGCAGTTTACTCGCAATCGGCATCAACCTCTTTCTTATGCCGGATCATGTGCTGGATGGAGGAATCATTGGCATCGGGTTGATTGCGCATTATTTGTGGGGATTTGAAACCGGCCTTACCATCATTCTGTTCAGTACACCTATCTTCATTCTCGCCTGGTTCCGTTACCGATCTTATTTCTACAATAGTTTGCACGGATTGCTTATTTCTTCTTTCTTCATTGATTTATTTTACAGGCTGCGAGCCTTCCACTTCCCCTTGGACCCAGCGATCAGTTCTATGATCGGGGGAGCATTCGTCGGAGCAGGAATCGGATTCATGCTCCGGCATAAGACAAGCACCGGCGGAACAGACTTGCTCGCCCAAATGGTGGCCGACTTCATGCGCCTGAATGTCGGTTTCGTCATTTTTATGATCGATGCTGCCGTCATACTGATTGGTGGTTACCTCTTCTCCAGTCAAACTCTGCTGCTATCCACCCTGACCATTCTCTGCGTAGCCCTCGTGACCATGTTATGCACGTCACGTTTTACGCTCGAACATTCATCGAATTAAATTTTCTGAAGATAAAGAAGATAATATATAGTAAAAAAGACACAAAAAGTAGTATAATAGACTCATCAAGCGAAGGGGGTGGCATAAAATGATCGAAGGAATGATCATCAACCTTGCAATGATCGTCGCTTTCCCGTTCTTATTCTGGCAATTGATGGGGAGAATAACCGGAGAGTCACCATTATCGAAAAGGCGTTCCGCACTGCATATCCAACTGCTTTCAGGAGCTTTGACAGGAGCATTGGGTGTCATCCTCATGTCTTTCAGCATAAACGTGACTTCTGAAGTAATCATCGATTTGCGCCATATAGCAATTCTCATCCCGGCCTTATTCTTCGGGATCCCTGCGACATTGACCGCTGCCGCCATTATCGCTCTTGCGCGAATCCTTCTGTTCGGTTCATGGACAGCTGTTTCAATCACGGCAGGTGTTGGAATGATCGCAATCGGTGTTGCCTGCGGACTGATAAGCTTACTCCCTATGAAACAAATCAGCAAGTCACTCATGATGAATGTGACCAGCATCGGAATACTTACTTTCATCTTCTACCTGACACTTGCAGTCTTCGAGAATGAAGCATCCCTATTCATATCGACCAGCATCGTCCATGCAGCTCTATCTTTTACAGCAGGTATGGCTGCCTGTTACTTTTCAAACCATATGTTCTACCATTCAGAGCTTTTAGCAAACCTTAAAGAATCGAATTCCCAGTTGAAACTTCTATTGAAGGGATTCAATGCAGCCGTCCTGGTCGAATCCCCTGAAGGAAAAGTTTCATTAATGAACGACAAGTTCAAGGACCTGATCGGAATAAAGGAGTATCCCCCAGGTGAGCAGGGACAGCATTTACACCGACAGGCTGAGACAATGTTCACTAGCAAAGAGGATTACATGAAGACGGTACGACGAACCCGCGCAGCTCGTACTCCCGTTACGAACGAGGTGCTCTATCACGAAGACGGCAGAGTATTCGAGCGCGATTATGCACCAATCTACACGGAAAACAATTTCTTCTCAGGGCATCTTTGGAGCTACCGTGACGTTACGGAGCAAAAAGAGATGGAACGAAGACTTCGCGAAAGCAAGCTGAGGTACGCCTCCCTATTCAAACACAATCAAAGTGCCACCTTTTCATTGGATAGTAAGGGAAATTTGACTGATTTCAATGAAGCAGCAGAGCAGATGAGTGGATTCTCTTCCGAAGAATTGCTTGGAGCACCGCTTCGTCGATTGATTCGTCCTGCACAGCGTTTAAAAACACAACAGCATTTCGCAAAAATTTTACAAGGTAAATCTACAACCTTCGAGAGTGAAATCATCAATCGTCGCGGCGACCTGATTCAACTGAACGTGAACGCAGCTCCGATCATCCTTGATGGCCGAGTCATCGGCATTGTCGGTGTGGCGCATGATATTACCGAAGAAAAGAAATGGCAGCAAATGCTTGAAGAAAGCGAGAACCTTTACCGTAGCCTTTCCAACATTGATGGGTTGACTGGGATCCCCAATCGAAGATCTTATGATGAAACACTGGAGAGGGAATGGCGACAGGCCTACCGGAATGGGAAACCCATATCCATGATCATGCTCGATATCGATCACTTCAAAAGCTACAACGACACATACGGTCATTTGGAAGGCGACGAATGTTTGCGGATCATCTCTTCTACACTGGAAGGTGCGCTTCATCGACCCTCTGATTTCATCGCCCGCTATGGAGGTGAAGAGTTCTCCGTCATTTTGCCTCAAACCGATCGGGATGGCGCAAAAACCGTAGCCAATTCACTTCATTCCAGCGTTGTGGAATTAGGACTCCCACACGAGAGTTCGTTATGTATGCCATATGTGACGATCAGTTTAGGTGTTGCGACAGCCATCCCCAAAACGGAAGATGGATACGAGGAACTTGCACAAGCTGCCGATCAAGCGCTCTATGAAGCAAAACGCAATGGCAGAAACACCGTGCACATCCATGAAAAATCAACCATACAGTAAGAAAGAAACAAAATAGAAGGTCACCTCTCGTTTAGCAGCGAGGTGACCTTCTATCATATTTCACAGGTTTGTAAGATGTTAATGATGAATACCAGTACCCTATCCGTTATACTACTAATAGAAAATGTTAAGGAAATGAGGGTTCACTTTGCGCATCAATAAAGATACGAACTACGTCCCTTTAGTTATAGGATTATCCGTTGCGATCAATGCAATTGTTATCGCACTTTTGTTTTTACCTAAAATCGAAGTCGTCGAAAGCGGAAGCATCACGATTTTGCCATTGCTTAATGCGATGTTGAATTCATTCACTTTCGTCTTCCTGTTGGCAGCGCTGTATATGATTTTCAAGAAGAATATCAAATGGCACCGGAACTTCATTTTCGCAGCCTTTACATCCACCGCGTTGTTTCTTGTGTCATACCTGACCTATCATTCGATGGCATCTTCGACCTCTTACGGCGGAGAAGGTGTAATTGCGTATATCTACTATTTCATTTTGATCACACACATCGTTTTGGCAGCAGCCATCGTACCATTGGCACTGCTGACTTTGTTCCGGGGGCTTGCCATGAAAGTGGACAAACACCGTAAAATTGCACGTTGGACCATGCCATTATGGCTCTACGTCAGCCTTACAGGTGTCATCGTCTACATCATGATTTCACCATATTATTAATACAAAGGACCGTTACGATTGCTTTGTGAGATGTGGTGGGGCAATCACTCGCTTTCCACGGGCAGACGTCGAGCCTCCTCGGGCTTACAGCCCCGTGGGGTCTCGCAATTCCCCCACCCCATTATGTAATTTAGACTAACGGTCACCATCAAATAAATATTTGCAGTAGAAAAAAGGCATATCCAAAAGAGGATATGCCTTTTACATTAAATAGTTAATCATAATTATATCGTATTAAACAATCGCACAATATGGTTAAAATGGGGAGGGAATTCATTAGACTCCTGCGGAAAAACGGACGAGTCGAGACCCCGCAGCGCAGCGAGGAGGCTTGACCGTTCGTCCGCGGAAAGCGATTGAATTCCCGCACCATTTTTATTTATCATTCAAGTTGTTTAATAAGATGTTATTTAAATATACTGTTGAAAAGATCTGCAATCGCCTGGAAGATCGACTTGAAGAAGTTGATGATGCTATTCCAGAACCCTTCATCGTTCACCAAGTCTTTAATGCCTGATGTAATTTCATCCAGCTGTTTTTGCAATGCATCAAAATTGATATCCAGTGAACGGATTTTATCAAACAGATCCGTCAACAGCTGACGATCTTCAGGACTCAATTCGATATTCAAAGATTTCAGCTTTTCATCAACGATCTGCTCGACTTCTTCTTTTGTCGCTGGATCCTGCGCTGCGATTTCTTTTTTGATTTCCGTAAACAGTTCACTTACTTTTTCTTTATCGATTCCTGCCTGCTCGGCCAGCTTTGTGGCTACATCGAGTTCTTCACTCGCAACACCCATCCGGTCTTCATCGAGCTTTACGCCTTGTACATCATATGCTTTATAAATCCCTGTCAATGCAGAGTGTCCAGTCACTTTCACTGGAGAAGCGACATCCACCTTCGCATCCTCCACACCTGCTGTCAGCAATGCGTTCGCATACATTTCCTTCGTTACCTGCGTAATATTGTCAGGAGTGACAAGGTTCACTTCCAGTCCTTCCCCTTTTTCACGTGGAGTGATTTTCACGGAAGAATACATCCTGGAATCAGGATTACCATCAATGTAGTTTGCGATGTCCTGTCCATTCACTCGATATTCATCGATAGCCTCGTCGCTGCCAACTTCAAGAAGTTCTCTCACTTCCGCTTCCTGTTCTTCTGTCAACGTATCTCCATAAACGACAATTGGTACGCCGAGCTTTTCATTTATTCCTTCCCCACCGTCTGTGGAGGCATAGGCGACTTGATTTACTGCAATTCCGGCAAACATCATAACAGCCAACAAAACTAAAACAATACGTTTCCCCATCAATTTTCACCCTTTATGCTTTCTTTGATATGACCTACGAAACTAGTTTACGCCTTTATCGTTCAATTAGAATCGACCTTGAGGCGTATATGAACTAATTCAACACGAAAGAATGTTTTCCTGCTTTTAGAAATCTGCGCCACAATCAAAAAGTCACGATATCAGATAAAACCTATAGTGACCTTAGTAGTAATCATTCGCAATCCGCATCAAGATTATGGGTAGTTTTCATCAAAATTCATTCTTTTCATTCGTTTTCTCCATCCGCTTGATGCTACGATAAGAGGTAGATTTCATTGAAAGGAACGTCACTATGAAAAGATTTCTTAAAAAATTGGGATTAGTGCTATTCAGCCTCGCTTTCTTTGGTGCAGGAATCAGTCATTTCGTCTATCCTGAGGGGTTTGCAGCTTTAATTCCGTCGATTATACCTTTTGCCGTGGAAATCGTTTACGCCACAGGAGTGATGGAGATGGTACTGGCCATCCTCTTGCTGGTTCCTTCTATGCGGCCATTGATTGGCAAGTTGATTGCCATCTTTCTCGTAGTTGTTTTCCCAGCTAACATTTATGCAGCAATTGTCGGTATCCCCGCTCCATGGAGTGAAGAGGTCAACCAGACTGCACTGTGGATCCGACTGCTGTTCCAGCCATTGCTGATTTGGTGGGTGCTTGTTATATCTAAGAAATAGCTTACGTTTTGCCCATCCATCTCCATTTGATAGACTGAAATTGTGAAAAGGAGTGAATCATATGCGTTTGAACAATAAAAAAGTCATCGCACTTGTCAGTGATGAGTTTGAAGATCTTGAATTATGGTATCCAGTATTACGGTTGCGTGAAGAAGGTGCGACTGTAGATATCGTGGGTAAAGATGCTAAACAGGAATACATCGGAAAGTATGGTGTTCCAGTGACTTCCGATTATGCATTCACTGATATCGATGTGGAAGAGTATGATGGAATTCTAGTACCCGGTGGCTGGTCTCCGGACAAGCTGCGCCGCTTCCCTGAGGTTTTGTCGTTCATCAAGCATATGGACGAGCATAAGAAGCCGATCGGTCAAATCTGTCACGCTGGCTGGGTGCTGATCTCAGCCGATATCCTTAAGGGAAGGAACGTGACGAGTACGCCAGGCATCAAAGATGATATGGTGAATGCCGGTGCAAACTGGTTTGACGAACCTGTTGTTGAAGATGGGCACATCATTTCCGCCCGCCGTCCACCTGATTTGCCTCCTTATGCAAAAGCATTTGCTGATTGTTTGGCAGATTGAATGAGAAAGGGAACGCATCAATTGCGTTCCCTTTTGAAAGTGGTAAGAAGAATAAAATTGTAATCTCCTATGCAACAAAAAACAACATTGATGGAGAAAGGCGGTGTTAGCCGTCGTTAAAACTGAGTTCATTTTGAGTTACGATGCCGGGAAAGAACAAGTATTAAATTTGGAGTTCTTTTCAGAGAATGATTTATCTACCGTTATTTTCTTATTTCTCCTGAAGTTTTCGAAACTTTTGGAAACTAATATCGGCTTCTTCTTTACCAACTGCTTAAGGATTAAATATGAGTGTGTTCGGCTTTATAAGGGTGATTCGGTTTGACTTATAAAAGGATTGGTATTGCTCTGTGGATTGTTGGGATGATTCTCTATGCAATAAGAAGTCTTCTGTACATGCAATTAGGACCGAGTGTCTATCTATTTACTATAAATAAGAATGAGATAACGACAAGCGATTTCGATTTTTTAAGTGCCATTGTTGCAAACCTTCTTTTAATGTGTGGAATTATATTGGTGTTGTTAGGCAAAAGGAGAAAGGGAAAATAACGGGACCCACTCAATCTGTTTGCGAACAGGAGTGGGTCTAGTTCTTTCTATAAGGTAAAGGTAAAGGGAACTTATCATGTTAACTGATAGATAAGAAACGCGACAGGTTAACATTAGTTCATTGTCCGATTCCTCATCAACGTCATTTTCGTCATCTATAATGGGTAAAGAATCTGTAGTTGCGTCCTCTTTTACTATTCGACCTTCTAACCTTCTTTTGTCATATCGATGATACGGATCGGATTACCAGCATCATCCTGATAGATCGCATATCGCCCAGGCGGGATATCTACAGGGTCTTTCACAAACTTAAGTAATTCCTTCTTCTGTTCATAGAAGCTGTCCACAGAATCAACGATGAACACCCCACCCCCAGGCAATCCTTCATCTTCATCTTCAAGCATCATTTGTACTTCGGTCCCAGGTAGTTTCAGTGCTACAGTATGGTCGCCTTCTCTCCATGCTTCCTCTAACCCAAGATTTTCCCGATAAAACTTCAAAGATGCTTTCATCTCTTTTACTGGATGCATTAAAAATGCTAACTTCATACATTTTCCTCCCCTAAATTTTATTCTCTTGATGCCGTTACATAATTAAGTTATGTATAACATAATCCATTTACGTTTTACTGTCAATATGATACGCTTGATTCATGAAGGATATGATACCAGTACCAGGAACGAAGAAAGAGCGTTTATTAACAATTGCAGTTGAAGCATTCCGGACAAAGGGCTATGAAGGAGTGAATATTAAAGAACTTGCTGAAGAGGCTGGGATGACCACAGGCACAATCTACCATCACTTCGGATCGAAAGCGACGCTATACGCAGTCGTACGAAACGAATTGGAACAACGTGTTGTGGATCGAATGGAAGGCGCGGCCGACCTGTTTACTGATAGCCAGGGAAAACTGGAAGCAGCTTTACTTACAGGGGTGGATTTTGCAGCGAAGAAAGGGCTTTGTAAGTTGTTTTCCGAAACAGATCCCTTAGATCGGGAAGACAAAATAAAAAGTTTACTGGAAGTGCTGAATGGTAATGAGCTCGAAGGCATCGATCTCATACTCTACGCATCATGGCAATCGACCCTAAGCGCAATCGACAGAGACGCACTCGATGTGACAAAAGGAAAACAATTAGTAAAATGGATGTTCAACAAGGAGCTCAATTAGAGCTCCTTTTTCAATTACATAGAACTCTATCATTCATGCGAAAAAAGACCATCACATACATTAAGATGATGAGCATGAATGAGGAGGGCTATGCATGGATGTAACAGTGAGAAGCGGCGATTCATTGTGGTATTATTCCACGTTATTCAATATACCTTTTCGGTTGATTGTCGACTCCAACCCTCAAACGGAACCTTCTACGCTTTTTATCGGCCAGACCATCCGGATTCCCGGCTACGTGGCAACGAATTACCGCATCAACGCTGGGGATACCTACTGGAAGTTAGCGACCGACAACCGCATTTCACTGGACGCACTTTATTTATTGAACCCGAATGTCAATCCGTCCGCTTTGCAAATCGGCCAAGTGATCCGGTTACCTCAACGTGTTACTGCCCGGGTTGTTGATGGGAAAATGAATTATGATTCCAATGTGCTCGGACAGGATTTAGCTCAGCTTTTTTCCATCTACCCGTTTATTCGAACTGAGGTCATCGGAACCAGCGTAATGGGTAAGCAGCTGACAGAACTGCAAATTGGCAGAGGGGACGAAATCGTAAACTGGAACGGTTCCTTTCACGCACAGGAATGGATCACCACACCAATCATCATGCAGTTTCTCAATGATTACTTACTGGCACTGACCAACCGCGAATCGATCCGGGGGCTGAATATCGAGCCGTTCTATAATCGAGTAACGGTATCGATTGTTCCCATGGTCAATCCGGACGGAGTCGACCTTGTGCTGAACGGTCCACCTGCAGGAGCATTTGGGAATGAAGTGCTTGCCTTGAACAATGGTAGCACGGATTTCTCAGGTTGGAGAGCAAATATCCGTGGTGTAGACTTGAATAATCAGTATCCAGCGAAGTGGGAAGTGGAAGCAGCCAGGAAACCTACCGAACCAGGACCACGGGATTTCCCTGGTTATCAGCCCTTGACAGAACCAGAGAGCGTCGCAATGGCAGAGCTTGCAGGTAACCGTCAATTTGATAAAATGCTGACGTTCCACACGCAAGGCGAAGTGATTTTCTGGGGCTTCGAAGGGCTTGAACCTCCTGAGTCTGAAACGATTGTCAACGAGTTCGCGCGCGTTAGCGGTTACCGTCCGATTCAATATGTTGATAGCTTTGCAGGTTACAAGGATTGGTTCATTCAAGATTTCCGACAGCCAGGGTTCACGGTGGAACTCGGAAGAGGCACCAACCCGCTGCCGTTATCCCAGTTTGATGAAATCTACCAGGAGAGTATTGGCATTTTTCTAGCTAGCCTTTACATGTAAAAAACCGAGTGCACCTAGGTGCCTCGGTTTTCGTTCAGTTGGAGAAGTTCAATGGTTTCACCGTCCGGTCCTTGATAGAAAATTGTCTCCCAACCATTATTGAGCTTGAACGGTCCTTCTACCGGAACAAGTGAAATATGCCGCTTCCATTCATTCAAGCTTTTCACCTCCAGACACACGTGTTGCGAAGCTGATGAAGGTGATGTTCCCTTTGCATAGATTAGCTCGATTCGTGCCTCCCCATTTTTTATGAACACGATTTCCTCATCTGCCAATGAAAATCCCTGTTCATAGTGGAAACCAAATTGATTTTCATAGAATTGGATGGAAGTTTTCATGTCGCTAACTCCGATACCCACATGGTGAATGTTCACGGCTTGCACCTGTTTGGTAGAATCAGGTTCATATCTCCGAATTCATGCCAGTGGTATCCTTTATGGATCGCTTCCTTGTAGGCTTTCATTAATGGGGCTGTATCAATGAAGGAAGTCAACATATCGAGATGACTCGCTTCCGGTTCGTGAAAACCAGTAAGTAAGCCGTCGACCGCCCGTAGTGGATGACTTTTATCAATATAAAGAGTAGTTGTTCCCTCTTCAGGTCGAATTCGTCCGTTTAAATCGACTGCTGATTCAAGTGCACGAACGACGGTAGTTCCAATTGCAATCACCCGCCCTCCACTCTCTCGTGTGCGATTCACAAGGGCAGCCGTTTCCTCAGGAATCCGATAAGTTTCCGGGTGGTGCTTCGGATTCGGCCATCTGTCGTTTTCGTAATAGCTGAGTCCTGTATGAAGCTGGAGGAAAGCGGTGTTGATCCCTTTTGCTTTCAATCGGTTCAAGCCCTCCCATGTGAACGCTCTGCCGGCGGATGGCATCTCAACAGAACCAGGGACAGAGGCATAAACCGTCTGATAGCTGTCCAGGCTCCACTCCTCATCAATATACTCATAACGGATCGGTTCGCCGATGCGATATATTTCATCCATCAATGCTGTACCACTTATTGAAAAGCGCAGCTTACATAAAGGAGCTTCTGAACCTGAACCAGTTATCGAAGCAGTCAACCGCTCAGAAAACTGGAGTGTATGACCGGTTTGGATAAATTCACCCAGCATTAGTGCCTCCCATTGGTTTTCATCGATTCTTCTAGAAAGTCTTACTTCAATTTCGCGACCGGATTGTTTCGCCTTCAGCACTGCAGGAATCGTGCGGCTGTTATTGAAAACTACCAAATCACCCGGCAATAGAAATTCCTCCAATCGATTGAAGCGATCATGGATAGTGCCTCCTGATGCAGGATCAAGCACCAGCAACTTCACATCATCACGGGATCCGCTTGTAAATTCCTTTGGTTTAGTGGCGTTCAATTCATCTGGAATATGGAATGGATATGCAATTGCTCCCATCATACTTCCTCGCTTTCAAGGACAAAAGATTGTGCTTCGAACCGCTGTCCGTGTTCGTTCGATTGATCAGAGGCAAGGTGAAGGAACACATCCAAAATGGTATTCGGATCAGCCAGATCATAATCACAATCAGGCACTGCGATATCATGCATCTCTGTGTCCATCTCCCCTGGGTCGACCATGTTGATACGGACGCCAGTCTCTTCCAGTTCATCCGCCCATATTTGAGTAAGTCCTTCCAAAGCGAATTTCGAAACACTGTAGGCGCCCCATTCGCCGAACCCTGTCTTCCCTGCTTCAGAAGTTAGATTGATGATCGATCCTTGCTTCGCAGCAAGCATACCTGGAAGCACACGTTTCGTAACGAAAAATGGGTTGGAGCTATTGACTCGGATCACTTCCTCAAAGGTATCGGCAGGATAGTCCGCCAGCAGCTTCGGTCCCGGTCCGAAGATCGATGCATTATTGATAAGTACATCCACTTTTCCAAACGCATCCTCAACGACTGAAATGAACCGATCAACATCCTTTGGATTGGATACATCCGCTGTCACAGCCACAACTTCCGCTCCTCTCGAGATTGCCTCGGCTTTAACTTTTTCAAGCTCTTCGTGGTCCCTGGCGCAGATCCCCAGCCTTGCTCCTTGTTCAGCAAACCTCAGCGCCAACGCTTTTCCCAGCCCTTTTGAAGCTCCTGTGATGACAACTACTTTATTTTTCATATCCTTCATTCCCCTTTCGGTTAATTAGCTTATCTTTATTGTAGATAGAGGAATGATTTCCCACATCGGGAGTTAGCGTGAGGTTTGGCTCGAAAAAAGGGAGGAGATGGGATTCAGACTAAAGTCGTAGAGTTGGGAGTTTGCGCTTATTGATTAAAGTGAGTGATTTATTGATTAAAACCTGCGCTTTACTAGTTAAAAGTGTGGCTTTTCTAATCAAAACTTTCCATTTACTGATTGAACATCCAGTTTTACTGATTAAAGCCGACATTAAACAAAAAAACAGAACCACTCGTAAGCTGAGTAGTTCTGTTCATCGTTACTGATCACTTGGTATAGTGACATCTTCTGTTATAGTTACATCCCAGGAAATGATCGTTGTACTGTCTCGAACATTGTTTTCTTTAACCGTCTGAAATAAAGTCATCAGACTATTTTTAATCGATCCATTCTTCATTACATGATAAATCACCTTTGGAGAAGAAAAAGGTTCATTGGGACACTCAATCAATCCATCTGTCGTCATTAATATGCGGTTCATTCCTTTTCTAAGCTCTCTAACTCCTTTACTGTAACAAGGTACCGCTTTTTCGAAAGTATTAACTTGTCCAACCCATTCATAAAACTGTCTTTGGTTAATCTGGTACTGACCAAGTTTGGCTAAATCTGAATGGAAAAGATAAGATAGGCAATCTCCCACCGAAAACCACCAGATATATTTATCTTTCCTGAAAAGCACGAGGCAGGCTGTTTCACCTTGAGCGTTTCGACATTTGTCCATAAATGCCTCTTCCTGAAATAAATCCAACATCTCTTGTTCAAGCCTCTTTAAAGCCTGATCGTAAGGTAGCGATAGCAAGTGTTGTATTTCCTTTTTTTTCAGCACGAACTGCTCTACAACCAACCTTGCACTTTCATCTGAATTGTGAGCATCCAGTATCACAGCAAACTCCCAATCTTCCTTTTCACTCACCCAGACCAGACAGCCATCTTCATTTTTGTACTGACCTGCAGTGGAGTTACCACCAAAGCGGCCAATTGATATGTACTTCAAATCACCTATGTTTATGTTGTCTACGAAGTTGTTTTGACTCCCTACCCAGTTGAACTCACCACTCGATTTCGTCAAATCAACTGTTCTCTAAATGCGCTTTGATACGTAGGCAGAGATTGTTCACCTCTTCGTCCCCACCCATAGGAGCATCTTCCCAATCATACACTTCCATCGGTCCCCAATACGCTTCCGGGGTGTTCGGATAACGGGCTACTAAGTGCATATGGAGATGTGGAACGGAATTTCCGGAGACAAGCGAATAGATATGTTCTGCCCCTTCCGATGCCATTAGAGCCTTACTTACTCTAGACATAATGAGACCAAATGCTTTTGATTCTTCTACCGTCATATCGCCCAGGGTTGGAGCATGACGTTTCAAATCAATCATGACGTGCCCTAAATAGTTCGGCTTTCCATTTCTGTCAATGTGACCAACATATACGAAATCATCCTCATAGATTGTTGTTCCTGCAGTTTTAATTGTTCCTTGATGTTTATTACATATAAAACAATCTTGGCTCATTTGTAACACTCTCCTTTCACGTTATATAAATTCTACCATTTATTTCCGACAAATCATCTAAAAAAAAGCCCAATTCATTTTCCGAATTGGACTTTGCTTACTGGTCTTATGTTATTAAGTAAGATGCACTACCAAACCATTCGGCAGTCAGAACTTCATTCAGCTTTATCAACTACGGTCAGTTCCCCTGTTTCAGGAGAGATGACGAGACCGTGTACGGGCGTTCCTTTTGGTAAAAATGGATGGCGGCGGATCAGGTCGACACTGTTCTTGACACTTACTTCCACGTCATCAAAGCCTTTCAGCCATTTCTCCACATCTACCCCGGCATATTCCAGCGACTCAAGCGTGGACTTTTCCATGCCTTGATCCAATGCTTTTTCCACAACTGGAGTTGCGTTCATTCCAGTCATGCCGCAGCCATAATGTCCGACGACTGCTACTTCATCCGCCTGAAGTTCGTAGAGTGCAACGATAATGCTGCGCATGACACTGTCAAATGGGTCGGTCAGAATAGCGCCTGCGTTTTTTACGACTTTCGCGTCACCGTTGGAAATATTCATCGCTTTTGGCAGCAATTCAATCAAACGAGTATCCATGCAAGTTAGAATTACGAGTTTCTTATCGGGAAATTTAGTGGTCTCATAAGCTTCGAAACCACGCTCTTCAACGAATTTCTTATTGTGTTCCAAAATCGAATCGATTACGGACATGCTTGCCACTCCTTCTTCTATCGATATAGTAAGAGATCAGCTCTCCTCTACATATTCTAACAAATCTCCAGGCTGACAATCCAAAGCTTTACACAAAGCATCAAGTGTAGAGAACCGGATCGCCTTTCCTTTTTCATTCTTAAGCTTGGATAGATTGGCCGGTGTGACCTCCACTTTCTCTGACAAATCGTTCAACGAAATCCTGCGTTTAGCCATCATCACATCTAAATTGACTTTGATCATATCGTCTCTTCATTCTCTTTCACTGCGTGTACCGCCTTCTTCAACGTCACACTGATGACGATCAGGACGATGCCCGTGATGATGAAATCAGCAAAAGCAAATGGTGTATAGCTCAGATCTGCATTTGTAACTGTCAGCTGTTCCAATGCTCTTGCACTCAAAATTTCTCCAAGCAATGTGCTGACTGATCCGATTACAAGTACAAGCAGTCCCAATTTGAAAAGGAGGGAAACATTTTCATACATGAAGACTTGTTCCTCGTGTACATTTTTCAGTAACTTATGGAGCAATAAGAACAACAGTGTAACAAAAGCAAACAGAACTACCGTGTCAGCCAATGAAAGTAACTGGAAAGACTGCTCGTCGTATAATGCCGGTTCCTTGTCGAAGGTCAGATTGAACGTCCCGTAGATTGGTTCGAAACCTCCCAGTCCTTCTGCAACCTTCCCTTTCGGATTAAAGATCGTGATCGCTTCAAGTACCGTCACAAGCAATCCACTTACTAGAAAGAAATAAAACAAAACCTTACTGCCAACTGAGAAAAACTTGGTCAACTTCTTTTTAGCCATTTTTCTATCCCCTTGTCATTTGATACTTTCATCATACCAATATTTTCATGCTAGTCAACACATTTTTATCGTTTTTCGATAAAAATATATCTTTTATAGTTAAAAATAGCGATTTAATCCCTGTTGCATACACATAATAAAAAGGGCGAAATGAGAGGTCGACAATGGATCAGCAATTGACAGGTTTGACCGCAGCTTGGGTAGAGGCGATCGGAACAATCGTGGCTGCTGTCAGCAGTACTCCATCCAGGCGTATCACCACTCAGGATCAGGATAACCTTTCACTCGCAGGGAACGTGCTGCAGGCAACCGGGAGTGGCTTAGCAGTTGATGGAGGATCTGTTCTTGAGGACATCGGAAATGGCACACAGGCGATAGGGAATTCTACGGTCATCTATGGCTTACTGTTAACCGATAGCGAAAGAGAACGCAGGCCGTTCACAATTAAAGGAAATCTGCTGCAGGCATTAGGTGGAGGAGTTGTTCTTGCAGACGGATTCGATGGAACAATTACGCAGGCCCAATCATTGATCAATACAGGAAACTTGATGCAGGTGATCGGAAATTCCATGCAGGCGATTGGTGCATCCAGAAGTCCGAATGACCCGGAACTCGGGCAAACGCTCGGGTTTTTAGGAAGCTGGATCCAGGCCGCTGGCGCAACACTGATCGCCATTGTGCAAACAAAACAGGCGGATTCACTGAATGAGTGATCCGCCTGTTCTCGTCATAATTTCTGCCAGAAAGCTGTTTCATCGATGATTTCGATTGGATAGCCTTGGCTCATCAATATTTCTGCCCGTTCCAGTTTGCTGCTCTTTTCACCTTTTTGATAGGCTTCGTACGCTTTTGTCCCGACGACTACATAATTCGTAGTGGACTCAATTGTCGGTGTCCAATTCGCTCCAACATCTACGACACGCTGAATGGCATCCTCTCGCTTCATCTTCTCGAGCTTTCCTGAAAACACCACGGAGGTCCCATAGAACGGATGACTGCGATCAAAATCCTTCGAAGCGGCTACATACACGCTCGCATGTGGTTTACGGGCTGGTTTCCGTTTATTCAAACGGGCTGGCTCGTAGCCGGAATCGAACATCATACCATTGGTCGTTCCAGTCTTTTCGATCAAGTCTTTTTCATCTGAAGCAGCCAGTGCATGTTTGGCGTTCATCAGAATTTCCGCAGATGCCTTCGCATCTTCAAGCGCGTGGTGATGGGAAAACCGGAAACCGATATGATTGGCAACTGTCTTCAAGTTGTAGCTAGGCAGATGCCACGTCTTTTTGGAGATATTGACGGTGCAATTGTAAGCAAGCATCGGGTAGGACATACCGTACTGGTCCAGAACAGCACGCAGGACGCCCATATCGAACTGGGCATTATGCGCGACTACAAGCCTGCCCTCAAGCATCTTTTTGATGTCCGACTCCCATAATTCATCGAATTCAGGAGCATCTGCAACATCTTCCGGTGTAATTCCGTGCACATTTATGTTGAACGAAGAAAAATAATTCCGCTTCGGTTTTACCAGTCGGTAATATTCATTTTTCAGCTGACCATTTTCATATTCGACAATCCCGATCGAGCACACGCTCCCACGGGAGGAATTAGCTGTTTCGAAGTCAAGCGCCAGAAAATTCATTCTCCATACCCCTTTAGTATATTTGCTTCCATTCTAACACAGGCAAGTACATAGGTTCGGGTCTTACGCATTGGAATCTTCCAACCGATAATAGAGAAAAGGGGGGTATACATATGTATGAACATAAATTCGTGAAAGTAGCCTTATCCAAATTCAAGCTCAAACCTGAACAGGACTACCATCAGATCGTTTACGACCATGAAAAAGAAGGCTGGGAGCTCGTGCAGGTTTTCGCTCCGGGAATAAAATCCTATGGGATGCCCAGTTTTTATGAGCTGATATTCAAAAGGAAGAAGCAATGAGTGCTTCTTCCTTACTTCGTCGCTCTTTTAGCCAACATCCCCAGAACAGCATCGTCCATCGGCGGGTTATGCAAGCCGGCACGAACATCGCGACAATACTTTTCAAACGGATACGTTTTCGATAGTCCTCTGCCACCTGCGATCCTCATTGCAAGATCAACCACTTCGTTCGCTGCATTCGTGGCTACCGTTTTGACGACAGCCAGTTCTGCCTCCAATTCATTTCTCCGCTCAGGAGCACGATCCCACTTTTCCGCTACCGCATACATGAATGTACGCGCATGCATCAGCTTCATTTCCATTTCCCCTATCTTCTGTTGGATATGGGGTACTTCAGAAATCGGGTGATCCAGACTGTTCGGCTGAAAGTCCTTGGCGAAAGCAATCGCATCGTTCCGTGCGGCGATGGCAATCCCCAGATAACAAGCCGGGATATGGAGCAGCCAACCTTTTGGCTGAGACTTCTTCTTACCAGCCAGTTCCACCAGGTTATCAGCGTTTACATGAACATTGTTCAAAATAAGGTCATCACTTGCTGTCCCTCGCATACCGAGCGTATCCCACGTATGGTCAACAGTTAATCCAGGTGTATCCTTATGAATCAAGAACCAACCGACCTGATCCTCTGCTTCAATCGAAGCGGTCACGATGAAATAATCCAATGCATCCGCCATAGAAGTAAACGTTTTACGCCCATTCAGTACATAGCCATCTCCATCTTTCTTTGCATTCGTTTCCGGTTTTCCACCTCTTGTCGGGCTTCCTGTTGCAGGTTCAGAAGCAGCACGATTCATGACCACCTGATGCTTACTGATCTCTTCGCTTATTTGCTTGAACTTCTCCTCTTCCCATAACTTCTCATCCCTAAGCTCCATCAGAATCCCGAGGTGCCACCCAACAGACAACGCTACCGAACCGTCCCCAACCGCTAGTCGCTCCTGTAATAATAAAAATTCATATAAAGACAAGTCCTCTCCGCCGAGCTTTTCAGGTAATGGTAAAGAAAAATAGTGCTCTTTCTTCAACTCTTTCAGTACTTCCACTGAAAACCGTGCGTCACGGTCAGACTGCGGTGCATGCTTCTTTGCCTGTTCGGCTAGACGCACTGCTTTTTCGAATAATTCCTTCTGACGTTCGTTTTCAATAAATGAAGTGTACACATCCACCATCGTCCAGCTCTCCCCCTACTTCAAGTTCTTTGACAAAAGCATACTAAATCACTCGGATATATTCCAGTAATTGCTACGCTTGAAGCACATCTTCTGACGGAAATGAAAACAGGCCGGATTCCCGACCTGTTCCCTTCACTCTTCACCTTTAACTTCTTTCATGAATTCCTTCATTTCCTTATGAAGTGCTTCCTGATCGATGTTCAGATCTTCTGTCATTTCCTTAAAAGATTTTCCCTTTCGTTTTGCAGCCACCAGCTTGTCAAAATCGGTTTCTGCAACTTTGGAGACGATCGAAGCTTTTACAAGAAATGAAATGGGGACTCCACTTTCGATCAATTCATTCAATTCTTTCTCTGTCTTCCCAGTGTATTCAGAGAGTTGACTCATGATTGCATCTTTATGATCCTCAATGAAGGCTTCTCGTTTCGCCCGGTACTCTTCCTTCATTTTTTCAAGGTCAACTCCATAGTGTTCTGCCGTTTTCTCCCATGATTGAGTTTCCTTATGATGCTTCAGAATCTCCTCCACATCTTCTCCGCTCTTCTTGGCGATATGGAAGGCACGAACGATATCTTTCTTCGTGTAACCTTGCTTCACCAAGTCCCTAAACTGTTCATGAAACTCTGCCTTGTTTTCATGCATCTCTCCGTGGACGGTAGTGTGGTGATCTGCGTGACTGATGGTAACAGGGAAAGTTATCCCTAGCATTCCAATTGTAAATGCTGCAACAATCATTTTTTTCATCATGATGTTAAACCTCCATGGTGGAATAATTTTCTTCGTTCATAGCATAACCAGAATCCGTCAGTCGATGATGAAAATATTCTCCAAGCTTGAATCATATAGTGAACAGAAGGGAGTGATAACAATGGAACGTTATCCATTGCTCTACTTGGCGTGCATCCTGGCCGGCTTCGCTCTGATTCGTGTCCCGTATACGGAATTCTTTGAACCTCTGAAACCGCTTGGCTTGATCATTGGTGTGCTGGCAGTCATCGTATTTTCTCTTGTCCTTCTTTATCATGGCGTTGTCGCAATGGTCCGAGGGTTCAGAAGGTAATCTCCATGAAAAAAGGCACGCCGTCAATGGCGTGCCTGCTTGTTTAAAATGTGCGTGTTCGTCCGCGTCTTCTCATCAACTTTCGTACAATCGGATATATGATAGGGATATATTTGATCAGTTTTCTCATCAGATTCACCTCTTCCCTTAGTATGCTGACCTGTTGGTTATGCTATTCCCTTCAAGTTGGTCAGTAAAACTAAGAAAGAGGACAGGGTATATGTAAATCCTGCCAATACAAAAAGAAAACGGATCAATAAAGTTTCCCGTTTTCTTCATTACGATGTCGTTTATGCACTTTTTTGATGAAACGATTCACCTTGATTTTAGCAATGATCAGCTTTCTTAAACTATCGACATCCTTTACGAGCTCTTCCAGCTTGCTAAGTTCGAGACTTTCCTCATATGTCAGTGGAATCTTCGGTTTCGGTGGATCAGGCCGCTTCGGAAATGGGATAAGATCACCCATACAATCACCTCTATACAGTTTATTCAGAGGAGGACAGGAAAGTGATACGTTCTCTTTTTACATTGTATAGGCCAAGCCCTCATTTCATGATAAAAGCCTGTTTGTAAATATTTTCAAACAGGCTTATACTTATATTATTGAATATTCTGATAGCTTTAGGAGGAATGTACATGTTGGAAGAAGCCATCCGTTCTGAACCAAACGCCTCCCCTTTCGATGAATCACACATTGGAAAAACGGAACTGATCAACCAGTATCGTATCGATTTAAGACATTATTCGGAAAAGGAATACAATAAGTTCGTGACGATGAATACGGTAAAGGACTGGTCCCAGCTTACATGGAAGGATGTCCGGAAGCCCTATGAGGTGAAGACCTATTCCAAGGACAGAATCACTTGGGAAAAGAATCACGCCAAAGAGATGGATCCTCACACTTCTTGGACATTCTTCAATAAAGCGTTTCATGAATGGTTCCAGAAAGACGTCCCGGCAGAAATGCAGGAAGCAAAAAAGCAGTTCTTCAGCAGTATTCGTTCATTCAAACCATCTCAAGTCAAACAGGCACTTGGAGATGTCGTTAAAATCCAGTTGTGGAATTATGTCCACCGCATGCAGGATGGAATCTGGGACCCGAGAGGAAAGCGGGCGCTCTTTGAAGGGTTGGATGTGAAACATCCGCGCATCCTCTTCCTCGGAGCTGCTGAGGGATATGAAGCAATGCAGCTTGCGGCAATGTACCCGGAGGCTGAAGTCGTCATGGTTGATTATGATGAATACTGTAAGACGACCCGTTTTGCAGATTTCCCAGACTCCTACCCATTTTTAGGAGAGAATCCGGCAACCGGAAGCCAAAAGATCTACTACAAAAATGATTTTAACATTGAATATGTAGTTGATGACATCCGAAACCTCGACTATGGAAAGGAATTCGATATCGTCCTTTCCGTCGGATTGCTCGAGCACTTCCCTGATGAATACAAACACGAAGTAGTCGACTGGCACCGGAAATTCCTGAAAGATGGCGGCTATGTCGTTATGACGACTCCACGCAGTCAAGTCCGCTCTAAGCTTTACTATCAGATCATGGCAGATGTCATGAACCACACCTATCGTGAATTGATGACGGTCGAACAGATGGGGCTGTATATGTATGAGAACGGACTGGACATCCTTCGTCATGGCTACATCAAAGTCCATAACGGTATCATTGCCAAACCAAGGTGAAAATAAGTGCTCAGCTGTAAAGGCTGAGCACGTTTCATAACCAAGGACTTATAATTTCCACGCCTACTATAACTATAATCAAAGTCAAACTAGTTAACAGACTAAGATAATGTCGCTTCGCTTCCCTTTTGTGCTTCCATTCCATCCAGCCACGAAACATGAATAAGATTACCATTAGAAATTGGTATCTTGTTGGGTGGATCATATAAGGATCGATGACCGTCACCGTAATGACAGCCGCAATTCCGCCAAAAACTACGATCATTTCGGTCCATTTGTGTTTTTTGTTCACATGCTTATAAGGGATTTCTTCCTTAATGCCCAGTTTCAGTTTCAACCCATAATAAAAACCTAAATAAACAATCAGCACAATTACTGCAAAGCTTATGATATCGCCTATTTCCATCCACTTCCTTCCAATTCACTCTATCCTTACCTTTCTAGATTGGTGGGTTGAATTCCTTTTATTAAAAAAAGAGGTGAGCCATGTCGGCTCACCTGCTTTGTTCCAGATTATCACAGTACACTTGGATGGCATCACGCAGAAATTCCGCTAATCCAGGCTTCACTTTATCGATATTTTTCGTGAAGCGAGGATCATTGACATACATGTCGCCAAGGCCTCGGAAAATTTCAGGCGTGCATTCGTAGAAGTTACCTGTGATATGGTTTCGGTATTCTCCGACTAAACGCTGAACTTCAGTATCTTCAGGCCCCTCATCCATACGGTCTGCAATACCTTTGTAAAGCTGATTCATGTCTTCCTGGATCTGCTTCCAATCGTCTGCATCATAAGACGCGGTCTTTTGCATCGATTCTTTGTAAGGATCCGTATGGCCCCATCTTTCCTTCACTTCATCTGCATATTTCTTCTGATGCGCTTCGATTTCTGACATATCGAATGGCTCCAGTTTTTCTTCTTTGGACATTGTAGTTCCTCCTTCCATCGCATCGATTGTCTGATCAACCGAGCGAATGATTCGTTCGAGGCGATGCATTTTCGCTTCAAGAATCACCTTGTGCTTTTCCAGTGCCTTCTTGAAATCGAAAGTCGGATCATCCAGTATGCCGCCGATTTCCTGCAGGGAGAAACCCATTTCCTTATAGAATAAGATTTGCTGCAGCCTGCTCAGGTTGGCATCATCATAGAACCGATACCCGTTTACACCGACGATTGCCGGCTTCAACAAGCTAATTCGATCATAATGATGCAGTGTGCGCACACTTACTCCAGCCAGCTCAGCGACTTCCTTGATTTTGTACATTTCCATCACCTCAATTCTTAGCTTAGACTATGACGTAACGTAAGGGTCAATACTTTATTTCACTTAGGATTATTTTTAGAGATGCTATCCTTTAGTATAGAAGACCCTGCAATATCTAGCATTGATTGTCGGGTTATATCTTCCCTTCACTGCTATTCTTTAATTAAAGGAGGTTCATCCATTGGATTCGCTTAAACACATGAATGATGCTATCAATTATATAGAGGAAAACCTTGCAGGTGAGATTGATTATGAGGAGATTGCCAGCCGCGCTTTATGTTCAGAATATCACTTTAAACGGATGTTTTCTTTTCTGGCTGGAGTTCCGCTATCTGAATATATCCGGCGCAGACGGCTGACCCTTGCAGCGTTTGAGATTTGTAACGGTAATGAGAAAATCATTGATGTTGCCATAAAATACGGATACCAGTCACCGGATGCTTTTACAAGAGCTTTCCAGCAAATGCATGGTATTACTCCTTCGCAGGCAAGGAATTCCGGCCAATCGCTTAAAGCTTATCCAAGAATGAGCTTCCAATTAACTATCGAAGGAGGAAGCGAAATGAATTATCGTCTCGAAGAAAAACACCCGTTTACGGTTGCTGGTTTAATGAAACGAGTTCCTATTGTTTTCAAAGGAGAAAATGAAGAAATCACGAAAATGTGGAAGTCATTATCAGGTGAGAAAATTGACAGGTTAAAGGCCCTTTCTAACATAGAACCACATGGGTTGATTCAAGCTTCTACCAACTTTTCTGAAACTCGAATGGAGGAAAAGGGAGAATTGGATCATTATATCGGAGTAGCTACCACGAAGGAATGCCCCGATGATCTGGATCAATTGAACGTTTCAGCGTTTACATGGGCCGTCTTCGAATCAAGCGGACCTTTTCCAGATACCCTTCAGGAAACCTGGGGGAAGATTTATTCAGAATGGTTCCCGTCTTCCAATTACGAGCAAGCCGAAGGTCCGGAGATTCTTTGGACGGAAGGCAAAGACATCACATCACCCGACTATAAAAGTGAAATTTGGATTCCAGTAAAGAAAAATAGAGGCTGAGCGTAAAGAACCTGGATACCAAAGAAACCCCTCCGCTGAATGACAGCAGAGGGGTTGATTATTTTTCCGTTCCATTTGCAATGTCAACTGCAAACATAGGGGTGTACAGTTCGTAACTCTCTAGTAAAGGAATTTGATCCATACTACTATGATGATGATCTGCTGTATTGGCTCCCATGTTCCGTTGATCCTGACATTTCTTACATTTTTCCCAAAGACCTAGCCTACACGATTCACAATGGCTTACTTACGTTTGTTAGCAAAAAACATGACTTTACCGCTTTTTTTCTTCGGTTGTTTGATTTTTGATTCGGATTGTTGGTTAAACGCCTGGTTTTTAAAATCTTTCTCAAACAACTCACGGCCTTTGGAGAACAGGATCGTCACAGCAGCTCACCCTCCTTTAAAAAAGTGTATTAGGCGATTCCCGCTCATCATACGTTAAAACTTAAAATTTTATAGGAATTGCCTAACCAGGCTTCAATAAAGATATCAGGAGGAAGCTGGATGAAGTAGTGTGTCGAAAACCGTAATTAATCTTGCTATTTCCACCACAATATCTCTATTTCCTGTAAGGTAACATATGTAAAGTTTCGGGGGCAATAGGTGGAAAAGAATTTTTCATATTTTCCATAATTTTATAGCTGTTACTATATGATTTAAACTTAATTACTTTTTGTAAGCGGCTGAATGTACTATAATAAATGTATTATTAGATGGAGGTGACTGTCATGTCTCCACAATCCCTTTGCCCTAAATTCGAAAAGGCATTCCAACTCCTTGGTAAGCGTTGGGTGGGAATCATTATCCGTGTGCTGGAAAATGGTCCATTACGCTTCAATGAAATTGCGAATAACATTCCGGAAATCAGCAAGAAAATGCTGACAGAACGGTTGAAAGAATTAGAAGAACACGGGATGGTACAACGGAGTGTCTATCCGGAAACTCCTGTGAGAATTGAATACACCCTTACTGATAAAGGAAAAGCGATAACACCAGCCCTATCTGAAGTGCAACACTGGGCGGATGAATGGGTTGAAAAGTAATCGATTGAACAAGTGCCCTGATCTCAGGGCTTTTTTAAATGTCTTAAAGTTACTTTTTGTAATTTAAATTAAAAACACCATTGACTTACTTAAAGTAACCTGATATATTTTTATCATCAAGAAAAGGAGGAAATGACAATGACACTTTTAGCAAGTATCGGACTTTTACTTATCCGTATAGTATTAGGTATTACATTTGCTGCACATGGTGCACAGAAGTTATTTGGATGGTTCGGAGGGCATGGAATTGAAGGAACAGGCGGATTCTTTACTTCCATCGGAATCAAACCTGGTAAAACGATGGCGTTACTGGCAGGTTTGAGTGAATTGATTGGAGGACTTTTGTTTGCAATTGGTCTGCTTACCCCGCTGGCTGCACTCCTGATCATCCTTACAATGATTGTTGCCATCATGAAAGTTCATGGACCAAATGGGTACTGGGCGACTGAAGGCGGATATGAATACAACGTATTGATTGCGATCATTGCGTTAGGAATCGCTTTGACTGGTGCAGGTACCTATTCCGTTGATGCTTTGATCTTTTAAGGAGGTAAGACATTGATGAAAACGACGATTCATCCTAAAACAACAATCGATTCTGTTCATCTGTTAGTGGAGGATCTGCACGGCACCGCGGATTTTTATCGGTCACTGATCGGGTTTGAAGTATTGGAAGAGAAACAAGACCGTGTTTCCTTCGCAGTGGATGGCACTTCTCCACTGCTTACCTTGGAACAAACGAAAGCAAAGGATGCCTCTCGAGCCCAATCAGCAGGCTTGTACCATTTCGCTATTCTCGTCCCTGACAGAGTCAGCCTATCGCTATCTTTAAGGCATTTGATCAAAAACAATTACCCACTTCAGGGTGCATCCGACCATGGGTTCAGTGAAGCCATCTACCTGCAGGACCCGGAAGGTAATGGAATTGAAATCTATGCTGATCGTCCGAAACATCTGTGGCAAAAGGATGCTTCCGGCCAACTGACAGCCACAACTTCCCGATTAGATGTGGAAGGACTGCTGAAACTCAGCGAAGACAAAGTGTGGAGCGGACTCCCGACGGACACTATTATCGGTCACGTCCACCTGCATGTAAGCAGCATCGACGATACGGAAAAGTTTTATGTAGATGGATTAGGATTTGATAAGATGTTCACTCTTGGAGGAAATGCGCTGTTTGTTTCTGCTGGCGGTTATCACCACCACATAGCGATGAATGTTTGGGGAAGGCATGTTGCTTATAAACAGGAAAGCTCCATCGGCCTGAAACACTTTACTATAAAGCTCCCTGATCTCCAGTCATTTAATACGACAATTGAGCGAGTGAAGCATAACGCCATCACATTCGAACAACTCGATCAATCCATCACATTAACCGATCCATCAGGAATAAAAGTAATCGTGACAACATAAGAAGGTACGCCAGTTGAGGCGTACCTTCTGTTTATGGAAATTTAAGTTCCGGCATCCACTGGGACATATGCTGTTTGATTTCCTCGTGAAGCTTTTCTCCATTCGCTAGCATTCCAGGTTCAAGCTGGTGCATCGGAACCACCTTATAATTACGGTGTCTTTCATAATATACAAATGTAGGAATGAACTTCGGATTCTTTATGGACACCACTTCATCGACAGGTCCGGATACCTTCTCTATCTCAATTTGCAGGATGCCTCCGAGCCGTCGGTACAGTTCATTCTGAGAAGATAGGAAATTCCCCAACGAGTAGACGACGAACGTTTCGTTTCCATTTTTACCTTTCAGCATTTCCATCGGCTGCAGTACATGAGGATGATGCCCGATCACTACATCTCCACCAGCATCGGCAATCACCTGAGCCAGCTCTTTCTGTGATTCATTGGGTAGCCGCTGGTATTCCGCTCCAAAATGCATGCTCACGACGGTTACATCCGCTTGCTCTTCTGCTTCTGCAATATCTGCTTTCATTTTGACGGGATCAATCAAATTGACCAAGTAGTCCTTCCCGGCCGGAACAGGAATTCCATTCGTGCCGTATGTATAGCTTAGGAAAGCGACACGCATCCCTTCTTTCTCGACAATCCGCAGTTGTTCACTGTCCTGGTCACTTTGGTAGGCACCTGTGTACACCATATCAATGGCATTCCAATGTGCAATCGCATTCTGGATTGCTTTCTCCCCGCGGTCCAAGGTATGGTTATTCGCGATTGAAACGATATCGACTCCGGCATCCTTCAATGCATCACCGACTTCATATGGACTATTGAATGAAGGGTAGGAGGATAATCCGATCTCCGCTCCTCCAATCATCGTTTCCTGATTGGCAATCGATAACGTCGTTTCCTCAAGGTATGGCTTCACAAGTTCAAGCATCGGTTTGAAATCATAACCATTTGCAGTCTGAGCATCGTGGTAGACTCCGTCATGAATCAGCATGTCACCAATTGCAGAAAGTGTGATTCTCTGCTTCGTGATGATTTGTTCTTTTTCCGATATCGAAACATCTGATGAGGCATGATGCTGTGCAAAACGGGTCTCCTCTTCATTATTACAGGCAGTAAGTACAAAAAGGAAGATGAACATCATATAGCAGATATTTTTCATAGGAACCCCTCTTAGGTAATTTGTTTTACCCTTTACCTCTATTTTACATTAGTCGGTGATAAATGAAACACCACCTCCGTCGAAAAATTAAAAAAAGCTGAAACACCGGAGGCGTCTCAGCTTTCATTCATTTTTTTAAACTCAAAGCGGACTGGATGTCCTCTTTATAAGCGTAGGAGAACAGCAGGGATACAAGAATTGCTCCACCAATGATGTTCCCGATACTGGCTGGAATCAGATTGAAGAGGATGAATTCATACCACGTATATTCTGATTTCGACAGTACACCAAGGCTGAAGTAACCCATATTCGCTGCACTGTGCTGGAAGTTTCCTGCTACAAATAAGATGACCGGCAGTGCGGTTCCGAGAATCTTACCAGTGATATCTCTGGCGGCAGTAGTTAGGAATGCTGCCATCCCGATCAGCCAGTTGGCAAGAATACCCGAGACGAGGACTTCGAACCAGCCCTTAACTCCATGGTCCATGAATTTCATTTTATGTTCGAGGTACACAGATAACTCGGTATAAAAAGGGGTTGATAGCGACCCTGATAATTGGATCAGGACTGCCACGAACAACGCACCAAGGATGTTTCCGATGTATGCCGACGCCCAGAATTTAAGGATGGGCTTTTGCATGAGACCAGTGACATTGAAAAGATAAGTAGGTAAGAGTACATTTATTTCCGTAAATAATACTGAACCCGAAATGAATACCATCGCATAACCTGCCGCAAACCCCATCCCGGATAACAGATAATACAATCCTTTCGCTTCTACCCCTATAGCAAGCAGGATGGAAAATGCAGCACCGAAAGTCATGAAAGACCCTGCAGTCAGTGCTAACAATAGTTGCGCACGGAAAGGCTTCTTCAGGTGATCCTTGCCTTTTTCTCCGAAGTCTTTGACGATTTGAGAGGGTATATAGAACTGTCTTCCGGGGTGATGTTCTTCCTCTTTATTCTGGTTCGTTTCCTCGTCTGATTCGTTGCTTGTATGTTTGTTTTCATCGCTCATCATTAAGCCCTCCGTTTCTTTCCCTTCGTATTCCCCGATTTACGAAGGCATAATCTAACGGGAGCCTATTTGATCTTCACACGGAACTTCGAAACACGTTTCTCCTGCGGTTTACCATCGCTAATTTCCTTCAGCTCGGACCCGCAGTTCGGGCAGATGATCGCCTTTGAAGGAATCGGCGTACAACAGAACGGACACTCCTTCCTCGTCATCGAATCAATTGGGCGCTGATGCGGCTTTTTCCAGCGATTCATTTGACGGACAACGAGGAAAACCGCGAATAAAATGAAAATGAAGCGAATGCTTGTACTTATGAAAAGTCCATAGTTAATCGTTGCTGCACCCGCTTCCTTCGCCTCATTCAAAGAGCTGTAAGCTACTCCATTAAGCGAAATGAAGAGATCAGTAAAATTCATTTTTGCTAAAAGCAGCCCGACAGGCGGCAGCAGGATGTCGGTTACGAGTGAATCAATCAGGCCGCTGAATGCTGCCCCTAAAACAATCCCAATCCCCATCTCTGCGGCATTGCCGCGAATGGCAAACTGCCGGAATTCTTGAATCAATCGCACATCAACCATTCCCTCATTGCTGGATTATTCTATTCTATGATGCGGGAGGACAGGCTATGAATTTGGTGATGGCGGTTGATCGATTAGGACGTGCTTCGGTTACCGATTCATTTATGACCGAAAATCTGAGATTTTGACCGACTTTTCACTTTTTTGACCGAAACACTGAAATTATGACCGATTCGATGCAGTTTCTGACCGAAAACGAAAAAATCCCGTGCGAACCCAGAGGATTCTGCACGAGATTCAGCTCACTTTAGTCCCACTCTTTAAAGGATAGGATCAGCCGCTTGAACTTGGCCTCCAATTTCCCTTTATTGCTGTCACCCTTTTGTTTCTGCCACTCATTGTAACTTGCAACGGCAATCAGGGTGGATCCGGCTATAAGGAGGTAGCTCCACCACGGCAGGTTCCCCCAATATGGCTTGGTCTGGTACATGACATTGAAGATCAGCACACCTGTACCGACAAAGAAGTAGGATTTGATTCTGAATTGCATACCTGCCAAAATCGATACCAGCGATAAACCCCCGATGATGACTGCATCCCAGATCGTTTGACTCTGGATTGCGTCGACGACCAGGTAGATCGTAACCAGCAACAGGACAGTCAATTGTACATACTGCATCACTTTTTTATAGTTCGACCATGTCTTCAGACTTAACAGAACGACAAGGGCCATCAACGGCAAAGCAATCAGCTCTGCATGGATCAGCTCAGGTATTTCTGATTGATATTCATTGAAAATCAAGTAATACGTTGGCAGGATACTGACCATGGCCAGCGTAGCAAGCACGGGTTGAACAAACGTTTGATCAAATCGGCCGAATTGATAGAACAGACCGATGCTCACCATCACAAACGGAATGATCTCCAGCCAGACGACTGGGTCGGAACCGATCGTTTCCCCAACCTGCAGTACATAAAGGAAAGCGGTAATGGTGTACCAATCGATATAGTGTTCATTTTTATCCCATCTCGCAAATGCTTTGAATAAGTAGCGCCCCAGTACTAGCAGGACCAGAAAGCTGATGGTTTCAACCACCAACAGCGTCATGTCTGACAAGCGGACGTCCACCTGCTCCCACATCGCAATCGTAGCTGCCAGTGGAAGAATCGCCAGATAAGACCAGCCTCGCTTATGAAGCAGATAGAGCGTGAATGCTGCATAGACGGTCATCGGAATGATTTCCCATACTGAAATCAATGTCCATTCAGTGACAACCATCCAAAGTCCGAAAATCGAAAATGGAATCGTATAATCAAGCACCCTTTTCTTCCACAAACGGGGCACTGTTACAAGGATGCAAGCGAAAATTCCACTGGCAATCATCCAGATGTATGCGTCCGGCATATTTTCCAGCCATTGATAATAATCGAGAAGCAATGCAAGGAACAGAGGGATGACTGACATCCCGACATACATCAAGCTTCGAACCTGCCACTCCTTCTGTTTTATGAGTGCACTATACACATAGATGACTAATGCTAACAGGAAGATGAATGGATGAACTGGATCGGGCGAGGCATAGCTCAATAGGAACACAGGAATCAACAGAAGCTGAACCCCTTGCCCGAACCAGAAAAAGTAAGGCTTCAGATCCTCCCTCCACCTACCCGCATAATGATCCACCAGCAGGAAAGCGATCGGTGCAAACCCATAATAAAGCAGCACACCATTCAGTGTATTTAATGGTAACGGGATAACCAAGGATCCATAGAAAAAGAACACTACAGTTGTTACATACATCCATAAGCCATGGAGCTTCGTCCTTAACACCAGCCACACAGAAATCCCTATTCCAATCAGAAGCAGCAATGGTCTTACGAAGTCGTGATTGATATCAATGAATACATTCGCCATTGCCAACAGCCCAAACAAATAAAACCCCTGACCGGTAAAAAATGCAGCTTCTTCAAATGGCTGTACGTTCATTTTTCTCCATAGAAGACTAGTGCCAAGGATGAGGAGACCCGTCAAACTAAGGTGGAAAGGTACATTCAAGTTATGTTCATAGAAGAAAGACGCATCCGCTAACTCTGGGTAAATCAGAAACAAAGAAAATCCAAGTGAGACGGGATGGACCCAACCTGCAATCTTCGTCTCTGCTGTCCGCTTCTTCCCAACCACAATCGCCAGAAGAGCTACGACAGCCAGCATCAAAGCTGTTTCCAAGTAAGCAAAGATCGACAGCGCATATAACACGGTAAGCGCCATTACCCCTATGGATAGATAATAGCTGCTCGTACGGATGGCCTGCAGATATTTATGTCTGTTCGCTAGTCCCAACAGGAAAAATACCCCGACAGCAAAGAAGAATAAGAATACTTCCGGATTGACCCAATCTGTATAGCGACTCTCTATCAAACTCCATACTTCAAATCCGGAAACGAACAGGAAGAATGGAGACAGATAGGCAAACAGTAGATGATTTGTCACATATGCAAGATAAGTATAGTTCAATGCAATGACAAGGTAGGCAATCAACAACAACAGGGACTGGTCCGTCTCTGTTCGAAGCAGAATTCCTTGATAAGTAATATACAGAAATGCAGCAAACGAAATCACTGCACTAATATACCGGAACATGCGACGGATGTAGTCATGCTTTCCGGAAGCGACTGCAAACCCAAGGAATGCAGTACCTATGATTGCGTAAACAACTAGGTCTACTTGTTGCAGAAACGAATGTTCAGTCAGTTGATAGGCGCCGTAGGCAAATAACGCAGAGAAGACAAACTGGTATTCCTTCCGATCATAGACAAACACCATCGCCATATAGATAACCGCTGTCAGCAGGACATTGAAGCTGTAAAAGACTTCACTTTTGAACAAAAACAACATCAGCATCGTCGATACAATCAAGTTTAACTGAGCAAATATAGGCAATTCCTTCATGAACAGTTTCCAACGCTCGTTTTGATTGAACCGATGATATCCGTATAGCAACAGGCCATTGAAAATCATGATACCCAGGTAGAAAACATCAACTGAAACTTCCAGGGCTGCAATTCCGAATCCCACAGAAAATGATAGGAATAGATATGAAATCCAGATGAAAAGCCTGGATTGATGCCTATGGCCATTCCTTACGTATAGCGGTAATGGGAGCAGGGTACCAATCAACCCGAGCAGCTCCCTTCCCTCCCCGAATATAGATAGATAGGAACCAAGTAACTCGAAATAACCGATAGCCAGCACTACTACAGGAATCAACAAACTACCTAATGTCAAAAAGGCAAACGCAGTCTTTTCGATTTTAAGGAACTTACTGCTAATCACACTAAGACCTAAGAAGAAGATGGAAATGAAGGAGATCGAGATTACTTTCAACCCTGCACCCATCTGATCCCAATTGGTTGTTGCCACAACTAGACCACTGATCAACAACAGAACGACTCCTAGAATCAATGACCAGGTGATGTTCCGTTCTCTGACCTGCTCTTGGGTTTTCACCTTCTTCGGTTTCGGTGCAGGTACCGGATTTTTCGGAATTGGCGCAGGCTTCTCTTCCTCCACTTTAACCTCTGCAGTCTCCATCGAAGCTTGCAGTTGTTCCTCATTCATATGTTTGATATAAGCATCGTATTTTTCGGAAAAAGATTCATAGTCACGTTCACTGATAAACCCTTTCTGCCAAAGCTTCCATAACTCTGACCGGAAGACTTTTTCTCTTTCCTTCATCCTCCCCGCCCCCTTTTTATGTAAATATAAGCATTAGTGTAATTTTACACCCGAGTGTAAGTTTAAGCAACAATTTTTTCCAGTACATTTCTAGAGAATACATTCCCCCACATAAAAGGATTGAATCAAACAAATACTAGTTATTGAGAAAACTTTTCAATTACCCTTGACTTGAGAATCATTTTCAGTAAAATAGGTTGTGGGAATGAAAATCATTATCAATTAAATTACATAATAAGAGGTGGACAAGATGAAGAAAAACAAACTGTTCTTATTCAGCATCATCATGGTGCTATCCCTATTCGCACTTGCTGCGTGTGTAAATGGTGAAGAGAGCCAGAATGAAGAAGGCTCCGACTCCAATGCAGAAGATGAAAAAACAAGTGAAGAAATCAACCTTTACACTGGACGCCATTACGAGGCTGACCAGGAACTATATGAGAAGTTCCAAGAGGAAACTGGAATCAAAGTCAACGTTATCGAAGGTAAAGATGATGAATTGATTGCTCGTCTTGAGCGTGAAGGAAAAGCTTCTGAAGCGGACCTGTTCATTACTGCTGATGCAGGACGTCTTCACCGTGCAAAAAGTAAAGACTTGTTACAGGCAGTCGACAGCGAAGAACTGAAAGGCAACATCCCTGAAAACTTGCGTGACACAGAGGACCAGTGGTTCGGTCTGACGAAACGTGCACGAATCATCGCTTATAACAAAGAAACGGTAAACCCGGAAGACATCAAGACATACCAGGATCTTACAAACGACGAATGGAAAGAAAAAGTATTGATCCGTTCTTCTTCTAACATTTATAACCAGTCCCTGCTCGCTTCAATGATTGAGCTTGAAGGTGAAGATGCAGCGAAGGAATGGGCACAAGGAATCGTTGACAATATGGC
Organism: Thalassobacillus hwangdonensis; assembly: GCF_042675915.1. Lineage (NCBI taxonomy): Bacteria > Bacillati > Bacillota > Bacilli > Caryophanales > Bacillaceae > Thalassobacillus > Thalassobacillus hwangdonensis. Next base: position 38,515 of record NZ_JBHTKL010000002.1, on the reverse strand, counting down.
TCGCGAACCAAAAGGTGGAGACCGTGACCAGGCGAAAGCAATTGCTGCTGGTGAAGGTGACGTTGCTGTCATGAACACGTATTACCTTGGAAAAATGATGAACTCTGAAGACGAAGAAGAAGTGAAAGTAGCTGAACAGCTTGGTGTCATCTTCCCTAACCAGGACACTACTGGTGCACACGTGAACATTAGCGGAATTGCGTTGACAGCAAGCAGCAAGAATAAAGAAAGTGCGATCAAGTTTATGGAATTCCTTACACAGGAAGAAGCACAGAAACAATTCGCAGAAGCAAACTATGAATACCCTGCCAACCCTGATGTAGCTGCATCTGAATTGCTACAATCCTGGGGAGAATTCAAAGCGCAGGACATCAACCTGACGAAGCTTGGTGAAAACAACGAAAAAGCCATCAAAATCATGAACGAAGTTGGCTGGAAATAAAACTTTAAACAAAAAGGCTGTCACAGGTAACCGTGACAGCCTTTTTCTGTATGTACAATCTTATTGAGAAACGTTATCATAGGTGGTGGGGTTCACTGATTTTACATCCCCCATACCATCGTCGTAGACTCAGAAGGAAGTGTCGTCATTGAGAGTGCTTAGAAAACTCCCAGGATATATGAACATCTGGACCTTGTTCAGCTTCATCATCGTTGTCCTGATCTTGTTGCCTAATCTGAATATCCTGATCAGCTTCTTCACAGAACAAACGAATAACTGGGAGCATATTAAAGAATTCATTCTTCCTGCACTTCTGAAGAATACGTCGATCCTGATCGTATTCACCGGGATCTTTACTGTCATGATCGGAACCAGTCTGGCATGGCTGATTTCTGCTTATGACTTCCCGCTCAAACGTTTTTTCAAATGGGGATTGATGCTGCCGCTGGCCATCCCTCCCTATATTGCAGCATATACGTACAACGGAATATTGAATTACACAGGTGTGATCCAGACAACCCTCCGAAATGATTTCGGTATCCGGGTAGACCAGAAATACTTCGATATTATGACGATTCCTGGAGCAATCTTCATCTTTACGATGTTTCTCTACCCTTATGTCTATACCATTACGAGGGCATTTCTTGCCAACCAGTCTTCAGCATTGATCGAGAATGCCAGGCTGTTAGGCAGCAATGCGTTCGAAATTTTCTTCCGTATCGTGCTTCCGATTTCACGTGGAGCCATTGTCGGTGGAGTGAGCCTTGTCCTGCTTGAAGTATTGAACGATTATGGAGTGGTGAAATATTTCGGGGTTCCCACCTTCAGCACGGCGATTTTTCAAACGTGGTTCAACATGGGAGACCTGAATGCCGCCATCAAGTTGTCGGCCACATTGATGTTCATCGTTTTTACTATTTTAATTCTTGAAAAAGTCTCACGGGGACGAAGGAAGTTCAGCCAAACGACTGCCAAAGTCAAACCGCTGACGCCGATCCGCCTGACAGGATGGAAAGCCTGGAGTGTATTCGGCTACACCTTATTGGTTTTCTCACTAGGATTTCTCATCCCGTTCATCCAACTGTTCGACTGGATGATCCTTACCTTTGATAAAATTGCGAGCCCAGCATTCATCGGCTTCATTACCAACTCACTGACGGTCGCATTTTTCGGATCGGTCATGATTGTCGGATTCGCTGTCATCATCGCCAACTTTGCACGCATGCACCGTAGCTGGTTCTCAAAAGCATCCGCTCGGATCACGATACTCGGCTATTCCATCCCGGGGGCTGTCATTGCAGTTGGAATCAGTGCTGTGTTCATTGATATCGATAATCTGTTATTTACATTTTACGAATCCATCGGTATGGAACCGACGCTTTTCTTAAGTACTAGTTTGTTCTTGCTGATTTCCGCCTATGTCATTCGTTTCCTTGCCGTCGGATACAATTCGATTGAATCAGGTTTTGATAAAATAGGAAATAAATATACCGAAGCTTCTCGCATGCTCGGTATGGGCATGACCAAAACGTTTTTCAAGGTCGACCTACGATTGATCAAGGGGGCGATTTTCAGTGGTTTCATCCTCGCCTTCATTGATATATTGAAAGAGCTGCCGCTTACGTTGATTCTGAGACCATTCAATTTTGATACCCTTTCAACAAAAGCATTCCAGTATGCAAGCGATGAACAGATCCATGAAGCCTCGCTTGCATCGATTGTCATTGTCGTACTCAGCGCCATTGCCATTTTTGTTTTCCACCAAGTGTTAGAAAAGGAGCGGAACTGATATGTACATTCAAATCAAAGACATTTGCTTCTCCTATAGAAATTCCAAAGAAAAGACCGTTGATAAGTTTTGTCTTGATATAGACCAAGGGGAGATCATTTCCATTCTTGGTGAAAGCGGAAGTGGGAAAAGTACGGTGCTCCGTCTGTTGAGCGGTCTGGAAACTCCAAGTTCCGGAAGCATCATGATCAATGGTAAAGTGATGACGGATGATCGCACCTTCGTCCTGCCTGAAAAAAGAGGCATCGGTATGGTGTTCCAGGATTATGCCCTGTTTCCTCACATGACCGTAGCGGATAACATCAGCTTTGGCTTGAAGGGATATGCCCGCGCAAAGAAGAAGCAGCGCGTTGATGAAGTGCTTGAACTGGTCAACATGCAGAAATTCAAAAAGCGTTACCCGCATGAATTGAGTGGTGGCCAGCAACAACGGATCGCATTAGCTAGAGCGCTTGCACCAGAACCTTCCCTATTGCTTCTGGATGAACCTTTCAGTAACCTTGATGCAGACTTGCAGATCAAAATCCGTGAAGAACTGAAACAGATCATCAAGAAAACCGGCACCACCTCGATCTTTGTCACCCATGACCGGGAGGACTCAAGAGCAATTGCCGACCGGATCATTACGATGCGGGATGGCGCAGCGCACGATTGGGATTCCATATGTACGGTAAGAGGGGAATTCGAACCTTTATCCGTTGAATAAGAGCATAAAAAATACCTTGCAGTACAATAACTGCAAGGCTTTTTTTATGGAAGATATTATAGCATCGATAAAATTGCACCAATTACTACGATTGCACCGATAATCATTAAAATTGTACGAATCATGACATCTGCCTCCTTCGATTGCTTTTGCTTATTCTTTCCCAAAAAAGTGATAAAGATAAACATTACATCTTTGTTACCGAAAAAGACAGATGAATAAAATAGGTACCGCTCCGTCAACACCCTCCGCTTTCCTCGGGCACGGCCTCAGTCTCCTCGTAAAGCAAAGAACGCTTTTCTGCGGGGCCTTCGGACGCGTGCTGTTCCCGATGGAGTCTTCGGATGTTGACTACGCTTTATATATTTTGTTACCCATAATCTTTAGTTAATTATTTTGGTGCCAACTATAACTCTTCTCACATGATATTGTTTCACTGAAGCTTTTTTAGAAGAATTTCTTCTTTGATCGAAGCGATGAAGGAATCACTAGAGACCTGATTAGAGACTTCGCTGCCATACTTCCTTACATTGACGGAATGGTTCTTCATCTCTTCATCCCCGACGACAAGGATATAAGGAACTTTTTTCATTTGCGCTTCCCTCATCCTGTAGCCTAGTTTTTCTTCCCGATGATCCACTTCAACTCTGATCCCAGCGTTCAGCAGCTGTTCTTTTACCTTTTCAGCATAGTCGAGGTGGACTTGGTTGGAAACCGGAATGACTTTTACTTGGAAGGGAGCGAGCCAAGCCGGAAACGCACCTGCGAAATGTTCAACAAGGATGCCGAAGAAACGATCAATGGATCCGAAAACTGCCCGGTGGATGACGACCGGCCTTACTTTTTCATTATTTTCATCAACATAGCTCAAATCGAATTTCTCAGGCATTTGGAAATCGAGCTGGATTGTCGCACACTGATGACTCCGCTTGAGCGCATCCTTGATATGAAAATCGATTTTAGGACCGTAAAAAGCGCCGTCCCCTTCGTTGATGCGGTAATTGTACCCGAGTTTATCCAGCACCCTCTTCAAGGAAGCCTCCGCCTGTTCCCATAAGTGGTCTTCCCCCATCGAGTCTTCAGGTCGAGTAGAAAGTTCGAGTTCATAATCGAATCCGATTACCCCATACACTTCATCAATCAGCGCGATGGCAGCTTCGATTTCAGATTCAATCTGATTTGGCGCAACAAAGATGTGCGCATCATCCTGACAGAAAGTACGAACGCGTGTCATGCCGTTCAAAGCGCCACTGAATTCATGCCGGTGCACTTGGCCGAATTCTGCCATCCGTAATGGAAGGTCCCGATAAGAATGAAGTTTATCCTTGAAAATCAACATATGACCAGGGCAGTTCATCGGCTTCAGCGCATATTCTACTTCATCAACATCCGTGAAATACATGTTGTCTTTATAATGGCTCCAGTGCCCCGATTGCTCCCAAAGCCGCTTGTTCATCATCAGCGGTGTACGGACTTCCTCGTATCCATGCTTTTGCTGCAGTCCTCGAAGATAAGCCTCCAGTTCATTTCGGACGATCTGCCCATTTGCGAGATAGAACGGCATTCCTGGAGCTTCTTCTGAAAACATGAACAGTTCAAGTGCTTTTCCAAGCTTCCGGTGATCACGTTTTTCCGCCTCTTCCCTGAAGTGCAAATATTCCTCGAGACCTTGCTGACTGGCAAAAGCCACGCCATAAACACGTTGCAGCATCTGGTTTTCACTGTCCCCGCGCCAATAAGCACCGGAAACGTTCATCAGTTTGAATGCTTTGATCACGCCAGTCGAAGGTGCATGCGGGCCACGACAAAGGTCGATGAACTCCCCTTGTTCATAGATCGATAAAGACTCTCCCTCAGGGATATCGGCGAGAAGCTCCAGTTTCAGTGGATCCTCTTCAAAAAGTGCTTCCGCTTCTTCCAGCGATAATTCCTTACGCATCACTTTATGGTTCTCTTCGATGATTTTTTTCATTTCTTTTTCCAACTTAACCAAGTCCTCTATGCCAATGCTTTCTGGCAGGTCGAGGTCATAATAGAAGCCGTTTTCAATCACTGGGCCGACTCCGAGTTTTACAGATGGATAAAGCCTTTTCACCGCCTGTGCTAACACGTGAGCAGCAGTATGACGCATGACTTCCTCCCCGACTGCTGAATCTCTAGCAATCAATTCGATGTTTGCATCTTTTTGCAGCTGGTAGCTCATGTCGACCAGCACCCCATCCACTTTACCGGCAATGGATTTCTTTTTCAGACTTGGACTGATCAACTGTGCAATCTCTTCTACCGAAATTCCGTGCTCGAATTCTTTTACATTCCCGTCCGGAAACACGACATTGATTCTTTTCTCTGACATATAAAGCCCTCCTTTTTTAAATAAAAAATACACGTACCTGCCCCTAGGAAAGGGACGAGTACGTGTACACCCGTGGTTCCACCCGAATTCTCACCAGTTTCACTGATGACTTATTGCTCGCTGTAACGTAGCGGGTACGGTGCCGGTTACTTCATTTCCCCGGCACAGCTCCAAGGTGGTCAATCATTCTCCTGCATCTAGGAAGATTCCAGCTTCACTTCCCTCTCTGGCAGACCGGACTGAATGATCGGTGTCCTTTTCAACGCTTTTTCATATATAAAAAAGCACGTATCCATCCCTGGTAAAGGGACGAGTACGTGCTTGCTCGCGGTTCCACCCAATTTCTCATCAGTTTAAGCTGATGACTCATTGCTCGCTGTAACGTAGCGGGTACGATGCCGGTTACTTCATTTCCCCGGCACAGCTCCAAGGTGGTCAATCATTCTCCTGCATCTAGGAAGATTCCAGCTTCACTTCCCTCTCTGGCAGACCGGACTGAATGATCGGTGTCCTTTTCAACGCTTTTTAGTTAATTGTTAATAATATACAGCAGGGGCATTTTTTCGTCAATGGGCATTTGCGTCATTTTTTCTTTTTATCCGGCAGATATTTGGAAAAATAAGCGCCAAGCCCGAGAAAAATGATCGTCAGTGACCAGACGACGATCCCTTCCTGCGGAAAATCCGCTGCCTGCCCGACAAGCTGAACTACTGCAATCAAAAGTAAGAAGATAAGGCTGAGTTTCTGTTTCATACAGGTTCTCCTTGATGTGAAGATTTTATTCCTCATTATAACAAAGCTCGCTCGCCAGTGCTTTTAACAAATTGAAGAACTTGTTATACGAATGCGATGCTTTCTTAAACAAAAAGGCAGACTTATTATACAAATCACAGCGTTTATTACACAAATCAGTGAAGTTATTATACAAACAGAAAAAACTCCAGCATCAAGCCGAAGTTTTCCCCCTCACTACAGTGCTTCACGAATGACTTTCTTGTAATACAACACTGACAAAAATCCGAAGATCGAATACAGACCTGCATACAGCACCATGACGATCAGCATCGGCGTCCATAGTTCCGCTCCGAACATGAACCATCCTGATTTGACCGCAAAATAGCTGTGTAACAGTCCAACTACCAATGGAATTCCGAAGTTGAAGAGTTGCTTTACCCGGATTCCCTTTACTAAATCTTTCCGAGTGAAGCCGAGCTTCCGCAATATCGTGTAGCTTGGTCGCTCGCTTTCACTTTCGTTCATTTGCTTGAAGTACAGGATACACCCCGACGTGACGAGGAATGTCAGGCCCAGGAATCCGACGATGAACATAACCAGACCCATCATCATTTTTTGCTGATCACTTGTTTCAAGCCATGACTGACTTGCTCCAGTTTCGCCGAAATCCAGGCTCGTAAACAGCTTGTTCGCTTTCTCCATTTTATCCTGATCATCCAAATGCACTCCGATGTGAAGCGACGATTCATATTGTAATTCAGGGTCTGCGTCTGCCTGCAGACGCTCGAAGATACTGTCATCGACAATTGCGACCGGAACACCTCCAGAAGTGAAGTAACCCGATATCGGGTGATCTTTTTCCAAGCCGGAATACTGCAATTCAAGTTCTTCGGTCTTCCCATGAAAAACAACCGGACCGGAATCCCTGAACTGCATGAACTTCTGTAAAAGGTCGTTATATCCAGTGAAGATCGGTTCTTCCTTACTCACATCTACCTCTACATCTGCATCACTGATGACAGGCATGTAGGTTTCTTCAAGATTAGCAGTGAGTCCATCGATCTTTCCATCCAATATTCGGGAGATATCAACCGCCACCTGGACGACATCAATTTTCTCCTGTTCATATCCAATCTCAAGCTCCTTGAGCCCGCTAGTGAACTTCTCTGCATCTGCTTCTTCTGTAAAGGAGAAATCTGCGGCAACACTATCCGACGCCAGCTTTTCCGCCGAATAATAGGAAATATAGCTGAGTGACAACAATGCGATTGCCAAAGCGGATACAGTCGTAATCACTGTAAGTAGCAAGGAATTCGACTTCATCCGGAACATGATCGATGAAAGAGACATCACATCCTGAATGTTCATGTACCCACCCTTGTTCTTCCGAATCAGGTTGGATAGGTAGCTGACTGAACCCTTATAGAAAAAGTACGTACCGATGATTGTAGAAGCAAGGATGATGACCATCACCATGAACAATTGATTCATCGTCGTAAAGTCGCCGCCGAACAGCTTTGATGAAAGGTAATACCCTAAAGCAATCATACTGATACCGATGATTCCAAACACCACTTCCAGTACCGGTCTTCTCCGTTTCGCGCTTTCCGTCGAGGAAGTTACACGGAACAAGGAGAGGATTGTCTGGCGCTTAATGAATAGATAGTTCATCGCCATGATCAGAAGGTAGATTCCTCCGAACACCAGCAAGGTTTGGACCAAAGCTTTTTCCGAAAATCTCAGCGTTGCTGCGGTATCCACCTTCGTGATGTTGAACAGGATCATCAGAATCAACTTGGATGATGCGAAACCAAGGAAAATCCCAGCTGCCATCGAGGAAAAGTATAAGATAAGGTTTTCCACACTGAGAATGCGAAAAATCTCGCCTTTTTTCAAACCGATCAATTGAAACAATCCAATTTCCTTACTGCGCCGTTTAATGAAAATCGTGTTGGCATAGAGCAGAAAAATGGCAACAATCGCAACAAGAAGGATGGATGCGGTACCTACGGCAGCTCCTCCCTTGATCGTTCCTTTCGTCCCGTCCATCGATGGATCATATTGCAACGTTACAAATGAAAAATATAAAGCGACACTGAACATCAATGCGAAAATATACAAGAAATAATTCTGGAGATTCTTTTTCAAGTTTTGGAGAATCAAGTAATTAATGCTCATCCTGTACGCCTCCAAGTACTCCTTGTGTTTTGATGATGTCCTTGAACAACGACTGTCTGGACTGATCCCCTTTCATCAGTTGGGAATAAATCCGGCCATCCTTGATGAACACTACTCGGCTGCAATAGCTTGCTGCGGCTGGATCGTGTGTGACCATTACGATCGTCGCCTTCCGCTTTGCATTCATTTCACTCAATTTATTCAAAAGGTCAGATGCTGACTTCGAATCAAGTGCGCCTGTAGGTTCATCTGCAAAAATGATGCTTGGCTCATGGATGAAGGCTCTTGCAGCTGAGGTCCTTTGCTTCTGCCCTCCGGAAATTTCATTCGGATATTTATCCTTTACTTCGTGGATGCCCAGTTCTTCCGCAAGTTCATCAAACCGTTGCATTGCTTCGTTCTTTGGTGTTTTCGTAATCGATAATGGCAACAGCACATTCTCTTTTACTGTCAATGTATCCAGCAGGTTGTAATCCTGGAAGATGAAGCCAAGATGACGTTTCCTGAATTCGGCAAGCTTCTTCTCTTTCATCGCGGTCATTTCGTTCGACTCGATGTGGATGGAGCCTCCGCTCACTTTATCGATGGAAGAAAGGACATTCAGCAACGTCGTCTTTCCTGAACCGGAAGCACCCATGATGCCGACGAATTCACCTTCCTCTATCTTTAAATCAATTCCCTTCAGTACTTCCTGACGATTGAACTTGTTTCCGTAGCTTTTTCTGATTTTTTCTGCGTGTAAAATACTCATGCATTCGCACTCCCCATTGTTGATGATAGATTCATTATAAAAAGCTGAACGAATCTTTTCCTTCGATTCACCTAACAAAACAGATAAGGCATGTGACATTTTTGTCACATGCCTATCACATCGACGAAATCATTCCGTTTCGGGAAGGTCAGCGTAACGATCGTTCCACTTCCGACCGTTGAGTCCACATCAATTGAAATCAACAATGGCTTGGCTGCTTTCTGTGTGAGATACAACCCCATCCCCGTGGCATTCGCTGCTTCCTTACGCGCAGTGGATGTGAACCCTTTTTCAAAAATTCGTGGGAGGTCTTTAGCGTCAATCCCCACTCCATGATCTTCTATCTTCATCACTTTTTCTCCGCTGATTTCATAGGAGCTAACGGTAATATCCCCATCCGAGCTGTACTTCACCGCATTACTCAACAGCTGACGGATAATGAAAGCCAGCCATTTGGAATCGCTGAGCACTTCTTTCACTTGAAGATCGATATCAAAACCGATTCCTTTCTGAATACACCACGACTGCAACGTGCGTATTTCACCGAAAACGACTTCTTTCAAATCCACCGGCTCGATATACAGATCATTTTCAATCACACCGATCCGCTTCTGGTGCAGCTGCTGATCAAGTAGAAAGTGGATGCGAAGCCATTCGTAGGTCAATTGCCGTTTCAAATCCTGATCCTCCACCCGATCGATCATCAGATGGATAGCTGTCAAAGGTGTTTTCACTTCATGAATCCACGCGAGCATTTCTTCTTTTTCCTGCTCCACCTTTATGTTATTGGCAGTGATCTCACGCTTCCACACGTCCATGTGGTCTGTGAGCGTTTCAGCGGTCATTTTTTCAAATGGCAGGTCTCCTTGAAGTACACTTGTAGCATCGAGATCATTGATGCGTTCATTCAGCTGCTTATAAAATTTCGTTTCTTTATAGTAACGTGTGACGAGGAAGACGACAAAAAGGATACTCGACAGAAACACTACATACCCCATCGATTGAAATGGAATGGATGAATCCAAATAACCAACAAAGAGAAACAGTCCATGGATTCCGATCACCAGGCTGATCCAGCTCAATCGTTCCCTTATGTATTCACGGATCATCGGTTTTCCTCTTCTATTGCAATATACCCTTGCCCTACCTTCGTTTCGATTCGATCACCAAGACCGATTTCTCCCAACCGCTTCCGCAAGCGATTGACGTTGACCGTCAATGTATTATCACTAATGAACCGCTCGTCGTTCCACAAGCTCTGCATCAAGCTTTCTCTGCTGACAATCCTATTCTTATGTTCAATCAATGCTTTCAATATGTAGATTTCATTCTTCGTCAGCTCGACAGTTCCAACTGAGTTGGAAACCGAATTCTTTTCATAGTCAATGGTTGCCTTGTTCCATGTCTTCAAATTCGTCTGCTCACTGCTATAGTTGTACACTCTTCGAAGCACGGCTTGAATTTTTGCTATCAGAACATCGAAGTTGAACGGCTTCTGGATGAAATCATCTGCTCCAAGCTGCATCGACATGACCATATCCGTGGGGTGATCCCTCGATGATAGAAAGAGTATCGGCACATTGGAATGCGCTCGGATCATCCTGCACCAGTGAAAACCATCATACATTGGCAGCTGGATATCGATGAGGACAAGGTCCGGCTTTATTTCCGTAAACCTTTCCATCACCTTGCTGAAATCATTGATGCCATGCACGTCATAGGACCACTGCCTTAACCTGCTTTCAATTTCAGTAAAAAGACTCGTATCGTCTTCGATCAATAGAATGTTGAACAAACCAAACACCACGCTCTGCTAGTAGTTAAGTAAATTGTAAAACAAAAGCAGCCAGAGTGCTATCGGAGATTGTTAGATTCCGGAAATGCGCATCAACAGGTTACTTGAAATGATATACTAGTTTAGGAATGTTTTACCTTTTGAAAGGAGGAACTTCATGAACTTCGAATTCAATCTTCTACCCGTGAATATGCCAGCACTACTGATGGCTTCCATTGGATGGATACTTCTATTTGCAGGTATCCTGATCATTTATAAGAAGCAGGATGCACCGCCTAAGTTCTGGAAAGTGCTCGTTGCAGGAATCATCGGATTGTTCTGCTTCACTTTCAACTATCAGACAGAGAACACGATGCTCCGGATTCCAGTGCTTCCATTAGGTGTATGGATTCTGATGTGGATCTTGAAACGGCGAGGAACAGGCTGGTCTACCTATCGCCCTTATGCATGGACTGGTTTTGTAATCAATTTCGTTTTTTTACTAACTATCTTCCTCACTCCGACCGTACATAATTGGTTTTATCCAGCACATGAACCTTCAACATACATAGCGGAAGTGAAAGGCGCAGAAATCATCGCAACGCACCCTTCGGCGAATGAGCGCAGGCTGGATGCTGAACGATTAATGGAGCAATTGGACACCATGAAAACAAGTCAGATTCATAGTGAACAATGGTACAGGGATACATACGATACGGTCGGAACAGAAAAAGTGGATGAACGGTTCCCTTATATGGTGGAAGGGATCGACACAAGATGGGGAAGCGGCATCAATCCGCTCATTTATGTTGAAAACGATGGGAAAGGGTTACTGATACGTACCGGCGAGGGACAAATCTATTTCCGCTCCGAGCAAACCTTCCTTAAGGAGGGAGCATGATGAGCCGAGCAAAGAAATTAATGACTACTGGGATCATCTTAGTTATTGTAACGATATTCCTAATCTACTGGTTCTACCTGGCTGAACCAGGACCATTCTTGAAAGAACAAGAGGTTTTGAATCAGGTCAATGAAACCTTTGCAGAAGCAGATGCAGAAACCATTCAGGATATCAGATTCGTAGAGGATGGTTATGTATTTGCCCCTCATATTTCTGGAGCTGGAGATTACGGCTATAGCCTGTGGGAATGGAAACATAACAAATGGAAATTAGTAAGAATCGATACAATCGGTGAACCGATGATTTGGAAGCTTGACCCAAGTGATCCTTCCACCTATCACATTATCTGGAACTTTCACCCTGATGATCAGGCAGCCTCAATGAAGATGTATGCCTTGAGAAGGCGAGGCTATCACATTTCCATGGGAGTAGAAAATTATTCCCCTGCAATTCAAATGAGTACAGACGTAACATTTGATGCTACCTATGGTACACGCCCTGTTCCAAAACAATGGAGTCACCTGATGAAGGCAACTGCTGAAAGCCAAGCGGATCAGCATTCTATTTTCTCTTTTGGTTCCATGTTCCAAAATCCCACTTTTCAACTAAGATACACACTCTACAAGCAAGATGGAACGGTAACCTTCCCGAAGCATTCCGTAAATGGCCACGGGTATTCGATGGGCAGCGACACGTTGCTCGATTATATGCCTTCCATTGAAGAGAGTGAACTAGATCGCCTTTATTAAAAGCATTCCCCCTTACCTGCCAGCGCAGATAAGGGGGTTTTTTCAATCGATATCGATTTTCTTCCCTTTCACCTTCGGAAAACTGATGGACAGCAGCCCGTTGTCATAGCGTGCCGTCATGTGCTGACGCATGGCATCCGACGGGATACGAATCCTGCGTTCCAGGTACATATCTTTCTTACTGCTATATCCTGCCTTCGTATCTGTAATCGATTGCTGCCGATCAACAGTGATATGCAAGTATTCCCCCCGCATCTCCAAATCAATATCTTCTTTGGCAACACCCGGCAGCTGGACGCTCAGGTTATAGCTGTCGTTCGATTCCTTCACCTGAACAGGAATGCTTTTAGACATCGTATTTTGGAAAAAATCGTTCATCGTATCCATCAAGGAACGATTCGGCTGCAGTTCAAACAAATCATCAAACATGCTTCTCGTCCGAGGCCGCTTATTCTCTTCTGAAGCCATTGATCCAGTACCTCCTCTTTTCATTTCATCTTCATAACTACACTATGTATTACGCCTAGAAGTGCGTGGACGAATGCCCGATTTTTTGCATATCCCACACCATTGACGAATAAAAATTTATAAATCGATTCAGAGGAGTGTGATAAAAAAGGCATTTTATTTTCATCTGATTTCTACCTTTTTTCTTATCATAGGACAAATGAAATCATCGATACGATCGGTTTCAGCAGCATCTGTCACACATTTGTAGAAAGTTGTATTGTTTAACCTGATGGAAAAGGCGGAATAGAAGACTAACTACAAGAAAATTGGAAAGTCTCTCCACCTAGAATGTACATCACCAATTCTTTATAGGGAGAGGATCGTATGAAAATAAAAGCTGGCAGCTGGTGTATGTTAAGCACGCAGGATAAGTTGTTCTTATTACGTGCAATTAGTCAGCGATCAAAATTGTTATACGCAACAGCCAATTGACTCTCAATTAAACCTGGTCCTTATATATGCAATCAATTAGAAAAACCAGGAGCGACCACAATCGCTCCTGGCTTTTTATTTATCATCCGATTTAAGATAGTCGTTCTGGAAGGTTCCCATCAGTACGACATCATGCCATTTTCCGTCCCGGAAAAGGTGATCTTTCCATGTACCTTCTTTAGTGAAACCAAGCTTTTCGTATAATTTGATTGCTCTATAGTTAAATGAAAACACCTTCAAATGAACTTTATGAAGGTTCAGCTCTGCAAAGGCATAGTGCAGCAGGAGGTTCATCGCCTCTTTCCCTATCCCCTTGCCCCACCATTCTTTTTCGCCGATATCGATAATGCACTCGGCATTCCGGTTTTTATAATCGATGTTAATTAGTGAAACGACACCGATCGGTTGGCCGCCTTCTTTCGCTTCAATCAGATAACTCTTCGACTGTGCAGAAGTACTGATCATCTCGATGAATGCCTTCGTATCCTCTAAGGTATAGGTGTCCAGAGTCGGACTTGTACTCTGCATCACTTCTGGATCATTCCGCCACCGATGATAGGTTTCCGCATCGTCCATAGTAATCTTCCTTAATGTGATCCGCTCTCCTTCAAACATGACAGTCTCCTTTATGATTGTTTGATTGCCTTCGTCGCAATGAAAGTCTTAATATACTTATCCAGCATTCTTCTGCCGCCGAAATCATCTTCATATAGTCCTGCGACCATGAAGCCAGCATTGATCTGACCCTGGATCTGCTCCTCTAATGTATGTGCATATTCGATCGTCTGGTCTGCTTCCAAATATGCCTGCAGCTCTTCTTCTGAAAAACCGCTTACAGTCGATGAAGGCACAGAATTACTCACTTCAAGATTCCCCTTCATCTCCTGTTCATCGTTGAAAATGAACAATAGCGGGTTCGTAAATCCGGAAATGAGCGTGCCTTTTTCTTTCAAGACGCGAGCCGCTTCGTTCCAGACCGGCTGGATATATTCAACGAACAGGTTGGAAACCGGATGTACGATCAGGTCGAAGGATTCATCTTCGAACATATGTAAATCATCCATGCTGCCCTGCACCGTTTTCAAGTTCAGTCCATCACGTTCAGCGACGAAGGCGTCCTGTTCCAACTGCTTTATAGAAATATCAATGACCGTCACTTCTGCCCCCGCAGCGGCAAGTACCGGCCCCTGCTGGCCTCCACCCGCTGCCAAACAAAGCACCTTCAAACCATCCAAGGATGAAGGGAACCAGTTTCTTGGCACCGGTTTTTCTGTAGTCACGGTAATGCTCCAGTCTCCTGACTTGCTGGTTTCGATCATTTCTTTGCTTACAGGTTTGGTATAAACCGCTCCTTCTTCCACTTTTTTATCCCATGCTTTTTTGTTGTGATCTATGGTATTCATCTTTTTCCCTGCCTTTATGGTTGATAGCTTGATAGATGTAAAGCAAGCTCCCTTATTCGTTGGTCGGTTTGTTCTTCACTAATATCCCGTTGGTCATCCGAATTATAAAACGTATCCCCTTTGATGATATGGTCTGAGAGGTTGAGTAAACCTACTGCGCTTTTATTGAATTTCCTCGCCACCGCAAATGTCGTAGCTGTCTCCATATCGACGCCGAGGTAACCTTCCTTCGCCCACTCCTGTACCATCTCCTGCGTTTCCACCATAATGGCACCAGTAGAGTAAACTGTACCTGTTGTGTAGCGATATCCCTTCTCTTTACAGTAGCGCACCGCTTCTTGAACAAACGTTTGATCAGCATCGATCATTCGCTGATCCGGCACATACCATTGGGACACCCCATCATCCATGACAGCCCCTGTCACAATTAGAATGTCTCCATAATCGACGTCGTGTGAAAGCCCGCCGAAGTAGCCGGTTTGAATAAAGGTCCTTGTTCCCATCACCGCAAACCGATGGGCAATTGCAGCAGCAATCGGACCTCCGAAAACATTGGAAAAGCCGACCTGCTCTCCCTCATGTTTCCCGACAACCGTATTCCAGCTCGGAATCCACTGATCGTTGGTCAGTTTTTCTTTCCATAAAGAAAGATTCTCTTCATGGTCCCATTGTCCATGAAGGATCAGCGTGGAAGGTACAGCTGCTTCGTTTATCTCCAATACTTCCAGCCAGTCTTCTTTTGTAAAATCACCATACAGTTTCATAGTTTCCATCCTTTTCAGCGGTATTTATCGATAACTGCGTCATATGCATCTGCTACATCATCCAAGTTGGTGGATAATGAGGTATTCATGGGACGTTTATGTAAGGTTTAAACTTTTTCTCAGGTAAACCGTAGTCATATATGGTATCGGATGAACTTCTTTCTTTTAAAATTTGACTACTGAATCCATGGGTCCGACCTCTGTGAAGCTATCTCCAATACACGCAACCTTCATCTCAACACTACCTTTTATTAATTTTGAATGAAGGGCTCAGTTCACTCCACACATCGAACTGATTGCTGTTATTATCTTCAAAAACAAAATTGTTCCCGGTATGACCGCGATCTTCTATATTCCCGACTTTCACTCCACTTTCTTTAAGTTGTTGATGTAGCTCCTTCAATGCTTCCAGTCCATCAACCTCAAAAGTCATGGAGAAATGTTCGTTTCCATTGCGTTTAATAAAATTGGCACGCTCACTATTCTGGGCAGCCACGAGGAAAAAGCTTTGGTTCGCCAAATCCAAAATGGCTTTATCTTCATCGATATAATTCAACTTTGCCCCAAGCTTCGACGCATACCACTCAGCGGAATCTTTCACCTGTTGCACAGGCAAGTATGTAGTGCCCACTCTCAACAATTGCGTAGTCATTTCAGTTCCTCCTCTTCAATTGCGACAGCAAGCTTTTCTCTGGTTTCTGCCAGCTTTTCCTTTAAATGCTCATTTTCCAGCGGTACTTCGGAATAGAAATCCTGGAAATCCTGCTGTACGAACCTAGGTACCACATGTAAGTGGAAGTGGTCCAATTCACTGAAAACCCCGCCATTTTGCGAAATTGTTATTCCATCTGGGTCATATAACCTTTGCACAGCCTGACTTATCACTTTGGCCGCTCCCATGATTTGATTGACCAATGACTCTTCCATTTCAATGAGTTCCCGATAATGTCCTTTCGGTAGAATCAGGACATGCCCCTCGTTGAAGGGATCATGATCAAGAAAACAACAGAGATGATCATTTTCATAGATGACATGTACTGGTGCTTCCTTGTTTGCTAATGTACACCCTAAGCATTCTTCCAACCTCTTCACCTCTCATCGACCATTCTTTTCGTCAGTCTTCTTCTTTGCCACCCAAAAGGCTAAAATCACTAATGGAATCACAATGAAAATAGAAATATTAATATGACTACTAGTGAGAATAGCCAGCAGCATTAAGGCAGGTAGACGGTTACCTCTTCTCCAGTTTCAGTTGGATGATACGTCTCCACAATCCAGTCGTTTGAATCAATTTTACCATTCGTTTCCTCTGCAAACTCCTGTAATTGGGCATGTAGGGTACCTACCTCTCCAATCTTCCCTCTTATCGATACATAGTCTCGTGAAAGATTAATGTATTCCATTCCATCAGGTGTCTGGGATGGGGGTTCCTCCATCATTACGCCAACATAATATTCTCCCTCCAGATGCTGTTCTCCTTTCTTCGGTTCATACAGGGCAACCTCCACACCTGTATGTCCTTCAATCTCCTTCAAACGATTCATAAAAGCGCTCGCAGTCGCAGGGACATCTTTATGAAAATCTGAGTACGCACCTTTTCTACTTATTCCTGTAATCTTGAAAAGCTGAGAGCTACGACTACACCTCATACTGACTCCTCCAATCGTTTATATGCTACATTTTACCATTTATAAGCTGCCATTACTTTGTTTTTATGAGAGCGAAATCATTATTGTAATATAATTGAAATACCAGAAAAAGGTTTATAGGAGCGAAAAAAAGGAAACATACACTATACGCCCCACCGTTCCATAGGTTTGATAAAAGTTATAGGACTCTAATGTGCTCCACTATGTTTATCAGGTGAATGACAGAGGAATCGAAACATAACTTATCAAGGAGGTTTTAAAATGGCAGATCCAAAGAAAGCAGCAGCAAATATGGGTGAAGATAAAAAAGACGATATCATGCAAAATTATGAGTCATTCAAGAACTATTTAGGTGATAAAGTACACAAAGGTGAAAAGCTCGGTATGGACGACGAACAGCTTACTAAAGGTGCAAAGCGCGTAGCGGATTACCTCGCTGAGTACGAGCAGCCTAGAAACCGTGAAGAGAAGGTTCTTAATGAACTATGGAATGTTGCCAATGAAGAAGAACGTAAACACATGGCACACGTTCTCGTGAAACTTACCAAGTAGAAGCCTTTTAAAAGGTGAATCAATCGGGCTCCGTCCTTATTGAGGATTCGGAGTCCGATATTTTTCTCTTAGAAACAAGGCTTTCTATCGATGAAGGAGCAGACTACCTTGAAATTTCTACAATTCATCCAAGACGAAGGGTTTACAGCAGTGACATTTACCCCCAACGGCGGAAAAGCAGTAAAGCTGAAGCTGGCGGATGTGCCCACAGATGAAGACCTTTACAAGCAGATGAAACTTACGCCAACCACCATCCAATATTACCCCTTTGAGCGAGAGCCTTATATCCATTGCCAGAATGAAAATGAAGTGATGAAAGTCAAACTTCACAAAATCATTATATGATGTGTGGAGTTGCCAAACCCCGATCTTCCTGTAGAAGGTCGGGGTTTTAGTGTGCAATTTTTTTGAAGGAAATTAAATGCTGTTGTTGAACTTTACTACCAAGGGGGATATCAATATGAATAAACGTCAAGAAGCTTTATTTAACCAAATGGATACCTATCGAGAGGAACTGTTAGATATATTAAGTGACGTCACATCAGAAGAAGCAGAAATGATTCCAGAAGAATTCAACAATAATATCCGCTGGAATCTGGGTCACTTGTATCTCGATCAGTATATGTGGATCAAGGTATTAACCAAGGACGATCTATACTCCGACCAGTTGACTGGATGGTTTGGATTCGGGACAACTCCCGCTGACTTTGATCAGGACACTCCATCCTTTGATGAACTGAAGGAACGCTTGAAAGATCAGCCAAGACGAATTAAAGAACACTACGGTGATCGGCTCGAGGAAGAATTCCCGCCAACAGAAATGGGGATGTTCACAATCGAACAAGTATTGATCCGGACCATCTTTCATGAAGGATTACATACCCAGGCAATCAACGACTTGAAGAAATGCATCAGAAAATAGTACTGCCTGATAAAATCAAAAAGATACTCCTCTTTAAAAAGGAGTATCTTTTTTGTGTAATTATTTCTGCTTTAACAATCTCATGCTATTGAGGATGACAATGAGCGCAGCGCCTGTATCACTTAAAACAGCCATCCATAAAGTCAGAACACCTGGGAAGATCAACAGCAAGGCTGCCAGCTTCGTTATCAAAGAAAACCATACGTTCTGTTTGATGATCTTCAAGGCTCTTCGACTCAAGCGAACTGTATGAGGAAGTTTCTCCAGATTATCTGCCATCAGTACGATGTCGGCAGTCTCCATAGCTGTGTCCGTTCCTGCACCACCCATTGCAATTCCAAGGTCAGCTGTAGCCAGAGCCGGAGCATCATTGATACCATCTCCCACCATAGCAACCCGCTTGCCCTCATCCTGCAATTTCTTCACGGCGGATACTTTGTCTTCAGGCAACAACTCAGCAAAGTAGCGATCGACACCTGTTTCGGTGGCGATTTTTTTCGCTGTCCCTTCATTATCCCCTGTCAACATCACCATTTCTTCCATTCCTACTTGTTTAAGCTTTTGGATGGATTGAACAGTAATGTCACGGATAGTATCCGCCACAGCTATGACTCCCAATATCTCTGTGCGGGTACCTATCACGACAAGTGTGTTTCCGTTTCTTTGTAATGCATCGATACGTTCCTCTATTTCACGAAGGGGAATTTCCATTTCTTTGAACAACTTAGGATTACCAGCAAAGTACTCCTTACCATTTATGGTAGCCTGTGCACCTTTACCGGCAATTGCCTTGAACGCATCCCCTTGCTTGGCAGGAATGTTCCTTTCCACAGCGTAGGTGATGATTGCCTGAGCGATCGGATGAGTGGAATGTTCTTCAATCGTCCGTGTAATACCGATCAGCTCTTCCCTGTTGTTCTGAAGTGCAATCACTTCAGCGACTTTCGGTTTACCTTCTGTAAGCGTCCCTGTCTTGTCAAACGCGATTGCCTGAATGGCACCAGCCTTCTCCAGGAAGGTGCCTCCTTTGATAAGAACACCATTTCTAGCTGCGTTACCGATTGCAGATACAATCGCCACTGGCGTAGAAATGACCAACGCACAAGGACATGCCACCACCAGTAGCGCAAGCCCTTTATACACCCACTCTCCCCATGATCCGAAACCGAACAATGGCGGGACGACCATGACAAGAAGGGCAAGTGCAAACACAATCGGGGTATAGACATTTGCAAACCGATCCACAAATGCCTGGGTTGGGGCTTTTTTCTCCTGTGCCTCTTCCACAAGGTGGATGATTTTTGCAATCGTCGTATCTTCCACCAGCTTAGTTACCTTCACTTCTAACGATCCGCTTTCATTGACTGTACCTGCATAAACCGTATCTCCCTGCTGTTTATCGACAGGCAGGGACTCTCCAGTGATAGGAGCCTGATTGACACTTGAAGTACCTGATAGAATTTCTCCATCCAGAGGAATTTTATCGCCGGGTTTGATGATAATCACATCATTGACGCTTACTTCTTCTACTGGTTTTCGGATCAGTTGGTCACCGGATTTAACAGTAGCTTCAGATGGAGCCAGGTTGATCAGACTCCGAATCGATTCTCTCGTGCGCTCGATCGATCTGTTTTGTAAGGAGTTTCCTAAAGCAAATAGCCAAACGACCGTAGCACCCTCAAACCATTCTCCAATCAGAGCCGCTCCAATCGCTGCTGAGGCCATGAGAACATTCATATCGAGGGAACCGCTTTTAATTGCATAAAAGGCGCTTCTCGCCGGCTTGAATCCACCTATCAGGATAGCCGCAGCATATAAGGCAGTAATTAATTCAGGAGCTATGCTGGTAAAAGAACCGAAAAAACCAAGTGCCAGGAATATCCCTGATATAGTAGTGGTCGATGCGCCTATATTCTTTTTATCAGTAGTCGTTTCCTTCCGATTACTGAAGGAGTCTACAGAAGCATCAAAACCTGCTCGTTGAACTTCTTTTATGATTTCTTTATGATTCGTCGTATGATCAATTTGCATTTTCCCCGTAGAAAAATTCACGTGGATTTCTTTGACATTCGGATTCTTACTTAAATGTTTTTCAATCGTCATCGCACAGGAACCACAATCCATTCCTTCAATTTTATACGTTTGCATCGTCTTGTTTTTGTTCAAGACTTCAGCTTCAAAGCCCAGCTTGCGAACCTGATCAGGAATCTTATCGTACACGGTAACATCATCGGCCTCTATAGCCATTTTTCCGGTTCCATAATTGACGCGTACTGATTGGATCTCTTTCGCCTTCTTGAGCCCTTTCTCAATCGTCGCTGCGCAAGAGGGACAATCCATTCCATTAACCTTGAATTCCATGGTATTTGGTCCTTCTGGCTGACTATTCTTTGGGGTTGCATTTTCCCCGGTGCTGCAGCAAGATGGTGTTGTTTCTGTGTGTGCTTCTTCCGCATCATCATTTCCACAGCATGCAGAAGTGACTGAGGTTTCTTTTTCGTCTGTCTCACTACTACAGCATGTGGAGGTGGCAGCAGCTTCTGCCGGCTTTTTCTCCGAGCAGCAGGAATTCGTATCTTCTGTTTCATTAAGTTCCGGCTCTGCTTGACTAGAGCAACAGCTTGATTGAGCCTCTTTTTCTAAACGACTCATTGGGTTTCCCCCTCTCTATTCAACCTTCTTGTGAGTGCAGTAAAGCAATTGAAACCAACTGATGAACATGATCATCGGCCAACGAATAAAATACAAGCTTTCCTTTTTTACGGTATTTGGCCAGCTTCATGTTGCGCAATAACCTTAGATGGTGAGAAGCTGTAGCCGTGGTCGAACCGATAATGTTTGCCACATCGCAAACACATAGTTCCTTCTCCAACGTCAACGCATACGCTATTTTCATCCGCGTTGCATCCGATAGCGCTTTGAAAATCAATTCGACGCCTTCCACTTTTTTAATTTCCGGTTGCACGCGTTGGACAAGTGCTTCATCGTAACAAAACGTGTCACATGTATCTTTAAGGGGTTTTTTTACTACTTCTTCGCTCATTATTTACACCCTCATTCTAATGATTGTTTGAATGTTTGTTTATAGTGTATGACCTTTGTAACAAATGTGTCAATATTTTTATTCAAACAATCACTTGAATGTATGCCTGTTTTTCCATAAACTAAACCTGTACTTATTATGAGTTAGACTTCTATGGCTATGAGTCAGAAGTGAAGGAGTGAGTCTATTGGCAGAGCACAAGAAAGGAAATATGAAGTTTATCGTATTGTTGACGGTATTTGTTATCGGCCTTCTAACCGTCCTTGTAGTATTCAACAATAAAGAAAAGCAAGAAGAAGTGAGCGAAAGTACCTCTGAGAATGAAGCTATTTCCACGGAAAACCAACCAACATTAGGAGATGCAGATGCCCCTGTTCAAATCGTTGAATTCGGGGATTATAAATGTCCTTCATGTAAAGCTTGGAGCGAACAGGTTTATCCACAGTTAAAAAAGGACTTTATTGATACAGGCGATGCGCAGTTTACCTATGTCAATGTACTGTTCCATGGCGAGGAATCCTTCTTGGCAGCTAAAGGCGGAGAGGCTGTGTATCAGCTGGCACCTGAATCATTCTGGGAGTTCAGTAAAAATTTATATGCGAATCAACCTGAAAGCCATGATGAACAATGGGTCACTGAAGAATTACTCTTGGAAGTGGCAAAAGAAAGTGTAGAAGGTTTGGATGAGGAAAAATTCAAAGAAAATCTATCCTCTGATGCAGTGGAGGAAGCTGTCAATGTTGATAACGGTTTAGTTGAACAATATGATATCCAGCTGACCCCTACTGTCATGATCAATGGACGCATTTTAGAAAACCCTTTCGATTATGAGAAAATCAAATCTGTAATAGAGGAAGAACTTGAGGACAGGCAATGAGTTCTGTAAAAAATGAAGCCAGCAGAAAAGCGTACCACTTGTATTTTGCCTGGTTGATCTCCATTATTGCTACATTAGGAAGCTTATACTTTAGTGAAATTAAAGAATATATTCCATGTGAATTATGCTGGTACCAGCGCATCTTCATGTATCCACTCAGCATCTTGCTTGGAATCGCCACCTTTTATAATGAAAGACAGATCATCAAATATGTCCTTCCTCTTTCGATCATCGGAGGAAGCATTTCACTCTTTCATTATCTGGAACAGAAGGTCCCTGGCTTTGCTCAAATAAAGCCATGTGCGCAAGGAGTTCCTTGCAGCGCCGAGTATATTAATTGGCTCGGATTCATTACCATTCCTTTCTTAGCACTGACTGCGTTTGTTTCCATTACGGTGATTCTGTGGTTCGGAAGGAAGAAATAATCGATTAAATGTAAAAGAGCGTTCATCCCGAGAAGGATGAACGCTCTTATTTTGTATATTCTTACTCAACTGTTACTGATTTAGCAAGGTTACGTGGTTTATCTACGTCACAGTCACGGTGAAGGGCTGCGTAGTAGGAAACCATTTGCAATGGCAGTACAGAAACCAATGGTGTCATCAATTCGTGTACTTGTGGCAGCACGAAGCTGTCGCCTTTCTTCTCAAGGCCTTTCATGCTGATTACACATGCATTCGCTCCACGTGCAACGACTTCCTGTACGTTACCACGGATAGAATAGTTGACCGGCTCTTGTGTAGCAAGTGCGATGACAGGAGTACCTTCTTCAATCAAAGCGATCGTACCGTGCTTCAATTCTCCACCAGCGAAACCTTCCGCTTGGATATAAGAGATTTCTTTCAGCTTCAAGGCACCTTCCAAGCATACGTAGTAGTCGATGCTGCGGCCGATGAAGAAGCAGTTGCGTGTTGTTGAAAGGAAGTCTTTCGCAAGTCCTTCCATCAGGTCTTTCTGGTCAGTCATCGCTTCCATTGCGTTCGCAACGATAGCTAGCTCCTGCATTGGATCGAAATCAAGTTCGATTCCTTTTGCTTTCGCTGTATCTACTGCCAAGATAGCAAGTACAGCCATTTGCGCAGTATATGCCTTTGTAGATGCTACGGCAATTTCAGGGCCTGCATGCAGGTGCAGGGTATAGTCTGCTTCACGAGAAAGGGTG
Organism: Thalassobacillus hwangdonensis; assembly: GCF_042675915.1. Taxonomy (NCBI): domain Bacteria; kingdom Bacillati; phylum Bacillota; class Bacilli; order Caryophanales; family Bacillaceae; genus Thalassobacillus; species Thalassobacillus hwangdonensis. Next base: position 14,823 of record NZ_JBHTKL010000002.1, on the reverse strand, counting down.
GACCCTGGTACGTTCGTAATCGTCAGTGCCGGGTGTCCTAGCTCTTTCGTCTGTACAAGTACGGAACGGCTGTCCGCAGTCTCTCCACTTTGGGAGATGTAGACGAATAATGGTTTTTCAGATAGTAATGGCATGTTGTAAGAGAACTCACTTGCCACATGGACTTCAACTGGAATGTTCGCAAATTTTTCGATGAACTGTTTACCGATCAATCCAGCGTGATAGCTTGTTCCTGCTGCAATGATATAGATGCGGTCGCAGTCTGTCATCGCTTTACGGATTTCAGGGTCCAGTTTGATTTCATTATCTTCGTTTTGATACTCTTGAATGATTTTACGCATGACCAATGGCTGTTCATCGATTTCCTTCAACATGAAGTGAGGGTAGGTTCCTTTTTCGATGTCGGATGCATCAAGCTCGGCAGTGAACGGTTCACGCTCTACTTTCGTGCCGTCCAACAACTGGATTTCTACACCGTCACGCTGAACGATTACGACTTCTTTATCCATCAATTCAAGGAACTGATCTGTTACTTGCAGCATTGCCATCGAGTCACTGGATACGACGTTGAAGTCGTCGCCAAGGCCGACAAGCAATGGGCTTTTGTTTTTCGCTACGTAGATCGTGTCTGCATTCTCTGCATCGATCAATGCAATCGCGTAAGAACCTTTCAGCAATTCAACCGCTTTACGGAATGCCGCTGAAACGTCATCCATCTGGTTGTACAGCACTTCAATCAATTGAACGATGATTTCTGTGTCTGTTTCACTTTTCAGTTCTACTCCGGAAAGGTAATCTTCCTGAACGTCCGTGTAGTTTTCGATGACTCCGTTATGAACAATGGTAAAGCGTCCAGACGTACTTTGGTGCGGGTGGGCATTCAATTCGCTCGGTGCCCCGTGTGTCGCCCAGCGGGTATGGCCAATTCCCATTGTTGCATGTACATTTTCATCTACTGCTTCACGAAGTGTTGCAATACGACCTTTCACTTTGAAAACATCGACGCCGTTATCATTCAATGTAGCGATACCTGCAGAGTCATATCCGCGGTACTCCAGCTTCTCCAGTCCTTTAAGCAAAATCTCTTTCGTATCATTTTGTCCGATATATCCTACAATTCCACACATGTTGGTGTATCCTCCTTAGTTATGGGAGGCTGACCAACACCCGATCAGGGGCATCGATCAGCCCCCTCTCTCGTATCTTTATTGGCACTTTGTCCGAAGTCTTTGTGCAAAGAGTCGCCTCATTGTTTTGACTTGGGACGATCGGTTGAAGTGTGGCAACCGGGAGGCATCCGCCGAACGCTCGATGAACCTCCTCCTCGTCAACTATTTTCACTCCGAACGGAAAATAGTCCTGGCGCTTTTATAACTGATAATTAATCTTGTTCCCCCTTATTCCTATGAATGCACTTTAATCTTATTATCCCATCTCCAAAGGTTTCAAACCTATATGGAAATAAAATCAAAGACAACTACGATTTTACCCGAATACAAACTACCAGGTCAATCATTTTCTGATCAGGTTAAAACAAATGTAAACCCCACGTAATAAAATATGCACCGCCTGCTCCTGAGTGCAGGCGATGCATCATCGGTCATTCCATTCCTAGTTCCTGTTCCACTACTTCTACTACCTTGTTGACGTATTTCTCACAGTCTTCTTCGGTAGGTGCTTCCACCATTACACGGACAAGCGGTTCTGTACCTGAAGGACGCACAAGTACGCGACCTTGATCGCCCATTTCCGCTTCAACAGCCTGAATCGCTTCCTGGACTTTGTCATTCGTCTGTACAGCCTTTTTATCCGTGACCTTAACATTTTTCAATACTTGCGGGAATTTCTTCATTTCTGATGCAAGTTCGGATAGAGGCTTGCCGGTATCCTTCATGACGTTGACGAGCTGCAATGCAGACAGCATTCCGTCACCTGTCGTATTGTGATCAAGGAAAATGATGTGTCCGGACTGCTCTCCGCCGAGGTTGTACCCGCCATTGCGCATTTCTTCCATCACATAGCGGTCACCTACTGCAGTCTTGTCACTCTTCATTCCTTCTGCTTCCACCGCTTTATAGAAACCGAGGTTACTCATTACAGTAGAAACGACAGTAGAATGATTCAACTGGCCTTTTTTGTTCATATGTTTAGCGCAGATGAACATGATCTGGTCTCCATCTACGATGTTCCCTTTCTCATCGACTGCAATCAGTCTGTCTCCATCTCCATCGAAAGCAAGACCGATATCCGCACCCTTTTCAAGCACAAGCTTCTTCACTGCTTCAGGGTGAGTCGAGCCGACACCGTCATTGATATTCAAACCGTCCGGAGACGACCCGATTGATGAGATATCTGCTTCCAAGTCGGCAAACATATGAGATGCCAAGGAAGAAGTCGCACCATGCGCACAATCCAAAGCGATATGCATTCCTTCGAAGTCGTAATCCACCGTCTGCTTCAAGTACTGCATGTAACGCTGGCCGCCTTCGAAGTAGTCGTTTACCTGTCCAAGATCTCCGCCTACTGGGCGAGGAAGATCATCCGTGTCTTTGTCCATCAACGCTTCAATTTCGTTTTCCTGATCATCGGTCAGCTTGAATCCATCGGGACCGAAGAATTTGATGCCATTGTCTTCTACTGGGTTATGAGATGCAGAAATCATGACTCCAGCCTCTGCTCCCAATGCTTTCGTCAAATAGGCAACTCCTGGAGTGGAGATGACACCGACGCGCATCACTTCCGCTCCGATAGAAAGCAAGCCTGCAGCCAGTGCTCCTTCAAGCATATGACCAGAGATTCTTGTATCACGGCCGATCAATACTTTCGGACGCTCTACACCTTTCGTAACGACATAGCCTCCGAATCTTCCAAGCTTGAACGCTAATTCCGGAGTCAAATCCTTATTTGCTACGCCACGCACACCATCTGTACCAAAATAATTTCCCATGATGTAATACCTCTCCTTCATCTTTCCCAACGATTCTGATTTATCCTATTCGCACAGTTGCATTTTCCGTGCTTACTTGTGCTTCCACATTTTCCGGTGTCTCCAACTGAATCGGAACTTCATGTTCGCCACTTTCCAGCCCATCTACATCGATGAAAGCCTGCAGGTCCTCTGCCGTCACTTGCTCCAAGGCTTCAGGGTCACCTTTCAGAACGACTTCGATCAGCTGGTCTTCAGGATTCAGAAAGTCAATGGTCTGTCCATCCTGAAGATTATCCACACCAACCTCTATATTGTCAATGGTTTCTTCTGCCTGTTCCGCTTCTGTCACTACCACTTCCACTTGTACCGTTTCCGGTTCTACACTCTGAACTCCATCCGGTAATGGAATGTCTACGTCAACGGTAGTCGTTTCCGTCAGTTCGCTGATATCCACTTCCAAATCAGATATGCTCTCGATTTCATCCAACACCGTTTGCGGTCCAGTAATGGTCACTTCCTGTGTATTCGGTGTAACGGAGCCTAGTGCATATCCATCAGGCAGCTCGCCAGTCGTCTGCACTTCGATTGGTACAGTGGCAGTCGGCAAATCGATTGGAACCGATACATCCACCCTGTTCGGGTCGACCAATACGTTCAATTCATTACCCTGTGAATCGTACACCTTGACCGGAGCTTCTATCTGGTCGATGCTTTCCGTCACATTCGTCACATCAACCATCGCCTTCACTAAAGCAACGCGATTGACTAAATCCTGTGAACCCGTGATGGTCACTTGTCCTGGTTCTACTGTCGGCTCACCGACCGTGTAGTTTTCAATCAGGTTCTGGTCATTGATGAAATCGACACTGACATCAAAATCCGCAGAAGTTCGTTCCGTCACAGTCACTTCCAATGTGGCGGGATCAAGCGTGACATTCAATCGGTTTGAAATACCGCTGTGCTGTACATTGACTTGATATGTACCAGGCTCATCAATGTCCTCGAGATCGATAAAAACCTCGAAGTTCTTCTGACGAACATGCGGTGTCATGGCACTTGTCGGTCCTTCCAACGTCACGTTCACATATTGCGGTACACCAGTTATGGTGAATTGTTCATCATCATACCTTAAATCCAATGGAATATTCGATAGAACTTCTAAATCATTATTGCCATCATTCAGGAGTAATGCATCGGATGTCGTGTCACTATCAAGGTTTGCAGACATCCAAAGCAGTACTGCAATCATAAGTGAAATGACACGAACGAACCATGGACTTCTCAGCCACTTATCCATTTTTCGTCCCCCTCCAGTTCCATGATTTCGAGGAAGAGTTTTTGCTTACAACTTCAAATTCCTTACGTAGGATTTCTTCCAGTTTCTCCTGCGTCAACTCACGGTGCAGTTCACCATTCTTCGTACAGGAGATATTACCAGTCTCTTCAGAAACGATGATGGTCAGCGCATCTGTCACTTCACTGATTCCCATAGCCGCCCGGTGGCGGGTACCCAGTTCCTTTGAAATGAAAGGACTCTCGGATAAAGGGAGGTAACAAGCTGCAGCGACAATCTCATCCCCTTTCAAAATTACCGCCCCATCATGCAACGGTGTATTCGGAATGAAGATGTTCGTCAGCAATTCACTCGTCAAACGGCCTCCGACTGGAATTCCGGTCTCGACATAATCGCCCATCCCCGTCTCTCTTTCAATTGTAATCAACGCTCCGATGCGACGCTTCGCCATATAGCTGGTGGATTTCAAAATCGCTTGAATCGACTTTTCAATCATCTGTTCTTCAGAAACATTCCTGCTGCTGAAGAAGCTTCCTCTTCCCAGCTGTTCAAGAGCACGTCTGAACTCCGGTTGGAAAAGGATCAATATTCCTAAGAAACCCCATGTGATGGCTTCTGACATCAGCATACGGAGCGTGGTCAGCCCAAACAGATAGCTCATCAGCCAAATCGCCAGAACGACAAAGATTCCCTTCAAGAGCTGAATCGCTTTCGTTCCGCGCACAAGCATGATGAGTTTATAAATAACAAACCAGACAAGGGCTATGTCTATTGCTATCAATAAATAATCGAGTACATCGCGTCCCCCATCAAGCATGCCTACACTTCCTTCTATATAATGTAAGTGAAATATTTTTGAAAAATGTCATAGTTTGTCCTATTATATCACACTACACGATTGGAACACATTATTACAGTATATAGAAAAAGGAACTTGTCTATGAAAACAAGTTCCTTGGAAAGCCTCATTCAATTCAATGAAAAGACATCTTTGAACGTATCTTTTACGTGATACCACATCCACTCGAAAACCTGGTTCACTTCTTCCACTTCACCGCTGACATATGCCATATATTTTTCGCCTTCAAGCGGGTTGTCTGGAGGGGTATCGTCCGTAATGATCTGACCATTGATCATCGTGACATCACCATCGACAGCACCTTCGATTTTGAGATCACCATTCCTCACAACCAGGTCACCTTTGACGGTCACACCTTCCGGCACAATCACCATATCCTCTTTGATGATCAGGTTCTCCTGTTTGGAAACGGTCACTTGCTGATCCTGATTCCAAGCGGAGAATACACCGCTGAACATCAGAAGGAAAAATACTGCGGCAGCTGTAATCAGCGGGTGATGCCTCAACCACCTTGTAACATTGTTACGTTTCTTCTGTTTAGGAAGGCCCGCCATCACTTTTTTCGTGAAATCCGGTGGTGCATTTATATGACTGGAGCTTCCGACCATCGTGATCGTTCGCTTCAATTCATGGAAATGATTTTGACAAGCACTGCATTGCTGTAGATGCGTACGAAGTTCTCTCTCTTCTTCTTGTTTCAATTCGCCGTCAAGGTATTTATGCATCAACGCAACTGTTTCAGGCTTACATTTCATTCTCTCTCACTCCTTTACACATGGCGCAGCCTCTTTCTTAACGCTTCTCGCCCACGATGTATCCGTGTCTTCACCGTACCTACCGGAATATCCAGCACTTCAGCAATCTCCTGAAGCGATAGTTCATCCAGGAACCTCAGTACGATGATGCTGCGGTATTTAGGCGGCAGTGCCAGAATTTCCTTATGGATATACGATTGCAATTCCAGGCTCTCTACCTCTTCCTCCGGTAACGCTTGGTCCGCAGCCAATTGTGAATACATATCCAACCCTTCTGTCCCCTTCACTTCCGCATCCAGGAAATAATCCGGTTTCTTCTTTCGGATACGGTCGATTGTAAGGTTCGTCGCTATGCGATATAACCAGGTTGAAAATTTCCTTCGTTCATCAAAGGTGTGGATGTTCGTGTACGCTCTGATGAAGGCTTCCTGCGCAAGGTCCTCCGCCTCATGGGCATTACCAATCATGCGGAAGCAGATCTGATACACTTTATTCTGGTAGAATGATACGATGTCTTCAAAAGAGGACTGATCCCCTTTCTTAACCTCTTTTATCTTTTGTTTTATTATGGTTTCCATGTCCCCTACCTCCGCTATACTTGCGGTCATTACATCTACGTACAACCACCTGTAAAGGTTTCAAAAAAATAAAAAGAAATATGTTCCAATTTTCAGTTTAACATCTTTTGCAGAAGGGTACGATACAGTAAACACGATTATCTCTGATAAATTTCGATCAGTAACATAACGGAGGGCTCTATGCGTACGAAAAATCAATACTTGGAGAAGATTGAAGCTCACAGAAAGAAGATGAACGAGGCATCCAAAGATAATGCGTTGACTTCTAGGGAAGTTGTTACACTCAGTAAAGAATTGGACCAATTGATGAATCAGTATTTAAAAACAAAAAATAAAAGCAACTTACCCACATGTGGATAAGTTGCTTCTTTTTTTATTTCAGTTTTTCACCTAACAGTGAGCCCATTAATCCAACAGCCGTATCCGCTGTTTTGTTCTTCTCATCTAGAATCGGGTTCACCTCGACAAACTCAGCTGAAGTGATCATCCCTGATTCCTGCAGCATCTCCATAGCCAGATGGCTTTCACGATAGCTCATACCACCCATGACAGGCGTTCCGACACCTGGGGCATCACTTGGATCCAGTCCATCCAGGTCGAGACTCAGATGAACGCCGTCGGTGCGATCTCTCAGATAATCGACCGTTTCTTTCATGACCTGGGTCATTCCCATACGATCAACCTCATGCATCGTGAATACCTTGATGCCTCTCTCTTTGATCAGTTCGCGTTCCCCTTCATCCAGAGAGCGAGCCCCGACAATCACGATATTCTCGGGTTTCAACTTCGGCTGGTACCCATGGATGTTGACCAGACGCTCATGGCCGATACCAAGACTGACTGCCAGTGGCATACCATGAATGTTACCGGACGGGGAAGTTTCACTGCTGTTCAGGTCTCCGTGTGCATCATACCAGATAACACCAAGATTCTCGTAATGCTTGGATACTCCTGCAAGCGTCCCCATCGCGATACTGTGATCCCCACCAAGAATCAATGGGAAACTGCCCTCACTAACAATTTGATCGACTTTCTCTGCAAGCAGTTCATTTCCTTCCGCTACTTCTTTCAAGTTGCGGAGGTTGTCCTGCATTTGAGGTTCTTTGCGATTCGGACGAGGAATTGCTACATCCCCAAGATCATCTATATCAAGCTTCAACTTTTCTAAACGTTCGATTACACCTGCGTATCGGATTGCGCTTGGTCCCATATCCACACCACGGCGGTTTTGACCAAGGTCCATCGGTACACCAAGAATAGAGATTTTCTTCATCATCATGTCTCCTCCTTTTTCATCTACCTATATTGTAGACGCTTTCAGGAAAATGACTCAACTGGACACGATTCTGTATATATATACGTTATTTGTGCGATAACAGCCAGCTTACTGCATCATTACAATCTTCCGCGACATAATGTAAATAAATGGAATTTAGTTGATTGCGTGCTTTCTTTCCATCTCCGGTCAGTACGAGTATGCTTTTGACTTCTGCACGATGTGCGGCGAGCATATCTTTCTCCCTATCCCCAATGACTACACAATCTTGTGGGGATAACCGGTATTTTGTTAATGCTTCATCAATCATTCCTGTGGATATCCGTAATTCCAGGCTGGTTGGTGAAAGAAAAGAGTTTGATGCCATTTTTTCTGAGGTTATCCAGAGACTTACGCACACCTGGGTATAATTGAAATTCTCCAGGATACTCGATTTGATCGGAACCACCTAGTGTTCCATCCCGATCAAGAAACACTGCCTTGATTGGCATGAACCCATCTCCCCCTTTTATTCGGATTTACCTGCAAGTACGACTTACCTCGTGAGAAACTCATGCCTTCACACGAAAAAAGCTGACATGAACGAATCATGTCAGCTTTCCATTTATGTATGGTATTGGTTTAAGTGAGTGGTGGAGCCTAGCGGGATCGAACCGCTGACCTCCTGCGTGCAAAGCAGGCGCTCTCCCAGCTGAGCTAAGGCCCCAAAAGAGTGAGCCATGGAGGATTCGAACCTCCGACCCTCTGATTAAAAGTCAGATGCTCTACCAACTGAGCTAATGGCTCAAACATGGCTGGGCCACCAGGATTCGAACCTGGGCATGACGAGACCAAAACCCGTTGCCTTACCGCTTGGCTATGGCCCAACAATGATGAAAGGAATATGTTTAATATAACCGATTTTCAAAAAATGAAACATCCATTATATAAAATTTAATATGCCCATAGGACAACAATCGTTTTCTAACTAGAAGCCGTTACATCGAAGTAAGAAAACATAAGATGGTGGAGGGAGTAGGACTCGAACCTACGAACCCGATGGGAGCGGATTTACAGTCCGCCGCGTTTGGCCAACTTCGCTATCCCTCCATAATATGAGTGGTGCCGGCCAGAGGACTTGAACCCCCAACCTACTGATTACAAGTCAGTTGCTCTACCAATTGAGCTAGACCGGCATTATTTGTTAAGATTACAGCAGATTAATTGTATTGTGCTCGTCTCGTTGCAAGTGAACTTGTGCAAAACTTAAAAGTTATACACAATCCAAATTATGACATCACTCGATCAGCATTGTCATAGCAAGGGTCGACATACTTATACACATTTATCCACATATTCAGTAATAGAGCAAATGGTGGAGGATGCAGGGTTCGAACCTGCGACCCCTTGCTTGTAAGGCAAGTGCTCTCCCAGCTGAGCTAATCCTCCAGTTAGTGGTGACCCGTACGGGATTCGAACCCGTGATACCGCCGTGAAAGGGCGGTGTCTTAACCACTTGACCAACGGGCCTTGCTTGTTTTCTTCGACACCCGCTCTGAAAACTGACAAGTATTATTATAACCACACACAAATATGTTTGTAAAGGCATTTTCGACATTTTTTTAATGTTTCTTTCTTTTTTCTATAAAACAGATTATTGATTACATAAGAAAAGCTCCCTGGACTTCAGGGAGCTTCTCCAAAAACCTTTACTCTTCCGTATTGATGAATAATTTACCCTCTGCTGCTTGCTGAGCCATGTTGCCGTAATCATCCATCGTCTTCACATTGATTTCTGCACCTTCCGCTACCAGGTTAGAGGTTGCTGTCCAATAACCTACATAGTGACCAGGTGAGACTTCCATCATTGGAAGATCATTTGCATTCGATAGATTGACCAATGGCATCTTAATGTAGAAGGTTGCATCCAATCCAGGTTCTGAATCGAACTCAATCTTCACGGACTCACCAGCCTGAAGATACGTATCTTCTGCAGGAGTCAGATTTTCGATTGGAGCCGCTTCAAATTTAGCATCGATAGTGATTTTCTTCGTGCGTTTGTTGCCAGCTAAGTCAATGGCACGGACTTTGATTTCATTTTCACCTTCATCCAGAAGGATACGTTTAGAGAACGTACCATCTTCAGATACGGAGGCGCGCTGACCATTGACCATTACACGATCAAGATTTTCGTCCTGTACTTCGCCTTCAACAGTTACAACCTGTTTGTTCGTCCGATCTCCATCTTCAGGAGAGGTGATTTGCAATCCAGGTTTTTGCTGATCAAGCGTAACTGTAACAGGCGCTGAAGGATCAGTAGACCCATTATCAGCATTTGAAACGGCAGTCAATACATTCTCCCCGTCATCAAGTGTGATTTCCAAAGAGAAATGTCCGTCTTCCGTCACTTCTGTGGATCCCACTTCTTCTTCGTTATTATAAACTGTTACTGTCGTGCCTGGTGCAGCTGATCCTTCCACTGTCGTATTCGCTTCATTCGTGTAGGAGCCGTCTGCTGGAGATTCAATGACCGGTGCTTCTGCAGCATAGCTGACGAGGGCACGGATCATATAGTTTCCTTCCGCTTCAGGAGCTTGACTCCATCCACCGCCAACCAATTGCCAGCTACGAGCTGCATAGTCACCGTCTTCATCAGTTCCAAGTCCAGGTGCATAAGGGTTCGGTTGGGACTGGATGTAAACCATATAGAAGTCACCGTTGACCACGATGCCTTGTTCACTAAGGTCTACTTCTGTCCATTCTCCAGTACGAAGAGCCTCTGCATCAATCGGTCCTGCAAGCTTCTTACCAGGAGCTCCATCCGGACCGCTTGCATCGTAGACAGCCACTTGGAATTCAGTTCCACCAGGTACCGGCCATTCTTCATTCCAGAATCGGAATAGACCACCAGTTACCATGGCAGACTCCTGACCTTCTTCAAGTGACATCCGAACTGCCCAACCATTACCTGCATCATAGAATGCACGAGCATTTTCTGCAGTTCCATCGTCATAACCGATTTCACCAGGGTATCCGATGAAAGGAGCCAGTTCAACATCCTGCGTCACTGTTTCATTCGCTTCGATGGTAACAGCCAACTCTTCAGAGTGGTAGTTTGGCGCCATAACCATCAACGTGTAGTCACCTTCATAAGCAGTCAGTGAGTAGTTACCATTTTCGTCTGTTTCTACAGGTGCGACCGCCGCATCCTCTGCGACCATCAATGTTGCACCCTCAATCGGCTCACCAGTCTGCTCATTTGTAACTGTTCCAGTAAGTTCCCCTTGAGGAATCGGCTCAAGCTGGAAGTTCACTTCAACATTTCCGTCATCAGGGATTTGTACATCTTCAGTGCTTGGATAGTAACCATATGCATCTGCTTGCAATGTGTAATCACCAGCACCGTGCACAATACGATAGCTGCCATCAGCAGGATTCGTACTTGTAGAACGGTCTGTTTCAAGTACCGTTACAGTCGCATCCAATGGTAAAACTGTAGGTTGCTTTTTCTTCTCTTCTTTCTTACTTACAGTATTCTTCAACATTGGAGCTTGTACATTTGTCACTTCTCCAGGAAGGAGTTTCTTAGGATTGACTGGATTCTTTCTTTGCATCATTTTCGGTTTGGATTCTTTCATCTTTCCGATTTTACCTTTGTTAGCTTTCTTAGCAGAAGTCGCTGTTCCATTAGACTCGTCTGTCAAATGGACATCATCAATGAACCAGCCTTCTTTAGTTACACTGAAGTCAGTATCTACATGGAAACCAATGAAGACATTCTGACCAGCGTAATTGGATAGATCTACTTCAGTTTCAACCCATCCAGCACTATCTCCATTGTATTCTGCTACCTGCTCCCAGTTTTCCATATCTGTAGAGACAACCAAATGACCGTAGTCGTAGTTGTTCTCAAGGATATGCCAGCTCTGGAACCTCAGGAAGGCATCACCTTCAGGTAGAGATACAGGAGGCATCACTAGCGTCATATCGGCATTATTTCCATATTCGCCTGCAAGGTTGGTACCGTAAGCTTTTTCACCTGAAAAAGCTGCTTCCGGACCTGATTCAGGCACTCCCCACTCCCAGGAATTGTTTTCTCCGAACGACATCCAGCCGCTTGGGATCGCTTCAAAGTCCTGCTCATAACCAACTGTGATAGAATCCTTGATAGCTACTTCATAAACTTCGGACTCTACTTCATTGTTTCCAAAGTCATTTATTAGCCATTTATATTCAAGCAGATCTCCTGAAATTTCTTCACCAGGAACCACTACTTGATACATACCAGTCATATAATCACCGCTGATCAGCTCTGCTTCAAGTTCAGACCAGTTACCATTAATACGATAGGATAGTGTAACTGAATCCACGCTTACGTTATCATTTACTTGAACTACTAATGGTAGAGGAACAGTCTCATATGTTTCCTCAGGTGCTTCGTGACTATAAGTTGGAGCTTCTGAATCTTCTCCTTCTTTGTACACATGACCAGTCACTTCACCAATACCATCTGTAATCGCTGAGACTGCATTGAAGACGTTAACAATTCCTTCACCATACCCTTCATTCGGGTCGGATGGATATTGATCATTCGTTGCGGTATCAGCAGTTTCAAGTAAAATTGTTTCCAACTCATCGACCGTCAAGGAGTTGTCCGCTTGCAACATTAGTGCTGCAGCAGCAGAAACATGAGGAGCAGCCATTGATGTGCCGTTCCATCCACCTTCATAATCACTGCCAGGTACAGAGGAACGAATATTCACACCAGGCGCAGAGATATCCGGTTTGATTTCTCCATCATATGGAGATGGTCCACGTGAAGAAAAGCTTGCCAGTCCATCGCTTGAATCCGTGGCTCCAACAGCAATCGCTTCTGGATAGTTTGACGGAGCAGAGATTGTCCCGTCTCCTGGTCCATCATTACCTGCGGAAAAGACAGGTGCAATACCAGCATTTCTCCAGTTTTGAACCATTGGTCTGTACCATTCATCTAACCCCGGGCCACCACCCCAGGAGTTATTGACGATATCCGGCGCCATCTCCGGATGAGGGTTTCCGTCTTCATCCACTGGCGCAAGGATCCATTCACCCGCTGCTAAGAGGTCAACGTCCGTACCACCAGCTGCAGTAAAGGCTTTGACTCCAATCCACTTCGCACCAGGTGCGACACCGATTTGATTGGAACCATCATCTTCTGCCCCTACCATCGTGCCCATCGTATGTGTACCATGACCATGGTCATCATATGGAACCGCTTGTCCAGCAGTAGCATCAAACCAGTTGAACTCATGGTCAGGGTTTTCCGGGTCACTTGAACTGTAACCTCGGTAATTTTCCATTAGTGCCGGGTGGTCCCACTGAACCCCAGTATCTATGTTAGCAACAACGACACCAGCACCATCAATTCCGAATTCACTCCACACTTGTGGAGCTCCGACACGATCGATATTCCATTCCGTATTCTCAACTTCATTGTCCAGTTGGACACCTAGTTGAGCCTTTTCTTCCTTCACCGTAGGAGTAGTGAGCTGCCTCGTACGGTTCGGTAGAATCTTTTCTACTTCCGGAAGTGCTGCAATCTGCTTCATCGTTTCCTGATCACTTGTTACAGCCATACCGTTTACAATGTAGAAAGATTCATAGGAAGAAACCTTTCCTTTTTGTTTTGCATCTGTCAGTAACTTTTTCAAAGATTGTTGTGACTGTATAGCAGTCGCACGAAGTTCCGTCACTACAGCAGAAGCTTTAACACTTTTCTCCTGCTGTTTCGTTAACGCAGCCTTATTCTTTTTCGCTTTTTCCACTGCGTTCAGAGCTGCTTTTTTCGTATCCGCCTGCTCTTTCATTTTGACAAGGTAAGTCACTTTATCGTTCTTTTTGAAAGAGTCAGTAAGTGCCTTGTCCACCTTATTCTTCAGTTGGGAACTATCTTTGATGGATAAACTTGGGGATGTCTGGGCTGCGGTAGTGCCGAAGTTGAAAAATGGTACGATCATCATAAAAATCATCGTAATACTCAACCACTTAATTAGCCTCTTTTTTGAGTGCAAATGTTTGGCCCCTCTCTCCTTTGATTTTCAACCCACAACCAAATCTGTCCACTAACAGACAAAAAACCAGGAAATCACACCTCCTTCGGAATGGAATGTTTCGAAAGATGTCTAAGATGTTACAAACAAGTTACTACACATCTTTCATGATTCCTATGCCATTTCCATAAAACAGGAAAATGCAAGTATACAAATAAGTCTTTGGGTTCAGTGAAAGGTGTCGAAACGCAAAGAAGATTAACAGGGTGCTGTCAGAGTCGAGAAGAAGACTGTTAACAGAGTGAATATGGAAGATTTTATAGAACCTTTGATGTGTTTTTCTAATGACTTAGGAGGCTTTTTATACAACTTTAGCTGGTATTTATACAAAATGGGATATCATTTATACAATTCGGGTGGTTTTTCTGACAACTTTCCATCGTATTAATACAAGTTTGGAAAAATTTCATACAAGACTCCGTTTTTCCACAAAAAAACGACCTTCTCCAATGAGAAAGTCGTTTTATAAAAGAGCTTCCAGCCGGACTTGAACCGGCGACCCCTTCCTTACCATGGAAGTGCTCTACCACTGAGCTATGGAAGCATATAGAGTTGGCTCCACCGGCAAGATTCGAACTTGCGACCGATCGGTTAACAGCCGATTGCTCTACCACTGAGCTACGGTGGAACAATAATATGTAGATATTCATTGAGCTTGTTCGTTTGGTTTTGTGCTCGTCGTACAACATGTTTGGTATGCCTTCTTGCGTTAACAGGCAGTGTTGTACTTCTCGCAAAGCCTACAGTGAAGTTATTCAAGGAGATTTACGGCTTTTTCTATATCAGCGACAAACAAATTATAACCGAAATGCCACATGGTATTCAAGTTATAATTAGATAAAAAAAAGAAGCCTAGCGGTGTCCTACTCTCACGGGGGTAAACCCGACTACCATCGGCGCTGGAGAGCTTAACTGCTGTGTTCGGCATGGGAACAGGTGTGACCTCTCCGCCATCACCACTAGATCTTCTTTAATTGAGGATGAACCCTCAAAACTAGATAAGTGCAGCCATTCAACATATCATGTCTTTTCGCGAATCATCATATAGATAAGTCCTCGATCGA